>NZ_CP187161.1:2177500-2202500 GCF_049675845.1 Methylocystis parvus
TTACGGAGCCGTGTTCACCATTTTATGGGTCCGGGCCCTTGAGCAGCAGGCCCTCGCTTTAGCAACTGGCGCGGGCAGAACGCTTCTTGCGCGGCCACTATCGGCTGCTCGTTAGAGAAGGCAGAGGCGGAATGAACGAGCGGGGTTCTGTCCCTTTGGCGACGGGCGTAGGGTCTGGCCCCGGCCATAGGTTCTGGGAAAGATCTCCGGCAAGCCGTCGCAACTGCGTTAGGAATGCATCAAAGACTTTGGCTCACCCGTCTCGGCCTTCGTCAAGGGGTATTTCCGCCTCACTCGACGCAACGGCTGAAGGCGCGATCCTGGGTCCAATTCGAGCTAATAACTAACTTGTAAAGTCCTACGGAAAATATGGGGCGAATTGGCGGATAAGCCACCCACCCGCCAAAAATACCCTTACATTCCAAAGCTTTATGAAGATACCTGGCGGAGGGGGCGGGATTCGAACCCGCGATACGGTTTCCCGCATACACACTTTCCAGGCGTGCGCCTTCAACCACTCGGCCACCCCTCCGTTGGCGCGCAATATATTCATGACGGCCAAGAACGCAAATGCGAAGGCCAAATAAAAATGCGCGGCCCGCCTTTTCTGAAAAATCGCCCAAAATCCGGGGAAAAGAAAATGATAGCGCCCCCCGCGTCGATCCGCGCTTGATCCAAAGCCGCCCGCCATGCTAATGGCGGCGCACCACGAAGCTTTTGGCCCTTACGGGCCGAATCGGCGCGCTGCGGAGAGGTGGCTGAGTGGTTGAAAGCACCGCACTCGAAATGCGGCATACGGGCAACCGTATCGGGGGTTCAAATCCCTCCCTCTCCGCCATCACCTTCAACTAGACCATTGATTTTAATGGATTAGCGAATTTTAGCTTTAGACCAGTCTTACAATCAGTCTTACAGACGGGATTTGTGACCGTCCGCTCGCGCGTCACTTTCCCATTCCGCTCGCACGGTGCTGTGACCAATCCGGCCGCACGTCAACGGGGCGTGAGCCGCAAGCGGTGCACCGAAATCGATGCCGTAGCGAGGGCACTTCAAGGGAAGCCGGAAGGGCAGATACATCGATGCTGATTCGACGCCCGCAGGCACAAGCGGCATCTACCGCCTCTATTCCGAGGCTGCGCATGTTTGCGAGGTCCATGGCGGGACCAGCGTATCGGGAGGGCACTCGATACCCCTGTTTGCAATGCGCCTGAGTGTATCTTAGTTTGGGCTTGGTTCCCGAAACTTAGCTAATGAAAATGTCACGAATCCGCTTTCCTCGCTGCATTGCCGTTTCATCAACTTTGGCCGCCGGCTGGCTTTCTGTCGCGCTTCCAGCGTCCGTAGAAGCGCAGGAAGACGCCTCCATTTTCTTCGATAATTACGTGAAGCCTCATCTTACGGCATACGGCTCCTGTGCGAAGCAGCATATCGCTCAAATCGCACAGAAAGAACCAGCAAGCTCATTCGACAGAATCGAGATATCCTTGCGGCCTGCTTGCGGTATCCACATTGACAGAGCGCGCGCAGCTCTCGCTCAAGCGGGCTTAGATAAGAACCAGATTAACGGGATCATTCGTGCGGCCTACAACGGCATCCAACCAGAACTTCGGTCGTTGTATGATCAGACCGCATCCTATGAACGGCAGCGGCGCCAAGCCGAGCGAGAAGAGGCCGCGCGCGCGCAGCGAGCGCAAGAAGCCGAACTAGCCCGGCAGCAGCAGGCCAAAGAAGCGGATCAAGAACGCGATAAACTGCTAAAGGAGGCGGCGAACGAGCACAACGCGTGCCTGCTAAACCAAATGAAAGAAATTGTTCCGTTCTCAAACGAGAGCGCTGAGACTTTGGCGCAAGTAATCATAACGAAGTGTGCCGAGTCTGAGAAAAAATACGTAAGTTTGGGCGTCGCATTCTACGGCGGCTCTAAATCTGAAATGCAAAAGATTGTTAAGGATGCCGTGGACGAACGTAAAAAACACATCGTCGCCGATATCGTTACATTCCGAGCAAGCGTCACAAAAGAGCTAATGACCCAGCCAAAGTCAAACTCAGACGTGAGCCAAACAAAGCCAGCCAATGGCATCTGACCAGGTTTGTATGCAAGCAAGCCATTCGCTGTAATCGTAGCAAGTGCCCTCAAACCACTTCCGACAGCCGCCTTATCTCGCGGAGTATTTCCGCAAACTCTCGCCGCTCCGCAAGCGCGGTAGCCGCGTAGCGTCCGTGCGTAAGTGCGTTCCTATTTCCTTTGGGCGCGCCGGGCGATTTCCCCCCGTGCATTCGGCAGCGCCCGTTCATCATCGCCGGTGACTGGCAAGCACTCTCCGTCCGTGTCTTTGCCCCGCAGCGCGGGGAAAGGTGCATCGCCAATCTGCTTTGCATGGGGTTGTCCCTCGATTTTTGCCGCAGCCCCTCCCCCCGGTTCCACGACGCCAACGACAGCCCGCCCGCCCGCATGCACGTGGACGTGTTCGACCGTCACCTTTTGCTGCCCCTTCCCACGATGGCGGTTGAGCGCCTCCAGGAGGGTCGCATAGGTGCGGGAAAGCTTGTTCGCTTGATTGAGACTCTCGCGGCGTCCCTCAAAGGTTTGCTCTTGGAGCATGGCGCGTCGAAAGCACTCCATCGTGGCGCTATGGGCCGCAATCAACTGCACGGCGATCATGCCTTCGAGCTCGTCCTTCGGACCAATAGCGGCGAGGCCCTCAAAGCAGCCTTGGATCAACTGCTGCCGAAACCCCTCATCGGCGTAATTTGTCCATTGGGCCTTGGCGATTTGATTGATGAGCACATTGTTCCACGCATCCGAGGTGGAACCGCCGAACATGCGAAGTTCACCCCGTTGGTTTTCCGGGGCGCTAACAGGGACAGGCCGCGTTGAATTTGCCACGTTACCAGCTCGCCAAGCGAATTTGCGCAGGTATTATAATACCTGCAAACAAAAGTGAAGCTGTCGCGCCCAAAACAGCCGGGGCAATTAAAGGAACATAAAAGAAACGTCCGACGCGAGACACTACCCCGGCTCTTGAACGGCATTCAGGCGGCCTAGGGAGCGCGCTGAGTGGGGCTAAGGAATGTTTAGGGGACATTAAGCCTAATTTTTTGTGAGCCACTGAGGGGCTCGCAAAAGGTCGCCCATTGACTCGGCTGTTCCGATTTGAGATATTTTGGTCGTGAGGTTAACAGCCCCACAAACGCAAAGAGCCAGGGTTGCAGCCCTGGCTCCTAGCGTTCACCGCAACTGCCCTGATAAAGCTTGCGGCGATCTCGAACACACGCGCATGGTACGAGCGCGCGAGCACGCATGTCAAGCCTTCTCAGGGTCACATTAAGGGACCCTCCTTATGAGAAGCCAAGCACCCTGCCACAAATTGACCTTTGAAGAGGCCGTCGAGATTCATCTTCGCTTGATGAATGGCGAAAAGCAGTCTCGCGTCCTTCAAGATTATGACGTCAACCAGGGTCGGATCAGCGAGGTCAATACCGGGAAGCTCCATCCCGGCGCGAAAGACGAAGCGCTCCGCCGACGCTTCAATTCCTAAGACTCGACGGCCCGCGGAAGCGGGCCGTTTTCATATTGTTGGGACTTCACTAGGTGCGTACATGCAGTCAAACTTAAATCTCGCCGGTTCGCCAGTGCGTAGTTCGACGCAATTCGAGGGGGAGAGCTCCGCCGGATATGAGGGTGTCTTGAAGGTTCGTTTAGGACATAGTGCGAACGGCAGTGTTCTTGTTCCCGAGCAATTCTTTATTGAGCGTAGCGGGTGGTGGTTTTATCAGCCCAGCTTCTTTGGTCCGCCGATATTAGGCTTTGATATTGAACCGAACACCCACGTTGCGAGGTTCAACCTTGATATTGGAGGCCCACGCGAGACTGAACTCACTCGCGTGATTTCCACCGTTCGCTCCGATGGGCTGCTAAAGCGCTTTGACGACGGAGTCCAACTTTATCGCTGTCGTGTTGAGGGCCCCGAGTCGCTCGTCCATCAATCTGCGGGAAGAGCGCGGCCATTGCCGGACGGAGATTTCGCGCTGGAGCTATTTCATATTACGAACGGCAGCGCGGCCGCAGGCATACGCAAAAGTGGGGAGTTCTGGAGCTCAGGCTGGAACCTCCAAGGCACTCGCAAGCTAGCAAATGTTGCCTACGTGTATCTGACCAGCCTTCCCGAGGTGCTTGCAGAGGACGACCTGCGCCGTATCGCGATGGCATCCGACGGTGTGATCCACTTCCAGACGACATCCGATAGGGACCGCGAAAAGATTCTTGCGATGACGGTTTATCGCGAAAACACCACTGGTCGCACCGAGAGCCTGCCTGTCGTTGTACCCGCCGCTCATATTGCTCCGCCACATTTATTGCTCCATCGCACCGCAACAGAGGCCTACTACGAGGTGGTGGGACCCGAGATTTACCGTATCGGCTTGCAGCCTGGCGCATCGCTTCCCTATGTCGGAGGCGAGGCGATCGCTGTAGCTGATACCTTGAAGCGCTTCAGCTATATCATCCTGGGGCACGCGGCTGAGATCGAGGGCTTGGCAGCTCCTTACGATGAGGAAGAGACTAAGCAAGTCATGCATCTTGAGGCCCTCAAGGAACAGACCTTCTTCGACTTCTGGCGACAGAACGCCAACAGTGATCAAATAACCGGGCGGATTTTCGAGGTGCGCAGGTTTTAATGGTCTGACTACGACGGCTTAAAAATTCATGCGGCTGCTTCGCCGCGAGCCCTATAGATGCTCATAGACGCTCAACTCATTTTGTTGGGCGTCTATGAGCTTCTTTGAGCATCAATGGCCCGGCAGCCTCCATTCCCACGAGCCATCGCTGCCGTAGCCAACCCGTGTCGAGACGATCCCCAGCGCCTTCTGCGCCCGCCTGACAGCCGCCCAAGAGAGCCCCGAGCCTTCCGCGTGCGCTCGCACCTCCGTTGCAGCCATCGGCCCTTCGGCTAGTAGCGCCCGAAGGAATTCGGCGGCAGAGGCGACGGCGCTTCCCTCACGTCCGCCGCCGCCTTCGGCTTCCTGGAGAACCTCGCGCGCCGTTCCCTCTATCCTCTCGCCCCACTGGACGCAGGAAGCAGAAAGGCCCGGATGCGCTTCAAGATCGACTTGGCGCAGATCATAGACATAGCCGCCATCGTCCGGGCCGATGTTGCTCTTTGCTCGCATGAACACGCGAGACGGCGGCCCGTCTTCGTCTTCCGCCGGGACTTTGGCCGCGACCAAAACAATGCGCGCCAGCGCCCCGAAGGCGAGACTTCCGGTAATGCGCTCCGTCGGCTCACGCCCAGCCGTTCCCTTGCTGAAGTGGGTTATGCCGACCAGCGCCGCCCCGGCCCCTGAGGCAAGAACGACTAGGGGTTGCAGAGCGCGTCTGACTTCTGCGTTTTTGTGGCTGTCGCCAGCTATGGCGCTAACCAGCGGATCGACAATCAGCATGGACGCGCCGCCTGCAGAAGCGATGGCGCTGCGCAGCGGCTCGATATCCTTCGACGGATCGAACGCTCTCACTTTCCCTGCGTCGAGAACGTCACCGACGAAGAACACACGCGACATGTCCGCTCCCGCCGCGATTAAGCGGGGGGTTAGCGTATCTGCCGGATCGTCTTCGCCAGACCAAATGACGACATTGCCGACATCCGATTGCGAGCCATCCGGCCAGACGCCGCCGGTCGAGATGATCGCCCCGAGACTTCCCGCGATGGTCGTTTTGCCAGCGCCGGGCGCGCCGCCGAGCACGTGACACTTACCGGCGGCAAGCCACCCCTCCCAAAGCCAATCAATCGGCTCCGGGGTTATCGAAGACCCTTGGATCAGCCGCACGGCGGGCGGTTGCGTCGGGGCTGGGGAAGCCACCGCTATGGCAGGCGATGGCGTCTCTTGATCTTTGCGCTCGCGGGAGGACGTTTGCGCGGGCGTGTCATTCGCCGTCCGCTTTCGATAGTCGCGGGCTTGCTCTGCAAACCAGTCGTCACGACGCTCTTGCGTCCATGACGAGAAGTCAGGCGGAGCGATGGGGGAGCGAGCTTCCATCATTCTGCGCCCCCGTCTTTGAGGCCCGGAACCACGTCGCGCCACGTCTCGATTGCGGCCAGCAGCGCCCGGCGCAGCCGCCAGAGATCAGCCTCCACGGCAGCCAGATCGGCGGCGCAGGCAGACACAGCCAGGCACGTCGCGAGAGAGACCATCGTGTGAGCGACTTCCGACACGAAGTCGAGAGCGAGCAGGAGACGATCTTGATCTTTCGTCATCATGCGCCCTCCCGGTCACCGAAGACGAAAGGCGCGAGCCCCTTCGCCATTCCAGGCGCGATCCCGCAACGGCGGGCGAGATAGGCAACGCGACGCCCGGCAAGGTCTATGACGACATCGCCCGCGCAGTCGCCTAGCATTTGAAAGTCTGAGATGCGGGTGCTAATCTCGGAAGCATTCGCCACCACAGCGATACATTTCCGAGCCCGGTCGTCCCCAGCGGCCGGGCTTCTTCGTTGAGGCTTGCTTATCAACGCAGGCCCTCCGAAGCGATGCGAATAGCTTCAGCATGCGGGACAAGGACGCGCCCGCCGATGCGGATGGTCCTAATCTTTCCGAGCCCAGCATATTTCCAGAAAGTGCTGTTCGAAATGCGATGCGCCTCGCAAAACTCGCGCACTCGCCACGCTTGCCGATCCTTCGGCGCTTCAATCTCCCTAGCGGGATCAACGGCTTTTCCTGACATTCGAAATATCTCCGCCCTTAGCTTCGATAATTCGAATTTGGCCGTTCAGTCCCTTCAGCGATAACGCGAATATCAAATTTTTCTTTTTTTGAATCCGCGTAGAGGATATCGCGACTCCCACTCTCTGAGCGGTTCGCGCAATGCGCGCGAAAACCCTTCAATATTTTGACGCGACGCCCCTTTTTCACGTAATTCAGGTGGAACCTGCATCATTGCTGCAAACGCAAATTCGGCGAAGCGAGACTGTTTCGAACTTTCATATCTATTTCCGCCGTGAACCTCGGCGGCCGTAGGCTTCTCTCCGACAATTTGCCAGTAGAGTTCCGCCATGATCTTTACGAAGCCTCCCCACGGAGGGCGGGTGCCCCGGCTGATTTTCTTGTCAGTCACAAGTCGCTGGCGCACGACATCGGCACCTTCGACAAAGGCTTCTAAAAGGTGATCAAACGCCTCGCGTGAAAAGCGCTTTCCTCGCCCGTACATGAATTCGTCGTTTATTCGCTCTACGCAACCAATAAAATAACCAGTGGCGGGGCTGTCCTGTCGAAATTCTTGGAGCAATTGCTTGGCAACTTTTGAAAGGCGATCAGCACGCTTTAGGAGCGCATCGTCGCCGCCGCTCCAAGTTGGCGCATACTCTTCTACCGCCCTCCACTCGGCGTAATCCGATAAGGCGCGTGTAATTCTTAGGCGGTAATCATCCGATAATTGCGTTCCAACTGCGCTTTCGAGCAAGACCCAATCAGGGCTTATTGGAGCAACCGTCACTCCCTGGGAACTGCCCGGCATCCTTATAGTTACGCCCCCTCCCGCGCCATTAGGTCTTTCAAATAAGACGTGCGGGTATATTTCAGAGTGCCGTCCCATTCACGCGCATCCGCGAGCATCGGAGGAACCTCGGGAAACCGGGCGATGCGCCCCGGCTTGTCGGATGGCCGTCCTATCCCGAGGCAACCGTCATCAGGCCGACGCGCGGTCTGATTTTTTGAAAGCAACGATATTCGCGCCGCCGTTTGGCTCGCAAAACTGCGCCCAAGCCTCCATCAGCGCCCGGCGCTTTTCCAGCGCATCGCCGCGACGATAGGCTTGCTCTGCTTTGTCGCCAACGACATGGGAAAGAGCGGCTTCTGCAACCTCGCGCGGGAAAGGCGTCTCGTTTCCAGCCCAATCCCGGAACGCGCTGCGGAAACCGTGAACCGTCACGCCTCGCGCATTCATCCGGCGCAAGACCATTTCCATCGCCATATTCGAAAGCGGCTTGCCGTCGCGCTGGCCGGGGAAGACATATTCGCCGGTCTTTGCCGTTGAAAGTTTTTCAAGCATCGTCATCGCGCGCGTTGAAAGCGGAATGCGATGCGGGCGGCCGGGCTTCGTCCGCTCTGCCGGGACCGTCCAGACCTTCAACGCAAAGTCGATTTCAGACCAGCGCGCGCCAAGAACCTCATTTGTCCGCGTCGCCGTCAGGATGCACAATTCCAGCGCCATCGCCGCCAAGGCCTCTCGCTCCCGCAATTGCGCGACGAAGGCAGGCAGATCGGCATAGGCCATCGCCGCATGATGGCCGCGCGTGAGCTTTCCGCGCTTGGGTAAGAGGTGCGAAAGATGGCCGCGCCATGCCGCCGGGTTTTCTCCCGTGCGATGGCCTTGCGCCTTGGCCGCGTCGAGAACTGCCTCGATACGTCCCCGCAGTCGGGAGGCCGTCTCGGGCTTCTCCAGCCATATCGGCTTCAAGACGGCTAGAACGCTCTCCGTGTCGATTTCATCCACGGGCTTGGCGCGCAGGGGCGCGCCATAGTCCCGCAGGGTCATAACCCATTGTGCCCGGTGCTTCGGATTGCGCCACTCAGACGCCTTGCTCTCAATGAGCGCGTCCGCCATCGCGCCAAAGGTCGGTTTCCCCGCCTTGGCCTTCTGAGCCTCCCGCCGCGCCTCGATGGGGTTTTCCCCGCCTACGAGGGTCCGCCGGGCTTCGTCCCGCAGGCGACGGGCTTCCGCAAGGGACACAGCGTCCGCAGGTCCAAGGCCCATCTCTGTGACCTTCCCCTGCCAAGTGAACCGGAAGACCCATTTGCGCGCCCCGGTGGCCGCGACAACCAGCCAAAGCCCCGCCCCGTCGCCGTAGCGTCCGGGCTTCGTCGTTTCGGCCTTTCGCGCCGTCAATTTCCCGCTGGCCATGTCCGCCTCGCAATCCGGTCTTACAATAAGTCTTACATTTCGACACGGATTCTAGCGAACAATCCCGGATTAGGAAACACAAGTCTCGCGTGAAAGCCTCAGAAAATAAGGGTTATCGCACACAACCAAAAATCGTCTCGAATGATAGTTCGGCGGACTCCATCTCCGCCATTCCCCTTCCCATATCGCCCTTCCGCTCAACCGGATTTTCCGTGCGCGCCTGATCCGCGCGCTATCGCGTCGCAACCCGAACCTTTCGCGCTATGGACGAAATCGTCCGAACCGCCTCTAGCGTGAGCAGCGGCGTCAGCGCGATGGTCCAATTTTACCGCGAGGGATAGACGCTTGCCGCGCTAGTTCTAAGTGGCGGTACTTACAGCCACGCGCGACGGGGCCAGACTATTGGCGCCGCTTGCGTCAGAGCAGGAGGCCAAGATGCGGCACATCATCAATTTGCGGACGGCCCTTTCCGTTTGCATCCTCTCGGCGGCGGCGGCGCCGATGAGCGCTTTCGCCGGCGTCATGCCGGTGACGGACAAGGCGGCGATCAGCCTTCAGGCGCAGACGGACGCCGTCGACTGGCGTCGCTATTCCCACCGCCACCATCGCTGGCATCCCGGCTGGCATTGGGGCCGCGGCCCGGGCATGCATTATGCGCGCTGGGGTCGCTCCGCCTATTGGGGCTATGCGGGCTCGCCCTATTGCGGCTATGGCGCGGGCGCGTGGGGCTACAATCCTGCGGGCGGGCTGCTCGGCGCGGCGACCGGCGTCGCGGCGGCGCCTCTCTGGGCGGCGGGAGCGGCCGCCGACGCCGTCACCGCGCCCTTCTTTGGCTGGTGAACCCAATCACAAGGAAGCGCGCGGCCCGGCCGCGCGTTTTCATTCGGCTCCCGTCGCAAGGAACCCCGCCCTCGGATGGCAAGTTTGGGAGGCGGTCTCTCTTCAAAGGCGGTGCAAAGATGGAACGTCGACCGATCGATCAAATCGCCCGGACCGCACGCGTTGCGCGGGCCGATTGTCCAGACTGGATGTTGCGCCGTCAAAGGCTGGAGCGGCTTGCCGGCCTGATCGAAACGGCGGAAAAGCCTGTCCGCCTGTTCATCACGATGGAATGCTATGCGAAGCAGGAGCGCCTCGCGCTCCGCCATGACGGATCGCCTCTCACCATCGCCTTCCGGGATCCGCTGTTTCGTCAGGAAGGTCTTACCGGCGACAGCGTGAGAGAGGGCATGACTTTCTTTCGTCTCTCGCTGCGCGAAGCGCATGCGTTGCTGTGCGATTGCGGCTATGGCGGCGTCATGCGCATGGGCGCTTCTCTGAACAATCTCGTCGCCGCGCGGGCGCGAGGCCTCGCCGCGAAGCGCAGCTTCGCTGAATGGCGCGACCGTCTCGCCGCATGGCTTTGAGCCGTGGGCGACGCTTGCCGACCGACAGGCGCAGCCGCTGGCGGCGCGCCTGTTGAAGCGGCCTTTCAAGCAACGCTCGAATATATTGCGGCGCTCATCTCGAGATCAGCGCTCGAAAAGGCAACTTTAAACCGGCGTCAATGGCGGCCTATCATGTCGACCGCATGACATGGCGCACGCGCCTCGGTCGACGGCCTTCCTGCCAAAAATGCTCATAACATTTTGATATTATGTAATATACAGCGATCCACCCGCGAGGCGGGCGCGCCTTCCAGGCGGCGCCGCCTTCCACAAAAAACTTCCCCCAGGCGATTTCGGACCTCCTGATCGCGCGGCAACATTGACAAACAGCTTCACGAAATCGATTGAAAGCGCGCCAAGGGCGCATCTGACCGGATCGCGCGCACGCAAAAGGAATTCGCTTCGATGAAAATCACGATGATCGGCTCTGGATATGTGGGCCTGGTGTCTGGCGCGTGCTTTGCGGATTTCGGTCATGAGGTCATTTGCGTGGATTCCGACGCCTCCAAGATCGAGCGCCTCGAGCGCGGTGAGATCCCGATCTACGAGCCGGGCCTCGACGAGCTCGTCGCGAACAATGTCCGCCAGAATCGCCTGTCCTTCACCACCGACCTCGCGCCCGCCGTCGCCGGCGCGGACGCTGTGTTCATCGGCGTCGGCACGCCGTCGCGCCGCGGCGACGGCCATGCCGATCTTTCTTATGTCTTCGCCGCCGCCAAGACGATCGCGCAATCGCTGGGCGACAAGTTCACGGTCGTCGTCAACAAATCCACCGTACCTGTGGGCACGGGCGACGAGGTCGAGCGCATCATTCGAGAGGTGAATCCGAAGGCGAATTTCGCGGTCGTCTCCAACCCGGAATTCCTGCGCGAGGGCGCGGCGATCGAAGACTTCAAGCGGCCGGACCGCGTCGTCATCGGCGTCGAGGACCCGCGCGCCCGCGACGTGATGGAGGAGGTCTATCGCCCGCTCTCGCTCAACGCCCCGCCGCTGGTCTTCGTCGGCCGCCGCACTTCCGAGCTGACCAAATATGCGGCGAACGCGTTTCTGGCGACCAAGATCACCTTCATCAACGAGATCGCCGATCTTTGCGAGAAGGTCGGCGCGGACGTTCAGGACGTCGCGCGCGGCATCGGTCTCGACAAGCGCATCGGCGGCAAATTCCTGCATGCGGGACCGGGCTATGGCGGCTCCTGCTTCCCCAAGGACACGCTGGCGCTGATCAAGACAGGCCAGGACGAGGGCTCGAGTCTGCGCATCGTCGAGACGGTCGTCGCCGTAAACGACGCGCGCAAGCGGGCCATGGCGCGCAAGATCATCGTGGCGCTGGGCGGCTCCGTGCGCGGCAAGAAGATCGCGCTGCTGGGCCTCGCCTTCAAACCCAATACGGACGACATGCGCGACGCGCCCTCGCTCGCCATCGTCGCCTCGCTCGCGGGCGACGGCGCGAGGTGCACGCCTATGATCCCGAGAGCATGGAGCAGGCGCGGCCGCTGATGCCGGAAGTCGTCTTCCACGACGACGCCTATTCGGCGATCGACGGCGCCGACGCGGTCGCGATCGTCACCGAATGGGACGCCTTCCGCGCCCTCGATCTCGATCGGGTGAAAAGCCTGCTCAAGCAGCCGATCATGATCGACATGCGCAACGTCTACCGCCCGGCCGACGTGCGCAAACGCGGCTTCACCTATATCAGCGTCGGCCGCAAGTAAGCGGCCCGCAGGCATTCGCGCGGCGCCTTCCTCGAGGGCGCCGCCTCCTTGCCGTTCCCCGCCGCCGCGACCTACAATCCTGTTTCCTTAGGAGGAAGCAACGGAGGCGCGGCCATGACGCTTCGACTCGCCGTCACCGGGCTGAAGGGCCAGGTCGTCAGCGCGCTCATCGAGCGGGCGCCGAGCGATGTGGAAATCACCGCGCTGGGCCGCCCGCAGCTCGATCTCGGCCTCCGCCACGCCGTGCTCGCCAATCTGCGCCACACGGGCTGCGACGCCATCGTCAACGCCGCCGCCTACACCGCCGTGGATAAGGCCGAAAGCGAGCCGGACGTCGCCATGCGCGTCAATGGCGAAGGCGCCGGCCATGTGGCCGAGGCGGCTGCTGAACTGAAAGTTCCGCTGCTGCATCTCTCGACCGACTATGTTTTCGACGGGACGTCCCACCGCCCCTATCGCGAGGACGATCCCACCGGCCCGACCGGCGCCTATGGCCGCTCCAAGCTCGCAGGCGAACAGAAGATCGCGGCGATCCACGGCAACCACGCCATCCTGCGCACGGCCTGGGTCTACAGTCCGTTCGGCGCTAATTTCGTGAAGACCATGCTTCGCCTTGGCGAGACGCGCGAGGAAATCAGCGTCGTCGCGGATCAGATCGGCAATCCGACCAACGCCATCGACATCGCCGACGCGCTGCTTGTTCTTGCCAGGCGTCTCGTGGCCGATCCCTCGCCCGAGTTGCGGGGCGTCTTCAATCTCACGGGAACGGGCGAAGCGAGCTGGGCGGATCTCGCCGAGGCGACCTTTTCGATCGCCGAGAAGGCCGGGCGCGGACCGGTGCGGGTCAAACGCATTGCGACGGCCGATTACCCGACGCCCGCGCGACGCCCCGCCAATTCCCGCCTCGACAACTCGAAACTGCGCGCCCGCTATGGCCTCGCTCTACCGCACTGGCGAGAGTCGCTGGAAATCTGCGTGCCCCGTCTCCTGCAGACGCGAGAATAATCAGGCCCGAAGCGCGCGCAGCCTTTCAGCGAAGAGCGCAACGTCGAAAACCTGCACCCCCTCGAGACCCGGCGCCCGCGGCGTCGCGCGTGGGACGACCTCGCCAATGCGAGGCTCCATCGCGGCGACCGCCGATTCGATTGCGTCCGCGAGCGCGGCCGGCTCCAGCAAATCCAGCGAGACAATATTGTCGAACCGGCTGGTGAGATTCTTGCCCTCGAAATGATTGGTGATGGTCAGCAGGCCGGCCTCCGCCATTTCGAGCGGCGGATAGCTTGGATGCGGGGAGAGCATGAGCGAAACGCCGACGCTCGCGCAGCTGAGATAGCTCGCATAGTCCGTGAGGCTCACTTTTCCGCCGACAGAGGCGTTCATCACCGGATAGACGAGCGTCTCCGGGAATTCCTCGCCCAGGAAGAGAATGCGCCAGCGGCTCGCGCGGATCGGATCGCGCTGCTGCCAGCGGAAAAGCCCGTCGCAGATGAGCTCGAAGGCGTTTCGAGTCACATGCGGGCGGCCATAGACGAGCAGCAACCGCTCGCGGGGCGCTGGCTGGAGAGCCGTGAAAATCTGCGCGTTCATCGCGTAAGGGATGCAATAGGCCTCCCTGAACGCGTATTTTCCGCACATGACCTCGTAGAGTTCTTCGGAATTGATCACGGCGATGGTGCGGTCGCCGTGGCGATAGGTTGATTCGGCCAGCGCGTAACGCGAGCTGCGGCCATGGAAATAGGGCTCGTCGTCCTGCACGAGATAGACGAAGGGCAGTTCCCGGCCGAAAAGCCGCGCGCGGTCGCGTTCGACGTCGAGGGCGAAGAGCGCCGTCCACCAGGCGGTGGCGATGAAAATATCGCCGGCGCGCAGATCGAGCCGGCTGCCATCGCGTTCATAGGCGTCCACCAGAAGTCGGCGACCGACGTCCAGACTCGCCGCGTGGGGAACGGCTTCATAGTCGGGGAGGCTCTCGTAGGCCTCCGGCTCGATATCGGCGTCGGTCGCGATGATGCGCCGGTCGTAATCCTCGCCCAAAGCGTCCGCCACCGCGGTGAAGAGCTTCATTGCCGTGGCGACGCCGCCGAAGATCTGGTGTGGATTGACGGTGGGCGTCAGCAGATTGAGGCGGGGGCGCGGATTGCGCGAGGGATAAGACAGAAGCGGCTTGATTTCGACGATGCCACGATCCTGCGGACGCAGGCCGTTGTCGACGCTGCCCAGGCAGGGCTGGAACACCTTCAACCGATGAAGCGGCAAATCATCCGGGCCGTTAACGGTCAGCAGCGTGTTTTGCATCGGATAAAGATCGCGCCGGGCGACCTTGAGCCATTCGAAGCCATTCGATTCCGCCACCATCAGCAGCACGCGCTCGATGGCGTGCGCCAGCGTGCCGTCGACATGCCCGCCCTCCTCGGGGAAATCCTCGAACCCGATATCGAGGTCGAGCAGCGGACGAAAGGCGGCGCTGCGACCCCAGAACATCGAGCCGGAAGGGAATTCCAGAACCATGTTCTTGTCGATCCCCACGCCCATCCGCTTCATCAATGCGCGGGCGAGATCGTAGTCGTAGCCCCAATTGAGAATCCCGCGCAGCTCGAAAAGATGCTGCGGAAAGACAACGCCCACCTTCGAGTCATCGAAAAGCGCCAGGATGGACCGGACGATCTCGGGCGAACCGAGAAGGTGGTCCATCAGATAGTCGCGCCAGCGGGCGAGTTCCGCCCCGCCATGAGGCGAGCGCTTGGTGTGCAGATGCAAGAAGAGATCGTAATTTTCATAGACGTCGCGAAAGCCGAAAAATTTCGCGGCGATGTCCCGGCCGCGATTAGGCGTGACGCGAATTTCGACCCGCCCCTTGGCCCAGTCTCGCGTCGCCTCCTCGACCGCCCGCCGCTTCTCATCCGTGTTCGTCGACAGGAAGAGATCGACAGAGCCGGGAATATTGTCGAGCTTCTCCAGAACGAGCGGCAGGATTTCCGGATAGAAGGCGTGAATAATCGCGGCGATCGGCCCCTTCGGCGCGGGAGCCGGGTCGAACGCGAAAGGGATTTCAAGGGCGAAATCCATTTCATTCGCCGGGCGGCGGGAGGGCACGACCCCGTCGGGCTTGGTCAGCTCGTAAGTGTAGTAATAGCTGATGGCCCGCTCTCGCAGCGGATCGTTGACCGGATTGCGGCGGCGGCCGAGCGGCGGATCGTAAGTCGCCGCGGTCTGGCGGAGAATCGCGCCGATCGTCGCGCGCAGACCGTGCTCCTTGAGGAAATGCGGGCCGTCGGTCAGCACGTCGCGGGGGGCGAGAAAAACGCCAACGGGCGAATCAATGAGTTTCGCCGCCTCGCGCATCGCCGCGCCATAGAGGGCGACGGGGCCGCGCGTGGCCAGGATGACATAACCATTGCGGAGATGCCGGCGCACCGCCTGAAAAGTCGTTTCCTGTCTCATGCAACCTGTCTACCCAGCTCTGGCGGACATGACCAGCGACGCGCCCGCGCGGTCATCGATTAGCCAGAAAGAACGCCTACGAGCAGACGCCGAAGCCGCGACCGACATTGGACATGATCGAACTCCAAGACGTTTATAAGTATTACAAATCGAACGGGCATCGAAAGATCGTCCTCAACCACATCAGCCTCGATTTCCAGGCGGGGCGCAGCTACGGCATTCTGGGCGTCAACGGCGCCGGAAAGTCGACGCTCGTGCGCATTCTTGCGGGAACAGAGCTGCCAAACGGCGGTCGGGTGCGCAGAAATGTGCGGGTGTCCTGGCCGCTGGGCTTTACGGGCGGCCTTCACCCCAAGCTCACCGGGCGGGAGAATGTTAAATTCATCTCCCGGGTCTATGGTCAGGATCCGCGCAAGATCATCAGCTTCGTGGAGGATTTCGCGGAGGTCGGCGCTTATATGGACGTGTCCATCATGACCTACTCTTCCGGTATGATCGCGCGCCTCGCCTTCGGTCTCTCCATGGCGATCGACTTCGACTGCTATCTCATCGACGAGGTGACGGCCGTCGGGGACGCGCGCTTCGCCGCCAGATGCCGGGAAGAGTTCGATAGCCGCAGAAAGAAGGCCGACATCATCATGGTGTCCCACGCGATGCAGACCATCAAGGATTATTGCGACCGCGGCATCGTTCTTGCCGGCGGTCAAATGCATGTCTTCCGCGAGGTCAACGACGCAATCGAACTATACAAGAAGCTCAATGCCTGACCCCGCCATTCAGAATCAGGTCGCGTTCCCCCGGCCGCACGACGCAATCGCTCCGGAGGACGCAGCCCTCGTCGCCAAGAGCATCTCCCGCGCCCTGAAACGCGCGGCAAACCGGTCGCGCGCCCCCTCAAGCGTGATCGCCGGGGGCGGATACGCCGTCCGGCGCGGCGAGCGGGCGTTTCAGAAGGGCTTGCTGGCGAGCTTCTTTGCTTGCGTCGTGGCCCCGATCATTGTCGCATCCGTCTATTGGGGTCTCATCGCCAGCAAGCAATATCTCACCGACGCCAAATTCGCGCTGCACGGCTCGGAGAACTCCTTCGCGGCGCTCGGCGTCAGCGGCGGCGACGAAAAGCAGATGCAGGATTCCCAGGTCATCACCAAATATATTCTGGGCCGCTCGATCGTGCTGACGCTGGACAAGGACATAGATCTGCGGGGGAAATTTTCACGCCCGGGCGTCGACTATTTTTCCCGGTTCGACGCGGAAGATCCGATCGAGAACCTGGAAAAATATTGGAAGAAGAGGGTTGACGCCAGTGTCGACCTGATGTCGGGAATCATATCGGTCCAGGTACGCGCCTTCACTCCTGAAGACTCGCTCGCCATCACGCAGAAGATCATCGAACTCTCCGAAAAGCTCGTGAACGAGTTGTCCACGCGCTCCCGCCGCGATGCGCTGGAGCAGGCGCGATCGGAGCTCGATAGGGCCGAAGAAAAGTTGAAGGTCGCCACCGCGCATATGCGCGACGCACGCAACGCCGAGGGCGTCATCGACGCGTCGGCGGCGGCCGAGGCGATCAACAAGATCATCGTAAAGCTACGGCTCGATCTCGCAAACGCACAGGAAAGCCTGGCGTTGCAGTCGAGCGCTTTCGCCACGGAGTCCCCGCAGGTGCGATTGCTCAATGCGCGGGTCGAAAGCCTCAAGAAGCAAATCGCAGACTATTCCGCGCAAATCGCCAGCACGGAGAACAGTTCGTCGCTCGCTGGCCATGCGGGCGTTCTCTCCGAGCGGCAGACCGAACTCGCCCTCGCTCAGCAGCAATATGCGCTTTCTTCGTCGGCTTATGAAAGCGCCCGCATCGATCTCGAGCGGCAGCGGACGTACCTCATCCCCTTCCTGCGTCCGACTCTTGCCGAAAAGTCCGTTTACCCGCGCCGTTGGCTGGAATGGGCGATCATCGTCGCGCCCGCCGTGTTCGGTTGGGTTCTGCTCGTCGGCGTCGCCTTTCTGGTGCGCGATCACATGGTCAAGTAGCTCGGCCAAGTCCAGAAACGCGATGGTTGAAAAGGCTGCCCGGGGCCTGCTTTTCTCAGGTCATCTGATCCTGGATGCTGGCGGTGATCAACGCCCCCACCGCCCAGATCACCAGAAGAGTAAAGAATAGCAGGACCGTATTGCCGAAAACGCGAGGATAGGTGGCGGACTCCGGCAGGATGGGCGCGACGACCGTCACGAGATAGAGCTGCTGCCTTTGCAGGTCCTGACGCGCGGTCTCATAGGCAGACTGCGTGATGGCGTAGAGGCTCGCGGCGAATTGCTCCTCGAGCTTCAGCCTTTCATAGGAGGAAATCTGCGCCGAGACCACGTCGTCGGCCTGGTTGTCCGTCAACTTCTTCTTGAGGTCGGCGATCTGCTGGTCGATGGCCGCAAGCTTCGTCCGCTGCAGGCGCTGGCTCGGCGAGTCGCTGGACAGGGTGGTGGAGAAAGTCGACAGCATGTTGACGATCTCGATGCGCTCCAGCGTTAGCTTCGCAATCATCTCGCTCAGGCTCCCGGCGCGCGAACCAGGGTCGATGATGAAATTCTGGTTGCGGAACTGCAGAAGCTTTTCTCGCGCATCCGCCAGTTTCTGGCGGGCGAGCGACACCTCATTGTCCGCGCGCGCAAGCGCGTCGCTGCGATTGCGCAAGGTGATCCTGTTGACCAGATCCTCGCTGAGCCGCACGATGTCGTTTGCCAGATCCAGAGCGTCCTGCGGCTGAAACGCATCGACGCGGAAAACGAGAATCCCCGAGATCGTATCGACGCTGGCGGAAAGATGCTCCAGCCAATATTTCCAGAGCTCTTCGAGATCTGCGCCCTTGGAGAGACGGGAAAAATAGTCGGCCCCCGGCGGCGCGAATTTGCGCTCGAGATAGGCGCGTCCGCCGAGATCGACGAGAATGGCGCGGCTCTTGATGTAATTCAGGACCATGAAGGAGTTCTGCGAGTCCCTCGACCCAGAAGACCCGCCCGTCATCCTGGCCGTCATGGACGCCGCGTCTCCGAGCTTGGGCTGCTCTTTCTTTTGCGCCTCGCGCACAGTCAGGCGCGTTTCAGCGACGTAACGATCCGACTGCCAAAGCGAAGCATATAGAAGGTAGACGATCGTCGGCGCTACCACGACGATAAAAAAGCTTTTGCGCAGCCATCCCCCACCGGCTGCCATGGTCGACAAGGCCTCCGAGACCATGTCGACGCCCTGCGACAAGACGGGAAGCCGGCGTTTGAGATCGTCGCCAATGTGGTTTGACAGGCTACGGCGCAAACGTTCGGGCGCGAGCGCCTTTTGCGTCGCGCGCATCCATCCCTTTGGGATCGGAGGTCTCGAAGGCTCCTGCTTTTTCATATGCCTTCAGTCGGCGCACTTTGTGCGGAAATCCAAACGCTCAGATGCAGCACGCTCAAAATAGTCGCGGCGGCGCCGGGGCGCAAGCCGAGCTCAGGGGAGCATCTCCGTATAAGCGTAAAGTGAAAGAGCCGGGTGAAAATAGGGATCGTCCCGGATGACCGCGCGCCAACGTTCGACGAAGAACCGCCGTTCGCGTTCATAAACCTGCTGCAATCGCAGACCGCCGCCGCGGCTCGCCGATTGATGATGAATAAGCACGACCTGCGAATGACAGATCGTGCGCCATCCGCGCTCGCCAAGACGCAGGCAAAGATCGACGTCATTAAGATCGACTGGAAGATTCTCCTCGTCGAATCGTCCGACGGCGTCAAATTTCTTTCGCGCGACCATCAGGCAGGCGCCGGTGACCGCGGAAACCTCATGCGGCGCGAGATTGCGTCCCATCCAGCCGGGGGCGTTTTCATCCAGACCCGCTCCGAAATGTCCCGCGACGCCGCCCATGCCGAGCAGCACCCCCACATGTTGCACCTTTCGATTCGGGTAAAGAAGCTTCGCGCCGACAGCGCCGATATCCGATCGAGTCGCAAAATACAGCAACCGCTCGATCCAGTCGGGCGTGACGATCTGCGTATCATTGTTGAGAAAAAGCAGATACTCGCCGGTCGAGGCTTCTGCCCCCGCATTCGAGAGGGCTGAAAAATTAAAGGAGCCGGGAACCCGGATTATTTTTACCCGGTCATATTTCACGGAGAGCTCATTCATGAGCTGCAGCGTGCCGGGTTCGACGCTGTCATTATCTATAATGAGGACGTCGAAATTCGAATAGGTTGTCTTTTCGAATAGGCTGCCCACGCAGGCGCGCAGGAGGTCCGCCTTGTCGCGCGTTGGGATCACGATGCTGACGGCCGGGCGCGTCGTGCAATGAACAGCGTCCCGTGTCGGCAAGTAGTGTGAAATACGCGACTGGAGTTTAAAAAGCAGCGAACGGACCGCCCCCACCTCGTTTGGCGACAGACGGGCGACGATTCGATTGACGATCTCCTCCGCTTTCAGTGAAGGCCAGTTTGCTTCGTCATCGAGCAAGCTTGCGCGAAAGGCCGCGGCCCGCCCAACATAGCGCGCGCCTTCTTGAAGAGTCGGGCTCCACCCAGGTTTGAACACGGGTATTTCTTCGCCATCATCTCCTTGGCGAATCTCGTCGGCATATGCGCAGCGGTGTTCGGGGCGCGCTGCGAAGTGGGCGGCAAAGGAGGAGAGTGCGTGTTCAACGAGAACATCGCCGGCGTTCAGACATAAGATGAACCCGTTGGCATGGAATGAAGTCTGCGCGGTTCCTTCGAAATCCGGCTTTGCGTCCCAGATAGATTTTCGTGCGGCCGCGGCGGAGTCGAGTGATTCACCCAGAAGATATGCTCGTCTTTTCTTCCAAGACTGACTCTCGACCGACGCGCAGGTCATATCGATCTGGGCGGCCGATGCGCCCGTCACATCTATAAGAATCTTGAAACAATCGCGTCCCGACGGCGGCTCTTTGACCGAGATATAAAAGCCTGGCGCGGCGGGAGCGACCAAATCAACGGATCGAAGAGGCGAACTTCCAAGAGCCCATCTCCAGTTGAGCGTCGCTTCGTCCGTCAGCTTCACCCAGCCGGCTGCAAGGGCGAAAAACGCTCGCTTGGGAGATTGAAACAGGCGTCGAAGGAGAGACAAGCGAGGAGCCGGTCGCGGCTCGGAAACCCAAAATCTGAAGGGCCCGATGCGATTGGTCGGGCTGATCCAGATTTCGGTGCATTCCCGCGGCACACGGCCGATCCATTTCGCGGCGCCCTGTACGGGCGCCGGGAGGATATGGTCCTGATACTTCTCGGCTCCTAGCCAAAAGCGTAGGAGCGGCCTCACGGGTGCGGCGGCAGTTTCAGCGCGATAGACGATTTCGATAAATCGTGTCCTTCCGAAAAGGGAAGCCGCTTGGATTGCCAGCCAGGGCTCCTGGGTCAGGGCGATGTATGCATCGCCCTCGACGATAATGTCTTTCCGGGGTTCGAGACACGCGGGGCGTTCCAAAAGTCGAGACGTTTTAGACGACAACATTGCCCCTGGGTCGCGTCCGGCAGGAATGCGGGCTTGAATATATCGAGCCCAGCCGCGCTGACAGACAGAAACATCGCGAAAATCAGTTGGGATCGCACCGGCACCTAGCCGAATGTTACAGCGACAGCGCGCAGCTGGTCAACGCCAACCGACATAACGGCGTCAGCGCGTCGTTCTATTGCGTCTGATAAAGCGGTTTTTCATCCTTGGATGCGGGGGTAGGATTTGAACCTACGACCTTCAGGTTATGAGCCTGACGAGCTACCGGGCTGCTCCACCCCGCGTCAAGGACGGACGCTAAAAAGCGCCGCGAGTTTTGCGGCGCTTTTTGAGTTTGGATCGGAAGAGGTTTTTTTTGATGTGTTTGGCAGGCCTGGCGACGACCTACTCTCCCAGGTCTTGAGACATAGTACCATTGGCGCTGAAGCGTTTGACGGCCGAGTTCGGGATGGGATCGGGTCTGATCGCTTCGCCGAAGGCCACCAGGCCGGCGAAACACATCGAAGCAAATGGATTTTTCTATTTCATCACGTTTGTGTGATGGGCGTTGATAAATGAGAGTGATCAAGCCGATCGAGCTATTAGTACCGGTAAGCTCCATGCGTTGCCGCACTTCCACACCCGGCCTATCAACGTGGTCGTCTTCCACGGCTCTCGAGGGAGAACTCGTTTTGAGGTGGGTTTCCCGCTTAGATGCATTCAGCGGTTATCCCGTCCATACATAGCTACCCTGCACTGCGGCTGGCGCCACAACAGGTCCACCAGAGGTATGTTCATCCCGGTCCTCTCGTACTAGGGACAAATCCTCTCAATTCTCCTACACCCACGGCAGATAGGGACCGAACTGTCTCACGACGTTCTGAACCCAGCTCACGTACCACTTTAATCGGCGAACAGCCGAACCCTTGGGACCTTCTCCAGCCCCAGGATGTGATGAGCCGACATCGAGGTGCCAAACAACCCCGTCGATATGGACTCTTGGGGGTTATCAGCCTGTTATCCCCGGCGTACCTTTTATCCGTTGAGCGATGGCCCTTCCACGAGGGACCACCGGATCACTATGACCGACTTTCGTCTCTGCTCGACTTGTCTGTCTCGCAGTCAGGCAGGCTTATGCCATTGCACTCGACGACCGATTTCCGACCGGTCTGAGCCCACCATCGCGCGCCTCCGTTACTCTTTGGGAGGCGACCGCCCCAGTCAAACTGCCTACCATGCATTGTCCCGGGCCCGGATGACGGGTCTCGGTTAGACATCCATGACGATAAGGGTGGTATTTCAAGGGTGGCTCCACCAGAGCTGGCGCCCCGGCTTCAAAGCCTACCACCTATCCTACACATGCCGACACGAATGCCAATGCAAAGTTACAGTAAAGGTGCACGGGGTCTTTCCGTCTGACCGCAGGAACCCCGCATCTTCACGGGGAATTCAATTTCACTGAGCTGACGTTGGAGACAGCGGGGAAGTCATTACGCCATTCGTGCAGGTCGGAACTTACCCGACAAGGAATTTCGCTACCTTAGGACCGTTATATTTACGGCCGCCGTTTACCGGGGCTTCAATTCAGAGCTTGCACTCCTCCTCTTAACCTTCCGGCACCGGGCAGGCGTCAGACCCTATACGTCATCTTGCGATTTCGCAGAGCCCTGTGTTTTTGTTAAACAGTTGCCACCCCCTGGTCTGTGCCCCTCCGACCCGCTTGCGCGAGCCGAAGGCCTCCTTATCCCGAAGTTACGGAGGTAAATTGCCGAGTTCCTTCAACGTCATTCTCTCAAGCGCCTTGGTATACTCTACCAGTCCACCTGTGTCGGTTTCGGGTACGGTCTGATGTGGAGGCTATTTCCTGGCGCAGGTTCACTGCCCGGACAATCCAGTAAGTCCGAACAATTTACCCCACGCGTCACCATCCACTGGCTCACGAATATTAACGTGATTCCCATCGACTACGCCTTTCGGCCTCGCCTTAGGGACCGGCTAACCCTGCGAAGATTAACTTTACGCAGGAACCCTTGGACTTTCGGCGACACTGTCTTTCACAGTGTTTCTCGTTACTCATGTCAGCATTCGCACTTCCGATACCTCCAGGACGGCTCACGCCTATCCCTTCACCAGCTTACGGAACGCTCCGCTACCGCTCACCCTTGCGGATGAACCCAAAGCTTCGGCTCGTGGCTTGAGCCCCGTTACATCTTCGGCGCGAGAACCCTTATTTAGACCAGTGAGCTGTTACGCTTTCTTTAAAGGATGGCTGCTTCTAAGCCAACCTCCTGGTTGTTTTGGGATTCTTACATCCTTTCCCACTTAGCCACGAATTGGGGGCCTTAGCTGTTGGTCTGGGTTGTTTCCCTCTCCACGATGGACGTTAGCACCCACCGTGTGTCTCCCGCATAGTTCTTCCAGGTATTCGGAGTTTGGTTGGGTTTGGTAAGTCTGTGGGACCCCCTAGCCCATCCAGTGCTCTACCCCCTGGAGAATACATGCGAGGCGCTACCTAAATAGCTTTCGCGGAGAACCAGCTATTTCCGAGTTTGGTTGGCCTTTCACCCCTAACCACAAGTCATCCGAGTCTATTTCAACAGACACCGGTTCGGTCCTCCAGTGCATGTTACTGCACCTTCAACCTGCTCATGGCTAGATCACTCGGTTTCGGGTCTAAAGCAACGAACTGAACGCCCTGTTCAGACTCGCTTTCGCTGCGCCTACGCCTATCGGCTTAAGCTTGCTCGTTACTTTAAGTCGCTGACCCATTATACAAAAGGTACGCCGTCACCCTTGCGGGCTCCGACTGTTTGTAGGTATCCGGTTTCAGGGACTGTTTCACTCCCCTCGTCGGGGTGCTTTTCACCTTTCCCTCACGGTACTTGTTCACTATCGGTCGCTGAGGAGTACTTAGGCTTGGAGAGTGGTCTCCCCATGTTCAGACAGGATTGCACGTGTCCCGCCCTACTCGTATCTCTCAATCTTCGAAATCCCTACGGGGCTGTCACCCACTATGGCCCGACTTTCCAGACGGTTCGAGTTGGAAGATCAAAAGCATTGGCCTGGTCCGCGTTCGCTCGCCACTACTAACGGAGTCTCGTTGATGTCCTTTCCTCCGGTTACTTAGATGTTTCAGTTCACCGGGTTCGCTTTTATGACCTATGGATTCAGTCATAAATACCTTCTCATGATCTCTGTTAGTCCAAAGACATGCGCCTCTTTCGAAACGCATGACGTCGCTCCAGCGCTGTGCGCGCCAGACCGAACTCTTCGGAATAACAGAGATCGAAGGTGGGTTTCCCCATTCGGAAATCCGCGGATCAAAGGTTGTTCGCACCTCCCCACGGCTTATCGCAGCGTACCACGTCCTTCATCGCCTCTCAGCGCCAAGGCATCCACCGAATACCCTTAAGGCACTTGATCGCTCTCATTATCAACGCCCACCTCTTTGCGCATAAGCCGATCCAAAAAGTCTTACAACTTTTTGGGCTTATGCGGTCTCGGCAGAGGCCGCTTCGCTTGCGCGATGCGCGGGCGTGATAGAAAGACCATTTGCTTCGAACATATCCGAGAACATCGCGGTCAAGCAGATGCTCACAACTGGCAGCTCGTCTTCTCGAGCGATACGAAGCCCGATCGACCGCACGAATGCAGCCAACCAAACCTCCGCTCGATAAACGATCGGATATGTTTCCTCTTCACGATGACAGACAGCACGCATTCGGCGCAGGGCGCGCAAATGCGAATTCGGTTTATCCAAGGACCCTCGAGCCTAAGCGCATGCGCCGGCAATCTGACCGTCTGGTGGAGCCAGACGGGATCGAACCGACGACCTCATGCTTGCAAAGCACGCGCTCTCCCAACTGAGCTATGGCCCCATATTGGAGACGCCAGCGAAAGAATGGTGGGCCTGGGAAGACTTGAACTTCCGACCTCACGCTTATCAAGCGCGCGCTCTAACCAACTGAGCTACAAGCCCAATTACTGCCCGACGCGCTAGACCTAAATCCAGCGCCCCATTCGGGCGGGCTCGTCCTTGGATAGAAGAAAGAGAAACGAAGACGGCGGTTGTCCCG
>NZ_CP187161.1:2205000-4148822 GCF_049675845.1 Methylocystis parvus
CCTCCCTGAGCCAGATCGGGTTCCGCGCCACCGGCATGCGGGATGTGCCCGACGAGGCCCTGCCGCCGCGCCTGCGCTGGCTGACGCTCACCGATAATCAGATCGATTCGCTCCCCGACGCCCTTGGCGCGCGGCCCCATCTGCAAAAGCTCATGCTTGCAGGCAATCGGCTGAAGCGCCTCCCCGAGACTCTCGCGGGCGCTGGAAATCTGGAGTTGGTCCGGCTGAGTGCGAATGGATTCGACGCCCTGCCCGCCTGGGTCGCGGCGCTTCCCAGCCTTGCCTGGATCGCATGGGCCGGGAACCCGTTCGAACGCGCGCCCGCGCCCGAGGAGGGCGAACCCGTCTCCTGGCGCGAGCTTGAAGTGGGCGCTTTCCTGGGCGAGGGGGCTTCAGGCCGGGTCCATGAGGCCATCTGGCGCGCGGAGAAAGAAGCGCCACGGCCCATCGCCCTGAAATTCTTCAAAGGGGCGATGACCAGCGACGGACTGCCGGAGCGAGAGATGCGCGCCTGCCTCGCGGCCGGCGCGCATCCCAATCTCACATCGGCGCTCGGGCGGCTGGGGGATCACCCCGACGGCGTGGATGCGCTGCTGATGCCCCTGTTGCCAGCACATTGGCGCGTGCTTGCGGGGCCGCCCAGTCTCGAGACGTGCAGCCGCGACGTTTACGATCCGGCGCTTCGGCTGGACGCAGCCGTGGCCCGCAAGATCGCGGGCAGCGTCGGGTCGGCGGCGGCGCATCTCCATTCGCGGGGTCTGATGCATGGCGACCTTTACGCGCACAACACTCTTTGGGACGGCGTCACGGGCAAAGCGACGCTGAGCGATTTCGGCGCGGCCTGCGCCCTGCCGGAAGGAGGGCGCGACGCGGATCTCTGGAACCGGGTCGAGGTGCGGGCCTGGGGCCTGTTGCTGGGGGAACTCGTCGACCGGAGCGAGGGCGACGCCGCCGAGATCAGCAGGATGCGCGCCCTTGCGGACGCCTGCGTCCAACCTGACCCCGCTCTGAGGCCGTCAATGCCGGAAGCGCTCGACGCGCTTTGACGCAACGAATCAATCTCGCATCGGCTCGACCTTCAGGTCCCGTACGTTCTCGACCGGTAGCGCCCTCACGTCGAGCCCCTGCGCCAGAACGCCGTTGAAAAGAGGGCAGACGTAATAGAGGCTTTGGTGCAGATATTCGTCGCGGCCGAGCAGATGGGCGCAGGCGCGCAAATAGACGGCTGGAGACCGGAAGAAATAGACCCCGGCGGAGGCTTCCGTGGAAACAGCCCGCTTTTCGACCGCCTCGACCACGCGGCCGTCTTCATCCCGGCGCAGGTAGGAATAGGCAGGGTTGTCGGAACGGAGGGTCAGACCGAGAGCGCCGACCGAGGGGTCGGAGAATTCCGCCAGCGGGTCCGTCTCCTCGTCGAACAGAATATCCGCAAGTTCGACGCAAATAGGCTCGTCGACATGGGCGAAGAGCGACAGTCCCGCCATTGCCGACATGGCTGCCCCCTGCGCGAAGGCAGACAGAAACACGGCCCGGCTGCCCGGATGCCATGCGGCGAGTTTTTCGGCGGCGAAGCGCCGGCTCGGCGCGCTGTCCCGGAGAACGAACACATAGTCCACGTCCGCAACCGTGCGGCGCCGACGCCAGCTTCGGGTCTCCAGCGCGCGGCGCAGGAGGGGCGCGCCGCCAATGTCGATCTCGGCTTTGACGCTGCCGTCCGGCAGCTGAAAATCGGGACCCGCGAGTGGAACGATGATCTTCATTGAGAATCAGAGGGCGCGTCGGCGGAACGCGGCCCTCCTACGCGAGCAAGGTAGGCGTCGAGATCGGCCGGGACGCCGAGGCCCTGCATAGCTTGCGCGGGAATCTCATATGCGCCGATACGCGCGCCATTGGCGATCATGTAGTTATAGACGGGGCAGGTATAAAATTCGCCGTTGACGCGATCGTTGCGCGCGAACATGTCGATCGTGGCGTCGAGGAGGTCGCGCGCGCGGCGGAAGAAGTAGATTCCCACCGTCGCAAGATCCGAGATCGGCACCTTTTCCGCGACCTCTGCGACCAGCCCTTCGGCGTCGAGCCGCGCGAAGGACCATTTGGGGTCGCGCTCCGAATCGCGAAAGACCAGGATAGATCCGTCGAGATTGCGGTCGAGGCAATCCTGCACGAAGGCGTCGACAGAGAAATCGACGATCTGGTCCGAATTGGCGATGAGGACCGGATTGTCGGCCGCGAAGAAGCGCCGCGCGAGCATGACGGTGCAGAGCGTGCCCTCGGTCAGTCGATCGACGAGCGCGACTTCCGCGCCGACGCCGAGCCGCTGCAAAAGGGCTCCCTGCCCCTCCGTATGTTCTTTTCGAACGAGCACGATCGGCTGCGCATTTTTCGGCGTCACGTTTTGCAGCACATGTTCGATCATCGGCCGGCCGGCGACGTCGATGAAGGGCTTGGGCCGCTTCCACCCTTCTTTTGCGAAACGACTCCCCTCGCCCGCCGCAGGCACGATGACGGTGACGGGACGGGGAGCGGCCGCCATGCGACGCGCGAACCCCATGCGCAGGTCGAGAAAATCCTTGATCTTCTGGGGCGAGTAAAAGCTGTGATAATCCTGCTCCGGGATTGCGAGCCGCATCACGCGCTCGTTTTTCAGGATCACCTGATTGAGGCTCGGCGCGATGTAATACGAATCTCCGACGCTATCGTTGGCGGCGATCGTCGCCATGGCCGCTTCGACGAAAATTCGCGCGGTGCGGAAATAATAGAGGCCGGCGACGGCATGTTCGCTGATAACGGACTTCTCGGCCGCCTGGATTACGTCGCCGCTCTGATCGAGCCGCACATATGACCAGCGCGGATGGACGGAACGAAAAGTGACGACGCCCGCCGCCGCCTGCGAATTCCGGAAGCGCCGCAGCAACCCGCCGAGGTCGGCGTCCAGCACCTGATCTCCGTTGGAGATCAGCAGCGGCGCGTCGAGGTCGAGTTGGTCGACGGCCATCATGCACGAACAGAGCGCGCCCTTGGTCGGCGCCTTGATCGAGACTACCGTCGTATCTTCGCCGACACAGAGGCGCAGGATCGAGTCGAGCGAGAATTTCGCGATGTCCTGCTGACGCACGAGGAAGACGAAGCGCGCATCCGGAGCCGCCGCCTTAAGAGGAGCGAGCACGTGCTCGATCATCGTCTTGCCGGCGATCTCGACGAGCGGCTTGGGGAAGTAATATTCAGCAGGGTCGAAGAAGATCGACTCGCCCGCCAGGGGGACCAGGATTTGAAGCGCCCCGCTCATTATCGCTCCCTAGCCTCGCGCATTTATGGAAGCGATTCTTTCGGCGACGCTCTCATAGGTGACCTCGCTCGTCGTCCCCACAATCATGACATGCGCCCCGCTGTCGCGGGCCGCAGCGACGCCATGGTCATTGTCCTCGAGGATCAGGCACTCTTCCGGCGCAAGGCCGAAACGGTCGATCGCGACCCTGTACATTTCAGGGTCGGGCTTGGCCTTTGCGACATCTTCATTGGAGAGAACGAGGTCGAGATATTGTTCGAGATGCGCCAGCCGCATCATCAGCTCGACGGAAGCTCGCACCGAATTCGAGCACACGGCGAGCTTTAAGCGATCTGCCTTCAATCGCGACAAGGCGCGCTGATGCGCAAAATTCGGCTTGCAGAGCGAGTAGGCGAGTTCGACCGTGTAGCTTTGCTTCAATTCATTGACGAAGGAATGCAGCCTGACGGGGAAGCCCTTCGTCTTCGACAGGATCTCCAGCTTCTTGCGCGTCGGCAGGCCGTCATAGGTCGCCAGATGCGCATCGCGGCCGATCGCCATTCCAAAAGGGTCCAGCGCGCGATTGAGCGCTTCATAGTGCCAGTCTTTCGCATCGATCAGGACGCCGTCCATATCGAAGAGAACAGCCCTGATCATACGGCCTCCGGAAAGAAGGCGGCGGCTTCTTCAGGATAGTCGGTGCAGATCATCACATTGGCTTCGCTATGCGGATGAAGCGCTTCGCGCCACTCGGCCCATGCGGCGAGATGAGGACGACCGTGCAGTTCCGGCGAAACGAGCGCCACGCGCTTGCCGTCGCTGAGCGCCTGACGGCTCCAATCAGCCGGGCTGTGCGCGATCCCGAAGCAATCCATCCAGACGCCGGCGCATTTTCCGTAATAGGTCGGGACCGGCTCGGCGTCGCTGCGGCGCGTGAAAACCGGGATGTCCATAGCGAGATAGGCCCGCATGTCCGGCGCCGACATGTCGAACACGAAAGCCGCGTCGATGGCGTAACGCGCAAGCAGGGACCCGATCTGCGACGCGAGCCCATCCGCCTTGACGTTGAGCGCGAGCCAGCCAGGCGCGCCCATGCGGAGGTAAAGTTCGAACAACGCCTCGGCGGTCATGGGCGCGGACCGTCGCCGGGGTGGATCGTGGGAGACGACAAGAACTCCGTCCAGATCCCTGATGTCCGTCTCCACGCCAAACCCCGCGGCGAAGGCGCGCTCCAGCGCTACGGCGGCGTTTTTTTCTGAAGGGGCGGTCCAGAAACCCCGATGGGCGAGAATTCTCGATTTCATCGTGCGGGTCTGTTCCGATCGACGCGCGAATTGTTTGAACCGCGGGGCCCGCAGGCGACGACAAGCTTAAGTAGCGCAGCAAAAATATCAAGTCAAATAAAGGGTTGGCGGGAATATGGCCGACGCGCTCAGCTCGCAATCATCGGATGGCCGGCATGGTAAAAAGTCTTCAAACCATCTTTCTGGGGCAGCCGACGGCGGTGCGGCAGGTTTGGGAAGCGCTCGTACAAATCCCGCGCGAAGTCGAGCGCGGCATCGGACAGCCAGCCGCTTTCGCCCGCCTGCGCCCTGGCGAGGAAGGCCGGGCCGATTTCCAAGAGCGTCGCGCCGCCCTGCTCGCGGATCGGCGTTTGGAGCAATTTTTTGATGACGCTCTCGGAGCGCGTGTGAATCGTCGCGGCGAGGTCGTGATAGTCGACCCCGCTCAGGGAGGTCGCCGTCTCGGGGTCCAGAAGGTCGGTCATGGCGACGGATTGCGGCCAATAATAGAGCGGGTCCGCGCAGGCCCGGTCGAAGCCGACGAGATAGGAGTCGAGCGTGTCCTTCAGGCTCGTATAGAGCGCGGCGCAGTAGAATTCCCGCCCGAGGGCGAAGGCGTAGACCTCGCGGCTCAAGGCGGGGTCCGAATAGATGAGGCCCGGATTCACGCCGAAGAAATCCCGAACAACGGGCCGCATCCTCGAAAACGGGCCGAAGTGAATGATCTGCTCGGGATTCATGATTGTCCCGCGCAAATCGAACCACAAATCGAAGGAGGCCAATTTCGCGATGTCGCGTTTCAGGCCTAGAAACACCATGTCGTTGAAGAAATAGGGCTGGAACGGGACGCTCACCTGGATGGTCAGCCGCTTCGAGAAGGGCGAGCCCTCGCCCGGCGGCGGCGCGCTTGCGAAGCGGTTCAGCGTGAAAGCAAGGTCGAAACCGGTAAAGACCTTATCGGTGCGCGTACGCAGGATGAGGTCGTCTGCGCCAAAAAGCGTCAGGCCGGCGTCAATGCTCTTGAGCTGGTGAAAGGCGTGGCCGACGATCTTGAGCCGCGGCTGCTCGGAAATGACGATCTCCACGCCGTTCCGCTCGAGAGCGTCGAAGACGGCGCGATGCGCGTGAAAATCCTCGACCCAGCTCGAAAAGACGATCCGCTCGACGAGCCCGGCGGCCCGCCATTGAAGATATCTGTCGATCTCTCGCTGAAATTCGCCTTGTTCACGAATTTTTCCGCAGACCAGAATATTGGCGGGACGACTCACCGGGGCAAGCACGAGAAAATCACTCCGCGCGCGGGGGACGAGCGCATTTGGCCGAGTCGCTCGCGGGCGCATATGCTGCGTGAAATTATGGTGCCCAGGAGAGGACTCGAACCTCCACGGCTTTCACCACTGGTACCTGAAACCAGCGCGTCTACCAATTCCGCCACCTGGGCATGTGGGCGCTCTCTTAGGGGCGCCGGCCGGGTCCTGTCAATGCGCAGTTCGGCAAAAAACGCAAAGCTCGTCAAATAAGGTCGCCGCGGCCCACCCCGGGCGCGCAATGGCGCATTTCCTTCCCGGCCGATTTTCGCTAGAGCACTGGCGACGAATTCTGCAAGGCCGGCGACGCCGGCGCGGCGAACGGAGCAAGAGCGATGAGCGGCGTGAACGTGGGCGCGGGACGCGTGGTGACGGTGTTTGGCGGATCCGGCTTCGTGGGGCGCTATGTCGTCCGCGCGCTGGCCCGCGACGGCTGGCGCGTGCGCATCGCCTGCCGCCGCCCGGACCTCGCCTTCCATCTGCAGCCGCAGGGCCGCGTCGGCCAGGTCATGGCGGTGCAGGCCAATGTGCGGCACCCCGAATCGGTCGCGGCCGCCCTGCACGGCGCTTCGGCGGTCGTGAACCTCGTCGGCATTCTCTCGGAAAGCGGCGCGCAGAAATTTTCCAAGGTGCAGGCCGAGGGCGCGAAGGTCATCGCCGAGGCCGCCAAGGCGGCCGGCATCGACAATCTCGTCCATATTTCCGCCATCGGCGCGGATGCGGGCTCGGCTTCCGAATACGCCCGCAGCAAGGCGGCCGGCGAGTCGGCGGTTCTCGCGGCGATCCCCTCCGCCGTCATTCTGCGTCCGTCGGTGATCTTCGGAATCGAGGACGACTTCTTCAACCGCTTCGCGACCATGGCGCGCTACTTCCCGGTGATCCCGATCGTCGGCGCCGAGACGAAGTTCCAGCCGGTCTATGTCGGCGACGTCGCGGACGCCGTGGCCAAGGCGATTGCGGGCGAAGCCAAGGCCGGCGCGACCTATGAGCTCGGTGGGCCGGAAGTGAAGAACTTCGCGGCGCTGATCGATTACGTTTTGAAGGTGACGGAGCGCGACCGCCGCGTGGCGAAGCTCTCCTTCGCGACCGGCAAGCTCGTCGCCTCGATCACTGGCCTCTTCACCAAGCTGTCGCTCGGCCTCTTCCCGACGCTGCTGCGCATGACGGGCGATCAGGTCGAGCTGCTCAAGCACGACAATGTCGTGAGCGAAGCGGCCATCAAGGAAAGCCGCACGCTGCAGGGCCTCGGCGTTCAGCCGCAGTCGATCGAGGCGATCGCGCCGACCTATCTCTATCGCTATCGCAAGACGGGCCAGTATCAGGCGCAGCGCCTGGGGGCTTGAGGAATGCGCGTCACGCCCGCGCCGGTGCGGGCGTGACTTACCTTTCCGCCCAGCGCATACGTTCGGGCGCCAGCATTTTGTGAATGCGCGACATGAAGGCGACGCCGAAGAGCGGCGTCAGCACATTGAGGCCCGGCGTCATCACGAAGGCGGCGACGAACAGGCCCGCCAGAAATAGCTGCGGCGCGTAGCGGCGGCGCAGCTCCATCGCCTCCTCCAGACTCCGGAAACGCGTGGCCGCGAAGAGGAAATATTCGCGCCCGAGCAGATAGGCGTTCGCCAGCAGGAAGGCGATCGCGTTGATTCCGGGGATCAGCAGCAGGAACAGCGCCAGAATATTGACGCCCGCGGACACGGCCGCGAATCGCACGCCCATCATGATGGCCTGCGAAGCGGGGATCGCTTGCCCCCGCTCGCCGGGCGGATAGAGATCCGATTCGACGACGTCGGCGAGATCGTCGAGAAACAAGCCCGCGACCAGAACCGAGATGGGGCCGATGAAGAAGGCCAGAAAGAGGAAGAGGCCGACGCCCGTCGCGTAGGTCAGCGCGACCTGCAGCCAGGGGTGATTCACCGCGATATAGGACAGAGCGAGCTTGTCGAGACCGACCCAGGCGAGCGCCAGGAAGAGCAACGTCATGCCCAGGCTCTTGAAGAGCACGTTGCGGAAGGGCGGCGAGAGAATCTCGCGAAGCGCCGCCAGCGCGGCGTCAAACATGAAAGTCATGCGTGGCCTCTCATCGGAGCGCGTCGCGAGCATCCTCTTTTCGCCGCGCTCCAGCGGCCGCCCGCGCGGCGGCCGCCCTGCAAATGGCGTGGCGGCGTCACCCGCGCAAGGGGCCGATCAGGCCCAATGCTTCACCGCTTGCGCGGCGAAGGCGTAGGCGATCCAAACAAAGCCGACGCTCGACACGGTGAAGCTCAGCGCCGTGTAGACACGCCAGAATTTCTTGTCCCAGAAATTGGGATCGAAGGCCGCGATGGTGAAGACGGTCGGATTGGAGAAGCCGCCAATCGCGACGCACCAGCAGGCGACGACCGGCAGCTCCACGCCCGAACCGTAAAACGCCGCCCCGAACAGCGCCATCAGCGCATAATCGACATGCGCGCGGATCATCGTCTTGTAGTCGACGACGAAGGCGTCGACGGCCTTGATGGGAAACCATTTGGCGAGCGTCATCAGCCAGGCTGTGACGATGAGGGCGACGATGCAGGCGGCGGAGCCGATGAGGAGGATTTCCATTGGGTTTTCCGTTTCTTGGTTAAGTCAGAGCCTCCTAACTCAAGCGCCGCAAATTGTCTTGGGTCGAATGCGTTGGGCGCGCGGAAACTCCCGCCGCCGGAAACCGACGCGCGCTGATCGAGGAAGCCGGGACGCCCCGGCCCCGTTCGGCCGAATGCGTGAAAGATAAATGCGCACGGGGAGGAAGCGTCCCGGCCGCGGTCCTAACGCGCGGGGAGAGGAGCGGATTGCGGCTCTCGCCTTACATCGTCATCGCGGCGCCGCCCCACCCCGAAGCGCTGCGCCCTTCCACCCTCCCCCTTGACGGGAGGGTGAGTCGGCGCCCTCGCCGCGTCGCTTACGCCTTCGCCGGCTCGCGCTGCGCGAAGCCGAGCCGGATGTTCAGCTCATACAGCAGCTTCTCGGCCGCGAGCGGGATGTTCGTGCCGGGCGGGAAGATCGCCGCCGCTCCGAAATCGAGCAGCGCCTGGAAATCGTCCGGCGGGATGACGCCGCCGACGACCATCATGATGTCCTCGCGGCCGACGCGCTTGAGCGCATCGCGCAGTTCGGGGGTCAGCGTCAGATGGCCGGCGGTCATGGTCGAGACGCCGACGACATGCACGTCGTTTTCGACGGCCTTCTGCGCGACTTCGTCGGGCGTCGCGAAGAGATCGCCGATGACGACGTCGAAGCCCATATCGGCGAAGGCCGAGGCGATGACCTTCTGGCCGCGGTCGTGGCCGTCCTGGCCCATCTTGGCGACGAGGATGCGCGGCTTGCGGCCGGTGTTCTCCTCGAAGTCGCGGGTCATGCCGACGACGCGGCCGACCTGCTGGCTGTCCTTGCCGGCTTCCTTCGCATAGACGCCGGAAATCACGTTGGCCTTCGGCTTGTGGCGCGAGAAGACCTTTCCAGCGCGAAGGAAATCTCGCCGACGCTCGCCTTGGCGCGCGCCGCCTTCACCGCGAGATCGAGGAGATTGGCGCCGGCGTCGCGCCTTCGGTCAGCGCGTTGAGCGCGGCCTGGCATTCCGCTTCGTTGCGCTCGGCGCGCAGACGGGCGAGCTTGGCGAGCTGCGCGGCGCGCACGGCGGCGTTGTCGACCTTGAGGACGTTCGGCTTGGCGTCGTTTTCAGGCTGGTATTTGTTGACGCCGACGACGACCTGCGGCCCGCTGTCGATGCGCGCCTGCGTCTTGGCGGCGGCCTCCTCGATGCGCTGCTTCGGCACGCCCGCCGCGATGGCCTTGGCCATGCCCCCGAGCTTCTCGATCTCCTCGATATGCTCCCACGCCTTCTTGGCGAGTTCCGCCGTGAGGCGCTCGACATAATAGGAGCCGCCCCAGGGGTCGATCGCGCGCGTCGTGCCGCTTTCCTGCTGCAGGACGATCTGCGTGTTGCGGGCGATGCGGGCGGAGAAGTCGGTCGGCAGCGCGAGCGCCTCGTCGAGGGCGTTTGTGTGCAGCGACTGGGTATGGCCCTGCGTCGCCGCCATCGCCTCGACGCAGGTGCGGATCGAGTTGACGTAGACATCCTGCGCGGTGAGCGACCAGCCGGAGGTCTGGCAATGGGTGCGCAGCGTAAGGCTCTTTTCGGACTTGGCGCCGAGATCCTTCATCAGCCGCGCCCACAAGAGCAGGCGCGCGGCGCGCAGCTTGGCGACCTCCATGAAGAAGTTCATGCCGATCGCGAAGAAGAAGGAGAGGCGCGGCGCGAAGGCGTCGATGTCGAGCCCAGCGGCGACGCCGGCGCGCACATATTCGACGCCGTCGGCGAGCGTGTAGCCGAGTTCGAGGTCGGCGGTCGCACCGGCCTCCTGCATGTGGTAGCCGGAGATCGAGATCGAGTTGAACTTCGGCATATGCGCTGGTGTAGGCGAAGATGTCCGAGACGATCCGCATCGAGGGTGCGGGCGGATAGATGTAGGTGTTGCGCACCATGAATTCTTTCAGAATGTCGTTCTGGATCGTGCCGGTGAGCTTGTCGGCCGAGACGCCCTGCTCTTCCGCCGCGACGATGAAGAGCGCGAGAACGGGCAGCACGGCGCCGTTCATCGTCATCGACACGGACATCTGATCGAGCGGGATGCCGTCGAACAGCGTGCGCATGTCGTAGATCGAGTCGATCGCGACGCCCGCCATGCCGACGTCGCCCATCACGCGCGGATGATCGGAGTCGTAGCCGCGGTGGTCGCGAGATCGAAGGCCACGAGAGGCCCTTCTGGCCGGCCGCGAGATTGCGCCGGTAGAAGGCGTTGGAGTCCTCGGCCGTGGAGAAGCCCGCATATTGGCGGATCGTCCAGGGCTGGGCGACATACATGGTCGGATAAGGCCCGCGCACGAAGGGCGCGACGCCCGGATAGCCGTCGATGAAGGAAAGTCCCTCGATATCCTGCGCCCCATAGGCGCTCTTCACCTCGATCCCCTCGGGCGTCAGCCAGCTACGGGCGGGCGCGTCTTGCGCGACGGAGGTGGCGGCGAAGGGGATCTTGGTGAAATCGGGGATCGCGGACATCGTTTCCTCGGGCCTGTTTCCGGGCGTTTTAGACCAGCCGCCCGGCAAGCGCAAAGGCGGCTTATGGAGCCGCAGGACGACTGGCCGGGAATCCTCCCGCCCCGGCGAATTGTCGACGTCGCCGAAAATCAGCACGCAGCCGGGACGCGCGAGGGCGCAGAGCGGCCAGAGCGGCGGGAAGACGTCCGGCGGGTAAATGAAGATGTCGATCTCGCCGCCAGGCTTCTCGAGCATAACGTCGGCATAGGTCCAGACATCGGCCCATTCCTCCCTGAAGCCCTCTTTGAAGTCGTGGACGACTCCGCCGATGCGCAGCCTGCTTCCGTCGTCGAGCGTGACGATGGCGGCGTCGGCGCGGCGCGCGGTCCAGACCTTCGGGCAATCGACCGCCTCGCGCCCGAAAGTCGCGCCGGGCGGCAGCGCCTCGACTTCGGCGGGCGTCGGCGGCCGCCTCGGATCTTTCGGCCCGAAGTCGCCATAATGCAGGCGGGCGCGGCTCGGCAGCCAGCGCCGCCGGGCCATTTCGAGCCAGAAGGGATTGTCCGATTTTTCCGGATTGGCCCGGCCCGAACGCGGGCTCTTGCATGTTTCGTAGACGTCTTTCGGGACGGGAAACAGCGCCGCATCGCCATGCGCGCGGCGTCGCCAGCGCAGCGTCGTCACGTCGAGTTCGAAAATCTCGCGGTTGGGCTCCATCGAATCGCCGGCCCCGCAATGACCGGCCATGATCAGAATGCGCGTCTCGTCCAGCCGTTCGGCGCGGTGGCGCGACAGCGGGCCGGGCGCTTCGCCCGCCGTGGCGACGCGCTCGATCCGGAAGCTGCTCGTATCGAGGCGCACGACCTGGATCGTCTCGCTTGGCGCGCCGCCCACGCCCATCCCGCCGATCAGCCATATCTCGCCGCCCATCAATGTGGCGCTGTGATAAGCGACGGGCGGGAAAACCTCGGTCGGATAGAGGTGGAAATCGATGGCGCCGTCGGGATGCTCCACGACGACGTCGTTGTAGAAATATTCCCCTGCGCCGCGCGAATCCCTGTGCCGGCCCGCAATGTGGACGACGCGCCCGTCAGGGAGGGTGATCTGCGAGCCCCCGAAACGCTCCAGGCTCCAGACGGGACCAAGCGTAACGGGGCCGGCCTCATGGGCGAGCTTCGCGGCGGACCAACCGCTTTGGGCAGCCCGGCGCCAGAGCGGGTTCTCGATCGTCTCGGGATTGTCGGTCCCCCGACGGGCGACAGCCGGATGCGCGTCGAAGTCGTGTCTCAATGAATTCACAGCGGAAATACACTCTGAAGCGCTGCGCCGGTCGGCGCCCGCTTCCAGCATAGTCACCGCTGGATCGAATGCAAGTAAGCCAGAAGCGCCTCGACCTGTTTGCCGTCGAATTGGAACTGCGGCATCTCCAGCCCCTCATGGCCGACGACGATGCCCTCGCCAAGCGCCTCCTCGAGATTGGAGAGCGGATATCTGCGCGCGAGATGACGGAAAGGCGGCGACTTGGGGTTTGGGCTCTCGCCCTTGCGGCCGACCGCATGGCAGCGACCGCAATTGGCCTTGGCGATGCCCTCGCCGACCTTGATGGCGTCCCTGCTCGCCGCGGCGGCGGGGCCGAGGGCGGCGAGGAACATGATTATAGGAAGAGCGAGGGGCGCGAATCGAACCATGTTCGACAGTGTAGCCCCCGCTCCATGACCCGCAAGCCGCGCCCTATCGCCGCACGACCAGCACCGAACATTTGGCGTGGCGCACGATCGTCTTGGCGTTGGAGCCGAGAAGATAGGTCGCCATCGTCGGCCGATGCGAGCCGACGACGATGAGGTCGGCCCCCCAGTCCTCGGCTTCCGCGAGAACCTCGGGGTAAACGGCGCCGAAGCGCACGGTCGACGAGACCCGGTCGCGCGGCGCGTCCACTTTGAGCGCCAGGTCGGCGAGGTCTTTCTCGGCGACTTCTCGCATTTCCTCATCGAAATTCGGGGGAATGTAGTCGACGAAGGCGACCGGGACGAGCGGCTGCACGTTGATCAGCCTTATCTGCGAAGCGGCGTCCGTCTTGGCGAGCGCCTGCGCGGCGCCTATCGCCAGCTGCGCCATTTCCGCCTCCCCCAGGTCAACCGGCACCAGAATCTTCTTGTACATCGCCGCCTCCCTCCAATCTCTTGCTTTTATGCGACTATAAATAGGGGAAAGGCGGCCGCCCCGCGAGGGGCGCGCCTGCGAAGGATCGCCGCATGGTTTCCGGTTGGCCGGGCCCGCTACTGCTTGCGGGTGAGACGGCTGACCGCCGACTTCGTCGCCATGATCGTCTCCATCGACTGGGCGCGCCGGGTGGTCGCCTGCGCGATGGCGGCTTTGACGTCGTGGACCGAATAGGGCTTCGGGATCACCAGCACTGGCTCCAGCTCCCCGGTTTGCAGCCATTGCGGCACGGCGGTGATGAAGATCACCGAGGCGTCGATGCTTTTCAGCATCTCGTCCACCGCCACGATCCCCGAACTCCCGTCCGCCAGCTTGACGTCGGCGACGACCACGGCCGGACGGGTCTTCAGCGCGAGCGACAAGGCTTCCTCATGCGTGCGCGCCGTTCCCACCACGCGATGGCCGAGATCGCTCACGATCAGCTCGATGTCCTTCGCGATGATTGATTCGTCCTCGACGACGAGAATGTCGAGCGCGCGTTGCTGACGCTTCGGGCGCGGGCGGGGCGTCGACTCGGGCGCCTGGACGTCTTCAAAAGGAATGTTCACGGGCGGAGCCCCTTCCGTCGCAGCCTGTCTGCCTCTGAGGTTGGATGTCGCCCTGGAAGACTGCATGTGCGTCTGCGCTCGCGGCGCGGCCATGGCGTCATTCCAGCTTAACGCGCGTGGGCGTTAACAGTTCCGTCAAGTTTTGGCGGCGCGCCGCTCCCTTACGGCTGCGCTCGCCTGCAGAGCGACATATGCATGCTGCAATGTTATGACCAAAGCCGATCGCGGTCGCCGCCACGGGAATTCGCGCCAGCCATGTCCAAAATCGCCGTCGTCAACGCTGGCTCCTCGAGCGTCAAATTCGCAATCTTCGACGCGGCCGACGAAGCGCCGACGATGCGGCTGCGCGGACTGATCGAGGGCATCGGCGCCGCGCCGCGCGTCAATCTTTTCGGCGCCGGCGGCGAAACGCTTCTCCGGGAAGACGTTGCGCCCGAGGGTTTCGACCACGCCGCGGCGACCCGCACGATGATGCGGGTCGCCGCGCCCTGGCTCGACGGCAAGGATATCGCCGTTGTCGGGCATCGGGTCGTGCATGGCGGCGGACGCTTCTGCGCGCCCGTGCTGGCGACCGCGGCGGTCGTCGACGAACTCTCGCAGTTCGTCCCGCTCGCGCCGTTGCATCAGCCTCACAATCTCGCGGTGATCCGCGCCTTGCTGGCCGAGCATCCGCAGCTCCCGCAGGTCGCCTGCTTCGATACGGCGTTCCATGCAAGCCAGCCGCCCCTCGCGCAGGCTTTCGCCATCCCCCGCCAATATTCGCAGGCGGGCGTTCGGCGCTACGGCTTCCACGGCATTTCCTACCAGTATGTCGCCCGCAGGCTCGGCGCGGTCGCGCCCGGCCTCGCCCAAGCCCGCGTGATCGTCGCGCATCTCGGAAACGGCGCCAGCCTCTGCGCGATGAAGGAGGGAAAGAGCGTCGCGACCACGATGGGCTTTTCCACCGTTGACGGGCTGATGATGGGCACGCGCTGCGGCGCGATCGACGCCGGCGTCCTGCTGCATCTGATGGACCGATACGGCCTCGACGCTCGACGGCTCGAGGATCTGATCTACCGCGAGTCGGGCCTGCTGGGGATCTCCGGGATTTCGTCGGACATGCGCACGCTTCGCGCTTCGTCCGCGCCCCAGGCCAAGGAAGCGATCGCGCTCTTCGTCTACCGCATTCAGCGCGAGATCGGCTCGCTCGCCGCGGCGCTGGGCGGGCTCGACGCCATCGTCTTCACGGCGGGCATCGGCGAGAACGACGCCGCGACGCGCGCCGAGGTCGCCGAGGGCTGCGCCTGGCTCGGCGTGGCGCTGGACGACGCGGCCAATCGCGAGGCCCGGACGACCGTTTCCAGCCCGCAGTCGCAGGTCGCGGTCCTCGTCATCCCCACCAATGAGGAACTGGAGATTGCCCAGAGCGCGTGGCGCCTCGCGGCGCGCTAAAGCGACAGAGCGAGATCCGCCGCCTTGCCTGCCGGGACTTGCGCGCTGCGATAGCGCTTCCCGAACTGGCGCCGCCATCCGAACGCGCGCTGCACGACCATGCTCACGAAAATCCCGGGACCGCTGGAATAGATGCGCCAGCCGCCATCGACGGGGATCGTTCCGGCCCTGACGCGATCCCATTCGGCGGAGGCCTGATAGCGCGTCGAAAAGGCGGCGTCGCTGCTGCTGAAATAGGCGTTGCGCTGGCGGAGGGACGCGTTTGAAAGACGCTCCGTGACCGTGATTGGATTGGCGACCAGCAGCGCCTCCCAAAAGGCGTCGGCTTCGCCGAGAGCTTCGAGCGCTTCTGCGTAGCGCAGATGGGAGTGCGTGTACATCAGCCCTATTTCGCGCCCGAAGAAAGCGGCGGACTCCGCGCGCCGGAAGATTTTCTCGGGTCCGCCATGATAGGCGAGCGGCTTGTCCATGAGACGGGCGCCGTCCGGAGACAGGAGGCGTTCGCGAATGAGGCCAAGATGGCGGCGGGCTCGCTCATCCGTGAATAATCCGCTCGAAATCCCCTGCACCATCGGCAGCATCGAGAAGGAAATGCCAGTATGCGCGTCGGACGGATGCAGGAGGAGCTGCGGCTCCCCGCCTTGCGGGCTGAAGACCGCATAGCCGGCGACCACGCCGTCGCGAATAAGATACCGGTTGAAATCGTTGCGCATGGACAGCGCGGCGGCGGCGAGCTCTTCGGCCTCGTCGTTACGGCGCGCCAGTCGTAGAACTTCCGCGTACCGGCAGAGCTGCTGGTAGAGCAGCGCGACGGTCCAGCTGCTCACCATCCATTCGCGCTTCTCGCGGCCGACCGGTTGCAGCGAGTCGTTCCAGTCGCCATTCCCGTAACGGATGAGATGAGTTCCGGGAATGAAGCGTGACCGCATCGTCGCGATCTGCTTGCCGACATGCGCGGAGATCGTGTCTTCATGCTGTGTCTTTTCGTTCGAACCCTTGTGACGCCATGCTACGTTTTCGTCCAGAAAAGCAAGATCGCCCGTCGCCTCGACGTAATCGCACAGCGCCTTCAACGGCCACACGATGACGTCGCCATGCGCCTCCGAGTCGCGGATGAAGGAATAAGGCTCGAGCATGAACCATTGCGGCCAGTCTCCATTCTCGTCCTGCTGCTCGCCATAGACGATGCGCAGGATTCTTTTCACGGCTTCGTCATGTTCGAGGCTCAGCAGAAGCTCCACCGGTCCCTGGCAAACGTCGCGCGTTCCCCAGGCGGCGCCCGTATATTGCTCCAGCCCATGCGGGGCTTTGAGATGGACGATCGCGTTCTGTGCGAACCAGGGCAGGATCGTGCTCAGGGCTTCGGCGTCGGCGCCGTCGACGCGCATGCCGCGCAGCAAGCCCCGCCAGTATTTGTCGCCGCGGGGCCTCGCGCCGTCGCCCGCTCCTTCTCTCGACAAGCGCTCGGCCAAAGCATCCGCCCGCGCGGGATCGGTCAAGGATCCGGCAAAGCCGAATGAGAAGGCGGACGTCGACCGCGTGCGCAGCACGACATAGGCGCCGCTGCGCCGTACGCCGTCTTCATGAAGCAACTCATCTCCGCCGATGGCGTCGAGATGTTCCGCCGCGCCGACGAAAAGGTGATAGACGGCGTCGGGATATTGTCTTCCCCAAATCCACTCCGGATCGGGCCTGAAGGAGATACGGCTCTCTCCTGCCTGGAAGTCGACATCGCTCGCATGGGCGAATTCGATCTCGCCCATGATGAGATGGCCGACGATCAGGAAGCGCGCGGGTTCGCCCTCGACGGATATACTCCATTGCATCGCCGTTGTGTCCGCGACGGACGCCTGCACCGTAACGACCCGCTCGCCGAAGCGATAAAGCCACCGGCAATCGCTCAGGCCCATTTCGAACGCAGACGGGATGGCGAGCAGCCGCCAGCTTCGATCGAGCTCCACGAGAATCCGCAATCCGTTCGCGCGCGAGATGTTGTAGGGATCGCGCGACACTGAGAAGAGTTTATGAAAAGACGTGTTCCCGATCGTCACCTGCGCGCCGAACACGCCGTGCATCCAGCATGTGGCGCTCAGGGTTTCGTCCGTCGGCAGATAATCGTCGCCGTTGACGAGAATGGCGCCGTGGCGGCGCGCAACCAGCCTTTCCTTCGCACGCAGGACGACATGACGGCTATGAGTCTCGCCAGGAACGAAAAACGAGAGGAGGTCATTCCGTTCACTCCGCTCGTCATGCGCCCGGTTCGGATAAAAGGCTTTAATGGCCTTTTCGTCGAGATCGTCCGCAACGGCCACCGGCGCGTCGATCATGACGTTGCGCACCGGCGTCGATCGGGCGACCTCGCGCGGCTTCCAGTCGAGGAAAGCTTTTTCTATATTCTCCTCGATCGCAAGATCGCTCGCGCTCGACGCATGTCGATGGTCGGTGTTGTAGCACGCGAAGATCGTCCACGCCGCCGTTTCGCCGGGCGCCAATTCCACGGACCTCGTTTGCAAGGCTGCGCAGGCGGTCTCGTATTGAAGGACCTCAGAAGGGAGATTTGTCCCGAAGGGCAGATCGAAATGCGCCGCATTGCGGTAGCTCGGCCCCGCGAACTGACGGAAATCCGTCGCAAATCCCGCCGCGCCTTCAAGGCAGCCATGCGCGATCCATGGATGGGCGCCGTGCTGGGAGAGATTCTGGCGGCTCATGACGACGAAGCCGCGCGCGGCGCTCTCCGCGACGAAATGGTCGATATACTGACTCGCATAGGCCTCGTTGTTCATGACGAAGCCCGGCGCACCGAGACCGAGGTCCTGTGTGAACACGCAGTCGCATGAAACGCCGGCGTCGCCGGCATTCGTCGCCTCGACGCGCCAGAACCAGATATCCTGCCCGGGATGCAGCCACAGCGTGACGCGATGGCGTAAACCGCCATCCGCTCCCTCCCAGACCGCACGGTCGTCCCTGACGCCGAATTGCGCGCACGATCTTGCGCCTGTGATCGGGACGAGGCCGGAACGCCCGCCGAGGCGCAGATAAAGGCCGCCCACTTCGCCTGCGATGGGCGAGGCGAGCAATTGGTTGACCATAACGGCGCCGTTCGAGCGCAAATGTTCGATGGAAAAGACCGCGCCGCTGGGCAGGAAATTGATGGTCATGCCCGATCGATTCGCGATCCCGATGAGGCCGAGATCCTCGCGGCGCGGCGTCTTCATTCGGGCGATCGAAGGTTCCGACATCACATATCCTCAAGCGGCGCAAAATGGGCCTGCGCAGCGCGCCGGCGCCTCAAGCTAACTGCGTCGCGGCCCATTTTCCATCCTGCCGGCGTCCTTTTCCGTGGGAACAGCGCCTCGAACCCTTCGTTCTCTTCGGGGGGATCGCAGCGTCAAAGAAGGATTCCAATGGTTGCGCCTTCGAATGCCGGAGTGACGCCTGCCCTCGCGACGCGCGCCCGCACGGGGGAAAATCCGATTTGGAGCGAAAGCGAGCGGGCGCTTTACTGGATCGATATCGAACAGCCCGCCATCCATCGCTTCCAGCCGGAGACAGACGCGCACGACTGGTGGGAAATGCCCTGCGCGATCGGGGGCATGGCGCTCTGCCGCAGCGGCGCCGTTCTCGCGGCGCTGCGCATGGGGCTCGCGAGGATCGACCTGAAAAGCGGCCGCTTCGACTTGCTCCGCGCCGCGCCTTACAATCCCTTGCGGCATCGCTTCAACGAAGCGAAATGCGACGCACGCGGCCGCTTCTGGGTGGGAACGAAGCACGAGCCGCTTCGGGCGCCAGATGGGACCGCCCCGAAGGCCGATGCGGCCCAGCCGCTGCGCGTCTTCTCAGGAGGACGCCTTGCGGAAAGGCGCGCCTGCGCCGCAATCGCCAATGGCCTGGCGTGGAGCCCAGATTCGCGCACGATGTATTTCTCGGACAGCGACCGGCGAACGATCTGGGCGTTCGATTTCGATCTCGACAGCGCCGCGCTTTACTCGCAACGCGTCTTTGCGCGCTTCGAACAACGCGAGGGAACGCCGGACGGCGCGACGATCGATGCGGACGGATTCTATTGGTGCGCCCTCTATGGCGGCGCGCGCATCCTCCGCTTTGCGCCCGACGGCCGATTGGACCGCGAGATCCCCCTGCCCGTCAGCCAACCGACCATGTGCGCATTCGGCGGCCCGGATTGTGAAACGCTCTACGTCACGACCGCGGCGCATGGCGTCTCGCCCGAAAGCGAGCCCCTCGCCGGCGCTCTGTTTCACATACGGCCAGGCGTGAAGGGAGTTCCCGCTTCGCTCTTCGACGATGGGTGACCGCCATGCGCTTCCCGCTGAGATATCCGCACCGAGAGGACGCCGTTGAAGCCGATGCGACCGCCGCGCGGCTCGACCCGGCGCCCGCAACGCAAATGGGAACGCCGGCGCGGCGCCTCTATGCGGGGGCCAAGCTCGAACGCGCGCGGACGATCGCCGATCTGCGCGCCATGGCGCATCGCCGCCTGCCGGCTTTCGCGGTCGAATATCTCGAAGGCGGCGCCGAAGAGGAGGCGACGCTCTCGCGCAATCTCGCCGCGCTCGCGAGCTGGCGCCTGGTGGCGCGCGCCCTCAAGGACGTGTCGCGGCGGGATGAGAGCGTCACTCTCTTCGGCCGCGACATGCCCCTGCCCTTCGCCATCGCGCCGACCGGGCTCAATGGCCTTTTCTGGCGGAAGGCGGACGTGCTCCTCGCGCGCGCCGCCGCACAGGCGGGCGTTCCCTTTGCGCAGAGCACCATGTCCAACGATCCGATTGAGGAGGTCGCGGCCGTTCCGAGCTTAAGGCATTGGTGGCAGCTTTATGTTTTCGGCGAGCGGCGCATCCGAGAGGCGCTCATTGCGCGCGCAGAACAGGCCGGCTGCGAAGCGCTCGTCCTCACCGTCGACGCGCAGTTCTACGGCGACCGGGAATGGGAGCAGCGGCGCTTCACGCATCCTGGCCGGTTGACCATTGCCTCGATTCTCGAGAGCGCGCGGCATCCGCACTGGATCGCCACGACGCTGAGCGGCGGCATGCCCTCCTTTGCGAACGACGTCGATTATGTCCCTGAAGACAAGCGCGGCTTCTTCGACAGCGCCTTCTGGATTCGCGCGAATATGGATCATTCGCTCGACTGGGACGAAGCGGCGCGACTGCGGACGCTCTGGCCCCGGAAATTTCTCATCAAGGGAATCCTCAATGTCGACGATGTCGAGCGCGCGCAGCGGATCGGCGCCGACGGCGTCGTTCTGTCGAACCATGGCGGCCGGCAGCTCGACTGGACGATTTCGAGCCTCGACGTTCTTCCTGAAGCGCGGCGGCGCGTCGGGAGCCAGTTCACGCTCATCGTCGATGGCGGGATGAGGCGTGGAACGGATATACTTAAGGCGCTGGCGCTCGGGGCGAACGCCGTCTTGCTCGGCCGCGCGACGCTTTATGGGCTGGCAGCGGCGGGCGAGAGCGGCGTTACCCGCGCGATCGACATCATGCGGGAGGAGATCGACCGCGATCTCGGCCTTTTGGGCGCCTCTTCCGTAAGGGAATTGGACGCCTCTTTCCTCACCCGTTAAATCTCTCGCGCGACCGCCAGTCGCGATATCCGATCGGCCGCGCGGCAGGCGAGCGCCTGTATCGTCAGAGACGGATTGACGCCGCCGCAGGTGGGAAAGATTGACCCGTCGCAGATCCAGAGATTGGGAATGTCCCAGCTTCGCCCATCGGCGTCGACGACGCTTGTTTCGGGGCTAGCGCCCATGCGGCATGTGCCGAGCAAATGGCTCGTATCCTTGTCGTTCGTCCAGATGTCGTAGCCTCCGGCCGCCGTGAGAATGTCACTCATGAAACGCAGGGCGTGGCGCTGCAGACGCTTGTCGTTTTCCGAATAGGAAAAGATCACTTTGGCGATGGGCAGGCCGAAGCGATCCTTCTCGTCGGCGACTTCCACGCGGTTTTGCGGGCGCGGCTCCGTTTCGCCGACGGGGACGAAACCTGCAACATGGTTATATTTGCGCATCTCGGCCTTGAGCGACTCGCCCCACAGGCCGCGCGTTGTCGCGAGCGTCTGCGCCCAGGCCATGGGGAGAGGTCCCTGGCTCATGAAGGCGTAGCCGCCGACGAAATCCTTGCCTTCGTCCGTATAATTCCAGTGCTCCGTGACCGCCATGTTCGGCGGTCCCTTGTACCAGCGGATTTCCTCGTCGAACGTCGCCCAGGCGCCGGGGCCGGCATGGGTCGTGAGGTGCGTGCCGACGAGGCCGGAGCTGTTGGCGAGTCCATTCGGGAAAAGCGGACACGCCGAATTCAGCAGAAGACGCGGCGTCTCGATCGCATAGCCCGCGAGGACGACATTGCGCGCCGGCTGGAAGCGCCACGCGCCTTCGCGAAAATACTCGGCGCCGCGCGCGCAACCCTGGGCGTCGAGTTCGATTCGCCCCGCCATGGCGAGATCGCGTATTTCGGCGCCGGCGCGAAGCGCGCGTGGCGTCCACACGGTCAGCGCGCTCTGCTTGGCGTTGGTGGAGCAGCCATAATTGCAAAAGCCCCGATAGACGCAGGGCGGCGATTTCCCGCGCGGCGCCGAAACTGTCGTGAGCGGCGTCGCGGCCCATTCTATGCCAAGCTTCTCGGCGCCGCGCGCGAGGACGAGCCCGGCGGCGTTCACCTCGTGGGGCCGGTAAGGATAGCGGCGGCGCGGCGGCCCCCAGGGATAGTTCACGGGACCAGCGACTTTGAGCGCCTCCTCGACCTCCTCGTAATAAGGCGAGATTTCTTCGTAAGAGATCGGCCAGTCGAAGCCATAGCCGAGCGCGCTTTTGCATTTGAACCATTCGGGACGGAAGCGCAGCGCGATCATGCTGTAATGCACCGTCGAGCCGCCGACGCCCCGCCCGGAATTATTGCCGCCGAGCGCGATGGGATCGTCGCCGCCGATAATGCGGTCGTCCGTCCAGTAAAGCACCTGCTGCGCCAGTTCGTCGGATGCGAAGTCGTCGAGCGGCCGCCAGAAGGGACCGGCTTCGATAATGACGACCGAGAAGCCTCTTTCAGCGAGCCTACAGCCGAGCGTCGCGCCTCCCGCGCCGGCGCCGATGATGAGAAAATCGACGGGCTCGGATTCCGGATAGTCGCGCATCGGCGTCCAGCCGCCCGGCGTGAAGACGTCGGGCGCGCGGCCATTTTTGGCGCGGGGTCGCTCGACGCTCATCCTCGCGCCTTCGCCTCCCACGGATCGCGTTCGTCGAAACCGAGACGCACATAGCCGCGCGGGCTTGCCGGGCCGCCAAAGCCAATGTCGTTCCACGCGGAGGGATGCGCATAGACGAGACCGGCGATCGTCTTCAGCAGCGTGTCGGTGAAGAAGGACGCGGGATCCAGCCCCCGCCACAACGCGGCGTCGACCTTGCCGGACTGTATCGCGCGTAGCGTCAAGTCGCGCTCCTCCGGCTTCAACGCCGCAAAGGACGATGAAAACCTCCCGCGCGCTTCGCCGTCTATCGCCGTCAGCCCATTCCGCCAGCTTTCCCGAAGAGGCGGCGCGCCTTCATTGCGGAAACCTTCGCCCAAATTGCGTTCGACGCAATCATCGATCCAAAGCGCGATCAGCGAGGCCGGCAAAGCCGAGAAGAATGGGGCGAGTCGTTCCACAACCGCGGTGAGCAAGGCCAATTCCTCTTGCGAAAAAAAGCGCCGCTCCGGAACGTCGCTCAATCGTTGCGACAGGACGCCCCGCGTCACGTCGTCAAATGACGGCGTCTCCCATTTGGCGAGGACGTCATAATCCGCGTAGGGGGCGAGCGCCTTCTTCTCGCTTGTCATCGGCTTCCTTTTCGATGAGCGACAACGCCGGCAGAGCGGCGAGAGACAAAGCGGAGAAGCTCGGCGGCGCGGGCAGAGGCGGGCCGTCGAGCACGTTCTGGCTCCAATTGCGCCAGCCGCCCATGGCGCGGGAAATCCCGTAGGCATGGAAGCCCATCCCGATAACGCCAAGAAGAGCGGTCAGGCGCAGCCAGAAGCGAAGGAGCGGGTGGGATTTTCCCGGCTGCTCAACCGCCGCTTTCGCCAGAAGCCCCGCGGCGACGGGGGGAAGCGTCACCGGCGCCCACATGAAGGGATCCTGAAAGGCGCCGCGGAAATGAAAGAGCGCGGCTTCCGCAACGGTTCCCGCCAGCGCGAAACTCATCAGTCCCGCGAGCGCGCGGCCGGCCGGCAAGCCGAAGAGGCGCGGGGCGCGCGGCTGATCCGCGACGCGTTCGCCCGCCTCCCCGACGAGGCCCGCAAGGGCCAGCGCGGCAGGGGCGCCGATGGGCGCGCCGTAAAACAGGTTCAGCCAGCTCAGCCCGCCGGGCCGTTTGAAGACGTTGTAGACGTGGAAGGCAAGACCCGCGGCGCCGACGCCGATGGAGAGACGGAACGCGCTCTTGCGAAATTTTTTGCGAACCCGCCGCCCCGGTCGTGGCGCCTTCGACGCCCGCGACGAGTGCGAGCGTCGCACTGATGAGCGGCGCGAACATTCCAGGATTTTCAAACGAGCCCCGATAATGCTCCATGGCGCTGTCGGCGAGAACGCTGGCGGCGAGAAGGGCGGCGGCGCCGTCGAGTTTGCGCGCCTCGCTCGACGGCGTCGCGCGAGGTTCCTGCAGATTCGCCGGCGCCTGCCGCGACGCGCTTCGTCCTGGCGCCGCCACGACGGCGCCAAGCACGAGAGCGCCGACCGCGGCGGGCAGCGGCTTCGATTTCATTCCTGCCCCGGCAGAAGGGGCGCGAAAACCTGCCTCGCCGCGCCGACGATGAGCGCGCCTTCGTCGGGGTCGCCCTTCACCAGCGTCGCCGCGAATTTGCGCGCCTGCTCAAAGGAGATATGCGACGGCAGCGGCGGCACTTCAGGGTCGGTTTTCACCTCCAGCACCACGGGCCGGTCGCAAGACAGCGCCTCGTCCCATGCGCTCGCGAGATCATTTGGATCGTCGACGAAGATCCCCTTGAGCCCGATCAGTTCCGCAAAGCTGTGATAGGGCACGTCGGGAATGTCCTGCGTCGCCTCGAACTTCGGATTGCCCTGCATGACGCGCTGTTCCCACGTCACCTGATTGAGGTCTTCATTGTTGAAGACGCAGCAGATCCATTTCGGACTTTCCCAGTCGCGCCAATATTTCGAGACGGTGATCAGCTCGGCCATATTGTTCATCTGCATGGCGCCGTCGCCGACAAGCGCGATCACGGGCCTTCCAGGATGCGCGAATTTGGCGGCGATGGCGTAAGGCACGGCGGCGCCCATCGACGCAAGGCCGCCCGAGAGGGAACACATCATCTCGCCGCGTATCTTGATGTCCCGCGCGTACCAGTTCGCGCAGGAGCCGGAATCGCAGGTGAGGATCGCGTCGTCGGGCAGGCGCGGCGACAACTCCCAGGTGACGAGTTGCGGATTGATGGGGTTGGCCGGCGCGTGCGCTCGGCTCTCGAGAGTCTTCCACCAGTCGGAGACGTTGTTTTCGATCCTGTCGCGCCAGCGATGATCCGTCTTCTCCTCCAGCAACGGCAGCAATTCGCGCAAGGTGACGGCCGCGTCGCCATGGAGATTGACCTCCATCGGAAAGCGCATGCTGAGCATCGAGGCGTCCACGTCGATCTGCACGCCGCGCGCCTTTCCTTCCTGCGGCAGAAACTCCGAATAGGGAAAGCCCGACCCGACCATCAGCAGGGTGTCGCATTCCATCATCATGTCGTAGCTCGGCTTCGTGCCGAGGAGGCCGATCGAGCCCGTGACCCATGACACCGTGTCGGGCGCAGCGGCTTTGCCGAGCAGCGCCTTGGCGACGCCGGCCTTCAGCTTCTCGGCGACGGCGATGACTTCCTCGCGGGCCCCGAGCGCGCCGGCGCCGATCAGCATCGCGACTTTTTCGCCTTCATTGAGAACCTTCGCCGCACGGCGCATGTCGTCATAGCCGGGCACGACCAAGGGGCGCGAATAGCCGACGCCCGTCTGAACGGCGCCATGCTTTCGCGGCGGCTCCTCATAGTCGAGATCCTGCAGGTCGCCGGGCAGCACGATCACCGAAACCGCGTTTTGCGCCTTGGCGATGCGGATTGCGCGATCGGCCAGCATGCGCACTTGCGAGGGCGTCTCCGCCTCCTGCACGAAGGCCGCGACATCGGAGAACATGCGGTCGAGATTGAGCTCCTGCTGGTAATGCGCGCCCCTCGCCGTGCGCGGCGCCTGCCCTGTGATCGCCAGCACCGGCGCATGGTCGCATTTCGCGTCGTAAAGCCCGGTCAGGAGATGCGCCGCGCCCGGACCGCCGGTGGAGAGACAGACGCCGAGTTCGCCCGTGAACTTGGCGTGCGCGGTGGCCATGAACGCGGCCATCTCCTCGTGCCGCACCTGTACGAAGTCGATCTTCTCCTTCGCGCGCTGCAAGGCGCCGAGCACGCCGTTGATGCCGTCGCCGGGGTAGCCGAAGATGCGTCGCACGCCCCATTCATAGAGCCTGTGGACGAAGAAGTCGCCGACGGTCGCGCTCATGGCTCAGTCGCTCTCGAAAAAGTGAAGACGCGTCGCCGCGCGTCGGTGCATTTCGAGATAACAGGCGGTCCGTCCGGCGGTTCCGTCAAAAGTCGCGAGCGCCTGCGGAGCTTCGGGCCGCCTTGACCATGGGCGTTCGTCGCGGCGGCGCATCGGAAGCGAAGGGGCGCCTCCGCGCGCAGGGCTACAGCCACCAGACCCCGAAGAGGATGGTCGCGACCGTCAATGGAGCCCCGATCCTGAAATAGGCCCGGAAGCCGAGTTCGACGCCCTCGGCCCTGGCTCTCTGCGCGACGATCAGATTGGCGACCGAGCCGACGAGCGTGAAGTTGCCGGCGAGCGTCGAGGCCATGGCGACGACGAGCCAGGCGCGCTGCGGATCGTCGAGGCCGGAGATGAAGGGCTTCAGCACCAGAACCGCGGGAACGTTGCTGACAATGTTGGACAGCAGCGCGGTGACCGCCGAGAGGATCGCCGGGGCGCCGAGATCCAGCCGGCCGACAGCCTTCACGAGATCGGGGGTGACGACCGCCCTTTCGAGTCCCGCGACGACGACGAACAGCCCGACGAACATGAGCAGCAACGGCCAGTCGATCTCGCGGTAGACCTTGTCGGATTTGACCTTGCGCGTGAGCAGCAGGAAGGCGCCGCCGACAATGGCGACCTTGGCCACAGGCTGGCCTGCGAAAAAGAAGCCCATCATCACGACGGTCACTGTCACGGCCTTGAGGACGAGCGAGCGGTGATAGCGCCTCTGCGGGGCCGCGATCTTCGGGAGCGGCGCGCCCGAGAGGAAATCGCCGCGATAGGCGAAGGCGATGAACAGCGTCGTCAGCAGCAGCCCGACCAGCGCCACGGGCCAGAGGGCGCCGGCGAATGCGCTGTAGGGAAGATGCGAGAAGGCGCCGATCATCATGTTCTGCGGATTGCCCGTGATCGTCGCGACGCTGCCGACATTCGAGGCCATCGGAATGGCCATGACATAAGGCGTGGGGTCACGCCCGAGGCGCCGGACGAGCTCCAGCACGAGCGGCGTCATGACGAGGCAGATCGTGTCGTTGACGAGGAAGGCCGAGAGCAGGCCCGAGACCATCACCACCGCGACGAGCAGCGGGAAGGGATGCCGCGCACGCGCAACCACGAAATCGCTGACGAGACGAAAGAAGCCCGAGAGGCGGAGATTGGCGACGACGATCATCATCCCGAGGAGAAGCGTGATCGTGTCGAAGTCGATGGCGCGGTAGGCGTCTTCGAGGGACAGGATCCCCACGCCCACCATGAGGCTCGCCCCAAGTAGCGCCGCTCCCGCGCGGTCGAGCTGGAAGCCCGGCAGCTTGCCGATGGCGATGACGGCGTAGGTGCCCACGAAGACGAGGACCGCGAGGAGAGCCGTCCATCCCTCGGCGCGGGCGGCGGCCCGCATCAGAAACGCCATCCCCCCGCCGAGGAGATAAACCATCGCGCCGGCGGCCGCGGCGCCTGCGGCGACCGCCACAACGGCGAGAAGCGCCACGACAAACCCGCTTCGATCGCTTTTTGGCCCCGGCTCCCCGCCGTGGTGAAGCGGCCCTCCCGCCATATCGTCCGAACCGGAACGATGAGGGCGCGCGTCCATAGAGGGCTCCGAGGCTGCAGGCCGATGGGCCCAAGACGATCTGTCGCTTGCGCGCGAATCCGATAAAGGCGGAAGCCAAGGAACTGGCGGCCGCGTTCTGGAACAAATTTGGAGGATCGATGGTAGCGGAGGAGGGATTCGAACCCCCGACACAGGGATTATGATTCCCCTGCTCTGGCCAACTGAGCTACTCCGCCCCGGACCGTCTTGACGCGGCCTTTCTGAGACGGGAGCGATATAGGTCGCGCGCCCACGCCAAGTCAAGCGCTTGTCACGGGGCCGCGATTTTTCCGTCCAAGGCGGTCCGGCCCCGCGCCCAGACCGCCCCTCCGGGCAGGCCCCAGCGCCCCATCCGCAACGTCAAAAGCCTTTTCTTTGCCGGGCCGCCATGCGACAAGCCCTGCGCGGGGAGCCTGCGGGCCGGGTCGCCGTCGGCTCGTAAAGGAACTCACTGGGTAGCGCGCCCATGTCGGTCAAACACCCCATCATCTCGATCACCGGCTCCTCGGGGGCCGGCACGAGTTCCGTCAAGGCGACTTTCGAACAGATTTTTCGCCGCGAGCGCATCGAGGTCGCCTATGTCGAGGGCGACAGCTTCCATCGCTACGACCGCGAGGAAATGAAAGCCCGGATGGCCGAGGCCTTAGGGAGCGGCAAGTATCACTTCAGCCATTTCGGACCCGACGCCAATCTCCTGCCGGAGCTCGAAAATCTCTTCCGCGAATATGGCGAGACCGGCTCCGGCCGCTACCGCCACTACGCCCATGACGAGAACGAGGCCGCACAGCTTGGCGTGCCGCCCGGCAGCTTCACCGACTGGGAGGAGCTGCCGCCCAATACGGACGTCCTGTTCTATGAGGGCCTGCACGGGGCGGTCGTGACGGACGAGGTCAATGTCGCGCGCTACGCCGACCTCAAGATCGGCGTGGTCCCCGTCATCAATCTCGAATGGACGCAGAAGCTCCATCGCGACCGTCAGGCGCGCGGCTACACCACCGAGGCCGTGACGGAGACGATCCTGCGCCGCATGCACGACTACGTGCACTACATCTGCCCGCAATTCTCCGAGACGGACATCAACTTCCAGCGCGCGCCGACGGTCGACACCTCGAACCCCTTCGTCGCGCGCTCGATCCCCACCCCCGACGAATCCATCGTCGTGATCCGCTTTCGCGACCCGCGCGGCGTGGACTTTCCCTATCTCGTCGCCATGATCGCCGGCAGCTGGATGTCGCGCGCCAATTCCATCGTCATTCCGGGCAACAAGCTCGATCTCGCGATGCAACTCATCCTCACGCCGAGGATCCTCGAACTCGTCAGGCGCCGAAAGAGCGCGACTTGAAAGAACTAAGAAATGTCAGAAGCAAAAGTTGACGCGCGCCTTTGCGCAAACGCCATCCGCGCGCTCGCCATGGACGCCGTCGAAAAGGCCAAGTCCGGTCATCCCGGCATGCCGATGGGCATGGCCGACGTCGCGACCGTGCTCTTCCAGCGCTTCATGAAGTTCGACGCGAGCCGCCCCGACTGGCCCGACCGCGACCGTTTCGTGCTCTCCGCCGGCCACGGCTCCATGCTGCTCTACGCCCTGCACTACCTGCTTGGCTATCCGGGCATGAGCAAAGCCGACCTCGAGAATTTCCGCCAGTTCGGCGCCCCCACCGCCGGCCACCCCGAATTTGGCCACGCGCCCGGCGTCGAGACGACGACCGGCCCGCTCGGACAGGGCCTCGCGACGGCCGTCGGCATGGCGATCGCGGAGCGTCTTTCCGCGTCGCGCTTCGGCGACGACCTCGTCGACCACAACACCTATGTCATCGCGGGCGACGGCTGCCTGATGGAGGGCCTCTCGCATGAGGCGATCGACCTCGCCGGCCACCTGAAGCTCTCGCGCATGATCGTCCTCTGGGACGACAATTCCATTTCAATTGACGGGCCGACCGACCTTTCGACTTCCACGGACCAGTGCGCCCGCTTCGAGGCCGCCGGCTGGCACACGCAGCGTGTGGACGGCCATGACCAGGAGGCCGTCGCCAAGGCGATCGAGGCCGCCAAGGCCGATCCGCGCCCCTCCATGATCGCCTGCCGCACCGTGATCGGCTATGGCGCCCCCGGCAAGCAGGGCAAGGAATCGGTCCATGGCGCGCCGCTCGGCGCCGCCGAAATCGAGGCCGCCCGCGCGACGCTCGACTGGCCGCATACGCCCTTTGAAGTGCCGGAGCCGGTCCTCGCCGCGTGGCGCGCCGCCGGCAGCCGGGGCGCGAACGCTCGCGAAGCCTGGGAGAAGCGCCGCGCCGCCTCGCCCAAGGGCCGCGCCTTCGAGACGTTCCTGACGAACGACGTCGCGAAGGAGATCGCCGGCCCGCTCGCCGAATTCCGCGCGACGCTCGCCGCCGAAAAGCCCAAGGTCGCGACGCGCAAATCGTCCGAGATGACGCTCGGCGTCATCAACGCCGCGACGGGCGCCACCATCGGCGGGTCGGCGGATCTGACGCATTCCAACTTCACCATCACCAAGGGCATGGGCTCTGTGCGGCCCGGCGACTTCTCGGGCCGCTACATCCATTACGGCGTGCGCGAATTCGGCATGGCGGCGGCGATGAACGGCATCGCCCTGCATGGCGGCTTCGTGCCCTATGGCGGCACCTTCCTCGTCTTCTCCGACTATGCGCGCGGCGGCGATCCGCCTTTCGGCGCTGATGGGCCTGCGCGTCATTTACGTGCTGACCCACGACTCCATCGGTCTCGGCGAAGACGGCCCGACGCATCAGCCGATCGAGCATCTGGCGTCGCTTCGCGCCATGCCGAACCTTCTCGTCTTCCGTCCGGCCGACGCCATCGAGACGGCGGAGTGCTGGGAATTGGCCGTCGCGCAGAAGGCGACGCCCTCCATCCTCAGCCTCTCGCGCCAGAACCTGCCGACGCTGGAGCGTCCCGTCTCCGAGAACCTCTCGGCCAAGGGCGCCTATGTGCTGCGCGAGCCGGCAGGCGGCCGCGACGTGACGATCCTCGCCACGGGCTCGGAGGTCGAGATCGCGCTCGCCGGCGCCGACGCGCTGGCGGCCAAGGGCGTCAAGGCGGCCGTCGTCTCCATGCCCTGCTGGGAGCTTTTCGAGGCTCAGCCGGCCGACTACCGCGCCAAAGTGCTGGGCAAGGGCCCGCGCATCGGCGTCGAGGCGGCGGCGCGCCTCGGCTGGGACCGCTGGCTCGGCGAAAACAGCGTCTTCATCGGCATGGCCGGCTTCGGCGCCAGCGCCCCGGCGGCGGAACTCTACAAGCATTTCGGCATCACGGCCCAGGCGGTGGCCGAGGCTGCGTCCACGCTTCTGGGCAAGACCGGCGCCTGAGCGGGCTCGGGCGGCGCAGCGGGGGCCGAACCGCGGGGAATGTGCTAGAATGCCCCAACCCCGCCATAGGGCCGGGGCATTTTGCAATATGGACGCTGCGTTGACCGACGAGCCCGAAAACCTGACAAAGGCGCTGCTGCGCAAGATCGATAAGAAAGTGGACGCCGTCGAGGCGAGAATGATGACTATGGAAGCCGAGCTTGGCTCCCAAATTAATTCGCTTCGCGCCGATGTCGCCTCCGACATGATAACCCTCGAAAAGCGCCTCGGCGACCAGATAACCGGCCTGCGCCGCGCCGTGATCGAGTATCACTCGTCCGCCGTCGGCCACGGCGCCCTTCTGAGCGAATTCGAGGAGCGCCTGCGCCGCCTCGAAAGCCATGTCGGCCTGCCGCCGGAGAGGCGCTGAAGGCCGCGGCCGCGTTGCTGGCTTGTTCCTCCGGACCTTTACGCGCGCTAAACCGGCCTGTGGCATAGGCTTCGCCCACGGGCCCGACTGGCCCTCATTTCTGGTACGCTGTAGATAACCCCAAAAGTCCCGCTATTCGGCAACCGCCCCAAAAAGGGAGAATCTTCCCAATGGCCCTGATCACGCTGCGACAGCTTCTCGACCACGCCGCCGAGCACGACTATGGCGTGCCCGCCTTCAACATCAATAACATGGAGCAGGGCCTCGCCGTGCTCGAGGCGGCCTCCTCGGTCGACGCGCCGGTCATCATCCAGGCCTCGCGCGGCGCGCGCAGCTACGCCAACGACATCATGCTCGCCAAGATGATCGAGGCGCTCATCGCCATGTATCCCGACATCCCGATCGTGATGCATCAGGACCACGGCAACAGCGAAGCGACCTGCGCCAGCGCGATCCGCTTCGGCTTCTCGTCCGTCATGATGGACGGCTCGCTCAAGGCCGACGGCAAGACGCCCGCGGATTATCAATACAATGTCGACGTGACGCGCCGCGTCGTCGATCTCGCCCATTGGGTCGGCGCCTCGGTCGAGGGCGAACTCGGCGTGCTCGGCTCGCTGGAGACGGGCGAAGGCGAGAAGGAAGACGGCCACGGCGCCGAGGGCAAGCTCTCGCACGACCAGCTCCTGACCGACCCGGCGCAGGCCGTGGACTTCGTCGCGGCGACCAAGGTGGACGCGCTCGCCATCGCCATGGGCACCTCGCACGGCGCCTATAAATTTTCCCGCAAGCCGGACGGCGCCATTCTCGCGATGCATGTCATCGAGGAGATCAATCGCCGCCTGCCCAACACCCATCTCGTGATGCACGGCTCGTCTTCCGTGCCGCAGGATCTGCAGGACGCGTTCAACGCGGCCGGCGGCGAGATGCCCCAGACCTGGGGCGTGCCGGTCGAGGAGATTCAGCGCGGCATCAAGTTCGGCGTGCGCAAGATCAACATCGACACCGACTGCCGCATCGCCATGACCGCCGCCATCCGCGCGACGCTCGGCAAGCACAAGGGCGAGTTCGACCCGCGCAAATATCTGAAGCCCGCGCAGGAAGCGATGGTGAAGGTCTGCAAGCAGCGCTACGAGGAATTCGGCACGGCCGGCCAGGCCTCGAAGATCAAGCCGATTCCGATGGCGGAAATGGCGAAGCGCTATGCGTCCGGCGCGCTCGATCCGAAGTTCGCGACGAAGCAGGCGGCGGAGTAATCCGCTTCCACGGCCGGCTTCTAAGGGCCTCCCCGCGCGCGGGGAGGCTTTTTTATTCGAGCTGCTTTCAGCACGCTTCATTAACGCTCGCATCAAGCGACGCGCGGCCTCTAACGCTCTCTCAGGACGACGCTGCGATGATGCCGTCCCTGATTTTCATAGAGGCCGATCATGCGTTTTATTGTCCTTTTCTGCGCCGCCTTGTCCCTTTCCGGCTGTTTCGCCGCCAAGTCCAAACGCGTCGAAGCGCGGGACAGTCTCACCGCTGCGCAATATCTCATCGAGGACATGGGCGTCGCCGAGAAGGTGCGGGCCAATCTTCCGGCGATCGCGGCCGCGGTCGAACAGCAGATGGTCGCGCTCTGGCCGGACAGCGCCGCGGAGGCCTCGGCGGCGAGAGCCGTCGTCGAAAAGCGGTCGGAGCCGATGATCGCTGAACTCAAGTCGGCTCTCACCCAGACTTATTCGCGACGCTTCTCGCTGGCGGAGCTTCAGGCGATCGACATCTATGAGACCGGCCCCAAGGATGACGCGGCCAAATCCGCCTTCCAGGCGACGCCGGCAGGCGCGAAATATTTTGCGCAGCAGCCGCAGATCCGCGCCGAGATGCATGAGGCGTCGGTCTCCTGGGGCAAGCGCTTGAGCGTGCGCTTCATGGAGGAGATGAAAGCCGAGCTGCGCAAACGCGGCCATTCGATCTGAGCCGGTTGATGCAGGCGGGTCCGCCGTTTATCTAGCGGGGACGCCCACCTCGCGAGACCGCCCGTGACCATCATCGCCCCCTCCATCCTCTCCGCCGATTTCGCGAAGCTCGGCGAGGAGACTCGCGCCATGGCGGCGACGGGCGCCGACTGGATTCACCTCGACGTCATGGACGGGCATTTCGTGCCCAACATCACCTTCGGGCCGGGGATCGTCGCGGCGCTGCGCCCGCACACCGGTCTGCCGCTCGACGTGCATCTGATGATTTCGCCCATCGACCCTTATATCGGCGCCTTCGCCGACGCGGGCGCCGACATCATCACCGTCCACGCCGAGGGCGGGCCGCATCTCCATCGCTCCCTGCAGGCCATCCGCGCGAGAGGGAAGAAGGCGGGCGTGTCGCTCAATCCCGCGACGCATGAGAGCTGCCTGCAATATGTGCTGGACGAGGTCGATCTCATCCTCGTCATGAGCGTCAATCCGGGATTTGGCGGGCAGAGCTTCATCACGTCGCAGCTCGACAAGATCCGCGCCATCCGCGAGATGATCGGGCGGCGTCCCATCCATCTCGAAGTCGATGGCGGCGTGACGCCGGAAACCGCCACGGCGATCGTCGAGGCGGGCGCCGACGCGCTTGTCGCGGGCTCGGCGGCTTTTCGCGGCGGGCCCTCGCAATATGCGGCCAATGTCGCGGCGCTGCGCGCGGCGGCGACGCAGGCGGGCTCCCTCAGCGTCTGACGCCTTTAACTTGGCGCCGCTTCTGCTCTAGGCTGGCGACGCCCTCTCCCCGCCTGTGAGACGACATGGCCGGCCACGCCCCCTTCGCCATACTGCTCGCGCTGCTTACCGCCGCGCTCGCCCTTTCGCTCGTCGCGCGGCGGCTCAACATGCCGCCGGCCGCCGCTTACGTCATCGGCGGCATGGCGCTCTCCTTCGCCCCGGCGCGGCTGCCTTTCGAAATCGACCCCGATTTCATCCTCGTGCTGTTCCTGCCGCCGCTCTTGCAGTCGAGCGCCTATTTCACCGTCTGGCGGGATTTCCGGGCGAATCTCCGCCCCATCCTGATGCTCGCCATCGGCGCGGTGATCTTCACGACGCTCGTGGTCGGGTTCGTCGTCCACGCTTTGCTGCCGTCCCTGCCTCTGGCCGTCGGCTTCTGCCTCGGCGCCATCGTCTCGCCCCCCGACGCCGTGGCGGCCAAGGCGGTGCTGGCGCGCCTCCCGGTGCCGGCGCGGCTCGTGACGATTTTGGAGGGCGAGAGCCTCGTCAACGACGCTTCCGGCCTGATGCTCTATCGCATCGCCGCGGCGGCGGCGCTGACGGGCGTCTTCAACTGGGACGAGGCGGCGATCCTCTTCGCCCGGCTGTCTCTCGGCGGCGTCGCCGTCGGCCTTGTCGCCGGCTATCTGGTGAACATCGCGTTCAAGAGGCTGCGCGACACGCAGCTCGTCATTCTCGCGAGCTTCCTCATCGCCTGGGTGACTTATGTCGTCGCCGAGGCGCTGCATGTCTCCGGCGTGCTCGCGGTCGTCGCCTGCGGCCTGCTCATGGGCTGGGCGCAGCACGCCATTCTCGACGCACAAAGCCGGATGGAGGCGCAGGCCGTGTGGCGCTCGGCCGTCTTCGTGATGGAGGCGATGGTCTTCATCCTCATAGGCCTCGCTTTGCGAAAGGTCGTCGATGAACTTGGCGGCTTCGGACCGGCGCTGACTTCAGCCCTGCCGAAGGCGCTCATCGTGACCGCCGCCGTCATTCTCGCGCGCTTCATCTGGGTCTTCCCGGCGACCTACCTGCCGCGCCTGCTCATACCGTCGCTTCGCGCGCATGATCCCTCCCCGCCCGCCGCTATCCCCGTCCTCATCGGCTGGGCCGGGATGCGCGGCGTGGTGAGCCTCGCCGCCGCCCTCGCGCTGCCATTGGATTTCCCGGGCCACAGCTTCATCGTGCTGACGACTTTCGTCGTCATCTCGGTCACGGTGCTGCTGCAGGGCGGGACGTTGGGGACGCTGGTGCGATGGTTGAAGCCGAGCGCGCCGCCTGTGGGGCCTTACGACCATCTCGGAGACCACGCGGCGCGCGAGAAGATCTACGCCGCCGCGCTCGACCTGATCGCGGCCGAGGTGGACGCGGAAGGCCGACACCTGCATCCCAGGCTGATGGAGGAATATCGCCGGCGCGTCTTTGTCTATCGCGCGAATGACGAGAATGACGAGGCGGTGAGCGAGATGCGACGAGCGCATTTCGACATGGCGATCGCCGCCGTCGCGCGGGCGCGGGCCGAGCTGCTGCGCCTCCACCAGCTCGGCAATGTGCATGACACGACGCTTCACGCGGTCGAGGCCGAACTCGACCTCGAGGAAGCGCGGCTAAGGCGGCTCGCCGGAGAAAATCCCACGGCGCACTAGCCTATAACAATTCTGTCTCGCTGCGATCTGCGGTCGCCGCAGCTGGCCTCGCCGCCTTCGCCCTGTCCTCTCGCGGCCGCTGCGAAGCCGACGTTCTGGCCGCCCTCGACGCGCTGCAGCCTTGTCACGGGTCAAAAAACGGCGGAAAATTGCATTTGAACGTCGGAACGGTCCGGCGAGTCCGCACAGCCGATCGCTTCCCGACGCCGAATCATGACAGACTATTCTGCTGAAAACGCCGCCGAGGCGGCGCGATTGATCTGGGCGCTCTGGCGCGCTGGCGAAACGCTCGTTGAATTACCCGTCGCTTCACGTCCGAGAACCGCTCTCGAAGGTTACGCGGTGCAGGCGCAGCTGCCGATCGTCGCCGGACGCGAGGTGGTCGGCTGGAAGATCGCAGCGACAAGCCTCGCCGGACAGGCGCATATTCGCGTGTCAGGCCCGCTCGCCGGCCGCCTTTTGTCGGGCCAGGTCTTTGGCGACGGCGCGACGCTGTCGCTGGCCGGGAACCGTATGCGTGTTGTTGAGCCGGAATTTTGTTTTCGTATGGCGTGCGATCTGCCTCCGCGCGCAAAGCCCTACTCCCGGCAGGAAGTGATGGCGGCCGTCGGCGCTTTGCATCTGGCGCTGGAGGCGCCGGACTCGCGCTTCGCCGTCTTCGAGCAGGCCGGCGAAGCGCAACTCATCGCCGATAACGCCTGCACAGGGCAGTTTGTGCTCGGGCCGGAAGCGCCGATGCTATGGCGCGACTTGCACCTCAGCCGCCATGCTGTGACCGCTCATGTCGTGACCGCACAGGGCGACAGCTGGACGCGAGAAGGCATTGGGGAAAATGTCCTGGGGGATCCGAGCGTCGCGCTGGCATGGTTGGCCAATTGCCTGTCAGGCTTGGGCCTGACGCTCGCCGCCGATCAGATTGTCACGACGGGGGCCTGCATGAAGCCGCTGGAGATTCACCCGGGAGACTCCGTTTCTGCCGACTACGGCGCGCTCGGGCGAGTGAATCTGCGGCTCGACACAGTCGCGTAAAGCCAGCATGGCCGGCTACGGCAGGACAATTGGTATCGAGGTTGAGGGCTAAGCGAGACCGCCGATGCGATGTTTGGCGCAGCGGCTTTGAGGCCGGCGACCGTGACAGCATCTATGGCAATCTTGTGAAGCAGCGCCTGTCACTGCGTCACAGCGCGCCTTCGCCCGATCCTGCCATACTCGCAACGAGGGTCAGCACGCATCGATCGCTCGGGAACGACGCGCCTGTCTGCCGCGCGAGACGAGACTCGTCATTGCAACAGGACGCGAGCCGTGACCATCCAGGCGGTCGCCGCGAAGCCGATTGTCGTCGCCAGGCAGCTTGATATCAGCAACGTAAAAAACACGGGTGGCGGCGCCTCTTTGAAATCCGGCCTCATCGCATGAACGAGAAAGGCGAAGGGATTGAAAAAGGCTCCGAGGCACGCCGCCGCGATCAGCCAGCCCGCAGGCGCGGCTCCCGTGACCCGACACAGCCCGTAGAAGACGAACAGGAAAAGCGACATCATCAGATAGTCGATGTGGGAGCGGACGAGGTCCGTCCTGTTCGGAAGGAGCCTGTGAAGGGCGCCGCCGGAAGTCGCGAGCAGCGCGACGAGTAGCCACGCTTCAATCAAGGCGATGGAAATGCAGAGCGCGCCGGCGAGGACAAAGGCGGAGATCGTCATCGCTCATCTTTCTTCACTGTCGCGGAGGCCGATGAAATCCTGAGCGGTAAGCGTCCTGAGAACGTTCAGTCCGTCGTCCAGGGCTTCATAGAGCGCGCCCTCCCCGTGGATGGCGAAGAGGACGATGGCGTCCTGATCGCCGCCGCCTTCCCTGTGTGGATCGTTTGACGGCGGCGCCACATTGAAGCTCCCAACCGGCCTGATTTCCTTCAGACGCCCATCCGGATGATAGAGGCGGTGTTCGCCCTGGATCGTCATCGTCTTGTTCAGGGTCAGATGACGGTGGAGGATGATCCGCTGGTTGGCCGTGAATTTGAAGAGAACGTGAATGATCCCGTTCTTTCCGTCGGCGTCGAGAACCGACAGCGACAGATGCTCTATGCCGTCGAGGCTCTTCCAGCGGATGTTGCGATCGTCAAACGCGAACTCGGTCATGACCAATCCTTTCCCGGCAGGTTTCAGTCATGAAAGTTGAGCGGATCGGGCGTCGCTCGCCCACGGCAAGATGCCCTCATGCGACCAGGGAAATTGCCCGGCCGGATGCAAAGGGGGGGCTGAGCGACGTTCTTTGGGCAATTTGCCCGACTTCACGGATGCACCGCTTGCCGCGTTGGCTGGAGGCGGCTCGCCGGTTAGACTCCGCCGTTCGTATCCGGAGGGCCGCCCATGCGACTTATCGTTCGTCTGATCGCCCAGCTCGTCGTCATCGTCGTCGCCACGCTCACGGCGACGTCGGGCTTCGTCATGATCGAGGCCCACAAGACCGTCGAGGCCGAGACTGCGGCGACAGCCGAGCGCGTCGCCTTCGAACTCGAGAACCTCTTCTGGCGGGAGATCCTGTGGCGCGGAAGCATGCGTCGCGACAAGGTGCTTCCGATCCCGAACTGGGAATCGCTTTCGACCCTGAAGCTCGTCTCTCCCGGCGTCTGCATCACTTTCGCGCCCGCGGGAGAGGAGCCGCGCAAATTATGCAGCCTCCTCGAGGGCGTCGGCGCCCCGGCGCCTGAGTGGTTCGCCGGCGCTTACCGGGAGCTCTTCGGGCCGGAGACTTCGGTGACCCGCCGGCTCACGGTCAGGGAGCCCGAGACCGGCGCCGTCGTCGCGGCGGCGGACGCCGACGCTGCGGTCCGTCAGGCGTGGCGGCAGATCTCGATCGTTCTCGGCGTCGCCGCGCCCATGGCGATGGCGATCTGCCTCCTCGCCGCCATGGCGATCGCCAGGGCGCTCGCTCCGACCCAAACCATCGTCGAAGGACTGCGGCGCCTCGAGAAGGGGAACTACCGGCGGCCAATCGACGACGGCCAGGCGGCGGAGTTCGGCCTCATCGCCCGCGCGGTGAACGATCTCGCCGAGCGGCTCGACCATACGGCGGCGGAACGGACGGCGCTGACCAAGCGCCTGTTCGAGGTCCAGGAAGAGGAGCGTCGCGCCCTGGCGCGCGACCTTCACGACGAGTTCGGACAGTGCCTCGCGGCCACTCTGGCCTTCGCCGCGGCCATCGAAGCCGGCGCCCATGACCGGCCCGATCTCGCCGAGGACGCGCGCTCCATCTCGAAAGCGGCGAGGCGGATGATGGGGACGCTGCGGGAGGCCCTGGCGCGCCTTCGGTCGCAGGATCTGGAGGAGCTCGGTCTGGAGGCTTGCCTCATTCAGCTTGTCGCCGGATGGAACGCGCGGACGGCGCGGACGGCCGTCGTCCATCTGGACCTCATGGGCAATCTCGCCGCCCTGCCCCAGTCGGTATCGACGAGCGTCTATCGCATCGCGCAGGAATGCCTGACCAACGCCATGCGCCACGGTCGCCCGAGCGACGTTCTTCTTCGCGTCGAGCGCGCGTCGTCCACGGACGCGGAAGTCTCGTTGACGATTGAGGACAACGGCGGCGGGACTCCGGCAAGCATAAACGGTTCTGCGGGCCACGGGATCCTGGGGGTGCGGGAGCGCATCGCCGCATTGGGCGGGAGCCTCACGATCGGACGCGCCGCGGGCGGCCTCCGCATCGCCGCAAGGATTCCGCTCTCACAGCCGAGCGGGTTGGCGTCAACGGGCCTTGTGACGGCATGACGGCGGTTTCCATCCTCCTGGTCGACGATCACCCCATTGTGCGGGAAGGCTACCGCCGCCTTCTCGAGCGGCAGCCCGGCTTCCAGGTCGTCGGCGAGGCCGATACTGCGGCGGCGGCCTACCGGGCCTACAGGGACGTCGGCCCCGACATCGTGATCATGGACCTTTCCCTGCCCGGCGCCGGCGGATTGGAGGCGATCCGCCATATCCGGCAATGGGACAAGGGCGCGCGCATCCTCGTCTTCACCATGTACAGCGGCTCGACGTTCGCGCTGAAGGCGTTCGAGGCGGGCGCTTCGGGCTATGTCACCAAGAGCAGCGACGCGGCGGCGCTCATCAAGGCGGTTGGAATCGTCGCGCGCGGCAGCCGGGCGCTCAGCGACGATATCGCGCGCGAGGTCGCAGCCGAGCGGCTGGGAGAGGGGCGCTCCCTCGTCGAGGACCTGGGCCCGCGCGAGACCGAAATCCTGCGTCTCGTCGCCTCGGGCCGGACGACGGAGGAGATCGCCGCTTTCCTCAATCTCAGCGCCAAGACCGTCCAGAACTACCACTACCAGATCAAGTCGAAGATCGGCGCGCGGACCGACGCCCATCTCGTCTGGCTCGCGATCGGCGCGGGTCTCGTCGACGCCGAAAAGGCGGACTGAGCGAGGCGGCTTTCAGGAGATTTGCCTGCCAAATCTCAGGCGCCGCGCCGATGGCGAAGGGGCTGCGCCCCATCATACTCCCCCGCATGGACTGTCGCCTGTGGGAGAAAACAAGATGGAACGCCCTTCCTCGAGCAGCGCCCGGTTTGGCTTGTTCGCCTTCGTCGCCGCCTTGGCCGCGCTGACTTCGCTGGCGACACCGGCGAATGCGGGCGACGAAGCCACGCCACGCCCGATCAAGCTCGCCGTTTTCGACCTCGAACTCGACGACTTCAGCGCGGGCGGCCCGCTCGCGGGGGAAAGCGCGGTCGAAACCGCCCGTCTCCAGCGAATGAGCGCATTGGCGCGCGAGCTTCTGTCTCGTTCGGGCCTGTTCGAGATCGTCGACGTCCGCCCGTCCAGGAACCCCATGGTCGCGGAACATTGGCTGCGCAAATGCAACGGTTGCGAAGTGGACGCGGCCCGGGAACTGGGCGCGGACATGTCCTTCATCGGCTTCTTCAGAAAAATAAGCGTGATGGAGCAGAATCTGGAATTCCGGATGCGCGACGTCCGGACGAACGAATTCGTCAACATCTCACAGACCGACCTGCGCGGCGAGACGGACGAGTCCTGGAGCAGAGCGCTCAAATTTCTGATCAGGTATGGGCTCGTCGAGCCGGAGTTGGCGCGCCGGAACTAGAGCCGGTCGTGACGATTGATTTCATGGGCCCAAGCGCAGATTGCGCTCGATGGGATGAAGAAAAGGCTCGGCTTCCGTCTATCTTCTGGTCGTTTCGTCGCACAGCCCAAAGCGCCCGCAGGTGGCGCGCGTCTGCTATTGCACTTGGAGGGCATGGCCACGACAATGCCTTGGCTGCGTTTGATTGCCTGGCAAGGGAGCGAGACATGAAGTTCGCATCGAATATGAAACTGGTGACCGTTGTCACGCTCATACTCATCGTGAGCGTAGCATTAATCCATGACATGGCAATTTTCACAAAGCTGATCGTCGGATCCATTGTATTCGCGGCTTGGGTGCTTTTTGCGGTTGGAAGATCGGCGCAGCTGAGAAAGAGAGCAAAGCAATCAAACACTAGCGCCTAGCGCACGTCGCAAAGGCGCCCACCGTTACGCGGTCGGGGCGCGCCTTGCCTGTTTTAGACCGGCACGCTCTCAGCAAAATCGTCGTCTCATGGGGTCTGACGATCGCCGTCGCCATTCTCGCCGCCGCGCTCACGGGCGGCATGCCCGCGGTCGAGCCGAGGCGATTGAGATGGCGTCAAATGGAGGCGCTCCGGATTCCCTTCGCGCCGCCAGCCTTGCCGCGCAAGGGCGTCACCCATGGGCCTGTGGGAAAAGGGCCGACTGCAGCCCCGTTTTCATTCCGGTGGGCCCGCGAGCTTGTCGGAGGTTTTACGAAACGGTCCCAGACACACCCGAACCGGTCTCCGCGAAAGGAGCCCAGACGCCGCCACCGGCCGGTCTCTGATTTCCGCGCCCGCAAAAGCCCACGATATGCGGGCATTTCGACGGTCTTCGGCAAAGTCTCGGGAATCGGGAACTGCGTGGCTGACGACGCAGTTCCGTGCGAACCCGTCTCCGCCGCAGATTTCCCTGCTAACAGGGAAATTAACAGGGAACTCCGCGAAAATGCGGCCAGCCGAGCGCCTGGGGTCGTTTGAAATATGCGTTTTTTCAGTCGCTTGCGGCGAAATTCCCTAACGCGGGGAACAGGGAACTTTTTCAAGGAAACAGGGAAACCGTTCCGCTGAGCCCCTGATAAACAGGGATCGAGGATTGCGGCGCCTCTTGCGGCGTCGCCTGTCCCTGGGCTGGAATACGCCTCTTGACCAATTGAAAACAGAGTGCATATCTTGCTTTCATGGTGGCGATCGACCGGCGCGGCGAATATACGGTGGCGGAAATCGCGCGAGCGGCCGGGGCCAAGCCGCGAAGCGTCCAGCATTGGGCGGCTTCGGGGATTCTCCTGGCGATCCCGCAGACCAATCGGGCCGGCACCGGCACGCCAAGGCTTTTTGCCGGCGACGAAGCCATTGTCGCCTGTGTGATGCAGGCGCTTGTGGCGCGGCAAACCCCGGTCGGGGAATTATTGCGCGTCAGCTACATCCTCCGCGACCAGTTTCTCACGCGGGGATTCTCGCGGCGAGGGATATTGGGGAAGATCATCCGAGGGGAGGCGCAGGCGTGGCTGGTGGATTTCCCCGAGCAAGACGACCCGGCTTGGAAGCTTGTGATCAAGGGCGGCGGCGAAAGCTTTGAAACGATCTTTGCGGACATGGCGAGCACAATGGTTGCGATTGTGATCGACCTCACCGCGGCCTTTCAGGGGCTGCGAGAAGAAGCGCGCGAGTAGTCGCGATTTTTTTTGGCCGACGAAGTGCAAAGCGTGCACTATGAGCAAAGAGGAGAGCGGTCATGCGAGTTCCAGGCGTCGATCCGGTGATCATCATGCGCGCGATTGACGCGCTACGTCCCAACCCGAAGAACGCCAGAACCCACTCGAAACGCAAGATCAAGGACCTCGCCGAAACGATCAGGGCCGTTGGCTTTATCGGGGCGATCGTGATCGACGATGCCGGGATGATCCTCGCGGGGCACGCCCGCCATGCGGCGGCGCGGTTGCTCGGCATGAAGACCGTGCCGACTTTATGCGTGACTGGACTGCATGAGAGTCTCGTCCGGGCCTTCGTTCTCGCCGATAACAAATTCGCCGAGCGCGCCGGCTGGGACCGGGAATTGCTGGCGATCGAGCTTGAAGAGCTCTCAGTCGCACTGCCGGCGCTCCAGCTCGATCTCTCCGTCACGGGTTTCGAGGCGGGCGAAGTCGATGCGCTAATCGCCGACCTTGGCGCACAGACGGATGCCCCCGAGGATCGATCGCCGCCATCCGCCGGGCCGGCGGTGAGCTGCCGTGGCGACCTCGACGAGGCGGCGCTACGCCCAGATAGGGCTGAAACTCCGCCAGTAGATTCGGACGCGCCGGCGGGGGATTGGGCGGCGCTCTGCAGCCAGGACCTTCCCTTCGTCGCTAGCGAATGAGCCGCCGCGCCATGAAAAGCCCAAGACCCTATTCCTCCCCCGCGGGCGACTACGCGGTCGGCTACGGCCGCCCGCCAGAGCATACCCGCTTTCAGCCAGGCCAAAGCGGCAATCGCAACGGGCGGCCGAAGGGAAGCCGGCCAATCGGCGCGGTGCTTCAGGACGTGCTCCAGCAGAAAATCCCCGTGACGGAGAACGGCAAGACGCGGCGGATGACCACGCTTGAAGTGCCGCCTGAAAAAGCGACGCGCTACGTGGCGATCCGAAGGCGATCAAATCTCTGCTCTCGCTCTACGAGCGCTATGGCGAAGCATCAACCGCCGCCCTGCCGCTCGAGGAGATGCTCGCCGAGGACAGGGCTATTCTCGCGCAGTTTATCGGCTCGCGAGAGGAAGCGTCGGCGGACGGTTGCGCTGCTTTGAGCCCTGGAGGCGACAATGTCGGCGCCGACTGACGCGCGCATCCTCGAGGCATTGCTCCGCTCGGACTTGCGCGCGTTCCTGCAAAAGGTGTTCGCCACCCTTTCCCCCGGCCAGACTTTCATTCCAAACTGGCATTTGGAAGCGATCGCGGTTCAACTCGAGCGCGTGCGGCGCGGGGAAATCCGGCGGCTGATCATCAACATGCCGCCGCGCTCGCTCAAATCGATCGCCGCCTCGGTCGCTTTGCCGGCTTTCCTCTTGGGACATGATCCGACACAGCGGGTGATCTGCGTCAGCTATTCGGCTGATCTCGCCAAGAAGCACGCGAACGACTTTCGCGCCGTGTTGGAATCGGCCTGGTACCGTTCGACTTTTCCGCATACCCGCATTGGCCCCTACAAGAACTCCGAGACCGAAATCGAACTGACGCAACGCGGCTTTCGTCTGGCGACCTCGGTCGGGGGCACGCTCACCGGCCGCGGCGGCTCCGTCATCATTATCGACGATCCGCTCAAGCCCGACGACGCCATGTCGGAGGCCAAGCGGACGGCGGCGAACCAATGGTTCACGAATACGCTCCTGTCGCGGCTGGACGACAAGCTGACGGGCGCGATTATCGTCGTCATGCAGCGCGTCCATATGGACGACCTCACCGGGTTCCTGCTCGAACAGTCGGATGAATGGCAGGTCCTGAGCCTGCCGGCGATCGCCGAGAGCCGTGAAACAATCCAAGTGTGGGGCGGGCGGATCCATATCCGCGAGGCGGGAGAAGCGCTTTCGCCGGAACGCGAACCCCTTCATGTGCTCGAGGCGCTGAAACTCCAGATCGGCTCCGACGCCTTCTCCGCGCGATATCAGCAGTCGCCCGCCCCGCCAGGCGGCGCGATGGTCAAACGACACTGGATCCAGCGCTATCGCGAATTGCCGCTAGAGTCCGACCGCCTTCTGATCGTGCAGAGCTGGGACACGGCCAGCAAGGGCGGGCCCGACAATGATTGGTCGGTCTGCACAACCTGGGTCGTCACCCGAAAACGCGCCTATTATCTCGCGGACGTCTGGCGCGGCAAGGTCGACTACCCGGCCCTCAAAGCCAAGGTCGAAGAGAACGCCAGGCGATGGAAGGCGCGCCGCGTCCTCGTCGAGGACGCCGGCGCGGGCACGGCTTTGGTCCAGGAACTTCGCGGCAGGATTCAAGGCGTCATCGCGGTCAAACCCGACCGCGACAAGATCAGCCGCATGTCGGTTGCGTCTGCAAAAATCGAGGCGGGGCAGGTCTTCCTCCCCGAACGCGCGTCCTGGCTTCCCGACCTCGAAGCCGAGCTCTTTTCCTTTCCCGGCAGCCGGCACGACGATCAATGCGACTCGATCAGTCAGGCGCTGCTGGATGAGAAACTTCCCTTCATGTCCCTGCTGACAAACGAGCAGTGGGATGCGCTCATCGCCAGGACGCAAACGCCGCGGGCTTATTATTGAGGTATCTTTCGCATCAAGCGAATCAGGACGCTCGCCATCAAGCGCCAGGTAAGATTCGAATGCCTCGGATCGAGATACGTTTGGGGCCGGACGCTCTAGCAGGCCGTTGAAAAAGGGGCCCGCGTCGGCGTCATTCCGTTTCGAACGGTGTTTTCGGGTCGTGTTCGACGCGGTCTATCTGTCTTGGGGGGCATGGTGCGCGCTCCCGCTCGGCCTATCGGCTCACGCCGCCGCGAGCAGCTTCGGCAGCCGGATCAGATTATAGGCGGCGGCTGCGAAGGTGAAAGCGAAGCCCACTCGGTCGCAGCCCCGAAACTTCGTCTTTTCCTGCCCCGCGACTGTCTTGATCCAGCCGAAGCCCTCCTCGATCCGCTTGCGGATGCGCAGGCTGAGCCCGTAGCCCTCGTGCCGCGTCGTGCGTCCATCGATCGCCGACGATCGGCCGCTGACGTTCTGCGCGACATGCGGCGTCACCCGCATCGACCGCAGTTCGTTGACGAAATCCTCCGCGTCATAGCCCTTGTCGGCCGCGAGCGTGATCCGTTTCGCGCGGTCGGCGCGCGGCTCGATCATATGCAGCGCGGCGACGCGCTCGGCGTGACCGTCGGCTTTCGTCAGGCAGGCGCCGACGAAGAGCGCGTTGCGGTTCTCCATCAGCGCATGGCCGATGAAACACAGCTTCGCCTCCTTGCCGGCGCCCTTGCGGTAAAGCCGCGCCTCCGGGTCGCTCGTCAAGGCGTGCGTCTCGTTCGAACGCTTCTCCCCATGGAAATCCGCTTCGCGGTTGCGCGAGCCGCCGCCCGGAGGCGGATCGTCCGTCCCGTCCTTCGAGCCTTCGTCCACGCCTTTCGGCGTGAAGCTCTTCATCGACGCCCAGGCTTCGATCCGCGTGCCGTCCACCGAGAAATGCTCGTTGCTCAAGAGCCGCTTCACGCGCGGCTGCGCCAATAAGGCGGATAGGAACTTCGCCGCGACGTCGCCGTCGAGCAGCCGGTCGCGGTTCTTCGAGAATGTCGAATGGTCCCACACAGGATCGTCGATCCCGAGCCCCACGAACTAGCGAAATAAAAGGTCGAAATCCAGCCGCTCCATGAGCTGGCGCTCTGAGCGGATCGAATAGAACGCTTGCAGCAGCATGGCGCGCAGCAGCTTCTCCGGTGCGATGGAAGGCCGGCCCGCCGAGGCGTAAAGCGTGGAAAACTCCCCGGCCAAAGCAGCCAGAGCCTCGTTCGCCAGATCCCGGATCACCCGAAGCGGATGCGCCTTCGGAACGCGCGACTCTAGGTCCACGTAGCTAAACAACGCCCCCGATCGCGCATCCTTGCCCCGCATCCCAAGCCTCCATTGTCCGAGAACAAGGGAATCACGTCAGCGCCACTCAGAAGAGGGGTTTTTCAACAGCCTGCTAGGCGGGTTGATCGCCATAAGCGTTGGGACCGGGCGTTCCGGACCGGGTGAAATAGACGCACGGCGTTATGAACATAGTGATGCCGACAAAAAGAAGCACCTTCACGGGCGGCGCAGCGAACCATATGAGAGTGGCATAACCGGAGACGGTCGCCGCCATAGAAGGTCATCAACCAGGCGCTGTGCGCCAGGTCGTGTAGCCGGCGGATCGAAACCGCAAGCCCGGGGAGAAATAGCAACACATCAGCGGCAAGTGAAAAAAAAGAAACCATGCATCCGCGGCGCGAACGCGTCGTTCAGCGCCGCCGCGACGAAGTAAGCGAGTAAATAAAGACAATGAACCACCAATATTCCGATCGCGACGCCCGGCCGTGCCAAACTGTGGATTTCGTAAAGCAGCTTCGCAAGGATTCGGTGAAGGTCATGGCGCACTCCTTTTTTAAAACGCCTGGCAACGCTAGAGCACGCTCGAAATACTAGCCGTGGGCGCTCCCCGCAGGGGTGCGCCGGCGCACATGTCAAGTCCGCCCGACGGGAGCCTAAAAACGCTCTGGAAACAGGGCAGCGCGGGACGTAGGTAGCCGCCACTGCCGAACGCAACGAGGTGCAGCAGCCCCTAACCAAGCGTCTCAACTGCGCAGTTAGCGATCCGCCGATAGTTTGCGGCCGCCCTTCCTGCACTCCGAGTCTTCCGGGTCTGACCCAGCCCAGAGTTCTTGGCCAGTTCGGAACGCTTGGCCGCGTAATTCGTGCGACCATCGGATAGTCGTTCGGCAAGCCCATGGGGACATTTTATCCACTGGGTCCAGTTGACAGCCTCCACACGCCTCACCTCCCATCTTTCATCTGCCAGCGGGCTTTTCCCATAGGCCCAAGCCTCTATTTCCGCCTCAAGGGTGGGATGCGGAGAAACGCCATGGGCCAAGACTGGCAATATCAAATCCGTTTCAGGCTTGACGAGAAGCGAGCAGCGATTGCGCGGAAAAATCCGCGCGATCCCGCGCTAAAGCCCATCACGGATATCTTGGAGAGGCACAACGCAATCGCGCGCAGTCAATATGACGCGTTCGCCGCCTACGTGTCTGAGGCGGAAAAAGAGGGCGTAGAGCACTATCCACTCTATAGGTGGACCAAAGCGACCATCGAAGATCCAGCAAAGAAAGCGAAGCACTCAACCTCTTTCGCCGTCCTCGTTGACGGTGTGGAGGTCTACAACAAGGCGGTAGCCGATGCGTTAGAAGCAGATTTACGGCCGCTTGCGGATAGTGGGTTGATCCTCAGCGTATCCAGACACGATACGAATCCTGCCAGCAGTCCGCAGATCCCTGAGCAATTTCGCTGATTACGCTTGGCTCTGCCGTGCAATTTGCAAGGGGCACCGCCAGCGACGGCAAGCAGATTGTTCTGCATGGATTCAGGGCGACTTACGGACTTGGCGGCGTAGCGAGGTGGCATAGGCGAACGGCTAAACCGATTTTCGGGAAACGCGACATCCCTTGCGGTCAAATAGCAGCCGGCAGACCCCTTCTTGGACCCCGCGGGTAACCATCCTCCTCTTATGTCTCGCCGCGCTGGGCTGGGTTTGTGCCCAAAAGCTCCCTCGCGGCGTCCACTATTGGGTAAGAGCCATACTCACATGCAGACAGCTCTGTTTGTGCGCAGCCTGCCTTTCCTCACCTGCGCTTTCTACACACGGCCCAGAAGCGACGGCGCAATTTTCTTGCTGGGCGGGCTCGCGCGGCGGGAAAGTTATTCATCAAGCTGTGCAGAGTCTCTGTCAGCCAGCCGCCGACCCCGGACGAAGAAACAGCGCCGCGCGTATATTTTAGAATGATACCTCATTCGTGCGACTCATCTTTTGCGGCTCATCATCCTAAAGTTGCTAACTGATCGGCACTGATCGGGACGACCCACGCAAAATCGCGACGAACTCCAGGGTGATTTGGCATGTGCGGAATCGCAGGATTTATGCGTCTAGACGGGATGGCGCTTTCTCGGGAGACGGATCGGCGCATTTTGCGAACGATGGCTCAGCAACTGGCTCATCGGGGGCCAGATGATGAAAAAACCCTTCTTTGGGCAAATGTGGGATTGTCCTTTCGCCGACTCGCCATCGTCGATTTGGCCACTGGAGCGCAGCCCTTATGCTCTGACGATGAAAGGCTGGCGCTGATTTGCAACGGTGAAATCTATAACCATCTCGATCTACGCTCGCGCTTTTGTTCCAGTCAGCATTTCAGGACCGCGTCCGATTGCGAAGTCCTGTTGCACTTATACGATCGCTTAGGGCTGGCGTTTTTAGACCAATTGAACGGCATATACGCCTTTGCTCTCCTCGATAAGCGGAGACAAAAGCTCATCCTTTGTCGCGACCGGCTTGGCGTGAAGCCGCTCTTTTATTATTGCGACGCGGATGTTTTCATTTTCGGTTCTGAAGTGAAGGCGGTGCTTGCTCATCCCGACGTGAAGAGCAGGTTTAATTGGGCCGAGGCGCTCAGCTATCGCAATTGCATGAATTACCCCGATCGCGACAGAAAGCTCAGTTCATTTTTCGAAAACATTTATCAACTTCCGGCTGGTCAGGTTCTTGAGATAGACCTCGCGTCGGGCGCGCAAAAAGCGAGATCTTACTGGGACCCGGTCTCCATTCCCCGCGACGCCGAGCCGGCGCAAGATGAGAGCGTCTACATACGCCGCTACCGCGAACTGCTCGACGACGCCGTCAAAATGCAACTCATGGCCGACGTGGAGTGTGGAATATTTCTCAGCGGCGGAATAGATTCCCTCGCCGTCGCGCGTCTTGCGAGCCGTCACAAAGCCATCCACGCCTTCACGGTTCTTTCTCAGAGCACGATCACAAACGGCGACGCGCCCACGGCCTGCGCTGCGGCGAAATTCTTTGGCCTTCCCAGCCATATGGTGCTTTACGATTGGCGCGAACTTGAGCTGGACCCGTCGCTCTGGCGCAAAATCATCCGTCAGGTCGAAACCCCCATCGCCGGCGCTGAGCAATTTTACAAGTTCTTGCTCCATGCACATGCGCGAAAGCGAGTCCCCAATCTAAAGGTCATGCTTCTGGGGAGCGGAAGCGACGAATTCAATGGCGGTTACAGCCGGTCGGCCTTTAATACGCCCGACGCGCCGTCATGGGCCGAATTCGAGAAAAACCTAAGGTGTCATGACCGGGAATCCCTCCAGCATCGAAGCGGCGCCTGGAGTGCATACGCAAATGCGAGCCTCGACGACGAGTGGGTCATCTCAAGAGATTTTCTCGCCGAACAAGCGGGCGCGCCGCCTTACGACGGCGCGTTCGACGCCTATAGAGACATCTATCGCCACATGTTGCAAATGTATCAGCTGTGGCACGAGGATCGAACATCCGCCGCCAACGGCGTCGAGGCGCGCGTGCCATTCCTGGATCACCGACTCGTCGAACTGACATATTCGGTTCCAAAGACGCTTCATGAGAAATTGTTTTGGGACAAAGCGATCTTGCGCGAGGCGATGAAGCCCTACCTTCCGGACGAATTTCGCCTTCGGCCCAAGACCCCCTTCTTCATTGGCGAGGATTTAAGATACACACGTCGCCTCTTGTACAATCTCCTTTGCGCCCACGATAATGCGCTTTTGGAAGAGGCACTCGTCGAGTCGTCGGAGACCGCTCGCGTCGTCAATAAAGATGTTCTTTGGAGACTGTTTAAGAAACTGCCTGACGACCCCGAATACGCCAACGTCGATATGGTGCTCGATTTGGTCAATATGGGACTTCTCGCGGCCATGGGCAGGGCACCGCTTGAGGCTTACACATGGGAAGGCCCGCTTCCCGTGACGGAAGTGGCGATCGACGACTGGTCCGCTTGGCAGCAGAAGTTCGAGATCTCACTCGTCCGGCGGGCGTCCACTCTTGATCGAGACAGCGTCCTCCGCTTCGCCGACGGCATACGCATCGTGCACAGCGAAGCGGGCGACCCTCGGCTGAAGGAAGATGGCGACTACTACATTTTGAGGCACAACGCGTTAGAATTCGCACTCGAACCCCATCTCAAACCATGGGTCCGCTTCCTCCGTGAGGTCGATGGCGTGCAATCGGTCGCAGAAATCCTCGATGAGATCGGGATCAGCGACGCTGAGGTATGGAAACATCTCGAAGAAGCTGTGGAGTATAATGTCTTGTGCGTTTTACCGCCCCATGAGCCGAGCGCACAGGCGTCCGGGAGCGCCCTATAGACCCTTCCGTTTGCGACGAGCAGGCTTTGCGTTCGGCGTCAACCCGCTGGGGCAGACCCCACGCTCCGCTCTCCCCGAGCGAACGAAATCAGGAGCGACGCTGTCCGGCGCCGATAATTTGCTTCTGCTTTGGCCAGATGCATGCTCGACACCATCATAGGGCATTTCGCCGCCGCTGAACTCGACGAATTCCGCGACCATCGCGGCGCGCGAAGTGACACCCAGTTTGGCGAAAATTCTCCGCAGATGCGTACATACCGTCCAAGAGCTGATACCGAGCCTATCCGCGATAGATTTATTTTGGAGGCCGCGGGCGACGAGCTGGATAATTTCGCTTTCTCTCGCGCTAAGTTGCTTCAATTTGTGATCGATGCAGGCGATCCTTAGCAAAACGTAGCGTTCGCCTTGGTGACTAAAATCGAAAATTATCCGCTCGCTAATGCAGTTCGACGACGGCTCCGTGCGGGCGCCCATATAGATCTGAGCAAGATTTATGATAGTTTGACTGATTAATTCTTCCAGCTCGACGTCTACGGCCCCCTGCTCTGGCGCTTCGTGATCGGAAATGGCCATTTTTGGCATCAGCGTCATCCAAACGAACCGTATTCCGGAACTGGTAGCCTGGGAGGCAAAGAAATAGTTGTCCCAATGAATTTAGCGTAGCTCGCAATGATGGTTTTTAGGAGTCGCATTTATGAGCGAACAGGGGATTTGATGATCCGATTTCTGAGGGGATGATGACGCCGGAGTTAACGCCCGTGAAACCAAAATGACCGTCGTGCGGCGCGGCGATCCGACTGACGGTCCCAAGCGTCACAAAAGCGCGACGGCGAAGGCACGGTAGCGACGCGATTTGAACGGTCCGGTGCCCAAGCGCGCATTCGGCGCTTATCGCCTCACCCAAAGACAAGCCAGATCGCATAGAGAAACAGAACGAGGTCACAGGCGAGCGGGACCGCTCCACTAAGAGAGGCCGACTTAACTGACATCGACTTTTTCGTCCCGGCCGTGAACAGGGCGAAGTCCCAAAGCCAATGGATGACAACTAGGGGGATAATAGTGCTAAGCTTGGCCCGCAGCGCGCCGAGCCAAAACCCGGTGAAGACATTGATAAGCGCCTGCTCTGCCGCTTGCGTCCAGTTTCCGGTTAGCGCGCCATTCAATAAATGGACCCCGCCAAAAATTGCGGCGCTGATTGCGGCGGCCCAAATCGTGCCGAAGTTCGACAGAGCGCCATAAAACAAGACGCCACGAAACATCAGCTCTTCCGAAAAGCCAACGAGCAGCGTGTTTGCTCCCGCAAATTTTAAAGCGGCATTCCACGTGACGCCATTGCGAAAGGCGAATATCCAAAGCGCGATGATCGCAATCGCGGGCGCGATCAACAGCGAGAAATTGCTGTCGCTGTCAAGTTGCAACCCAAAGGCGCGCCACTTTCCTGTATATGCGGCGACCGCGAGCAAAAAGACCGGCGCGGCGATCAATGGATAGTTCAGCTCGGAGACGATGCGCTCCAGTCTCGTCCCTCGGCCGAACTGCAGGATCAAGCCCCCAAACACGACAAGGATCCAGGCGACCAGGACAGCGAGCGCAGCAGCCCATGGATCCGCTTCGAAAGCCATTCTCACTCTCCATTTGCGCTTCGACGACGTCGGCGATCACGCGTGGATCGCGTGGAGCATCTGCATCCGACTTATTGAATTGCAAAATGTTAGGGCGGCCTCGCCCTTCACTCGAGTCGCATGTTTAGGGTCCCAACAATGCGCGACTTCTCCACACCGACGATTTCGTGGTTCAGTTTTCGCGTCGTCAAATCCGGAGTTGCGGAGATGAGCAGTCTTTCCACAAGGGAAGAGATTTCTGCGAAGCGCCAAATCGGCGCGGGCGACGAGGAGATTTGCATCGCGATTATCGATAGCCGGGCGGATCTCGCGCATCCATGCTTTATCGGCGGACGGCTTGAGGAACTTATGCCGGTCTGGTTGCGATCTGTCATGGGACCGTCCGGCTCGTTGCACGGCACGCATGTCTCCAGCATCATATTCGGCCAGCCTGGCTCGGCGGTTGAAGGCCTTGCGCCACGATGTCGCGGCGTCGTCATCCCTGTCTATGGGGAGACGGCGGCAGGAGAGTTACGGTCTTGTAGCCAGGAAGATTTGGCGCGCGCCGTCTCGCTTGCGCTGGAGGCTGGCGCGCATCTCATCAACATTAGCGGCGGTGAACTCATTCGGGTAGGTGACGCGGATCCGTTTCTCGAGCAAGTCGTCCGCCGCTGCGAACAGCAAAATGTCGTGATCGTCGCGGCGACGGGTAATGAGGGCTGCGAATGTTTGCACATGCCGGCAGCGCTGCCGAGCGTGCTCGCGGTCGGCGCGGCGACCGTCGATGGGCTACCGAGTCCATTTAGCAATTGGGATGAAAGCTTTGCTGAACACGGCGTGTTGGCGCCCGGCGAAAATATACTTGGCGCCATTCCAGGCGGCGGAGTCGCGCGACATAGCGGAACCAGTTTCGCTTGCCCGATCGTCACGGGCGCCGCAGCCCAGATCTTAGGTTTGCAAATAGCGCGCGGCCAAAAGCCGGACCCGAGGGGCGTGCGCGACGCGCTCGTGAAGTCGGCGATACCCTGCAAACCGGAAGAGGATCAGGCTCATTGCGAGCGGATGTTGGGCGGTCGACTCAACGTCGAGGGCGCCTGCGAACTGCTGTTCGAAATTGTAGGAACGGCGGCGTCTGGTCTGCGGGACGGCGTGCGGGGCGACACAGTTCATTCGCCGCGCCCCCTTGGAGGCGGACGCGTGAAGCCGCTTTCGGCGCAAGCCAGTCATTCGACAAAAAGCCATAAGCAAGAGGGCAAAGTAATGGAACGCGTACAATCTCACATCTATCCGCAGCGTGCTCCTGGCGTCGATCAGGGCGCGCTCCCGCAGGGAGCCGACCCGCTCGGCTTGGCCATTGCGCCCCAAGAATCTTGGTCCGCGGGCCACTCGGCGACGCCGTCCCAAACGCAAGCGACGATGGCGGTCGGGCAGTCTGCGACCTTGCAACCGCAACAGACGTCGTGCGGCTGCGGCGGACAAACGCCGCAGCACGGGGCGCTTCCGATGCAACAGGAAACTTATGAGGCGAGGCCCAACGCCTGGCCAGCGGAGCACGCGATCCCTTCTCCGAACCCGCCGCTGATGGCGCCTTCCTATGGCGCCCAAGCGGCTCTAACGCCGGCGCAACGCACGGCGGTGATGGCGGCCTTTCCGGGCGGTCGAGCCGAGACGCGCCCCGCAACGGCTTCTTGTCACGGCGTGACCCCGTCGCAGTCCGCTTACCCGATCCCGATGCCGAATGATTTCATCACCGCGGCGAATTCGCAGCTCGTCTATGTGATCGGCACCCTTGGATATGATTTCATCACCGACGCGCGGCGCGATTATTTCGTGCAGCAGTTTCACGACATGTCGCAGGCCGACGAATTCGCTAAATTCGCGCCGGACCTCGGCCTGACGAGCGATACGATCTATCTACCGGAGGATCACCGGGCGATGGCCGCCTATATGTGCAAAGGTCCTGGCCCGCGCTATCCTAATCGTCCCGCCGGCCGGGCGCCTGAAGATGTGGGCAGCGTGTGCTGGGTGCTGTACCAAGAGAATCAGCCGCTCTATGCGTTGCGGCCGCTTCAGACCCTCTCGCTCGCCGTGTTGAGTGAATTCGCCGACATTTTATACGATCAGTCGAGGCCTGAAACGCTCCCCGTTGATCCCAGGAACAAGCTCGGCGCGAGCACTGTCAACCCGCGCCACTCCGATCGGGTGTCTATCGCCGGTCGGATCATCGGCGACATCACACTCTACAATGGCCAAACGGTTCCAACCCTCGACGTCTCGCTACGCGCCCTCTACAATTGGACCACCGATTTGTTGCTAAAAGACGTTCTTGGTTCAGACGTCGATCCAAAGTCGGAAGAATATCTAGCGCTAAAGAACTTCCTGGATCGAATATACTATGAAGTCCGCAATTTGGGACAGGCGCCGAGCGATCGCGCGATCAATTACCTAACCACGAATATTTTCCAAGCGCGCGAAGCCTTCACCGGAGCGCTCAAGGAGCATCTCGAGCTCGATAGCGTCTATGCGGAAAAGAGCCCCCTGTGCCGACCAAAGTCCGACTGCTGGGATGTCGTCATGCGGTTTTTCGATCCAAGAAATCGGCTCCAGCGCGCGTTGGAGGAATATCGCCTCACTGTGGACGTGAACGACATCTCGCCGGTTGGAATCGGCTCGCTGCGCAGGTGGTCGCGCTTCGCCTGATCGACCGATAGAGGCCATTGCCGATTGCCGCAAATGGCCAAACGCAATCCTTGGGCGATGTCCCATCGCCCGACGGACGGCAGGTCCGGCTGCCGAAGGTGGGCGCGTCAAAGCGACCCCACTAGCTGGGCGAAGTTGATATCTCTGACATCTGAGGAGAATGAGATGAAACGACCGAAGCAACTCCCGGCGGTTGAGCGCAAAACAACCAAAACCGCCTCGGCGCCCGCGGGGGCGAATGTTGGCCCCTCCTTTGACTGGGGTTCGCTGATTCCGGTTGCCCAGAGCCTTATTGGAGCTCTTTAGCGCTTATGGGTGGGCGAACCAAAGTGTTGCCCACCCTACTTACCCTGACGCTCCGCCGCCAAGCTTACCAAGCAAGGCGACGTCAAACGGAGAGCCAACGATCGTTCACTCTTTGCCGAACGATCACGCCTCGACAATTAATGGAGAATTTCAATGAAACGACCGAAGCAACTTCCCTCTGTCGATCGCAATGCGAAAAGAACCGCTTCCGCGCCAGCGGGGAGCTCGGTGGGGCCGTCTGGCTTCTGGGATGTCCTCGGAACCGTCGCGAAGGTCGGATTGCCGATCGCCATCGGCGCGCTCTGATCGCCACAGAGCCGAGCCGCTTCTGCCAACAAGCGGCTCGTCCACCAGGCGCTGCCGCCCTATTTTCGCGTCGACCGTCTCTTTTGGCGAGGAGCGAAGCGCAGCCGGGTGTCGGCGTTTTTCTAGCGGCGAGCGCGCCTCGGGCAATCTGATCAAACTGGCGAAGAGGAGAGACGCAATGAAACGGCCAAAGGCTTTACCGACTGCGGAACGCCGTTTCAAAAAGACGGCGGCGCCGGCGGGAACGCGCGTGAGCGCCGCCACTGATTGGCAAAAGATCTTCAGTCCGCAACAGTGGTGGGCTGAAAATGGCGGCATCGTCGCCCGTCCGCTCGGGTCGTAGCGTTTAAAGTTGTTTGCGCTCGCACGACGAAGCCCATGATCGCCACAATCAAACCCAGTCGACTTTTCTGTAAAGGAGGACTCTGATGAAACGGCCAAAATCTCTCCCCACAGTCGAGCGCAACGTCACGATTTCGGCGTCCGCCGCCAAATCCCCTGGCGTCATCGCGTCGACCTTAGTCGGAAAGAAGCCGTCGCCCGCCTGCCGAGGCATCGCGGGATATGGCTGCCGGTAGAGCGAGGCGCCTTGCGCGACCAAATTTATGATCGCGCAATGGTCGGCGCGCCCCGGACTAACCCTGTCGCTCCAAACCTAGTGGTGAATGGATAAGCCCCGCGCGCCGGGCCGCGAGCGCGCGCAATGCGATGTCAATTGGCGCGCGGGGTTGAGACGAGCGTTCCGCACATAGCAGGCGCGCTGAATTAGCAATCGATGAGGTGATGGACCATGGCCAATCCCCCAAACGTCGGTAATGACGAAAAGCTCTTCGCGAGGTCCTTCAGTAAGGCCGCCCTCGTCACGGGAGAAGTCCCCAATGTTGGCGTTGCGCCTCCGCCGTCGGCGTCGAGCAATCTACGATTGCCCAGGGCGATGAAGCCCGCCCCCAAGAATTTTACAGAATCTGACGAAAAGATCAGCGTCAACGCGGCTCTCACCGAGCGGCCAACGCAAAGTTGGCTCTCCGCCAAGACAGGAATCCCGCCGCTCGGAGCGGGGCAGCCCGTTCGAGTGCGCATCATCCGTTAGTGGGCGCGCTCAACGCGAACTGAACCTGCGTTCAATTTGGCCGAGTGGCTCTGAACTGAGGCCCCGACCCTACGGGCTCCGCGAAGAAATCGGTGGCGCCACGCGCCGCCGTGCGTCGGTACTCGACGAGCGTCATCCTGAAGGGTGAAGCTGGAAGGCGGGCGTCAATTCAAGCGAGTCAATTCATGTCGTCATCGCCCTGCCCCCCTTCGCCGAACGAAGTTCGCCTCGAAAATGCATTGCACAGCTGCTCGGCGGATCCATATGCTTGGTTGCGCGATCGCGACGATCCGCGCGTGCACGCGCATATCGAGGCTCAAAATGCGCGGACGGACGCCTTCTTGGCGAGAACCGCGCCGCTACGCGGGCGGATTTTCGAAGAAATGCTCGCGCGCGTCGATTTGGGCCGCTGCTCTCCGCCCGTCCCTCACGGCCCTTATGAATATTTCAGCCGCTTTGAGGAAGACAAGGCTTACACGATTCATTGCCGCCGACGACGCGTCAGCGGCGAACCCGAGGAAATAATCCTCGACGAAAATCTTCTCGCCGAAGGACATGGCTATTTCTCGCTCGGCTTTCTAAGCGTTAGTCCCGATCACGAGCGGTGTCTTTTCGGCGTCGACACGCGTGCGGATGAGCGCTTCGCCTTATTTGTCCGATTTCTCGCCAATCCGGCTATCAGCGTCGCAATCCCCGGTAGTTATGGAAGCGCGCTATGGAGCAATGATCGACAAATATTCTATTCGGTTCGTCTGGATGCCTATAACCGGCCATTTCAACTTGTTCGCCATCGAGTCGAGGGAACATCAATCTTCGAGGAGAACGTCTTTGAGGAGAAGGATGCAGCGTATCAATTGCGACTCAGTCGAACTGACGACGGACGCTTTCTAATTCTGACATCCTGGGCTCACGATACGACGGAACTGCGCTACTTGGATGCAGATGACCCAAATGCAACCGTGAAATTACTTTTCCTTCGCAGAAACGGGGTCGAGGCCTATGCCACGCATCACGAGGAGGGGTTTTACATCGTCACGAACGAGGGCGCGTCGACTAGCCGTATCCTGACAATACCGCCTAAAAATCAGCGCTTAGAGAGGCGTATTTTCAGGAACGCCCGCGCGGACGTCGAGATCAACTGGATGCAGGCCTTCGCCAAGCATATCGTCATTTGCGAAAGGCGCCGCGGTCTCCCCACGCTCCACGTCGTCGACATGCAGACCAATGAAGATCACGTCGTTGATCTGCCCGAGTCCGTCATCGCGCTTTATCCAGAGGACAACCGAGAGTTCGAGACGGAGATTTTTCGGTTCGGCTATAGCTCGTTTGTAACGCCATATACGGTTTTCAACTATGACATGGCGCATCGCCGCCTTGACATGCTGCAGCAGTCGGCCGTCGCGGGTTACAATCCGACCGCTTACGCATCCGAGCGGATACTCGTTCCGACAGAGGACGGCGTCAACGTCCCAATGTCCTTGGTCTATCGTAAGGGAAGACGTAACGACGGCTCCCACCCCGCCCTCCTCTATGGTTACGGGGCATACGGCTTTCGCCTGGAGGCGGAATTTTCATCCCTAAGGCTAAGCCTGCTCGATCGAGGCTTCGTCTATGCGGTCGCACATGTTCGCGGCGGCGGCGAACTCGGCCGCGACTGGCATGAACAAGGCCAAGGGCGGCTCAAACAAAACAGCATTGGCGACTTCATCGCTTGCGCGGAATATCTTATCCGCGAAGGCTTCGTCCATCCCGGTCGCCTCGGCGTGATGGGCGAGAGCGCAGGCGGCCTGCTGGCCGCGGCGGCCATCAATCAACGACCAGAATTGTTTTCCGCAGTTGTTACGGATGGGCCGTTCGTCGACGTGATTAACACACTCGCAGACGAAACCTTGCCATTTACAATGTCTGAATGGAAGGAGTGGGGGAATCCATCCATTGCGGAGGACCGGGCTTGGCTTCAATCCTACTCTCCTTATGAAAATGTCCGCAGGCAGGCATATCCCTCAATTTTAGTCTTTTGTTCCCTCAATGATCCACGGGTTCCCTATTGGGAGGCTCTAAAGTGGGCCGAACGCATTCGTGAAATGAGCTCTGAGCCCGCGGGCATTCTGGTGAAGGTGCGCTTGGACGGCGGACACCAGGGAATGTCGGACCGATTCGCAGAAGTCGAGGAGTGGGCGTCGATATATACTTTTCTCATCGAGCGATTGACTGCAAGCGTCGGCGCATGACGCCAGGGGCAATTGGAGGCTCATTTTGGCTGGCTTTGGCGTCCAAGGTCTGCGGTCGCCGATTCGACCAAGGCCCTAACCAGCCATAGTCGAACGTGCCGGACAGGAGGCTTCACTCCCGTCCAACGGCCTTGAACGTCAGAATAACACAAACCAGCAGGGACACGGCGCCTGGCCGGCCCCCATGGGGTGCTCCAGTTTGAATGTTAGTTCATGACCGGCCTCTGGGCTAGCCGCTGAGCGCCCGGCGGAGCTGGTCGGGGTGGCGCAGCCGGGCGCTCAGCGAGCAACACCGGCGGCGCGGGCGGTCGATATCCAAGCGACGAATGCGGACGCACCTCGTTGTAATGCCGTCGCCAGCTTTCGATCACGATCCGGGCCTCCTTCAGTGAATAGAAGATTTCGCGGTTGAGCAGTTCATCGCGGAGCTTTGAGTTGAAGCTCTCGCAATAGCCGTTCTCCCAGGGACTGCCGGGCTCGATGTAAGCGGTCTTCGCCCCGACCGCGGCGATCCAATCCTGCTCCGCCTTGGCGATGAACTCGGGTCCATTGTCGGATCGAACATATCCCGGCGCGCCGCGCAGGATGAAGAGATCTGACAACACATCGATCACCGCCATCGAGTTGAGCTTGCGATCGATGCGGATCGCGAGACATTTTCGCGTGAACTCGTCGATGACGTTCAGCATACGGTATTTGCGCCCCTCATGCGTGCGGTCCTCGACGAAGTCATAAGACCAGACATGGTTCGGCGGTTCAGGGCGCAGGCGGATGCATGACCCGTCATTGAACCATAGCCGCTTTCTCTTCGGCTGCTTTATCGGGACCTTCAGCCCCTCTCGTCGCCAGATACGCTCGACACGCTTGACGTTGACCGCCCAGCCAGCCGCGCCCAACAGCGCTGCGATCCGACGATAGCCGTAGCGTCCATATTGGAGCGCCAGAGCAATGATGTCGGCCGTCAGCGCTGTCTCGTCGTCGGACGTCCGGGGTGTCTGTCGCTGCGTCGATCGATGCTGGCCGAGCACGCGACAGGCGAGCCGTTCGGACACCCCAAACCGCTCCTTCACGCGCTCGACGCAGATCCGGCGGCGAGCGGGGCTCACCAGTTTCCCGACGCCGCCTCCTTCAGGATCAGCTTTTCCAGCGTCAAATCAGAAACAGCCTTCCGAAGGCGAGCATTCTCCGCCTCGAGGTCCTTCAGCCGTTTCACCTGGTCGCTCTTCAGCCCGCCATATTCCTGGCGCCACCGGTAATACGTAACCTCCGTCACGCCTATCGAACGAGTGGCTTCCGCCACCGACTGACCCTGCGACGTCAGCACGTCGACCTGGCGCAACTTCGCGACGATCTCTTCGGGCTTGTGACGCTTTCTCCCCATCTGAAAACCCTCCTCAAAGGCTCAAAAGCCATACTTCAGGATGGAGCACTTTTCAGGGGGCAGACCAACGCTCAGCCGTTTCGCTCACCTGACATGCACTAAATCCGGGTAGGGACGATCGTTCCAGCGTGTCCATCGATAATCGGCGGCTCTAACCTTCAAAATTTGAAGACTTGGACGCGGAGAAGGCCATTGACGCAAAGGATCTTTCGAACGTTCGAAAGACCCCGCCTGATTTCGCAGGCGGGGCAAGTTTACGAGGGAGTTCTCCGAGCGGACCGAGGAGCGGGCCGCGCGAAGCCATATTGCGCGCTCACACGCGCGAAATGTTGGCCGGCGTCGGCGCGAGGGGGCGCCGACGCCGACCCGGAGATGCGCGCGGGGTTCTTGCGCGCATCGCCGATCAGCGTCGGCGCAGTTCGTCGAGGAGCTCCGCGCCAAGGAGTTCGCGGAGGCGACCAAGAATTTGAAGCGCAACGCCAAATATGCCGAGCGACATCCAGCCGAAAAAGACGAAGCCCCAATGCAGGGGGCCGGCGAAGCCCTCGTCCATTGACCAGGAGGTGTGACCCCACTCGTTGAACCCGACATTGGGAATCGTCATGAAGACGCCGACGACCAGGACGAGGAAGGGCAAGGAATATCCCTTCGCGAAGGATGGGAGGCGCGTTTTGGCATAGAAAAAGGCCCCCATGCCGATGATCGCAAAGAGTGGGTACGAAATATAAAAGGTGACGATATTGCTGGGCGTGAAGTCCGTGTCGCGCACCGCCGTCATGTGCCAGACAGCCGTCTGCTCGGAAAAGAAGCTGAGCCCCCAGAACAAAGCCAGCGAAAACAAGACGAGCCACTGAACGAGATACAGAAGGCGTCGAAGCTCAAGCGCTGGAGTTAGCTTTGCGAACTCTCGATCCCGCGTCCGCCAGAGATAGGCGACGAGTCCAGCGGCGCCGGCAAATGAACCAACAGCAGACAGTTTAAGGAGGCTGGTCCAGTAGATTTGAAACTCTGGCGAGAAGGAATCGAGGCCCGCGTTCCAGGCAAAGAGCTGCTCATAGAGGCGCAGGAAAGCGACAAGCAGGCTTAAGCTCAGGACCCCCAAAAGCAGGGGCCTCGTGTCGAGAATGCGCGCCGCGCGTGTGTCGGCAGCGGCGGATTTTGCGATGCTCATTGATGTCTCCATGATTGGGGATGACGCGCGGATGCTGACCCGCACGCTGACGGTCGCGCGGTTAAGCGGCGACACGCTCAAACGTTCGTTGTTTCGAATGAGAGGAAGCGATTTTCCTCGCTGTGATGAGACGCATGCTCGCGATCAGCGCAGGCTTACCGCTAACGGCAAACCCGGCGCGGCCGGCCAATAAGGCGCGGTCGCTAAGCTGAAAGCGATCTCTCGTCGAACGGGGGCGCGCGGGGAGACTGAGGGGCGCCCTTTGGATCAATCCGCAGCGTCGAGGCGAATGCAATTCCGGCCCAGCTATCAACTAAGTCCGGAAAATCCTGCGGATCAATCGCAACTTGTCGATGGGGAGGCGGCGCGCCGACGATCCCGCAATGCAGGATGCAGCATCCGCTATGTTGATGGCGCGGGCCTGGAAGCGCAGGCGGAGCTTGCCCATCTCGGGTGTCCTGCGAGGAACACAAAACCCCGAGATCGGCGCCAATGCCGGCCGATGCCGCGACGAAAGCGGCCTGTGCAAACATCATCACTGCGACAAATAATATCGCCGCCGCGCGCGGTTTCCCGCTATGCCGCCAGAATGGATCCACCGCCGCCGCCTTTGGTTCCATCTGAAACGCTAGAGACCGTCGGAAATGCGGTCAAGCAATGCGCCTCAACGCTTCATGCGGCGAATCGTCTCATAAACGCGTTCGCCGCCGCCAATTCGTTGGACAAGCGTGGGCGCCGGTTTAACGGTCGCCCATTTCTCCTTCAGAGGGAGAAGCGCTTGTCTAGCGAATTGCGCGTCAATGGAAATTGAACACTTGATGCGCAGAGTATGATCCGCCAGGCGGCGGCGGCGCTTTCACGGCAGCCAATATTTTTGTTGCCCGCGCCGCAAGCTCGGGATGGCTTGAGCGGCGAATGGTCTGGGAGACAACACGCCCGCACTCCCCAATTTTAAACGTCACCTCGACCGAACCAGGCTCGCGCGCCAACGTATTGGGCGTGTGCCGTCGTATCTCAGTTCCGACAAGGCGCCCATAGGCCGCTTGCGAGCGGGCATCGACTTTTGTCGCTGTCTTCTTGTCTTTCTGCTTTTCTCCCTTATGGAACGGCGTGAATTCATCACAACCCTTGGCGTGGCTGCTGCCGTTACTTCCGTTTCCTCCGCACTGGCGGAAGAAGGCGGCAAAGGCGCCGCACATCACCATCCGCCTCTCTACAAGGCGCTGTCGGACGCGCGCGCGAAATGCGTCCTCGAAGGAAATAATTGCTTGCGCCATTGCTTTGGCATGTTGTCGATGGATGACGCGAGCATGGCGGACTGCACCAAGGCCACTTACGACGTGATCGCCGCCTGTGGCGCATTGGAGTCTCTGGCTGCGGTCAACTCGCCCCACACGCCCGCCTTCGCCAAAGTCGTGTACGAAGTCTGCACAGCCTGCAAAAAGGAATGCGACAAGTTCCCGCAAGTGGACGAGTGCAGGGATATGGGCGCGTCATGCAAAGCCTGTGCGGAAGAATGCAAAAAGATGGGCGCATAACGCGGTTGCTTACGAGCTCGAACCGCCCGCCCCTTGAATCCGCGTGCGCGCCATCTTTCTCGCGAATTCGCACGAAGGCGAGTATTGATCCCGCGAAGTGAGAGGAGGGACCGGAGATGACTGCCTGTCGCGCCGCTCTCATATGTGCGGTGGCGGTGTTGCTCGGCGACGGTGCGGTCGCCGAGACACTGATCCGCCGTGAAAAATCGCACCCACACCGAATGTCTTTGCCGACCGAGTTGGCGTCCAATAGCAGCTATATGGTCCCCTATGTCACCGGACCAACGGGCGCAAAATATTCCATTATGGAGCTGCCGGGCAGCGCCACGGTCGTATCTCGTCAGGTCATTGAGGACCAGCGGGCTACGACGCTTGGTCAGGCTCTCAGAAATGTCTCGGGGGTTACGGTGCGCGGCCGTTGAGGACCGCGCGCTCGTTGTTTGCTCTATCGCGAATGCGGCTCCGTGACGATCGTCCGCTTGCGATAGCCAAGATGTCGCCTAATCTAAAACTTTCCCGCCAGCTTCTTCGCAAGCCTTCTCCGACTCCGTGAACACCCAACCCTGAGCTTTACAGGCATTCATGCCTTTGCAGGCGTTCTTCGGGGTATGGCAGTCGGACTTTCCTTTGCAGCTGTTCGCTCCAAGGCAATGGACTTTTGCGGTGGTTGCCGCAGTGACGGGAATTACTCCGCCAGCTAGAACAAGCGATACGGCGGCGACTGCACCAAGGCCTCCTACGACGTTGTCGCCGCTTGCGCAGCGCTGGAGTCTCTGGCGGCTACGAACTCGCCTCACGCGCCCGCATTCGCGAAGGTCGTCGCCGAAATTCGCCTCGCCTGCAAGAAGGAGTGCGACAGGTTCCCGCAATATGCCGAGTGCAGCGATATGGGCGAGGCCTGCAAGGCCTGCGCAGATGAGTGCAAGAAGGCGGCGTAGTCGGGCCTCGATTCAGGCCGCGCGTTATCGCGCGGCCAACGATGCGACGAACACACCTGGGCTGGCGCGCTGCACGCTCATAAGGTCTTTGATTTTGCGTAGGCCGCTGCGGCGGCGAGACGCATGTCTTTTCTCAGCCCGACGAACATGCCGTCGATCATCCGGGTCACGTCTTTGGGCGCAGTGTCAGGCTCTCCCGCGTGAAAGGGCGGATCGGGCGCATATTGTGCGAGAAGCTGCACGCCTTGGGCGTATTTTTCGTCGCGTAGCTGAGCGACGAGCGACAGCGCGAAGTCGAGCCCGGCGGTGACGCCTTCCGCAGTGATGCGATTGCGGTCCTGCACGAAGCGCCCTTTAGCCGGGGTCGCGCCGAATATGGGAAGAAGCGGCTTCGTCACCCAATGCGACGTCGCGCGGTAGCCATCGAGCAGGCCGGCCGCGCCGAGAAGCATCGAGCCGGTGCAGACCGATGTGACGAATTTCGCCTTGCGGCCGGCGTCGCGGATGAAAGCGATCGTGGCGTCGTCGCGCATTGCCGCGAGCGTTCCCTGCGAGCCGCCCGGCACGCAAAGAATGTCGAAATCGAGCTTTGCGTCCTCGAACCGCAAGGAAGGCGTGAAGACGAGCCCCGTGTCGCTACGGATGGGATCGAGTGATTTGGCGACGATATCGATCTTCGCGCCCATGAGATTGGCGAGCATATATTGCGGCCCGACCATGTCGAGCGCGGTGAAGCCGGGATAGATTAGAAAGGCGATCCGTTCTTTTCCCATCCAGTTCGCAGGCATGTCCGACATATCGTGCTTCGGTATTGGCTCTGCGGGCTTGACTTCAGCTGCGACGGCCTCCGCGCCGCTCGCCAGCAAAGCGCCAAAGGCCGCGATCACTTCCCCGAGTTGACGCCGATCAAGTTCAATCATCGTCGCTCCTACATGCGCACCGACAGGTTGGCGAAGAAGGTCCTTCCCTCGCCCGGCATGACGCGACCCGCGAGATAAGGATACTGCACGAAATATTGCTGATTTCCGAGATTCTTGCCGCTGATCGAGAAGGTGAAGTTCTCGTGTTTGAAGGTCAGGGATGAATCGAAGGTGATGTAGCCACTCGTCTTCCAGGGCCGACCGATTTCGATGACAGTTCCCGACGCGGCGTAGAGTCCGGCGCCAAAGGACCAACCTTTGAAGAAGCCATCAAAGGCGTAGTTGCCCCAAAAGCGTCCCGAATCCGGCGGCGCGAGATTGAGCGGCGCGTTCTGGAAGCGCGGATTTTCGTCCTTCGACACTTTCGCGTCGATGTGGGCGTAGCTGGCGAGGAAAGACAAATTCGACAATGGCTGCCAGACGAGATCAGCCTCGAAGCCGTGCGAATGCCATTCTCCGGATTGCCGTTGAGTGAGAGAGCCCGGCGGAGTCAACGGCACGTTGGTGCGTTTGAGGTCGAAATAGGCGAGCGTGCCAGACAGGCCCATCGGCCCGTCGAGCTTGACGCCCGCTTCCCATTGTTCGGAGCCTTCTGGCTTTGGGGCGACCCCGGCCGCGCCGTTGAAGAAGGTTACGGGTCGCAGCCCCTGCGCATAGCTGCCATAGACCGACAGCCAATCGGTGACGTCGAGCAGCGCGCCGACGCGCGGCAGAAACTGCGTCGTGCTGGAATTGAAACGCGTCGGCGGGGTGACTGCAGCTTCCGTCGAGAGGATATCGATGAAAGCGACGCGGCCTGCGGCGAGAATATGAAGACGGTCGAAGACCGTCGATTGAAGCTGCGCGGTGACTCCGGCGTTCTGGTAGCCATTATCGAGACGACTGAAGATCGTATAGAAGTCCTGGCCGGGAAGCGGATAGACGTAAGGCAGGAAGAAGGGCGCCCGATAGTCGATCAGGATCGGATACAGCGGAGCGAAAGCGCCGAAGCCCCAGAAATCCAGAATGCTCTTGATATTCGGATCCGGCGGCGTGGCATTGGCGGTCGATAGATAGCCTTGATCCCATACTTTGTTGAAATCGCCTCCGAGCAGCAGCTTGTTCTTGGTCGGCCCCGCATCGAATTTGGCGGTCACATTCGACGTCACGGAGACTTCCTGCGTTTGCTCCTTGAGGATGGTGTTGGCCACATAGAATTGGCTCGGACCGCCAATGACTCCCGGGCCGCCCAGGAGCGGCAGCAGCGGGTCGATGTAGAAAGTCGGCTCGTTGCCGAAGCTCGTCTGGGACGGCTCATATATGCTCGACGACGAGAAGCGGGCGCTGGTGAAAGTCGAGAAGGTCTCGTTGAACTTGTGGTCGAAGCGCACCGTGACGCCCGACGACTTCGTTGTGGTCGCCGGCAGGCCGGGATTGGCTAGAAAGGTGGTCGGCCGCACGGAATAGTAGGTGCGATCGATCGTCCCGATGGCGGGGAGCCCCGGGTAATCCGGCTGATCGCGCCGGGAAATGAAGCCCTGCACGATCAACGACGTGGCGTCTGTTGGCGTGAATTTGATCGTGGGGTTGATCGTGTAACTGCGACGGCGGATGACATCGATATTCGAGCGCGTCGTCTCATATTGCGCGGTCAGCCGAAACATCAGGCTCTTAGTTTCGAAGAGCGGCTGATTGATGTCGATATAGGGACTCGCATAGGCGTAGCCGCCACCGCGTATCCCCGCCTCGGCGAAGCGTTCCGGCGTCGGCAGCTTCGAGACGATATTGACGACGCCGCCGACCGGGCTCTGCCCGCCCTGGAAAAGAATGCTCGCGGGACCCTTGATGACCTCGACGCGCTCGACATTGGCGAGGAGATCGCGAACGCCATAGTCGTAGTAATTGGGCAGGCCGTCGATATACCGCTCGGCGCGCATGCCTCTCAGGCTCGGCCCAATGCCTCCGGGGTAGACGGGCGACACCGGCTGAAGGCCCGAAACGTTCCGAAATACCTCAGCTTGCGAGATAGCCTGCTGGTCGTCGATGACCTTTCGCGGGATGACCACGATTGACATCGGCAGCTCTTTGATCGGCGTCTCGAACCGCGTGGCCCGGGACGTCAGCGCCTGGTAGCCGCGCACGGGTCCAGCCGTGGTTTGTTGGATTGGAGGTCCGTTCTCAATCGGGGACGGGGCTGCCGGCGCGCCATTGGCGGGGCCGGTCGGTCGGGCGGCGGCCCGCTGCGCGCCGCGCCGTGCGCCGGCGCCGACATCGATCGTCGGTAGATTTTGCTGGGCGAAGGATTCGCCCGTCAGAAAGAAAGTCAGCGCGCAGACGCTGGCATTCCTGAACAAGTCGCGGTTGAGCAAGGTGGCCTCCTGTACTGCTCGCGCGTCGGCTTTGCGTGCCGTCGGAAGGCTGTTTAGGAGACGAAACTTTCATGGAGATAACGTGGGCCGAGCCTGCGAAGACTTTGCTGCGCTGTTGCAAATTTATCATATATGGCGTTAGGCTCCCGCCAACCCGCTTGCGGCGGAGCGAAAAATGTTGAACCCATTGAGCACGTGCGGGCAACCGCGCGCACACGAATCATGCGCGTCCTTTTGATCGAGGACGAACCGGAGATGGCGCGAGCGCTCGGCGTTCGCCTTGGCCGCTCCGGTTTCATCGCCGATTTTGTCGGTGGAATCGAAGAGGCGCGCGCAGCCTTGCAGTGCCATCACTACGCCCTGGCGCTCGTCGACCGTCGATTGCCGGATGGAGATGGTCTAGAGCTTCTTCCCGAGATCAAGCGCTCTCAGCCCGGCATTCGCGTTCTCGTCCTGACCGCGTTCCACGCCGTCAGTGACCGCATATCCGGTCTTGACGCGGGAGCCGACGACTATCTTGCCAAGCCATTCGATCTCGACGAATTGATGGCGCGAATCAGGGCATGCCTGCGTCGGTCCGACGTCGAGAGCGTGCCTCCCGCGACTCTTGGCGCGCTCTCCTTTGACTTTGTCACGCACCAGGTATCGGTCAACGGCGTTACGCTGGTCCTGCACCGACGCGAACTCGCCTTGCTCGAAGCGCTGATGCGAAATGCGGGCAGGCTCGTTTTGCGGGATCAGCTTCATGAGGAAGTTTATGGATTCGAGGACGAGGTTCAAATGAACGCTCTGAACATCCTGGTTTCACGGCTGAGAAAGAAGCTTGAAGAGTTCAACGCCGGCGTGGAAATTCACGCGGCGCGCGGCATTGGGTATATGATGACCAAGGCTAGGCTGGCGTGAGGCGTTCGCTATCGTTTCGGCTGGTCGTCTGCCTCGCGGTCGCGCAATTCCTCGCAATCGTTTTTCTTGTTCCGTTTATCGAATTCTTTGTGTCCGTGTCGGGCTTGACCAAGAATTCGCCCATCGCGCCGGACGCCTGGGGCGCCTATCGCATGCGGGCGCTGGTGGTAGACTCGATCAAGCAAATGCCGGGCGGCGACGTCATCATCGAACCGACGGCTGCGCTTCGACACTATGTGAGGGAGAATATTCAGGCGCGCTACGCTGTCTTCGACGTCGCAGCCAGGCGGGCGCTTTCGGGCTCTTCTCCGGAGCTCGTCACAGCGTTGAATTGTCTCGATCATATAGACGCGTTCTCAATCAAATTTCATCTTGCCGACGATCCAGACATGCGCTCGCAGGGAAATCTGACCCTCGTTCAAACGCCTTTCGGAAATTACGCCGTCGCGATTTATGGCTATCGTTTCTCTTGGGCTGACCTCTCCGAGGCGGCGAAGGTCTTCTTGTCGCTGCACACCGCGCTCGTCATCGCGCCAGGCATTCTTGGCGCGGCGCTGCTTGCCTGGCTTGTCGTGCATCATGGGCTGATGCCCCTGCGCGTTGCCGCCGACGATATCGCCTCGATCGATGTCGACTCACTCGATCGACGGCTGTCGGCTGACGGGGCGCCCAGAGAGATCGCGCCCTTCATAGAGGCTGTGAACCGGGGCCTGGAAACCCTCGACAAAGGCGTCACGGCGCAGCGACGCTTCGCCGCCAATGTCGCGCATGAATTGCGCACGCCAATCGCCATCATGCGCGCCCATGCGGATAACCCGGACGATCAGACCTTCCGGCGCGACATGCGCAGAGACATTCGAAGGATGCAAACGATCGTCGAACAATTGCTGGCGTCGACCAATCCTCTGGTACGAAGCCGATCGGCGCCGGGAGAGATCGATCTCGGCGCCACGGTGCTGGCGCTTGTCGCCGATTACACGCCCCTGATCGTTGAAAACGGGCGACGGATCGAATTCGAGGCTCCCAAGCAACCTATTCGCGCGAAGGTCGACAAATGGGCGCTCGAATGCGTCGTGTCAAACCTTCTGGATAATGCGCTGCGCGCCGAGCCGGAGGGTGGCGTCATCGTGATTCACGTCTCAAATGGAGCCGTCGTCGAGGTCATTGATCATGGTTCGGGGATTCCCGCCGAGGATCGGGATCGGATTTTCGAACCCTTCTGGCGGCGCGATACGAGAGGCAGAGGCGCCGGCATCGGTCTGGCGATTTCCAAGAGCCTGACGGAAGTTATGGGCGGGTCGCTCTTTGGCTTCGACACGGCCGGCGGCGGCGCGACCTTTCGGCTTGTCTTGCGACAGGCGGAGCCCGCCATGGATGAGGATAGAGCTGCATCATTGGGCGCTTGCAATGAGCATTAGCCTTTCCAGCTAGACTGGCGACGCTTTCCCGGACAATCCCGGCGTTACAGCTCACACCCACCTGGTCGGCGGCCGCGCGCTACGCGCAGCGTAAGAACGACGGCGGGCTACGACGCTTGATCAGGCTCTCAGAAACGTCTCGGGGGTTACGGTGCGCGGCCGTTGAGGACCGCGCGCTCGTTGTTTGCTCTATCGCGAATGCGGCTCCGTGACGATCGTCCGCTTGCGATAGCCAAGATGTCGCCTAATCTAAAACTTTCCCGCCAGCTTCTTCGCAAGCCTTCTCCGACTCCGTGAACACCCAACCCTGAGCTTTACAGGCATTCATGCCTTTGCAGGCGTTCTTCGGGGTATGGCAGTCGGACTTTCCTTTGCAGCTGTTCGCTCCAAGGCAATGGACTTTTGCGGTGGTTGCCGCAGCGACGGGAATTACTCCGCCAGCTAGAACAAGCGATACGGCGGCGACAGCGAGCGCTGCACCATAGCGCGTCGCGCCTCGAATGATCTCGTCAGGCGGCGCTCGCTCGATGGCTCGCGTGAAGGCGCCGATCGCATCCCTCAAGGCGACTTTTTTCGGATAGGCGCGCCAGAAGGCGTCGAAGGCGTTCGCCGTGCTTTGCGCGTTTCGTTGCGATGAGAGTCGATAAGAAAGATCATAATTAGATTCTTTAATTAAGATCGGGGTAACGGGCGTTGCCCCTTTCCGGAACGCCAGTTGCCCCTTTTTCGAACCGGGGTTACCCCTTTTCTCGTGGACAGGAGCGACGGCCGTTACCCCCTTTTTCCTTCGTCGAGAGAAGCGTTCCTTGCGCCATTTGGCGGCAGGCGCTTTCTTGGCCTTCGTGTCGATCCGCTGTGACGGCGCGCGCCTCTTTGACGATCCAGCGATAGCGGTTCGTTCTGCCGCGACCGGTTTCGAACTCGACGGAAAGATGACCGCGTTCGGTCAGGCGTCGAATGACCTTCTTGATCCCGTTCTCGGTGACGCGACATTTTGCGGCAAGATGCGCGATGCTTGGCCAGGCGAAGCCTTCCCGTTCATTGACGAGATTGGCCAGTGCATAGGCGAGCATGAAGGCGAGGGGCGTGAGTTCTGCGTCAGAATGCACGTGTTCGAGCCAGAGAAACTTGTCGCGATTGAACTGGCCGGCGGCGCGGTCTGGCTTCTCGCGGTCGCAGATCGGATCAGGCTGCCCGTTCGGTTGTGACAGGCGGCGATCTGGCGAAGGAGGGAGCGAGCGATCTTTCTGCATACGGCAAAGATCGGATGAACCGGGATCGATCAGAATGGCGGAAATGGCGCAAAGCGCCCCTGGCGAAGGGCCTCGCGCGAAGACAGGCAATCGGCGACCAGGGCGCGGCGACGGAGCCATGCCTGCGCGGTTGCCAAAGGCGCGCGGCGCGCCTAATCGTGAGTTGTCCCAACAAAATCGTCTTATGGAGTGGCGGCCATGAAGATTTTGATCGGCGGGCGCGTTGCGACGGATCTGTTGCTCGGAGCGCCCGCATGCTGAAAAGAATCGAACAAACCCAAACCCTTACGCGCCAGGATTTGCGAGCGGCGGTTTATGAGTGCTGTCCGCAGCTCTCGCGGGCCGAGGCGCGCGACATTTTCGACGCCACGTTTGACGAACTCGCCGCCGCGTTTTTGCGCGGCCAGTCCGTCAAGTTGCGAGGCTTTGGCTCATTCAACCTGCGCGAAAAGCGTCCGCGCATCGGTCGCAATCCCAAGACCGGCGTCGAGGCGGTGATCAGCGCGCGGAAGGTCCTAACCTTCCATCCCTCTCCAACCCTCGTCGCCCGTGTGAACGGATGGAGCGAGGGACAATCGCGCGATTGAGCGGAGCCGGGGCGCGGTGTTGGCGCGGAGATCAAAGACCGAGCCCGCGCTTGCGGCTAAAGGTCCAGTCGACCCCGCTTTCGCGCATGACGCCGGAGATGTGCTGATCGAGGCGCTTGTCGAGGACGGGGTGCCAGGGGACAAGGCTGAAGCCGAGGCCATCCTCCAGCATGGCGAAGCGCCCGCTGGCGAGCTGGGTCGCGCCGACGAGCTTGCCGGTTACGGTCTTGGCTTCGTTGAAGGCCAAGCCGCGCTCGCCGGCGATCGCCCGACCGACACGGGCGACTTCGGCGCGCTCCAGACGGGAGAGCAGATCGCTGGGCGCGCGAAAGCCCTCCCCCGGTCGTCCGCTGGCGTAACCCCTCTCAATGAGCGTCCGCTTGCGGCGCTCCAGAGCGCTCGCCGTGTCGCGGCCAAAGCCGGCCTGGGCCATCGGCGTCCGGCTCGTCGACGTCAGCTCCCGATCGAGCCAGGTCGCGCCGTCGCTGCCAATCTGGGCTTCGAGGTCGAGCGTGGAGAGGATGCGCACGGAAAGGCCGTCGCCGCCCCGGCTGAGATCGTAGCGCATGCCCCGCTCGGCGATGTCCTCCGGGATGCGCCAGGCGTCGGCGTCGAGGCGGTCGACATGGCCAGCCCGGCGCATCGCCTCCAGACGGCGGACATGGAAACGGACGAAGGCGTCCGGGTCCTTGCCCTTGCGCGTAAAGCTGTCGCGGAAGCGGTCGAGATGACGGCTCGGCCGGTAGAGGCCGCCTTCGCCCGCGGCGACGATGGCGATGTTGCGATCCGCCGCCCTTGGCTCGGCGACGACGGGCGCCGCCTCGACGATCATCCCCCGGCGAATATCGTCAAGGGCCTCGGCCTTGGCGAATTCGAGGTGATGGATGCGGCCGTCGACGCCATCGACGATCAAATAAAGCCGCTCGCACATCTCGTCGCCGGCCAGTCCCTTGCCGAGGACGCGGCCGACGATCGGCGCGCCGACGCGATCGCCGTGAAGGAGATATTGGTCCGCCCCGCGTTGCTCGGCGAGGCCATGATCAGAAAGCGCCCGGTGCATCGTCTTGATGATGTCGCCGCGCTCGCCGAGCGCCCGCAGGGTCGCCTCGGCCTTGTCGACGATCGCCCAGCGTCCGGGCTCAATCTCGCTGGCGAGGCCATACTTCGCCAGCCGCTTCGCCCGGCGTCAGCCGTCAATCTGCGGTTGCTCTGCCGTTCTGTCGACTCTCGAGCCGCAGCCCATGTGATCTCATGTCTCGACTTCTAGCCTCGACCGACTATCCGTAATGCCCGGCTTTGACGCCTGCACGTTCGCCGAAAGGGGAACTCGCTACCATCGATCCACATTCGATGCATGATCACGGCAAGCCTCCATGCCACTGCGACGACCGCCGCTTATGACCACGTTTTGCTGCGATCCTGGCACCCCAAGCCTTTATGGCACAACATCGTTTCGAGCGCACTAGCATCGCGCTGGCAGCCGCAAAGAGTGCCGTGAGTGGCCGCCAATGTCGATCATCTAGCCGCTCTGAATGAGTTGGACGTCAGCTCGAATTGCGTTCTTCGCTTGCGGAATTTTGTTGCTCGTCAATCATTGTGCTGAATGTTCTTTCGACGTGTTGGCCTCTGTTCGAAAGCAGTCATGACTCCGTAGTGAGATCCCGCCTTTGGCGCGTCGACCGCTGCTCCCCAGTCAGCGCGTCTCATACATTGAATGTTCCTCAGTGCGGGAAGCGGGCTCCTAGTCGTTACGAATTTCTTCGCTTTTCCACCACCACTGCTCAAGCGTGAAACCGAACGGATACATCGGGTAATGCGGGAGATATGAAGGCCGCCCGAGCGTAGCCGTATGAGCGGTCCAAATTTCGTCGACAAAAAACAGCGGAACGAAATAAAAGCCCGAGAGCAACGCCCGATCGAGTGCGCGCGCCGCATCGACATGCTCTTCCGGTGTCTTCGAAGCGACGAGTGCCTCGACCAGCGCGTCCAACGCGGGCGATGAGGCTCCGGCGAGATTGGTTCCTTTTTGCTTGTCCAGACTCCCGGAACTCCATCTTCCGGCCTGCTCGGCTCCCGGAACGGCGGCGGGCAGCCATTGGCCGATCATCATGTCATATTCAAACTTCCGCCGACGTTGCTGATACTGCGTCTCGTCATATAGTCGGGGCTGCGCGATGATTCCGATGCGCTTCAGTGACGCCGCAAAATTCAATGCAAGCCGCTCTTCGTCGCGGTCGCGGATCATAATCTCGAATGCGACCGGTCGGCCGTCTTTTTCCAACCCCTTGTCGGTCAGCTTGTAGCCGGACTGCGAGACAAGCTGGATGGCTCGCCTCGCGATTTCGCGATCACGTCCGCTGCCGTCATGTATGGTGGGGCGCCAGCTACCATCTAGCGCATCTTTTCGAACCGTGTCGGGGAAGCGCGCGAGCAGCTCGCGTTCTACCTCGCTGGCGGGACGGCCGGATGAAGAAAAGGGCGACCCTTCGAAATAGCTTGTCGTTCTCTTGTAGAGGCCGACGTAGAAATTGGCGTTGACCCATTCGAAATCGAACATCATCGCCATGGCTTCACGCAGCGCGACGTCTTCGAAAAGCTTGTTGCGGAGATTAAAGACGAAGCCAGACATGCCAATCGGCCGTCCCGGGCGCAGCGTATCCTTGACAATCCTTCCGTCTCGTAAGGCGGGAAAGTCATATGCCGCTAGCCAGCGCGCGGCGCTCGCTTCTTCCCGATAATCGATGAGGCCACCCTTCAATGCTTCAAACAGAGCGCCGCCGTCCCGATACCAGGAGACATCGATCTCATCGAAATTATAGAGTCCGCGTTGGGTCGGGATATCCTTTCCCCAGTAATCCGCATCTCGCGCCAGAACGAGACGCTCGCCAGCTTTCGCTTCCTTGACAGAGTACGGACCGGAGCCGACTGGAATATCCATTCGAACATCGTCGAAATGCGTGCTGTCGACCGCTGTCTTGGAGAGGACCGGCATCGCCGCCAGCAGCAGCGGCAATTCGCGGTCTGCGCCTTTGCCCAAATTAAAGCGGACAGTATGGGCGTCGGTTGCTTCGCTGCCCGTCACGCGCGAGAAGGCCTCGCGTTGACCGGGGCGGCCTTTCGCCTTCAAGAGCTCGAAGGAGAATAAAACGTCTTCCGCGGTAATTGGCCTGCGGTCGGAAAAGCGCGCGCGTGGATCGAGGCGAAAAACAACATATTCCCGCTCGCGTCCGAGTTCCACCGACTGTGCAATGAGCGCATACATGCTATAGGGCTCATCCTGCGACCGAGCCATCAGGCTTTGATAGACATTCCCGATGAGCAGCTGCGGCGCCGCAGCGAATTTGAGATTGAATGGATTGAGGCTCTCGTAGCCGCCTGCCATTCCGAGCCGCAACCGCCCCCCTTTTGGCGCGCTCGGATTGGCGTAAGGCAGATGATCGAAACCAACGGGAAGCGCCGGTTCGCCATAAAGGGCGAGCCCATGCTTTGCCGCTTCGGCCCCCGAGGCCTGCCCAGAAAGCGTGATAAGACAAGTGATGAGCGCAAAGGCGGCCGGCAGCCATTTGAAAGGAAACGCAAGCAAGGTGCGCGTTGGATGACGGCGATCACGCATGGCGTTTCCTTGTTGATCAACTTCGATAGCTTACGCTCTTACCGACCAAACAGGGCGCGCCATCGGCGCGAAAGGCACCCCTGCTGAGGGATGTCGTCAAGTTCCAGCAACTTCAAGCCGTCTACGGCGAGACTGTCGATCTCGCGGCGCGTCAGCGGCCGCCACGGCGTGGTCTGAGGCTCATTTGCTTCCCGCGCGGAGGAAATTATGAGCAGGCGCCCGTTGGGCGCGACCATCGATGCGAGCGCCTTTGCCGCGTCCGCCGTCAATTCATCTCGAAGGGTCTGCAACGTATAGCATTCATGCACGAGATCGAAAGCGCCGATCCACTCAGGCGGGGGCGCGAAAAGATCGGCGACGCGGTAGTCGACAGCGCTATGGGGGAAACGCTGCTTCGCCCATGCGATGGCGCGGTCAATATAGTCGAAAGCGCTGACGCGAGCCCCGGCGGCCGACAAAGCCTCCGCATTGTCGCCGAGCCCACAACCGACGTCGAGCGCACGCTTGCCGTCAATGTCCTGCCGTGCCAGCCAATCCGTAAGCAGGGAGTTTGCGGAAAGCGCCGCCCAGGGAATGTTGGCCTCGTCGTCGCCGGCGAGTTCATAGACCTTCGTAAACCATTGATCTCCCTTTGGGTCGCTAGGATCTCCGTCTGGCTGCATGTGCGGGTTCATCGCGTTCAGCCGCTCCCGAGCCATCGTCCGGCGCGCAAAGAAATCGGCGTCGGTCTCCTGCACGACGCTCGCCTTGTATCCGGCCTTGTCGATCGCGGAGAGAAGCGCATGCAAATCAGCAGGGGCTGGGTCGATCGACACCCGCTTCGCGGGTAGATCAACGGATACGTCCGCGTTGAACTTCAGGGCGTGCACGGCCTCGACGACATGCTGTGCACATCCTTTGCAATGCATATTCTCTACAAACAGGACGATCGGCATTATCCGCTCCATGGGCGCTTGCTTGAATGACGTGCCTCGCAAAGAACGAGGCCCGTCACGGCGACAACTAGAATTTTAGCTTAACGCCGCCAACCAAAGCCCGCGGCGAGCCTGCGAGTATCCCCGCGCCTTGCGCCGTGGAGAGCAGAAGCGTCGGCGTCTGGATCGGGGTGCCTGTGATCAGCGTGTTGCTCATCACGAGTGAACCGGCGATATAGGTGCGATCGAAGACGTTGTTGAGGTTGAGATACATCTCCAGATTCTTGATGTAAAAATTCTCGACGTCGCGATTGTAGTGCAGGTTCAGATTGACCAGCCCATAGCCCGGCAGGGATGTGAAATTGGCATTGTCGATCGTGTAGCCCGCCTTGAAGACATATTCGGCGTAGGCCCCCAATCCCTTGAAGTCGCCGGTCGGCTGATCGTAACCCACGCGCGCCGTCAGCGTATGCGGAGACACGTTGGGGATCCTGTTGCCAGAACGATTATACATAACGAACCGGCCGTTCATGGCGCCGAGATTGTCCCAGTAGTTCGTGAAGAACTGATCGTTCAGCGTATATGCTGCTAGGAAGCGCCAGCCGTCGAAGGGCCGCCAATCGATATTCGCTTCGAGACCACGATGGATCGAGGCGGGCACGTTGGCCTGGTAGCTGACGAGTCCATTTGACAGGGTCAGAATTTCGTTGCGATACCACTCATTGAAGCCGGTAAGGCTCACCAGCACGTTGCGGCTCGGCGTCCAGTCGATCCCGACATCGACGCCCATATTAGTCTGCGCCTGTAGGCCGGTATTGCTTCCGGCGCCCGTCTGCGTCGACGTCAGATAAAGGAAGGACGGCGTGCCGTAACCCGCGGCGTAGCGCGCGCGGACCTGCCATTCCGGGCTGTAGCGATAGGTCAGAGAGGCTTCCGGCGCGGTATTCCAATAGTCATTGTCGACCCCGACCTGCTGCGGCAGCCGCCACGTGCCGTTGGCGTTGTAATTGTAGACAGTGTTGACGCCCCAGACGCGGTTCCAGTTCGTGCTGAAGCCAATGACTCCGGTCAATTGAGGCGTCAGCGCAATCTCCTCGCGCGCGCGCAGCCCGATATTCGACGTATAGCTGTCGAATTTGCCGACCGCGGCGCCGACCGCGCCGTAATTCCAGACATTTGGGAGCTGGTTGAAGAGCGGATTCGTGGTTTTGACGTTATTGTAGAAGAAACCGAGATAGTGGGTCGCCGGCAGGCCGAAAACAGGGAGGTGACTCGTGATGTCCGTGCTGGCGTCGATGCCGACGGAAGGTCCGCGGATCGCGACGGGTCCGCCAAGCCCGCCCAGAACGGCCGGCCCCACTTTCGGCGGCGGCCAGGTGCCGTTGATGTAATCGAAATAATTATAGGTGAACTGGCTCCGCCAGGTCGTCGCATTGTCGAAGTCATGCTCATAGCGGGCACCGCCGATCATCTGCTGCGAATGCAGATGCGAGCCGAGCTGCCAGACGCTCTGATTAATTAGCGGAGCCAACGCTGAGGTGAATATCCCGTTCCTCGGCACGTTGAGATTGTTGCAAAACGGCAGATTGGCCGGGGTCGCAATGGCGCAGCCGAAGCTTGTGCCGTATGGGTTCCAATAATACTGATTTTGAGAACTTCGGTTCATGAACGTCGAGAACGAATCGTTGAACAGATACTTAAGCGTGAAGCGATCATTGGGCGTCGGCGCCCATCTCGCAAGAAGGCGCGCCTGGTCACCCGAAAATGCGCTCCGCGCGAGATAGCCATCGCCACGGGCGTCCGAGGCGAAGATCGAGATGTCGAACTCGCCGAGGCTCGCGGTCGCTGCCTTCTTGCCCGCGCGGATGTAATTATTAATGTAGCCGAAACTGCCGAATTCGGACCCAGTGTCCAGTCCGTCGATTTCCGCGCCCGAAAATGTCCGGAAATTGATCGCGCCGCCGAGAGCGTAATTGCCGAAGAGCGCCGATGAGGGGCCGCGATAGACGTCCGTGCCGTTATATGCGTGCGGATCGAGGATATCCGTTCGGCCCGTGCCGTCAGCGGTCGTGATCGGAAATCCGTCCTCGTAGAGCATGATGTTGCGGACGCCGAGCGGAAAGCCCACCGAGTAGCGGGAGCCCGAACCACGGATCGAAATGTTGACCTCTCGTGGGGTGTTGCCTTCCTGAATCTGGACGCCGGGGCTGTATTGCAGCATTTCCCGCACGGTGAACATGGGCGTTGGCCTGAGGAACTTGTGATCGACCGTCGTGACCGTTTGCCCCGGCGGGTCTCGATAAATAGGCAGCTTGGCCCGCGCGGGCTGGAATCCTGGCGCGGCGTTTATCGATTCTGTCCCATTGGTCCCAATCGCGGGTGCGGCGGCGGGCGCGGGGCTCGATGCGCGAGGGACGGCCCGCCGGGCGGCGCCGACTTCAATGGTCGGCAGCGTCTGCTGTGCATCGGCGACTGCAGGAACAAAGGCGAGCAAGAGTGACGCGACGGATGCGCCGCGCAGAAGACGTGAGCGTGACATGAAAAGCTCCAGGAGCGGCCGATCGACCGCAATCTACTGACTTATTTGAGGGAACAGCCTGTCGGCCTTGCGCTGAGATCAGTTCGCCAGAGGCGGTGATCTTGGAGACTGCGATCCAAGCTGATTAAAGGTTCCGAAGGGAGGGACCTGCCAGGAAAGCCCGGCAACGCGGTGAGGAGTTCGCGACCAGGGAACCAATAGCGCGTCGTTAGCACCTAGAAAGGGTCTCGGCGCGCCGCCCACATGATCGACCGCACACGCATCGCAGCGATGCCGCCACAAATCTTTTGACGGCGCGCTCTTTCCGGCATCCCTGCCCGCCGTGCAATCCACGCCCGCAAAAGCTTGGCCTATGCCAGCGCCGACTCCGCGCCCGTTCGACGCTCCCGCCGCCGACAGGGCGGCACCGTGAAGGGTCAGACAGAGCAGAAAAATCCAAAGGGCGCGGAACACGGTTCGACCTCGATCGGAGCGTTCCCGATCGTTAACACTTGAAGGTAACGCGAGCGCAACCGCCGGAGCGATTGCCGGGGTCCCCAAGCAGAAGCCGTTTTACTGTTGCAAGAGCGCAACAATAGCGGATAGCCTATGGTCTGGAGGCGCGTTCGATTTGTAATCCAAGCGCGAGATGCGGAAAATCCTCCGATGAGAATATTGGTCGTTGAAGACCATATCGACATGGGCATTCTCATGTCGGACCGCCTCGAGCGGTCGGGATATCTCGTCGACCGCGTGGGCAGGATTGCCGACGCGCGGGAGGCGCTGCACGCATTCGACTATCCCATCCTGCTGCTGGACCGACGCCTGCCGGATGGCGACGGCTTGGATTTCCTGCCGGAGATCCGCACATTGCGGCCAAATATTCGCGTACTCATGGTCACAGCGCTGCGTTCGCTCGACGACCGCGTCAATGGCCTCGACGCCGGCGCGGACGATTACTTGATCAAGCCCTTCGCGCCTGACGAGCTTCTCGCGCGGATACGCGCCAGTCTGCGTCGGCCCGGCGCCGCGCCGATTCCTCCCGTCGTGCTGGGCCATTTGTCTTTTGACCTCAATTTGCACGAAGCGCAGGTGCAAGGCCGACCACTGGCGCTCCACAAGCGCGAACTCCTGTTGCTGGAGACGTTGATGCGGCGCGCCGGACGCGCTGTCACTTATACGGTGATCATCGACGAGATTTATGGACTGGACGAACAGGTGCAGAATGACGCGCTCAAAATGCTGGTGTCGCGGCTTCGCCAGAAGTTGAGAGAGGCCGATGGGGGCGTCGAAATCTATGCGACGCGGAGCGTGGGCTATATGATCGCGCAGGCGCGCGCCTGATGCGACCGCGCTCTCTCAAGACGCGGTTAATCCTCTTTTGGATCCTCGGTTCGCTTCTGGCCTATTTTTCGACGCCTATCACCGTGCAAATCCCACTGGCTTTTTTTTGGGGCCGCGACCATCGGCAGGCGCTTGAGGTCTGGACGACGAAACACGCGCGGGACGTTCTGATCGACGCGCTTAGACGCGGGGACGACGGCAAGCTTTATATCGAGTCGACCCCGCAATTGCACAAACATCAGGAGCGCAACCCAGACTTCCGCTTCGCCGCGTTTGATCCAGTAAGCGGCGCTTTGCTGCCAGGGTCTTCGCAAGGACTCGCCGAGCATTTCAGACCACTCCTTGGAGACGTTGAAGTGTTCGGCTCGCTTTTTCATCTGGAGAATGACCCAAATCCTAATGCGCGCGGTTACGTGCGCACGACGCTAACGCGCTTCGGCAAAATCGAGACGATTGTGTATGGCTCGAACTTTCACTGGGACGACGTCTTCTACCAGTTGAACGCTTATCTGATCATAGAAAATATTCTCGCCTATATTCCGCTTTGCGCGCTCATATTACTGATCGGATTTTTCGTGGTCCGCGGAAGTTTGGCTCCACTGAGCGTCGCCGCCCGCAATATTAGGAAGATTAGCGTCGACACGCTGAACTGGCGTGCCCCGGACGGAAATCTCCCCTCGGAAATCGCGCCTTTTGTCGATGAAGTGAACGCCGCCTTTCAACGCGTTCGCGACGGGGTCGCGCGGCAGCGACGTTTCACGGCCAACTCGGCGCATGAACTCCGCACGCCAATCGCCATTTTGTGCGCACGGCTCGAGAAAATGAACGATGGCCCGCTCAAGGCGGAGTTACAGCGCGACGCGGCTCGAATCAAAACAATTCTAGAGCAACTTCTCGTCTTGGCGCAGATCGAGGAACGCGCCCATGAGCAAAAAATTCCGAAGGTCGATCTGCGAGAAGCGATTCTCACGACAATCGCAGATTTGATGCCGATCGCATATCATAGCAATCGTCAAATCGAATTCGAGGCCCCGGATGATCCGGTTCCCGTCTACGCTTTCCGCTGGGCCGTGGAAAGCGTCGTTACAAATCTCATTGAGAACGCCCTGCGCGCAGAGCCGTCCGGGGGCTTCGTTGTCGTCCGCTTATTGGCAGACGGCATCGTCGACGTTATCGACCACGGCCCGGGAGTTGCGCCAGAGGAGCGCGACATCATTTTTGAGCCGTTTTGGCGAAAAAGCGACGCCACGCCAGGCACTGGACTAGGCTTGGCCATCGCCAGAGAATTGATGGAAAAGCTAGGCGGGCGTCTTTGGGTAACCGAAACTCCTGGTGGCGGGGCAACATTCAAGGTTGCTTTCGCCCGTCCGCTCACCTCCATTCAGCCTCCGGGCCTAGATGGAGGTCGGCAACGAAAAGAAGCACGCCGCTTTATCCAAAGCCTGTAGGGTTGATACATTGCTCGGCGTGGTCACCATGTGGTCACCAATCCGACATCAGCGTTGCCATCAAGTCCCTTAACACGTTGATTTTATTGGTGGGCGCACAAGGGCTCGAACCTTGGACCCGCTGATTAAGAGTCAGCGGCTCTTCTCTCCCTAATAGCTGCGCGACCTCCGCGGCCCCCGAGGCTTCTTCGTTTTCTCGCTGATGCCGAGCCTTCCGCGCAGGCCTCTGAAATTCCACTGGACTTCTTGTCGGAAGAGAGCGTTCTTGGCGTCGCGGCGGGAAGATAGCCCCGAACGCCTTTCTCCTCACCCTGCGGGCCATGGGCCTTCGCAGGGTCGCGCTGGTGACAGCGCAGGCTGTCCAAGCGGAGGAGAACACATGACCAAGCTCACGGATTCCCAGCTCATCGTCTTGTCGGCGGCGGCCGCGCGTGATGATGGGTTAGCGGTTGCGCCTTTGAAGATGAACAGGGCCGGGGCCGCGAAGGTCGGATCGCGCCTTCTCGCCCGCAAGCTGATGCGGGAGGTGAAGGCGAAGCCGGGCATGCCGGTCTGGCGCCAGGACGGGGAGGGGCGCCCGATCAGCCTCATGATCACCAAGGTGGGACGCAAGGCGATCGGCGTCGAGGAGAGCGATGGGACTAGCGGCGTCGATCAGCCCCGGAAGCGCACTGGCGCAAGAGCCGCCGCACATGCGCCGAAGCCGCAGGGCGAGCGCCGGGAGCAGGAGTCCCAGCCAATCGAGAAGCCGCGCGCGGGCTCGAAACAGGTGCTGGTCATCTCGATGCTGAGCCGCAAATCGGGAGCGACAATCGACTCGCTCATCGAGGCGACAGGGTGGCTGCCGCACACCACTCGGGCGGCGCTCACCGGCCTGCGCAAGAAAGGGTTTTCGATCGAACGCGCCCGGGAGAAGGACGTCTCGGTCTACCGCATCGGTGGAGTGGCGCCGGCCAAGGGCACCACGGGCCTTTTTCCCGCCTTTCCGTTTCCCTCCGTTATCATCCGAAATCGCCCGCAAAGCGGCGCTAAGCGTCGGAAAAGCTGGGCGGTTTTTCGCGTTTGAGCTTCCGTTATCGTCCATAAGCTTCCATTTGCAGCCGTTGCGTTTTGTTGGTAGCCGGTTGGTATGACGCGGCCGGCGGGCGGCCATACCAACGGGGGGCGACATGGCGCTAACCGATGCGCAGGCGCGCGCGGCCAGGCCGCGCGACGGGAGGCTTACGAAGCTTTCAGACGGGCGCGGGTTGCAGCTATGGGCGCATCCTTCCGGTAAGCGTTCCTGGCATTTGGCGTTCCGCGCCGGCGGCCGGCAGCGCTCGATTACGCTGGGCGACTATCCCGCCCTATCGCTCAAGGCGGCGCGCCAGGCGGCCGACGAGGCCCGCGCCCGCATCGCCGCCGGCGCGCTCGACGCGCCGATCGCGGCGGCGCCCGCGCCAACCTTTGGCGCGCTCAAAGCGCAATGGCTCGACGGCGTCGAGCGGTCGGGCACCGCGCCGGCGACGATTGAAAAGGCGATCTGGCTCGCCGGCCTCTCGCGCGAGCTCGACGCGCGGCCGATCGCGGAGCTGCGCGCGCCCGACATTCTCGCCGTATTGAAGCGCCTCGAGGCCGCCGGCCAGCTAGAAACGGCGTCGCGCCTGCGCTCGACCATCTCCAAAATCTTCCGATATGCGGCCGCCGGCGGCCATGTCGACACGGATCCGACCGCGCTTTTGCGCGGGGCGCTTCTGGCGCCTCGGCCGACGCACCGGCCGGCGCTCGTCAAGCGGGAGGATTTCGCGCGGCTTATGCGCGCGATCGCCGCTTACCAGGGCAAGGGCGGAATCGTGCGCGACGGGCTCTTTCTGCTCGCCCTCACGGCCGCGCGGCCGGGCGAGCTGCGCCTCGCCCTCTGGCCCGAATTCGACCTAGAGGCCGCCGTTTGGACGGTCCCGCCCTCGCGTATGAAAATGCGCTTGCCGCATCGCGCGCCGCTCTCGCGCGCCGCCGTCGAGATCCTCGCGCGGCTCAAGGCGGAAGACGGCCAGGCGCGGCCGCCCTCGCCCTTTATCCTCCCCTCGCCCCGGCCCGGCCGGCCGCTTTCCGAAAACGCCTTTAACGTCGCGCTGCGCGCCATGGGCTTTGCCGGCGACGAGGCGACGGCGCACGGCTTCCGCTCATCATTCTCGACGCTCGCAAACGAGTCGGGCCTGTGGAATTTCGACGCGGTCGAGCGCGCCCTCGCCCATGTCGACGCAAACGACGTGCGGCGCGCCTATCACCGGGCGGATTATTTCGACGAGCGCCGGCGGCTCATGGAATGGTGGGCGGGCGAGATTATGGGAATGATTGGCGACTAGCCGCGTAGGACGCGGCCATTGCGATCAAAAGAACCGCAAGCGCCACGGTCGCAAATTTGAAACCGAAAGGCCCCTCGCTCGCGGGCGGGAGATCGTCGAGCGGCGGCGGCGGGGGAAATTTACCAGCCGTGCGGTCCTGAAAGGCTTGTGCGCGCGCTAATGGCGTTTTCATGCGTCGAGACCTTCACAAACAAGCGCCAGGGCGCGTCGGCCGAGTTCGTCGGCGTGGTAGGGCGCGCAGTTGTCGCAATCCTCGTCGAATGGCTTTCCTGTGGCTGCGTGGCGCGGGCAGAGGCGGCAGAAGCAAAAGAGATTGTGGCCGACGAGCTCGCGGATCCGCGGCGGCGGGCCGTGGCGCTCAAGCATCGTTTTATGCATGGCGACGGCCGTCTCGGCGTCGGCGACAAAAGTAAAGCGCAAGTCGTGTTTCGCGAATTGCGCCGTCTTCCATAGCCAACGCCATTCTTCGCCGACCTCGCCGACGCGAAACCATTGGCCGACTTGAAACGGATTGCCGAAATCCCCCGGCCGCGTCACGGCGCGGCCTGGCAGGCCATTGGCGGCGCGCGAGACGGCCTGCAAATCGAAACCCTTGGCGCGCTTGCGCTGTAGCCGGACGGGGCGCGGGGCGCTCATGCGCGCGCCCTCGCCTTGCGCGCCCGCGCCCATCCTGCGCAGGGCTTTGTCGGCGCGCCACGCTCGTCTAGCTCTTCGTGGCACATAAAGAGGCGCTCGCCAGGCTGCGCGCATGTCTCGGCGTCGATCTGCGTCGGCGGGCATTGGTTGGCATGCGTTCCGAGCCGGAAGGCGCAGCCGGCGCAAAGGCCGTCGTCGCTCATGCCGTGCGCGAGTTTAACGCCGAGGCATGCTCCGAAAATGGTCGGGAGGTTGAGCGCCTCGGCTTCGAACGGATGCATGCCGGCGTCGGTGATGCAATAGACCTCAAGGGCCGTGTGGCAGTTCGCGACGACGCTATTCGCGAGGCCCATGAAATTCGCGAAGAGCTCGACGAGCGCCGCCGCGCCGCGCTCTTGCGCGATTTTCCCAAGGATCTTCCGGCGCAGCTCGACCGGAAGGCCTTGCGCGCCAGCCAGGGCCTCGGCGTCTTGCGGCGAAATAGCGTAGGCGACGGCGCGCGGATCGTCATATTTTGTTGCGGCGCTCATGCGCGGGCCTCTGGAAAAGCGTTGTGCGCGCAGCCGTCGAGCAGTCGGCCGGCGCGGGCCTTGCCGACGCGCTCGACGTGGCAATCGCCTTTTCGGAAGTGCCCGTCCGGCTCGCCGTGCGCTCTAATCTGCACAACGCGACCGGCTCGCATGTCGTCGCCAGGGTCGACGCCTGGGCGCATTTTATGCTGCGCCCACTCGCCCCATTGCTTGAAAAAGAACGGAACGCCCGCCGCCGCGCATTGATCGCGCAGGCTGCGCGCCCAGTCGGGATGCATGGGGCGCGCGTTCGGGCCGCTCTCGCCGCCGCAGATGACCCAATCAAGGCGCCCATGGCCTTCGGTCTGATAACGAAGCGCATCGAAGCTATCGGAAAGGTCGTCGCCTTCCGCGAAGCGCTCCGAGACCGGGCGTGGCCACGGAATGTCGGTAAGGTCTATTTCCCCCAGCATCGGCTCAATCGACACGAAGCGCACGGCCGCCGGGGTGGCGAGAAGATCGGGGATGCGCGCGCTGGCTTCCTGCTGGCGCTCGGCCGTCACGCCGAGCCAGACATTCGGGAGCGGCCAAGGGCAGTCTAAGTAAAGGCTGTAGGGATTAGCGACGCGCTTCAATTCATCCATAAAACTGCCGTCGCCTTCCATGTGGCCGGCGGCTTGAATGTGGACGCGTTCAAGAGGCATGCGACCGAGGAACGGAATTTTAGACTTGGCCCCGTTGCAATATTCCCGCATGCGCGCCGCGCGCTTCGTAAGAATCTGAAACGTCAAATGCGGCGAAAGCGCCATAACTGCGAAAATTCGGTCGATCGTCTCGTCGGCGACGGCCTCGTGAAACAAATCCGACATGGAATTGACGAAGACGCGCGCGGGTTTTTTCCAGCGCAGCGGCTCAAGAAGCTTGCTTTCAGGCGCGTGTTTTACGGTTCCCGTCCAAACTGGTTTACCTTTTACGTATTCGGTCAAGCCGCGATAGTGCTTAAGCGGCCCCGGATCCCCGCCGTGGTTCGCTTCGTAAGTGTCGGACATGGCCTCGAGCCGCGAGGCCATCGCCATTGCGTAGCAGTTCGCGCAGCCTGGCGAGACGATCGAGCAACCCGCGAGCGGATTCCATGTCTTGTCGGTCCATTCGATCCCGGTTTTAGCCATTATTGGCGGCCCCCTGCCCGTCGCGTGCGTTCGGAAGGCTGTCAAGATAGGCGTCGAGCGAGGCGACCGAGACGAGAACGAGCTTGTCGGCGCGCCGCGCCTCTAGCACGCCTTCGGCCAGCAGAATGGCGAGCTTTGACGCGCCGCAGCCGATATATTTCGCGGCCTCGGCCTTGCGCAGATAGCGCGGCCGCAGTTGCACGACGGCCGAGCGGGCGGCGTCGATTTCCACGTTATGCGCGGTCATTCCTTCCCCCTGATTTCCGCGACGATTTTCTCGACGGCCTCGATCTCGCATCGCTCATGCGTCCAGTCGAAAGCGCAAAGATCAATGGCGATCGCGCGCGGCGTCCAGCCTTCGAAGCGATAGCCGTTCTCGGCCGCGTCATTCAAAGCCTGCTCGACGCTCTGGCGCGTGGGCGTCGTCAATTGTCCATCGGCCATCACCGCCCCCACATCGTCGCGAAATGCGCAGCGAAGGCCGCGCAGACATTGGCGCCGCGCAAGAAAACCGCGTCGTTATCCTGCATTTTTAGGCCGGACGCCGAGAAATTGGCCGCGCCCGTGCGCAGCGTCGCGCCGTCGACGCAATAGGCCGTGAGATGCATCGGCGGTTCCGCGCCGGGCTTGTATTTGATCAGCGCGCCCGTCTCGGCTAGGCGGCCGAGATGCTCGGTAATCGTCGGGCTGTCGTCGTTTCGCGCGGCCTGCTTGCCGTCGAGATAGACGCGGACCTTGACGCCGCGCCGCGCGGCCTCTGCGATCGCGTCGATTACGGCGACGTCGGTCAACGCATAGGCCGCGACGTCGAGTGTTCGCGTCGCGCGGGCGATCTCGGCGACGTCCAGCCGCTCAAGGTTTTCGGTCGGCGCGAAATGCTGCTCGAAATCGGGAAGCGTGAGCGGCTCGGCGTGCGCCGGGGAAATTTCCGCCGGCGCGCCCAGCTCGGCCGAGAGGCTCACGCCGGCGACGTAGGCAAAGGCGACCATGAGGCCGCCGAGCGCGCGCCGGGCGGCGCTGGTTTCGGCAAAGCGCATGGCGGCGTCGAGAGTGTGTGTGGAGAAAGCGAATCTCATTGCGCGGCCTCGAAAGTATTGCTGCCCATGCTGGCAACGAGCTTGTGAAATCTCTTGCGCACGTCTGGCGGATACTCTCGCTCGTCGAGAATGGTTTCTTGATCGCGGATTTCTTCGAAAACCCAGCCTTCTACCGAAAATTTGTTGCGCTCAAACCAAAGGCGAATTGCCGCCTCAACGCATTTTTCAAGGTCGGATTCCTGATCGGCGGTCGCGTCTTGGTTTCCGAGAACGCCTTCGCAGCTCTCTGGATCGACGTTTTCCTCGTTGATTCCGACGAGCTGTTCGATGATTTCCCAAGCCCTAATCCTGAAATTGAGGCGGGATCTTCGCGCGCGGCAGATGGAGAACCTTTCCCCGCAATATTCAGTGCGGCCAAAGGCGATCGCTGCCTCTCGCGTGGCGGCCCCGGTCGCGAGCCATCGCTCTTCGCACTGTGAGACATACCATTCAAAAATGAGGCTCATGCTGCGTCCCTCTCCTTCGCGTCGCTCGCCGGCGCGCCCTTCAAGGCGATGTTGAGATATTGCCAGCCGGTCTTTGAGCGCTTCTTCCCGACGCCGATCGCCGCGATCGCCTCGCCAAAAGCGCGCTGCGTCAAGGGCGTCCTGTCGCCGATGAAATCGGCATAGGCGGCGTAAAGCTCGCCCGCCTTCACCTGGCCGGCGTGGAGCGCCTCGTTACCGAAATGCACGCGCTGGCGCAGGAAGGGGGCGAGCAGCGGCGCCGCGAAGGCGCTCGCGACCTCGTCGATCTTCGCGTCGAGCGCGCGCGCCTCGTCGGATTTCGCCGCCTCGTCGGCCGCGATCGCGCCGGCCATGGCGGCGGCGAGAGGCGTCGCGTCGATCGGGCGCTCGTCGTCGGCGTGGATGGCGTCGGCCGCCGCATGCGGTGCGGCGGCCACGGCGGCCCAATTGGCGAAGGGCGCGGGGAGAAACTGCCGGTCGAGCGCAATATGTGCGGCGGCCTCGGCGACCTTGTCTTTCGGCTTGTTCCTGTGCGTCTTCGCCTCGCCCTCGCCGATCATGGCGCCGATCGCGTCGAGCGCGCGGCCCTTGCCGATCGCCTCGAAATAGCTGCGCCGGTCGAGCGCGTCGTAAAGCGCGCCGGTCATATCCGCGCCGCGCGTTCCGGCCGCGCCGATCAGGGCCGCGATCGTCGAGAGGCTCGCGCTTTGCGTATCGACGGCGAGCGCCATCAAGCGCGCAAAGGCGACGGTTAGATCGCCGGTCGGCGCGGCGGCGCAGGCCGCGAGCGCGTTCTCGAAACGCTCGCCGGAAATGGCGCGCAACAGGCCGTTGGCCTCTTCGGCGCCGATCGCCCAGGCGGCGACCGGGCGCAGCGCGACGCCCGCGACGTCATAGCAGCAACCGAGCGCGGCGACCGCCATCGCGATCGCAATGTCGGGCCGCCGGCGCAGCGTCTCGGCCAGGGCCTTCGTCGCCGTCTCGTCGATCACCGCGCGCAACGCCTTGCCGGGGGCGGCAAAGGGAGCGCCCGCGGGCGCCGCTTCGTCGGTATGCTCGCCGCTCTCGCCCGGCGAGGCCTGGGGGGCCGCCTCGCCGGGCTTGGTTTCCGCCGATTGCTGGCCGGCGGATTCCGCGGACGCGTCGGGGAGCGCAACGCCGCGGGATAGGTAAATCTTGCCTTGTGAATCGAGGCCGGCGAAGACGCCATGCGCCGCGCGCTCTTCGGCGGACCATTCGCGCAGAATGGCGTCGAGCATGATCTTTTCCTGCTCGGCCAATAGCGCGTCGGCGTCGGCCGAGGCCGGATCAGCGTCGATGGCGGCAGCGATCTCGTCGAGGCGCGCCTCTTCCTCTTCCGTCAATTCCGGCTCGTTTTCATAGCCCCAAGCGCCGTCGTCTTCGATCACCGCGCGCGCCCAGCCCTCTTCCTGCGCCACGCGCTCGGCCTCGGCGCGCAGCAGCTCGGCGGCGACTTTCTCGGCGATCGGCGCGTCGCGCAGCGCGCCGGCCGTGAAGAGATCGCCGGCCACGCGGCCGCCGGCCTCGACATAGGCTTGCACGCGGGCGGCGTCGGAAAGGATGAAGCGTGAAACTGGCTCGTTTTCCGGCATGGCGTCGCCGCGCAGCGCGCGGCGAATAACGATCGGATTGTCGATCCTGTGGCGATCGTCGCCGCATTGGTCGAGCAACGCCTCTTGCGCCTCGGCGCTGCCAACCGTGAAGGCCGCCGCCGCTTCCGCGCCGATCTTTCCCGCGCGCCAAAGCTCGCGGACGCGGGGCGAGAGGCCGGCCAGGGCGAGGCGCTGATTGACGCGCTTTTCCGTCTCGCCGAAATCGCGCGCGATCTGCGCAACGCTCATGCCGGCGTCGACGAGCTTCGCGAAAGCCTCATATTCGTCGACCGGATGCTGCGGGCGCGGCGTGACGGCGGCGGCGAGCGCGACTCGGATCGCCGAGGCCTCGTCGCCTTTGTGGATCTCGACGGGGATATTGAACCCGCCCAGCACATTGGGGCCGTGTTTCCCTTCGGCCTTGAGCGATTGCAGCGCGCGCCAACGCCGGCCGCCCGACAAAACCTCAAATTCGTCGTCGCTGTCGGGGCGCGGCCAGACGACGAGCGGATCGATCAGGCCGCAAGCCGCAATCGTCGCGGCGAGCGACGAGACGTCGCTTTCCATGTCCTGGCGCGGATTGAGCGGCGAAATGCGCGTAATCGCGGAAAGGGGGAGCGCTTCGAAATTCATGGGGTTTCCTTCGTGGCGTCGACGCTCGCGCCGCGCGCGGCGAGATCGTGCAAGTCTTCCTCGGCCTGCATGAGCCGCAGCGTGAGGCGCAAAACTTTCGCCTTGCGCCAGGCGAGGACATTGTGCGGCATGGTTTCGGGCGCGCTGGCGTCGCAAATCAGCGCGGCCAGCGCGTCGCGCGCCGTCTCGACGTCGCGCTCGGCGAGCGCGGTTTCGCAGCACTCGGCGGCGTCGCGCAGCGCCTCGGCGAGGCGCGCTTGATGCGCGGCGGCCTCGGCGCGGGCCTGCGTCTCGCGGCGCGAGCGCACGGCGTTGAGGGCGACGACGGCGCTCATAGAGCGAGGCCCAAAATCGCGGCGACGGCGGCGATCGCGAGCAGACCCCATCCGGCGACGGCCCAAAGCCCATTGCGCGCGGCGCGGCGCTCGGCGTCGTCGGCGCGGCGGCGCAATCTGGCGACCGCGCGGATCGCCTCGCTTTGCATGTCGATAAAGCCGGGCCGCGAGACGAGGCCGCCGGCGTCCCATTCGCCCGCGATCAGCTCGTCGAGCGCGTCGCTTGCGAAGCGCCGGGCGGCGCGGAAGAATTCGGCGATAGAGTTGAGAAAGCGCATAAAGCCTCACAAAACGAAGGTTATGACGATCCCGACGACGGCGACCGCAGCGGCGGTGGCGCGGGAAAACGGAAAGGCGGCGGGCGTTATCAGCCCAAAGAAAACGCAGGCCTCGGCCTGGCCGGGCGTGAGGCCGCGTTTCATTGCGCCCTAGACGTTGCGAACTGGCACGGGGCGCGGCATGCCGTGGCGACAAGCGCCGCGCTGGCGAGCGCCGCTGCGCCAATCGTGAAACAAAGGAAGGCGAGCGCGAGGGCCTGTCGTCTCATGGCGCGCCCTCAAACCGAATGATGGTCGATCAGCGCGGCGGCGTCGTCGCGCGGCGGGGTTTCGGCGCGGTCGCGCGCATTCGGGATCAGGTCGAGGCCCGATCGACCGTCGAGCTGACGCGTGCCGTCGTGGCAGAATTTCACGGGGCTTTCTTCGCCGTCCTTTTCCATGAGCGCGACGATGGATTGGCGGCCCTTGGCGTCGACGCAGATCACGCGCGCGCGCTTGCCGTTGCGGGTGCGGCATGTTTCGCCGGGTTTGAAAAGATCTCGGCTCATGCATTTTCCTAATTGGTGGAGCTGGGAACGGCGGCGCGCATGGAGATTTCGACGTTCATGCGGGCGAGAATGTCGTCGAGCAGCGCATAGAGATCGGCGTCGGCGACATTGGTCGCTGAGAACGCTAGGCAGCCGGGTTTTCCGTCATCCGTAAAAACGAAAAGCGCGACGCCGACGCCGGGTCCGAAGCCAATTTGCGCGGCCTTGGCGAATTGATCGACCGTCTCGGTGTTGACGGGGAGACGCATGGGATCGCCGGTCATTTCCGGCCCCGCGAGCGATGCGGAAGCCGGGAGACGGCGCGGGCGCTGGCGCGCTCGCGGGCGGCGGCGCGGGCCGTGAAGATGCTCGAGAGCAGCTCGCCCGCGAGCCAAAGCGCGATGAAAATCACGAAGGGGATAAGGGGGATGAGATTGCGAAGCATGGCGTGCGTCCTCGTCGGCCTCGGAGCTCGCAGGGGATGCGGGCGGGCGAAGCGGTGACGAGGAAAATGTGGAACGTTCTGTTCCTTTCGTCAAGAACGTTTTGTTCCATCCTCTTCCGTGTTAAAAAGGAAGCCCGGCGCGGGGCCGGGCTAGAAGCAAGGACGATTCGATGTTGTCGAGAGAGGAAATTTCCGAAAGCAAGTTGGATGAAAAATTTATGCGAGAGGTGGTTTCGCAGGCGGAAAAGCGTCTGGCTGATTTGCTTGAAGCAAAGAAATCGACCGACGGGAAATCGACGGCACTATTCGCCGCCTATGTTGCTGCGGCCTCGGCGAGCTTCAGTATCGGGGCGCTGGTCGCACGCGGCGGGCCAATCGGCGATAAGGGACTATGGTTTTTCATCGCGGGCCTCGCATTCGCTTCCGGCGCAGCAGCTTTTGCTCTGGCGCTTCGGCCGGGAAAATTCGGCTACATGGGGTCCGAGCCGCAAATGTGGATGACCCCGAAATGGGTCGACGGAGAGCCGGGACGGGTGGAGCTAATGCTCGGATATCTCGCGTCATTCTACCAGGACCGTATTGACCTGACCGATCGCGCGAATCAGGCGCGATATAGGATCTTCATTGCCGGCCTCTATTTCGGCATGGCGGGAGCGGCGAGCTTCGCCGTCTCCCTTCTGCTAACGCTGTTTTAGGAGCCTTGCGGTTTCGGGCTCCCGATCGGCTCGTCGCGCGTATTCGACCCCCCATCATCCGGCGGAGCCGTCGGCTGGTCGGGGCGATCGTTTCCAGAGGTTAGTTCAATTTCCAAATTTGGCATGAAGGAGGTCCTTGTAGGGGCTGGTGGTATACTTGTTTTACCGTCCCGCGAGCGCTGGGGCGCGGGTCGCTGGGGTCGCTGTCGCGGGCGCGAAGGGTTGAGGTGGGGGCGCATCGCGCCCCTCGCTCGTTGGGCCGCAGAGCCCAGACAATGCCGAAGCAGGGCTTTGACCAGCAGCTCGAACCGCAGTTTCCTCATGGGTGCAATATGCCCAGTCGGGTCGCAACCCAAGCATATAATCCACGCGCTTCCAGAAAAGGCGATACAATGGGAAAGCATTCATTGTGTTTTCATAGGGCGTCGCCGCATAGCCTCCTGTCGACGTCCCTGCTTCAGAAATACTGATGCTGGCGACTTTTGCTCCTGGCGCGTCCTCGACGGTAAACTCCCATTTTTCCCGTCCAGACGCAGAGGCAAAGACCGCGTAAATGAAATATTTCCGCAGAGCGGTAAAGCCGGAGGCGGTATATCGAATTTCGACGTCTGCCGGGTCGGAATGCTTGATTACGGTTTCGGCAGCTCTGATCACCCTTTCGCGATCTTCTCCTTTGTAGCGCCGCGTTGCCTCAGCAAGAAAGTCATCGCGATCGGTGATCGTATGAGGCGCAGAACCACAGGATGAAAGCGATAATGCAAAAACAATATACTTAAGACGCATTAAATTATCCTTCTGCTTTTCGTGATCGATATATACAAACCTATATTTTGCAATCACTTTGCGTGTAATTGCTTTGCGTATATCGGTAATGATCCGTTGATGCGCTAACGAAAGGGCGGCTTTCTTCAGCTCCAAACAGCCAATCGAGTGATAAGCCCGTAAGACGGTGCAGTTCCACCATGACGGCGAACCTTGGCTCGCGCGCTCCATTCAACCAATGCTCAACAGCCTTTGGGCCAACCAAAAACTTTTCGCCAACCTTTTTCTTATCAACCTTCCCTTTTTTATCAACGAAACCTGCCTGCAAAAGCGCGATCTCAAGCCTAATCGCCCAAAGCGGCAGTTGCAGTTTCTGAGTTTTTTTCGCGTCCACGGCGCGTTTTGGGTCGTTGTTTTCGGATCTAGGCATTGCATAAGTATCTGATATTCGAACAATATGTTCCACGAACATATTGTTCTTGACGTTTGGAACGTATTGTTCCATTTTTGAATCATGAAATTGGCAGATTACCTTCATCAGAACGGAAGAGGCGAAGCCGACTTCGCGCACGCGCTCGGCGTCACCACGAAGGCTGTGCAAACGTGGATCAGTGGCGATCGCATTCCACGGCCGACGCAAATGCAAAAGATCATTGATGAGACAAACGGCGCTGTTACGCCGAACGATTTCTTCGTGGGATGTGCCTCTCCCGCCGCCGACGGCCCCTTTCGTTCCCAAGCGCCTGGCGGCGCGCGCGCGGAAACAGCGCCGCTACCGATGGCTGCCGAAAAAGTAAGCGAGGCGGCGGCAGGGAACGCAAAACCTATCCCTGTCGCCACAGCCTATCCACGCGAGGCGGCGGAATGAGTGAGACGGCGCGCCCCGATACGAGCCTCGCCGCGTGCGGGCGCGTGACCGACGCGGCCAATACGGCGCGCAACAATCTTCAAAATCTGCGGCGTGAGCTGATCTCGCTCGGCTGCGATGAGTAAGCCGCAGAATGCGCGCGCTTCGCCGACCATCTCTATGACCTTGTGACGTCGATCCAACCGAAAATGCGAACTGCGTCTGAGTAACCGAATTGAGCGCGCCCGCGCGGTTTGCAGCCCGCGCGAAGCGCCGTGGTGAGGGGTTTTCAATCGCGTTTCCCATGCCGCGTTTATCGCATGGGAGTTTCAGTCAATGTGTCCAACAGGAATGGATAAAATGTCCATAGCGGAATCGATCGACGAGCAGGCGCGGGGGTGGCTCAAATTCTCGCTACGCCGCGAAGAGAAGCGCCTAGAGGGCCGCGTCGATCCTGACAAGCTGCGCGGTTTCGCGCGCTCGCGCCTCGCCTCGCGCATGCGGCAGGCCCCCGGCACGCTGGAGAATTTCGAGAGAAAGCGCCTCAAGCGCATCGGCCTCGATCTGATCGACTCCATCCGCAACGAATTCATCTGCGACGTCGAGCGCGAAATCGGAAGACTTGAGCATGAGCTGGCTATCGCTCGCGAAGGATATGGCGACCTTGATCGGCTTGAAGCTCGCGAGATTGAAACGCATCTGGCGACGGCGCGCGCATTGCTGGCGCGGCGAAAGGGGGGCGTAAATGGCCGCCCCTAAGCGCAAGACGCCGGCCCGCGCCGCGACGCGCCTCGCGCGCGAGATCGCCCGCGTCCCTCTCCCCGGCGGCGTCGTCGTGCCGATCACGGTCGAGCCGCTCACGCCGGCGCAGATCGACATGATCGTGACGGCCGCGCGGCCGTCCTATCTGCGCGGCGAGCTCGTCAATTATCGCCGCGACCTCATGCGGGACGGCCAGGCCGACGCGGCGCGAAAGCTGACGCGCCTGCTCGCCGATTTCGATTTCATTTCGCGCGGGCTCGTCAAGCCGGCGCGCAAGGAACGCGGCGAGGCCTCCCTCGCTTCGTGACGGCCGGTCCTTCCGGCCTCTTCTCTGGCGCCTTGCCGGCGCGGTCATCCCGCGCCGGTCTTTTCGCCAAGGTTTTCGGCGCGTCGCGCCGGTCGGTTTGCGTGGGGTTTCGTTTCCTCTTCCCCGCGCCGTTGCGTGTGGCGTCGCGTTACCGGGCCGCAGCCTCACCCCCCTTGAAGGTTGCGGCCCGACGTTCAACCGGAGTCACAGTCATGCGAGACGACCTTAAAGAGCGCCATAAGCAAATCCTCGATTTCAACGCGCGCGGCGTGCAACGCACCGTGATCGAAAAGCGTTGCGGCCTCACGCGCTCGCAAGTGCGATACGTGCTCGACAAGGCGCGGGCAGATGGCGACGCGCGCGCCGCCCGCAAGCCGATCGCCGCGAATCGCGCGGGCTGTCTCGGCGTGCCGCGCGATCTCGCGCAGGCCTTTCGCGACGCGGCCGCCGCGCGCGGCCTCAAGCCGGAAGAGCTGCGCGCGCGGATCCTCGACGTCGTCACGCGCGACAATCTTTTCGACGCGCTGGAAATCGCCCCGCCGAAAAAGGCGCGGCGCCATTGAGCGACCTTTTCGCCCATGAGCGCGCCGGGCGCCGCGCGCGGGACCGCAAGAAAGACGAGGCGCCAAAAATCACGCCGCATCTCGCGGCCGCCGCGCCTTACGCCCTCAACCATCGTTGCGCCGTCTGCGGCGGCTTCGCGCCCTTCGGCCGGGGCCTGCCGCATCGCGGCGAGTCCGTTCGTTACTTTTGCCGGGAGCATGAGCCTAAATGAGCGCATTCAACACAAGGGACGTTTACCGCGAGCGGCCGCGCGAGCCGGGCGCGGCCGCGTATAATCGGAGCTACTGGCGCGCCGTCGTCGCGACGATGGGCGGCGGGCAGATCGACGCTCTTTTCGAAGATCCGTCGCCGACGTTGAGCGGGCTCAGCATCGCCGAGGGCGGCGCGGCGTTTCGTTTCCGCATGGGTTGGACCGTCCCCGAAATCGCCTCGCACTATTGCCGCAGCGAGGCCGTTATTCGCTCATGGCTCGACCGGGCGCGGGCGAGATGGCGCCGCGCATGACGACGGCCGCCGAATCCGCCGTGACGCCGGCGCGCGCTCCCCTCCCAAGCGGCCGCGCGTTTGCGCTGGAAAAGCTCGACCAGATTGTCGCCGAGCAATTGAGCGCCGACGAGCGGCGCGCCTTGACGATCGGCCAGGCGCGCGCCGTCGCGCTTGTGCGTCTCGGCCTCACGATCGACGAGGCCGCCAAGGCGCTCGGCCTCAAGGATCGCCACGGCGTCGCGTCGCGTCTCGACGGCGCGGCGCGACGGGGCGTCTCGACTCAGGCCCGCCGCGCCTGCGGCGCGCCGGGGATAGACGGGCCGAAAACGGTCACGCGCATAGCGGCGCTAGATCTCGCGGCGACCGGGCGTCTCACGCGCGGCAAGCTGGCGACGATCGTCGCCGAGCAGCTTTCCGACGAGGAATTCGAGCGCCTGTCGCCGCGCCAGGCGGAAGCGGTCGCGCAGCGCCGGCTGCGGTTCAATTACGCGGAAATGTCGGACGCGCTCGATCTCGGCCAGGGGCCGATTGCGACGCTGCTTTGCCGCGCGCGCGACAAGGGCGTCGAGCCGTGAGCGCCGAGGCGGGCGAAACCCGCGAGGAATTCGAGGAGCGTTATGGCGCGGTCGCGCAATATGACGCGGCGCTGGCCGCGCTCGCGGCGGCGACCATGGCCGAGTCGCAAGAAATGCTCGCCAAGGCCGACGCGATCGAGCTTTTCGCCAAGCGCGCGCGCGATCCCGATTTGCTCGACAAGGCCGTCGCGCTCTCTCTCGCCGCGCAGCGACGCGCCGGCGAGCTCTTGCGCAAGATGGCCGACGAGGGCGCGCGCGAGGCGCGCGGCGGTGATCGAAAATCAAAGTCGCGCAAGCCGACTTTGAAGCTCGCCTCCCTTGGCGTGACGAAAGACCAGTCGGCCGCGTGGCAGAAGCTCGCCGGCCTCTCTCTGTCGGATTTCGAGGAATGCGTCGCCGAGCGGCAGAAGGACGCGCGCCGGGCGCTCGCCGGCTCTCGCGCCGAGCGGGCGCAGGCGAAGAAGGAACGCCGCGCCGAGCGCGAGGAAGCGCTTGCCGAGAAGATCCGCGCGCTGCCGGAAAAGCGTTACGGCGTGATTTACGCGGACCCCGAATGGCGTTTCGAGGTTCGAAGCGAAAGGGGCCTCGATCGCGCGGCCGATAATCACTATTCGACGTCGGCCCTCGCCGAGATTTGCGCGCGCGACGTCGCCTCGATCGCCGCCGATGATTGCGTGCTGTTTATGTGGGTGACGACGCCCATGCTCGGCGACTTCCCGCTCGTGCTGGATAGCTGGGGCTTTGAATACAAGTCCTGCATCGTGTGGGGGAAAGACAAGGCAGGAACGGGCTATTGGACGCGCGATAAGGCCGAGCATCTCATAATCGCGACGCGCGGAAATCCGCCCTGCCCGGCCCCCGGCGAGCAATTCGAGTCGCTGATCGAGGCCCCTGTCGGCGCCCATAGCGCAAAGCCGGAACGCTTCGCCGAGATCATTGAAGCGATGTTTCCAACCCTGCCGAAAATCGAGCTCAACCGCCGCGGCCCGCCGCGCGCCGGCTGGGACGCGTGGGGGAATGAGGCGGAAGAAAGCGAGGCCGAAAATGACTGATCGAGGCGACTGGATTCAAACTTATTCGGGCCGCGCCTTTTATCCGCTCGACCCTCGGCCGGAAGATGTTTGCATGCGCGACATTGCGCACGCTCTTTCGCATCTCTGCCGGTTCGGCGGCCACTCGACGCGCTTTTACAGCGTCGCCGAGCATAGCTCGACGCTGTGCGAATATTTCCTCTTGCGTGGCGATCGCGAGCTCGCGCGCTGGGCGCTGCTACATGATGCGGCCGAGGCCTATCTCGTCGACGTTCCGCGCCCGATCAAGTCGTCTCTTACGAATTACCGGGCGATCGAAAGGCGGATAATGGAGGCGATTTGCACGCGCTTCGCCTTGCCATGGGAAGAGCCGGCTGCGGTGCGCGAGGCCGATTTGCGCATTTTGACCGACGAGTCGCGCGCGCTCATGGCGCCCGCGCCCATGCGCTGGGCGACGGAAACCGAGCCGCTGGGCGTTCATATCGTCGGCGTGCGGCCCGATGTGGCGCGCGCGACCTTTTCGCGCCATGCGTTGCAGCTATTCGACCGCATGGCGGCATGATGGCGGGCGCGGCGCAAAAAATCCCCCTCGCCGATCAGGCGGCCGCCGTTCGCGATTCCGCCAATATGGCGGCGGCGACGGCGGAATATCACAAGGACCGCGACAAGGCGGCGCATGCCGTCATGAGTGAGCGCGCGAAGAAACTGGACGCAGCCGCGGCGTCGCTCGCATGGCTGCGCGACAATGCCGACGTCGTGCGCGAGGCCGCGCGCGCGGCGGCTCAAAAGGCGAAAGCCGCGCCGGCCGAGCGCCGCCGCTTTTCCGATCTGCCGCTCGCGACGCAAGCGGCCATGCGCTGCGCGGACGTGCGCTTTCAAAGGTTTTTGAACGCCCCCGACGCGGATTACGCGGCGATCGCCGTGCGGCTCGCCTGCGGCGTCGAAAGCCGCAAGGAGCTCGACACGGTCGCCGAGGCCGGCGCGGCGTGGCGCAAGATCGACGGCGAGTTTGCGGCATGGCTGCGCGCCGAGGGCGACGAGACGGGAGACGCGGGCGAATGAGCGTCCAGGCTGTCACATGGGCGCTCGCGCAGAAAACAGGCTCGCCGAGCGCGAAGGCCGTGCTGCTCGCCCTCGCCAACTATGCCGGCGCGGCGGGCGAGTCCTTCCCCAAGCAAGAGCGCCTCGCAGACGAAACAGAGCAATCGGTCGATAGCGTCCAGCGGCGGTTGAAAGAGCTCGTCGGCCTCGGCCTGATCTGGCGCACGGGCCGCTATTCCAACGGCGAGCGCGGCGGCCGTCGCTCAAATGAATATATCGTTTTGCATGACGATCCCTCGCGCGCCCGCGCCGTCGAGCTGGGATGGCGCGGCGCGCCCTCTCATGACGACGACGACGAGGCGGAAGGCTTAGGACAAAATTCAGACGCCGCAAATTGCGGTGTGACTTATGCCGCAAATTGCGGTGTCGCCGGGGAGGTTAAACCGCAAATAGACCCCCCCTTAAACCGCAACTGTGCGATTTCGCATATAGAGCTTGAACACAAACCTAGAACACAAACCCTCCCCCCTACCCCCCAAGGGGGAATTGGGGAGGGGCGCGCTTTGCGCTTTGAGGCTTTCGAGGCCGTGTGGCCGTTCTCCCCGCTCGACTCCAGGGCGCAGGCCCGCACCGCATTCGAGGCTCTGGCCGACGAAGAGCGCGCTGCGGCCGTGAAGTGGGCGAAACCCTTCGTCGAGCTGCACGAAGAGCGCAAGCGCAAGCTCCCCATGGCGCGGACCTATCTCGCCGAAAAGCGCTTTGCGGAATTCAAGCCGGCCCCCGGCAAGGCGGCCGTCCCGGTTGTCGTCGTGTGGCCGGGCACGCCGCAGGCGGCGGCGTGGGATCGCTACAAGCGCGAAGTTGAGGGCATGACCAAGGGCCTGCTTTTCCTCTCGGAAAAGCGCCATCCCGAAACGGGCCGCATGACGAAATGCGCCGTGCTGCAAAGCGAGTGGCCGCCCAGCGCGAAGGATCGCGCCGCCGCCGGCGTCGAGACGTCGCGCGACGGGCCGAGAGGCGCGAGGGCGTGAGGCGTTAAGGGCGAAACGGGCGAATGAGGGCGAGCAGATGGCGCAAGAGCGCGCGGCGGATTTAAACCGGAAGTTTTGGGAAAAGGCGGCGATCGAGCCGGCTTGGTATGTCGTCGAGGCGATTGAGGGCGAGGAATTCACGCTCGCCCTAACCCTCGCTGCGGCGCTGGCGGCGGGCGCGCTGGGCGATGCGAAAGTCTTGCATCTGGTCGACACGATGACGGCGACGCGGCGGCTGCGCGTCGGATCTATGGCGTCGCGCCGAGAGAAAGTGATTCGCAAAATCTCGCGCTTCGGGCCGCTGCTTTTCGTGCGGTCGCTCATGACGCCCGAGCTCGTCGAGGCGCTTTCCCACATGCCAAAAGCGCGCGGCGTTCTATGCGCCAAAGATAGCGCTCGGCCGATCGTCGTCGCCGACGCAATGATCGAATTTTACAGGGGAAACGTCCCGCTCGGCGCAATGATCGAGCCGACGAAAATAAGCGTCGGCGACGTCGTTCGGGTTGTCGAGGGGCCTGCGGCGGGGCAGCTCGGCGAGGTGTGGCGGGTTGACTCTGGCCGCGCCTTGCGACTAGATACGCACAAATTCGGCGGATCGGCGCCACTCGTTATCGAAGCCGGTCACGTTGAGCTTGTGGAGCAATGCCGCCGGCGTCCGATCAAGCCCAACGTCTCAAATCATGGCCTGCGCGAGCGGGCCTGAGTGCGAAGCTTTCCACATGGCAACCTCGCCCAAGACGGCGCGCCCTTCCTACCGATGCGACGCGCCGGGCGAGGCTAACGCCGAATATGAGCGCCGCCGGCGCGGCAATGAGTGGCGCGCTTGGTATGGCTCGCAAGCGTGGCGGCGCAAGAGCGAGGCGCAGAGGCAGGCCGAGCCGCTCTGCCGCATGTGCAAGGCGCAAGGCGTCATGACGCCGGCGACCGTCGCCGACCATGTGAGACCCCATCGCGGCGACGCTGATCTCTTCTGGCATGGCGAGCTTCAATCCCTCTGCACGCCGCATCACAGCAGCGCGAAGCAGGCAGAAGAGCGCGCCGCAAGGTAGGGGGGGCGGTAAAACCTCCCCGCCCCCTCCCCCCGACCGGATGCCTAACCCGGAGAAAAATTCCGCGATATTTTTGCGGAAGAGTTTTTTTTATGGGAAGACGCAAAGACAGTCCCGAAACGCAGGCGCTAAAGGGCTCGCCCGGCAAGCGCATGACGAAGGCCGAGCGCCAGGCGGCCGAGGCGACGGCGATCGCCGAGCTGCTCGCCGCGACTCCGGCCGAGTCGGGCGGCGCGCTTTCGCCGCCGGCGTTTCTTGCGGATCCGCGCTGCGCCGCCGCGCTTAGCGTTTGGCGGGACTACGCCCCGAAACTCTCGCGCTTGAATATTCTCGGCGAGCTCGACCGCTTCACTTTCTCGCTCTTCTGCGTTTACGCGGGCGAATTCGTCACGGCTCAGCAGGACATTCTTAAAAACGGCTACGCCGTGACGGTCAAAACCTATGGCGGCGAGGGCGCGGCGCGGCCTTTCATCAATCCGAGCGTCAAGCGTCGCGACACGGCTTTCGCGATCGTCGCGAAGATGGCCGAGAATTTCGGCCTCACGCCGGCCGATCGCTTAAAGCTTCTGCAATCGCAGGCCGCAAACCCGCTCGGCGGCCTCTTTGGCGGCGCGCCTTCCGCCGGCCAGGCCCCGACCGCGCCGGAAGCGCCGGCCGCGCCGGAAGCCGACGACGAGATAATCGGCGCGGCGGGGCGTTTCGACTCGCCCCCGCCGGGCCGTTTTCAGTGACGCATGAGCGCAACCGCCGCCGCGATCGCGGGGTCGAGCAGCTCGGCGGCGGCGATAACGGCCTCGGCCGGCGCGGATCTCTGGCCCGAGCCGGAATGGATCCGCCAGGCGAGCGAAAAGGGCTGGGCCTGGCCGTCGATCGCCTGGCGCCGCGCCGCCTGCGTCCCTGGCGCGTGGTTTGACTACGCCAAGGCCGACGCGATCGTCGATCTCTGGCCGCGCGTCTTCCGGCTAACCGAGGACCGTTTCGCCGGGCAACCGTTCTACTTGTCCTTGTGGCAGGAAGTGACGACGCGGCTGCTCGTCGGCTGGAAAGTCCCGGTCGAGGTTATCGACCCCGCGACGCAAAAGCCGGCTTTCGAGCATGTGCGGCTTTTCCGCCGCCTCATGCTGTGGGTTCCGCGTAAAAACGGAAAATCCGAGTTTCTCGCCTGCCTCGCTTTGCTGTTTTTCGCCCTCGACGGCGTCGTCGGCGGGCAAGGTTTCGTCTTCGCGCGCGACGAGAAACAGGCGAAAATCGTTCTCGACAAAATGAAAGCCGTGGTCGCGCAAGACGCGCGACTTGCAAAGAGCGTAACGGCCTTCGGAAAAAGCCTGTTTATCGCGCAAACGCGGTCGGGCTTTTACTTGCTGACGGGCAAGGCGGAAGGAAAACACGGCCGCTCGCCGACTGTTTCGGTCGGCGACGAAATGCACGAATGGCAGTCGCTCGATTTGGCGACGACGCTGCGTCAAGGCATGGGCGCGCGCCTGCAGCCGATCGAGCTTTTCGCGTCGACGGCCGGCCTCAAGTCGGCCGCGGTCGGTTTCGGGCTTTGGGAGGAAAGCCGCAAGATCCTCGAGGGGCCGATCGAGCCTCCCGACCCGCAAAACGATAACGGCGCGGGGATCTATGAGCCGTCGACGCTCGTCGTTGTCTTCGCGGCCGACGAGGAAGACGATTGGCAAGCCGAAGAGGTTTGGCGCAAGGCGAATCCAAATCTCGGCCTCTCGCCGACGATCGACTTTCTGCGCCGCGAGGCCGCGCTCGCGAAAAACAACCCGCGCGCCGAGTCGCATTTTCGCCGCTACCATCTCAATCAATGGGTTGAGAATGCGGTTAAGTGGATCCCGGCAAAGAAATGGCAGGCCTGTTGCGCGGATCCGCAGGCCTGGCTGCGTCGCGTTAACGAGCTCGCGGGCAAAAAGTGTTTCCTGGGTTTCGACGTCTCGTCGACGCAGGACATAACGGCGCTTGTGGCGTGGTTCCCGCCCGACGAGACGACCGACAAAGTCCGGCTTTTCGCGCGTTTCTGGTGCCCCGAGGAAAATATCGACGTCCGGTCAAAGCGCGATCGCGTCGCTTATGACCGATGGCTGAAATCCGGCGCGCTCGAGGCGACGCCGGGCGATTATGTCGATCAAAGCTATTTGCAAGCAGCGATCGGCGAGGCGCTCGAGGCCTTCGACGTTCAATGTATCGGCTTCGACCCGTGGAACGCGACGAAACTCGTCACGGATCTGCAAAACGAAGGCGTCGAGGCCTCGCGCTTCCTGAAAGTGCGCCAGGGGATCCCGTCGCTCGGCGAGTCGACCAAGGTTTTCGAGAAACTCGTTTTCGCGGGCGCTCTCGACCATGGGAATCACCCGGTTTTAACGTGGATGGCCGGTAACGCCTTCGTGCGGTTCGATCGAAACATGAATTTCGCGCCCGACAAGGAAAAATCCCGCGAGAAAATCGACGGGATCGTCGCCGCGATCATCGCCCACGCGACGCTTTTGAGCGCGCCGGAACAACCCGGCGCGGGCTTCCTCGACTACTAAAGGCGAACCCCCCGCATGTTCGGATTTTCGAAACGCGAGCGCCTCGCGCGCCAGGTGGAAGAGGCGCGCCTCGAAAACGAGCTCGCCGAGCTGCGCGGCAAAATCCAGAACGCCGGCACGACGGCGACTTATCCGGTCTCGGATCCGCTGGCGTTCGAAAAGCTTTTCGGCCCCGCCCGTCCTGGCGTCTCGGCGGATTCGGCGTTGCAGCACTCGGCCGTTTACCGCTGCGTTTTCCTGATCGCCGGTTGCGTCGCCATGCTCCCCTTCGCGCTTTACAAGAAAGGCGCGAAAGGCCACCGCGAGCGCCTGGAAGATCACCCGCTCGCGAAACTGATCGACAAGCGCCCGAATCCGCGCCTCTCGCCGTCGATTTTCTGGCGCTCGACCGTTTCCGACATGCTGCTAAGCGGCAACGGCGTGACATGGATCGAGCGCAAGGGCGCGCGGCCTATCGCCTTGCATTTCGTGCCGTGGACGCGCGCCGGCGTGCGCCTCGACCGTATCCTCGGCGAGCCAACGCAAATCTATACGCTCACGCTCGACGATGGCCGCCTGATTACGGCGCATCAAGACGACGTCATGCATTTTCCCGGCTCGACGCAATGGCAGATTTTCCGGGCCTTTTCGCCGCTCACGGCTTACGCAATGTCTGTCGGAATCGGCATCTCGGCCGACGCCTTCGCGAAGTCCTATTTCGACAACGGCTCAAGTCCTGACGGCTATATTACCTACCCTAACGGGATTTCGAAGGCGAAAGACCAGGCCGACGAGATCCGTAATCATTGGATGGCGAAACACGGCGGCGCCAATCGCTTCGCCGGCCCGGCCGTTCTCACGGATGGCGGCAAATTCGAGCCGATCAAGATAAACGCGGCCGACGCGCAGCTCTTGGAAGCGCGCAAATTTTCCGTCGAGGACATTGCGCGCATTTTCGGCGTTCCGCCGCATCTGCTCGGCCAGCTCGACAAGGCGACGAGCTTCGGCAAGGGCCTTGAGGAAATGTCGCAAAGCTTCCTCGATTTCACGCTCGGCCCGCATCTGCAGGCGATCGAGGACGAGGTTAACTACAAGCTCATTCGCGACGACTCGCTCGTCGCCGAATTCGACCGCGAGGCCTTCGTGCGCGGCGATCTTCTCTCGCGCATGGAAGCCTATAGGACGGCGCTCGGCGGCAATAACGGCCCCGGCATAATGTCTCAAAACGAGGTTCGCGCGCGCCTGAATATTGGCCTTCGCGACGATCCGCGCGCCGACGAGCTCGTCTGCTGGAATGCGCCGGGCGAATGCGAGCATGAGGCCGCCGAGCCGGCCGACGAGGCTGCGGAGGAGGCGCAGGAGCAAGAGCCGCCCGCCCCCGCGCCCGCCAAGCCGAGAAAATCCCGCAACCGCGCCCGCGCGAGGTAAGACAATGCATCGCCGTCTTTTGCAGCTTTTCGAAAACAACCGTCACGCGCCAATCGCCGACCCGGCCAAGGCGCAGCGCGGCTTTTGGCTCGCCAATGCGGCGGCTGCGGATCCCGACCGCGACGGCGATTCCGACGCGCCCGGCGCGCCCGACGAGGACGAAACCGGCGTCGTCAATCTCTACGTTTACGACGTAATCGGCCCGTGCGATTGGCAGATTAACTCGGCGACGATCGCGCCGCGCCTCGCCGCCCTTGAGGCGAAAACCATCAATCTGCATTTGAATTCGCCGGGCGGCGACGTTTTCGAGGCCCGCGCCATCAAAACCGCGCTTGAGCAGCATTCGGCCCGCGTCGTCGTGCATGTCGACGGCCTGGCCGCGAGCGCGGCCTCGTTTCTCATGCTCGCCGCCGACGAAATCCGCATCGCCAGGGGCGCTTTCGTCATGATTCACAACCCTTGGGGCTTCGCCATGGGCGACGCAAAGGAAATGCGCCGCTCGGCCGATCTGCTCGACCAGGTCGGCGCCGCGATCGCCGGCGACTACAGCGCGAAAACCGGCCTCGCGGCCGACGAGCTGCTCGCAATGATGGACGCGGAAACGTGGATGGATTCCGCGACCGCCGTCGCCAAGGGCTTCTGTGACGTCGAAATGGAAAAGAAAACCAAGGCCTCGGCGCTCAATCGTTTTGACGTCTCGGCCTTCGCGAATGCGCCGGATCTCAACGCGGCCGCGAAATCCGCGCTCGACGCCGAGGCGGCTTTCGAAGAGGGTCGCGCCTTTCATGCGCGCATGGCGAAATTGATCGCCCTCGGCCCCGCCGCCTGACCCCTTTCGCCTCACGCGCGGCGAGCAGTCGGCGCGCATGGGGCGAAGCCTTCCCGACTGCGTAAACCCCAAAGGAAACCGTTATGGCAAAGTCGATTCAGGCTCTTCGCGAGGACCGCGCGCGCCTCGCGACCGAATATCAGGCGCTCGCCAAGGCCGAGAATTTCACGAAAGAAATTCAGGCGCAGGCCGAGTCCAAACTCGCCGAGATCGAGCGCGTCGACGCGCAGATCGCCGCCATCAATAACGCGATCGCGCTCACCGGCGACGAGGCCGACGAATTCAACGCGCGCGCCGCGAGCAATGAAGACGGCCGCTCTGTCGACGAAAACACGCATCGCGTGAAACAGGCAAAGGCGGCCTTTATCAAGGCGCTGCGCTATGGCGCCGGCGCGCTCAATACGGAAGAGTCGGCGCTCGTCGCGGCCGACGATCCGCGCAACCGCTCGCGGATCCAGAACGTCGCCGAGGGCGCGTCGGCGACGGGCGGCGTTTTCGTCCCGACGATCGTCATGCCGACCGTTCTCGAATATCTCAAGGCCTTCGGCGGCATGCGCGCCGTCGCGTGGATCCTTTCGACTGCCGGCGGCAATCCGTTCTCCTGGGGCACGATCGACGACACGGCCGCCGAGGGCGAGATCGTCGCCGAGGGCGTGACGGCGAGCGACGACGACCTCGCTTTCGGTTCTGTCAGTGTCGGCGCCTACAAGTTTTCGTCAAAGACGATCCCCGTCTCGATGGAAATTTTGCAGGACGCGGCCGTCAACGTCGAGGCGATCGTGCTCAAGGGGCTGGCGACCCGCATCGCTCGCGGTCAAAACCGCTATTTCACGACGGGTTCCGGCGTCGGCCAGCCGCAGGGCGTCGTGACGGCCTCGCCGGTCGGTTATACGGCCCCGGTCGGAAACACGACCTCGCTCGCCTATGATTTCTTCCAAGAGCTTTTCCATTCCGTCGATCCCGCCTACCGCGACAATGCGACGTGGATGATGCACGACACGACTTGGAAGAAGATCAAGCAGCTCAAGGACGCGAACGGCCGCCCGATCTTCCTGCCGAGCGTCGAGGCCGCTTTCGCCGGCGGCGTCGTTTCGGGCTATCAGATCGAGGGCCGCCCGATCGTCATTAATCAGCATATGGCCGTCCCGGCGGCCGACGCCAAGTCGATCCTCTTCGGCGATTTCTCGAAAAACATGATCCGCGACGTCATGGACGTCCTGATTTTGCGTTTCACGGATTCCGCCTACGGGAAGAAAGGCCAGGTCGGCTTTTTGGGCTGGGCGCGCGCCGATGGCCGCATGATCGACGCCAAGGACGCGGCGCAGACCGCTTTCCCCGCGATCAAGGCTTTTCAGCACTCGGCGACCTAATCGCCGCGCCGGCGGCGCGTTCGCGCGCCGCCGCGTCTCTTCCCCTCTTCGCTTGCGCGAGGCTCAATCATGAAAATCAAAATGCTTTCGCCTTGGGCGGGCGATCGGGAATCGCTCGCGCCTGGCGACGTGACGGATCGCCCCGACGACGTTGCAAAGGCGTGGATCGCCGCCGGAATGGCGATCGAGGCCCCGGCCGGCGACGTCGCGGCGCAGCGGATCCGCGATTTGACGGCCGCGCTCGACGATACGCGCGCCAGTCGCGACGGCCTGGCCGCGACGATCATCGACGCCGCGGCCGCCGTCGAGGCCGCGAAGAAAGAAGCCGAGGCCGCGATCGCCGAGCGCGACATTCATCGGGCGGCGGCCGACGAGGCCCGCGCCGAGCTTATCGCCGCGCGCGAGGCTAACGATGCGCTCAAGGCAGATTTCGCCCGCACGTTCGGCGACGCCAAGTCGGCCTATGAGGCGAAGATTTCCGCCCTCACGGAAGAGCGCGACGAATTCAAGCGCCAGGCCGAGACGCTCGCCGAGCAGCTCGGCGCGACGTCGGGCGGGGCCGAGATCGAGGCGCTCAAGGCGCGCGGCGTCGAGCTGGAGGGCGCGCTTGAGGCCGCGCAGTTGGGCCATGCCTCGCGCGAGATGGATCTCGCGGCCGCAAATGCGCGCGTCGCGGATCTTGAGGCGCAGCTCGCCGCCGCGGCCGCGCCGAAAGGCCGGAAGGCGGCCGCCGCGGCTGCGCCGGCGGCCGAGGCCGCGATCGCCGTTGACGCTGCGCCGGCGGCCGAGGCTGCGCCCGCCGGCGACGGTCAGTAAAGCGAGGGCGTCGACATGGCCGGGCTCTGGTCCCTCGTCACGAAATCCGCGACGCCGATCGTCTCGCTCGCCGAGGCCAAGCGTCAAACCAATACGGTCGATTTCAACGACGACGACATTTTGCTGACGGCCATCGTCGACGCCGTGACGGCGCTGCTCGATCTCGAAAACGGGGTAATCGGGCGGCCCCTGCTCTCGCAATCCTGGCAATTCACCGCGCCCGAGCCGTCGCCGCTCGCTGGAAATCCATATATGCGCGGCCATACGCCGAGGACGGGCTTTTTGCTCACGCGCGCGCCGCTCCAGGCCGTGACGAAAGTCGAGTATCTGCAAAACGGCGCCTATGTGGATTTCACGGCGAGCGCCGTAACGCGCCAGGTGACAAAAGAGGCGACGCTTATTCGCGTCGCGGACGGGACGGCCTGGCCGCGCTATGACGTCGACGAGGCGGCTTGGCGCATTACCGCGCGCCTCGGCTATGGCGACAACGCGGCCGACATCCCGGCGGCGATCCGCCAGGCCGCCCTTTTGCTCGTCTCGCATTTCTACCAAAACCGCGAAGCGACGACGGGTTTCGGCTCGAATTTGCAAGAGCTCCCGCTCGGCGTCGCCGCGCTGCTCATGCCGCACCGCGCGCCGAATACATGATCGCGGCTTTTCTGGCTTCCCTTCTGCGCGTTTTCACCGCCGGCGATGCACCGGACTTGTCAGAGCGCGAGATCGAGGAATGGCTCGGCGCGTCCCGCGCCCCTCGCGCGCCGTCGTCTCTCGCTCAAATGGTGCTCGATTAATGCTCGCCGGATCCATGCGCTATCGCATCGCCGTCATGCGCCGCGCCGTCGTCGGCGGAAACCCTGGCGGCGCGTCGCGCGGCGACTATGCGGAGGCCTTCACGGCGCGGGCGGCGCTCAAGCAAAAAAACGGCTTCAACCAGGCCGAGGGCGGCTTTCTCGAAAATATGAACGTCGTGACGCTGCGCGTTTACGCCAATGCGCAGACGCGGACGATCTCGATCGGCGATCGCCTCAAGATCACCGGGCCGAATATCGCGCCGAGCGCCTCAAGTGACGGCGATTGGGCGATTGATAACGTCAACCTCCCCGACGCCGCTCGCCGTCATATCGAATTGACGGCCGTCATGAGAATCGGCGGCTAACCCGAAAGGCAAGGGAATGAAAGTCGAGGTAACGCAAGAGGCGCTCGTCGTCTGCACGCCCGCCGTCAATAAGGTTTATCAGCCGGGAATCCATCTAGCGCCGCGCGCGCATATCGAGCAGATCGAGGCGCAGGGCAAGGGCAAGCGCGTCGAAGATCCGGAAGGGGCCGCCGAGGCCTCGGCCGCTGTCGCCGGCGAAAGCCCATGAGCGACGCGCTCAACGCGCTCAAGACGGCCGCGATCGACGCGCTCAAGGCCGACGCCGGCGTCGCCGCCTTCTGCGGCCCGCGCGTCTATGAAACCGTCCCGCGCGACTCGCGCGGCGACGCGGCCGACGTCGTGACGCCTTACGTCTTTCTGGCCGGCTTCAACTGGCGCGGCAAGGAAGCCGGCTGCTCGCCATGGTTCGGCGTCTCGCTGCGCTTTCACGCCGTCTCGACGAGATTCGCCGCGGGCGAGGCGCGCAGCCTGGCCGATGCGGTTCGCTTCGCGCTGGACCGCAAAGAGATCGCCATCGCCGGCGGCCACACGATCGACCGCTTTATCGCGATCGCCGGCGGCGACGTCGTCGGCGCGACCGAGCCTCATGAGGTTTTCGTCGAATTCGCTTGCGAGCTTTTCGACGCGACGCCCTATCCCGACCCCGCCTAGAGGAGCTTTAAGCCATGGTTAATCCTGTCCAGCCGCTTGCCGGCCAGAAATTTTACTTGCTCGTCGGCGACGGCGCGACGCCGACCGAGGCTTTCACTTTCGCCTGCATTCTGACGACGATCGACTCGGACCACGGCGCCGAGGTGGAAGACGCCATGGCGCCCGATTGCGACGATCCGACCGCCATTCCGACGCGGACCTCGACCGTAAAAATGCTCACCTGGGACATTACCGCTTCCGGCCTCGTCGATCCGACGAAAGCGCCTTATGTGCAGCTGCGGACGGCCTTCCGTTCCGGCGCGCCGATCAATCTGCAGCTCAAGAAAAACCTCACCGGCGCGAATGGCGGCGAGACGGAGCAGCAGGCTTTCCTCATTACGCAATGGAAGGAAAGCAAGAGCGAAAACGGCCTCGTCAAATGTCAAATGACTTTCCACGGCCAGGGCAAGCCGACCGTGACGGTCAATCCGTAGCCCTTGAGCGGTTGGATTGAGCCAGAGCGAAAGGCAGAAATGACCGACAAACAGACTTGCGTTTATGCGCAATTCGCCGGCCGCCGCCAGAAATTCGAGTTGCGGCTCGGCGAGCTGGGCGAGCTCGAGCGGCTATGCCGCGCGGGCGTCGCCCTGATCTTCGGGCGGCTCGTCTCGGAAACGTGGTTTTATGACGACGTTCGCGAGACGATCCGCCTCGGCCTCATGGGCGGCGGCGCTTCCGAGGTTGACGCCGACATGCTGATCGAGCGTTACGTCGACGCCGGCCCAAAGCGCATCCATGTCGCGCTTGCGGCGTCGATCATCTCGGCCTTTATCGACGGCGTTGACGTCCCAAAAGGCGAGGGGGAGAAGGAAGCGAGCGCGCCCCCGGCGACCTCTCCCCCTTCTATGAAGCCGGCGGGGCCATCGGACTCGGCCCGCGAGCCGTCGACCGAATGACGCTCAAGGAATTCGCCGCCGTCATTCGCGGCTTTACGCGGGCGCATGGCGGCGAGGCCGAGGCGACAAAGGGCGAGATCGACGACTATCGCGCTGCTTTGGCCGAGGCCGAGCGGCTAGGGATCGCGTGACGCAATGCCGATTATTCGGCGCTTCCCGATCATATCCGAGCGCACGCTTGTCGAGCTCCCGGCCTTTTCGGAAGCGGCGCGCGCGCAGGCCTTCGCGCGCCTGGCTGCGAAACGGATTGCGCAGACAGACGCCGAGAATGCGGCGGCCGCCGGCCGGCGACTGCCTTACGATCTCGTCGTCGACGGCGCGCGGGCGGCGACCTTTTCCAGCGTCAAGGCCTCGTCGATCGTCGTCGCGCGCTGGTCGGTCGGTTATGCGGCCGTCGATTTCATTTTCGAGACGCTGCGCAACGCCGGCCCGCGCCTTTCCGGCGCCTATCGCGACTCGATGCGAATGTATGTCGACGGCGTCGCCTCGCTCGATCCGCGCGACGCCGTGGGCGCGCGCGAGGCGCTTTTCGTCCCGACCGTGCCTTATGCGCGCAAGATCGAGCGCGGCGCGAAAGGCTACGCGCCCGGCCATGTTTACCAGGCCGTCGCGCAGGCCGCCGCCGCCCGCTTCGGCGACGCGGCGCGGATAAAATTCACTTACGCCGAGCCGGAAGAAACGACGACGGCCTTGCACAAATGGGCCGCCGGCAAGGGCGTGTCGCTGCGGCGGCGTTCCGGCTCGGTCAAGATGCTGCGCCAACCCGCGATCCTCGTTTTGTTGAGGTAAAGACTTGGTCGACAATATTCGCGAAACAATCGAGCTGCGCGCGGTAACGACCGGCTTTGACAAGGCCGCGTCCGATATGCGCGCGCTCGGCGCGAATGAGGCGAGCGCGGCCGACTCGGCCGAGCTGCTCGCCCGCGCGCAAACCGTCGTCGAGCGCTCGCTTACGCGCGTGCAATCGCGTATGGCGGCCTATACGGCGTCGCTCGACCCTGCCGAAAAGGCGCTCAAGAAACTTGAGCAGGGCGAGGCGCTCGTCGCCGCGGCGCGCGCCCGTGGGCTTGAGGTTTCCGAGGCTATGTCGCGCTCGGTCGACCTCGCGCGTGAGCGTTTCCAGCGGTTGCAAACGAGCTCGACGGGCGCCGCCGGCGCGCTCGCCCTCACGCGCAACGAAAGCCTGGCGCTGACCTATACCGTCAATGACGTCGTCGCGTCGCTCTCGACGGGCGCGTCGCCAATGACGATCCTCATGCAGCAGGGCGGCCAGCTTACGCAGGCGTTTGGCGGCGTGCGCGGGACGTTTGAAAAGCTTCTGCCGATCCTCGCCCGCTTCGCGCCGCTCGCCGCCGGCGCGGGCGTTGCGCTCGCCGCCTTTCATGAGCTCGTCGGGACATATAACGAGCTCGAAAAGATAAACGAGGGCGCGGGCGGCGCGGGCGTTTCGGGCCAGCTCTTTCAAGTGTGGATCAATTACGCGACGCGCCTGCGCCTCACGGTCGAGGACGCCGAGAAAGCGATTCAACACGCCGGGCAGACGCTCGCCGGCCAGGTCGACAATTTCTCGGCGCTCGGCCTCGACGGCGGGCAATCGCGCATTGCGCAGCGCGCCAATAATCTTTCCGACGTGCTCGGCCACGACACGGCCGCGAAAAACCTCGCCGCCGAGGCGACGACGCTCGACGAGATGCACCGCGCCGCGCTGCAGCTCGTGAAGGATTATTATGACGCCGCGCAAGAGCTCCAGAATCAGGGGCGCGCGCTCGACGCCAATCAGGCCCGCACGGAAGCCGTGAACGCGGCGACGGAAGTATGGGGCGACTCTGGCCGCAAGATCGCGGAAAATCTGCGCGACGGCGTGGTGACGGTCGACGAGCTCGCGTCGAAAAGCGAAGAAACTGGCCGGATCTGGTCGGATGACATTTTGACGGCGCAGAAGCAGGTTTCCCAAGAGCTGGCGACCGCAAGCGATCATCTTTCGCGCGCGCTGAACCCTGCCGTTGAAGAGTTGGCGCGCCTTTCGCTCAATGTCGTTTCGGCTTGGGCGAAGCTCGTCGACTGGATCGCCGCCGGCGTGCGGGGCGTCACGAATTTTGTGTCGGCGCTGACGAACGCTGTCGGGCTCGGCGAGCGGGCGGCGGCCGTCGGCGCGCAGGGTCGCTCGATTTCCGACTATGAGCACGCCCTCGGATTGGATGGCGCGCCGCGCGGCGCTGTCAAGCTGCCCGATATTACGATCGAAAACACGCCCCTCCCGCCGTCCAGGCCGGAAGGGCTCGGCAGGGCCGCCCCAAAAGCTCGCGGCGGCGGCCGCGCGCGCGCCGGTAAGGCGGAAAAAGACGAGCTCGGCGACTACCTCAAGAGCCTCGAAAAGAGCATCGGGCTTTTACAGGCCGAGGCCGACGCCGAGGGCAAGAGCAACGCCGAGAAAGAGCGCGCGCTCGATCTCGCCAAAGCGGAAGAGATCGCCAAGGAACGCGGCAAGCCGCTAACCGAAGACGAGATTCGCAACCTGACGCAGCTCGCCGATCGCCATGCGGCCGTGCGCGCGCAGATCGACGAGACGAAGAAGACGCAGGCCGCCGCAAACGACCAGATGAAATTTTTCGGCGAGACGGCCTATAGCGCGATCGAGCGCCTCGCCACGGGCACGGGCAAGCTGCAAGACACGATGCAAAGCCTCGCCAAGTCGATCGAGCAGGCCGTTTTAAAAGCCGCGCTGCTCGGCGAGGGGCCGCTTGCAAGCCTGCTCGGAACGCAGGGCCAGAACGGCGCGCCGGGCGGCGTCTTCGGCTTCCTTGGCGCGGCGCTGCGCGGCGGCGGGGGCGCAGGCCTTGGCGGCCTCGGCGGCTTCCTCAAGAGGCTGTTCCCCTTCGCCGATGGCGGCCTCGTCTCGCTCGCCCATTTGCCGCGCTATGCGGCGGGCGGCGCGCTCGCGCCGGATGGCGGTTTTCCCATCCTCGCCCATCCTGGCGAGATCATCCTCAACCGCGCCCAGCAAGCCAATGTGGCGAGCAGCATGGGCGGCGGCCCGCTCGTCGTCAATGTCCATAACGCCCCCGCCGGGACGGCCGTCAAGCAAACGCGCGACTCGCGCGGCGGCCGCCGGCTCGACGTCGTTTTTGCCGAGGGCGCGGTTAGCGGCGTCACGGCGCCGGGATCTCTCCCGGCCATGCGCCAATACGGCATGCGTCAACCCCTCTCGGATTGGTGACAATGGCGGTTATTCGCTGGCCTGCGCAGCTCCCCTGCTCTTTCCTGCGCGACGCGCTATCGGGCGCTATGCCCGACTCGCTCTTGCGCGCGCAGATGCAAACCGGCCCCGGCAAGGTGCGCCGCCGCACGGCGACGGGAGTCGCGTCCCTGGCCGGGACGCTCATGCTTGACTTCGCCGATCGCGCGCGCCTCGATCGGTTTTACGCCGAGGAAACGCTCGGCGGTGCGCGGGTTTTCTCTTTCCCTAATCCGCTCGCCCATAACGCCCCGTTGCTGCGCGCTGACAAAACCGTGATCACGCGCGCGGACGGAACGCCGCTGCTCGTCTCGTCGCATTTGCTTGTGCGCTTCGCTTCGGCGCCGCAATTCGCCTCGGTCGGCTCTTCCTGGCGCTGCTCGCTCGCCCTCGAGGTTCTCCCGTAATGGCGCAATATGTGCCGCTCGACGTTCGCGGCGCGGCCTATGCGCGCGAGTCCGACGAGGTTCAAGTCGCGCTCGTCACGCTCTCTCACGCCTCGCTTTCCGAGCCGCTGCGCTTTTCGTCCGATTCCGCCGACCGCCTGTCGATCGAGCCGCTGCGCTATGGGACGCGTTCACGCGGCCTCGAATTCGTTTTCGCGCTCAAGGGCGCGATCGTGCCCGACGACAAAAAGGAAACGCCCCCGCGCGCCGCGCTCGTCTTCGACAATACGGGCGCCGACATGGTGACGGCCTTGCGCGGGTTGGAAACGCGCGCGACCGTGAAAATCGAGCTTGTGCTCGCCTCTTCGCCCGACGTCGTTTTTCAGGCCTTCAACTGGCTGCGCGTCATTCATGCCGGCTACGACGCGCAAAGCGTGACGCTCGACCTTTCTTTCGACGACTACGCCTCGCGGCAATTCGGCCGCAAGGCGACCAAGCAACGCTTTCCCGGCCTCTTTGGGATCCCGAACGCGTGAGCTCTCAACGTATCGAGAAACTCGCCGAGGGCGTGACGCTCTACAATGGCGACTGCCGCGAGATTTTGCCGACGCTTGGGCGTTTCGACGCGCTCGTAACGGACCCCCCCCTATGGCATCAATGCGGCGGCTCGCGGGACGATTGGCTCCGGTAAGCTGGCGAAGCCAAAAGACTATGGCCGGGCCGATTGGGACAAGGAAGTAAAGCAGGCGGAAATTGATGCGGCGATTCGCTTATCGAAAAGCGCAATCGTATTCGGCGGAAACTATTATGATCTTCCGCCGACGTCGTGTTGGCTCGTTTGGGACAAGCTCAACACGGGCGAATTTGCGGACTGCGAGCTCGCTTGGACAAATATGCGAAAGGCTGTGCGGCGCATTCAATTCAGATGGAATGGAATGCTGCGGCAAAATAACGAGCCGCGCGGCGACCACCCAACGCAGAAGCCAATCGAGGTTATGCGTTGGTGCATCGGCCATCTGCCGGAAGACGCTCGCACAATCCTTGATCCTTTTATGGGATCCGGCACGACCGGCGTCGCGGCCGTGAAGCTCGGCCGCAAGTTCACTGGAATCGAGATCGAGCCGAAATATTTTGACATTGCCTGCCGTCGCATCGCCGACGCGCTGGCGCGCCCCGATCTCTTTGTCGAGGCGCCAAAGCCTCCAAAGCAGGAAACCCTAAGCCTGTGACGCCGCATTGGTCGGCCGGTTTCGTCGGCCTCCCTTTCCTCGACGGCGGCCGCTCGCGCGCGGGCGTCGATTGCTGGGGGCTCATCTGCCTCGCCTATGCCGAGCATCTCGGCGTGGCGCTTAACCCGCTCGCGGGCCGCTACGCCTCGACGCAGGAAAGCCAAGAGATCGCGGCGCTCGCGGTCGGCGAAAGCGAGGCCGGGCCGTGGCGGCGGATCGAGCCGAGCCAGGCCCGCGAATTCGACGTCCTGCTCTTCCGCGCCTATGCGCTCCCGACGCATGTCGGCCTTGTCTGCGGCCCGCGCCTCATGTTGCACGCGACGAGCGGCCGGCTTTCCGGCGTCGAGCTCTATGCGGACGGCAAATGGCTTCCGCGCCTCATTGGCGCATGGCGACACGAAAGCCAGGCCTAGCGCGCCGGCGCTTCCCGGCAATGGAGAAAACTATGTCGAATGTGGATTCGGCGAGCGACGCTCGCACGGCAAACAATGGCGTGCGCCATCAATATCGCGTGCTCAGTGACGAGGAAAAGGCGGCCATGGTCGCGCTTAAAGACCTCGGCGCCGCCTTCCTAGAGAAGATCGACGCGCTCGGCCAGAGCCGCGAATATTCGATCGCTAAAACGAAGATCGAAGAGGCGGTTATGTGGGCTGTAAAGGGCCTTACTGCGTAACACATGCGCAAAGCCTCTTCCGCCATGCTCCCCGCCACGCGCGACGGCGCGCGCCTCGTCGCGCAACCCTATCTCGAGGGCGGCCCGCGTCTCGACATGATCGCGCCCTATGGCGCGAGCGTCGCCGAATGCGTCGCCATGGCGCTCCCCGGCATGGCGGAAGAGATGTGCGCGCGATACGCCCGCGTCGCGCTCGACGGCGAGATCGTCCCGCCCGACTATTGGCCGCGCGTGCGGCTCACGCCGCGCAACGATAACTTGCCCGTGATCGTGATAACGGTCGCGCCGGGCAATGGCGGCGCGCTGCGCGGCGTGCTCTCGATCGCGGTCGGCGTCGCCGCCCTGGCGCTCGGCGGGGTGTGGGCGTCCCCGCTCGTCGGCGCGCTCGGCTTTTCGGGCGTCGCCGGCGCGACGAGCGTCGCCGGCGGCCTCATTACCGCGACGACGCTGCTCGCGGGAACGCTGCTCATCAATTCGCTCGTGCCGCTGCGCCGCGACGCCTCGACGAGCGGCGGCCCGCAATCCTCGCCGACTTACCAGATCACCGGCCTGCGCAATGTCGCAAATCCAGAGGGCGTGATTCCTTACGTCTTCGGCGACGTCGTCTTTGCGCCGCCCTATGCCGCGCTCCCCTACACGACGGCCGAGGGCGGCAATAATTATGTGATCGCGCTTTTCCTGATCGGCCCCGGCCCGGTCGAGATTTCAGAAATGAAACTCGGCGACACGCCGATCGAGAATTTCAAGGAAGTCCAGACAGAGGTTTTCCTCGGTCTCCCCGGCGACGATTATTCGCATCTCTATCCGAAACAGGTGCTCGAAGAGCGCCAGACGGTTTCGATCAAACAGGTTGTCGACGCAACCGGCCCCTATCGCCATTTCACAGCGAGCGACGCCGCCGAGTGTCAGCTCGACATGAGCTTTCCCTCTGGCTTGTCGTGGTATCACACATTCGGAAACCCGCCGCATACGGTCCCGCTCCCTGCGTCGGTCGATTTCCTCGTTTCCTATCGCTTGAACGGCGTGGGCGCGTGGACGGCTTTGCCGCTCTGGACGTGCTACGGCTATTCAACCGAGGCGATCACCTTCACAAACCGTTTCAAATTCCCGACGCGCGGGCGTTACGAGATCAAAGTCGAGCGGCTGTCGATCGACTATGACGATTTGAACAACTGGAATGAAACCGACAAATATGTAACGGTTTCGATCCTATCCGCGATCCGCTCTTTCCGCCCCGAATATCCCGTCAATTTCGATCAGCCGCTCGCGCTCGTCGCGTTGAAGATCCGCGCCTCGAAACAGCTCGCAGGCGTCGTCGATAATTTCAATTGCCGCGTAAAGCGCGTCGCGCTCGATTGGGATTCCGGCGCGCAGACGTGGACGTCGCGCGCAACGCGCAACCCGGCGGCGGCGCTGCGCTGGGCGATGCAAGGCCCCGGCGCGCGCTATGCCATGCCCGACGATATGATCGACCTTGTCGGCCTCGCCGAGTTTTCCGAGTTCTGCGAAGCGAAAGGCCTCTCCTTCGATCGCGTCGTCGATTACGAGGCGTCGGAATACGACGTTTGGGGCGACATTTGCGCCGCCGGTCGCGCGTCGCCGCGCTTCGACGGCGAGCAATGGGGCATCGTGATCGACCGGCCGCAGACGATCGTGATGCAACACATTACGCCGGCCAATAGTTGGGATTTTTCAGGCGAAATCGACTATCCGATCTTTCCCGAGGCCTTCGCGGTCAAGTTCAACGATCGCGAGAATATGCACAAGCCGGCGACGCGCGTTGTTCCGTGGATCGGCTTTGTCGGAACGCCGACGCGCGTCGAAAGCATCAGCTTTCCCGGCGTCACGGATGCGGCGCAGGCTTACCGCGAGGCGCGCCGTCGCATGCGCGAACTTATCCACCGCCGCGAGCGCTGGTCGCTCATGATGGATTTCGAGGGCGTCACGGCGCGCCGCGGCGATCTCGTCTTGCTCAATCACGACGTTCTGCTCGAAACGCAGGGCGCGGCCCGCGTCAAATATGTCGGGCCTGATTATGTCCAGATCGACGGCGTTGTAACGCTCGCCGCTGGCGTCGCCTATGGCGTGCGCTTCCGTTCGCTCCCGACGAGCGACGATGCGCCAGACGTCTCGACGCTGCGCCGCCTGCGCGTCCTTTCGGAAAGTGAGCTCGCGCTCTACGGCGCGCCGAATGGCGACGGGACGATCTCGACGGATCTTCTCTTTTGCGCCGCCGGCGACGCCATGCCGGCGATCGGCGATCTCGTGCAATTCGGGCCGCTGGGGCAAGAGTCGATCGAGTGCGTCGTCAAGGACGTCGAGGCGGCCGACAATCTCGCGCGGCGTTTGACGCTCATTCCGCATGCGCCCGAAATCTCGACCGAGACCGACGCCGAAACCGCGCCGGCATGGTCGCCGCGCGTCGGCGAGATCCTCGACGGCTATGTGCCGGCGCTCGCCTTCAACGCGGCGCGTAATTCGCAATACCTTATGTTGGGAGCAGTCTAATGCCGGCGGGTTTCGCGACGCTGACAATCCTCGATTATCAGGCCAACCAAAAGCAGATGCGCGAGCTCGACGAAAGCGGCGCGGGCGTGGGGCCGTTCCTGCCCTGCGTCTCTCCCCAGCCGGGCGGCGACGCGCTCGGCGGCTTCTGGAGCTTCGCCGCGCCGCCCGGCGGCCTAACCGGGGTCACGCCGGCGCAGATCATCACGGCCCCCGGCTCGACGTTGCGCCGCTATATCCAGTCAATCCAGATCAGCGCAGACCCGCTTTCGGCGGCGACCGAATTCGTCTTGCGCGAGACGGGCGGCGCGACGCTGTGGCGCATCAAAATCCAGACGGGCGGTTTCGGCCTGCAAAGTCCTCCCCTCATGATTCCAATAAAGCCGGCGCTCAACGCCGCGCTTGAAATCGCCATCCTTTCCAGCGTCACGGGCGCTGTTTTCTGCAACGCGCAAGGCTTCACTGCCCCCTGATCGAAAGGCTCGACATATGACCGGCATGCGCGGCCCCGATCTCCCCATCTCCGGCGGGATCGACTCCTTTATCGTGAATTTCGACCCGAGCACGGGCGCAGACGTGTTCCGCGCGCCGGCGGCGCTCGTCGCCTCGTCCCTTGCGCCGCTTCTCAATTTCCCGGCGACGCCGGGGCATACCTTCTATTCGGACTTTTCGGCGCCGCATCCTCGCACGGTCAATCTCGGCGACAAGTGGCGCTGCGGCTCGGCGATCGGCAAGCCGGAGACGTCGAGCGTGCCGGATGGCACTTGGACTTTCGGCGCGAATTACGGCGCCGATTACATCGGCCGCGACGCGCAATGCGTCATCGGCATGGCGAATGGCGGCGTCGGCCTCGGCGTCATCGGCCGGTCGAGCGATTACAGCAATGGCGGCGGCGGCTGGAAATGGGCGTCGGCGTTTAGCGCCTACATCATTTCCGACTCGGCCGTCGAGGGATCCGGCGCGCAGGCGCTTTACCTCGAGGTTCCGACCATCGTCGCCGGCGCTTCGGCGATCGGCGCGGAAGTCGTTACGCCGAACTATTACGGCCTTCCGCCGACGATCAACCCTTTTCAGCTCAACAATAACGGCGCGACGATCGGCCTCGGCTTCGACGGCGGCGCCGACACGCGTTTTTCTGGCCGCGACACTTACCCCAATTCGGCGGGCGTCACGTTCGGCAAGCTCAACCAGGGCGGCCAGTTCATGCGCGGCGTCGTCTTCGGCCGGGATGCGATCTATGGATCGAACGGCGCGGGCGCCGTGACAAAAACCCTGACGAGCGTTCTCGACTCGCCGATCGCCACGCTCGCCGACGTGACCGACGTCGTCGCCGGCATGTTCGTTTCGCATGCGAATTTTGCAGTCTGGACGTTCATTCGGGCTGTGCTGGCGTCTAACCGGGTGCTGCTCTCGACCAGTGCAACGGCGAGCGGATCCGGCGCGGCGACGCTGACCAATACAAGCGCCGTGGCGATCGAGCTCGCGCCGCATCATGAAATCAAGTGGACGCAGGACACGACCGGCGCGCGCGGCTTTTTCCTGCGCGACGACACGATCGCCGGGCAAAGCACGCTCGGCCTTGTCGCGAGTCAATATGGCGTCTGGTGGACCAACCCACTCACGGAAACCATCAAGGGTGGCGTCGATAACGCAGGCAATCTCTTTGTCGGCCAAGATAGGGTTGTCGGCGCGGCCCGCGCGGCTTGGGGCGCACCGAGCGGGACGCTTTCGCGCGCGGCCTTCGCCTCGCATACGGCCCCGACCATTTCCGCGAGCTATACGCAATCCGAAGTCCAGACGATCGCCAACCGCCTGGCGACCGTCTCGCAAACCCTCGCCGCCCTGCTCAACGATCTGCACGTCGCGACGAGCTCCGGCGGCCATGGGCTTCTGAAGGCCTAACCCAACCCCAAAAGGATAGACCATGATCCAGAAATCGACCGCCATGCCGGCGGGCGACGCCGCGCGCGCGCCTGCCGACGAGCTCGCCGCCGCCGAGACGGGAAAGGCCGCCGCGCCGCCCTCGCCGCTCGACGAGATCGACCGCCGCCTCGCCTTTCATGAGCAGGCCGAGGCCGAGTGCCATGCGCAGCTCATGGCGCATCGCGGCGCCGCGCAGACGCTTCGCGACCTCCGCGCTGCGCTCGCGGGCTGATCTCTCGCCGGAAAGGGACGCGACATGAAACGACTCGCCCTCGCCGTCGCCCTCGCGTTCGCGCCGCTCCCGGCCGTCGCGGGCGTGACGTTCTCAGTCAGCTTTTCGAGCGCAGGGCCTTCGGCGGCCTTCACGCCGGAAGAGCGCAAGCCGACGCGCATCTATCTCAGCGCGCCGATTCCCTCCGGCGGCGTGACGCTGAAATGCAGCCTGCCGGGGGCTAATAACTATCTCCCGTTCATCGTCGAAAATCTTCAAATGTATGTCATGACGACGGCCGGGATTTGGGAATTCCAGACCGCCGCGTCGGGCGAGTCCTGCCGGCTCGAATATTCGGGCACGGCCGCCGGCGGCGCCGAAATCCGCCAATAGCGGCCCGCGCCGCTCCCCTTAAAATTCCTGTCAAAATGGAGGCCCGGCATGCAAACGCCGGCTAAGTATCATCATGTCTTCGATCCTGGCGCGCCCCGGACGATCCAGGTCGCCGCAAGCCTGCTCGGCACGAAGGAAAAGCCGGGCGGCGAAAGCAACCCCGCTATTTTGAAATGGGCGGCGGAAGTCGAGCGCGCGATCGACGCGCCGATCGGCTACAGCGCCGACTCTATCCCATGGTGCGGCCTCTTCGCCGCGCTCGTCGCGACGCGTGCCGGCTGGGCGGCGCAGACGCCCAAACAACCGCTTTGGGCGCGCAACTGGCGGGCGTTCGGCGTTGCGGCCGAGCGGCCGGCTTTCGGCGACGTGCTCGTCTTCTCGCGCGGATCGGCGGGCCATGTCGGCTTTTATGTCGGCGAAGGCCCCGGCGTCTTTTACGTGATCGGCGGCAATCAGGGCGACGCCGTGTCGATCGTCGCCGTCGAAAAATCCCGCCTGCTCGCCGCGCGGCGCCCGCGCTGGCGCGTCGGCCCTCCCCCTTCCCGTCAACGCATCTGGCTCGGCTCGGCGGGGATCGTCTCGCGCGACGAGGCGTAAACCGGCCCGGCGGTTTCCGGGCTTCTCTCGAAAGGTTCGATCAATGGATAAGGTTATCGCTTCCGATCTCGTCGGCGCGCTGGTGCGCAATCTCGGCATGCCGCTGCTCATGTATCTTGCGGCGCGCGGCTTCTTCCCGGCCGAGGCCGCGAATGATTTTCTCGCGGGCGTCGTTTCGCTCACGACTTTCGTTTGGGGTCTCGTCGCCAACCGCGCGCCGGATGGCGCGATTACGCGAGACAAGTGGGCGAATGTCGTGCGCAATCTCGGCGCGCCGTGGGTTGCCTATGCGATCGGCAAGGGCTGGGTGACGAGCGAGATCGCCGAATGGTTCGTCGCTGGCGTCTCGTCGATCTCCTTCGCCGCGTGGTCGGTTTACGACAAGCGGCGGCTTGCCGCGCCTGTAGGGGCCTAATGCCATGTGGCCGGCCATCTCGGCCGCCGTGGGCTTTATCCGCGGCAATCTGCCGGCCTTGCTTCTGGCGGGGGCGCTCGCCCTCGCCTGGGGCGCCGGCCATCATCAGGCGGCGACGGCCTGCGCTGCGCGCGAGGCGGCCGCCCGCTCGGCGGCCGAGGCCGCCGCCGCAAAGGAGCTGGCGCGCCAGGAAGCCGCGACGCGCGAGCTCGCCGCCGAGGCGACGGATCGCCTCGCGCAATCGCAAGCGGCCGCGCGCCGCCAGCAAACCATTATCGACGATCTCAAGCGAGAGGATCCCGCCCGCCATGTCGCGCCCGCCGCCGCTGTCGCTCTCCCGCCTCTTTCCGTGCCGGCTTGTCCTGGCCGTATCGACGACGCTTTCGCTCGCCGCGTGCGCGCATTGGACGCCGCAGGCATGCCGCGCGGCGCTTCCCGCCGCCCCTGAGAATTTCGGCAAGCCGGTCCCGCAACCGGAGCCGAGCAAAGGCAAAAGCCTGCAAGTTTTCGGCCTTGAGCAGCGCGCCGCGACGGCCGAGGCGAATCGCCGGCTCGAAAGCGACGCCGCTTTTTATGACGGCGTGCAACGCGAATTCGGCGCGCAGTAGCAACCCCGCGACTATCGGATCTCCCCCATGATCAAGACGCTTTCGCGCGCCCTCGTGGCGCTTTTCGTGTTCGCTTCGCTCGCGCAGGCCGGCGAGGAAACTACTGCGCGCCAGGCTTACGGCCTCGCCGCGGCCGCCAAGCGCCGCCTCGTGCTGCTGACCGACGACGTCGGCGTCGACTCGACCGGCGCCGCAAATTCCGACGCCGGGATCAATCGCCTGCTCGCGGGCGGAAATGTGTATATCGCCGCGCCGTGCGGGACGTTTTTGATCGCCTCGACGGTAAAGATCGCCTCGAGCGCTTTTATCGATGGGCGTGGCGAGTGCACGGTTTTCAAGGTGTCGAGCGCCATGAGCGGCGCGGCGTCAAATTATCGGGCCGTTCTCGCGCCGACATTTGGCGGCGCTGTGTTTGAAAACGCCGATTGGATAAACGGCAATTCTGGAATTTCGCTGGCTCATTTCCAGATCGATGCATCTGCGCTTTTGCCTCAGAAAATGCACGTAATCGCCTTCTATAAGTCGAGCGGATTAACTGTCGACGGATTGACAATAAAGGGCCGAGATAACGCAGACTCGAACACTTATACGGGCGTCGCTCTTATCAATAGCTCTAGTTATTTCGTGACGCATAACCGCACGAGCGCGCTAGTAACCGCTATCGGCTCGTGGGATGGCTCGAAATATGGCTGGATTTACGCAAATGATATTGCCGGAGGATCGACCGCAAAGGCGCAAAATGGTGTCGTCGTTAATGCGATCGCAACAAACTACGCGGTAAATACAAGCGACAATATCCACGTTTTATCAAACTCGATCCACGATTTCCCGGCCTCTGTTGCGACGGCGATCGACCTAACGGGGTTGTGTTATTCTGGCGATAATCTCCCCTGCGCGTCGGGCGCCGGCCCGTTTTCGTATGGCGTGTTGAATGACTCGGAGGCGACCGGAAACACAATTTCGAATTTTGGCGGCCAGGGGATCCGCGCCGGCGAGGGGGCGCGTCTCGACGTTTTGCAAAACAAGATTATAGGGACGGGTAATCATGCGATTACGGTTAGGTCGGGCCGAGCCGGGCCGTCGATCGGAGTAAGAGTAGCAGACAATACAATTGAAAACGCGAATATGAATTCTCACTTGAATATCGATGCGATTTCGATTGGTAACAATTCATTTGACGCGCCGCTAAATACAGTTGTTAAAGATAACAATATAACTGGTTCGAAGCATCGTTACCCGGTAAGCGTCAATTCGGGCGCGGTTGGGACAATCGTTTCTGGTGGCGTTTGGGACGCGGGCACGGCCGGCGAATTTAATAACGTCGGCACGGCAACGCAGTCTGAATATAAAGTTTCGTGGTTGCCTGATCTTCGTTTCGGCGGCGCGGCTGCCGGTATGACCTATGCGAGCCGGTCGGGATGGTATCGCCGCACGGGGTTGAAGATGACTTATGTGTGCGGCAATTTCACGCTTTTGTCGAAAGGAACGTCGACGGGACCGGCGACTATTAACGGACTTCCATTTACAAGCTCATCAGACGATCAAGTTTTGCCGATCTCAAAGCATTCTAACCTTATAACTCCGCCTGAGCCTGCACCGTTTTCTGTCGTAACATCGTCGACCGCCTTTATAAAACTGTTTGTTAACGGCGCGCAAAGCGTGAATATTACAAACACGACTTTTAACGATACGTCTGGCCTTTCCTTCTGCGGGCCGCTGGCGCTGCAATAATCGAGCCGGCCGGGCGCGCCAACGCCCGGCCGTCTCTGGCCGCCTAAATGGGTTGAGCATTCAAGCGGTTGGGAAGCATTTACCCAGCCAGGGATTAAGCATCGGTTAGGGCTGGGGAGCCATGCCATTGCAAGCAACGGATCCGGGGAATACCGGCGAGCTCGCGTCGCAGCTCGTCGAAATCATCAAGCCGCTTGCGGTCGCGATCGCCGCCGGCGGAATCGGTTGGCTCACGGCGCGACGGAAAAACGAGGCCGACGCGAGGAAGAGCGAGGCCGAGGCGTCGGCCGCGCTGATCGACGCGGAAGCTAGCGCCGAGAAAACGGCCGCCGAGGCGCATGCGATCGAGGCCGACGTTATCTTGAAGGCGGCACGCCAGGTCGCCGAAATGGTGCAAGAGCAAAACCGCGGCCTTCGCAGCGAGCTCGAGGCGCTGCGCGCGGCCATGCGCGAGCGCGACGAGATGGACAAGCGCCGCGACGAGCGCGAAAGGCAATGGATCGAGCGCGAGGCCGATTTGCGCGACGAGCTCACGGCCGCTCACGCGGCGATCGCCGAGCTGCGCGCCGCTCATGACGAGCGCTCGCAAATGGTTATGGATTTCCTCGCCCCTCAAACGAAAGCGGTCGGCTTCCCTCGCTAGAACGAAACCAGAAGAACGCTCTTTGTTCTCGCCCGGCTGGCCCTGCGCCATGCCGGGCTTTTTGTTGTCATAAAGTTGCTATCAATCGGCAAACGCCTTGATTTTCAATGCTGCGCGCTTCCGGCCAGGGGAGCCTGAGCATGCGGCGGTCCAGCCGAAAGACGCAGCGGGTCAGCGAACCGGTCGAGAGTTTAGAAACGCGGGTCTCGCTTATCGCGGCGATGGCCGTCAACGCGCTGCGCATCCAATGGCGAGAGGTTTTTTGGCGCTGATCCGCCTCCAGCCTTTTCAAAAGACCTCCTCGCCCGCGCCGCCTATCGGCTGCAGGAGCAGGCCTATGGCCTCGACGCCCAGCGGGAAGCCTGCGAGGCTTACATCAAGAGCCAGGCCCATGAGGGCTGGACGCTCCTGCGCGAGCGCTTCGACGATGGCGGCCTGTCCGGCGCCTCGCTTGATCGTCCGGCGCTGCGGGAGCTTCTCAACCGCGTGCGGGGGCGGCAGATCGACGTGATCGTCGTCTACAAGGTAGACCGGCTCACAAGGTCGCTCGCCGACTTCGCCAAGCTCGTCGAACTCTTCGATGCCCATGACGTCTCCTTCTTCTCGGTGACGCAGAGCTTCAACACGACGTCCAGCATGGGGAGGCTGACGCTCAACGTGCTCCTCTCCTTCGCCCAGTTCGAACGGGAAGTGATCGGCGAGCGGGTGCGCGACAAGATCGCGGCCTCGAAGCGCAAGGGGCTCTGGGTTGGCGGTCCCGTGCCTTTGGGCTACCGCAGCGTCGACAAGAAGCTGGAGATCGTCCCGGAGGAAGCCACGCTGGTTCGAAAGATCTTCAAGACCTATCTCGACCTCGGCTCCATCGGCGCGCTCGCCAATGCGCTCAACGCGGAAGGGCTGAAGCCGAAACCCAGACGGCTCGCCAACGGCCAGGACATCCAGGCGGCCTGCTATCGCGTTGGTCCGCTCGCGCATCTCCTGAAAAACCGCTTCTATCTCGGTGAGGTCGTCTATCGGGGCGAGATCTGCCCGGGCGAGCATGCGGCCATTCTCGATCGCGAGCTGTTCGAGGCGGTGCAGCAGCGCCTCAAAGAGCAGGCCGTCGAGCGATCGAACAGGCGCTTGTCCTCGTCCGCCGTGCTTGCCGGGAAGCTCTGCGACGACCGGGGCAACCCAATGACGCCGACCTACGCCAGCAAGAAGGGGATCCGCTATCGCTACTATGTCTCCCACGCCCTGCTACAGGGGCGGAAGGCTGACGCCGGGTCGGTTCCGCGCGTCTCGGCGCAGGAGATCGAGAAGCTGATCGTCGACGCCTTGCGTGTGAACGGCGCCGTCGAGAGGGACCAATCCGATCGCGAGATCGTCGACCGGCGTTTGCGCCGGGCTGTCATTGGGCCAGACAGCATCTCAATCCAGCTCAAGACGCTCCGCGCTGCAGACGGCGCCGAGTCTGGCGCAATCGAGGCGCTCCTGATCCCCTTCGCGCCGCCGCTACTCCCGCGCAAGGGCGTCGCCCACGCGCCAGCGCGAAACGAGAGCTCTCCGAAGCGAGCAGAACTGCGCTGCTGATCGCGATCGCCAGGGCGAAGCGCTGGACGGAGGCGGCGCTCAAGGATCCCGTGTTCGACTTCGCCGTCGTCGCCGCAAAGGAGAAGCTCAGCGAGCGCTACATCCGGCTTTTGATGCCGCTGGCGTTTCTGTCGCCAAAGGTCATCGACGCCATCGCGGATGGCGAGGTTCCAGCCGACCTCACCCCCACGGCTCTCTCGCGCAACCTGCCGCTTGCATGGGGCGAGCAGGAGCAGCGTCTCGGACTGAGCCGAGGGTAGTTCAACAAGAAACGCGGCAGCGCCTGCGAGGGAAGGGGCCGACTACGGCCCCGTTTTCATTCCGGCAGGTCCGCGAGCCTGTCGGAGGTTTTTGCGAACCGGTCTCAGACGCACTCGAACCGGTCTCGGGGCCGTAATTCCGGAAATGGGAAAACGTTAATTGGAGACCGGGGCCCGAAAAGTGGCCCCAGACGCCGCCACCGGCCGGTCTCTGATTTCCGCGCCCGCAAAAGCCCACGGTATGCGGGCCTTTCGGCGGTCTTCGGCAAAGTTTCGGGAATCGGGAAACTGCGTGGCTGGGGCGGGAGGATTCGAACCTCCGTATGGCGGAATCAAAATCCGCTGCCTTACCACTTGGCGACGCCCCAAAGCGGCCCGCTCTCCATAATGCCCGGCGGCCGGCTTCGCAACCCGGCCGATCAGGCCCGGGCGCTCAGCGGGAAAAATACGGCTATCGTCCCGCCTTCCCCGAACGCGCAGCCAGGGAAGACCGCAAGCGCTTCGCCAAAATCGAACTGTTCACGATCGACAAAACCTTCGGAGGCTGGCCCGCGGCTCAGAAGAATTTCTTTGCCGACGGCGCTCCTCGCGGCGCGCGCGCCCAAGGCGCCGCCTACGCCCGCTCCTTAGAGAAAGGCCGTCGCCGAAACATAGCCCGGGGCCCAACCGAGATCGCGCCCAAGCCACGCGACGATCGCCTCAGAGAGAATGTCAGCCGCCAGGCATCCAACGCAGAGGATCGCTGCGAAGGCGATGAGATTGAACGAGAATGACAGCGCGTCCATGCTGTGGTCTCGGCCCGAATCCAGCCAGATGACATTGCCGCTCACGCGACCGGACCGCGCCATTCCAGCCATTCGGAACTCCTGCTCCGTCAACCACAGACCGCAATGGAAAGATATTCCCTCGGTAGGGAATGAAAAGCGGTTTTTAGCTATCGGATCTCAACTGCTTAGCTTTGATATGCCGCGTCTTCCGGCAGCTTGGCGCTTCGCGAGCGCAGCAGACGCGGAAAGCTCCTTGCGGCTTTCCGCCTTTTTCTCCCTATGATAGCTAGTTTGAGCGCCTGGAAAGCCTGACCGGGCAGACCCGCTTCGCTCAGGCCCAAGCGGGCGTTTTTCCCGCCTCCAGAGAAATATGCTCTCGAACAAAGCCAAATACGGCCTGAAGGCGCTCATCCATCTCGCCGCGGCGGAGGAGAAATGTCTCGCCGGCGACATCGCGACCGCCAACAACATTCCAAGGAAATTTTTGGACGCGATCCTCGTCGAATTGCGGAACGCCGGCATCCTCAACAGCCGCAAAGGCAAAGGCGGCGGCTATCAGCTGGCGCGGCCGGCCGAGAAGATCACCGTCGGTCAAATCATTCGCATCCTGGACGGCCCGCTGGCGCCCATCGCCTGCGCCAGCCGCACGGCCTATCAACGCTGCGCTGATTGTCCCGACGAAGACGCCTGTGCGATCAGGGACATCATGCTGGATGTGCGCGACTCCATCGCACTCATTCTCGACCGCACCAGCATCGCTTCACTGCGCAATCGCGGCAACCGCGAGGCCCTGCTCTTGCGGTGAGGGTCGCGACCGCGCCGAAGAGCCGGGCGCCCAAAATCCGGGACACCCCATCTAGCTGGAGGCCTCACAACTGTCTGCGGCGGAAGCTCCCTCGATTCGAGGTTGGGGAGAACCTTCCGGCGCGTCGCCGAAGATCAGTTTCCGCGCGAGCCAGCGCCTCGACGCTGACGGCAGAACCGCCATCGCGAGGAGGAAGCCGACATTCTTGACCCGGCGGACCGGGGCGATCGCGGGCTGGAACATAAACCCTCTGATCGCCGCGACGATTGTCACGACATGCGGCTGATCCGGCAGTGGACGACGACTGTAACCGCCATCCTTCGCCAGTATCAGCCAAAGCGAAGGATAGGCGCCCACAAGATGGTTGCGCGAGGGAAGAGAAGCGCCCCTCTCCCTTGCGAAGCGCTGCGCATTCTGCTGCGCCCAGTATTGGTAGTAGGCGTGATCTCCGAGATTGCGAACGGTCCTTCGGCCGGAGGTCATCGAGACATTGCCGCCATGCGTGCGATAGACGCCCAGGACCTCGTCGACATGCGCGATCTTGCCGAACACCGGCGCCGAGTAGAGGAGATAGGCGTCGACGCCGTCGCCGTCCATGCCTTCCGCGCGCGAGAGAATCGTCGTTACAAAGTCCCTGTCGAAGGCGTTGCCGCTCATCGGTGCGGATGGGTAATAGCCATTCGCAGCCAGGAATTCGGCGTGCCCGTCATCAAGAAAGGGTTCGCCCGGCCAAACTTGCGCCGGATCCCCGTTGATGCTGAGACGGTAATTGAGGCAGACGATTCCGGGGCGCCAGGCCTGCGCAATTCGCGCGCAGGCTTCCGGCAGCAACCAGTCGTCGGCGTCCAGGCTGATGACGACGCTGCCGCGCGCGGCCTCCATGCCGGTGCGAAGCGCCCTCGCCTGTCCGCCATTCTCCTTGAAGATCGCCACGACGCCGGCGCGCGATGCGATGACGTCGCGGGAATTGTCCGTGGAGCCGTCGTCGACCACGACGCATTCGACGTGCGGGTAAGTTTGCGACAGGACGGAGTCGATGGCTTCTCCGAGGAAGCGGCCATAATTGTAGTTGGTGATGACGACAGAGATCAGCATGCCCTGAACCTTCTTTCAGCCATCCGATGAGACGCCACGAGATCCAGAAGACGCGCCGCCACGCTGTCCCAGGAATATTTTTGACGATAGACCTCAACCTGCGCGCGCTCAGGCTGCGTCGCCGTTTGCAAGGCGGTCCAGATCCGCTCCGCGTTGTCGTCCTGCCTGATAAAGGCCGCCCAGGACGGCGCCACCCACCGATGGATGGGGATGTCGCTGCACACGATTGCGCGGCCGCTGACGCCGCTCTCGACAAGCGGCATGTTGAACCCCTCCGCCAGCGACAGCGACAAAAAGCAGCTTGCATGTCTGTACAGCCAGCGAAGCCCATCATCCTCGAGATCGCGCAACCATAGAAAGCGCGACGGATTGCCCATGGCCAGTTGGTCGATGCGCTCGACGACCTCCCCCCAACCTGGCCTGCCGACGAGAACGATCGGCGGCGCGTCCTTCGGCGCCTTCTGGACGAGATCGATGAGACGATCATAGTCCTTGCGCGGTTCAACCGTGCCGACTACGAGAATGAAATCGTCCGGCGCGCCGCCGGGTCGCATTGCAGGCCCGCCGACGTCGAGGCCCGGCGCATTGCCACAGCAGCCTATGTCGGCGCGACGGAACAGGGCGCGAAGATCCTCCGCTACCGGCTGCGTCGTTCCCAGTAGGTTGTCATATCGCCGCGCCATCAGATTTTCGACGTAGCGATAAAGCAGTCTCCCTTTCCATGGCATTGGCCGCTCCCATGACCAGGGAAAGGCGTCATGGGCGATCCGGCAGAGATGAACGTCGGAAAGGTGGAAGAGTGGACTGGCGGGAGCGGTCGGAAAGACAACCGCGTCCGGAGCGAGTCCTCTCCGATGAATGTTTTGCGGCAGAGACAACCAGCCGCGATAGACGTCGTCGACCATCACGAGGCCGCGCTCATCCGAGAAAGGCGTCGTGTCGCGCACGAATGCGATCGTGTCGGGCCGCACCTTCCGAACGGCTTCGAAGAGATTGACGCCATAGCGCTCGACGCCCGTCATTTCCGGGCGTCGGGTCGCGAGAATGAGATCGAAGATCAACATCAGGCGATGCCCTCGACGATGCTGCGCGGCGTGAGTCTCATGAGATCGTGCACGAGTCTCGGCACGGCATGCGAGCGCGCGCGTGACGTCATTTCAGCGGCGATCTTCATTGAGTCTATGTCGCCAGCGAGCATTTCAGACCGCACAGCGCGCATCGCCGCGAGATAAGCCTGGGCTGAATAGCGCTCGACGAAGCGAACTCCGACATTGCCGTGATAGGCGGCGCGCAAGGTCGGCAGGGTTGGAAGGATGTAGGGCCGTCCGCAGGCCAAGCCTTCCACGACAACATATGGCGAACCTTCTCCGAAGGCGGAGCACATCAAGCCGAGATGGCAGGAGCGCATCGCTTCCGCCAGCGCCTGAGGCCCGAGAAAGCCGTGATTGACGACGAGATCGGCCAGGCCTTCGCGTTCTATGGCGTCGAAATCCGCGCCGAAATAATGGAACTGGAAGTCGCCGGGCGCGAGGCGGGCGGATTCCCGGATGATTTCGAACAGGAGCTTTGGATTTTTTTGGGGCGCGATGCGGCCTCCGTAAAAGATGCGAAGCGGGTCTGCCTTCGCCAAAGGCGGCAAAGGCGCGGGCGTGAAGGATTCGTCGTACCACGCATCGAAAAAAGCGACTTTTTCGCCGAGCATCCGCAGTGCGACTTTTGGAACGCCGGATGGATCACGCCCAACGATTTGCACGCGATCTGCAAGGAAGGGCAACAGCAGGCAGCATGCGTGATGCAAGAGCCAGTGCAGGCGGTTTCCGGGGCCGGGCCCGGTGCCGTGGATCGTGACCGCGCGTTTCCCTGGAAAGAGTAAGCCGAGAAAAATATATTCGGGCCGGCTGAACTCCAGCACCTGCACATCGTTATCCTGCAGAAAAGCGCTTATCGCCTTGCGCTGCGCAAAGACGGCGCGCAGAAACTGCACCCATCGCGGCGCGCCCGTCGAGGGCTTCACGTCAAGGCCGAACAGACGCGCGGACTTTCGTGGGCCGCCTGCTGATACGAGCACAACGCGCTCGGGCGCGCCTTCGAAGATCGTCGCGACATAACGTTCAATGCCGCCCTGCGTCTCGAAGACGTCATTTTGATGAAAAAAGGCGACGCGGGGCGTGGCAGGCGTGTTTGCGCGGGCGACGTTCATATAGCCGGCTCTCTTGAAGCCCGCTGGAGCCGCTGCGCGATCAGCGCCCGGATCTCAGGGAAGAAGGCGAGGATCAGCGCGGCATAGATCGACGCGCCGACAAAGATTGCAGTGGCGACGGAGAGAGACCGAGGCGCGACCGTGACGAAACCGAGGACGACGCCCATGACGCCGCAGGCGGCGCAGATCTTGAGGATGGACCTCGCGGACGGCGCAGGGAGATCGAGTTTCGTGAAGCAAAAGGCGAAGGAGCCTATTGTCGCTACGAGCGTGCCGACAAGCATGCCTGTCGCCGCTCCGGCAAAGCCGCCGATATACAGCCCGAGCGCGCAGAACGTCACATTCAGGACCGCTTCGACAATCAGGACATATAACGCAAGGCTCTGCCGCTCGACGAGGTACATCGTCTGTTCGCAGGTATGAATGCGCAAGAAGCGCAGGCTCGCCGCGCACATTGCGATCGGCAGTACGACGATGGTGGTTTCTCGGAATTTTTCGGCGATCAGGAGCGTTACGACAGGCTCCGCGAGCGACGTCAGTCCGACGACCGCCGGCAGAAGGACGCCGAAGAGAAGGAGCCCATTGAAGGACACCTGCGCAAGGGCGCCTCTGCGGTCTCCATTTTCATAGTGCTTGACCGCAAGCGGATAGGCGGCGGCCGTCAGCAGCATGGCGAGGACGCTTGCAACTCTCTGTCCGATCCCCCAACCGACGGAGATAAGCCCCAACGCCACGGGACCGTCCATATATTGCACAAGCACGCGAATGACGTTGCCGGCCCCCCAGCCGATCACGCCCCCGATCAGAATGGGACCCGCATAGCGGCGCAACTCACCGAACAAATCCCAGTCGAAGGCGCCGAGCCCGAACCGGATTTGCTTCGTGAGCACGAGCGTGACAATGGCGAGGGCCTGGCCGATCGACTGGGCGACGAGCACGACTGCAGCTGTCGGCCCGAACGTAATAATGGCGACGATCGACAAAACCGCGCCGGCGACGGAGCCGACGAGCTGCGCCGCGGAATAGGCCAGGATCGCATGATCGGCGCGCGCCCAGTCGCTGTAATGCGCGACGAGCATCCGGGTGACGAGATAGGCCGCGGTTCCGGCGATCGTCGCCGCATCGAGCGGCAAATCCAACATGAACAGGACGGCGGGCGTGAGCGCGATCTGCAAAAGGGCGCTGAGGACCGCCATGCGCTGATCCATCGCGACGAAACGTTCCTTGCTCCGTTCGCGAAAGCGCTCCCGGAAGCGCAAAACGAAAAGCGTCCAGCCGGTCAGTCCCGCAAATGAGACGATCTCCTGCACCGAAATGATGAAGTTAACGAAGCCGAAGGTTGCGGGATCGAGAAGATGCGTCCAGGCGACCGTGGTGGCGAACTGCACCAAAGGCGGCACGAATTGCGCCGGCAGATACAGGATCGTGCTGTGCAGAAGTTTGTTGAAATGTTCCGCCATTGACGACGACCAGTTCCTGACGCGGGCCATGCGCCAGCGCCTATAATGGGCTCCGTGTATCGCACAGCCAATGCTTCTGTGCGCTCTTTGGCGCGTTCTGGATACTAAAAATGGAAATTAAAGTTTACGCGCCCGACTGCTGGCTTACTTCATGCATTTCTGCAACGCTAAATTAAGAGCCGCGCCGTCGAATGCGCGCGACTGGCAAATGCGTGCGCTACATGACTCCTAAACGTTACCTCGCCCTGGATGGGCTGCGCGGCGTCGCGGCGCTCGCGGTCGTCTTTTACCACGCGCCGTGGATCACGCATTTCTCCGATCTCCAGATCGCGAGAAACGCGTATCTCGCGGTGGACTTCTTTTTCATTTTGTCAGGATTTGTCATTGCCGCGAATTACGCTGCGGGAATCAACGATATGGGAGACCTGCGCGTCTTTCTGACGAAGCGGTTCTTTCGTCTGTACCCCCTGCACGTCGCCATCCTTCTCGCGCTGGTCGGGCTTGAAATCGTGAAATGGGCGGCGCAGGGCGAAGGCGCCTCCGACGTTGCGCCCTTCACCGGCCCCAATTCAATTCCGCTGCTTGCAGAGAATCTCCTGATGCTGCAGGGCGTCGGTCTCGAAGACCGGCTTGGATGGAACCCCCCGGCATGGAGCGTCGGGGCGGAGTGCGTCGCCTACCTACTTTTCGCCTGGGCCGCGCTTGCGGGTTTCGTAAGGCGCGGATGGCCGATCGCCGCGCTGTGTGCGGTTTCGTTCGTCGCCTATTTGATGATCGCGTCGAGCGCGGGCACGCTCGACGTGACCGGCAGACTCGGTCTTGTAAGGTGCTTGGCGGGATTTTCGCTCGGCGTGGCCGTCTGGCTCTATTCGCCGCGAAACTGGTTCGGAGCGCCTTCTGTCGCAGACGCCGCCGCTCTTCTCGCTCTCGCTATCATGGCGCTCGCGAGCGGCGGCGCGACCGTTCTCATCATTTTCGTCTTTGTCGCGCTGACTGCGACGCTCAAGGATGATTGCGGGGCCGTCGCGCGGTTGCTCGCGAGGCCGGCCGCCCAATTTTTGGGCCGCGTTTCATATTCGATCTACCTGACGCATATGCCGATCTTGTATGTGTTCAAGATCGTCCTGAAGAGGGTCGCGCATATCGCTTCTCACACGGGCCCGCATGGTCAGATGCTCGACATTGGTTCGTCCTGGCTCGGCGACGCCCTCTTCGGAACCGTAATCGTCGCCGTACTTCTCACATCCTGGATGACCTATCGCTCTATTGAAGAGCCCGGTCGTCGCTTTGGCGCGCGCTTGGTCCAGGCGGTTGAACGGAGATGCGATCGAAAGGTGGACATCGGGGAGCGCGCGCGAGCGCCAACTTAGCCGTCTTGACAAAAAGGGGGGCGTTTCATTCCTGGACGGTCGGGCATGAACGCCTTGTGTCGAAACGAAGCGGCGCAGCGTGGTCAATCAGCTCAAAGTCTTCTTGAATCAAGATGCTGCCAAACATGGCGCGTCAGTTGCTGATAAATCTTGGGGGACGTCGCACTTTTGGCGTCGAAATACGGGGGCACGGCAATGAGTTCAATTTCCGGAGCGCGAATGCGCGCTCGGGCCGTTCCGATAAGTGTGACGGTCAATATCGACGGCGTGGGAACAGCGATCGACAAGGCCGTCGAGCGTCTCGACGCCGGTTTCGGATTCTGCTTTTACACTTTGAATCTCGATCATCTGTCGACGCTTCCGTGGAGCGTCGAGTTTGCACAAGCGTATCGATCGGCTGAACTGGTCTCCGCTGACGGTTGGCCGGTCGTCTGGTTGCTGCAGCGACAGGGCGTGGAAGTCACGCGCACCACAGGCGCCGATCTGATCGAACCAATGTGCGCAGCGGCCGCCCGAGAGGGTTTTGGCGTTTACTTCGTCGGCCCGGGCGAGGCCTCGCAGGCACGGGCGATCGAAACCCTGCGCACGCGCTGCGCTGGCTTGAATGTCGTCGGCGCCGAGTGCCCGTCTTTATCCGACGAGGCGGATCAGGATACTCTCTCACAGCTCGCAAAGCGTATTTCGGATTCGGGCGCAAGACTGTGCATTCTTTCGCTGGGCTCGCCCAAGCAGGAATTGATCGCCTATCGGATGCGGAGCCTCTGCCCGGAAGTAGGGCTCATCGGCGTCGGCGCGGGGATGGATTTCATTTCCGGACTCGCCGTGCGCGCGCCCGCGCACATGCAGCGCTGGCGGCTGGAATGGCTCTGGCGGCTCATGAGCCATCCCAAGCGGCTTGCGCCGCGCTACTGGCGCTGCGGAACTTTTTTCGCTGGCGTTCTCCTTCGCGGCCTTGTTGACCGCAGCGAATTCTCAATCGTGCAAGGCGCGAATGCGCGCGGGCGTCACGCGCCGGAGGCGCGATGAGCGAGAGTGCGTCCTGGACGGCTTCATTTTTTCCGCCAGCCGCAGATATCGATCGTCTCGAAGCCGCCGCCGACATTGAGCGTATGGACGCCGGACGCGCCCGTCCCCGGCGGGGGCGCGAGACGCTTTTTGACGGATTGCCGGAGACCCCGCTCGTCCAAGCCGTCAATGCGGCACAGCGACAGGCCGGAGCCGTAGCCCGCCGAGCAATCCTGCGCCGGGCGCCACAATTCGTCCTTTCGACGAAATCCGTTTCCGGCGGGCCGTGCCGCCGTCGCGTCGATCAGCACAGGTCCCTCGCCACATCGGCGCCAGGGTCCGAGCGGCGAGTCCGCGACAAAGAGGGAGAGGCAGTCCCAGGTCGAACCCTCGTCCTCACGCGTCGACGCGGTCATCCACCACCGCCCGTCCACTTCGAAGATCGTCGCGTCGGAAATGTCGAGGCCTTCCATGAGGACGCTATGAAGCGTCCATTTTTCCGGAAAGCGGTCCGCACGGTAGAGGGCGAGGGAACGGGAGCTGGAACTTTCCGGCATCATCCAGATCTCGCCGCCCCACTGGAAGAGAAACGGGTAGGACAAATGGCAATCCGTCTCCAGAACGATGCGCGGCGGCTGCGCGGGTCCGCCACTCTTGTCGAGCGGGAGCCAGGAGATGACCGCCTTTCCCGTCTCGTAAGGGAACTCCTCGCAAAAGAGGTGAACGACGCCGTCCTTCTCGAAGAGGAATGGATCGGCGAAGTAGCGCCGCCTGTCGTCCTCGAGCCAGGTCCAGCGCGCGTCCGCAGGCCAATCGAGCCGGGCTTGCGTGGCGTCGTTGGAAGAGGCGAGCGCGCGCCAGCCAACGCGCCAATGGTTCTCATGCGCAACGAGGCGGCCGATCCGCGAACGAACGCGACCAATGAGAGATCCGGCGAGGAAGCCGGCAGGACTGCCGCCGCGCGGGGCCTCGAAAGCCTCAGCGATGGCCACGTCGGCGCCTCCCTTTCTCACGAGCGTTCGGATGAGCGTGATGAGACGGGTGACGACCGCCTCCCGCGCGCTGCGGAGAATTTCGGGCCGCTCGAGGGCGATCCGCGCGTCGGCGACGAGGACCGTCCGATCCCCTTCCCGTTTCGCAAGCCCGACATGCGGCGGCGCGCCAGCGAGGAGCATGGCGTCGCGGGCGTCGTCCCCCGCGACCCCGCAATAGACTGGGAACACGGCGCCCACAGCCGGTTCCGAGTTGCCGGTGAGATCGATGAGGACGTCCGCCGCGTCCCTCCAACGCGGAAGGTCGTCGGTCTGCGTTTCGCGATCGAGGAGATTGTCGCGCCGGCGCGTGAGGAGCAGCCGCTCCAACTCGTCGAGCAGAGCGATCTCGAGCGCCCGGGGCGGCCCCGCTCGCCAGTCGAAGCCGACCCGGACGCCGTCGCGTTCGAGCGACTCGAAGAGCTTCCGGTGCCAGCGACGCAACTCGCCTTCCGGCGACAAAATCCGCACCGAGGTCATTCTTCTCGCTCCCGAAACTATTCTGCTGCAAGACGGCTAGCACAATGCGCCTGACGATTTGCGAACGGGAATGGGAATGACGCAGCGTCGTAAATTGCTCTTTTACACTCATGCGCTCGCCGGCGGCGGAGCCGAGCGCGTCTTCGCGCGCCTCGCCTCGGGCTTCAGCGACCGCGGCGACCGCGTGACTTTTGCGGTCGATTTCGAGGCGCAGGAAAATCGAGCGCTGCTGTCGCGCGACGTCGACCTCGTGGTTCTGCCGCGCGGCCATGGGCCGGCGACGCTCGCTCTCGCGAAACTCCTGCGGCGGGAGCGCTTCGACGCCAGCCTCTCGGCGATCAGCGTCTCCAATCTGAAACACGCCGTCGCCGCCACGCTGGCCGGCGGCCTTGGGCGCGCGCTCATCACTTATCACGGATTCTATGAGAGCGAAGCCGCGCGGCTCAGCAATATCGGCTACCGCCTCACGCCGCTTCTCTCCCGCGCGGCCGGGGGCGCCGTCGCCGTCTCGAACGCCCTGCGATACGATCTCGTCAAGCGCTTCTCCGTCCCCGAAGCGCGGATCCGCACGATCTACAATCCCGCCGCGCCGGAGCCTTTTCCCGCCGAGGCGACCGCGGAAGATCTTGTGGCGCGGGCGCCGATCGTCCTGGCGATGGGCAGGCTCGTCCCCGACAAGGATTTCATGACGCTGATCCGGGCTTTTGCGCGTATCGAGAATCCCGAGGCGAGCCTGGTGATCCTCGGCGAGGGGCCCGAGCGCGCCAGACTTCTCTTTGAAGCGGAGCGCCTCGGCGTCGCGGCGCGCGTCGCCCTGCCGGGTTTCACCAGGGACATTGGACGCGAGCTTGCGCGCGCGAAATGTCTGGTCGTCTCTTCGGAACGCGAGACATTTGGCCTCTCCTGCGTGGAAGCGCTGGCCTACGGGCTCCCCGTCATCGTGACCGATTGCGGCGGACCGGCGGAAGTGCTCGGCCCTGCGGCGGATGGCTCGCCGGTTCGCGTCGGCGACGTCGAGGCGCTGGCGCGACGCATCGAGGCGGCGCTGAGCTATCCGGGCGACCCCGCGCCGCGTCAAGGCCGCGCTCGAGCTTTTTCGCTGGATGCGGCGCTAGACGCCTACGACGCGCTGATCAGCGATATCGTCCACGGAAACGCGCATTCTGCGAGGCGCTAACCAATTCGTAAGCATAAATCGTCCAATTTAATGGAGATTAAGATTCTGGAAGGCTTCGCGCGCATGGGCTGGAAATCACGGAAAAGGGCGGCTGCGTTTCCGTCCGCGCTGCGCGCGCGTTCCGTGGCGGCGATCGTTCCTGCAATCGGAGAAGATCGGCCATGAGCGGCGTGGACCGCGCCGCAGGGGCTGGGCTTTCCCGGCCTCCCGAAAGGCGCACGGATCTCGATATGCGCGATTTTTATCGCGCGCTCGCGACGCGCTGGCGACTCCTTCCGTTATGCCTCGCGCTGACGTTCGGCGTCGCCGGCGCCTATATCATCTTCACGCCGGCGCGCTACGCCGCCACCATGTCGTTCCTGGTCGACACTAGGGAGCGGCCTCCGGTCGGTTCGGATGCAACGCCGGTGCAGCAGAGCCCCGACTCCGCGCTCGTCGAGAACCAGATGCGGCTCCTGCAGTCCAACTCGGTGCTGAAGCGCGTCGCTGAAAACGAGCGTCTGCGCGACGATCCGGAATTCAACGAACCCGGTTTTTTCGGCCGCATCAAGGACTTCCTCTTCAGAAAGCCGCGCACCGGGCCGACGGAAATCCAGCTTGCCGAAGCGCTCGCGCGAATGATCACGGTCAAGCGCGCCGATAAAAGCTATGTGATCGATCTTGAAGTGCGCGCGTCATCCACCGAAAAGGCCGAGCGCCTGGCGAAGTCGCTCGCCAGGGCCTTCATGGACGCCAATAATGAGATGCGGGATTCGATCTCTGATCAGGAGACGAAATGGCTCGATCAGAAGATCGACGAGTTGCGCCGCCGTCTCGAAGCGGCGGAGGCGCGCGTACAGCAGTTTCGCGCGCAGAACGCCATCGTGGTCACAGCCGGGCTGACGCCCCCCGAAGACCAACTCAAGGACGCGAACGCCGCTTTGGTCAATGCGCGCAGCAGACGCTCGGAAGCCGAAGCGCGATACGAGCAATTCCTCGCGGCGATGCGCGGGGGCGCGGCGGAAACTCTTCGTTCGCCGTTGATGGAGAGGCTGCGGGTCGAATATACGGCCCTGCTCCGGGAGGCCGCGCAGCAGCAGATGACGCTCGGGCCGCGCCACCCTTCCGCCATCGCCCTGCAATCGCAGATCGCCGCGCAACGCGCGCAGATCGAGCGCGAGGCGCGCAACATGAAGGAGACCCAGCGCCGCGACCTGGAAGCCGCGCGCGAGGTCGAACGCGAAGCCGAGGCCCATGTCGTCCAGCTCAAGAAGGCGATCACCGATTCGGGCGGAAGGCGCATCGAGCTCAACGAACTCGAACGCAAGGCGGAATCGCTGCGCGACAATTATCAGAAGGCGCTCGCGGCGAGGGAAAGCACGCGGCGCGAAATCGTGACGTCGCCCAATCCTGTCCTGATCAACCAGCCGGTCGCCCAGGCCGGACGCGTCAGCCCGAAGACGCTGCCGGCGCTGGTCATTGCTCTGGCCGGCGGCGTGAATTTATGGATCGTCGCCGCGCTCGTGACGGAATATCTGGCTCGCCGCGGCGGCGACGCGCCGCCGCTCGCGCCGAAACCGTCCCGCGTGGGTCCCGCCTCCCGACAGGCCGGCAAGGAGTTTTCCTTGCCGGATTTCGGCCATCCGGCCGCGGCGCAGACTGGCGGCGCGCCCCGAAGCGAAACGACCATCGAGAAAGTCATCGACGCCATGGAGTCGCCGGGAGCGCCCTATCGGCGCGCCGTCGTGCGGCTGTATCGATCGCTCTGCGACGAACTGCCCAAGGACCCGGCGCCGATTGTCGCCGTCGGCGGGCGGGAGCCTGGCGCCGGCGCCACCTCTCTCGCGCTTTCGCTCGCGCTGCTGGCCTGCGAGACCGGCGCGCGCGTTCTGATCGTCGAAGCCTCCGACCGCCGGGCCCTGAAGAAGCTCCTGCCTCATCTCAAGCTGGTCGGCCCGGGCGATGAGGAAGCTGCGGAAATCTTCGTCTGCCGGCGCGACGCGAAAAGCGGGGGGCGGATTTATCTTTCCCACAGCGACGGCGGTTTGCCGCGCCTCAAACGCTGGCTCGACGCGCATTTCGACCTAGTTCTTCTCGACTACGGCGCCTCCGGCTCCCCCGCTGCCGACGCGACGATCAATGCGGGAGTCTATCTCGAAGGCTGGGAGGACGGCGCCCGGCGCGGCCGTCTGATTGCAATCGACAACGCGAAGCGGCCGGAAAGCGACTTGCTTCGAAAAGTCGAACAGACACAAGCAGCCGCGGGATGAGCGGGCTGTCCGCGAGTCAGGCGACCGACGACGCGCCCCGATGGGCGGCCCGACTCCTGATTCTCGCCGTGATCCTGCTTTTTACCCTATCGCCGATGGCGCTTGCCTTCGTCGGCGTCAAATATGATCTGCCGGAAGGACCATTCTGGCAGAAGCTGCATCCTTGCACGCTGGTGGCGATGCTCGCCATTCTCATCGACGTCGTCGCGCGTCCCTATCCTTTGCGCCGCATCGAACAGATCGTGACGCGCTTTCCGGCTGCGATGTATTTCATCGCGATGTGGATGCTGCTGATCGCGCATGGCCTCCTCAACCAGCAAGCCCAATTCACTGCGCTCGTGGAGCCCTACGCTCTGTCCCTGGTCGCGCTCTTCATGATCGACGACATTGGCGATCGGAGCCGTAATTTTCTGCGCCTCTTCCTTCATGCCGCGATCCTCGTAAACGCCTTCATCGGCGTGGTGGAATATTTCACGCATGGACGCCTGTTCCCTTACGTCATCGGCGGCGTCGAGGTCGAAGGAGATTTCCGCTCGACGGCGCTTCTCGGGCATCCATTGCTGAACGCCAGCACCACCGGCGCCTATATCCTCTGCCTCGTCATGGGAGGCGACAGTCGACTACCCGCATTCTGGCGTATGTTCGCTCTGCTGCTGGCCGCGCTCGGGATGATCGCTTTTGGCGGCCGCACCGCCATCGCCGCGTCATCTCTGATCATCCTCCTGCTCGGGCTCAGGGGCTTCGTGGCGTTTCTTCTCGGCGCGCGAATCGACATCCAAAAAGTTCTGGCTGCTCTCGTGATCGCGCCGCTGCTCATCGGCGGCGTCGCGGGCGCGGCGCAGGCAGGAGCCTTTGACGCCTTCGTCGCGCGATATGTCGACGACAATGGCTCGGGCCAAGCGCGACTCATCGCCCTCGAGCTGTTCAACATGTTCGATCTGGGAGATCTGATGATCGGGCCGCGCCCGGAACTCGTCAACTCGGGACTGAAATTCCTCGGCATCGAGATTGGCATCGAAAACAACTGGCTTGCGTGGTTGTTTCAATATGGCGCGTGGATGGCGGCTTTTTTCACGCTCGGGCTGTTCGCGCTGTTCTTCGAGTTCTGGCGGCGCGGCCGGTCGGGCGTCACGCTGCTCTTCGTTTATTTCATCACCATCATCAGCTCCGCCATCGGGCTCGGCGCCAAGACGCTCATCTTCGCCCAGTTTTCGATCCTGCTTCTGGTTTTGTTTGCGCGCGACGAAGCGGCCGCCTCCTCGAATTAATCCTTAATCTGCTTTTCCTGGGACCGGTGCGTAAACCACCTGCATATTTACTAAATAGCGCGCCATATTTCTTCGACTGCACAACTGCGACGAAAGCTGGCGGCCCGATGTCAGGCATGAACCTCAAGAGGCGGGATCTTTCCCGCCGCGACCTTTGCCTCGCCTTGCTCGGCGGCGCGGCGCTGGCGCCGTCGCGCGCCTTCGCCGAAAAAATGTGCCGGGACGCCACGCCTGGGGCGCCCTATGCGCGGGTCGGGAAGACGCCGCTCGGCGAGATCGACCCCTACGTCTTGTGGGGCGCGCATATCGAAGGCGAGACGATCTACGACCGAGCCTTTATCGAGGCGCTGGGGCGGGAGAAGCCGGGCGTCATCGCCATTGGCAGCAGCCTCAAATATGGCAGCCTCCACCCTCTGTCGCTCGCCTGCGAACGTGAAGCGGACGGACAAAAATATTCGACCTGGACCGAGGTGGACGACATTGTCGCCGTCGCCCGGCGCTTCGACGCAAAAGTTCGCGGCGACGCATTGATCTGGAACGATTGGCTTCCGGACTGGATCCGGCAACTCGCAAAAGGCCGCAGGAAGAACTGGCGCGCGCAACTGCAAGAAGCCTTTGAACGACACTTCGCCGACGTCTTCTCGCATTTCGATGCGCTCGACCGGGAAAAGGGCGGCCAGATCATGCCGTGGTGCGGGCTCGTCAACGAACCGCTCGAACCCTGGAGCCTCAAGAGCGGCGGCAGCCCCTGGCGCACGGGCCCCTGGCTTTCCGCCTTCGACGAGGCGCCCGACGGCGCGCCCGGCTACATCCACAAGGCGTTCGAATTCGCAGAGAAATATGGCGGCTCGACCAGAACGGCGTTCTATCTCAACGAAGCCAATTGCGAGAGCGACCGCTTCGGCCCCAGCATGCGCCCCGCTTTGCTGAAACTCGTCGAGGGCCTGATGCGGGCCGGACGCAAGATCGACGCTGTCGGCCTCGAAGCGCATCTGATGCCGCAATGGATGGACGATCCGCGCAGGCCGGACTGGAAACCGTTCAAGAAGTTCCTGGACGATATCGCCGCGCTCGGATTGAAGGTCTATATCACCGAGCTCGACGTCAATGACTGCATGATCGAGGATATGGCCGAGCGGGACAAGCTCGTCGCGGATTACACCTACAGCTTCGTTTCCACCGCGCTCTCCTGCAACGCGGTGAAGATGGTCACCAATTGGGATTTCTCGGACAATTATTCCTGGTATCGCGGCGACTCGTCGCCCGAGGCGACCTTTCCCACGCTCGGACGCTGGGCAAACTGCGGACCGCGCTGGGCCTGCCCGAGACCGACGATCTATGACCAGAGCCTGCTGCCCAAAGCCTCGCGCGACGCGCTGGCTCGGGCGTTTGCGCGGGAGCGTTGATTTCTCGCTTCATCAGACTGCGTCGCCGACGCTGACAGCTTGTTCGTGGAGCGCGGCGGATTTAAATAGCGCATGGACGCGCGACCCTGCCTTCAAGGAAAGGTCTTCCAGCGCGCCCCTTGTGATCGTCGCGAGCAGATGGCTGCTTTCGGAGAGTTCGACCTCGACGACCGCGAGCGGTCCATCGAGCTTGATTCTCGAAACATTGCCCGCGAGCACGCTTCGCATGCTGATCTCCTGCGGTCGCGTAAGCGACAAGACGACGTCCGTCGCCTTGACGATGACGCGCGCGGGCGCTCCCGGCGCGCCAACGGGCCCCGCGACCCAGATGACGCCCGCCGGATGATCCAGCGCGACAAGGCCGTGGGAAGGCGACCTGTCCGCGACGCGCGCCTCGAGAACGGAGCAGAGGTCGAACCGATCTTCGGCCGGCGCGGCTGTGAGCTGCCCGAAAGCGGCGGCCGGATCGCCAATGAATTTCACGCGCCCCGACTCGATGACGACGACGCGATGCGCGAGTCGGGCCACCTCCTCCACCGCGTGCGACACATATACAATCGGCACCTTGAACTCGTCGCGCACGCGTTCGATCAGCGGCATGATTTCGAGCTTGCGCTGCATGTCGAGCGCCGCCAGCGGCTCGTCGAACAAAAGCAGTCTGGGGCAGGACAGCAAGGCCCGGCCAATCGCGACGCGCTGGCGCTCGCCGCCCGAAAGGCGCGCCGGCGGGCGGGAGAGGAGTGTGCCGATCCCAAGCGTCTCGACCACCGCGTCGAAATCGATGCGACTTGCGTCGCGCGGCGCGAACCAGCGGCCGTAGAGCAGGTTCTGCTTGACGCTCATATGCGGGAAGAGATTTGAATCCTGGAAAACGAGCCCGATGCGGCGTCGTGAAACCGGAACGAAGACGCCCGCTTCCACATCGACCAAAGTCTCACCGTCCAGCCGGACATGGCCGGAGTCCGGTCGCATCAACCCCGCGATGATGCCGAGAGTGAGGGACTTTCCGGACCCCGACTGTCCAAAGAGCGCGGTAACGCCCGTGTTGTTCCGAAAGGCCACATCCAGAGAGAAGGCGCCAATAGTGAGCCCAACGTCGACCTCGATCATTCGGCGTTTCCCAGGCGCTTCTCGGCTCGCCATTGGACCACTTCCGAAGCGACGAGCGCCCAAAGCGCGATGAAGACGGCGACGAGGGTCAATCGCATTGCGCTCTCGTCTCCCCCGGGGACTTGCGTGTAACTGTAGATCGCCGCCGAGATCGTCTGGGTCTCTCCGGGAATGTTTGAAACAAAGGTGATGGTTGCGCCGAACTCCCCGAGAGACTTCGCGAAAGCGAGTATCGCGCCGACGATCACCCCCGGCGTGGCGAGAGGAAGCGTCACCATGAAAAAGGTCCAGAGCCGATTGGCCCCCAATGTCTCCGAGGCGAATTCGAGCCGCCGATCGATCGATTGGAAGGAAAGACGCATGGCGCGGACCATGAGCGGGAACCCCATGACAGCGCAGGCGACGGCCGCGCCCGTCCACCGAAAGGAAAACACAATGCCGATCTCGGCGAGATAGGAGCCGAGCAGCCCCTTGCGGCCCAATAAAAGCAGCAGCATGAAGCCTGTCACGACGGGCGGCAACACCAAAGGCAGATGAACAATCCCGTTGAGCAGCATCTTGCCGGGGAACTCCCACCGCGCCAGCGCGTAAGCGGTGAAAATCCCCAGCGGCAGGCTCGCCAAAGTGGCGACTGTCGCGATTTTCAGCGAGAGCCAGATCGCCGTCCATTCCGCCGGCGTGAGGTCGAACAACGCGGCGGGACGTAGGTCGAGCATCCGATTCTCCTTGTTTACGGCGGCGGATGTCGGCGGCCGGGACGGATCGCCATGAGTTCGCGGGACCGCTATATACTGGATCAATACAGCTGATTTGACCAGTCCAAGGCCTCTATCCATAATCGGCGCCAGCTGGAAATGCGGGTCAAACGGCGCCTTTCGCCACAAGCGACGCTCCCGCCGCGCGGGAGCTCAGCAAGAACGCGGGCGTAGGAGGTCCTTTTGACTTTTGCCGGAATATAGCAGAATTGGCGGCGTCGATGGTCAGGTGGACGCCCGGGAATGTCTCCGAGAAAGATTGACGCTTTGTTGGCCCTCCGGAGCGAAGGCAAGCTCCTTATCGGGCGCGACCGCGTCAAGGTTCTCGAAGCGGTCGCAGAGCACAAGAGCATATCCAAAGCCGCCAAGGCTGTGGGTTTCAGCTACAAGGCCGCATGGGACGCCGTCAGCGCGATCAACAATCTCCTACCCAGCCCCGCCTTCGTCACCAAGGCCGGCGGCAAGAGCGGCGGCGGCGCGGAAGTGACGGCGGAAGGCCTCAAGCTTATCGAGACCTTTCACAAGTTGGAAGACCGCCTGTCCCAAATATCCTCGATCATCGCCCAGGAAGGGCTCGAAGGGCAGGACGACCTCCTGCTGTGGAGTCTCGGGCTCCGAATCTCGGCGCGCAATGTGTTTCGCGCGGAAGTCGTCACCGTGAAGAAATGGCCGGTCGACGTGGAAGTCGCGCTGAAAATTTCGGGCGAGCACACCATCCACTCCATCATCACCAATGAGGCTGCGATGGAGCTCGATCTCAAGCCGGGTCGGAAGGCTATCGCCCTCGTCAAATCCTCCTTCGTGAAGCTCGCCTCTGGCGATCAGCCGGCCGACGCCCGCAATCTTTTCGTTGGCGTCGTCACGCGCCGCACGGACGCAGAGCGCAACAGCGAATTGCTGATCGACATCGGCTCCGGCAAGACGATGACGGCGGTGCTTCCGAGACGGGAAATAGAGGCCCGGCAAATCGACGAGGGCACCCGGATTGCGGCGCAATTTGCGCCCGAAGACGTGATTCTCGCCACCGACTGAGATTCGGCGCTTACGAAAGCTCAGGGAGGCGGTAGCCTCTTCAGAGGGACGCCGCGCGGAGCAGGTCCTTCAATTCGCTCTCTTTATGCCCCACCGAGATCTCGCCTTCGGCGATGGCCTCCCTGGCGCGCTCGAACTCCAACAGACCGATATGTCCGACGCGCGGCGTGATCTGAACGTCCGGAGGATCTCCCGCCAGCCGGGAGCGGGTCAGTCTGTCCTGCATGATGCTCAAGGATGTCGTCATCACGCCGAACAGGCTGGGTTGGGTCTCCTGCTTACCTGGGTCCGATTGGGCGACAGAGTCCTCGACGCCCAGAACCATCGGGTCGAAGCCGACCGCCGTGCGCGGAGTCGCCGCCGTTCGCACCATCTTGCCGATGATGTCGGTGTTCAGATTGACCGCCACGACAAGATCGGCGCCCAGTGCGCGGCATGGCGCGACAGGCAACGGGTCGACCAGCGCACCGTCGGCAAGCGTCCGATCGCCGAAGGTCATCGGCGGCAGGAGTCCCGGCAGCGCCATGGAAGCGCGGACAGCCTCGACTAGACCGCCGTTCTGAAGCCAGATCTCATGTCCGGTCGTGAGATCCGTCGCAACCGCGACGAAGGGATTGCGCAGGTCTTCGATCCGTCTCCCTCCCAACAGCCGCCGCATCTCTTCGACGATGCGATTGCCGCTGAGCAGGCTCCCCCGCCCAAAATGCAGATCGATATAGCGCACGATCCGTCGCTTCGTGAGCGAAAGCGCCCAGGCTTCCAGATCGTCGAGCTCCTGAGCGAGATGGCACGCCCCGACGAAGGCGCCTGCCGAGCAACCGGCGACGATGTCGAATGACACTCCCAGACGAGCAAGCGCCCGAATGGCGCCGATATGCGCCCAGCCCCTCGCCACGCCGCTGCTCAAGGCAAGGCCGATCTTGCGGCGCCCGAAAGAGCCGGCCAGACGGGATGCCATCTCGTTATCCCTCCGAGGGTTGTCCTCGCCCTCTAATTAGACCGGCTTTCAGCCGCGGCGACGCGCTCAGGATACGTGCAACACGACGAGCGCCATGTCGTCGGCGGGCGAAAAAGGCGCGCAGAATTCCTTGACCTCGCTCAAAATGTCCCGAATGACCGCTTGCGGCCCGAGCGTTCGATTGGCCACGAAACACTGACAGAGCCGTTCGAGGCCATAGAAGGCGCCGGACGGCGCTTGCGCCTCGACGATCCCGTCCGTGTAGAAGAGAAGCCTGTCTCCGGGCGAAAGCGTCAGCTCGCGCTCTTCGAAATCGACCCGCTGCCTCGCGCCGAGTACAAGCCCGTCACCGTCCAATTGCAAGCAGCGCATCTCACCCGCCCGCAGCAGGAGAGCAGGGTTATGGCCCGCATTGGCGTATTTGACGCGGCGCGATCCTGGCTCGTAGCGGCAGAAGAACATTGTAATGAACAGTTCCGAGCGATCGAGGTCCTGATGAAGCAGCTCGTTGAGATCGCTTAGCACGGACGCGGGATGCGCGTTGGCTGGACCTCGAAACGCCGCGCGCACCAGGCTTCTGACTTCCGTCATGATCAGCGCCGCCCCAACGCTGTGGCCGGAAACGTCCGCGATCACCACGTCGACGCCGTCGCCGTCTTCGAAATAATCGAAATAGTCTCCGCCCACATGCATCGCGGGCATGCAAACTCCGGCGATTTCGGCGTCGGCCAGCCTCAGCGGAGCCCCCGGCAAGAGCGACAGCTGTATCTGCTTTGCGATCTCGAGCTCCCTGCGGCTTTCCTCTGCCCGCCGCTTCTCGGTCACGTCTGTCTGGATGCCGATGTAATGTGTGATTTTTCCAGCTTCGTCGGGCACGGGGGAAATGAAAAGCTCGTTCCAGAAGGCCTCGCCGTTCTTGCGATAGTTCTTCAGCGTCACTTCGCAACTCTGGCCAGTTTCGAGCGCATGCCGGATTTCGCCGATCGCCGAGGAGTCCGTCCCAGGCCCCTGCAGCATGTGCATGTCGCCGCGCAGCAGCTCTTCCTGGGAATAGCCGGTCATGCGCGAAAGCGCCGGATTGACATAGATATTCGGGTTTCCCGGCGTCTGGGCGTCGGAGATGACGATGCCGACATGCACCGAATCCATCGCGCGGTTGCGCACGCGCAGCGCGTCCTCATATTCCTTTCGAGCGGTGATGTCCCGATCGACGCCACGCCATTTCAGCAGCCGGCCCTTCTCGTCGAGGATCGGCGTGCCGCTGGATTCCGTAAAGACGCGCCGACCGTCCTTGCGGCGATAGGTATTGACGATTCTGTGGAAGGCGGTCGTCAAGCCACGCGTGTCGAGAAAGAGCTGCGACCTTGACGCGCTCGCGTCCGGAGCGAGCACGCTAAGATAACTTTTCCCAAGCAGCTCCTGTGGCTCCAGTCCGAGAATGTTGCGCACCGCATCGCTGCAATAAATATAGCGTCCCTCCGCGTCCTGCTCCCAAAGCCACTCGCCGACCATCTCGGCAACCTTGCGGAACCGCTCCTCGCTTTCGGCGAGCGCCTCCTTGTCACGCCTCTGTTCCGTTATGTCCTGCTGAATGGCGAGATAGCGTCTCACCCTTCCCTGGTCGTCGCGCAACGGGGATATCGTTTCGTACGCCCAGTAAAGCTCGCCATTTTTTCTGCGGTCCTCGATTTCGCCGCGCCATTCGGCGCCGGCGCTGATCGTCCGCCACAAGCGCTGGTACTGCTCTTGCGGCGTAGCGTCGGATTGCAGAATTCGCGGATTCTTTCCAACGACTTCGTCTTCGCTGTAGCCCGTCAGTTTGGTGAAATAGCCGTTGACATATTCGATGCGTCCTTCCTCGTCGGAGATCATGATGGCGACCGGGCTCTGTTCGACGGCGGCCGAGAGCGACCACAGCCGGCTCTCGACGGTCTTCGCCTTTGTCAGATCGTGCGTCACGCCGACGAAGAAGCGGCGCCCCTCCAGCCACATTTCGCCAATGGACAGGTACATCGGGAACACGGAGCCATCCTTGCGCCTTCCCGATACCTCCCGCCCGATGCCTATGATTTTGCGCACCCCAGTGTTGCGATAAGCCGCAAGATAGCCATCATGCTCCTCCCGGTATGGAGACGGCATGAGCATCTTGACGTTCGCGCCAAGCGTCTCCTTTGCGGAATAGCCGAACAACCTCTCGGCGCCGGCGCTGAACAGGAGGATTTTGCCGAACTCGTCGATCAGAACGAGGCCGTCCGCCATGCCGCCGAAAATCGCTTCAAGCTTGACCTTGATGTCCGAGAGCGCCGCGCCGTCCGCGGCCATCCCCCCTTCGGGGCGCAGTTTGAGCAGAAGGCCCGCGACGCTTTGGGCGCCGAGCCGGGTGATCTCGCAAACGGAGTCGATCTCTCGCTCATCCTTTCGCTTGATTTTAATGTCGATCCATTGGCGCGCGGGCGCGAGGAGCCATGCGACTGCGGCGCCTTCGGCGCCGCCCAGAGCCGCTTTTGGCTGGCCCGGGAAGGAACGCCCGACCAACTCCTCCTCCCGAAACCCCGTCATGCGCTCGGCGCCGCTATTGAGTGCGAGCACGCGCCCGCCCGCGTCCAGCAGACAGGCCGCCTCGGAATTCGCTTCAAGGAGCAGGTGAGCGAGCGGCTTTTCTTGCACGGTCGTCAAATCCTTCTCGCCCGACTTCACGGGACGCGCCGCGCCGCCTCGCATGCCTCCGCGAGAAATTCGAGTTCGGAGGCGAAAAGCGCGAAGGGCGCGACTGACTTCGGCTCCGCTGCGACGATCTCCGCCCGCAGCCGGCGCAACCGCGCCAAACGCGCCGCGAGCATGGCGTCCGCGAAAATGTCATCAGGAGCGACCGTCGCGGATTGCAGGACGATGGCGGCGAGGCGCGCGGGAGCCGAACGAAGGCGCTCGTCGATCGTCGCCTGCAATTCGCCCTCCCAGACGTCTCTGGCGTTCGCTTCGGCAGCCAGAGAGGCGATTTGGCGCAACCCCAGAAACGCAACCATTTCCTCAAAAACCCGGGCGGCCTCGCCCATATCCGCGCGTCCGCCTGCGGCAAGACTTACGAGAAACGGGAAGTCGCGAAGCCTGTCGAGAAACATTTCTCGGGAGGCGGCGGGCGCATTGGAGACGAGGAGCGACGCTTCCTCGCTCTGGCTGAAATGGACGAGATATTTCCGCAGATGCTCGCGCCATATCGGAACATCATGTTTGCCTGGCGCCAGCGACAGGCGATTCTTCAGGGCCCATCTGCAGAGATAAGCGAGCGAATCCTCGAGCTGCAGGAGATACTCGATCTGGGTCGCGCTACCGATTCGCCCATCGGAACTTCTAACGGCCTTTCGCCAGCGGTCTCCTTCGAGAACTTCATTGAAGAAAAGATAGGCGCGCGCCGCGTCGAAAAGCGCCTCAGGGACAGTCGGGTCTCCAAACAGCAGGAATCCCGCGCCGGCCTGGTCGACGATAAGGTTGCAAATGACAGTTGCGGAGATCTCCCGCGCGAGAGGATGGGTCTTGATCCTGTCGTTGTAACGCGTGCGAATGGACGCTGGAAAATAGGAGAGGAGGAAAGAGTCGATCCAGTCGGCGCGACCAAAGCCCGGCGCCTCCAGAAGTTCACGCTTCAACGCCAGCTTCCCATAGGCCATCAGCAGCGCCAATTCCGGCCGGGTCAGGCCCTTGTCGCTCCTGGCGCTCAAATCCCGCCGGCTTGGAAAGGCGTCGCCGGCGCGATCGAGTTGCCCCGACGCTTCGAACCTGTCCGCGAGGGTCATATAAGGCGTCACATCCGCAACTGACCGCGCGCGCTCCAGCGAAACGCACAGGCTCTGGTGATAATTGTCGTCGAGAACGGCCGCGCAGACTTCTTCCGTGACGCTATCCAGAATGGGCCGCAACTCCGCAGCCCCCGAGGAATCGCCTGCGTAACGCAGCAAGATCTTCAGATTGACCTCATGATCCGAAAGGTCGACGCCGGCGGAGTTATCCAGGGCGTCGGTATTGATCCGCCCGCCGCTCAATGCATATTCGACACGCGCGCGCTGCGTGAATCCAAGATTCGCGCCTTCCGCGACAACCTTGGCTCGCAGCTGGCTCGCGTTGACTCTTGCGCCGTCATTGGCGCGATCTCCCAGGCTTTCGTCGGTCTCGTCGCTCGCTTTGACGTAAGTTCCAACGCCGCCCATCCAAAGCAGATCGACCGGCGCCTTCAGCAAGAGGCGGATGAGCGCCTCCCCGTCGACAAGGCGATTTCTCGTCTTCAGCCAGGACTGCGCCTCGGCGCTCAATTCGATGTCTTTTGCATCGCGTCTGTAAACCCCGCCGCCGGCGGAGATTTTCGATTTGTCGTAATCGGCCCAGCTCGTGCGCGGCGTTTCGAACAGACGGCGCCGCTCGGCGTAGGACGTTATAGGGTCTGGATTCGGGTCGATGAAAATATGCTCGCCGCTGAAGGCGCCGAGCAGTCGAATGGTCTGCATCTCCAACATCCCGTTGCCGAAGACGTCGCCGTCCATGGAGCCGACGCCGACAACCGAAAACGCCTGCTCGTCGACGTTTCGGCCCAGCTCGCGGAAATGCATGCGCGCGCAAACCCATGCGCCTCGCGCCGTTATTCCGAGGCGTTTGTGATGGAAACCGTTGGAACCACCGGAAGCGAAGGCGTCGTCCAGCCAGAAGCCTCGCGACCGGGCGATTTCATTTGCGACGTCAGACCATCCGCCAGTGCCTTTGTCGGCGGCGACAACGAGATAAGGATCGGCGCCGTCATAATCCCTGCGGTCGGCTCGGCTGACCCGGCCAAGGTTGTCGGTCAATTCCAGCAGCGCGGCAATGAAGTCGCGGTAGGCGGCTTTGCCCAATTCGTTGCGGAGAGCGGCGTCCCGGCTATCGGTCTTCAAGACGAAGCCGCCCTTCGCGCCCTGCGGAACGATCAATGCGTTCTTCACCATCTGCGTCTGCATCAGACCTAGTATTTCCGTGCGCAGATCATGCTCGCGATCCGACCACCTGATTCCGCCCCGAGCGATCCTCGCGCCCCGCAAATGAATTCCTTCGATCGCGGGTGAATAGACGAAGATCTCGACCATCGGCTTCGGCGCCGGGGCGCTTATCACGCCGAGACTGTCAATCTTGAGCGCCAGCGTCCTGGTTTGCGCGTCCTTCGCATAAAAATTTGTTCGGAGCGTCGCGTCGATCAGGTTGAACATGTCGCGCAGGACACGATCGTTGGTCAGGTTCGTCACCTTGTCCAGCGCCGAGATAAGCCTTTGCCTCGCGTCGGACAGCGCGTCGAAACCGGCTGCGGCGCCATCTGGTCGAAACCGCGTCGCGAAATAGTCAAAGAGAAGACGCGTCGCCTCGACCTCGCGGAGGAAAGCCTCGTAAAGGCGCGACCGGTCCATCCGCACGCCAAGCTGCAGGTAATAATGTCCATAGGCCCGAAGAACGCAGACCTCCTTCCAGCTCAAGCCGACGCGCGACGCCAGGCCATTGAGAGGATCGTCTTCCGCGTCGCCGGACAGCAATGCGGCGAGCGCATCCACGACTTGCGTCCTGTGCTTCAGAACGCCGTCGCTGTCGGGCGGGCGGATAAGACAGCTGCGGACGAAACGTTGCTCCGTCCCGAAGGCGATCGGAAACTGGATATGGTCGACGATCGGCAGACCGAGATTATGGAGAAGGGGCGTCAGCGCATCGAGAGCGCGCAGGCTCGCGCCGTAAATGCGAAGATCGAATTCACTGCCCCCGTGCAGACGACGAAGATCGAGCACGTCCCCCTCTGATGCGCGGGTGAGCATCAACAAATCCCGCAAGCGCTGCCGTGGCGAGACGAGGTCGCAGTAGCCGGGCGGGAACTCGATATGGGTTGAGCGAAGAAGCGCCTTCCCCTCAGGCGCCCGAGGAGCATCCTTTGCAAGCTGGCGCAGGTCGGCATCCCTTTCCATGACGCGCGCTTTCCCGGGAGAGTGAATCGGGCCGAGCCGTTATTTCAGGCTTTTGTGCATTTCGAGAACGTTCCCCGTCGCGCTCTTCTGATAAGTGACCGAATCCATCAGATTCCGAATGAAGAAGATCCCACGGCCCCGCTCGCTGAGTTTCTCGGCGTCGGGCAACGGCACTTGCGAAATGTCGAAGCCCTGGCCGTGATCATAGACGCAAATCCGCAGATCCTTGTCTTCGATGCTGAGACACACTTTCACCGTGTGATCCGGGCATGCGGCGTCGCCATATTCAATTGCGTTGGCGACGGCCTCGGTCAGAACGAGATTGAGGTGATAGGCCAGAGTCTCCCGATCGCAGCTTTCCGTTTCCAGCTCCCTTGCGATCTGTTCGCCGATATTCCCGATCAGGCGCAGATACCGCGTCTGGGTTGGCACCACGATGTCGACGCTCATGACGGTCTCGGCCATGTCTTTAACGCTAGCTGACGCCCTGGCTGCTTAGCGCATCCTGGAGGCGTGGGTAGATCTCGAAGACGCGGTTGAGGCGCGTCAGCTCGAACATCGAGAGAACACGGGGCTGAAGCGACGAGAGCACCAACGTACCGGACCGCTGGCTCGCGTTCTTATAGCCCGAAAGCAGCGCGCCCAGCCCCGAGCTGTCGATAAATTTGACGTCGCTTAGAACAACGACCAAATCCCGGCCGCCTTCTTCCAGGGTCTTCAGGATGTGCTCCTTGAGTTCGCTCGAATTGTGCGCGTCCAGACGCTCCTCCTTGACGGAGATCACGACCTTGCCGTTCTGGGTTTGCGTTTCGAGACGCATCTGCTCGGCGCCCTGGGGATATTGCTGCGGCGATCTCAAGTTTACGTAGATCGACCAGCGCCCGCGTCAATCAAGGCGAGCGTCGGCGCGTCAAAGTCCGGAAATGGGGGTCCCGCAGCGCAGGCGGCCGCCGCACGGCAGGCCCCTCGTGCCTCCTGGCGACCGCCCCCTTTCCCGGATGGCGGCCAGGTCGCCCATCACACTGGCCCAAACCGCCACAATGGACTAAAAGCGACAAAAATTGCCGAGGCGTCACAGCCGGCGCGGGCAAAACGGGCCAAAAATCCGAGCGGGCGGCCCGCTAAGGCGCGGGAAAGCGCCGCCAATTGGACAGGGAGAGAACATGAAACCCGACACTAGAAATCTTCTCGCCACGACGGCGATCATCTGGCTTGCCGGCGGCGCCGCGTATTTCGTGGGCAACGCTTCAACCGAGACCAGGAAACCCGCGGGCCACGAAAGCGCCGCTTCTGAGGAAGCTGCGCCGGCCAAGACCGCCGCCGCTGAAGCGCCGGCGGCTACGCCCGCTCCCGCGGCCGAAGCGGCGGCCCCGGCCCCGGTTGCGGCCGCGAACGCGACCGACGAGTTGGCTACGCTCGCAAAGGACCCGAAGCAGTGGGTCTCGCCCACGGGGGACTACGCGAATCTCCGCCACTCCGGCCTGAAGCAGATCAATGCCGAAAACGTCGCGACCCTCCAGCCGGCCTGGCAGTTTTCGACTGGCGTTCTTCGCGGCCACGAGGGCGCGCCGCTGGTTCTGAACAATGTGCAGGTGGTCGACACCTCCGGCAAGACGCTGACGACGGACGTGATGTATCTTCACACGCCGTTCCCGAACATCGTCTACGCGCTCGACGCGAAGGACCCGGCGCATCAGATCCTCTGGAAGTATGAGCCCAAGCAGGATCCGTCGGTCGTTCCGGTCATGTGCTGCGACACGGTCAACCGCGGCCTCGCCTATGGCGACGGCAAGATCTTCCTCGCCCAGGCCGACACGACGCTGATCGCGCTCGACGCCAAGACCGGCAAGCTGGTCTGGTCGGTGAAGAACGGCGACCCGTCGAAGGGCCAGACCTCGACCGCCGCTCCGCACGTCTTCAAGGACAAGGTGCTGGTGGGCATCGCCGGCGGCGAGTTCGGCGTGCGCGGCCACATCACGGCCTACAACGTCAAGGACGGCAAGCTGGCCTGGCGCGGCTACTCGATGGGCCCCGACGCCGACACGCTGATCGACCCGGACAAGACCACCCATCTCGGCAAGCCGGTGGGCAAGGATTCGGGCATCAACACCTGGGAAGGCAATCAGTGGGAGACGGGCGGCGGCACCACCTGGGGCTGGTATTCCTATGATCCGGAGCTGAACCAGATCTTCTACGGCTCGGGCAACCCGTCGACCTGGAACCCGGCTCAGCGTCCGGGCGACAATCGCTGGTCGATGACGCTTTGGTCCCGTGACCTCGACACCGGCAAGGTGAAGTGGGTCTATCAGATGACGCCCCACGACGAGTGGGACTATGACGGCATCAACGAGGTGATCCTGGCCGACCAGAACATTGGCGGCAAGACGGTGAAGACCGCGGTTCACTTCGACCGCAACGGCTTCGCCTATACGCTCGACCGCACCAATGGCGAGCTGCTGGTGGCCGAGAAGTATGACCCCGCCACGAACTGGGCGACGAAGGTCGACATGGACAAGTCGTCCAAGACCTATGGCCGCCCGCTGGTCGTCGACAAATATTCGACGCAGCACAATGGCGAGGACACGAACACCCAGAACGTCTGCCCGGCCGCTCTCGGCTCGAAGGACGAGCAGCCGGCGTCCTATGATCCGGCGACGGGCCTGTTCATGGTGCCGACGAACCACGTCTGCATGGACTATGAGCCGTTCCGCGTGTCCTACACGGCGGGTCAGCCCTATGTCGGCGCGACGCTGGAAATGTTCCCGGCCGGCAAGGTGCTGGGCGACGGCACGAACCACACGGGCAACTTCATCGCGTGGGACGCCAAGACGGGCAAGATCGTCTGGTCGAACAAGGAGCAGTTCTCGGCGTGGTCCGGCGCGGTGTCGACGGATGGCGGCGTGACCTTCTACGGCACGCTGGAGGGCTATCTGAAGGCGGTCGACACGAAGACCGGCAAGGAGCTCTACCGGTACAAGACGCCGTCGGGCATCATCGGCAACGTGATGACCTATGAATCCGCTGGCAAGCAGTATGTGGCGGTTCTGTCAGGCGTTGGCGGCTGGGCGGGCATCGGCCTTGCGGCCGGCCTGTCGAAGTCGAACGAAGGCCTCGGCGCGGTGGGCAACTACGCCTCGCTCGCCAACTACACCGCCCTCGGCGGCGTGCTGACCGTCTTCGCCCTGCCCAACTAAGCAGGACGTAAGGTCGCACCTAATACACTGGCGCTCGGCAGGCCCCGATATTAAGGGTCACGCCGGGCGCCATCGTTTAGTGCTTTCGAATGTTCGCCCCTGCTTGGCCCTCGCGCGGGAACGCTACTTGGTCGACGAGAGAATCGCGTTTGCCTGCGCCTGTCGCAGATGACGCAAGACCGCGGGCAGCATCTCCCCTGCAAAGGCTTTTAACTGGGGATTGAGTCCCGACCCGATTTCAAAAGCCAGCAATTGCGCGGCCCCTTGATGCTCCGCCGCTTGCGCCGCCCAGTACCGGCGCTGAAATTCCTGACCCGCCAATCCTTTCAGTTCCTGGAACATTGATGAGCGCCTCTTGTCCTCGCCGCTTGCGCTCGTCCGCACGGCGAAAGCGTCGAGACGCTGCATGGCGGTGGAGTGACCCTTCGCCATGCCCGCAGAAAATTCCCGGATGTCGGCTGCGGCCCCCTTCTCGTCCGCGAGCCTCGCCAGGTCCGACTGAAACGCGCTCGCAGTCCTGGCTTCCCGAATGAAAGCGCGATCGGCGTCGTTGAGCGTCGCCGCCTCCGGCTTGCCCTTATCCCGTGGCGCGGGCGGCGCGGTAGCCGGATTGGCCGGCGCCGGGCCGGGCGCTTGCGCAAGGGCTGGCGACGCAAGCAGGATAAGGGCGAGAGCCCAATGACCAAGTCGCATGTCTTGCTCCATCAAGGCGAGCTGTTTCAGAGCGTGAGCATGTAAGCGACCAGGGCGTCCTTCTCGTCCTGTGTCAGCTTCAAACTGAGCACGAGGTTGAAGAATTCGACGGTGTCCGCCAACGTCGGCAGACGCCCGTCGTGCAAATAGGGCGGCGAGTCCTTCACGCCGCGTAGGGTGAATGTCTTGATGGGGCCGTCCGGCAGCATGACGAGCCCGTTGACGGTCTGACCGATATCGTAAAACCGTTCCAGCTTCAGATCGTGCATATTGTTATCGAGGAAGGAAAGCTGCGGTATGTGGCACTCCGCGCAGCGACCCTTTCCCAAAAAGACTTTTTCACCCGCAAGCTCCTGTGGGGTCGCCTTGCTGGGGTCGAGGCGGCCCATGGGATCGAGCTTCGGCGCCGGCGGGAAGTCGATCACGTTCTGCATCTGCGCCATCATCGCGACCTGATCGGGGCGGTTGGGCAGATGGACGCCCTTGCGCTGCGCGCTGACCTGATCGCCGTTGAAATAGGCGGTGCGCTGCTCGAACTCGGAAAAATCCTCGACGGAGCGCAATGAACGCTTCGAACCGTGGATCTGCTGGTTGAAAAGCCCCCTCAAACTCACTGTGTCGAGCCGGAAGCGCGACGCCTGAGGGCGAACATCCGGCGTGAGGTGGAAGGCCGCGTTCGTGTGGAAATTGGAATGGCAATCCAGGCAAGTTATCCCGAGCGACTGTTCGGCGACCTTCCTATCTTCTGTCTGATTGAATTCTTCCTGTGGGAATGGCGTCAGCAGCAACCGCAGCCCTTCCATCTGCACAGGCGTGAGAAAACCAACCATCAGGGTGTAATAGTTCTTGATCGTGAGCAATTGCCCGCGCGAAACGTCGCCGAGCTCCGGATGGGTCGTCAGATAAATCGGCGGCGGGAATTCGGGCGTGAGATGCGCCGGCAGATCGAAGTCGACGTCGAAGCGCTTGAGATCGCGCTTCTCCTGCCGGCTGATCTCGTCGATCTGCTCCTTCGGGATGACCTGGCCGCCTGTCGCCTGCTTGACATGCGGCAAAGGCATGAAGCCGGCCGGCAGCATGCCCTTCTGCCGGATGTCGTCGGGCGACATCGCCGCGAGGGCTTCCCAACTCGCTCCCTGCGGCAGCTTGACGCGAACGCCGCCTTGCACAGCCTTCCGCCCGCCCGACATCGTCACGCCCGCGATGGGGCGATCCGAGAGCTCGTAACGCTCTCGCAAAAGCGACTGCTGCCGCTCCATCACGCTCGGCTTCTGCGCTTCGTCATCCGCTCGCACGGCGTCGAAAGGTTGCGTGGGTAGCGGCCGATAGGTGGCGTCGGGCGGAAGCGATTGCGCCAGCGCGGGCGAAAGAAGAAGCGCCAGGGCAAGAGGCGGGAGCGATGCGATTGACCGAAGCGGCATCTTTAAAGCCTCCTCCCGATGGCGCGCGAGGACGGAGCCTGGATCAGGCTCCGCGTCACGTCGTCGATATTGACCCGCCTTGCGCGGACTGGAACGATATGATGTCTTCGGCGCGATATTTCGCGCGTTCGCCGCAGTTGGGACATACGGCGTGAAATTGCGCGTCGCCGGAAATCTCGACGATCCCGGTATTGCTTGGCTCGTTCATGATTGCGAAACGTCCGCCGCAGCGAACGCAAGCAAGGCCGACATACCAGTGGCCGGGAATCAGAGCCGACAGCGATGCGGCCTCGAATTCGCCTGTAAACCGAATGCCTGGCGCCATCCCGCTGCTCCGTCGCTCTGTCCGACAGAGATAGGGCGGCGCGCCCTCCCGGCATGACCGTCGCCGCCCCCGTAATTTTTTCGCCGCAGAGAAAAGCAGGACGCACGCTCGATGCCGGCAGGAGCCCAACATGTGCGACGCTGATATGATGGCGCGGGCGAAAGCGAAGCCATGACGGCGGCGACGGGCGGCGATGGGCGACGGGCCTTTCATCCCTGGGCGGCCTCGACAAGACAAGCGCGATTTCGGATTATTCGATGTGCCCCGACTGAATAGAATTCTTACCCGGCGGGTCCCGACGTCGCCACGCTGCTCAGCCAGGCGATCGGCTGCCCGCGTGGCTTTCCAGATCGGCCTTTGGGAACGCGTCGATGCATGAAATGGCGCTGACGGAGAGCATCGTGGACATCGTATCGGAAGAGGCGCGCAAGCAGGGCTTCGGGAAGGTCCGCGTCGTTCGCCTTCAGGTCGGCGCCATGGCGCATGTCGAACCCGAGGCATTGCGCTTCTGTTTCGACGCGGTCTCGCGGGGTACGGTGGCGGAAGGCGCGACGCTGGACATTGTGAGAGCGCCGGGCGAAGGTTGGTGTCTCGATTGCGGCAAGACCGTCGCCCTTCAGGAGCGTTTCGGCGCCTGTCCCGAATGCGGCGGGTCGAATGTGCGGATGACTTCCGGCGACGAGCTGCGGATCGAGGAACTGGAGGTCGACTAATGTGCACCGTGTGCGGCTGCGGAACGGCGACGGTCGAAGGCGAGAAGGCGGGCGCGGAAAAGTCAGCGCATACACATCACGATCACAGCCACGACCATCCGCATGATCATCGCCACGATCACGCGGACCCGCATCACACGCATGACGAACGCGGCGGAGCGATCGATTTCGGCGCAGGACTCGCCGGCGTGCATGCGCCCGGCCTGAGCCAGGAGCGCATCGTTCGCATCGAGCGCGACATCCTCTCGAAAAACGACGCCTATGCGCGCGACAATCGCGCCCTCTTGGCGCAGCGCGGGACGCTCGCTCTCAATCTCGTCTCGAGCCCCGGCTCGGGAAAGACTACGCTGCTGGTGCGAACGATCAACGATATGAAACAGAGGCTCGCCGTCGCCGTCATCGAAGGCGATCAGCAGACGTCGAACGACGCCGAACGCATTCGCGCGACGGGCGCGCCCGCGATTCAGATCAATACGGGCAAGGGCTGCCATCTCGACGCTCATATGGTCGGGCACGCGCTCGAAAGCCTTCAGCTGCGCAAGGGGGGCGCGCTGTTCATCGAGAATGTCGGCAATCTCGTGTGCCCCTCGGCTTTCGATCTCGGCGAGGCGCACAAGGTCGTCGTCCTGTCCGTGACGGAAGGCGAAGACAAACCGCTCAAATATCCGGACATGTTCGCGGCCGCCGATCTCATGCTGCTGAACAAGGCCGATCTCCTCCCGCATCTAGCCTTCGACGTCGGCGCGTGTCTCGCCAATGCGCTGAGGGTGAACCCGCTTTTGCAGACGCTGGTCGTTTCGGCCACGACGGGCGAAGGAATAGCGGCGTTCTACGCCTGGATCGAAGCGCGCGCCGCCCTCGCCGCGTCTGGCGCAGGCGCCGCGAAGGCCGGGTGACGTCATGCCGGACGCCATGGCCCGAGAGGCGTCGTCGATTGGACCCGCGCGACTGCGCCTTCGTCTGCGCGGCGCCGTGCAGGGCGTGGGCTTTCGCCCCTTCGCGCACAATCTCGCGCGACGCTATGGGCTGACGGGCTTCGTGCAGAACGACGCCGATGGCGTGCTGCTCGAGATCGAGGGGGCGCGTTGCGACGAATTCGTGCGCGCCTTGCGCGACGAAAAGCCGCCGCTCGCCGTGATCGACTCCATCGACATAACGCGCGTCGAACAGCGGTGGGATCGGAGCTTTTCGATCCGTGGCAGCGCCGCTGGCGGGGCGACCACCCGCATCGTCGCCGACGCGGCGACTTGCGAAACGTGCCTCGACGATCTTTTCGATCCAGCCAGCCGCTTCCATCTCTACCCTTTCGTCACCTGCACGCATTGCGGCCCGCGCTTCACCATCGCTTCGTCGCTGCCCTATGACCGGCCGCGCACCGCGATGGCGCGGTTCCCCATGTGCCCGGACTGCGCGCGCGACTATCGCAATCCGGAGAGCCGGCGCTTTCACGCCGAGACCATCGCCTGCGCCAGATGCGGACCGCGTCTCGCACAGACGCCCGAGGCGATCGTCACGGCGCTCAAGGACGGCGCCGTCGTCGCGTTGAAGGGAATTGGCGGGTTCCATCTTATGTGCGACGCGCGCAACGAGACGGCGGCCGGTGCGCTGCGCCGCCACAAGGAACGCGACGCCAAGCCCTTCGCGGTAATGGCGGCCAATCTCGCTTCCGTGTCGCTTTTCGCCAGGCCGCGTGCGGCGGAAGCCGACCTCTTGCAGAGCCGCGCACGCCCTATCGTCGTCATGGCGTCAAAAGGCGTTCTTGCGCCCTCGATCGCCCCGGGCCTGAATCGCATCGGCGTCATGCTCCCTTATGCGCCCCTGCATTCTCTTCTGTTCCACGCGGCCGCAGGCGCGCCTGCGGACAACGAGTGGCGTGAGGCGCAGAACGATTTCGTGATCGTCGCGACGAGCGCCAATCCCGGCGGAGAGCCGATCATCGTCGATGACGCGGAAGCGCATCGCCGTCTTGCGGACGTCGCCGACCTCATCGTCGGACATGATCGTGCTATCGTGACGCGCGCGGATGATTCCGTCATGGCCGTCATGGACGGCGCGCCCGCCTTTCTGCGCCGGGCGCGCGGCTTTTCGCCGGAACCGATCGATCTTGGAACTGACGGGCCCTGCGTTCTCGCCCTTGGCGCGCATCTAAAAACAACGGTGACTGTGACGCGGGGGCGCGAAGCCTTCGTCTCGCAGCATATTGGCGACATCGACGACGTCGAAAGCGTGCGCTTCTTCGAGGAGACGCTCCGTCATTTCGTCTCGATCCTAAACGTGAAGCCGGAAATCGCCGCCTGCGATCTTCACCCCGACTTTTTCTCCACCCGCTTCGCCGAAGCAATGGACTTGCCGCTCGTCAAGGCGCAGCATCACGCGGCCCACATCGCGGCGATCGCCGCGGAGCATGGCGTCGCTGGCTCCATGCTCGGCGTCGCACTCGATGGCTATGGCATGGGGGACGATCAGGGGGCCTGGGGCGGCGAGCTCATCATGATCGACGGCCCGGCGTGGCGACGTCTCGGCCATCTCGCGCCGCTTGCCTTGCCTGGCGGCGACCGCGCGGCGCGCGAGCCGTGGCGCATGGGGCTCGCGGCGTTGGCGGCGGTCGATCGTCTCGACTTGGCGCGCGCGCTCTTTCCTCATGCGCCCTTCGCCGAAAAAATCGCAGATCGGCTGCGCAGCCGCGATATCCCCCGGACGACCAGCATGGGCCGCCTCTTCGACGCCGCCGCTGCGCTGGCGGGGCTCCGCGTGGAGCAGGCCTATGAAGGTCAGGCGGCGATGGAGCTGGAAGCGCTCGTCGAGGAGGCGCGGCGCTTCGAGGGCGCCTATCTGTTGCAGAACGGCGTTCTCGATTTCGCGCCGATCCTGGCCTTCATCGCAAATGAGCGTCCGAGCCCGCGCGAAGCGGCCGAGTATTTTCACGGCGCGCTCATCGACGGTTGCGCCGCCTGGATCGGGGCCGCGGCGCGCGCACATGGGCAGGACCGCGTCGCGCTCGGCGGCGGCTGCATGACGAACCGCGTGCTTGCGGAAGGCCTTGCCAGCGCCTTGCGCGCGCAAGGCGTTACGCCATTATTCGCCCGAGCGGTTCCCTGCAACGACGGTGGGATTTCGCTCGGGCAGGCGGCGCTCGCGAGAGCGGCTTTCCGCTGCGGACAAACGGAGAAAGTGAGTTTGGCATGTGTCTAGCCGTTCCCGTGCGCGTGACGGAATTGCTGCCGGACCAGATGGCGAGAGTTTCGCTCGACGGCGTGACCAAGACGATCTCCGTCGCGCTTGTCGATGAGCCGGCGATTGGCGACTATGTCATCCTGCATGTCGGTTTCGCATTGTCGAAAATCGACCCGGCGGAGGCGGAACGGACGCTGGCGATGATCCGCGAAATTGCGGGGTCCGCCGAATGAAATATGTCGACGAATTCCGCGACGGCGCGCTGGCGCGCGGACTCTCCGAAGCGCTCACCCGAGTTGCGCGGGGCGACCGCGACTATCGCTTCATGGAGTTTTGCGGCGGACATACGCACGCCATTTCGCGCCACGGCCTCGAAGATCTCCTGCCACCGAAGATTCGCATGATCCACGGTCCGGGCTGCCCGGTCTGCGTGCTGCCGATCGGCCGCATCGACGCCGCCATCGCGCTGGCGAAACAGCCGGCGGTGACGCTCTGCACTTATGCCGATCTCATGCGCGTTCCCGCCTCCTACGGCGCGAGTCTGATGAAGGCGAAGGCGGATGGCGCCGACATTCGCATGGTCTATTCGACGCTCGACGCGATCCGCATCGCAGAATCAGAACCAAACCGCGAGGTCGTCTTTTTCGCCATCGGCTTCGAGACGACAACGCCGCCAACGGCGCTCGCCATCAGGCTCGCGATGCAAAGGAAGCTCGCGAACTTCACCGTCTTCTGCAATCACGTGCTCACGCCCGCAGCGATGCGGGCCATCCTCGAGAGCGAGGAGAACCACGCGATCGACGGCTTTGTCGGGCCCTCCCACGTCTCCGCCGTGATCGGCTTGCAACCCTACCAATTCGTCGCGACGGAATTCGGCAAGCCGCTCGTCGTCGCCGGCTTCGAGCCGCTCGACGTGATGCAGGCCATCGTCATGCTCGTGCGTCAACTGAATGAAGGCCATAGCGACGTCGAAAACCAGTACGGCCGAGCGGTCGCCTCGAGCGGGAACGTGAAAGCGCAGGCCGAGATTTCCGAAATTTTCGAAGTGCGAGAAAGCTTCGAATGGCGCGGATTGGGCGCCGTCCCAAATAGCGCGCTGCGGCTGCGAGGCGCCTATGCGTCATTCGACGCGGAGCGGCGCTTCGGGATAGAAACCCCAGCCGCGAAGGACAATCCCGCCTGCGAATGCGGCGCGATCCTGCGGGGCGCCAAGCGTCCGCGCGATTGCAAGCTATTTGGAACCGTCTGCACGCCCGAGACGCCGATGGGCTCCTGCATGGTGTCGTCGGAGGGCGCCTGCGCGGCGCAATGGACATATCGCCGCTTCGACGCGCACGCCGCCTAGCGCGGGAAAGGAAAATCGCCGCCGTGACCATCAAGGCGTATCGCCGCAAGCTCGACCTCGCCGGGCGTGTCGATCTTTCCCATGGGGCGGGTGGGCGGGCGATGGCGCAGCTCATCGCCGAAATCTTCCACGAAGCGCTCGACAATGACTGGCTGAGACAGGGCAACGATCAGGCGGTTTTCGAGACCGTCAAAGGCCGCATGGCGATGACGACCGACGCCTTCGTCGTCTCGCCGCTTTTCTTCCCTGGCGGCGACATCGGTTCGCTGGCCGTTCACGGCACGATCAACGACGTCGCCATGTCGGGCGCGCGGCCGCTCTATCTTTCCGCGAGTTTCATCATTGAGGAAGGCTTCCCGCTCTCGGATCTGGCGCGCATCGCGGAGAGCATGGGCGCGGCGTCGCGCGCAGCCAGCGTTCCGGTGATCGCCGGCGACACCAAGGTCGTCGAGCGCGGCAAGGCGGACGGCGTCTTCATCTCCACCGCCGGCGTCGGCGTCGTCCCCGAAGGCCTCGATCTCTCTGGCGACAAAGCTCGGCCCGGCGACGTCGTCTTGATTTCGGGTTCGATCGGCGACCATGGGGTCGCCATCATGTCGAAACGGGAAAATCTCGAATTCGACTGCGGGATTCATTCTGACACAGCGGCGCTGCACGGCCTCGTCGCCCATATCGTCGCGGCGGCGGGAGGTTCGCTGCGGCTGATGCGCGATCCGACGAGAGGCGGCCTTGCGGCGACGCTCAACGAGATTGCGCAGCAGTCCAGCGTCGGCTTTCGGCTCGACGAGGCGGCTATTCCCGTAAAGCCTGAAGTGGCCGCCGCCTGCGAATTGCTGGGCCTCGATCCGCTCAATGTCGCCAATGAAGGAAAGCTCGTCGCCGTTGCGGCTCCTGAAGCGGCGGACGCGCTCCTCGACGCCATGCGCGCGCATCCGCTCGGCCAGGCCGCGGCGCTCATCGGCGTGGCGGCGGAAGACGATCGGCGCTTCGTGCAGTTGAAGTCGTCTTTCGGCGGCTCCCGCATCGTCGATTGGCTCGCGGGCGAGCAATTGCCGCGGATCTGCTAGACAAAAGACCCCGCCTCGAATGCGAGGCGGGGCAAGTTTGGGAGGGAGTCCCCGAGCGGGCGGTTAACCCCCGCGCGAAGCGATGGCGCGCATAAGGATGCGCAGAGAAAAAGGCCGGCGCCCGTAGAGGGACAGGGGGCGGACGCCGGCCGGACGGCGCGCGGGGGCTTGGCGCGCGCGCCGCCAATCAGTCGCGGACCTTCCCCCCGGCCTCCTCGCAGGCCTTTGCCGAATCCGCATAGACCCAACCCTGCGCCTTGCAGGCGTTCATGCCTTTGCAAGCGTTCTTCGGCGTATGGCAGTCGGATTTGCCTTTGCAGCTATTCGCGCCGACGCATTGCACCTTTGCGGTCGCCGCCGCCTTCGCGGGCGGCGCTGCCCCGGCGAGGACGATGGAGACGGCGGCGACCGCCAGCGCGGCGCCGTTAATCGCGTTCTTTTGCATGAGCATTTTCCTTTGAGACGGTGCGCGATGGCTCCGCCAGCCGCCAGCGATAACGGCCGCAGCCATGCGAAGGCCGATGCGAGCCGCGAGACGCCGGCGCTGGATGCGCGAGATGGGAGCTTGTTCCGGGGTCCGCGCGCGATTGCCGACGCGGCGGGGCCATTTTCGAAAAATCAGGGGGCTGGAGGGGCCCTGGATCGCAAGTCGTCGGGCGTGGCGTCGGCGACGCGGCCGAGCCTTTGCGCAAAATTCAGGCGTGTCGAGAATTCGTGCCTGATCAGGAAAGTCGCAACGGATGGCGGCTCGAGCCCGGTGGAGACGCTGGAGTCGCAAACATCGCAGCAGACCGATGCCAGGTTGGACCTCCCGGCTTTACCCTGCTGGCCGGCGCAAACAGCGGTCGTGATCGACGCGCCCGTCGGCGCGGCGGCTCCAACGCCATCGGCCGCATGCGCGGGGAGCATCAGGACGGCGACAAGCGTCGTGAGCGCGTAAAGCGTCACGAAAGCAAGCCTCAAAAGTCGGAAGACGCCGCCACCCATCTCTCAAGGCTACGGCGGCGAGCGGGAAGCTGTCAATCGCCCTCCACCGATTTCCGCTCCTCGTCCGAGAAATGGCGTGCGTATCGATTTAACCCCGATTGCGCTAAACTGGCCTTCCTCAACAACGTATACGCAGTCCCGCATGTCCATCGTCCCGATCCGCTATGTCGAACCCGTGTTCCGCCCGCCGAGCGAAGCCGAGTCGCTCATTCTTCCCGTCACCGACGGATGCTCCTGGAACCGATGCACATTCTGCGAGATGTATACCGCGCCCCAGAAGCGGTTCCGGCCGCGCGACGAAAAGGAGGTGCTCGACAGCATACGTCAATGCGGCGAGCGGTTCGGCGAGGGCGTGAAGCGCATCTTCCTCGCCGACGGCGACGCCATGACCCTCTCCACGCGACGCCTCGCGACGATACTCGAGGCGATCCGCAGGGACCTGCCGGGCGTGCGGCGCGTTTCCAGCTATTGCCTGCCGCGCAATGTGCGCAGGAAATCCGTTGACGAACTACGCGAACTGAAGGAACTCGGCCTGTCGCTCGTCTATGTCGGCGCCGAATCCGGCGACGACGAGGTGCTTGCGCGCGTCAGCAAGGGCGAGACTTTCGAGACCTCGCGCGAAGCGTTGGTGAAACTCGGGGACGCCGGAATCAAGCGCTCGGCGATGATCCTCAACGGCCTTGGCGGAAAGGCGCTGTCAAGGCGGCATGCGCTGAATTCCGCGGCGCTGATGAACGCTGCGCAACCCGAGTTCCTCGCGACGCTCGTCGTCAGCTTTCCGATGGGCGAGGCGCGCTTCCGCTCGAACTTTCAAGATTGGGAAGCGCTCGACATTGTGGGGCTGATGCAGGAAATGGAGCTCATGATCGCAGCGCTGGAGCTCAAGCGCACGGTCTTTCGCAGCGATCACGCGTCGAACTGGCTCATCCTGAAGGGAACGCTCGGCGCCGACAAGCCCCGGCTGCTCGATCAACTGCGCGCCGCCATCGCCGCGCCGGAAGCGGCGCCCCTTCGGCCGGCATGGGCGCGCGGGCTGTAGCTCAAGAGCGCCACGATAACCTTTCGATGAGGGCGCGGAAAGGAACACTGGCCCGGCAAGCGGGTTGAGCCTCGAGGTCCAGGGATCCCGAGGCCCGCATGGCGCTTGAACCAAATGTCGAAATGCAGCTCGGGCGCCGCTGAACATGCTGCCCGGCCTTGCTGACATTCATAGGCTGAGGGCGCCCGATTCCTTTCTTTGGGCGGTAGGGATCGAGGACACTTTCATCACCGCACCGCATCCGCGAACCGGACGACAGCTCGACGAATACGAGCTGACAGGGCATTACGAACGCTGGCGAGACGATATCGGCTTGATGGCGACGCTCGGGGTTTCCTGCGCGCGCTATGGGGTTCCCTGGCATCGCATCCAACCATCGCCTGATGAATGGCGGTGGGATTTCGTCGACGCGGCGCTGGATCGGATGCTGGCGCTCGGCGTCGATCCGATCGTCGATCTCGTCCATTACGGCCTCCCCGCCTGGGTCGAACGCGCCTTTCTCAATCCTGATTACCCGCGTTACGTCGCCGAATATGCGGAGCGCCTCGCTTCGCGCTTTCGTGGCAGGGTCAAATGGTACACGCCGCTCAACGAACCGCGCATCACGGCCTGGTATTGTGGCAGGCTCGGCTGGTGGCCGCCATATGAGCGAAGCTGGAACGGCTTCGTCGCGCTCATGCTCGCGATTTGCCATGGCATTGTTGAAACCGTGAAGGCGCTGCAGAGAGTCGATCCGCAGATCGTTCCGTTTCATGTCGACGCGACGGACGTATTCTCGACCGACGATCCATCCTTGGCCGACGAGGCCCGGCTTCGGCAGGAAATCGTCTTTCTCGCGCTCGATCTCATCAGCGGGCGCGTGGATACGCGTCATCCGCTCTGGAATTGGCTGCGCGCGCACGGGGCCGCCAACAAGGAGCTCGAGAGCTTTCTGGACAACCCGCTGCAATTGCCAATCATCGGCATGAATCTCTACCCGATCTTCACCAGCAAGCGTCTTCTGCGCGACAAAGAGGGACGGCTGCGGGTGCGGATGCCCCATGCGTCCGGCGCGCTGATCGAGAAGCTGGGCTATCTTTATTTCGGGCGTTACGGCGTCCCGTTGATGATTTCCGAGACAGCCGACAAGGGCTCGGTTGCAAGGCGCCTCGGCTGGCTGAACAGCTCTGTCGAAGCCGTTGGAAAACTACGTTCAGAGGGAATTCCTCTTGTCGGCTACACATGGTGGCCCATGTTCGCCCTGGTGACCTGGGCCTATCGGCAGGGCAATCGGCCTCTGCACGACCATCTGCTGCAGATGGGACTTTGGAATCTCGACCCCGACCCGCGCGGCGATCTGGCGCGGATCGAAACGCCGCTGGTCAATGCCTACGAACGGCTCGCATCCAGCGGAAGCGAAACTGTCGGACGCCTGCAAGACAGGCAGGCGCTATTCCATCGCCGGGGCGCAAGATAACGCCCTTTTTCTCCTCCAATTTGAGAGCGAACCAATACGGAGGGACAGGCATGTTTCGCAGTTTCTTTCTCGCCGGCTTCGAGGGCTCGACGGGTTACAACCGGCACGGAGAATGGTTCGACCAGGTCGTCGCGACGGGCCATGACAGAATGGTCGACCAGAATTATCGCGACATCGCCGCTGTTGGCCTTCACGCGGTTCGCGAGACCGTGAGATGGCCGCTCGTCGACGCGGCCGGGCGCCATGACTTTTCTACCGTGAAGCCATTCATCGAGGCCGCCAAGCGACGACGGATCGAGGTGATTTGGGATCTCTTTCATTATGGCTTTCCCCGGGACGTCGATCTCTGGTCGAAAGCCTTTCCGCGGCGTTTCGCCGATTACTGCCACGCGATCGCCCGCTTCATCGCTTCGCGCATGGAGGGACCGTATTACTTCACGCCGATCAACGAGCCCTCATTCATGGCCTACGCCGCCGGCGAAAAGGGACTGTTCGCGCCGCACGCGACTGGACGGGGCTGGGAGCTGAAGGTAGCTCTCGCTCAGGCGGCGATCGCCGGCGTCAACGCCATACGCGCAGCTATCCCGCAGGCGCGCATCGTCAGTGTCGATCCCCTGTGCCGGGTCGTGCCGCCGTCGGACAGGCCGAATCTCGCTGAAGAGGCGGATCACTTCAACGAGCAGCTTGTATTCCAGTCATGGGACATGCTTTGCGGGACGCTGCTGCCGGAACTCGGCGGAAGCCCCGCTCATCTCGATATCGTGGGAATCAATTATTACTGGACCAATCAGTGGGAGCTGAAAGGCCCTGCGGACGGTGACGGAATATTCCGCCCCCTCGACGACGACGATCCGCGCCGGGCCCCGCTGGATGCGCTGGTGCGCAAGGTTTGCCGCCGCTACGGGCGAGAGGTGATCATCACGGAGACAAGCCATGTCGGCGACAATCGCGGGCCATGGCTGCGCGAAGTCGTGCGCGCCGCAGAGAATTTACTGATCGAAGGCGCGCCGCTGCGCGGCGTATGTCTTTACCCTATTCTCGGCATGCCTGAATGGCACGATCGCGATATCTGGACGCATATGGGGCTGTGGGATCCGGTCTGTCATCTCGACCCATCGGCTGGACGGCTCGTCTGCGCGCCGATGCTCGATGCGCTTCAATCGGCCGAGACCCTGCAAGCCCTGCATCGACAGGCCTGCTCGGCGCGTCCTTTTTCTCCACGTCCCGCAAAGACGCTAACGCGCCTGGAGGCGCCGCGTGGCGCGGAGGAAGGCCGGCAACGCCGCAGGGCGCGCTGAGAAAAGCCCCCGCCATGACAGAACTCAGGCCCCGATCGCCTTGACCGCCGCCGGGGACAAGGAAAGACTTGGCTGCCCCTCAAACGACAGCCGAGAACGCTCATGTCGGGTTATGATCTCGAAGCCTTGTGGGAAGAGCACTGCCGCTGCGAATTCGAAACCCGGGACGTCGATGCGACAATGGCGACGATGGTCGATGCGCCCTATGTGAACCACATTCCCACCATGACCGGCGGCGTAGGTCATGACGAGCTGAGGCGCTTCTACAAACACCACTTCATCGGGGCCAATCCGCCGGATACGCAGCTCATCCCCATCAGCCGCACCGTAGGAACGCAGAGCCTCGTGGACGAGATGCTGTTTTGCTTCACGCACACATCCGAGATCGACTGGATGGTCCCGGACGTGCCGCCCACCGGACGGAAGGTCGAGGTCCCCCTTGTGGCCATTGTGAAGTTTCAGGACGGCAAGGTGGTCCATGAGCATATCTATTGGGATCAGGCGTCCGTGCTCGTGCAGCTCGGCCTCATCGATCCACGCGGGCTGCCGGTGACGGGCGTCGCTCAGGCGCGGAAGGTGACCGACAAAAGCCTGCCCAGCAACGCGCTCATGGCGAATTGGGCGACGAGCGCGGACAAGCCTCTCTAGGCTGGCGCAAGAAGCAGGTTCGTTTCGCTGCGCGCGACGCCTTCGATCGACCGCACGCTCGACAGGACGCGATCGAACTCAACAAGATTTTCAACCTCGATCTCCGCAATAAGATCGAAGGCGCCATTCGTGCTGTGCAGCGCGTGGATCTGCGGCAGACCGCGTAGCGCGTGCACGACCTTGCGCGTGCTTTTTCCTGCGACTTCGATCATCATGATTGCGCGAATGCGGTCGCTCTGCGCGCCATCCTTCAGGCGCACGGTGAAGCCCAGTATCACGTCGGCCGCGACCAGCCGGTCGAGCCTGTTCTGGACAGTGCCGCGCGAGACGCCAAGCTTCTTGGCGAGTTCGGAAAGCGAGGCCCGTCCGTCGACCCGTAGCGCCGCGATGAGCCGGTGATCGAGATCGTCCATGCCCGCCTCTGCCTGTTTGAGCAGTATGTATGGCGATTTGCGCAATTTCCTATGCTGATTTGCACATTCCTGCGATTTCTATCAACGCGACTGCGCCCTACCATTCTCCCCACACACCATGGCAGGGATGCGGGAAATGGTCACTTTTTTGAGCGCACGGGATGTCGCTCGGCTCGTCCAGCGGGTCGGCGCCCGTCAATTCTGGTTTCGTCTCGTCGACTATCTGCGACAGGATTTCTCGCGCTGGCGCGATTTCGACAAGTCGCCGCGATTCGCGAGCCACTCGCCGGGTGGCGTCATCGAACTCATGCCGACGAGCGACGGCGAAACCTTCGCCTTCAAATATGTGAACGGCCATCCCGGCAACACGGCCCTGTGCCTGCAGACCGTCGTGGCTTTCGGCGCGCTGGCCGACGTCGAGACGGGTTATCCGATCTTCCTTTCGGACATGACGCTCGCGACAGCCTTGCGCACCGCCGCAACCTCGGTCCTCGCGGCGTCTCGTCTCGCGCGCCCGGAAAGCCGCACAATGGCGCTGATCGGGCTCGGCGCACAATCGGAATTCCAGGCGAGCGCCTTTCGAGAAGTTCTCGGCGTCGACCGCCTGCGGGTCTTTGACGTGGACGCCGAGGCGACAGAAAAATTCGTGCGCAACATGGCGCCTGTCGAACTGGAGATCACGCGCTGCGTCGACGCCCGGTCGGCGGCGGAGGGCGCCGACATCGTCACGACGATCACGGCGGACAAGAAGCGCGCGACCATTCTCGGCGACGACATGATCGCGGCCGGAACCCATATCAACGCGGTCGGCGGCGATTGCCCGGGAAAGACCGAGCTCGCCCGCGCACTTCTCCTGCGTTCGGACATTTTCGTCGAATATGCCCCGCAAACGCGCATCGAGGGCGAAATCCAGCAGCTCGCGCCGGAACATCCCGTCACGGAGCTGCACGAGTTGCTCACCGGCGCGCATGCGGGTCGCACCTCGCCTGGGGCCGTCACGATCTTCGATAGCGTTGGCTTCGCCCTTGAGGACTTCGCCGTCCTGCGTCTTCTACGCGATCTCGCGCGCGAGACAGGCGTCGGAACAGAGATCGAGCTGACCGCGGCGCCCGCCAATCCGAAGGATCTCTTCGCTTTGTTGCAGCCGCAATCGGAAAGGCGCCGCACGCCCTCGCGCGACGCCGTCAATCTCGCAGACTGATCGAAGGCAAACCCGCATGACCCGCAACTTCAACCCCGCGCTCATGGATGTCGCCGACCGTTCGGGGACCGAGGTGACGAACGCAGCCCGTGGCGACGCGCGGCTCCTGATGTGCGCGCCCGATCATTTCGGGGTGGATTACGTCATCAATCCCTGGATGGAGAACCAGATCGGCCGAACGCATGTGACGCTGGCGAAGGAACAGTGGGAAAATTTGCGCCAGCAAATCGCCCTGGTGAGCCCGCTCGATCTCATCGCGCCGGTCGCGGGTTTGCCCGATATGGTCTTCACCGCCAATGCGGGACTCGCGATTGGCGAAAAAGCTGTCGTCACGCGCTTCCACGCCAAGGAGAGACGACCCGAAGAGGCGTTCTTTCGCGACTGGTTCGAACGGGCGGGCTTCGCCGTCGCATCCTGGCCGCAGGACGTCCCCTTCGAAGGCGCGGGCGACGCGCTGCTCGACCGCGCCAGGGACCTGATCTGGTGCGGCCATGGATGGCGGTCGAGCGAGAAGGCGCCCAAACTCCTCGAGCGCATCTTCGAGACGCGCGCCGTTGGCCTGAGGCTCGTCGACCCCCGCTTCTATCATCTCGACACATGCCTCTGCCCGCTGCCGGGCGGATGGCTGATGTATTATCCGAACGCTTTCGACGAACAGTCCCGAGCGCTCATCGCGTCGCTGACGCCGAAGGAAAAACGTATTGAAGTGAGCGAGGAAGACGCGGCGTCTTTCGCCTGCAACGCCGTCGCCATCGGGCGTCGCGTCTTCATGAACGACGCGTCGGAGAGCTTGCGGGCGCGGTTGCGCTGCGCCGGCTTGGTTCCCGTTCTCACGCCGCTTTCCGAATTTCTCAAGGCCGGCGGCGCGGCGAAGTGCCTGACGCTGGAGGTGAGGCGGCCACAGGCGCGGTGAAGTAGAGAGCGTAGGGCGACTCCCGTTCGCCCTGCGCCGACAAAGGCAAATTGATCGCCGAAACGGCGGTCGCCGCCTATTTTTCAGTCCCGTGCTTTTCCATCATGTCGACCAGCGCCGTCGGGAAATGCATGACGCTTCGAAGGACGGAGAGAGGAAACGACATCGCGGCGGCCAGAACGCCAACGCTTTTCGTGTAATTCCCACTGAGCATTCGAGGCTCCTTCAACCGATTTGAATGACTGCACGCGTCCAACTCAGCAAGCGACGCGCCGCTCCGCACCTTGGCCGAACTTTCCAAACAACGGATAAAGCATTTGTTTCTGGCTTTTTGCGGCTGAAAATATTCGAGACATTCGCAGGAAAAGATCGGCCAAAAGAATTCCCCCGAGACAGCGTCAATATGATCCGGGTTATCTGGAGTGGCGACTGAATGGGGAGGCTCGTTTGACGACAGAGTCTTGGGTCGAAGAAGCGAACGAGGCGATGGCGGCCATCGCCAACGACATAACAGCGACGCATCACGATCGGCGTGAACGGCTCCAGGCGATATGGGCTCCTGTGGTGCATGCGCTTGTCGACAACACGCTGACCACGCCCAAACAGGAAGCGCCGCTCGACAGACTCGCGTCGAACCCCGATTTCGTCGGCGTGACGTGCGATTCTCGCCGGCCCGTGTTTCTCGACAAGGCGATTTCGGATTGCGGGCTCGTCTATCGCAAATTCGTCATCGCGGAAAAGCTGCGCGCGTGCGAATGACGCTTGCCCAAAGGGCGGGAAAAGTTGCGCCTCCCCGGCCAAGGTCACGCAAAAAATTAACTCTTCTTAGGCTTAATATTTAGCAGGTCGATTACGTCGATCGCAGCCAGTCCGCGCAAGCGTAACGGAGAGTTGAAGTAATGCGTCAATCCACTTTCGCCGCCATGGCTATTTTGGCGGCTGCGGCGGGTTCGGCGAGCGCCGCCGATCTGCCCTATCGCAAGGCTCCCCCCGTCTACATGCCCCCGCCGCCCCCGGTCATGACCTGGACCGGTTTCTATGTCGGCGCCAATATTGGCGGCGGCTGGAGCGCCAACAGCCTCAACAACGCCAATCTCACGCCCTATACCGATCCCGTCGCCGGGGGCCTGTGGTTCCTGCCCGGTTCGGCCAATGGCGGCAGCAGCGCCGGCGGCGTCGTGGGCGGCGGCCAGATCGGCTACAACTACCAGATGGCGTCGCTCGTCTTCGGCGCCGAGACGGATTTCCAGGGCACCAGCATGCAGTCGGGCGGCAACGCCGCCTGGGCCGTTTATCCGAGCCCGGTCACGCCCGGCGGCATCCTCGCGCCGCTCGCCCCCTCCGGCAATGTCGGCGTCGCGCTCAACTGGTTCGGCACCGTTCGCGGCCGCGCCGGCTATCTCTTCACCCCGACCTTCCTCGTCTATGCGACGGGCGGCTTCGCCTATGGCGGCGTGCAGGGCCAGTTCACGGGCTACAGCAACACCCGCACGGGCTGGACCGTCGGCGGCGGCGTGGAATGGATGTTCATGCCCAACTGGTCGGCCAAGGGCGAATATCTCTTCACCGATCTCTCCAGCGGCGGCACGCAGGGCTGGTTCGGAGGCAACTGGGGTTATCGCCGCCATCCGGAATATCACGTTGTCCGCGCGGGCGTGAACTATCACTTCAATTGGGGCGCGTCGGCCCCTGCGCTGAGGGCATATTGAGGATCGACGCGGAGAGCGGGCGGTCGTAACCCCTGCGCGCTTTTCGACGGCGAAAGAAAGCCCGGTCCCTCAAGACCGGGCTTTTTGCTATGATGCGTCTCCTTGGGAGACGAACATGATTGCGAAATCCGCCTTGCAGGCCATCGCGGCCGTCACGCTCCTCCTCGCCGCCATATCGCCGGCCCTCTGCGAGGTGCGGTTCGGCGACAACGTTTTTGTGGGCGGAAACGATTTCTCGAACCAGACCTTCGATCGCAAACATCGCGCCGAAGCGCATCTCTACGACCATCAACCAGCGAACGCCGGATGCCGCTGGCGGACGAACAAGGACGGCGGACGCACCAAGTTCTGCCGCCTTCGCAACCTGCATTGAAAGGCGCCGTCCAAGCAGCGGCGATTCCCGCCTCGTTGCAGGCGATCCTCACGACCGAGCCTCAAAATGAAGCAAAGGGCGCGCTTGGTCCAGGGCCGGCGACAATTATCTTCCGTTAGCCGCCTGAAAGGTTAGGACCGGATGGCTTGGACTACGCAGCTTGCTCGAATCTCCGCGCAGAAGCGAGGGGCCTGGACATGGCTACTCGCGGTGGCGATCTTCTCCGTCTGTCTCGGCGTGCGCATTCTGCTCGCGCCCTGGCTCGTGCAGATGAAATTCCTGACCTTTTACCCAGGCATCGCTGCGGCGACCTTGATTTGCGGCTGGGGTCCGGGCCTGCTCGTCCTTTTGCTCTCGACGGTCGCCGGATGGTTCTTTTTCTTCGAGCCCATCAACTCCTTCGAGGTCAAGGATCCCCATACTTTCACGAGTCTCATTGGCTTCAGTCTCGTCGCAGGCTTTATTCTCGTGCTTGTGGCGGCGCTGCGCGCGCTGGTGGAGCGTCTGGAAAAAGCCAAGCGCATCCAAGAGGAGCTCTTCAGGGAGCTTCAACACCGCGTCGCCAATAATCTGCAGCTCGCCGTCGTCATGCTGCGGAATGCGCGAAGGGGCGTTTCCGATGCGGCCGCCATCAACGCGATCTCGCAGGCGGAAGATAGAATCAGCGCCATCTCCCGCCTGCACCGGCGCCTTCATGACGGAACGGCTCTCGCCGATGGCTTGCAGGACGTGATCGAAGATGTTCTCAAAGAGACCTTCAGAGAGATGCCGGTCGACGTCAGGATTGATGTCGAGGCGGGCGCCGCTCTCTCCCTCGATCAAATCACCGCGCTCGTCCTGCTCGTGAACGAGGCCGCGACCAACGCGGCCAAGCATGTGTTCGGCAAAGGGCTCGGCACGCGCTTCGAGGTCAGACTCGCAAAGGAGGAGACCGGTCGCCTGCTGCTCACCATACGCGACGACGGGCCCGGCATTGATGTCAGCGCCACAGAAAAGCGCGTCGCGACCCTTGGCATGAACATCATGCGCGGACTCGCAACACAGCTTGGCGGCGCCCTGCAAATGGGCGATGCGCCCGGAGCCACGTTGAAAGTCGAATTCGCGACTGCCTGATGGGGAGGCGCGCACGCCCGCGCTTGATATCTTCCCTTTCGGACCCAGTTCACGCCTGTCTCGACGCGTCGGGAATGAACAGAGAGAGGCCATCATGCGCAATCTTTTCCTGATCTCTCTTTTCTCCGCCCTGCTCCTTCAACCGGCCGTCGCGCAAGGCACGGCGAAGCAAAAAGCGGCGTGCGAGAAAGATTCGCACCGGCTTTGCGCGTCGGAAGAGCCGGACGCCATCGCGGTCGAGAAGTGCCTCAAGGCCAACATGAAGGCGCTCTCGCCCGCGTGTCGTCGCCAATTCAGCGGCAAGCGTCGCTAGCGTCATCCGCCCTCCTCCGGAACAAGCAGTCTTTCAGGCCGTTACGGCTAACTCGCCCGCAAACGCCCAAACCCGTAGCGAGCGAGGCGGGGGCTGAACAGGAGGACACGATGCGCGGCTACATTCTTGCGTTCGGCATGGCGGCTTTGTTTGCGCTCCCGGCGGCGGCGATCCCCAGCCAGCCTTCCCCCGACGCGCAGATTTATCAAGTGAACCACCGCGACTATTACCGGGGCCGCTGGGGTTCTGGAGCGGACTGTCGCGAGCTGCGGCGCGCCTGCCTCAACAAGGAAGAGCTCGGCGAAGTGGGGCGCGGCAATTGCCGGCGCTACCGCGAGATGTGCCGATAGGAAGCCGCGCGCGGGCGGACTGCCCGCGCGCTTATTTTCCGGCCGCCGCTCTGAGCCTGTCAGCCAGCGCCGCGGCCTCTCGCCAGACAAGCAAAAGCGCTGGAAAGCCCGCGCAGGAGATGGTGAGGCCTTCCGCCGACGCATGAGCGTCGAAATCCTCGTCGCTGGCGATCGGACTCATATAGATCAGCCGTTCGACGCTCGCTCCAAGAGCGACCGCCTCGATGGCTTTGGCGACGATCGAGGCCTCCTGCAGGGTGAAGCGCCGCGCCGGCTGCCCTGCCAGAGTTAATGTCGCCAATACGCCAAAAACGCCGTGCGCGTCGAGCGACAGGGTGAACTTTTTGGACATGGGCCGTTTCGCGCTCCAGTAAGCGACTGATTTTAGACTGAGTCGCCGAATCTCAACGATGGGCGCCCTTCTTGAATGTCGGCGTCGTCCGTCATCGGAGAGACGCCCGGCATGCCGATCAAATTCCGCGCCATTGCGAGACGATCGTCTCGATGAACGCCAATCCCGACGCTTTGCCCACCGACATTCGCGGCTATCACGCGCGCACAAAGCACGCGTCGACGCGCTATGCGCTCGGGCCCGCCTTTCTCGACTGGACGTCGCAACCCTCGCCCTATCGGCGTTTCGAGGGCGCGCAGTTGATCGAGCTGCCATTGAGCGACGGCCCGACCCCGAGCTTTCCCGGCCCTGCGCCCGCCGCCGCGACGCTTGATCTTTCGTCGCTTGGACTCTTTCTTGAGCTCGCCTTCGGCCTCAGCGCCTGGAAGAGCGTCGAAGGCGCGACGTGGGCGGTGCGCAACAATCCGTCCTCCGGCAACCTCCACCCGACGGAAGCCTATCTGCTGCTGAACGCGCTTCCGGGCGACGCTGCGGCAGGCCTTTTTCATTACGCGCCAATGGCGCATGGCCTCGAAGAGCGCGCGCGTTATGAAGCGGCGCAGGTTTTTCCCGATGGCGGCTTCCTCGTCGCGCTCAGCGCGATTCCGTGGCGCGAATCCTGGAAATATGGCGAGCGCGCCTATCGCTATTGTCAGCTCGACGCCGGGCACGCCATTGGCGCCGTAGCGCAAGCGGCTGCGGCGCTCGGCTGGCGCGCAGAGGCGCTGACGCCGCCTTCAGACGATGACATCGGCGCGCTCATAGGGCTCGACCGCGCCGACGCCTTCCACCGGCGGGAAGAAGAACACGCGGATCTTCTGCTCTGGATCGCCACCGACGGCGCTGCATCGCCGGCCCTCGACACGAAATCGCTGCTCGAGGCGCCTCGCTGCTTCCTTGGGGTCGCCAATCGACTCAGCGAGGATCATGACGGTTGGCCCGTCGTCGATCGAGCCCTGCGGCTTTGTTTCAAGCCGATGACCGCGGGGCTAGCGCCGTCGGCTGCGCATCCAGCGCAACCCTTCGCCGGCCCTTCTATCGGCGACGTTGTCCGCGCGCGCCGCAGCGTGCAGCGCATGGACGGGGAGGCCACGCTCTCACTCGACGCCTTCCGCCGCATCTGCGCCGCGACGCTGCCAGGCGCCGCGCCCCTGCTCTCCGCTTTCCCCTGGCCGCCAAGGCTGACCCTTCTCTTCTATGTCCATCGCGTCCAGGGCCTCGAGCCCGGGCTCTACCTCCTTGCGCGACAAGACGACGCGGTCGCGCGGCTGCGCCAGGCGTTCTCCCCGGATTTCGCATGGGCGGCCACCGGTCTCACGTCGCTCCCTCTCTTCCGCCTGCGCGCCGGCGCGGTCGAGCGCGAAGCCACGCGCGCCTCTTGCCTTCAGCCGATCGCGGGAAAAGGATGTTTTGCCGTTGCGATGATCGCGGATTTCGAGCGCACGCTCACAGAGGACGGCCCCCATGCATACCGGCGCCTGCATTGGGAAGCGGGGCTCATCGGCCAGGCGCTTTACCTCTGGGCGACCGCGGTGGGAATGGCCGGCGCCGGCATCGGCTGCTTTTTCGACGATGAGGTTCACGCTTTCATCGGCCTCGCGCCGGGCGACATGCAGTTTCAGGATGTCTACCACTTCACTGTCGGCGGCGCCGTCGAAGATCCGCGCATCCTCACGCTTCCTCCCTATCCAGACGAGCGGCGGCTGAAGCCATGAATATCGAAATCGAGAAAAATGACATTGAGGCCCTGATCGCGCGTTTCCCGGTCCATGGCGCGCTTGCGTCGCAACTGCGTTTCAGCGACCGCGTGGAAGTCGATCTTGGCCATCTCTCCGGCGACGAGCTGGACTTCCTCGAAGACCGTTACCGCAGCTCCGGTCCTGAATTGCGCGCCCGCGCCGCGCAGCTCGCAACGCTGCGCGTCGCGCTCGCCGCCGAAGGCCAGCGTTTTGAAAGCGGCGATCTCGAGGACGTGCTTCCGGCCCTTGTGCGCTATCTGACGGCGCGCCCGATCCATGGGTGGCTCTTCACGGCGAGCGTCGCCGCGCGGCCCCTGCCCTATCTCGTGACGCGCCTCGATTATGTTCCGGCGTCGAATGACGAAGCCGGCAAGATCCTTATCGAGATGAAAGCCAACGCCAAGGGGACGCTCCAGTCGAGCATGATCCGCATCATGGCGGCCGATCTCGCCGGCCGCACGGTGAGCGAGATCCTCGCGGCCAAGGGCTTTCTGCGCGAAACGCCTGAACTCGTGGCGGCCTTCGAGGCGTCGAGCGAAACCTATTTCAAATGGCGCGGCCGCTACGGCCAGCAGTTCAGCGCCAATGGCGTCGGCTTCCACGCCGAGGACCCCAACGCCACCCATCGTGACACGGACTGGGCGCGCAAGGACATTGTCGTGCTCTCGACGAGCGGCGCCGAAGCGCGGCTCGTCAATGACGAGGGGGTTCTTTCCGCGCGCAGCCTCACGCTGGAAGCCCCCGGCGACATTCTCGGCCACTTCCTGCGCAAGGCCGGCAAGAGCAACCGCTTCGCGGCGGAAGACGAGCTGGCCGCGATGCAGGCGCGGATCCCGGAAAGGCTTTTCACCCGCGTCCCCGTCCACCCCTATCTCTTCATGTTTCATCTCGACCTGCACCAATATGTCTGGGTGCATGTCGATCAGATGCGGCCATACGAATACAAGCCCGCGCTCAAGCAGAAACTCATCTTGCCGCCAGAGCAGACGGACCTCATCGACATTCTCACCGCCGAGATGGATGTGCTGATGGAGGACATCGTGCAGGGCAAATCCGGCGGCACGACGGTTCTCTGCGCCGGCCCGCCCGGGGTCGGCAAGACGCTGACGGCGGAGGTTTACTCGGAGATCATCCAGCGCCCGCTTTATCGCGTGCATTCGGGGCAGCTCGGCCTCAACGTCGCCGCCATGGAGACCGCCCTCAAGGAAATATTGACGCGCGCCCAGCGCTGGGGCGCAGTGATGCTGATCGACGAGGCCGACGTCTATATCAAGCGGCGAGACGACAATATCGCGATGAACGCCGTCGTCGGCGTGTTTCTGCGCGTGCTGGAATATTTCAACGGGCTTCTCTTCCTCACGACCAACCGCGTCGACGACATAGACGAAGCCATCGTCTCCCGCTGCATCGCTCTTATTCGCTATCATCCACCGGATGAGGCCGCGCGGGCCCGCATCTGGCGCGTGATGGCGGAGCAGTTCGACCTTGCCCTTGATGACGCGCTCATAGACGCGCTTGTGAAGGTGTTCCCGCAGGCGACCGGACGCGACATAAAGGGCCTCGCAAAGCTCGTCGCGAAATTCTGCCACCAGAAAAACGCTCCGCCGGACCTCGCCGCCTTCCAACGCTGCGCGATCTTTCGCGGGCTCGACATGGCGCCGCTCGACGCGAAGGCGGCGTAGCGCATCTCGCGCAAAAGGGCGGCGATCTGTACGCTTCTTCGCCAGACCGCCGGCTGAAAATTCGGCAAACCATTTTGCATGCGCCCCGCCCCGGGCTCGCGAAACCTTGAAAAGGGGGAAAAGCGGCACAAGCCAACACATGGCTTGATATTTGCAAACTTCTTCGCAGCCACCACGCGTGGATCGACCCAAAGGCGGGTCACAATCAGCAACGCCGCTGTTCCGAAAGCGCAGACGCCATCAGGCGCTCGCTTCTCGGGCAGCGGCTTTTTTTGTGCTGGACGCCTTTGCGGAACGCGAAAGGCGCCCGACGAACCGGCAGGCTGACGATGAAGAAGGGACGCCAATTTTTCCATGTGCGCAATCGCGCGCAAATCCATATTGCAGGCGCAGCGCTTTCCCTTGTGGCGCTCGGCGCGCAAGCGGCGGAAATCGCCAGAAAACCCGCCTCTCCCGAGCCTGCGGCCCCGGCCGCCCCTCCAGCGCCGCCCCCAGGGCCGCTTGGCGTCTTCGGCGTCGACATGCCGCCCGCCGGCAAACTCGTCGTCTCCCTCACGCCGACCCTTGGCAATCTCTCCGGCGTCAAGATGGGAACGCGAACCGTTTCGAACGAATATGTCGTCTCGACCGTTCCCTTCTTTCTCAACCCAACGCAACCCGTCCGTATCGTTCCGCAGAACATTGCCTATCGAACGCAGATACTCGGACTCTGTTACGGCGTGACGAAGGATTTCAACATCGTGCTGAATGCCGGCATGGTCGAGAAAAGTCTGGAAGCGCTCGTCTTCAAAGGGACGAGAGGCATCGCGCCGCTCGCCAGAAACTACCCGGCAACCGCGAGCATTTCCGATTTCGCCTTGTCGGGCGTCTATCGGATTTATCAGGACGGGATCAACCGTTTTCAAATGTCGCTCGGCGTGTCGTTCCCGACGGGCAGCAACACCGCGACCTTCAACGACTTCATCCTGCCAAATGGAACCGCGCAGAACATTCGCGGCTTCTACGGCATGCAACTTGGAACCGGCACGTTCGACATCATGCCCGGCATTGTTTACGCAGGTTACCTGGGACAATGGTCGTGGGGCGCCTCCTATCGCGGCCGCTTCCCGCTCGGGCCCAACCGCCAAGGCTATCTCTGGGGCGACCTGCACGAATTCAATGGATGGGGCGGCTATACGTGGATACCGGGTCTCACCACGACCTTCCGTGCGAGCGCCTCGCTTCAAGGACCGATTCGCGGGCGGGATCCGGCGATCAACGGCGCCGCCATGCCGGCCAATCCGCTCTTTTATGGCGGCCAGAGAATCGAGCTCTTCGGCGGCGGCTCGATCAGCGGCAAGTTCATCGGCTATGACAATTGGACGCTCCTTGTCGAAGCCGGCCTGCCAGTCTACCAGAATCTGAACGGTCCGCAGATTATGAAGAACTGGCAGGCGAGCATGTCGCTCAAAGTGAAGATCTAGGCTGTCCGCTTCTTGGGCCAAGCCATTCCGCCAATCGAAACCAGGGACGTTCGCCGATGTCGATCGGGAGCGCACGGCGCCGCTATGACGCAACGCTTTGTCGCGACCGGTCGACAAATCCGGAGCGCCCATGGCTTATCGCAAGCATCGGCGCCGCTTGGCGCTGTCTGGAGACGCCGTGCGTTCTCATTTCAATTACGGTCGGCGCCATCGCCGTCGTCAAAATCGTTGACGCACTGCTGGATGCCCTTCACAATTAAGCGCTTGGCGGAGAAAGCGGTTTCGCCGAGGCGCACGATCACAGAGCCGCTTTCGCTCCCTTTCCCTACCCCGTGAAAATTATCATCGTCGACGAAAGCCCCATCCGCGCCGCGATTCTCGAAGAAGGGTTGCGCGACGCCGGCTTTACGGAAGTCGAACGCATCGCCGAACGGCACAATTTGCTGAAACGCGTTTACGCGATCGACCCCGACGTCATTCTCATCGATCTCGAAAATCCCTCGCGCGACGAACTGGAGCAGATGTTCCAGGTGAGCCGCGCCGTGCGCAGGCCCGTTGCGATGTTTGTCGATCAGGCCGACGCCGCCTCCATCCAGGCCTCGGTGGACGCCGGCGTCTCCGCCTATATCGTCGACGGACTGAAGAGGGAGCGGATCAAATCCATTCTCGACCTCTGCATCTCACGCTTCAATGCCTTCGCCAAGCTGCAAAGCGAATTGGAACGCGCGCGCTCGGATCTCGAAGAACGCAAGACGATCGACCGGGCGAAAGGCATCCTGATGAAGGCCAAGAAGCTCTCCGAGGACGAAGCCTATCGGCTGATGCGCGGGGTCGCGATGCGCGAAAGCAAGAAGATCGCTGAAATTGCGCAGTCCATCATCACGGCCTCGGAGCTTTTGAAATGAGCGCAAGCCGCCAGATCAAGATCGGCTTCATTCCGCTCGCCGACGCCGCCAGCCTCTTCGTCGCGGTCGACAAGGGCTTCGCCGCGGCCGAGGAGCTCGAGATCGAACTCGTGCGCGAGGTTTCCTGGTCCAATATTCGCGACCGGCTTGCTATCGGACATTACGACGCCGCGCATCTCCTGGCGCCCATGGCCATCGCCTCGACCCTGGGCCTCAGCCATGTGCGGGCGCCCTTGGTCGCCGCGATGAACCTCGCCATGAACGGCAACGCCATCACCGTTTCGCCGGGCCTCCACTCAAGCCTCCTCGCTGCGGCCGAAGGAGACCTCAACGACCCCTTGGTCAGCGCGCGCGCGCTGAAGGCCGTGGTTTCCTCGCGGGAAAAGCGCAACGCCGACCCCCTAACATTCGGCATGACCTTCCCGTTCTCCACGCACAATTATCAGCTGCGTTACTGGATGGCGGAAGGCGGCGTCGATCCCGACCGGGATCTTCGCCTTGTCGTTTTGCCGCCGCCTTACATGGTCGAGAATCTCGCCAAGGGCCATGTCGACGGATTTTGCGTCGGCGCGCCCTGGAACGCGGTGGCGGAAGGCATGGGCGTCGGCGTCATCTTGCATCCGGGTCCGGCGATTTTTCATCCGGCTCCCGAAAAGGCATTGGCTGTCCGCCGACAATTTGCAGAGAGCGAACCTGCGCGCGTCGAGGCCCTGATCCGCGCCTGCCTGAAAGGGGCCGACTATATTCGCGCGCCTGACAATCGCGACGAAATCGCCGCGCTTCTCGCGCGGCCCGATCGCGTCGGCGCAGATATCGAGTCCTTGCGACGCACGCTGGCGGGACGACGGCTCGGCCAAGCCGAGGAAAACCCTGATTGTCTCATCTTCGGCGACAGCGTATCCGGACGTCCCGACGCCTATCAGGCCGCCTGGCTCTATGCGCAGATGCGACGCTGGGGGCAAGCCAATCGATCCGCGGAAGGGCTTCGCGTCGCGCAGAGCGTTTTCACTCCCGACTACTTTGACGCCGCCGCAATCGCCAACGCCCACGAAGCGCCGTCCATCATCGCGTTTTCGGGAGCCTCATTCGATGCGCGTGACATCGACGCCCATCTGAGCTCTTTTGCAATCCGAGCTGCTCCGTGACGCCATTTTTCAAGCGCGCGGCTCAAAGAGTTGGCGCCTTGCCGCCTAATCGCGCGGCGCCCCGCGGGCGCCACGCGAACGCGCCGGGCGCCTGCAAATCCCGGTTTTCCATGGCTTTCGCCGCATTACGGCGCTCTGGCGCCCGGCTTGCAGGGATGTAAACCGAACGCGCCTTCTCCCGGCGCTCAGGTCCGACGCAGGACCATGCAGCAACGCCGCTGTTCCGAACATCCGCTCGCGGATTGTTTCGGACAGCGGCTTTTTTTTGTCTCCGGCCCAGCCCGCGAGATCGACAAAGAGGAACGCAATGTCGAACAGGTCCGGCACATCCAACCCCGCACCCATGTGTCTCGATCGGCGAAGTCTGTTGAAGGGCGCGGCCGCCTTCGCCGCCACCCTGCCGCGCGGCGTCTTCGCGGAAGGCGCGGGACCTGAAACGACAAAGGCGATCCTCGGCTATATCGCGCTCACCGACTCCGCGCCGTTGATCATCGCAAAGGAGAAAGGCCTCTTCGCCAAATACGGCATGCCCGACGTCGAGGTTGTGAAACAGGCCTCCTGGGGCGCATTGCGCGACAACGCCGTGCTCGGCGGCGCGAATAACGGCATTGACGGCGCGCATATTCTCACGCCGATGCCCTATCTCATCTCGACCGGCAAGGTGACTCAGAACAATGCATCGACGCCGATGTATATCCTCGCCCGCCTCAATCTCGATTGCCAGGGCATTTCCGTCTCCAACGAATACAAGGATCTGAAGGCTGGCGTGAAAGCCGACGCATTGAAGGCTGCCTTTGCAAAGAAAAAGGCGGACGGCAAGGATGTGAAGGTCGCCGTCACCTTCCCTGGCGGCACGCATGATCTCTGGATGCGCTACTGGCTCGCAGCCGCCGGCATCGATCCGGACAAGGATGTCTCGACGATCGTTGTTCCCCCGCCGCAAATGGTCGCGAATATGAAGGTGGGCAACATGGACGCCTTCTGCGTCGGCGAGCCGTGGAATGAGCAGCTCGCCAATCAGGGTATTGGCTATACGGCCTGTACGACAGGCGAGCTCTGGTTCAAGCATCCGGAAAAGTCTCTCGGCATGCGCGCCGAATGGGTGGACAAGAATCCTAATGCCGCGAAGGCGCTCGTCGCCGCCGTAATCGAAGCCCAGCAATGGTGCGACAAGGCGGAAAACAAGACAGAGCTCGCCGAGATCGTCGGGCGTCGGCAATGGTTCAACACGCCAGCCACAGACATTATCGGCCGCCTCAAGGGAGACATCAATTACGGCAATGGCCGCGCCGCCAAGGGCACGAAATTCGGCATGAAATTCTGGCGCGACAACGCGGCCTATCCTTTCAAGAGCCATGACGCCTGGTTCGTCACCGAAGACATGCGCTGGAACAAGCTCGACGCCAAGACAGACATCAAGGGCCTCGTCGACAAGGTGAATCGCGAGGATCTCTGGCGCGAGGCGGCGAAAATCGCGGGCGTATCGGCCAAGGAAATTCCTGCCTCGACCTCGCGCGGCAAGGAGACGTTTTTCGACGGCAAAGTCTTCGATCCGGAGAAGCCGCTCGACTATCTCAAGAGCCAGTCCATCAAGCGCGCCGAAGTCTAAGGGAACGACAAGACATGACCATGCCGCTCGCCAACAATGAACGCTCGGCCGCCTTCTATGACGAGGAAATCGAGGAGGCCTATCGTCGCCGTCGCACCCCGATGCTCATCAAATACAAGGCGCATATACAGGCATTCTTCGCGGCCGTGATCCCCCCGCTCGTCACCCTGGCGCTGATGCTGCTTATCTGGCAGCTCCTCTGCATCGGCCCGACATCGGCGCTGCCCTCGCCGCTGCGCATATGGAGCGAGGCGAACGAGTTGCTCATGCATCCGTTCTACGAAGCGGGCTCGCAAGATATGGGTCTAGGCTGGCGCGTCCTCACTTCTCTGAAGCGCGTCGGCGTCGGCTTCGGCCTTGCGAGCGTCGCTGGCGTCCTGCTTGGCGCCTTTGTCGGTCAGTCGCAATGGGCGACGCGCGGACTCGATCCGATTTTCCAGGTGCTGCGCACCGTTCCGCCGCTGGCCTGGCTGCCAATTTCGCTCGCGGCTTTCCGCGACAGCCAGCCCTCAGCAATCTTTGTGATCTTCATCACCTCGATCTGGCCGATCATCATCAACACGGCTGTCGGCATCCGCAACATCCCGCAGGACTATCGCAACGTCGCGGCCGTTCTGCAGCTCAACTCCATAGAGTTCTTCTGGAAAATAATGATCCCCTCCGCCGCGCCTTACATCTTCACCGGTCTTCGCATCGGCGTCGGTCTTTCATGGCTCGCCATCGTTGCGGCGGAGATGCTCACCGGCGGCGTCGGCATCGGTTTCTTCATTTGGGACGCCTGGAACTCCTCGCGCCTTCCCGACATCTTCGTGGCGCTGATTTACATCGGCCTTACGGGCTTCATCCTCGACCGCATTGTCGCCTTCATCGGAAATCTGGCGACGCGCGGCGCACAGGCGAACTGAGGGAGGAGAAGAATGAGCAGCTATCTCAGCATCGAAAACGTCGACAAGGTCTTCGCGCGCGGCGCCAATACGACCAAGGTGCTCGACAATGTCTCCCTGAAGGTCGAGAAGGGACAGTTCGTCTCCATTATCGGCCATTCGGGCTGCGGGAAGTCCACGCTCCTCAACATCGTCGCGGGCCTCACCAACGCCACCAGCGGCGGTGTGCTGCTTGAAGACAAAGAGGTGAACGCGCCTGGCCCCGACCGCGCCGTCGTCTTCCAGAACCATTCCCTGCTGCCGTGGCTTTCGGCTTACGACAATGTCCGTCTTGCTGTGGACAAGGTTTTCGGCAAAACGGCGACGCGCGCCAAGCGGCACGAATGGACGATGCACAATCTTGAGCTCGTTCAGATGACGCATGCAAAGGACAGGCGCCCCGGGGAAATTTCCGGCGGCATGAAGCAACGCATCGGCATCGCGCGCGCCCTGGCCATGCAGCCCAAGGTCCTTCTGCTCGACGAGCCCTTCGGCGCGCTCGACGCGCTGACGCGCGCGCATCTTCAGGATCAGGTCATGAAGCTGCAGGAGCGCCTCGGCAATACGGTGATGATGATCACCCATGACGTCGACGAGGCCGTGCTGCTCTCCGACCGCATCGTCATGATGACGAACGGGCCGCAGGCGACGATCGGCGAGGTTCTCGACGTGCCGCTGAAGCGCCCACGCGACCGTATCGGGCTGGCGACCGATCCGACTTACCTCGAATGCCGCCAGCGTGTGCTTCAATTCCTCTACGAGCGTCATCGCTATGTCGAGGCGGCCTGAGATGACGTCGATGGAAAAGGAAACCATCGTCATTGTCGGCGCCGGCATGGCGGCGACTCGCTTCGTGGAGGAGGTCCTTGCGCTGGCGCCGGGTCGATATGCAATCCATGTTATCGGCGCAGAGCCGCATCTCGCCTACAATCGCGTGCTCCTTTCCTCCGTGCTGACGGGCGATATCGGGGTCGACGACATCGTCCTCAAGCCGCGTGAATGGTGGCGCAAGAATAGTGTCGAAGCGACGACCGGAAGGAAAGTGACGCAACTCGACACGGCTGCGCACATCGTCCTGCTGGATGACGGCTCGCGCGTCGCCTATTCCAAGCTCGTCCTTGCGACTGGGTCGCACGCTATCCGCCTCCCGATCGACGGCGCGGATCTTCCGGGGGTTCACACCTTTCGCGACATGCAGGATGTCGCGGCGTTGTCGCGCCTCGGCGCCAGCGGCGCAAAGGTTCTCGTCATCGGCGGCGGTCTGCTCGGCCTCGAGGCGGCCTATGGCCTCGTAAAGCGCGGCGCGCGGGTGACGCTCGCCCATGTCATGGACAGGTTGATGGAGCGCCAACTCGATCAGGCGGGGGCGGCGATCCTGCGTCGCCTCGTCGAGGAAAAGGGACAGCGCGTAATGCTGCAGGCCAACGCCATAAGCATCCGCGGCGACGAATGCGTCGAAGGCGTCGTGTTCGAGGATGGTCGATCGATCGAGGCCGACGCCGTCGTCTTTGCGGTCGGCGTGCGGCCCAATATCGAACTGGCGAGAGCGGCGGGCCTTTCGGTCAATCGCGGCGTCACGGTGGATAACGGCCTCGCGACCAGCGACCCGGATATTTTCGCGATCGGCGAATGCGCCGAACATCGCGGCCAATGCTACGGGCTCGTCGAGCCAGCCTATGAACAGGCGCGCGTCCTCGCAGCGCGGTTCGCAGGCAAGGAAGAGACGTATCGCGGCAGCATCGTCGCGACCAATCTGAAGGTCTCCGGCGTGCGTGTTTTCTCCGCCGGAGATTTCATGGCGCAAGGGGCGGATTCAGAGATCGTCTGCAAGGATGCGCGCCTCGGCGTCTATCGTAAGCTCATGATCGACGGGGACCGGCTCAAAGGCGCCATTCTCGTCGGCGACGCCAGCGGCGCGAGCGCATATCTCGACCTTATCCGCACCGGCGGCAGCATCGCGGAAATCCGCGACGAACTTTTGTTCGAGGCGCCGCAATCGAGAAGGGCGGCCTGACATGTCGGTAGATTTCACGCTCGATCAGAAGCGCTACCTCGAAGGCTTCACCGCCGGATTTTCCGTTCGCAGCCGAGCGCCGGCCGCTCCATCGCAAAAGCCGATGGGACCCGACGCCGCGCATTTCGAAGCGCAAGACCGCCTCGTGGCCCGGGGAGGAAAGCTGACCGATCAGGAAAAATGGAAGCGTGAGGAGCATCCCTTCGACGCCTATGGGCGTCTTGTCAGACAGGCGAAGGAGAACGCTCCGCCAAAACCCGCGGACAATTTTCGCTGGCGCTATTACGGGCTCTTCTATGTCGCGCCCACGCAGTCGTCCTACATGCTGCGCCTGCGCATTCCGAATGGCATAGTGACTCACTGGCAATTCGTCGGCCTCGCCGATCTCGCTGAACATCTGGGCGGCGGGTATCTGCATGTAACGACCCGCGCCAACATCCAGATCCGAGAAATCGAGCCCCGGAACGCCGTCGACGTCGTTGAAGCGGTTCAGGATCTCGGTCTTTGGAGCAGGGGATCCGGCGCCGACAATGTCCGCAACATCACTGGCACGCCCACGGCGGGCGTCGATCCGCAGGAGCTGATCGACACGCGCCCGTACGCCCGCGCGATGCACCACCACATCCTCAATGATCGCTCCCTCTACGGCCTGCCGCGCAAGTTCAATATCGCCTTCGATGGAGCGGGACTCATCGGCGCGTTGGAGGATACCAACGACGTCGGATTTCAGGCTGTCGACATTCCCGACGGCCATGGGATCGAGCCCGGCGTGTATTTCCGCCTCGCGCTTGGCGGCATTACCGGCCACAAGGATTTCGCGCGCGACGCCGGCGTGCTCGTGCATCCCGACGAGGCTGTCGAGGTCGCCGACAAAATCCTGCGCGTCTTCATCGAGAATGGCGATCGCGCCAACCGCGCCAGAGCGCGGCTGAAATATGTGCTCGACGCCTGGGGCTTCGAGAAATTTATGGCGGCGGTGGAGGAAAAGCTGGGCCGCGCCCTCCTTCGCGCGCCCAAGGGCGCCGTGGCGCCCCGGCCGCGCCAGGATCGACAGGCGCATATCGGCGCGCACAGGCAGAAGCAGGCCGGACTCAACTGGATCGGCGTCTCTCTACCGCTCGGCCGCTTGACGCCCACGCAGACGCGCGGCCTCGCCGAAATTGCGCGCGCTCTGGGCGATGGCGGCCTGCGTCTCACCGTATGGCAGAACCTGCTCATTACCGGCGTGAAGGACAGTGACATCGCCCGCGCGATCGAGGCGATCGAGGCTCTGGGATTGGCGACGCAGGTTTCGCCGGTCCGCGCCGGCCTGGTTGCCTGCACGGGAAGCTTCGGCTGCCGCTTCGCCGCCGCCGACACGAAGAGCGACGCCGCGAAGATCGCCGATCACTGCGAGACGCACGCGCCGATGGATACGCCGATCAATATCCACTTGACCGGCTGCCATCATTCCTGCGCGCAGCATTACATCGGCGATGTGGGCCTTATCGGCGCGCGCGTCCCGATCAATGACGAAGGCGACGCCGTCGCTGGATATCACATTCTCGTCGGGGGCGGTTTCGCGGAAGAAGCCGGAATCGCGCGTGTGATTTTTCAAAATGTGAAAGCCGAGTACACGCCGAGAGTCGTTGCGAGCCTTCTGCGCGCCTATCGCGACGCCCGTCTGAACGAGCTTGAAACTTTTGTATCCTTTGCGCGGCGGCTTGACCTAGAAACGCTTCGTGGGCTTGCGGAAGCGGAGTTTGCAGAATGAATCACATAACCCCGCCCGAAAGCCTCATTCCCGAAAACGCGCCCTTCTCTCCCGAACAAAGGGCCTGGCTGAATGGCTTCTTCGCCGGCTTCGCTGCGCCCGACGATGCGCTCGTCACGCCGCTCTCGCCGCAGGCCAACGCCGCCGTTCTGGAAAGCGCCACGAACGATGATGGCGAAGCGCCCTGGCATGATCAGACGCTCGCCATCGACGACCGCATGAAACTTGCGGAGAGCCGCCCCCTGCGCCGGCGCATGATGGCCGCCATGGCGCAGCAGGATTGCGGACAATGCGGCTATGATTGCGAGAGCTACGCCGACGCGCTCGCCGCCCGGAAGGAATCAAGGCTCAATCTCTGTGCGCCCGGCGGCAAGGACACGGCGCGAATGTTGAAAGCGCTCGCCGCCGAGCTTGACGAGCCGCCCGCTACGTCCAAACCGCGCGTGAAGGAACCGGCTGCAACGCCATCGTCTCCGGGGCGTTCGCGCGACAATCCCGCGCCCGTCTTGTTTCTCTCACGCCGTCGCCTAAACAAAGAAGGCTCGGCGAAGGAGACCTGGCACGTCGAGTTTGATCTCTCCGAAAGCGGGCTCGATTACAAGGCGGGCGACAGCTTCGGCGTCTTTGCGAAGAATGATCTCGGTCTCGTCGACCAGATCATCGCCATGCTCGGCGCCTCCCATCTCACGCCCGTGCGCGGCAAGACCCTACGCGAGGTCTTGCGATGCGACGTCTCGCTCTCGCCTGCGCCCGACGCCCTTTTCGAACTCGTCTCCTTTATGACCGGCGGCGCGCAGCGGGAAAAGGCGCGCCTCCTTGCGCAGGGGCAAGATCCCGATGGCGACGGGGCAACGCTGGACGCGCTTGCCGTGCTCCAGAAGTTTCCCAATGCGCGCCCCCACCCGGAGGCTTTCGTCGAAGCGCTCGAACCGTTGCAGCCGCGCCTCTACTCCATTTCGTCGTCCCCCAAGACGGCGCAGGGGCGACTTTCGCTCACCGTCGACGCCGTTCGATATGTCGTCGGCAAGCGCAAACGTCTCGGCGTCGCCTCGACCTTCCTTGCCGAGCGCATCGCGCCCGGCGAGAAATTGAAGAGTTACGTGCAGCCAGCGCACGGCTTCAGCCTGCCCGACGATCCGACGACGCCAATCATCATGGTGGGGCCGGGCACGGGCGTCGCGCCGTTCCGCGCTTTTCTCCAGGAGCGCGCCGCGACGGCCGCCACGGGGAAGAACTGGCTTTTCTTCGGCCACCAGCGCGCGGCCTGCGACTTCTTCTATGCCGACGAATTCGAAGCGATGAAGGCGGCCGGACTCCTCACGCGGCTGTCGCTCGCCTGGTCGCGCGACGGCGAAGAGAAATTCTACGTGCAGGACCGCATGCGGCAGGCAGGCCGCGAATTATGGGCCTGGCTTGCCGAAGGCGCGCATTTCTATGTCTGCGGCGACGCGCAGCGGATGGCCAGAGATGTCGAGCGCGCGCTTGTTGATATCGTCGCAGAATGCGGCGCGCGCAGCGTCGAGGAAGCGATCGCCTTCGTCGCCGCGTTGAAGAAATCCGGACGGTATCAGCAGGACGTTTATTGATGCTCGACGAAGCAACACTGACGCCGACAATGAGTGGCGCGCCAGAGACGATCCGGGCGGCGCCATTAGCGACGCGAACGACCTGTCCCTATTGCGGCGTCGGCTGCGGCGTGCTCGCCGCGCGAGATGGCGACGGTGCGCATGTTTCGGGCGACCCCGCGCATCCGTCCAATTTCGGCCGACTGTGCTCAAAGGGCTCGGCGCTGGGCGAGACGGTTGGCCTCGACGGCAGGCTGCTTTACCCGATGCGGCGCGCCAACCATGGCTTCTCGCGCGTTTCGTGGGACGCCGCGCTCGAGGAAGCGGCGCGGGGCTTCTCGAACATCATCGAACGCCACGGCCCCGACGCAGTCGCGCTTTATCTTTCGGGGCAATTGCTTACCGAAGATTATTACGTCGCCAACAAGCTGATGAAGGGCTTCATCGGCTCGGCCAATGTCGATACCAATTCGCGACTCTGCATGGCCTCGTCGGTTGCGGGACACAAGCGCGCCTTTGGCGCCGATACGGTTCCCGGCTGCTATGAAGATCTTGACGAAGCCGATCTCATCGTTCTCGTCGGTTCGAACGCCGCCTGGTGTCATCCAATTCTCTTCCAGCGCATCCTGCGCAACAAGGAGGAGCGCGGCGCTCGCATCATCGTCGTGGACACGCGTCGTACGGCGACGGCGGAGAGCGCCGATCTCTTTCTTCAGCTTTCGCCGGGCTGCGATCAAGCTCTGTTCTCCGGTCTGCTCGCTCATCTCGCGCGGACCGGCGCGCTTCGGCGTGATTTCATCGACGAACACACCGAAGGCTTCGAGACCGCGCTCGCAAGCGCTATCCGCCTCACGCCGGCGGCGACCGAGACCGCTGCGCTGACCGGGATCGACGAGAGCGCCATCGCACGCTTCTTCGACATGTTCGCGCGCACGGAGCGGACGGTCACGCTTTTTTCGCAGGGCGTGAACCAGTCCGCGCAGGGGTCGGACAAGGTCAACGCCATCCTCAATTGTCATCTGGCGACAGGACGCATCGGAAAAGCCGGCGCAGGGCCTTTTTCCCTGACCGGCCAGCCAAACGCCATGGGCGGGCGCGAAGTCGGCGGCCTCGCAAACAGCCTCGCGGCTCATATGGGTTTCGAGCCCGAAAACGTCGATCGGCTGCGCCGCTTCTGGAACGCGCCGCGCATGGCGACGCGCGAAGGCCTGAAGGCGGTCGATATGTTCGACGCGATCGCAAAGGGGAAAATAAAGGCGCTCTGGATTGTCGGCACAAATCCGGCGGCCTCCTTGCCCGACGCGAACGCGGCGCGCGCGGCGATGGAGAAGCTGGAGCTCCTCATCGTTTCGGACAATGTGCTTTCGAACGACACGATCAATAGCGGCGCGCATATCCTCTTGCCCGCGCGGGCCTGGGGGGAGAAGAACGGCACGGTCACGAATTCCGAGCGCCGCATGTCACGCCAGCGCGCCTTTCTACCTCCCCCAGGCGAAGCGCGGGCTGACTGGCGGATCTTCGCTGATTTCGCAAGAAACATGGGCTTTCGCGGATTCCATTTCCGATCCGTCTCCGAAGTCTTCCGTGAACATGCGGCGCTTTCCGCCTTCGAGAACGACGGCGCGCGCGATTTCGATATCGGCGGATTGGCGGGGCTGAGCGACGAAGCCTATGATGCAATGGAGCCCACGCAATGGCCTTTCCCCGCCGGGGCGGCAAAGGGAGCCTCGCGCCTTTTTGGCGACGGCCGCTTCTTTCGCAAGAATGGGCGCGCCGCCTTCGTCACGCCCGCAACGCCTGCCCTCGCAACGCAGCTTTCACAAGCCTATCCGCTGCGGCTCAATACGGGGCGCATTCGCGATCAATGGCACACAATGACCCGCACCGGCGCAAGCCCGCGTCTCGCGCGTCATTTGTCCGAACCTTTCATAGAGATCAATCCGCGAGACGCGGCGGCCTGCGGCCTCGCGGACAATGGCTTCGCGCGCGTCTCCACCGCGTATGGCGCTTGCGTCCTTCGGGTCATTACAACCGACCGTCAGCCCGAGGGCCATATCTTCGCGCCCATTCACTGGACGGATGAAACGGCGACGCAGGCGCGCATCGGCTCCCTCACCGCGCCCTTCGCCGATCCGCTCTCTGGCCAGCCCGAAATGAAGGCGACGCCCGCCGCCGTTGAGCCTCACGACTTCGCCAGCGAGGGATTCCTTCTGGTCAGGCGAGCTATTTCCTTGCCGAAAGATTTTTGGTGGACGCGCATCCCTGTCAATGGCGGCTTCGCCTATCGCCTGGCGAGCGACGTTCCTGCGCAGGACTGGCCTTCCTTGCTTATCCCCCGGACGGCGCCCGACCTCGTCGAGTTCTCGGATCCAGCCCGACGCCTGTTCCGCGCCGCCGTCTTTGTCGAGGACAGGGCTGATTTTGTTCTTCACGCGGGCGGTGGGACGCCCTCCTGGGACGCGGCCATTGAATTATTCGCGCTCGACCGTGTCGAAGGGCGCCAGAGACTCGCGCTCCTTTCCCCGCGCGCCGCGGGCAAATCGGAAGGACCGACGGTCTGCGCCTGCTTCGGCGTCGGAGCCGCGCGCATCGAAACCGCGATCAAGGAGGGATGCCGGTCGGCGAAGGAGATCGGCGCCAAGCTCAGGGCGGGGACGAATTGCGGATCCTGTCTGCCCGAAATCGCGCGCATGTTATCGGCGGGTCGCTGACCGCTCTCCACACTATATGACGCCCGTAAGCGCGAAAGCGCTCATGCAAACGGGCGACCATGACGCTCGACGACATTTTCGGGACAAAGGACTGATGCTGGAGCCGAACGGCAAGGTCTCGATCCTGAAAAAGAGCTGAGCCTGTCACCTCAGCGTGTAGAGATAAGCGGCGATGTGGCGGCTTTGCTCTTCGCTTATCCCCATATTCGGCATCACATTGCCGGGCGCGATCTTCTGGGGATCGCGCAGCCATGCCTCGAGATTCGCCGGCGTGTTTCTCAAGAGGCCGGCGATGTAGGCGCGCCGCCCGATATTGTCGAGCGGCGGACCGACGAGCCCCGCCGCGCCGTTGACGCCGGGAATGGAATGACAGGCGCCGCAGCCAATCGCGGCGATATATTGCGCGCCTTTTTGCGGGTCGCCGCCCGGGACTTGCGCGGCGGTCGCTTGTCGCCCGCGCCATGGCGCGGCGTCATCACAGCCGGCGAGCGTAACGGACGCCGCTATGCAGGCGACGAGCGCCGTAGCGGCGGAGCGCTTGCGCGCGTTTCGCTCCGCCTCCCGCATCCAGAGCGCCAGCAGAACCAGCACAGCGACAATATAGGCGAGACCGCCGGGAATCCACATGACGAGACCGGCGAGCTGCTGGTCTTCGAGCGGCGTCAGGCCATAACGCAGCGTCGTTGCGGCGTGTTGGGCGTAAAGCGGCCTTGGGGCGATCGCAATCAATGCGCCGGGCAATCCGCTGACCAGCGCAGCCGAAGCGACGAAGAGCGCGCGGCCCCCATATCCAAGCGTCCCTCGCCGCGACGGCGCGAAGGCGACCGACCAGAAGCCGTAGGCGCTTACGAAGAAGGACATGTGCTCAAGCGCATGCGCGGCCTCGGATCGCAGCGCCCACATATAAAGACCGGGCAAATGCCAGATGCTGAAGAAGCCGATAAACCAGATCCACACCGCGAGCGGCGTCGTGAGCGCCCGCCAAAGGGCGCGTAGCGGGCCGAGGCGCACATGCAGAAGCCGGGCGACGGGCAAGAGCGCCCATGTCGCAGCGACCGACGCTCTCCCCGCAACGAATAGAGGCGCGCAGATCAGCATTAATGCGAGGTGCTGGGCCATATGAGCGGAAAACAGCGCCTCGCCGAGAAGGCTCACGGGCGAAGCTGTGACGATGAACGTCGTCAGCAAGCCGGCGACGAAAGCGCCCGCCTCGCGCCGTCCCACGATGCGGCCGAAGGCGCCGCGGACGCAGATCCTGCGCAGGCCTACGGCATAGAGCATGGCTACGAGAAGCAACGCGCCGATCGCATAACCATGAACGCCGCCATGCGCCTGACCTGGCGCATCCGCAAATACGAGTCGCGGGACCGCGCAGAATGCGACGGAAAGGAGCGTCAGCTTCCGCATCCCGGAGCCCCAATCACGGCGATCAAACCGAAGAGGATTTGCAGGATAAACCAGACGCCGGACCACACGCCCCATATTGCAAAAAAACGCGTTCGGCCCTGGCCGGCTTCGAGAAGGCGTGCGTGATCTCCCTCCGCCTCCTCGCGCGTTCGTCGCCACAGGAAGAAAGCCGCGACGGTTCCCGCTATCGCGACGGCGAGGGCGGCGAGATTGATGGCGAGCAGGCCGGAATGCAGCCAGATCCAGCCTTGCGCGAGCGTTTCCCTCGGCGTCTCTCTGGGGAAGCAAGCATGGCTTGCGAGGCCGTAATTCAGCAGCAGCTGAGCCAACCATGCGAGCGGGCCGGCAAGAAGCGCGCCGAAAACAGCGGCGTCCGAGACGAGATGCTTGTGAGGAGACGGCGGCTCGACCCCATATGCGTTCATGAGCTCTTTCGCCATTTTTTATCCTATGCGCGGCGTGATGTAGAAGGTGAAGAAGATCGCCAACCAGACGAGATCGACGAAATGCCAGTAGATCGCGGCGATCGACAAAGCCGCGTGGCGGCGGGCGTCGAAGTAGCCGAGCAACGACCACGCAAGAACCGCCGCGAGCATCAGCACGCCGGCCGCCACATGAGCCATATGAAATCCCGTGGTGACGAAGAAACTTGACCCATAGGAAGACGAGGCGAGCGTGAAGGCCTTTTCGCGCCACTCGAACGCCTGGATGATCATGAAGATTACGCCGAGAACGACGCCGATCGCGAGACCAAGCGATTGCTGGCTGCGCCTGCCTTGCTCTGCGCCTTTCTCTCCCCACCAGACGAAAACGCTGCTGAAAAGCAGGATCGCCGTGTTCGGAAGGGAGAGCGTGACGTTCGGCGTCTCCGGGATCCACCCGCGTCCATAATGAACGACAAAGTAGTAATAGGCGAAAAGCAGGTAGGCGAAGAGCGACGCCTCCGTCATGATCAGGGTGATCATGCCCCACCAGCCGAAGCTCTTGTGACCGACGCTGCCGACCGGCAGGCTTCTCTCCCGAAAGGCGGCGTCAGACATTGCGGGTCTCCGCTGTCTGACCGAGTTCGCCACGCGGCCAAAGCCATATGAGGATCGCAACAAGAAGCGCCGCAAAGAAAATGACCGCGATTATCCACGCGTGGAAGAGCGCGCTCGCCGCAAGCAGGGTCGCCGCGAGCGCGGTCAGAAGCGGCGCAAGCGTATCTTCTGGCATTTTCTGGATGGCGTCGGGCTCCGCATCGAGCGCCGTGGTCGACAGCATTTCCTTTCCGTCGTCGAGCCTCAAGCCGCGATCAATCACGGATTCGCCGGCGCCTTCCCGAAGGGCCGCCTCCCAAAGCGGATGACGGCTGGCGACGGCGGGGATGACGTCGAAATCGTAGATTGGCGGCGGCGACGGGATCGACCATTCGAGCGTCGGCCCGCCCCAGGGGTCAGGACCCGCGATCACGCCGCGACGCCGGCTCACATAGATGTTAATGAGCAGCAGCAGCACGCCCAGCGCGAGAATGAAAGCGCCGGTAGTCGTTACGAGATTGACGCGGCTCCAGCCGAGCCCCTCGGGATAGGTGTAGATTCGTCTTGGCATGCCGGCGAGTCCAGTCCAATGCATCGGCAGGAAGGCGATGTTGAAGCCGAGGAAGACGAGCCAGAAATTCCACCGGCCAAGCCGCTCGTCGAGGAGCCGTCCGGTCATCTTCGGGAACCAGACGTAAAGCCCGCCCATGACGGCGAGGACGTTGATGCCGATCAGCACATAGTGGATATGCGCGACGACGAAATAAGTGTCGGTGAGCTGCTGGTCGCTCGGCGCGGCCGCCGTCATCACGCCGGAAACGCCGCCGATGACGAAGGTCACGATGAAGCCCGTGAAGAAGAGAAAAGCGGTTGAAATCACCGGCCGGCCCGTCCAGATCGTCGCGATCCAGGCGAAGACGGCGACCGCGCTCGGCACGGTGATGACGAAGGAGGCCGCGCTGAAAAAGGAAAGCGCGAGAAACGGGATCCCCGTCGCGAACATATGATGGAGCCAGACGCCGAAGCCCATCACCATCGTCGCGACAGTCGCGAGCACCACGACCGTGTAGCCGACGAGCGGCCTGCGGCAGAAGATCGGCAGGGCGTCGGAGACGATGCCCATCGCCGGCAGCACGACGACATAGACCCAGGGATGCGCGAAGAGCCAGAAGAGATGCTGCCACAGAAGCGGCTGCCCGCCACCAGCCTGATCGAAGAAATGCGTGTCGAACTGCCGATCCATCCACAAAAGGAAGAAGGCGAGGCTGACGGCGGGAATGGAAAACAGAATGCCGAAGGACGTCGTCACCGTGCCCCAGGCGAGAATCGGCACGCGATTGATCGACATGCCGGGCGCGCGCGTTCGCAGAAACGTGACCACGAAATTGGCGGCGCCCGCCGTGGACGAAACGCCGAAGAGGATCATGCCCAGCGCGTAGATGTCCATATTCGGGCCGGGATTGTAATGCTTCAGCGCATAAGGAACGTAGTTGAACCAGCCGTCATTGGGACCATAGCCGACGACGAATCCAGCATAAATGAAGATGCCGGAAAAGAGGTAGATCCAATAGGAGAAGGCGTTGAGACGCGGGAACGCCATGTCGCGCGTGCCGAGCAGCAAGGGAAAGAGAAAGACGCTGAAGCCGGACAGGACAGGCTGCGCATAAAGGAAGATCATCGTCAGACCATGCATCGAGAAAAGCTGGTCATATTGTTCCGGGGTCAACAGGTTTCGGTTGGGTCCGGCGAGCTGAAGTCGCATGACGAGCGCTTCGATTCCGCCGAGCAGCAGAAAGAGAAAAGCGGTTGCGATGTAGCGCTTGCCATATTCCTTGTGATCGACCGTCGAAAGCCATCCACGAAGGCCCGGCTCTCCTTCCCATAAGCGCGAAAGCCTCTCGTCCGCCTCCGGCGTCCCGCGCTCCAGTTGGAGAGGTCGGTCGTAGTCAGCCGCATCAGCCATCGACGCTTCCCTCTCACTTCAGGCTTTGAACGAAATTGCGAATGCGACTGAGCTCCGGCGCTTCGAGTTCGAGCCGAGGCATCTTGTTTCCCGGCTTCATCGACTGCGGATCGGCGATCCAGCCGGTCAGGCTCGCTGTATTGTTCGACAAGGCGCCGGCGGCGAGGCCGCTACGGCTCATGATGTGAGTGAGATCGGGCCCAAGCTTGCCGCCAGCGAGGGTGCCGCGCACCGTATGGCAGGCGCCGCAACGACCCGTGAAAAGCGTGGCGCCCGCCGCGAGCGCGCCCTGCGGTTTTTCAGCCGGTCGCAGCTGCGCCTCGCGCCACGCGCGAAAGGCGTCAGGCGCTTCAGCGACGACCATCAGCGCCATATGCGCATGCTGCCGGCCGCAATATTCCGCGCACTGGCCTCTATAGACGCCAGCCTTGTCCGCCTCGAACCAACTGACATTCGTCTGGCCGGGAATGAGGTCGAGCTTGTCGCCGAGCGCGGGAATCCAGAAGGAATGGATGACGTCCTCGGTGCGCACTTCGAGGCGGATGGGTTCGCCGGTCGGAATATGCGCCTCATTGGCCGTGTCGAAAATTTTCGTGGGGTCATCGCTCTTGTAGCGGAATTGCCACCACCATTGATGGCCGATGACCTCGATGGCGATGGCCGGGTCGCGCGGGGGCTTGCTGACCGCCGCCATCGTGTAGGCGTTCCAGATCATCGCGCCAAACAGAGCGATGGTCGACACGCTGACGCCGATCGTAATCCAGGACAGGCCGCCGCCGCGACGCACAATGGGCTCGCGCCCCGCTTCGCTCGCCTCCAGCGATGTCCGCCGCATCCAGACTCCGACGACCGTCAGGAATGCGATGATCGCGACGACGGCGATCGACAGCCAGAGCAACGCCCATGTGAGGACGGAAATCGTCTCGGCCTTGTCGCCGAAAGCCTGCAAATAGTTCATCGGTGGCGACGCAGGCGTCTGCATCAGCGCTTCTCGTTCGGCTTCTGGCCGAAGCCGAAGCGCTCCGTTTGATTCCAGGGCGTCGCGCTCTTTGAAAATTCAGCGGGCGTCTGCTCGATCTTGAAGGCGTCGTGCGACATGGTTTGGCCCCATGTCGTCGACGGGTCGCGGCTGATCGATTCCACGTAGGCGACGAGATCCCAGATGATATTTTCCGGCAGCATCGCCCCCCAGGACGGCATGCCGTTAGGCCGACCCTGATAGATGCTGAGATAAATGTTCTGCGGCTCGCCGCCGTAGATGAAGAACTTGTTGCTCAGCGCCGGCCCCATGCCGCCGCCGGCGTTTGGCGCGTGACAACCGACGCAGTTGAACATGTTGAAATAGGCCATGCCGCGTTGCACGGCTTCCGGATCGTTCGCGACCGGGTTTCGCATGGGCTGCTCGGGCCCCGTATTGCCCGGGAAAAGGGTCGAGACAGGCGCACCCATCACCTTTACGGGACCGGCATAGGGTGACGGGCCCGGCGGCTGTGGCGGCGTCGCGCTGGTCTCCTGCGCCGGCGCGGGTTGCGGCGTCTGTTGCTGCTGCGTCGGCTGAGCTGGAGCGGGAGTCTCCGCGCGCGGCTGGCGGGGCTGCGGCGCGTGGCGTACGGAACGCCCGACGCTCTGGGTGACCAAAGCGATTCCCGCTGCTGCTGCGAGAAGCGGCAAGGTTGCAAGATAATGCTTCTTCATCTCATCCTCCCCCGCCGACCTGGGTCGGCGCGGGGATGACGCCGTAGCTGCTTAGCAGCGCGTCGATCTCCGTGCGCTTACGGCTGATGATGTCGTCGAGGCGCGCCCTCAATTCGTGATCGCCCTTGCGCACGCCCATCGAGATATCGAATGCGAATTGCAGGGGCGCGAAATTTTCCGTGTCCTTCATGATTGCGATGCGCAGCGGTACGGGGGACTGCAGCGCGGCGTATCCGGCGAGCGGGCCCCATGCGGCGGCGAGTTCGATATCGCCATTCTCGACGGCCTCGATCAGGCGCGCGGGCGGCGTCGAGTCGCGATAGTTTCCGTAGATCGTGTAACCAATGACGTTGCCGACGATCCCCTGATCGCCAAGCGCATGCGCCGGTGGCGAGTTCATTCCATCGTCACCCAGGAGATGGACGCCGATCTTCAGCTTGCGCAGCCGCGGGTCTTTCAGCGACGAGACGTCGATATTGCGATCGGCGCGGGAGACGAAGACATAGCTGGAGCGGTAATAAGGCCGCGTGGCTTCCACAAGTTCATAATGCGCGGGAACGCCCATCAAAACGTCGCATTGCCCTGCCTTCAACGTATGTCGAACAAAGCCGCGCCTTTGCGCCCACCAGGTATAGGAAACGGTCTTTCCCATCTCCGTTGCGACGAGTTGGGCAAGTCGATTCTCGAAGCCGTTTCCTGCCGCGTCCGAGAAAGGAAGATTATTGGGATCCGCACAGACACGCAGCAAATTGGATTGCGCGGACGAAGGCGTCGACGAGGCGACGAGAGCGGCGGCGAAAGCGTAGATCGGGAGGCGCATCCCTGCCTCCTAGGGCCCGGAGGGCGTCTGCGCGCCCTCCGGATGGCCGAGAGAGAAGACGAGCAGCGAACTTCCACCAACCGTGTAGAGCGGCAGGTCCTGCACTGCGCCGACAAAGCCGAGAGCGGAGTTTCGCACGCGTGGGTCGATCTCGGCGTTGGCGACGACCCCCGGCCAACCGCCGACGCCGGAGAGGATCGCGACATATTGCACGCCGTCGCGGCCCATATAGGTGACAGGCTGCCCGATAAATCCCGAGGGACCGCGCATCTGCCACAGCGTCTGGCCCGTCTTCGCGTCCAGCGCCTTGAACAGGCGATCCATGGTTCCGTAGAACACGACATCCCCCGCCGTCGCGAGCGCGCCGCTCCAGACGGGAAGCTTTTCGGTGATCGACCACGCCTTGGCGCGCTTGACGGGATCCCAGGCTAGAAACTCGCCGCGATGTCCGCCCGGACCCGCATACATGTCGACCGTTGCGCCGACGAAAGGCGTGCCGGCGATATAGCTCACTTCGTTCGCGTTGAAATTGGCGCAAAGATGCTGATGCGGCACATAAAGCAATTTGGTGCGCGGCGACCACGCCATCGGCTGCCAGTCCTTTGCGCCGGGAGGCGCGGGACAGATGTTCTCGACCGTCTTGTTGAGAACGGGCTTCAGCGCGTCGTTCGGGATGATGCGCCCGGAGTTGAGATCGACGCCTTTGTAGACGGTGACGGTGTCGTAGGGATCGGCGGAGATGACTTCGCCGGTCGCGCGGTCGATCACGTACATGTAGCCGTTACGGCCCGGATGAACGAGCGTCTTGCGCTGCTGTCCGCCGATCTCCAGGTCGAGGAGCACGTTTTCGTTGATCTCGTCGTGATCCCAAAGATCGTGTGGGCTCATCTGATAGGCCCATTTGGCGGCGCCGCTGTCGGCGTCGCGCGCAAAGACCGTGCTGGTCCACAGATTGTCGCCGGGCCTCTGGTTCGAATTCCATGGCCCCGGATTTCCCGTCCCGTAAAACACGAGATTCGTCTCGGGGTCATATGAGAGCCATCCCCAAACCGTCCCGCCGCCAATGCGCCAATGATCCGCTGGCCATGACCGGGCGCCGAGATCCTTGCCTTTCAACCAGTCGTAATGCGGTTTGAAATCCGAGCCTATGAGAACCTCGGAGTCGGGGCCTGTCGAATAGGCGCGCCACACGATCTGGCCGCTATGCTGATCCACGGCGGTGAGCCAGCCGCGCACGCCCATTTCGCCGCCGCTATTGCCGGCGAACACTTTTCCATGCGCCGCAAGCGGAGCCATGGTCATGGTCTCGCCTAGATTGATGTCGCCGAGCTTGGCGACCCACAATTCCTTACCGCTCTGCGCGTCGAGCGCGACCATGTGGTCGTCGAGCGTGTTGAGGAAGATCTTGCCATTGTCGTAAGCCAATCCGCGGCTGACGACGTCGCAGCAGGCGACGCCCTTCGCCGCCGGATCGGGCTTCGGGGCGTAGGACCATTTCAATTCGCCGGTGGCGGCGTCGAGCGCGAAGACCTGATTGGGATGCGGGCCATCATACGGACCCACGACATACATCGTGTCATTGATGACGAGCGGCGCGGCTTCCTGTCCGCGATTCGCGCCGATCGAGAATGACCAGGCGAGCTTCAGTCGAGACACGTTTCCGGCGTTGATCTGGTCGAGCGCGCTGAAGCGCGTATTGGCGTAATCGCGTGAGGCGATCGGCCAGTTCCGAGCGTCGGAAGCAAGCGATTCGAGAGACTGCCGAGATGAAGACTGCTGCGCGTTCGCGGCGCTGATGGCGACGACGCTTGCCGCAAGGCCAAAGGCGACTTTGAGCGAATATCGCACGATCGAACTTGAACGCGACGTCTCTTGCATGCTGCGACCTCGCTCATGACGCCAAGCGGCCCATGGCAGTTAGAGCGCTGTTGGACAGGCAACCAGCGGAGCAATTGCACGGCGAATTTGTCGGCGCCGGACTGTCGGAAGAAGTTGCGGTCGCCAGATATTGCGCACCCGTCTCGCAGCGAAGCGAAAGGAAAGACGATGTCGCAGGTTGGAAATGCGGTGACCGCGCCTTCGACGCATACGCTCGCCAACGGCCTCGGCTGGTTCTCCATCGGCCTCGGCCTTCTGGAGATCATGGCTCCGGGGCGGCTCTCGCAATATCTTGGAATGAGACGCAGCCAGACCTTGCTGCAGACCTATGGCCTGCGCGAGGTCATAGCAGGGCTCGGCATTCTCGCCTCGGGCCGCCCCACTCCCTGGCTCTGGGCGCGCGCCGCGGGCGACGTTATCGACATGGCGACCGTCGCGCCGCAACTCGGCAGCGAGGATGAATCCGTGCGGAGGGCGAACGGCTTCGCCGCGCTCGCAATCGGCGCGATCGCAGCGCTCGACGTCTATTGCGCGATCAAGCTTGCGCAGCAATGAACCGGAAACGCGCGCGACGCTTGCCCCCGTGTGCGTCCGCTTAGTTCCCACTGATCCGGCGGCGCCGGAGAATTACAAGGGAGAGTAGAATGAACAGGAAGTTCTTCGCGGCGGCGCTGGTGGCGCCCTTGATCGCCATGGGGCCGACCACGGCGTTCGCGCATCAATGCTCGAAATACAAACATCACCATGCTCGCAGCGCCGACAAGACATATGGCAGCAGCAAGTCGATGCGCAACAAGAGCACTGGGACGGATCAGGGCGCGACTTCTCGGGACATGAATCAGGGGACGCAGGGGGGCGCGACCGACCAGGGCACGAGCGGCTCGAGCAAGCAGCAAGGCATCTGACGCCTTGCCGGAGAGATTTTGTCAGGGGAAGGACTCGGGATGTGCTTCCCCTGCTGTGTCACGACTCGGCTTGCGGCGGGCGCGGCAGTACGACGCGGACGATGAGACCGTGTGGCTTGGCGTCGAGCAGGGAGACTGCTCCCCCATGATGCTCGATAAGCGAACGGACGATTGAAAGCCCGAGGCCGAAGCCGCTGTGGTTCGCCATGGTGCGCCCGGGTTCGCCGCGAACGAAAGGCTCGAAGACAGCGGCCTTCTGATCATGGGGAATGCCCGGGCCATTATCCGCGACGTCGACCTGAATCTTTCCGTCCGGCGTTTCCTGGATACGGATTTCGACTGACTCGGCGTGATGCACGGCGTTTTCGACAAGATTTGTGAAAACGCGCTGCATGTCGGTCAGCGAGCCGAGGACCATCTGTCGCCCGCCCCCGTAGTACGTCACGTTCCGGCCCATCTCTGCGAAATGGTCGGTCACCGTCTGAAGCACGCTGTCGAGATCGATGAGGCTGTAATCCGAGCGGTCCCCGCCAGCGCGCAAATGCTGCAGATTCTTGCGCAGCATCGAATCCATCAGATTGATGTCGCGCAGCATCTTCTCCCGCAGCGGCTCGTCGGAGATGAATTCAGACCTGAGATTCAGCCGCGTGATGATCGTCTTCAGGTCGTGGCTGACCGCCGCGAGGACGCGCGTGCGCGCGGCGATCATCTCGCGTATTCGCTGCTGCATCCGGTTGATCGCGCGCGTCAGTTCGCGAACTTCGTTGGGGCCGCGCTCCTGCAGCGGTTCATCGCCGTCCCCATCGCCCGGAAAACGTTCGGCATGGCGGGCGAGGGTGATCAGGGGCTCGACGATTCCGTTCGACGCCCAGAGCACGAGAACCGATGTGCTGACGAAAAAGAGCAACGCCGACAACGCCCATGGCGTCAGCAGGAAAGGGGTGCCGGGTTCCGGTTGCCAGAGCCATCGCCACACGGAACGCGGCGGCTTGCGATGCTGTGTGATGGAGATGAGCGCGTAACCGCCCTTTCGCAGAGAGACGGCCATGACGCCGGGCCCGCCGTCGCCCGGCCCCGCGACCGCGAAAACGTCGGCGGACGGCCAGAGATCGGAGTGGATGTTGTGTATCTCCGCGGCGAATTCGCGGTCGTCGACCTCGACCGGGGTCGGGCGCGCGTTCTGGATATGGATATTCGCGAAAGGGACGGCCCGCGCGAACTCGGCCGTCAGATCCGACCGCGCGTCGTAGGGCGCCGCGTCGAGCGCCAGTATGACGCTCGCGATGAAGTCGGTCTGGTCGACGATATGGCGCCGGCCTTCGACGTCGAGCACATGGAAAGTGACCAGCACGACCGTCTGAAAAGACACGATCGAGGCCAGGATCAGAAAAGTGATCTGACCTGCAAGACGATCGGCCTGCAGCCGCCGCATGAACCCGATCATGTCATGTCCGCGAAACCGGAGCCGAAAGCATGTAGCCCTCGGACCTGACCGTCTGAATGATGGCGGGATTCTTCGGATCCTTCTCGAGTTTCTGCCGCAGGCGGCTGATCAGCACGTCGATGCTGCGCTCATAGGGGCCGGCGGTGGGACCATGCGTCATGTTGATCAGTTGATCGCGGGTGAGAACGCGATTTGGATTTTCGCAAAACGCGTGAAGGAGATCGAATTCGGCGCCGGTCATCGCGACTTTCATCCCGCTGGGGGAGACGACTTCGCGCGACAGGAGGTTGACCCGCCACCCCAGAAACTGAAAAGCCTGGCTCGACGGCGCGCCGCCGCCACGGATTTGCGGCTCCGCGCGGCGGAGGACGGCGCGGATGCGCGCGAGAAGCTCGCGCGAATTGAAAGGTTTGACGACGTAATCGTCGGCGCCCATTTCGAGGCCGAGAATCTTGTCGACATCCTCCCCCTGGGCGGTGACGATGATGATGGGGATGTCGTGGGAAGCTCTCACGCGGCGGCAGATGGAGAAGCCGTCTTCGCCCGGCAGGTTGAGGTCGAGGATCAATATGTCGAACGACCCCGCCGCCAGTTTCGCGTCGAGCCCCCCGCCGTCGGGGAGACGCGTGACTTCCATGCCGTTGTTTTCGAGATATCGGGAAATCAGTTCGCCGATTTCCGCGTCGTCTTCCACCAGTAGAACCGCACTGCGATTGCTCATGCCGAAAACAGCCTTTCAAAGGGCGCAGCTAATCCGATAAGCAGTTGGCCTATAGCGCGCCAAATCGGGCATGTCTGTGCGTTGTCCGCTCCCGACTCCGGTCAGACATATTATAGAAATATTTTTCCGCACTGCGAAAAACTAGGGAAACAGCCACTTGCAAGTCTGGCTGAGCCTCACATCGCCAATCTCAAGGATTGCGAATGCAGCCAGACTTCGGCTTTGCGGCCGGCCTCCGTCATGCGCGGGCCGCACTTCGTCGCCCGATCGACCCGCCCGCCCGCGCCAGCCTCGCCGCCCGAAACGGCGGCACCCGCGCCGCCTGAACCTCCAGCGCCCACCGCAGCGCAACAGCGGCGCAGCCGCGTGTCGCCTTTTTCTTCAGAGGCCTCCTTTTGAAGGCGTCCTCTCTTCAACAAAGGGTCGCAGACCATGACCATCTCCACGCCCGCTTATGAAGCTTCGCCGCCGAAAACCGGGATCGCTGGTCTTCTGGAAAGCTGGCGCGCGGATATCGTGTCCGGCTTCCTCGTCTTCCTCATCGCGCTGCCGCTCTGCCTCGGCATCGCCATGGCCTCCGGCTTCCCGCCTCAGGCGGGCATCATCACAGCCATCGTCGGCGGCCTCCTCGTCTCGCGGATCAACGGCTCCTTCGTCACCGTCATGGGCCCCGCGGCGGGCCTGATCGTCGTCATTCTCGACTCGGTTCAGGAGCTCGGCCAGGGCGACGCCCTCGCCGGCTACCGCTACACCCTCGCCGCCATCTTCTTCGCCGGCCTCATCCAGATCCTGATGGGGGCGATGAAGGCGGGCAAGATGAGCGCCTTCTTTCCGTCCTCAGCCGTGCACGGCATGCTCGCCGCCATCGGCATCATCATCATGTCGAAGCAGATCCATGTGATGCTCGGCGTGAAACCGGACGCGCAGTCGCTGTTCCAGACAATCGGCGCGATCCCCGCGAGCCTGCGCGACCTCAATCCGGAGGTGGCGATCATCGGATTCCTGGGCCTCGGCCTTCTTGCGCTCTGGACGCTCGTCAAAAGCCCTACGCTCAAGATGATCCCCGCGCCTCTGGTCGTGGTTCTGGTCGGCATGGCGCTCGGCAAATATTTCGACCTCGAGGACGAGCACAAATACCTCTTCCTCCCCAACGCGGTCTTCCTCCCGCATCACGAATTCACCATCGGCCCGAAATTACTCGTCACGCTGCCGCAGAATTTCTTCGCGGGCTTCGCCTTCCCCGACTTTTCGCGCTCCTTGCATCTCGTCTTCTGGCAGCAGGTCTTCGCCATCGCGCTGGTCGGCAGCCTGGAGAGCCTTCTGAGCGCCGCGGCGGTCGACAAGCTCGACCCGCATCGGCGCACGTCCGACCTCAATCGCGACGTGGCGGCGGTCGGGATCGGCAACGCCATCTCCGGAATGATCGGCGGACTGCCGATGATCGCGGAGATCGTCCGCAGTTCCGCCAACGTCAACAACGGCGCGAAGACGGGCTGGGCGAACTTTTTCCACGGTCTCTTCCTCCTCGTCTTCGTCGCGCTCTTTCCGAAGCTTATCCACGAGATCCCGCTGGCCTCGCTCGCCGCCCTTCTGGTTTTCACCGGTTACCGCCTGGCGTCGCCGCGCGAATTCAAGAAGACGCTCGAAATCGGCTGGGACCAGCTCGGCGTCTTCGTCATCACCATTATCGGCGTGCTGGCGACCGATCTTCTCATCGGCGTCGCGATCGGCGTCATGGCTGAGCTTCTGTTCCACTTCTGGCGCAGCATTGACTGGCGCAACGTCGTGAGGCTCGACCGCTCGATCGAGGAGCGCGAGCCGGGCGTCTATCATGTGCAGGTCGCCGGCGCCGCCTTCTTCGGCAATTATCTCGGCCTCAAGAGCGATCTCGCCGCGATCCCCGATGGCAAGACCGTGGTCTTCGATCTTTCCGGAACGTCGACGGTCGACCACACGGTGATGGAGAACTTGCATCATTTTTGCGAGGACTACCTGAACAAGGGCGGGCGCGCGGAGATCCAGGGACTCGACCTTCTGAAGCCGACCTCGAACCATCCGCTCGCGCCGCGCAAGCGTCCTGCCTTCACTCAAGCGCGCTCCTTTGCGCGGGAGGATCGCTCGCGAGCCGAGCCAATGGAGCCTTCAGTCGCGCCATTGATTTCGCTCTTCTTTGCGCTCTACTTTGCATTGGCATGCGTCGGCGCGCTGCTCGGCCTCGATTTTTTGGCGCGATAAGGAAGACGTCCACCGCCGCGTCTATGGGCTGACCGGCGGCCTTTGCGCGGCGATTTTCCTCGCGGCGGTCGTTCCAAGAGGCGCGCATGCATTCTCGACGACACTGCCGCTCGGCATTCCGTGGCTCGGCATGCATTTCCGGCTCGACCCGCTCGCAGCCTTCTTCCTTGCGGTGATCAATCTTGCGGCGCGGCGGCCAGCTTCTACGGCCATCGGCTATGGCGCGCATGAGAAGAACCCGTCGCGCGTGCTGCCTTCTTTCCCGCCTTCATCGCGGGGATGAACTTCGGTGGTGCTGGCGGACGACGCCTTCGCGTTTCTCGTCGCCTGGGAATTCATGTCGCTCGTCTTCCTGGGCGCTCGTGCTAACGCACCATGACGACGTCGAGAACAGCGCCGGCGCCTATATCTATCTCGCCATGGCGAGCTTCGGCACGCTGTGCCTGCTGATGGCCTTCGGCGTGCTTGGCGGCGCGAGCGGCGCCTATGATTTCGCCACGATCCGCGCTGTTCCGAGAGACGCCTGGAAAGCGGGCGTGGTGCTGTTCTCGTCATCCTCGGCGCGGGCTCGAAGCCGGCCTCGTTCCGCTGCATATCTGGCTTCCGCTCGCGCATCCCGCCGCGCCGAGCCACGTCTCGGCGCTGATGAGCGGCGTTATGACCAAGGTCGCCATCTACGGCTTTATTCGCTTCGCCTTCGACCTGCTGGGACCGCCCGCTTTCTGGTGGAGCCTCCACCCGCTCTTCTTCGGCGCCGCGAGCGCGATGATCGGTGTGCTCTTTGCGACGGTCGAGCGACCTGAAGCGCTGTTCGCCTACAGCACGATCGAAAACGTCGGCATCATCTTCATCGCGCTCGGCCTCGCGCTCGCCTTCAAGGCCAACGGCCAGGCGCTTCCGGCCGCCTTGGCCTTCACCGCGGCGCTGTTTCACGTCTTCAACCATTCGCTCTTCAAGAGCGTGCTGTTCTTCGGCGCGGGCGCGGTGCTCTCCGCGACCGGCGAGAGGAACATCGAGAAGCTCGGCGGACTGATCCGCGCCATGCCGCGAAACCGCCTTTCTTTTCTCGGCGGCTGCGTCGCGGCCATTGCGCTTCCGCCGTTGAACGGCTTCGTCTCCGAATGGCTGGCGTTCCAGGCGATCCTGCTCAGCCCATCATTGCCGCAATGGATCCTGAAGCTGACAACGCCCGCCGTCGGCGTGACGCTGGCCCTGAGCGCGGCGCTGGGCGCCGGGGCCTATGTCCGCGCCTTCGGCGTCGCCTTTCTCGGCCGGCCGCGATCGCCTGCGGCGCAAGAGGCGAGAGAGACCGATGAATGGTCGCTTGGCGCGATGTCGGCCCTCTTCGCCCTCTGCCTGCTGGCGGGCGTTCTGCCCGGTTATATGATCGACACCATCTCGCCAGCCGCAGCCGTCTATGTCGGCGGCAGGATGCCGGCGCAGGACGCCATTCCCTGGCTTTCGATCGCGCCGATCGCCGAGAGCCGCAGTCTCTACAACGGCCTGCTCGTGCTCGCCTTCATCGCCTTTTCGTCGCTCGCGGCGCAAGCTCATTCACAGATATGGCTCGCGCGACACGCGCCGCGCGCCGCCGTGGGATTGCGGTTACGTCGATCCCACCCCGGCCTGACGCAATATACGGCGAGCAGCTTCGCGCAGCCGGTTCGAAGCGCGCTTGGCGCCATCGCCTTCCCCATACGGGAGCGGCTCGACATGCCGCTTCCCGGCGAGACGCGGCCTGCGCATTTTTCACGGAGAATCGGGGATCGCTTCATGAGATACTTCTACACGCCGATATCCACGGCGGTCTGGTTCGGCGCCGAGAAACTGAACGTGGTGAACTTCCTCGCCATCCAGGATATCTCGCGCTCGTCTTCGCGCGCTCTCGTCTTCCTGATCATCATCGCGCTATGACGCTCATTCTAGACCTCCTCGCGCAGGGGGCGCAGATGCTGCTGGTGCTTGCGCTGTCGCCGTTCCTGATCGGTTTCACGCGCAAGGTGAAGGCGCGTCTCCTGCGCCGGCGCGGAGCTCCCGTCCTGCAGCCCTATTACGACCTGCTTCGGCTTTTGAGAAAGGAGGCCGTGATCGCGGACAACGCCTCCTGGCTCTACCGCGCCGCGCCCTACGTCATTTCGCGACGACCTGGGTCGCCGCGGCTCTCGTGCCGACCTTCGCGACCGGATTGACGTTCAGCTGGACGGCGGATTTGCTGGCGATCGCCTCTCTACTCGGCGCGGCGCGGTTCTTCCTGGCGCTCGCCGGCATGGACATCGGCACGAGCTTCGGCGGCATTGGCTCCAGCCGAGAGGCGATGTTCGGCTCTTTCGCCGAGCCGGCGACGATCATGATCGTGTTCATCGTCTCGCTTGGTCGCCGGCTCGACCCAGCTGTCGGTCGTGGCGGCCTATATGGCCTCGAACCCCGCGCTGCGCGTCTCGGTCGGTTTCGCCCTGATCAGCCTCTCATCGTCGCGATCGCCGAGAACGGCCGCATACCCGTCGACAATCCGGCGACCCATCTTGAACTGACCATGGTGCACGAAGCGATGATCCTCGAATATTCGGGCCGCCATCTCGCCATCATCGAACTCGCCTCCGCTCTCAAGCTGCTGCTTTATGTCTCGCTGATCGGCTGCGTGTTCTTCCCCTTCGGCATCGCGAGCCACGACGCGGGGCTCGAAGCGATGGCGATCAGCGCGGTCTTCTATGTCCTCAAGCTCGCCACCGCGGGCTTCCTGCTCGCGCTTCTTCGAAGTATCCACGGCGAAGATGCGCGTGTTCAGCGTTCCGGAATTTCTCGGGATCGCGCTGATGCTGGGGTTGTTGGGAACTCTCCTCCTCTTCGTCACTCGGAGCCTTTGATGCACGACTTTCTCTCGACATCGCGCAGTTTCTCGCGGGCGGGCTGGTGCTCGTCAGCTTCATGCTGCTCTACCAGGACCGTCTCTCCGGCCTGATCAACGTTTATGCGCTTCATGCTTTCGCTGACGCTGTCGGTCGCGTGGCAGGCCTACGTGCAGGATGCGCCCATCTCTATGTCACGGCCGCCATCACGCTCATCTTCAAGGCGACCATCATTCCGCTGAGCCTGCAAACAATCGTCAAGCGGCTACGCATTCATCGAGACGGTCGAAGTCGTAGGCGGGATCGGTCTCACCATGCTGATCGGCATGTTTCCCTCGTCGCGCTGTCCTTCGTCACTGTGCTCGGGTGACCACCGCCGCCGACCCCTATGCGCGGGAAGATCTCGCCTTCGCTCTCGCCATCGTCCTGCTCGGTCTTCTGATGATGGTGACCCGCCGCAAACGCGGTCAGCCAGATCATCGGCTTCATGTCGCTCGAAAACGGGCTCATCCTCGCCGCCGCCGCGGCGAACGGGATGCCGCTCGTGGTCGAGATCAGCGTCGCCCTCTCCGTTCTCGTCGCCTTCATCGTGATCGGCATCTTCCTGTTCGCATTCGCGAACGCTTCGACACAGTCGACCTGTTGGAACTTGACCGCGTGCGCGGAGAACGCAGAAAATGACATCCGAGATTTTCATGGCGTCGAACGCGCTCATCGCCATTCCGGCGGTCGCCGCGGCGTGCTCGCGATGGGAGAGGGAGATTATCGCCGGTCGGCGCGGAACAACGTCGTCGCTTGCGCAGTGACGTTTTTCCTGGCGATCGTTCTCCTTCTCAAAGGGAAGGCGGACGGAAGCTTCCTCTTCGTCGACGATCTCAACATCGTCTTCGTCGTCGCTCTCCACTTCGTGGGTTTCACGACAAGCGTGTTCAGCGCCAGCTACATCGCGCATGAGATCGAGACCGGCCGGCTCACGCCCTCCAATCTGCGATTCTACCACGCGATGTATCAGGCTCTGATGTGTGCGATGAATCTCGCTCTGCTTGCGAGCAACATCGGGTTGATGTGGGTGGCCGTCGAGGTGGCGACGCTGACGACCGTCCTGATGGTTGGCATCTATCGCACGCATGAGGCTCTGGAGCGGCCTGGAAATATTTCATTCTGGGCAGCATCGGCATCGCGCTCGCGCTCTTCGGCACCATCCTCGTCTACATGGCGCCGAGCCCGTGCTGGGCGAAGGCTATAACGCCATGGTCTGGTCGTCGCTCATGAAGGAAGCGTCGCATTTCAGCCCGCGCCTCCTCAACGTCGCCTTCGTCTTCCTCATGCTCGGCTACGGCACCAAGGTGGGGCTCGCCCCCATGCACGCCTGGCTTCCCGACGCGCATGCCGAAGGGTCCGACGCCGATTTCCGGCGGTGTTGTCGGGACTGCTGCTGAACGTCGCGCTCTACGCGGTTCTCCGCTTCAAGATGCTGCTGACGGCGAACGCCGCGGCCATCACGCCCGGCCCCATGCTGATGGTTCTCGGTCTCGGGTCGGTCCTTTTCGCAGCCTTCATGCTCTATAGGCGCGACGACATCAAACGGCTCTTCGCCTATTCCTCCATCGAGCACATGGGCGTCATCGCCTTCGCCTTCGGCATGGGCGGCCCGCTGGCCAATTTCGCCGGCCTTCTGCACATGGCGATGCACAGCCTGACCAAATCGGCGATCTTCTTCGCCGTTGGTCACATCGCGCAGGCAAGGGCACCCAGAAGATCGCCGACATTCGCGGCCTGACGGTCAGCCATCCGTTGTTGGGTTGGGGGCTTGTCGTCGGCGTCTCGCGATCTGCGGCATGCCGCCGCTCGGCGTTTTCATGAGCGAGTTTCTCGTCGTCAGCTCCACCTTCGCACGGCAGCCGTGGCTCGCCGTTCCTCTGGTCATCGGGCCTGCTCGTCGCTTTCGGCGCTCTCCTCATGCGACTGACGAGCATGGCTTTCGGTGAGCCGAGCGAGAGCCGCGGCGAAGTTCAGGCTTCCTTCGCGCCGCTCGTCGCCCATCTCGCTCTCGTTCTGATTGCGGGTCTGTATCTGCCGGCCTATCTCGTCGCGTGGTTCAAGACCGTCGCGCGGCTTCTGGGATAGGCATGAAGGGGTCGCAGATGGTTGGCATGCTCCAAAAAGAAAAACTGGCTTCGTCGGCTTTCCCCATTCCTTCTCGCCCGTGGCGCGCGAGGAGGTCGACGACGCCGGGGTGGAAGCGCACGATCGAGGAGATTGCAAGCGGCGCGAGCGACATGCTCGGCCTCTGGAGCGACGGGAGCAACGTCTATCTGGGCGTCTTCGAGAAGGACACTGTCCGCATCGTTTCCTTCGACTGCGGCGCAGAAAAATCCTATCCCGCGGTGGGATATCTCCATCCGCCCGCGATCAGGCTGGAAAAGGCGATCCGGGATCTTTTCGGCTTGGAGGCGGAAGGCGCAACGGACCGCGCCGCTGGCTCGACCATGGCCGCTGGGGCCTCCGTCATCCCGGAGCCGGGCCGCAGCCGCTCGCCACGACGAGCGACCGTTACGAATTCTGCCCGGTCGAGGGCGCGCCCCTCCATCAGATACCGGTGGGACCCGGTCCACGCCGGCATCATCGAGCCGGGCCATTTCCGTTTTCGGCCAACGGCGAAGTGGTGTCCGAGGCTCGAGGAGCGGCTGGGCTTCGTCCACAAGGGCGTCAATCAGCTCATGGCCGGGACGCGCCCATCGCGCACGCCGCAAAAATCGCGGCGCGCGTCTCCGGCGACAGCACCGTCGCCTATGCCTCGCCTTCGCGCAGGCGGTCGAGGCCGCGCTCGAGATCGAGGTTCCCGCGCGCGCGACGCATGGCTGCGGGCGCTGATGGCGGAGATCGAGCGGCTGGCCAACCACTTCGGCGACATCGGAGGGATCTGCAACGACGCCTCCTTCTCGCTGATGCTGGCGCATTGCGGCGTCATGTCGCGAGGAAATCCTGAGGGCGCGGCCGCATGTTTCGGCCATCGGCTGATGATGGATCGCGTCATTCCCGGCGGCGTCGTGGCCGACCTGACGCCGGAAGGCGCGCAGGCGCTGCGGGAATTGCTGGAATGGATCACGGCGATGGTCCCGCGCCTCGTCAGCCTCTTCGGCGACACGACCTCCCTGCAGGACCGCACCGTCGGCGCGGGCGTGCTGAGCGGCGAACTCGCCCGCCAATATGCGTGCGGCGGCTATGTGGGACGCGCTTCCGGCCGGCGCTTCGACGCCCGGCTGACCGTCGGCTACGCGCCCTATGACCAGCTCTCCTTCGAAATGGGCGGATCCGAGGACGGCGACGTCGACGCGCGCGTCTGGGTGCGCTTCGACGAGGTGAAGGCTTCTCTCCAGATCATCGAGCAGATCCTCGACCGCCTGCCGCACGGCGAGCTCGCGACGAAAGTCGACGCGAGCCGCGCGGAAGGGCGAAGGCGCGGCGCTCGTCGAAGGTTTCCGCGGCGACGTCTTCGTCTGGCTGCGCATCGAAAAGGGCGTCATTCGCTGCGCGCCCATTTCGGGACCCGTCCTGGTTCCAGTGGCCCCTGCTCGAGGCCGCGATCAAGGGCAACATCGTCGCCGACTTCCCTCTCTGCAACAAATCCTTCAACTGCTCCTACTCGGGGCATGACCTGTAAGCTGGCGAAACGATGCGGAAATTTCTCTTTCAAGGCCTGTTTCGCGGCGCGCTGACCGAACCTGCGCCCGCCCCGGACGACGCCATGCTCGCCGAACTCGGCGCGACGCTGGAGAAGACCGCGCGAGAAAAGCTGGGCCGCAGTCTCTCGATCCGCGAGGTCGACGCCGGCTCCTGCAATGGCTGCGAGCTGGAGATCCACGCGCTCAGCAACGCCTTCTACGATCTGGAGCGATTTGGTCTGCGCTTTGTCGCGTCGCCGCGCCACGCCGACGTGCTGATGGTGACGGGACCCGTCACCAAGAACATGCGCGGCATAAATTAGCGCCTCAATATTTGTGAAGCTCTGCGGAAGGTTGCCAAGGTTGCGCCACAGAGAAAAAAGAGCTATGACGCGACGCCGGACCCCAAATGGGTGGTCGGCGTCGGGGACTGCGCCTTCAACGGCGGCGTATTTTCGGGAAGCTACGCCTGCGTCGGAGGGCGTCTCCAAGGAAGTTGGCGGCGACGCCCATTCCCGGCGGGGGGCGACGCGCAGCTCGCACGCGCGATTCGTTCCCGGGCTGCCCGCCGCGATCGCTGTCGCGCCGGTTCAGCAGAAGAGCATCAGCCGCACTGGTGATCGCCCTCGTCGCGGGGCGCGTCGCGACGCCCTCGCGCTGCGCGAATTGGAGCAGGCCCAGAACGACTATCGGCAGGCGACGACCGAGCTCAAGCGCGCAGAGGCGCGGCTCGAAGTGATCGGCGACAGCGGGACCGTCTCCGGCCAGCGCCAGATCGTTCTCACGGCCCCGATCGACGGCACCATCACGGCGCTGGAAACCGCGCCGGGCGACTTCATCGACAGCTCCACCGAGTCGATGATGACGATCTCCAACCTCGAAAAGGTCTGGGTGACGGCGAGCGTGCAGGAGAAAGACCTCTCCTTCGTCCAGAAGGACGAGCGCGTCGAAGTGACCCTTCTCGCTTATCCGGGCGAAGTGTTTTCGGGCAAGGTTCAGGTCATCAGCCAGTTGCTCGAGGCCGACACGCGCCGCAACAAGGTGCGCATTTCCTTCGACAACCCCTACGGCATCTTCAAGCTGAACATGTTCGCCACGGTGCGCTTCTTCGCGCCGGCCGCGCAGAGCATTCTGGCGCCCTCCTCGGCGCTCTTCATCGTCAACGACACGACGAGCGTCTTCGTCGAGACCGCCCCCTGGACCTTTCAAAGAAAGCCCGTCGTGATCGAGGCGGACTACGAGGGTTCGACCATCGTGCGCGGCCTGGAGCCCGGGCAGCGCATCGTGGTGCGCGGCGGAGTCCTTCTCAATGATTGAGCGCGCCGTCGAACTCTGCCTGCGCAACCGGTTGCTCGTCATTCTCGTGACGATCCTGGTCTTTTGCTACGGCATGTATTCCTGGACGCAGCTCAAGCTCGAGGCCTATCCCGACGTCGGCGACGTCACGGTGATCGTCACGACGCAGGCGCGCGGACTCGCCGCCGAGGAGGTCGAGCAGCAGATCACCGTGCCGCTTGAACGCGCGCTCGCCAGCACGCCCGGCCTCGTCACGATCCGCTCCAGCAGCACCTTCGCCCTTTCGCTCATCACCCTCGTCTTCAAGGACGGCGTCGAGGATTACTGGGCGCGCCAGCGCGTTCTGGAGCGCGTCAGCCAGGTGCCGCTGCCGTCGAACTACCAGCCGACGCTCGGGCCGTTGACCGGCCCCGTGGGCGAAATTCTGCGCTACTCGCTGGAATCGGACGTCAAGAACCTTTCCGAGCTCTCCGAAATTCAGCGCTGGGTGGTTCTGCCCGCCCTCAATCAGGTGCCGGGCGTGGCGAGCGTCGCCAATTTCGGCGGCCTGACGCGGCAGTTCGAACTCGAAGTCGACCCGCTCTCCCTGCAGCGTTATGGCCTCGGGCTTTCCGACGTGTCGCAGGCCATCACCAGCAACAGCGCGAGTTCGGGCGGCAGCCGCATCACGCGCGGCGAGCAGTCCTACGTCATCCGCAGCATCGGCCTCGTCCGCAATCTCGAGGATCTCGGCAATATCGTCGTCACCGAGAACAAGGGAACGCCCATTCTCACGCGCGACCTCGGCACGCCGCGGCTGAGCAGCCAGGAGCGCGAGGGCGTCCTCGGCAAGGATCACAATTCCGATACGATCCAGGGCACCGTCCAGATGCTCAAGGGCGAGAATGCGGGGCTCGTCTTGAAAGCCGTGCATGAGCGCCTTGGGCAGCTTCAGGCCGAGCTCGCGCCGCAGGGCGTTCGCATCGTCCCCTATCTCGACCGCAACGAACTTGTCGAAGCCACCGTCTCGAAAGTCGGGCACACGGTCGGCGAAGGCGTCGCGCTGGTTTTCATCGTCCTGATGCTCTTTCTCGGCAGCTGGCGCAGCGCCGTCGTCGTCGCGGTGACGATCCCGATCGCGCTCAGCGTCACCTTCATCCTGATGAATTTAACCAGGCTGCCCGCCAATCTTCTGTCGCTCGGCTCGATCGACTTCGGCGTGATCGTCGACGGCGCGATCGTGGTGACGGAAGCCATTCTGAGGGTGCGCGAGCACAATCCCACGCGCCCGCTCGAAACCGACACGGTCCAATTCGTCGTGCGGCAGGTCGTCAATCCGATCTTCTTCGCGACGATCATCATCATCACGGCCTATCTGCCGCTGCTCGGGCTCGAACGCGTCGAGGCGAAGCTCTTCTCACCGGTCGCCTATACGATTTCCTACGCGCTGTTCGGCGCCCTTCTCTGCTCGCTCCTCGTCGTTCCCGGCCTCGCCTATATCGCCTTCCACAAGCCGGCCGAGATCTTCCACAATGTCGTCCTCGAGCGGCTCCAGGACGGTTACGGTCGATGGCTCGCGACCTGCGTCGATAAGCCCCGCCTCGTTTACAGCGCCGCCGGCGCCGCCTTTGTCGGCGTCGTCCTTTTCGGCGCGACCATCGGGCGCGAATTCCTGCCCAATCTCGACGAGGGCTCTCTGTGGCTGCAGGTTCAGTTGCCGAGCGGCATCTCGATCGGCAAGGCGGAAGAGATGGCGCGCGACCTGCGCAACGCCGTGCTGGAGTTTCCGGAGGTCTCCTTCATCGTCTCGCAGATCGGCCGCAATGACGACCGCACCGATCCGTGGACTTTGAGCCATATCGAAGCGCCGGTGGGCCTCAAGCCCTATGACGAATGGCCGGCCGGCGAGACCAAGGCCGAATTCATCCGCCGTCTCAGCGAAAGGCTCAAGCAACTGCCCGGCATGGATGTCGGCGTCAGCCAGCCGATCATCGACAATGTCAACGACCTCATGAGCGGCGCGCACAGCGCCCTGGTCGTCAAGGTCTTTGGGCAGGATCTCAAGGAGACCCGCCGCATCGCCTCCGACATCGTCGCGACGCTGAGAGAGACGCCGGGCACCACGCAGACATCGATCGTGCAGGAGCCGCCCATCCCGCAGATCGCCTTCCACATCGACCGCAGCACGGCGGCGCGCTACGGCATCAATGTCGCGGATGTGGCGAATCTGATCCAGACCGGCGTCGGCGGCAGCCCCATCGGCCAGCTCTACGTCAACGATCGCAGTTACGACATCACCGTCCGTTTCCCGCCCGAGGCGCGCAACAGCCCCGAGGCGCTCGGCAACCTGCTCGTCAATACGACGGCCGGCGCGCAGGTCGCCCTGTCGCAGATCGCGAACATCACGCTGCAGAACGGCGAGAGCGCGATCTCGCACGACAAGACCAAGCGCTCCCTCACCGTGCGCGTCGATTACGACAATCGCGACCTCTCCTCCTATCTCGCCGACGCGCAGGCCCGGATCGCGAAGAACGTCAAATACGACCCCTCGCTCTACAAGGTGATCTGGGGCGGCAAGTTCGAGAACCAGCAGCGTGCGCAGGCCCGCCTGACGGTCATCGTCGGCGCGGTGCTGGTGCTGATGTTCGTCTTCCTTTTCATCGGCTTCGGCCGGTTTCGCTACGCCGCGCTCATTCTCGGCGTCGTGCCGCTCGCGACGCTGGGCGGCCTCGTGTCGCTGCATATTCGCGGCGACAGCCTCAATGTCGCGACCGGCGTCGGCTTTCTTGCGCTGTTCGGCGTCGCCGTGCAAAACGGCATCATCATGGTCGCCAATCTCAACAGGACGTCCGCCGTCCGCATCGCCGCCGCGCGCGCCCGCTGGGTCGCGAACGAGGTGGAGCCGCCGATCATGAAACGCGACTTCATCGCCGCGGTGAGAACCGGCGTGCTCGAAGGCGCCGGCGAGCGCTTCCGTCCCGTGCTGATGACCTCCACTGTCGCGACCGTGGGCATGCTCCCCGCTGCGCTGGCCACCGGCGTCGGCAGCGACGTGCAGCGCAGCCTCGCAACCGTCATCGTCGGCGGCCTGATCGTCGCGACGCTGCTGACGCTGTTCATCCTGCCGACATTCTATTTCGTGGTGGAGTGCTTCGTGCGCGCGCGCGGCGAGACGGTCATCACAAGGGAAGGCGTCCCGACGCGATGAGCCGACGCCTCGCCCTCCCTGTCGCCGCCTCGGCGCTGCTGGCGGCCTGCGCCGTCGGGCCCGACTTCGCGCCGCCGCCGGCGCCCGAAGCCGCGCATGTCACGCCCGAACGCACGGCGTCGCCAGGGGAAGGACAGCGTTTCGTCGAGGGCAAGGACATCCCCGCCGAATGGTGGACGCTCTACAAGTCCAGGCCGCTCGACGAACTGGTGAAGGAATCGCTGCAGAACAACGCCTCCCTGCAGGCGTCCGAGGCCGCCGTCCGCGTCGCCTATTACAACGCCGAGGCGCAGAAGGGCGGCTTCTTTCCGCAGGTGCTGTTCACCTCCAACGACAGCCAGAACCTTCAGTCGAACAATCGTTCGCTGGGCAACATCAATCCCTCGATCTTCAACCAGGCCTATCCGACGCCCGCCAATGTGCTGAGCGGGATTCCCACGGCCAGCCCGGTAACGACGAATCCGGTCGCGCCCTACGGCCTGTTCCTCAAGCAGCTCTCCATCAGCTTCACGCCCGACGTCTGGGGCGGCACGGCCCGCGCCGTGGAGTCGGCGACCGCGCAGACGGAGCAGCAGAGCTGGCAGCTCGAAGCCGCTCATCTCGCGCTGACGACCAATGTGATCGTCGCCGCGATCCAGGAAGCCTCGATCCGCGGCCAGATCGAAGCGACGAAGACGATCATCACGATCCTGCACGAGACGCTGGAAATCCTGAACCGACAATATTCCTTCGGCTCCATCGCCAAGGCGGACGTGGTCGCGCAGGAGGCGGAGCTCGCGCAGTTCGAACAAACCCTGCCGCCGCTCGAAAAGCAGCTCGAAATCCAGCGCAATCTCATCACCGCGCTGGCGGGGCGCCTCTCCTTCGAGGGCGCCGGCGAACAGTTCGATCTCAAGAGCTTCAAGCTGCCCTCGACGGTTCCGGTCAGCATCCCCTCGAAGCTCGTCGCGCAACGTCCCGACATCAAGGCGGCGGAAGCCAATCTGCATCAGGCCTCGGCGGCGGTGGGCGTCGCCATCGCCAACCGCCTGCCGAACATCACGCTCTCCGCCAATGTCGGCGCCAGCGCCTTCCACATGGCGCAGCTCTTCGCGCCGGGCACGGGCCTCTACACGGCGGCGGCGAATATCTCGCAGCCGATCTTCGACGGCATGACGCTGCTCAACAAGCAGAAAGCGGCGGAAGCGGCGCTCGAACAGGCCGACGCGCAATATCGCGACACGGTCATCCACGCCTTCCAGAACGTCGCCGACGCGCTGCGCTCGCTGCAATCGGACGCCAAGGCCGTGATGACGGCGCGCAAATTCGAAGACGCCGCCAAGCGCAGCCTCGATATCGTCCGCATGCAGGTGAAGTATGGGCAGGTGTCGCAGCTCGCCGTACTCAACGCGCAGCGCACCTATCTGACCGCGTCGCTCTCTCGCGTGCAGGCCGAGGCCACGCGCCTTTCCGACACGGCCGCGCTCTTCATGGCGCTGGGCGGCGGCTGGTGGAATCGCTGACCGGCGACCGGGGCGAAACGCGATGCGCCCCGGCCTTCCTTAATGTCGCTCAGTCGAGAACCTTGCCGCCGGCGTCCGTGCAGGCCTGGGCGGACTCCTTGTAGACCCAGCCCTGGCCCTTGCAGGCGTTCCGGCCCTTGCAGGCGTTTTTGGGCGAATGGCAATCGCTCTTGCCCTTGCAGCTATTGGCGCCGAGGCAATGCACGCGCGCCGTCGCCGTTTCCGCCTTCGCAGCGGGCGCGGTCCCCGCGAGCGCGATGGAAACGGCCGCGATGGCGAGCGTCGTCCCGTTGATCGTTTGTTTTTTCATGTCGTTTCTTCCCTGCGCCAATGAATGGCGCGCCATTGTAAGCGGCTGGCCCCGTTCTGCGCCAGCTGCGCCGATCCGACGCCGCGCCAATACTTTGTTAGGGAATCGACCGCGCTTTTTCGCCGCTCACGATTCGGACTGCATTCGTCCACGGCCCGTCCCGAAAATCCCGTTCCGGGACAGGCGTCGCGGGTCTGCGATTAACCTCGCCTCAATGCACGGTGAATTCGCCGTTCACGAGCCGCATCTCGGCCGGCCGGATCAGCTGCGCATGGGCGACCGTGACGCCATGCAGCGGCCCGTCGAGGCTGCGCGTCCAGAAATCGAGAAATTTGCGCAGCTCGGGGAAATGAGGATGCAGATCGTATTCCTGCCAGACATAGGACTGGAGAATTCTCGGATGATCTGGCAGCCGGTAGAGAATATTCGCCGTCGTGAGGCCGTAGCCCTGCATCTGCAACCGAAAGTCGCTCGACGCCATGTTCTTCTCCTTTCCATGCAAACGTCGCCTTCAAAATTAGAGGCGATCGGGGAATGAAAGCAACAGCCGCGCCAGGAAAATACTTTCAAAACAATGTACTAGCAGCATAGCGCCAAGAGTGCTGCTTTTTGGAGGAATGCTCTTGAAGAGCGCCTGCCTCCACACCATCTCGCCGCGCGTGGCCATCAGCGCCCGCGCTTGCATGGAGACAGCGATGGATCAGCCCGAATTCTTGTCTCCTAAGCATTTGTAAACCATAACCGAGAAGCCCGCCTGTCCTGGCGCGGACGCCATGATTTCGCCGGGCGCCTTCACGAGCCTGAACGCCGATGATTCTGCGCCTTGCTCTTCTCGCTCTTCTGCTGCTCCCGACCCCGCTTCTCGCCGGCGCGATCCCGCCGGGACAGAAGCCTTCCGTCGCTTCCGTCGTTCGCGCGGTGACGCCCGGCGTCGTCAACATCGCGACGAAGCGGATCGAATCCGTCGAGGTGCCGACCATCGTCGATCCGGTGCTTCAGGAATTTTTCGAGATCCCCAACAAGCGCCTGAAGCGCGAGACGACGTCGGCCGGCTCCGGCGTCATCGTCGACGCGGAACGGGGGCTCATTCTCACCAACGAGCATGTCGTGCGCGACGCCTCGGTGATCGAGGTCACGACCAAGGACGACCGGCGTTTTCGCGCGCAGCTCGTGGGAAAGGACAAGGCGACGGACGTCGCCGTGCTGAAAATCAGGGCCGACAATCTGGCCGCCGTGCCGATCGGCGACAGCCGTTCGCTCGAAGTCGGCGATTTCGTCCTCGCGGTCGGCAATCCCTTCGGCCTCGGGCAGACCGTCACCTCCGGCATCGTCTCCGCGATGGGACGCACGGGGCTCGGCATCGAAGGCTATGAGGATTTCATCCAGACGGACGCCTCGATCAATCCCGGCAATTCCGGCGGCGCGCTGGTGACGCTCGATGGTCGTCTCGTGGGGCTCAACACGGCGATCCTGTCGAAAACCGGGGCCAGCCACGGCATCGGCTTCGCCATACCCATCGACATGGCGCGGCGGATCATGTCGCAACTCGTCGAGTCCGGCGAGGTGCGCCGCGGCCATATCGGCATCTCGATCCGATCGCCGTCGAGCGGCCGCGCCGGGGCCGAAATCGTCTCGGTCGAGCCCGCCTCGCCCGCCGCGCTCGCGGGCCTGATGAAAGGCGACGTGATCGACGCCGTCGATGGCAGGGCGATTGCGACCCCGCCGCAATTGCGCACGCTCCTCGGCGTCATGCCGGCGGGAAGCGAGATCGAGATGAAGTTCCGCCGGGGCGGCGCGCCGATGCAGGCGCGGCTGCGGATCGAGGGAAGCCGGAAAGCCGCCGACGCGAGCGCGTTGCGCCCCCGATAGCCCGCCAAGGGCGAAGTCGAATCACCGAGCCGGACGAGAAAAACCGATCGCGCCTGGACCGCGCCGTCGGACGACCCTGTTTGCCCGCCTTTTTAGCTTTAACTTGACAGGAAGCGCTTTTTGCTAAGCTAATGCAAAAATCTCAATTAGTAGAGTTGCTTCCCATGATCCCCAATGGCAGGGCGCTTTTCAAGCTCCAGAACGACGAGCAATGGCTGCATCTGCTAAGCCGCAGCCTTCACGAACCACGGATCGACGGGATCGAATTGCCCCGGTTCCCGCATCCGGAACTGCAGCGGAGGGTGGTGGGCTCCGCCGACGCGCAGGCGCTCAACGAAGCCTTCGCGTTTTTCACGCTGGTGAAGGGCTATGCCGAGGCGTTGGCCATGCCGGTCCACGCCAAGACGCCCGTTCTCGACTTCGGCTGCGGGTGGGGACGCTTTACGCGGATGTTCTGGGGGGATGTGGATTCGGACGCTCTCTTCGGCGTCGACGTCGAGCCCGAGACCCTCGCGGTCTGCAAGGGCGTCGGCACGCCGGGCTCCTTTTCGCATATCGAGCCGAACGGTCCGCTGCCCTATGCGGACCAATCCTTCAGCCTCATCGTCGCCTATTCGGTGTTCAGCCATCTGCCGCAACGCCTTGCGGATTACTGGATGGGAGAATTGGCCCGGGTCGCGAAGCCGGGCTGCGTCATCGCCTATACGGTGGAGCCGAGAGGATTTCTGGATTTCATCCTGGAAATCCCTTCGCCGCCCCGCAACGATTGGGAGCGGGGACTCGCCCAGTTCAAAACCCGCGTCTTTGATCTTTTCGAGGACTATGACGACGGCAGGTTTTGCTACCTGCCGACTTCGGGCGGCATGCGTCTCACCGCCGACATTTACGGCGACTCGATCGTGCCGGAGAGCTACATCAGGGAGGCATGGGGCAAGTATTTCAGATGCCATGCCTATATCGACGAGCCCGCCCGCTTCCCGCAGGCGGTCGTCATCGGGCAAAAGCCCTGAGCGGGCCTACTTCAGGACGACGACCTTCGTGCCGACCTTGACCCGCGAATAGAGGTCGATCACGTCGTTATTGGTCATGCGGATGCAGCCCGACGACACCGCCGCGCCGATCGTGTCGGGCTCGTTCGACCCATGGATGCGGTAGTCGCTCGAGCCGAGGTAAAGCGCGCGGGCGCCGAGCGGATTCTCCATGCCGCCCGCCATGTAGCGCGGCAGGTCCGGCCGGCGCTTCAGCATGGGCGCCGGCGGGCGCCAATCCGGCCATTCGCGCTTGCGCGAGACGGTCTTGACGCCGGACCAGGTGAAGCCCTCGCGGCCGACGCCGGCCCCATATTCGATCGCCCGGCCGCCGCCCAGCACATAATAGAGCCGCCGCTCCTTGGTGGAGACGACGACCGTTCCCGCCTTATATTCCGGGTGGCTCCAGACGACGAGCTGCTTGGGGATCGCCTGCTGGCGGAAGAGGGTCAGGAAGTCGGCGATCGGCCCGCGGTCGAGGGGGCCGGCGACGGCGGGCAGCGCGCTGGCGACAAGAATGAAAACAGCTCCAATACTCAGCCTGCGCATATTCACGTTCCTCATTCTCGCCGGAGGCCTTGCCTTTGGCCCTTGTTCGACGAGGATTGAGGCTGAAATCTGACCTGTGACGCGAGCTTAACCGAGGGCGAGCATGGCGAAGCGCAGCGCCGGCATCCTGCTTTATCGCCGCGGCGCCGCCGGCGTCGAGGTGCTGCTCGCCCATCCGGGCGGCCCGTTCTGGGCGAAGAAAGACGAAGGCGCCTGGTCCATTCCAAAGGGGGAGATCGGCCCGCAGGAAGACCCGCAGGCGGCCGCGCGGCGCGAATTCCTCGAGGAGACCGGGGTCGCGCTCGACGGCGAGATGTCGCCGCTCGGGGCCTTCCGGCAACCCAGCGGCAAGACAGTCCTCGCTTTCGCGCTTGAAGGCGATCTCGACCCGTCCCTGATCAAGAGCAATCTTTGTCGCATCGAATGGCCGCCAAAGTCGGGAAGAGAGATCGACATACCCGAAATCGACCGCGCCGGCTGGTTTTCGCTGGCCGAAGCCCGGGCCAGGGTCGTCGCCGGCCAGCGCCCCATCCTGGCGGCTCTCGCGGAGAAACTCTTGGCCTGATCTATTGCGGCGGCGGGGTCCAGGCGGGCCATCGCGGCACCCAGCATTCGACGCCTCTGTGACATTCCGCCCCGGTCAGGCGGTTGCGATGGAGGTAGGGCGAGGCGGCGGGGCCGAAACGATTGCTCCAGGCGGCGGACGCCAGAGCCAGGACGACAAGCGTGAGAATGGCGTTTCGCCAGACGCGAAGCCGGGGCATGGACGCCTCCGCACTGCAGGGACCGATCCCGCCCAATTGGGGCGCCGGCGCGCAGCGCACAGCGTCGCCGGAGACGGCGCTACCTATCCGTGCAGTCGCGCGCCGCGATTTGTGGCGCGCGACCGAAAACTTTGCAATTGCTGACCGATCAGTTTTACGAAGGGTTTAAAGAGAAAATTTTTGCGATGACGATGCGGTTCGAGCTCACCCACGCGACGGATCCAGACGGAGCCGCGGCGATCATGCCGGGAGGTTGGCGGCCGCGCGTCTACCGGCTCCACGCCGAGCGACTGCATCTGACGCGAAAATATCTCGAATTGGCCCCCGGCCTGTCGATCGAGGAGCTTCGGCTTTCGGCGGGCGGCGTCCGCGTCGACGGCGTCTTCGACCCCGGCGTGCTCAAGATCGGCTTTATCGAAGCCGAAGAGATGCGCCTTCTCGGCTGCCGCGTCAGCAATGTCGTCCTGGGCGTCGGCTATGGCGGCGCGCGTTTCGATAGCGTTGGAGCGGCGCCGGGCGTTGTGTTGACGCTCAATTTCTCCCCGACCCTCGCGCGCCGGGTGGTGCCGGACGCCGCCCTGCCGCGTTTTCTGTCTCGCCTGTCAGGACCGAGCGGGCTCGCAACGCTGCTTTACCCGATCACGCCCAAAGCCTTCGCCCTGCAGGGGGAAATGCGCCGGCTGCTGACGCTGGCCGAGAGCGGCGCGCCCGGCGCCGCCTGGCCGCATGACGCGCCAGGCGGCATCGTCGCGGCCTGCGCGGACCTGATCGACCAGATATTGCGGTCCACCCTCGAAATCCCGCAGATGGCCCCGGGCCGTCGGCGCGATCTGGCGCTTTCGGTGGAGCTATTGCTGTGGGAGGGGCCTGCCGCCGGCCGCTTCGGCAAATTCGCGCTCGACGACGCCGCGCGGCGGCTGGGCAGTTCGCGCCGCAGCATCCAGCTCGCCCTTCAGGAAGAATTCGGCATGGGCTTCGTCGCGCTCAAGCGCGCCATTCGCTTGCAGCAGGCTCACGCTGTCCTGAAGAACGCGCCGCGCATCGGGATCGGCGAAATCGCCCGCGCCCACGAGTTTTTTCATCAAAGCCGCTTCTCGAAGCAATACCGCGAAATGTTCGGCGTCCTGCCCTCCATGGGTCCGCACGAGACGCAAGCGGGCGGCTGAGCGCGGTTACTCCTTCGCCTCAGCGCGTTTTTGCGCAAAATGGCTAAGGACAAGCTGGATTTGCTCGCTTTATCCTCCGCGGACGCCCCTGATCACCGCGGCGCGAAGATATTCGCCAAATTAGCGCGTCGGCGGAACAGGTTGAGAGCGATTCTCGACCACGAAGACCAGACTGATGAACTCTTGAACGATTCGATGGATACGACCGACATATCTTCCGAGCGCCGAACGATAACGAGACGTGAACTGGCGCGGGCCGTTTCAGCCGCCTGTTCAGCCATCCCCCAAAACCGGGCCGGGCTTCTGGTCGACGCGGTTCTCGAAGAAATAGCCGACGCGCTCGTCGCGGGGCAGAACGTCACCCTGTGCAATTTCGGCAAGTTCGTACTGGTCGAAAAGAAAGAGCGCAGGGGCCGCAATCCGCGCACGGGGGAAGTGGCCCTCGTTGAACCGCGCAGGGTCGCGAGCTTCCGCCCCTCGCGCCATCTCAAGGCGATGATCGCGAAAGCCGGCCCGTGCGGCGGCCTGGATGATTGAGGCCCTCTCGCCGAGGCGCGGGCGCTGAAAGAGAAAAGCCGCGCGAGAGATCGCGCGGCTTCCTTTCGTCGCGTCGGTAGAACCGGCCCCTAGAACTTGCCCGACTGCGTATAGGTCGCGCCGCCGGCGGCGTAGGTCACCGCCCAGGCGTCGCCGGTCAGGTCGCGCATCACGCCGTTTCCGTTCATCTGCGCTGCGAACGTCCCGGAGCCCGGATAGATGATCTGGCCGGGATTGAGCTTGAACGTGTAGACGAAATTCGCGCCCGACGCGAAACTCTGGACGATCTGCCCGCCGAACGTGTTGTAGGCGCCGTTATAGGAAGCATTCGCCGAAGGGACGGTGATCGTCGCCGTCAGATCGGTGATCTGCGTGGTGGTCGAAAGAACCAGATCGTCCTCGTAATACCAGGGCCCGCTGGCGTTGCGCTTGGCGGAGAAGGTCGCAGGGCCCGCGCCGCCACCGCCACCTCCGCCGCCGCCGGCCGGCGCGTTGATCGTCAGGGCGAGCGCGGTCGACGCGCCGAGCGCGCCGCTGGTCCCGGTAATGGTGAAGGCGCTCGTCCCCGTCGGCGCCGACGCGCCGGCGGCGAGCGTCACCGTCGTCGAGGTCGGCGAAGATTGCGGGCTGAAGGTCGCCGTCACGCCCGCCGGCAGGCCGGTCGCCGAAAAGGCGACATTGCCGGCGAATCCGCCCGCCGGCGTCACGGACACGGTCGCCGTTCCGGACGCGCCCTGCGTCACCGTCAGACTCGTCGGACTGGCGGAAAGGCTGAAGCTCTGGGTCGGCGGCGTCGAGGTTCCGGCGAGCACCACCGTCTTCATCGAATAGGGCGGCACGGAAATCGAGAAATTCGTCCCCTGTCCCGTGACGGCGCTCGACGTGACTGCGCTGCTCGACGGCGTATAGGAATAGACCGTCGCCGTCCCGCCGGGCGTAAAGCCCGTCAGCGACACATTGGCGTTGGCCGTGTTGTTGCGATCCTTGTTGATGAGTAGGACCGCAAGGCTTCCATTCGCCTGCCGCGCCGCATGCGTCGTCAACAGGCTGTTGTTCGACGTAGAGGCGACCAGCGCGTCCCCGGCCTTGCCGAGATAGGACGCCATCTGCATGCCGTAATAGGCCGGGAAGGGCGTATTGGCGGCGGGCTCCCCGGACTGTCCGTTCGACAGGATGCCGTAGTCGCCGTAATTCGTCGCGCCGAAAAGGCTCGACGAAGCGTTGCCCCAGACAGCGCCGTTATGCAGCGCCCAGACATCGACGCTGGCGGCGCCCTTCTCGAGCCAGGTCAGCATATTGTCGGCGATGAACATCGCATTGACGACGCTGAGCGTCTGCTTGCCGGGATTGTAGGTGACCGAATTCGTTTCGGTGACGAGGATCTGGACGCCGGGCGCGCGCACGCCGGCATATTGGTTGATCAGCGTCTTCAGCCGCGACATCATCGACGCGATGCCGGCAGAAGGGTCCTGCGGGGAAGCGAGAAGACCCGCATCCGATTCCTGGTAGGGCTCCTGCGGATACCAATGGACGATAACGAAATCGATCACGGAGCCGCACTGCGCCAGAACGTTCGTGTTCCAGTCGGGCGACTGGCCGTCGGGCCATCTGCCGGGGGCCGTCAGCACGACGCCGATCTTGATCGTCGAGTCGACCGCCTTCATGGCGTTCGCAAATTGCACGACGTTGCGGCCATAGGTCGCCGGATCCTTCTGCGCGTGGAGATCCGTCTCCCAATTCCCGCCATATTGGCCGTTGCCGTAAACCTCGTTGCCAATCTCCCAATATTTCACGCCATAGTTCTTGGTCTTGTTGGCGTAGTTCACCCAGGCCGCCGCGTAGGCGGGATCGCCGCCGCCATTGCCGCTCTGGTTCGAACCGTAATTGACGGTGATGATCGGCGTTGCGCCGACGCTCTTTGCGACCCCCATGAAGGCGTCGAAAGTGTTGCTGGGATTTGCGTAGCTTCCCTGGCCCGGAACGATGGAGTTCGTCTGCCAGTTATAGACGTCCGACGTCGAGCCGCCGGGATAGCGCAAGGCGGCGACGCCGGCCTGCTTCAAGAGAGTCGGCACGACGCCGTCGAGAAGATTGCCGTCCCACACCGCCGTGTTCAGGCCAAAGCCGTGCGCCGGGATCGTCGCGAGATTGGTTCCGGCGTTCACGCCGACGGAGACGGCTGTCTGAGCCATGGAGGGAGAGATGAAACCGACGCCCAAACTCAAGGCCGCGGCGGCGCTGATCGCGCGAGCCAAACAAAACATTCGCAACGCTCCTGTAAAAACCTGACTTCTATTTGGTTAACTCGAGTTAACCAGTTTACTTTCGAGCCGCCAATCGGCAGTTCAGAAAAGCGCGACGTTACATCGCGTCATGGTTAACGACGCGGCGCCCGCGCCAACAGCGCGGGGCGTCCTGCAATTCGCAACACGTTTACCATCCGCGACTCCCTGCCATATCCTTATCCATCCGCGTTCAATTGACGCGTTTCGCACAAGGCGGCTGAAATTCGCATTGAGACGATCGCGCAATTTGTTTCTATCTGTCGCAAACGCCGCTCCAGCCACCGGACCCGACCATGGAAACCAAAAGCTTCCCCGACGATTTTCTCTGGGGCGTCGCGACCTCCGCCTATCAGATCGAGGGCGCGCCGCTCGCCGACGGCGCGGGGCCGAGCGACTGGCATCTCTTCGCGCATGAAGCGGGCCGCATTCTCGACGGCGGCCATGGCGACACTGCATGCGACCATTACAATCGCTGCGCCGACGACATTCGCCTCATCGCCGAACTTGGGGTCAACGCCTATCGCTTCAGCGTTTCGTGGAGCCGGATTTTTCCGCAAGGCGTCGGCGCGAAGAATCCGCAAGGACTGGATTTCTACGACAGACTCGTCGACGGCCTTCTTGCGCGCGGGATCGAACCTTTTCTGACGCTCTACCACTGGGATCTTCCCGCCGAACTTGCGGCGCGCGGCGGCTGGGTCAATCGCGACAGCGCCGAATGGTTCGGCGATTACGCGCATACGCTCTTTCGGGCGCTCAAGGACCGCGTGCGATTCTGGACGACCCATAACGAGCCCTGGGTCGTCATGCACAATGGCTACGTCAAGGGCGCGCATCCGCCGGGACGCGCCGATCTCTCGCAAGCCGCGCAAGCCGCGCAAAATCTGCTGCGCGCCCATGCGCGCGCCGTGCAGGCGTTCCGCGCCGACCCCACGGGCAAGATCGGCGTCGTCGTCAATCTCGAGCCGAAGGAGCCTGCTTCGGACGATCCGCGCGACATCGCCGCGGCGACGGACGCGGAAGCCTATATGAACCGCCTTTTCCTCGACCCGCTGTTTCTTGGTTCATACCCCGAGGAGGCGGCGCGCATCTTCGGCAAGGATTGGCCTTCGTTCCCGGAAGAAGACATGCGGCTCATCAGAGAGCCATTCGATTTTCTCGGCCTCAATTACTACACGCGCTCCGTCAACCGCGCCGACCCGACCGCGTCGCCCGACGGCGCCGCGCCGGTTCGTCAGAAGGGATCGACCTACACGGAGATGGGATGGGAGGTTCATCCGCAAAGTCTCGCGCGCACGCTCCTCTGGCTCAAGGAGCGCTATGGCGACATTCCACTTTATGTGACCGAGAACGGCGCCGCTTTCGCCGATCCGCCGGAAGAGCGCGGAACGATCGAGGATCACGCGCGCGTCGATTATCTGCGCGGCCATCTCGTCGCCGCCCACGAGGCCATGCGACAGGGCGTCAATCTCCAGGGCTATTTCGTCTGGTCGCTCTTCGACAATTTTGAATGGGCGTTCGGCTACACGAAACGCTTCGGCATTGTCGGAGTCGACTTCGCAAGTCAGCGCCGCACGCCAAAGCTCAGCGCCGAATTCTACAGGCAAACGATCGGCGCGCGGGGACGCAACCTGTTCCAGCGCGCGTGAAAGCGCTCGATCATCGCAAGGCTTTCGCTGTATTAATGAATACTCTAAGATAATTCAACGAGATGACAAGAATAACTTGAGCAGAACAATAACTATTTTCAAAACATCTTGGAACGCCTAGCGTTAATGAAGCATTTAAGCTAAGAATTGATTTAAAGGCTCGGGGGTGCCGTTATGCGTAAGAGCAACCTACGCGTTGAGCGCGACTTATTGGCTGGTTCCGGGGTTCGCCCGGGACGGCAAGATCATGTTGCCGGTTTCCCCGGCGAGTCGTTCTTCTCCCGGGTCCCGTGGCGGGGTCCAGCCGCCTGACCCGTGGAGCCAGAACGCCGCGCCTGCGGTGAAAAGAAGTGGTTCGCGCGCTTCTTGGCGAGCCCGTTTCCCGGAAATCTCGAGGCGGAAAACGCGGCCGAAAAAGCCGCGCATCAGGTTTCGTCTCCAAGTTTCAACAATATTTGCGAGCTGACCATGTCCGGCACTGAATTTTTGGGCGACTACAAATCCGCCGATCAATCTCGAAAAAATTCCCACGCTTTTCTGTACTGCGGCCCTGGAGAGCGCAGACGCCTCACCTTACCGCCTTCGGCGGGGGCCGGGCAGAGCAGCGCCGGCGCCCGCACGCGCGCTGACGCTGACGCTGACGACGGCAGGGCAGAACCGAAAGCCACTAGCGCTGGCGCACGCCGCGACTGACTGCTTCGGGCCGGCCTTGGTCCGAAACGTCCCGCCCTTGCGCGGGACGTCCGGAAAAGGCGACGCTAATGTCGCGTTGCGATCTTGAAGCCTTCTTCGGCGAGATCCTCCGCGAGTGCGCCCGCGTCGCGGTAATCGACCACGAGAGACTGCTCCTGCCAGAGCAGCTCGTCGAAGCTCAGATAGTTGCGCACGAAGTTTTTGGCCGCCTCCGTCAAGGGCTCGAACAGCCATACGCCTGTCTGGTCGGAGATGAGGAAATCCTGGGTCATGGCTTTCCCCTGTTTTTACGGACGCCCGCACGATAGAGCTGGGCCGTCCGATGCTGGGAGCGACATTAATTAGGGCGCCGGCAGGCGGCGAACAGCGCCGTTCGCGAAATATAGCCGGCCTTTTCCGCCGTTCTGAAGGCGCTTGGCGCCCGTCATGAGGACGGTGAAAGGCGTTTAGTCTGTGCATCAACAGCCTGCAGATCGGCTGGCCCCCCAGTTGGCCGCCCAAAGCCGACCGGGGCGTCGCAAGAGCATTATCCCGCCTTGTCCAGTTAGCGCAAAGGCGCTCCCAGTAGACCCACGCCCGCTGGCGCACCGACGATTTCGACTCGATGGGATTTGCTGTTGGAGAAGGTGAGACCCGCAACGGAAGCGGTGAGAGGTTGGCCACCATAATTAACTGTCAGCGTACCTATGGCGTCAGTGGCGTTCCCAGTTGTGTGCTCGTCATACATGACCACGACTTGGGGATTTGTGGTGCTGGGGTATGTTTGATGAGCGGTAAACGAGGTTGTAAACGGGATACCCACCGCGGTAGCAGAAAGGCGCATCTCTAACGGCCCACCACAATCGCCGCTGCCAATCAACAAAGTAAGCGGTGCCGTACCAGAGGCAACAACGGTTTTTGGAAGCTGGGTTGGTGTTGGTGGATTGCTGGAGATGTTAACTTGAGTGAATCCACCGGCGCAAAGTGCATTGGTGCCAGGGCACGACACGTTAGCAAAGACAAACCCGCCAGGAGTCGTAGTTCCGCCGGTGCCAGGCTCTTTCTGGACGGAAGTCGAAAAAGAAAAGTTCCCGGATAGTGCGCAGCTGTTACTCGCTGAAAAAAAGCCATATAATTCGATACCCGACATAGTTAGTACACTGCTAGCGGCCTGCACCCTTGCCGGAAGAGCAATAAGCGCAAGAACGAAAATGAGACTTAGCGATTTCATTGAAATCCCTCCCGACTTCCTGTCGCTGTTTCAAATATGACTTATTAGGTCAGAACAAGACTCCGTACGTAAAAAATCACACACGGCCCTGAGAGGCAGCTTGCTGTTGCTGCACCGGAAGCAGCTTGAGGCGGCCTTGGAGTATATGCGCGAGGGCGACACCGTCGCTAAGCTCGATCGGCTTGCCCGTGTCTGTGGCTCAACTTGAAGAGCTTATGAAGCGCCTGAACGCGAAGAAGGTTGGGTTGCGCATTCTCGCTAGGGGGATCGACACCACAAGGCCACTTGGAAGCTGATGTTGCAGATTGCCGATCATGTGGCTGAGTTCGAGCGCTGCGTGATGCTTGAGCGGCAGGGCCGGCATGGCCAAAGCCGAGGGTCGCTACAAGGGCCGCGCTCTACCGCACGAGCGCAGGCAGACGACATCGAGAGGCTGGCTGCTGGCGGTGTCACGAAGCAGGCAGTGGCCAACGAGCTGGGCGTTGGTGGGTGCTGAGCCAGATGAGCGGCCCGATGATATCGACGTGGCGAATTTCACCTGGCGGATTTCGAGAAACTCCATGAGGTGTGCCGCACCAAGCTCGGTTTAGACGAGTTCGGGGATGAGCCTCCGCTTACGAAGGCACTTTCGCAGTGGAGAGCGCGACGCCATGGGCTTTGTGTGTTGTCAGTGTTGGCGAGGCTGCCTGTGGGGATGGGCGAAACCTGAGAGGACCATTCGGCCTCAAGCTTAGCGTTGGTCTCCGTGAGCCTCCATATCGCCTCCATCCTATCCCGAGTGCAGAGACTTAGCCGGACGAAGGTGCTGTTTAGGCCGAGTCTGTCCTTGGGATGCGCCGGTAGAACCAGTAGACGCCATCGGGGCTTGTGGTGAGGTAACGTATGTTGACTGAAAAGCAGCCATCGGAGAGGACATGACGCGGCACTTTGTATCGCCTTTCGTATCACCGAAAGAGCGACCAAAGTTTGCTTATCTCATTGCTTTGGAAGGCAGAAGTCCGGGAGATATGGTGCCCAGGGGCGGAATCGAACCACCGACACTGCGATTTTCAGTCGCATGCTCTACCAACTGAGCTACCTGGGCCCGCGCGCGGCGCGTGGAGGGGCTTATAGAAAGGGCGTCGGCACTTGTCCAGCGCCCTTTGCAACTTTTCTCGCGCCGCCTTGCCCGCTGGCGCCGCATCCCCTAAACCCGGCGCGATCCATGGAGGGAATATGAGCGATATCAGGCGAATTGGCGCGGGTCCGCGCATGAGCAAGGCGGTTGTGCGGGGCAACGCCGTCTATACGGCCGGCCAGGTGGCGGAGAAGACCAAGGGCGGCTCCGTCGCGGAGCAGACCCGCGAGATTCTCGGCCTCATCGATGAGCTTCTGGCCGAGGCCGGCAGCGAGAAGGCCAAGATCCTCTCGGCCACCATCTATCTTTCCGACATTTCGACCTTCGCCGAGATGAACAGCGTCTGGGACGTGTGGGTCGACAAGGAAAACCCGCCCGCGCGCGCGACGGTGGAAGCCAAGCTCGTCACGCCGGACTACAAGGTGGAAATCGCCGTCATCGCGGCGAAGTAGTTCCGCTCAGGGGATTGTCAGGGTCCCAGGCGTAGCGCAGCGTCTCGAAGCGCATCGCGAGCGTGTCGATCAGCAGGAGGCGGCCGACGAGACTTTCTCCAAAGCCGACGATTTCGCGCACGACTTCGAGCGCCATCATCGCGCCGACGACCCCGGGCAGCGCGCCCAATATCCCCGCCTCCTCGCAGCTCGGCACGGTCCCGGGCGGCGGGGGCTCGGGGAAGAGGCAGCGATAGGTCGGGTTGGGCTTGCCGTCCGGCCCGGTCTCGAAAGGGCGCAACGTCGTGAGCGACGCGTCGAAGCCGCCCACCGCCGCCGTGACGAGCGGTTTCTTCATGTAGAAACACGCGTCCGAGACGAGATAGCGGGTCGCGAAATTGTCCGACCCGTCGGCGACGAGATCATAGCCCGCGATCAGCGCGCTGACATTGTCCCCGGTCAGCCGCAGCGGATGAAGCTCCACGCGCACGTGCGGATTGAGCCTTGCGATCGCGTCCCTGGCGCTCTCGACCTTGGGTCGCCCGACGCCGGGCGTGTCGTGAATCACCTGCCGCTGCAGATTGGAGAGCGACACCACGTCGTTGTCCACAATGCCGATCGCGCCCACGCCGGCGGCCGCAAGATATTGCAGCAGCGGCGCGCCGAGGCCGCCGGCCCCGACGACAAGTACGCGCGCGGATTTGAGTTTTTGCTGTCCGGGCCCGCCGATTTCGCGCAAGACGAGATGGCGGGCGTAGCGTTCGATCTCCTCTGGGCTGAGGCTCATCCGGTCTCCGGCGCTTGCATTAACAGCTTGGCTGGCGATGCTGCGAATTGCGCCGATTCGGGCGCGGGGCATCGGGCGATTTTTCATGACCATAGCGGCTTCGCCGCCCGGTCTCCAGCCGGAGGAATATGACGAGATCGAAGCGGCCGTCATGTCGACCAGCCGCGGGCGTCTCTTCATGGCCGAGCACGCCCGCCGCGTCCGCAGCGCCGAGAGCGCGCGCATGCTCGCCGCCATCGAGCGGCTGGAGGCGCGGCTGGAAGCGCAGCAGGCGCTGGCGCCGGTCGAGGCCTTCACGCTGGCGGATCGGCTGACGGAGCTCTCCTGGTCGCTGCGCGAACGCGGCGTCGAGGATTTCGTCTGCGGGAAGATCGACGCGCTGGCGCGCGAGCTTTCGGGCGCGGGGGGCGTCGCGCGCGCCGCTCAGCAGCCGGCCGAACCGACGCCCGTCATCGAAGCGCCAGGCCGGGTTGTGGAAGCGTCGGCGCCAGCGCCGGCGCCTGTCGAGCCCGTTGCGCCGGTCGTTGAAAAGGCCGGACCGGAAGAAGCGCCCCCCATCGAGCCGGTCACGCATGCTCCTGAGCGCGCACCGGCCGATCCCCGGCCGGACGAGCGCCTCGCGGCGCTGTCATGGCTGGACCGTCTGCCCCTTGTCGACCGCTTCGCCCTTTTCGCCTGACCGCTTGAGCGCGCCGAGCCCGACGGCGCCGAGCGAGGCCGCGCCCCGCGCATAGGCGATATTGTCGAGAAACTGCCGGGCGCAGTTCTCCCAGGTGAAGGTCGCGGCATGGGCAAGCGCCGCTTCGCCCGGAATGTCGAGCGCCGCGAGCGCCGCCGCACGCAAATCCTCGTCCAGCGCGCCGGCGCCGCTGGCTCCGACGACATCGAGCGGCCCCATGACTGGAAAGGCGGCGACAGGCAGGCCGCAGGCCATGGCTTCGAGCAGGACGACGCCGAATGTGTCGGTGCGGCTCGGGAAGACGAACACGTCGGAAGAGGCGTAAAGCGCGGCGAGCTCTACAGGCGTCTTCACGCCGACGAAGGTCGCTTGGCGGTAACGCGCCTCCAGCGACGGGCGGGCGGGGCCATCGCCGGCGACGAGTTTCGAGCCCGGCAGATCGAGCGCGAGAAAGGCTTCGAGGTTTTTCTCGACGGCGAGACGGCCGGCGTAAAGGAAGATCGGTCGCGGCAGGTCGAGGGAGATTCTTGCAGCCGGATTGAAGATCGTATGATCGACGCCGCGCGACCAGCGCAGCAGGCGGCGGAAGCCGCGCGCATCGAGTTCGCGCGCGAGGCTCGGCGTCGAGACCATCACCCCCGCGCCGGCATTGTGGAAGCGGCACAGCGCGGCGTAACTCACGCCGACGGGAAGGCCGCTTCTCGCGTGGATATATTCAGGAAATCGCGTGTGAAAGCTCGTCGTGAAGACGAGGCTATCGCGCAGACACACGGCGCGCGTCGCAAGGCCGATCGGCCCTTCCGTAGCGATATGGATATGGTCGTAGCCCTGTTCGAGCCGCCGCCGCACGGCGCGAGGCGTCGCGATCGCCAGCGAAATCTCCCGATAGGTCGGCATCGGAAAGGAATGGAAGTCGCGCGGCGTCAGAAAGTCGATCTCGGCCCCGAGCGGCGCGGCCGCGCGGGCGACGGATTCCAGCGAACGCACGACGCCATTGACCTGCGGCCGCCAGGCGTCCGTCGCGATGAGAATTCGCATTACGCAGCCGCCGCTCTCGGCGCGGGCAGCGCCTTGATCCGCGACGCGTCGGCGCCGGCGTCGCGCTCGGCGGCGGTCGTCAGCCAGTGGAGAATTTCGAAGGTTCCGTCTTCATGCTCGGCGACGGCCGTACAGCTTTCGACGAAGTCGCCCGTGTTCACATAGCGCACGCCCTCGATCGTCTTGATCGTCGCGTGATGAATGTGTCCGCAGACCACGCCGTCGACCCCGCGGCGCCGCGCCTCGGCGGCCAGCGTCTCCTCGAAGTCGCCGATGAAATTGACCGCTTCCTTCACCTTCAATTTCGCCCAGGCGGAGAAGGACCAGTAGCCGACGCCGAACAGTCGGCGGAAGCGGTTGAGGACCGTATTCGTCGCGATGGCCGCGTCATAGGCCCAGTCGCCCAGCAAAGCGAGCCAGCGCGCGTTGCGCACGACGATGTCGAACTGGTCGCCATGGATGACGAGCATCTTCCCGCCGTCGGCGGTTTCGTGGATCGCATGGTCCATCACCTCGACGCCGCCGAAGGTGAGGCCGGTATAATCGCGGGCGAATTCATCGTGATTGCCCGGCACGTAGATGACGCGCGTTCCCTTGCGGGCCTTGCGCAGCATCTTCTGCACGACGTCGTTATGCGCCTGCGGCCAGTGCCAGCCCTTGCGCAGCTTCCAGCCGTCCACAATGTCGCCGACGAGATAGATCGTCTCGGCGTCGTTGTGCCGAAGGAAATCGAGCAGCAGATGCGCCTGCGCGGCCTTCGCGCCGAGATGCAGGTCGGACAGAAAGAGCGTGCGGTAGCGCCTCGGCTCGGGCTCGACCGCGCCATGCGCACGGAAATTGGCAAGGTTCTGTTCGCCCATCGGCGCGTTCCTCCCGGTCGATCGATGAGAGGCTTTGACCAGATTCAGGTCACAGTCCGATGACATTGGCGGCGCCAGATTGACGTGCGCGACCGCCGTTCGATATTTCGAACGGAATCGGTTAGATTGCCGTCCGTTTGAAAGGGCGCGGGGGCGATGGGCGTCGAGGGCAAGGAAAAGCACAAGATTCTGGAGGCCGGGGCGCTGGCGCTGTCGGGGCAGCTCGGCGCGACCATCCAGCGGCTGCGAAAGGCCTATAATCTCTCGCTTTCGGAGCTTTCGCTGCAATCGGGCGTCGCCAAGTCGATCATCAGCCAGATCGAGCGCAACGAGACCAATCCGACGCTCGCCACCATCTGGCGCCTCGCTCAGGCGCTGGACGTTTCGATCGAGCGCGTGCTGCAGACGACCGAAGACGAGCCTTTCCTCGAAAAGACCAGCAAGGCCGATACGCCGATCCTGCTCTCGGACGACGGCAAATGCCGGCTCGCCATAATCGGCTGGATCAAGACGGTGGAATGGCTGCAGGTCTATGAGCTCGCGGCCGATCCCGGCGGCGTGCTCGAGTCCGACCCGCATCAGCGCGGCTCGGTCGAAAGCCTCTCCGTGCGGGAGGGCGAACTCGAGGTCGAGGTCGCGGGCGTCAAGGAGACGGTGAAAGCCGGCGAGACGCTACGCTATCGCTGCGACCGGCCGCATGTGATCCGCAATCTCGGCAAGGCGCAGGCGCAGGCGACCATGGTCTGCATCCTCAAAGCCGCCGTGATGGAATAAGTCCTTGGAGGCGAAGGACGACGCCCAGCGGCGGCTCTCTCTGCTCGCGGCGGCGCTCTATGCGATCGGCGGCGTGCAGGTGGCCTTCTTTCCGCTCTGGCTCGGCGCGCGCGGCATGGGCGGCGCCGAGATCGCGCTCATCCTCGCCGCCTGCCCCGCCATCCGCATCGTCTCCAATCTCCTCGGCGCGCGGATCGGCGACAAATATGGCGATTACGGCCGCCTCATCATCGTCTATGCGGCCGCCGCCACGATGATCTTCGTCGTGCTCGGCTTCGTGCAGGGCTTTTACGCGCTGCTCTTCTGGGTGACGGCGCTCGCCTTCGCCCAGGCGCCGATCGGGCCGCTGAATGACGGGCTCGTGCTCGGGGAGGTTCACCGCCGCCGCGCTTTGGGCCTGCCGCCGCTGAACTTTTCCAGCGTGCGCGGCTGGGGCTCGGCCTCTGTGCTGCTCTTCATGCTCGCGAGCGGCCAGATCGCCGACGCGCTTCCCGCGGATCGTCTCATCTGGATCATGACGGCGATCTCCTGCTTTACGACCGTCACGGGATTCTTCCTCGTGCGCGGCTTCGCGGCGGCGCGGGCGCGGCAGCCGGAAGCGCTCAAAGCCCCCTCGGCGCCGCTGCGCCGCCCGCTGCTCATCGCCGCCATCATCGCCTGCGCGGCGATCGTCCATGGCAGCCACGGCTTCCTGACCGTCTTCGCCTCGCTCCACTGGGCCGAGCGCGGCTTCGACCCGGCCTTCATCTCCATCGCCTGGGCGACGTCCACCTTTTCTGAAGTGCTGTTCTTCCTCTCGGCGGGGCGCTGGTTCGGGGGCGAGAAGAAGTCCGTGTCGTTCCTGATGATCGGCTCGGCCGGCGCCGTGCTGCGCTGGGCGATTTTCGCCAACGACCCTTCGGCCGCGGGCGTGCTTTTCGCGCAGGCCCTGAATCCCCTCTCCGGCTCGGCCATGGCGCTCGGCGCGGCCTATCTCATCGCGGAGCTGGGCGGCACGGAATATACGGCGCGGGTGCATGGCTGGCTCGGCGCCGCCTATGGCGTTGCGCTCAGCTTCGGCCTTTACGTGTCGGGGCCGCTGGAGGCCGCCTTCGGCCAGCGCGGCTATCTCGCCATGTCGATCATGGCGGCGATCGGCCTCGGCTTCTCCTTCGCCGTCGCCGCGGCGACGCGCAACGGCGTCCTGAATGAAAAAGGGCAGGAAGCGTCGGCTTTCCAGTCTGTTGACCAACCGGCCGATGCGGCCTCGCCCTTCGAGACGCGAGCTTCGCTCGCTCCTCAGGACGAGGCCTAGGTGTTTGACCCAGAAACAAAAAGCCCCTCACGCTGAGGAGCCTGCGCAGCAGGCGTCTCGAAGCGCGAGGGGCGTCAGCCCGGCTTTATCTGCGCCCTGAGGCGAGAAAGCTCACGCCCCCTGCCCGAATTGGATCAGGAGGACAATTCGCCCATGTGCTTCTGGCTGTAGAGCTGGACGCCCAGCTGCTTGATCAGTTCCTGCTGCGTCTCGAGGAAGTCGATATGCTCCTCCTCGCTCTTCACGATGCGCTCGAAGAGCTGCATCGACACGCGATCATTGATCGAGTCGCAGTAAACAGCCGCCTCGATATACAAGGCGCGGGCGTCGATTTCGGTCGCGAGATCGGCGGCGATGATTTCCTCGACCGTCTGGCCGATGCGCAGCGGATCGAGCACCTGCATGTTGGGGAAGCCTTCGAGGAACAGGATGCGCGCGGTGAAATCATCCGCGTGGCGCATCTCCTCGATGGACTCCTTGCGCCACTTCTCGGCGAGCTCCTTGAAGCCCCAATTGTCAAAGATGCGATAGTGAAGCCAATACTGGTTGACCGCCGTCAGCTCTGCACGCAGTCCGCGATTAAGATATTCGATAACCTTCGCGTCGCCGCGCATGTGCAATCCTTTCCATCATGATGATCACGCCGCCAAGCCGTCGGCGCGGCAGCTATCACAATCGCCGTTTCCGCCGCTTTCGTCCAGCCTTGCCGCGGAATGCTGGTCGACGATCGCGACAATGCTGCGAACGCAGCGGCCGCATTTCGCCTCGCATCCCATGTTGCGGAAGACCGAGGCGACGGACGGACGGTCCGGTCTCGTGGTGACGGTCTCGCGCACATCGCGGTCGGAGATGACGTTGCAGGAACAGACGATCATTGCTTCGCCTAGTTTGGAAAGATTGCAAACTACCTTTGACATCAGTAGGTTACATCCTTCCCCCCATTTTGCAACCGGCCTTTGTCGGATTTCCGACATCGCGCCGGCTGTCACGTGGAACGTCGCAAGCGGCATGCCGCCAATCTTGATTTTGGAACTCTTCCACGCAGGGCAATGGGTCGGCGAAGAAAAGGCAGTGCGGCCAAGGCGCTGCCAATTCCCGCCGTGGCGGCGAGTCGAACCGGTTTGATGCTGCGCAGGCGACGGCGCGCCCAAACGCGGCCTTAAAGCGTCAGAACGTCGCGGCTTCGAAAATGCGCGGGGATGAGCCCGGCCTTCGGCGTCAGTCTTCGGACAACCGCGTCTTCCCAGGCCCGTGCGGCTCCACCAGCGCGCCGAATTCGTGCGGCTCCTTGCGGGCGCGGCGCAGCGCGGCGTCGAGGAAGACGGTGAAGGCGTCGATGTCTTCCTCGTGGGTGCGGTGATTGATGATCGCCGCGCGAATGGCCGGGACGCCGTCGAGGATGGTCAGCGACGGCGCCGCCTCGCCGCGCTCGTGCAGCTCCATCACGATCTCGCGGGCGAGCGAGCCGTCGGCGTCGCCCTTCACGCCGAAGCAGACGATGTTGAGCGCGACCGGGGCGCGCATGGCGAAACTGTCGGACGCTTCGATCCAGGATTCGAGGCGCTTGGCCATGCGGCAGCATTGCTCGATGCATTGGGCGAGCTTCTTTGCGCCGAAGGTCTCGATGGTCATCCACGCCTTGAGCGCGCGAAAGCCGCGCGAGAGATCGGGGCCGAGATCGCAGGGCCAGGTGTCGCCCGCCGCGAGGCCGCGCGGGGCGCGGGAGAGATAGGCGGCGTTGGCGGCGAAGGCGCGCCGATGCGCCTGCGGGTCCCGGACCAGAAAGAAGCCCGCGTCGTAAGGCACATGCAGCCATTTATGGAAGTCGAAGGCGATGGAATCCGCCCGCTCCAGCCCCTTCACCAAGGGCTTGAGCTGCGGCGAGAGCGCCGCCAGCGCGCCGAAGGCGCCGTCGACATGGAACCACATGTCTTCGCTATGGGCGACGTCGGCGAGGCGGTCGAGCGGATCGACCGCGCCGGTGTCCACCGTCCCGGCCGTGCCGACGACGAGGAAGGGCCGGAAGCCCGCGGCGCGGTCCGCCGAGATGGCGTGGCGCAGGGCGCTGATCTTGATGCGGCGGTTTTCGTCCGACGGGATGAGCCGCAAATGCCGGGCGCCGAGGCCCGCGAGCTCCATGGCCTGCCGCACGCAGTTATGCGCCTCGCGCGACGTATAGGCGATGAGCTGGCCCTCTTTGGCGCAAAGGCCATTCAGGCGAACGTCCTTGTCGCCATAAGCCTGGTCGCGCGCGACGAGGAGCGACAGGAAATTCGCCATGGACGTGCCGGTGACGAAAATGCCGGACGCGTCCGCCGGGAAGCCGAAGGCCTGCGCCATCCACTTCGCGATCTGACGCTCGACGTCGATGGCGATGTGATTGCGGCCGCCGCAATTGGAGTTCATGCCGGCGGCGAGGATCTCCGCGACCATGCCGACCGGCGTGCCCGCCCCCTGCACCCAGCCCATGAACATGGGATGGATGTTGCCGGTGGCGAAGGGCTTGATGTAGCGGTCGAAATCCGCGAGCACGTCGGAGAGTTCGCGCCCCTCCTGCGGCAGGTCGCGCTCGAAGCGAGCCTTCGCCTCCTCGCTCGGCGGAATCCAGACCGGACGCTCGCGCAGGCCCCGCAGATAGTCGATCATCAGATCGAGCGCGCGGTGGCTCTCGGCGCGGAAAGCGTCCCAGTCCTCGGGGTCGAGATCGACCGGCTTGGTCATGAAGCGACGCTCGCAGGGGCGGGCGCGAAGGCGGTCAGATGGGGCATGCGCCGCGCGTCTCCCGGCGTTTCAACGGCGAAGCCAAATAGCCGCCTTTGGCCGCTTTGCGCAACCTCGCCGGGGCCTCGGTTCACCCGGCGAAGGCGAAGCCGACCGACCCCACGCCCTCGATCTCGCCCGTCGCCCGGTCTCCCGGCTGCATCGCGCCGACGCCCGAGGGCGTGCCGGTGAAGATGAGATCGCCCGGCGCCAGCGCCACATAGGTCGAAATCGCCGCGATGATCTGCGGCAGGCTCGAGATCATGTCGGAGAGGTCGCCCTGCTGGCGCAGCGCCCCGTTGACCGAGAGCGCGATGCGCCCTTTCGCCGGATGGCCGATTTCTGCGGCCCGGCGGATCGCGCCGATGGGCGCGGAATTGTCGAAGCCTTTCGAGAAATCCCAGGGCTTCCCCGAATTGCGCGCGGCGGTCTGCATGTCGCGGCGGGTGAGGTCGATCCCGGCGGCGTAGCCATAGACGCAATCGAGCGCGCACTCGGGCGGGATGTTTTGGCCGCCCGACCGCAAGGCCGCGACCAGCTCGATCTCATGGTGGAGATTCTTGGTCAGGCTCGGAAACGGGATCGTCGCGCCGTCCGCGACAACGGCGTCGGCAGGCTTGGTGAAGAAGAAAGGCGGCTCGGCGCCCGGCTCCTTTCCCATCTCGCGCGCATGCTCCGCGTAGTTCAGGGCGACGCAGAAAATCCGCCTCACGGGAAAGCGGCGCGTGTCCCCGGCGACGGCGACCGAGGGGATGGGGGACGGCGGGAAAACGAAGTCCTGTGACATTGGAAACTCTCTAGATGGCGAAAACGCATATAGATTGTTGCTGGTCGTTTTCGCTATTGTTTTCACATGCCGTTGCCCGATCAGGGAATTTTTGAAGAGGCGCTGGATCGCGGCCAGCTTGGGCTGGCGATCTTCGACGAACGCCTCATCGTCACGACCCGCCTCGGCGCGCTCTCGGAATGGGCGCCGCCAGCGGGCGCACCCGCCTGCGACGCGCCCTTCCTGACGCATATGGAGGCGAATTTCGCCGAGCTGCGCGAACGCGGCGGCGAGATGGTCCTCCCCTCGGTGCGCGCGAGCGTCGACGGGCCGCGCGTCACCATTTCAATTTCCTGGAATCCGCAATCGCGCACCTATGTCGTCGTCACCGCGCCGGATCACGCCGGCGAACAGATCGAACGTCTGATGGCCTCCGACCGGCGCGAGAAGCAGATATTGCGTCAGCAGGCGGACGCCGCCGCCGCGCGGCTTCGGGTCGCCGACGCGCTCTATCGCGACATCGTCGAAACGGCCGACAATCTCGTCCTGCGTTTCGGACCGGACCGGCGGATCGTCTTCGCCAATCGCGCGGCGGCGCTTTTCCTGGGGCGTCCGCAGGACGGGCTCGCGGGGCTCACCCTCGACGCCCTCTTTCCCGCCGACGGCGCCCCCTGGCCGCTGGAGCGGGCCGCCGAGGAGCGCGCCTCCTTCGAGCAATCCGCGCGCGACGCGAAGGGCCGCGCCGCCTGGCTCGCCTGGGACGTGAATTTTCTCGGGCCCGAAGGCGGCGGGGAGTTTCAGGCTGTCGGCCGCGACGTCACGGCCGAGCGGCAACTGCGCATCGCGCGCGAGAAAGCGCAGGAGGAGGCCCGCGCGGCCGCCGTCGCTCGGGAGCGGCTGCGCATCGCCCACGACCTCCACGACACGCTGGTGCGCTCCATCGTGACGATGATCGCCGAGGCGCGCCTCATCGCCAAGAAGACGAACGACCCGGAGGCGAAAGCCGCCCTCGCCGAGCTGGACGCCCAGGCGCGGCAGGGATTGTGGGAGGCCCGCGAGGCCATCGCCCAGACGCGCGCGGCGCGGCGCGAGGATGCGGACCTTCGCGCCATCGCGGCGGAATTCAGCGCGCGCTGGAGCGACGTCGAGACGACGCTCGACATTGCCGATGGCGCGCCTCTCGCGTCAGAGACGGCGACGCTCTTCGCCGCCGTGCTACGCGAGGCGCTGCGCAATATCGAGCTGCACGCCGGCGCAAGGCGCGTGCGCGTCACGCTCGCCTTCGACGAAACGGGCCCGCGTCTCGTCGTCGAGGACGACGGCGCGGGCTTCGATCCGCAGGCGCCGACGCCGGGTCATTTCGGGGTCGCCGGCATGCGCGAGCGCGCCGCGTTGGCCGGGGCGACGCTCGACGTCGAGAGCGCGCCGGGCAAGGGAACGCGAATTACGCTTTTCGCGGCTGCCATAGGCTGGCAATTGAGCTGATACTTTTGCAGTTGAAACTTGAGCGGCTTAGAATGCCACAAAGCCCCAGCGTTTCTATTCCATTTGGGCCATAAGACTCATGATCCTGAGCCGGCTGTAAATGAGCTACACACTTTAGCAAGCTAGTGGTTGCCGGTCTGAGACAATTTGAGTAGATCCTAGATTTGCAATATCAGCGCATTTTTAGGCTGGCGGGAACCCTTTGCATTCCTCATTCCTAGTTCGAAACCTGCTGATTCAGGTTGATGAGAAAACTTGGCCTGGAAAGCGCTTGCCGCCCCAACTCACCGGTGCGTCAGGATGGAATTCTATTGACGTGGGGCAAGCCTTGCACATGCTCGGCACTCTCACCATGCCGAATATTCTTTCTCCTGCTTCGCCGGCACTCTTTTGGGGTTGGCTCAGGTATTATCTTGCAGTTGCATCGTCTAATGACCTGCGCGTCACAATGGATTTCTCTGATCTTGATCCACATCAGAAGGGAATCCTCAGTGACGATTTTGGTGTGGCGATAGCCACCCATTGGCTTTCCAACAAATTGGGACCATTCACCCATATTGTGGACGGTCGTCGTTTCGCCAACCAATTTTCTCGGCTTCTGCGACGGCAGCATAAATCGACGGCTAAGGTAGGCATGAGCAAAGCGCCGGACTTCGTAATGCACGATATTTACGGGAAATGGCATGTGCTAGAATGCAAAGGTACGCAATCTGGTCGGGAATACCAGCGCAGCGTCTTGAAGACGGCCGTTGTACAAAAACGTGCTCTCCAATTAATTGGGTCGATAAAAGGGGAGCAACTTGCTTCTTCGCTCTTCATTGCAAACGAAGACGGGCACTCATCCTCGCACCTAAAAATAGTCGACCCTGACGATGATGATCCGCTACTGCGGCTAACAGATCAACAGGCAGATGAGATGGTAAGAAGCGCAAATCGCCTTACTGTTGCCCAAGCGCTCGGATCAATCGGGCTGAATGAAATGGCAATGGAAATCAGTCTGCCCCCGGACGTAGACCGACAGAGCGAATTATTACGCCCAAGCGAATTCAAGAGACTCCACGCGCCGTGGGAAGATCGTGCTACACGCGCGACCGAGCAAGTGCGGAAGCGAACGCTCCAACGTTTCCAACACAACCGCCGGCTTTACGAGGGGAAGGTCCTAGAGCTTGAACTGCCTCCATCCTTTCGATTCCGGAAATTACGCATACGCCAGGGCGTCACGCGAGACCTCATTGAAGCTGTCTCTCAAGATGATAAGTTAATGCATGATACACTTGATGCACGGGTGTCTCCTCTCACCGGGTCTACGACCATTGAGGTGCAGTCAGACGAGCGAAGAACATCACTTAATTACGGGGATATCCTGTATTCTGAAATGAGCTGGTCTTAGTCCATTCCATCAAAGCCAAGCTATGCGGCGCCGCGGCATTACATTTTCGTCGATATGTGCTTCTAGGTTGTGGAGATCACGAATTTGCACGTCAGGAAACAGGCGGATGACCGATTTCACATTCGAATATTGTCGTCGCGGCGAAGCGCCCCTGCTGGTTGAAACCATTGATGTGCCGAACGAAGCGGCGATCTGGTGCTTCGTGGAGGCGCTGGCCCTGAGGCTCGGCGAAAGCCCCGGCGCCTTCATCCGGGTTTGCAATGAACGCGGGCAGGCGGTCGTCCGCACCGGGGTGAGCACCGCCCTCGCCTCGATCGAGCAATGCCCCTGCGGGAGCTGCGCGGTGAAGGAGGCGGCGCGCGGCGGCCGGATCTTCAACGGCGACTTTCAGCTCTCACCCTGCCGGAGCCTTGGATCCTGCAACTGCAAGAGCTTCGCTCAGCCGGCCAGCGCGGCATAGAACGCCCGCAAAGCTTCAGTCGAAGTCCGACGGGTCGAAACTTCGGGGCGTCGCGCAGAATTCGCAGGTGACGCCGATGCGGCCGTCGTCTCCGACCATGTCGGCGCGCTCCTGCGGCGTGAAGCTTTTCAGCAGGCGCTCGATGCGCTCGGTCGAGCAGCGGCAGAACTCCTCGAGCGGCCGCTCGTTGAAAACCTTCACCCCGCGCTCGTGGAAAAGACGGAACAGCAGCCGTTCGCCCGAGAGCGACGGATCGACGAGTTCGTGGTCTTCGAGCGTCGACGCGAGGGCCTGGCCTTCCGTCCAGGCGTCGTCCTCCGCCTCCGGAACGCCTTCGCCGTCCTCCGGCGCGTCGCCCGGATGAAGGTCGCGCACCCGCGAGCCTGCGATCGGCAGATATTGCAGGAGCAGGCCGCCGGCGCGCCAGCTGCGGCCCTGCGGCGTGACGACCTCCGCGACGGCGAGGCGCACGAAGGAGGGGATCTGCTCGGACTGGCGGAAATACATATGGGCGGCTTCCGCGAGGCTCTCGCCTTCGAGCGGCACGACGCCCTGATAGCGCGCGGCGTCCTCCTCGCGCTCGATCGTCAGCGCGAGATGGCCGCGCCCGAGCAGCGCCGCCGGCGCTGGATCAAAGATCTCGCCGAGCCGTGCGGCGTCGAAGCGGGCGAAGCCGCGCAGCTTGCCCGGCGCGTCATAATCGACGACCAGCATGTCCACGGGGCCGTCGCTGCGCGTCTGCAGCTGAAATCGGCCATGCGACTCGAGGATCGAGCCGAGCAGCGCGGCGAGCGCCATGGCTTCGCCAAGGAGCCGCGCGACCTGCGACGGATAATCGTAATGGTTCAGCACCGCGTCCACGGTCGGCCCCAGCCGCACGAGGCGGCCGCGCAGGTCGAGCGCCTCCACGGCGAAGGGGGTGACGCGATCGTCCTTCGCCTCGCGCGAGACGGGCCGGCTCGGCGCCTCGAGCATCAGGCCATCCCCGGCGCGAGGCACCAGGCGAGCACGCCTTTCTGGGCGTGGAGCCGGTTCTCGGCCTCGTCGAAGACCACCGATTGCGGCCCGTCCATCACCTCGTCGGTGACTTCCTCGCCGCGATGGGCAGGCAGGCAGTGCATGAAGATGGCGTCCTTGGCGGCGGCGCGCATGAGTTTCGCGTCGACCTGATATGGCGCGAGAACGCGGCGGCGGAAGTCCTCGTCGGCGTCCCCCATCGAGACCCAGCAATCGGTGATCACGGCGTCGACGCCAGCCACAGCGGCGCAAGGATCGCGCATGACGTTCATCGCCGCGCCATTGGCCCTGGCCCAGTCGATAAGGCTCTGCGGCGGGGCGAGCTCCGCCGGCGTCGCGACATTGATGGTGAACTTGAAGCGCGCGGCGGCGTGCACCCAGCTCGCCAGCACATTGTTGCTGTCGCCGACCCAGGCCACGCTGCGGCCGTCGATCTCGCCGAGGCGCTCCTCGAAGGTGAGGAGATCGGCCATGATCTGGCAGGGATGCGAGAGCTTGGTGAGGCCGTTGATGACCGGCACGGTCGCGTAGCGCGCAAGCGCGGTCAAATCGTCATGCGACAGGATGCGGATCATCACCGCGTCGACGAAGCGCGACAGCACGCGGGCCGTATCGGCGATGGTTTCGCCGCGGCCGAGCTGCATCTCGCCGCCCGTGAGCATGATCGTCTCGCCGCCGAGATCGCGCATGGCGATGTCGAAGGAGACGCGCGTGCGGGTCGAGGGCTTGTCGAAGACCATCGCCAGATATTTGCCCGCGAGCGGGCGCTCGGCAGGCGGCGCGCCCTTTACCCGCTTCGCCTTCAGCGACTTGGCGAGATCGAGAATCTGGCGAAGCTCCTCGCGGGAGAAGTCGCAAAGATCGAGAAAGTGACGCGGCCGCGTCATGGAATGCGCGGACATTTACGCCGCTCCCAACTGCTTGGCGGGCGCCGCGATGCGCGCGCATGCCCGGTCGAGGCGCGAAAAGGCCTCCGAAATATGACTCTCGTCGATGATGAGCGGCGGCAGGAGGCGCACGACATTGTCGCCCGCGAGAACGGTCAAAAGCCCTTCCGCGCGCGCCGCATTGGCGAAATCGCCGTTGGGAACGCGCGTCTTGAGGCCGAACATCAGGCCCTCGCCGCGCACGGTCTCGATGACGTTCGGGTAGCGGTCCTCGAGCTCCGCGAGACGCTGGCGCAACAGGCCGCCGAGCGCGGAGACGCGCGCCATGAAGCCGTCGGAGAGCACGATGTCGAGCACGGCGCCGCCCACGGCGGTCGCGAGCGGATTGCCGCCGAAGGTCGAACCATGCGCGCCGAGCGTCATGCCCTTGGCCGCCTCGCGCGTGGCGAGACAGGCGCCGATCGGGAAGCCGCCGCCGAGCCCCTTGGCGAGCGCGACCACGTCGGGCTGAACGCCCGCATGTTCGCAGGCGAGGAACTTGCCGGTGCGGCCGACGCCGCATTGAACCTCGTCCAGCGCCAGCAGCAGGCCGTGCGCGTCGCAGAGCGCGCGAAGCTTGAGAAGAGATTCCTTGGGGAAGACGCGCAGCCCGCCCTCGCCCTGCACGGGCTCGAGCAGGACGCCGGCGGTCTCTTCCGTGATCGCGGCCTCGACGGCGTCGAGATCGGCGAAGGGAACCTGGTCGAAGCCCGGCATGGGCGCGCCGAAGCCGTCGAGATATTTCGGGTTTCCGCCTGCCGCGATGGTCGCGAGCGTGCGCCCGTGAAAGGCGCCCTCGAAGGTGATGAGGCGATAGCGCTCGGGCTGGCCGTTGGCGGCGTGATATTTGCGCACGGTCTTGATGGCGCATTCGACCGCTTCGGCGCCGGAATTACAAAAGAAGACGACGTCCGCGAAAGTCGCGTCGACGAGACGCCGGGCCAGGGCCTCGGCCTGCGGGATCTGAAAGAGATTGGAGAGATGCCAGGGCTTTTCCGCCGCGGCCTTGAGCGTGGCGACGAGATGCGGATGGTCGTGTCCCAGAGACAGGACGGCGACGCCCGAGGCGAAATCCAGATAGCGGTCGCCATTCTCGGCGAAAAGCCACGCGCCTTCGCCGCGCGTGAAAACGACGTCGGCCCGCGCATAGGTCGGATAGAGCGCAGAAGTCAAAATCATGCTCCAAGGCCCAGGAGGGCGCCGCCGCGCTGCCGCCGGAGCCCAAAAAACAAAGCGCCGCCCTTTGTCGGGGCGGCAATTTGCGTCTTTGATTTTATGCGCCTGCGCCCATCGGGTCAAATCCTAACAGGCGCGCGCGCCCCCGCCGGCGCGCCGAATGCCGCAGTTTTGCTCGAAAATCGCCGCGCAGTGAGTCGCGAAGGCAACAGTCGCAAGGAAAGCGCGCACAAACCCTGTTGAGAACGCCCTGTCTTGCTTGCCAGCGAGTCTCGCCCGTGATTCAAAGAATACGTTAGTTTTCTCGCCAGAGCGGGCGCGTTTCTCCCGTATGGCGCTTCTCGTGTTTCGGTGCGCGTCGTATCGCCGCTGGTCTGTCCGGCGCAGCGAACGGCTGAGGATTCTCTCGAGATCCGCGCTCGAACCGGCCGCTGGAGGTCAAATTATGTCTTGGACCGATGAACGCGTCGAGCTGTTGCGCAAACTCTGGAGCGACGGCCTCAGCGCAAGTCAGGTGGCCGCCGAACTTGGTCCCGGCATCACACGCAACGCCGTCATCGGCAAGATTCACCGGCTCGGCCTCGCCGAGCGTGCGAAAACGGCGAGCGCGCCGCGTCAGCGCGCCGCCAAGGCCCCGCGCCAGGCGACGACCGCCGTCTCCGCGCCGGCGCCGCGCGCCAATGGCGGCCACGTCGTGCATGGCAATGTGGCGCTGGCTTTTGCGCCGCAGACCGTCGTCGTCGCCCGCGCCAACCCGGAAGAAGAAGTCGTGATCCCCATGTCCGAGCGCGTGACGCTGATGGAGCTGCGCGAGTCCATGTGCCGCTGGCCCATGGGCGATCCCACGACGCCGGAGTTTCGCTTCTGCGGCGGCAAGTCGCCGATCGGCGGCGGACCTTACTGCGCCCATCACGCGCGCGTCGCCTATCAGCCGGCGCAGGATCGCCGCCGCGCCCGAGACCAGCTCAAGGCGCCCCGTTACGCGTGATGCGAAGCTGCTGCGGGTTCGAGGCGAATCCGCAGCGCTCTTTATTCGCGGCCGAATGTTTCGTCGAACGAATATCCCGAGCCGCGCACGGTGCGGATCGGGTCCTTCTCCCGCCCACGGATCAGCGCCTTGCGCAGGCGCCCGACATGAACGTCGACCGTGCGCTCGTCGATCTCCGCCGACATTCCCCAGACGCTGTCGAGAAGCTGCGCGCGGGTGAAGACGCGGCCGGGCTTCTCCATGAAATATTCGAGCAGGCGAAACTCGGTCGGCCCGAGATGGATCTCGCGGCCCGAACGGCGCACGCGGCGCGTCTCGCGATCGAGATCGATGTCCCCGAGGATCAGCTTCGCGGCGACGCGCTCCGGCCGGGCGCGGCGCAGCAGCGCGCGCACGCGCGCCATCAGCTCCGGCGTCGAGAAGGGCTTCACGACATAATCATCCGCGCCGACCGAGAGGCCGCGCACGCGCTCTCCCTCTTCGCCGCGCGCCGTCAGCATGATGATCGGCATGTCTCGCGCAATGTCGCGGGCGCGCAGGCGGCGGCAGATTTCGAGGCCGGAGACGCCGGGCAGCATCCAGTCGAGCAGCACGAGGTCCGGCGGCGATTCCGCGATGCGCAGCTCGGCCTCGTCGCCATTGTCGACATGCTCGACCTGATAGCCCTCGGCTTCGAGATTGTAGACGAGCAGCGTCGCCAGCGGAATCTCGTCCTCGACGACGAGGATGCGCGGCGCGCGGTCGCTCTTGGCCTCGCGCATGGTAGATTGGTTGGGCAGGGTCTCGTTCATGTCGTGGGCTCGCTCTCGCCGCTCGCGAAGCCGTTGGTTCTGGCCTTCGGCCGCTCCATCGGCATGGCTTCGCCGGTGACGAGATAGACGACGGTCTCCGATATGTTCGTCGTATGATCGCCGATGCGCTCGAGATTTTTCGAGCAGAACAGCAGATGCGTGCAAAAGGAGATGTTGCGCGGGTCTTCCATCATGAAGGTGAGAAGGTCGCGGAACACCGAGTCTTCCAGCGCGTCGAGATCGGCGTCGTTCTCCCAGACGGCGCGCGCCCGCTCGACGTCGCGCAGGGCGTAGGCGTCGAGCGCGTCTTTGAGCTGCGTCGCGGCGATTTCGTGCATCGACTTGAGGCCGACGATGGCGCGCGGCAGGCGCGCTTCCGTCGCGATCTTCAGGGTGCGCTTGGCGATGTTCTTGGCGAGGTCGCCGATGCGCTCGATGTCTCCGGAGATGCGGATTGCGGCGATGCATTCTCGCAAGTCGATAGCGAGCGGCTGGCGACGCGCAATGGTGAGCACCGCGGCCTCCTCGATCTCGCGCTGAAGCGTGTCGAGACGCACGTCACTCGCGACGACGCGCTTGGCGAGCTCCACGTCGAGGCCGGACAGGGCGTCCATGGCCTCGGAGAGCATTTTCTCCGCGACGCCGCCCATCTCCGAGATGCGTCGTCCGAGCGCCTCGAGATCGCGGTCGTAGGATTTGACGATATGTTCGCTCATAAGACGTCCTTCCTCAACCGAAGCGGCCGGTGATGTAATCCTGCGTCCGACTTTCCGTTGGGTTTGTGAAAACCTTTTCCGTGTCGCCGAACTCGACGAGCTCGCCGAGATACATGAAAGCCGTGTAGTCGGAGACGCGCACCGCCTGCTGCATGTTGTGCGTGACGATGGCGATCGTGAACTCGTTCTTCGAGTTCGTCGATCAGCTCTTCGACCTTCGCCGTCGAGATCGGATCGAGCGCCGAGCAGGGCTCGTCGAAGAGAATCACCTCGGGCTGACGGCGACGCTGCGCGCGATGCACAGTCGCTGTTGCTGGCCGCCCGGAGAGAGCAAGGCCGCTCGCGTGCAGCTTGTCTTTCACTTCCCCAGAGCGCGCCGCGCAGCGCCTGCTCGACGCGCACGTCCATGTCGACGCGCGACAGCTTTTCGTAGAGGCGAATGCCGAAGGCGATGTTCTCGTAGATCGTCATCGGGAACGGCGTCGGCTTCTGGAACACCATGCCGACGCGCGCGCGCAGCGCGTTGAGGTCGATCGCCGGATCGAGAATGTTCTCGCCGTCGAGCAGATCTTACCCTCGGCGCGCTGGCCGGGATAAAGATCATACATCCGGTTCAGCACGCGCAGCAGCGTGGACTTGCCGCAACCCGAGGGTCCGATGAAGGCGGTGACCTTGTTGGCGTAGAGCGGCAACGAGATCGACTTCAGGGCGCGCGTCGCCCGTAGTAGAACTCCAGGTCCTGGACCGATATTTTCTCAGTCAAGCCGGCGTCGACGTCTTTTGACATTACGTTCATTTGGGCGTCCTCGAAGAGCGCGCGTGCCGCGATGACTGAACGTGAGCACGGCGCTGTGATGAGCAAAGCGCCCGTCCAGGCGAGCTGCTGCCAGTCCTTGTAAGGCGACAGCGCGAATTGGAAGATGACGACCGGCAGGCTCGCCATCGGCGCATTGAGATCGGCGCTCCAGAACTGATTGTTGAGCGCGGTGAAGAGCAGTGGCGCAGTCTCGCCGGAAACGCGCGCCACGGCGAGCAGCACGCCGGTGACATGCCCGCCTTGGCCGCGCGATAGGCGACTTTGCGAATGACCAGCGATTGCGCGCGCGCGCCGAGCGCGGCCGCCGCCTCGCGCAGCGGTTCGGCACGAGCAGCAGCATGTCCTCCGTCGTGCGCAGCGACCGTCGGGATGACGAGGATCGCGAGCGCGACCGAGCCCGCGATGGCGGAGAAATGCCCCATCGGTCGGACGAAAACCTCGTAGACGAACAGGCCGATGACGATTGACGGCGCGCTGAGCAGAATGTCGTTGATGAAGCGGATCACCGACGAGACTTTGCTGTAGCGGCCATATTCCGCGAGGTACGTGCCGGCGAGGATGCCGATCGGCGTTCCGACCAGGACGCCGAAGACCGTCATGATCAGCGAGCCGGCGATGGCGTTGAGAGACCGCCGTCGTTGCCGGGCGGCGGCGTCATCTGCGTGAAGACGCCCGGCGAAAGGCCCTTCAGGCCCTGATACAGCAGCGAAGCGAGGATGACGAAAGAGCCAGATCGTCAGGCCGAAAGCGGCGGCCGCCCAGGCACAGGCTCGCGCGATGATCGCGCTTTCGGCGCGCGGCGTAGATGTCCACATGGACGCTAATTATGCTCCCGCCTTTTTCTCGATGCGCATCAGCATGAACGCGCGATCGCGAGGACGATAAAGGTGATGACGAAGAGGATGAGGCCGAGCGCGATGAGCGATGAGGTGTAGAACATCGCCGACCGCTTCAGTGAATTCATTGGCGATCGTCGCCGAGATCGTCGTGCCCGGCGCGAGGATCGAGGGCGAAGATCTTGTGAGCGTTGCCGATGACGAAGGTCACGGCCATGGTTTCGCCGAGCGCGCGGCCGAGGCCCAGCATGACGCCGCCGATGACGCCGACGCGCGTATAGGGAATGACGACGTGGCGCACGACCTCGCAGGTCGTGCAGCCGATGCCGTAGGCGGCCTCCTTCAACACGGTCGGCACGGTCTCGAAGACGTCGCGCGAGACGGAGGCGATGAAGGGCAGCACCATGATCGCGAGGATGAGGCCTGCCGTCAGCATGCCGATGCCGTAAGGCGGGCCGGCGAAGAGCGACGAGAGAACCGGCACGTCGCCAAAGAGCGAGATGAGGCCGGGCTGCACGTAGGTCTGCAGCACGGGCGCGAAGAAGAATAACCCCAGATGCCGTAGATGATCGACGGGATGCCGGCGAGCAGTTCGATGGCGATGCCGATGGGGCGGCGCAGCGCCAAAGGGCAGAGTTCGGTCAAGAAGATGGCGATGCCGATTGAGATCGGAACAGCGACCAGCATGGCGATCGCCGACGTGACGATCGTACCGTAGATCGGAGCGAGAGCGCCAAACTGCTCAGTGACAGGGTTCCAGACTTCGGTCGTCAGGAAGTTTACGCCGAAGGTTTTGAACGCGAGATATCCGCCGAGGACCAAAGAAACAAAAATGGCGCCCAGAATGATGAGCACGAGATAGGCGGAGGAACGGGTGAGAAGGCGGAAGAACGCGTCTGTCGTTTTAAGACCTTCGAGTACTTTGCGTCTGGCCTCCGCGGCTGCCGCCGCCTGCGTGTTCGCGTCTGTCATGAAGGTCAAGTTTTCGCTCCGCACCAGGAATAGGGCATCAATCTATACACTAAGCCGAGCCGAACGCGTCTTCCGCCGCCCCAGCAGACGCGGCGCTCGGCTCACGCTGACAGCTTAGCGGTTCTCGAAAGAACCGCGCGCCTTGCGCGTCGTCGCCGACGATGCCCGTCCAGCTCTTCTTGATGAGCTCGACGACGCTGTCGGGAAGCGGAACGTAGTCGAGTTCTTCAGCAGCCTTGTCGCCGTTGGCGTAGGCCCACTCGAAGAACTTGAGGGCTTCCTTCGCAGCGGCGGCGTCTTTCGACTTCTTGTGCATCAGGATGAAGGTCGCGGCCGTGATCGGCCAGGACTTCGCGCCCGGCTCATCCGGTCAGAATCTGGTAACGCCCATACCCGGCGCCTTCGCCCAATCGGCGCTGGCGGCGGCGGCCTGGAAGGCCGACATGACCGGCTCGACAGCCTTGCCGTCTTTGTTGATCATCTTGGCGTTCGGTCAGCTTGTTCTGCTTGGCGTAGGCGTATTCGACGTAGCCGATCGCGCCCTTCGTCTGGCGACGTTGTTGGCAACGCCTTCGTTGCCCTTGGCGCCGATGCCGACCGGCCATTCGACGGCCGATTCTTCGCCCACCTTCGTCTTCCAGTCCTCGGAGACCTTGGAGAGATAGTTGGTGAAGTTGAACGTCGTGCCCGAGCCGTCCGAACGGTGAACGACGACGATCGGCGTCGCGGCGAGCTTCGCCTTCGGGTTCAGCTTCTTGATCGCCGCGTCGTCCCAGCTCGGTGATTTCGCCGAGGTAGATCTTCGCGATCGAGGGGCCGTCGAAAACGAGTTCGTTGGCTTTGATGCCGTCGAGGTTGACGACCGGAACGATGCCGCCCATGACGGTCGGGAACTGGACGAGGCCGTTCTTCTCGAGTTCTTCACCCTTCAGCGGCTTGTCGGAAGCGCCGAAAGTGACGGTGCGGCCTTGATCTGCTTGATGCCGCCGCCGGAGCCGATCGACTGGTAGTTCAGGCCCACGCCGGTCTCTTTCTTGTAGGCGTCAGCCCACTTTGCGTAGATCGGATACGGGAACGTGGCACCTGCGCCGGAAATGTCGAGATCTTAGAACGGGCGCTTTCGCCGATCTCACGAACTCGCCGATCTTGACCGCCTCGACGATCAGGCCGCCCGGCGAGTTCAGCGAAAGGCCCACGACTTTATTGTCGCCCTTGTGCTTCTCCGCGGCGACGGCAAGGCCTGCGATCACCTTGTCCGCATCCTGAGGCCCGATGGCTCCCGACAAGGCGACGAACACGGCGCCCTTGGTCTCGATGACGTTGAGCTCGACGGCGAAAGCGCGTGATGAAATGAATAGAAAAGCAAGGACAAAGAGAAAGACGCGCACCATCGAAACGCCTCTATAAGGGCATGTTTTTCCTGTTTTTACGGCGCGCTTGCAAAGCTGTCCAGAAAACGGACATGCGCGCGCAGATGTGAGGTTAACGTTTCAGCGCGGGCCGCTCGCGCCGGGCGTCGCGGCGGGCAGTTTGACGCGGAACAGCGATCCCTCGCCCAGAGCGGACTCGATCGCGAGCCGGCCGCGATGGCGCAGGACGATATGCTTGACGATGGCGAGGCCGAGTCCGGTGCCGCCCTTCGCGCGGCTCTTGCCGGCGTCGACGCGATAGAAGCGCTCGGTGAGGCGCGGAATATGCTCCTGCGCGACGCCGGGCCCGTGGTCGCGCACGGAGAAGACCGCCATGGCTCCCTTCCTTGCGAGCGTGATTTCGACGGGCTTCGCCGCGCCTTCGCTGCGGCCGTATTTCAGCGCGTTCTCGATCAGATTTTCCACGATGCGCGCGAGCTCGTCGCGATCGCCCGGCACGATGACGCTCGGCTCGAGATCGAGGGCGAGCGAAACGCCGTCTTCCTCCGCCATCGGGGTGAGCGTGTCGACGATATGCATGACGAGCGTGGTGAAATCGACGCTTTCCGCGGGACGCACATGCATGTGCTGCTCGATGCGCGACAGGGAGAGCAGATCGTCGATGAGCCGCGCCATGCGCTGCGCCTGTTCACGCATGATGCTCAGGAATTTGTCGCGCGCGGCGGGATCGTTCTTCGCCGGTCCCTGCAGCGTCTCCACGAAACCGAGAAGCGAGGCGAGCGGGGTGCGCAATTCATGACTGGCGTTGGCGACGAAATCGACGCGCATGCGTTCGACGCGATGCGCCTCGGTGAGATCGCGCAGGCTGATCATCGCCGCCGTTTCGTAGCCGGGGAAGCGGATCGGCGCGATATGCGCCTCGAACCAGCGCTCGACCGGCAGGCGCTCGACCCAGGACGCCTTCTCCGCCGCGCCGCCGGCGAGAACGCGCATGGCGGCGTCGAGCATGTCGGGCGAACGCAGGCTGCGCAAGATGGGCTCGCCCACGCCGAGCGCCGGCGCCAGCGCGCGCGCCGGTCCGTTGAACGCGAGCGCGTGGGTCTCCGCGTCGATGACGAAGACGGGTTCCGGCAGGGCGTCTATCACCGGGCCGAGCATGTCCTCGGCCGGCCATTTCAGCGGCGGCATGATTTTTCTTTCAATCAATGAATCAGTTGGCGCGCTCGTCGACGATACGCGCGACGGCTTCCCGCAGCGCGCCCCAGCGACGCGCGCCCTCGTCGGCGCCGAGCACCGCGAGCGCGACGATGAACGGCAGGAAATAATAGACGACGCGGAAGAGGAGCAGCGAGGCGAGAACGCTTTCCTGCGAGGGGCCCGGAAGCGCGTGCAGCATTGTCGCCTCGAAGACGCCGATGCCGCCCGGGGCATGGCTTACGACGCCGAGAATGCAGGCGAAGACATAGACCGCGAGAAAGGCCGTGAAATCGAGATGCACGCCCGAAGGCATGAGCATGTAGAGCGCAGCGGCGGCGGCGCAGAGGTCGGCGGCGCCGACGATGAGCTGCGCCGCCGTCGACCCGACGCCGGGCATCTCCAGCACATGGCCGCGCAGGCGGATATGGCGCGGCTCCAGCGCAACCCAGGCGCCGTAGCCCGCGACGCCGGCGAGCGTCAGCACGCCCAGCGCCATATGCATCGCCACCGGCAGATAATCGACCGCGGCGAGCGACTCTGCGGCCTTCACCAGCGTGAAGCCGATGACCGTGGTCATGCCGAGCCAGAAGGTGACGCCGGTGATGACGGTGACATTCGCAACCTGCAACGCCGTCATCTGCACGCGCGAATAAATCCAGTAGCGGACAGCGGCTCCCGTCACGACGGGGAAGCCTAGATTGAAGGCGATGGCGTAGCTCGCGAAAGAGGCGAGCGCCGTGACGCGATAGGGCGCGTAATGACGGATCTGGCGCAGGGCCGCGACGTCGTAGCCCGTCAGGGCGACATAGGAGAGCGCGGTGAAGAACAGCGCGGCGAGAATCTGCGCGCCGCTCGTCGCCTTCAGCGCCTCGACGAGATCGGCGTAGCGGATGTTGGAGAGGACGCCCGCGAGGATATAGGCCGCGACGGCGAAGAGAGCGAGGCTCGCCAATGCGCCCAGAATATGGGTTGCGCCATGGGGCAGACGGCTTTGCAGAGTTTCGAAGAAGCTCTTGCGCGGCGCGACGGCGGGGAGTCCGGGTTGGGAAGAAATGGCGAGATCCTCGTCTTCTTGCATCTACCGCTCGCATGAGTGGCGGAGCCGGCTTTCCACAGCCGGCGCGGCCATAAGACTTCGTCTCGAAAACATGACGTTAGCATGACGCGCAATATTCCCTAGCTTGGGAGAAGGCGGCTGTGAGTCAAGCGCGCGCCGGCGGAACGCACAGCGAAAAGAGGAGTCGCTTGTCTGCGCGGCGCAGCGCCTCCAACGTCGCGTCTTCAGGAGAGGCCGTGAACGAACCAGCGCGGCGTCTCCGTCTCGCGGGCGTAAAGCCCCTCGCGAAAGAGCCAGAAAATCCGACCCTCCCTGTCCTGCGCATGGAAATAGTCGCGGGTGAGGCCGCTCTCTTCGCCCCCCCACCAGGGCGGCGCGATGCGCTCCGGCCCCTCAAAGGCGACGACCTCGCGCAGCACGCGCCGCCAGCGGAAGCGCAAGGGCGGGCCGTCGGGAAAGAGCGCGATGGCCTCGATGGGCTCCGGCCGCTCGAAGAGCCGCAACGGGCGAACCGCCTCCTGCGGCGGAAAAGCCTGCGCCGCGCCGAAGGCGGCCGGAACCGCGGCGACGGCAAATTCCGGCAGATGCGCCGCCTGCGCATGAAGCCGCTGCACGCGGCGCAGGCCGATCCGGGCGCCCAGACGGTCGAGGAGATCGGCGAGATCCCCATCGTCTGCGCCCCCGCGCGGGGGTGGAGCGAAAGAAGTCTGCGGCGGCGCCGCGCTTTCCACTTGCGCAGCGCAAAGACGCAGCACGTCGAAGCCATAGCCCGTATCGAGCCCTTCTTCCGCGATCGCCGCAAGCCGTTCGCTCAGCAAGGCGGCGAGGCGGGCGGGGTCGCGCAGCGGCCGGCTCGTCCCGGCGACGATGCGCTTCACCGCGCCGTCGACCCGGTAGAAGACGGCCTCCAGCCGCCGCGCGCCGACGCCCGCGCGCTCCAGCATCGGGCAGAGATCGGCGGCGAGGCGCGCGAGCGTCGCCTCGATGTCCTCGCGCCGCGTCAGCCCGTCGGGAAAGCGCCGCTCGGCGATGAAGGCGGGCGCCTCGAAGCGCGGGGAGATGGGATCGCGGATGCGGCAGGTCAGCGCGTCGAGCCGCGTCAGCGCCTCGCGGCCGAAGCGCGCGGCGAGCGGCGCGCGCGGGCGCGAGAGGAGGTCGCCCACAAGGCGCAGGCCGGCGCGGCGCATGGCGGCGAGCGTTTCGGGATCGAGCCCCAGCGCGTCGATCGGGAGTCCCGCGGCGAGTTGATCGAGCTGGTCCTGCGCCACCCCCTCCAGAACGAGCCGCACATTGGAGAAACGCGCCAGCGCGCGGGCGAGCGCCGGCCCCGGGGCCAGCGCGGCGCGCGCCGCAAAGCCCAGTCGGCGGAGGCGGGACTCGACCTCTTCGAGAAGCGCCGCCTCGCCGCCGAAGAGATGCACGGCGCCGGTCACGTCGAGCAGCACGCCGTCCGGCGGATCGGCGGCGGCGAGCGGGGTGAAGCGGCGGCTCCAATCGGCGAGCGCCTCGATCAGCGCGGCGTCGGCCTGCGGATCGGCCTCGGCCAGCGCCAAAGCCGGACAGCGGGCGCGGGCGTCGGCGACCGCAAGGCCGGGGACGAGCCCGAGCTTTTGCGCCCGCGCGTCGACCGCCGTCAGCCGCTCCGCTCCCTTCACGCGGGCGTAGAGGGCGAAAACTTCAGGCGCGGCGCCGGACCAGCGGCGCAACAGCCGGTCGGTCGGCAGCCTCGGCAGGAAAACGCTCAGGAAACGCATGACGGAACGCTGCTTTGTCAGGATCGAAGACGATGTCGCGCCATTGCGACGGATCGATTTCGCCAAAGAGGCCGGCGCGGGCCTTTAAAACCCGCAGCCGCCAGCGGAAGGGCGCCGAGGGCGCGAGCGGGGGGCGCGCGCTTCGAGACGCCTGCTTCGCAGGCTCCTCGGCATGAGGGCGAGCAGGCGGCGCGGCGGCGACCTCCACCCGCAATTCGGCGGCGCTGGAAAAGCGCGCGGCCTCCGTCCCCTGCGGCGCAAGAAGGCCGAGGCCCCCGCCCCGACGGGCCGCAAGCAACAGGCGGCGCGAAGCGGAAAGATCGTAAAGGCGGGGGGCGACGAAGGTCTCCGCGACGACCGCCGCGCAGGCGGGGCTTTTCAGCGCCTCCTCCATGGCCCAGAGCGTCTCCTGCGGACGGCGCGCGCGCATGAGGGCGAAGCGCGACAGATCGAGCCCGGCGCCGGCGAGGCCGCGGCCATAGGGCAGGCCGAATTCCCGCGCGCTCAAATCCTCGACGATGAAGACGACCGCCCCGCCGCCCCGCGCCACACGGGCGCGCAGCGCCATGGCCAGCGCAAAGGCCGCCGCCGCCGGGGCGTCCGGCGGGCGGGCGGGAAAGACTTCGCCCAACGCCCCGGCGTCAAATAGAGTGTCGAGAAAATCGCCCGTGGCCGGCGCTCGCGCAGCCGGAAGCGACGCCCCGCCCCGCGCCTCGATGGCGGCGATGCGGGCCCGCAGAAAGCCGACGCGTTCCGACAAGCCGCCCTGCGACATCGGTTGAAAGATCCTGGTTTTGGCGAGAGGCGCCTGAGCGCGCGTTCGATATTTGTTCTCACGCGGAAAAGAGTCAAGCGAAAGAGTCGGGCGCCCGAGCGGGACTGATCCGGAAGCGCGTTTCGGCAGAAAACAGGGTCCACTTTTTCGACGCGCGCTTTGAGCTGGAGCGCGCTTTTCCCGAAAAACCGGGTCCACTTTTTCGACGCGCGCTTTGAGCTGGAGCGCGCTTTTCCCGAAAAACCGGGTCCACTTTTTCGACGCGCGCTCTAGCTCCCCGAGGGGCGCGGGGCGTCGAGATGCGGGAAAAGCCATGCATATGATGTCGAAGGAGATGCAAAGCTGCATCGACGAATGTCTGCGCTGCTATCAAATGTGCTTCGGCATGGCGATGACGCACTGCCTCGAACAGGGCGGCGACCATGTGAAACCGTCGCACTTCCGCGCCATGATCGCCTGCGCGAATATGTGCCGCGAAGCCGCCGACATGATGCTGATGAAGGCCCCGCAGGCCCGCGAAACCTGCCTGCTCTGCGCACAGGTCTGCGAAGATTGCGCGAAAGAATGCGACCCGCTCCCCGACATGAAGGAATGCGCCGAGGAATGCCGCCGCTGCGCCGAGGAATGCCGCAAGATGAGCGCGCAGAAGATGGCGGCGTAAGACGCGGCTTTGATTGCAAAGCTGGCGGCTGACTAAACGCAGCCGCTAGCCGTCAGGACGGCTACTTCTTATTGAGCCCCAAAATATAAGCCGCCACCCCGTCGATCTCCTCGGGCGTGAGGATGAAATTCGGCATGTTCCGGTGCGAGGAGCGCAGAAAGACCTTGAGCGACAGTTCGGTCGTCGACGGCATCTTCGCCACGTCGATGAAGCGCGGGGCCTTGGAGTCGGGACTCTGCGCCGCCGTGTCGGCTCCAACCGCGTGGCAGCTCGAGCATGTCTCTTTGGCGAGGCGCGCGCCCGCGGTCGGATCGGCGCCGGCGGCGACAGCCGGCGCGGCGGCGGAGAGGAAAACAGCAACGGTCGACAGAAACGCCAGTCTCATCTTCCTCTCCTTCTAAAACTACTCGCCCCCGTTCAAATCCTCCGGGCGCGGCTGAAGCATGATGTTGTAGCCGGCGTCGACGATATGGACGTCGCCCGTGACGCCGCCGGAAAGCTCAGACAGGAAATAGAGAGCCGAGCCGCCGATTTCATCGAGCGTGATCATTCGCCGCAGCGGGCAGTGCTGCTTCTGGAAGGCGCCCATTGCGCGCGCGCCGGTGATGCCGGCGCCCGCCATGGTGCGGACCGGTCCGGGCGAGAGGGCGTTCACGCGAATGCCGCGATCGCCGTAATCGGCGGCGAGATAGCGCACGGACGAATCCAGCGCGGCCTTGGCGACGCCCATGACATTGTAGTTCGGCATGACATGGGTTCCGCCGCCGAAGCTCACCGTCAGCATCGACCCGCCATTCGTCATCATCGCGGCGGCGCGCCTCGCGGCCTCCGTGAAGGAGAAGCAGGAAATGACCATAGTGCGGATGAAGTTCTCGCGCGAGGTGTCGGCGTAGAGACCCTTCAACTCGCTCTTGTCGGAATAGGCGATGGAGTGGACGAGGAAGTCCATCTCGCCCCATTCTTCCTTGAGGCGCGCGAAGACGGCGTCGACGGTCGAAAGGTCCTCGACGTCGCAGGGCAGCACGAGGTTCGAGCCCATTTCCTCGGCCAGCGGCTTCACGCGCTTGCCGAGCGACTCGCCCTGATAGGTGAAGGCGAGCTGCGCCCCATGGCGCGCGAGCACGCGGGCAATGCCATAGGCGATCGAATGGTCGTTGGCGACGCCCATCACGAGCCCGCGCTTACCCTGCATCAAACCAGTCGCAACCGTCATCGCATTCTTTCTCTCGAAAGCCCGTCGGCCCGCTCAGCGCTTGCGGTAAGCGCCGCTGAATTCGCAGGCCGCCCCATGAAAAGGCAGGCAGTGGTCTTCCTCAACGCTCACGCCCTTCTTCGTGCGGCGAAGGGTGAGCGCGCATGTCTCATTCTCAAATTTGGCTTCCGCCACGAGGGCGTCGCCCGCAAGGGCGCCGACGCCCTCGAATTCTCCCATGCAGCCGCTGGTCGCGACTTCCGCCTTGACGCCGAAACGGCCGTCGGCGCGTTTCGCGACCACGAGGTCCTGCGCATAGCGCTTCGAGCCCGCGACATAGCGCCCCTCGAAAGCCGCCGCTCCCGAGGCGGCGACGAGCGCCAACGCCACGATAAATCCGCGCGCCAATGTGGTCGTCCCCGTCATGGAGCGTTTCCTTAACGCCATGCCGGGACGAGCGCCACCGCCCGGATCAAGGCCGCTTCCTCAAAAATGAGGAAAACTCGCAGCCCGCGTCGCGATTCCGCGCGCAGTTTTCCTCGAAAACATGAATGCCGGGCGGCTCTTGCTTGATCTCCAGCCGGCAACTTTCCTTGCCGTCCTTTTGCGCCGTGGCGATGAGGCTGTTCCCCTCCACGCGCCCCCTCGCCTCGACCCTGCCCCGGCAGCCCCTGAAGTCGAGATCGATGGTTACGCTGTAATCGCCATCGGGAAGGCGCGAGATGACGGCCGTCTCGGAATAGAATTTCGCCGGCTGCGCATAGCGGCCGGCGAAGTCGGGCGCGGCGAGGGCGGGCGCCGCGGCGAAAACCGCGGCGCCGGCCAGAAGGCCCTCACGCATCCGGATGCTTGAAGATCAGCGTCGCATTGGTGCCGCCGAAGCCGAAGGAGTTCGAGAGCACGGCGCCGAGCTTCACATTGTCCCGGCGCTGGCGGACGATCGGCATGTCGGCGAAATCCGGATCGAGCTCCTCGATATTGGCGCTCTCGCAGATGAAGCCGTTCTGCATCATCAGCAGGGAATAAATCGCCTCCTGCACGCCGGTCGCGCCGAGCGAATGGCCGGTGAGCGACTTCGTCGCGGCGATCGGCGGGCATTTGTAGCCCGTTCCGAAAACGACCCGCAGCGCCTCGATCTCCTTGGCGTCGCCGACCGGCGTCGCGGTGGCGTGCGGGTTAATGTAGTCGATCGGGCATTTCACGGTGGAGAGCGCCTGCTGCATGCAGCGCACAGCGCCTTCGCCCGAGGGCGCGACCATGTCGTAGCCGTCCGAGGTCGCGCCATAGCCCGCGACCTCTGCATAAATCTTCGCGCCACGCGCGTGCGTGCTCATATTCTTCGAGCACGAGCACGCCCGCACCGCCGGCGATCACGAAGCCGTCGCGGTTCTTGTCATAGGCGCGCGAGGCCGTCGCCGGGCGATCGTTATAGGCGGAGGACATCGCGCCCATGGCGTCGAAGAGGACGGAGAGCTCCCACTCCAGTTCTTCGCAGCCGCCGGCGAACATCATGTCCTGCTTGCCGTGCTGGATCATCTCATAGGCGTTGCCGATGCAGTGGTTTGACGTCGCGCAGGCCGAGGAGATCGAATAGTTCACGCCCTTGATCTTGAACCAGACCGCGAGGGTCGCTGAGGCCGTCGAGGACATGCATTTCGGAACGGCGAAGGGGCCGACGCGCTTGGGGCCCTTGGTGCGGGTGATGTCCGCCGCCTCGACGATGGTCTTCGTCGACGGGCCGCCCGAGCCCATGATGATGCCGGTGCGCTCGTTGGAGATTTCAGCCTCGGTGAGACCGGCGTCGCGGATCGCCTGATCCATGGCGACATGGTTCCAGGCCGTGCCGGTCGCGTGGAAGCGCATGGCGCGGCGGTCGACGACGGTCGAGGGATCGAGCGTCGGCAGGCCGTAGACCTGCGATCGGAAGCCGAGTTCGGCGTATTTCTCCGAGCGAACGATGCCGGGCTTCGCCTCGCGCAGCGACGCGACCACTTCCTGCGTCGTATTGCCGATAGACGACACGATGCCCATGCCGGTGACGACGACTCGTCTCATCTTTCTCTCCCCTGCGGCGGCCTTCCAGCCGCTTCTCATCGGTGTGGGCTTGTTTTCCGCGCCCTTCGAGACGGCGGCTGCGCCGCCTCCTCAGGGTGAGAAAAACGGCGGGCGCCCCTTCAACTTGATCCCAACCGCATCCTCGATGGGCGAGCAAGGCTCGCGCCTCGAGGGACCGGCTTACTCAGCGGGAGTCGCCGGCGCGAGGCAGACCTTGAGGTCCTTCGCCTCGTAGATGCGCTGGCCGTCCGCCGCGACCCAGCCGTCGGCGAGGCCGATCACCAGCTTGCCGGTGCGCACGCGCGTGAAGTCGATGCCATAGGTGACGAGCTTGGTGTGCGGGCGCACCTGGCCGGAGAACTTCACCTCGCCGACGCCGAGCGCCATGCCGCGGCCGGGATTGCCGAGCCAGGCGATGTAGAAGCCGACCATCTGCCAGAGCGCGTCTAGGCCGAGACAGCCGGGCATGACAGGGTTGCCCTTGAAGTGGCAGTCGAAGAACCAGAGGCTCGGCTTCACGTCGAGCTCGGCGCGCATATAGCCCTTGCCGTGCTCGCCGCCGTCCTCGAAAATTTCCGTGATGCGGTCGAACATCAGCATCGGCGGGAGCGGCAGCTGCGCATTGCCGGGGCCGAACAGCTCTTCGCGGCCGCAGGCCAACAAATCCTCATAGCCGTATGACGAGCGCCTCTCGCTCATGTGATTTACGCCTCCGCTTGAGCTTGAACAGCCCTGTTCTCCCGTCGCGCCGCTCTCATTGTCGAAGAAGGGCGCGGCCCGCTTGTTTTCGGCCGTCCGCGAACCAGTTGGGCCACGGCCGCATTTTATGGGGCTCACGATCCGTAACATAGGCCGGGGCGCGCCGGAAGCGCCTGCTTTCCGCCGGGCCCGTTCCCGCTCTCCGACTTGAACGGCGCGCGAAAGCGCCCGGAAGTTGAGGTTTCCGGGTTTTTTTGGTATAGGTCAAAGAAATCCGAGAGTCTCATGAGCCGCCCGCCAATGGACGCTTTCGCCAACCGCCCGCTCTCTCCCGACCTTCCAGCGCGCCGCAAACCCGTGCATGACGTGCTGGTCGCGGCCGGACTGCGCCCCACTCGCCAGCGCCTCGCGCTCGGCGAACTGCTCTTTCAGGGCTGCGACCGCCATGTGACGGCGGAGCGCCTCTTCGACGAGGCGGTGGCCGCGAATCTCTCCGTCTCCCTCGCGACCGTTTACAACACGCTCCATCAGTTCACGGACGCCGGCCTGCTGCGCGAGATCGCGGTAGACGGCGCTCGGGTCTATTTCGACACCAATGTCAGCGATCACCATCACTTCCTCGTCGAGGAAGACGGCGAGCTGCACGACATTCCCGGCGCGCGCGTGACCGTCGCCGACCTGCCCACCCCGCCCAAGGGAATGCGGATCGATCGCATCGACGTGGTGGTGCGGCTGCGCCGGGACGACTGAAGGCGCCGATCAGGCTTGACGGCTTTCGCCCCGACGCCAGTTCCCCATTGAAGACGCGAAGCTCGCCCTCGAAAGCGGTCGGGCGCGCGGGCTGACGCCGCCAAAAGGCGGGGACGCGCGGGGGAAGTCGATGGCTGAGCGGCCGGGGCGAAACGATCCCGAAATCACCTATGCGCAGTTCAAAGCGCTCGCCAATTCGATTCCCAACATGGCCTGGATGGCCCGCCCCGACGGGTGGATTCTCTGGTACAATCGCCGCTGGTACGAATATACCGGCACAACGCCGGAGGAGATGGCGGGCTGGGGATGGCAGTCCGTGCACCATCCCGATATCCTTCCCAATATGCTCGAACGCTGGATGCACGCCATCGCGCATGGCGAACCCTTCGAGATGATCTTTCCCCTCAAGGGAAAAGACGGCGCCTTCCGGCCCTTTCTGACGCGAATCGAGCCGCTGCGGGAGAGCGGCGCCATCGTCGGCTGGTACGGCACCAACACCGACGTCACCGAGCAGGAGCGCCAGCGCGAACGTCTGCAGCTTCTCGTCAACGAGCTCAACCACCGGGTCAAAAACACGCTGGCGACCATTCATTCCATCGCGGTGCACTCCTTGCGCGAAATGAAGCCCGATGCGGCGGAGCTGTTCGAGAACCGGCTGCTCGCCCTCTCCGCGGTCCACGACATTCTCACGCAGGAGAGCTGGACGCGCGCCCAGATCCGGGAGCTGGTGCGAACCGCCGTCGCGCCGGCCGGCGAGGCCAATTTCGACGTCGAGGGGCCCGAGGTGGATCTCTCGCCGCGAATCGCCGCTGCGCTCGCCATGACGCTGCACGAACTCTGCACCAACGCCGTCAAATACGGCGCCCTTTCGCAGGACGGCCGGGTTGCGATCTCCTGGCGCGTCGACAGCGCCCGCACCGCCCCGCAGCTTCGCTTCTCATGGCGCGAATATGGCGGTCCCGCCATCGAACCGCCGACGCGGAAAGGCTTCGGGACGCGGCTGATCGAACGCACGCTCGCCGCCGACGCCGGCGGCGAGGTCAGCCTGACCTATCCGCCGAGCGGATTGCGCTGCGACATCGCCGCGCCGCTCTGCGCGGAGGTGCTGAGATGAGCGGCCCGCGCGTGCTCATCGTGGAAGACGAGGCCGTCATCGCCATGGCGCTCGAAATGTTTCTCGAAGAACTGGAATGCTGCGTCTTCGGCGTCGCCGGGAATGTGCAGCAGGCGCTCGAAATGGCGACGAATGGCGATTTCGACCTCGCCTTTCTCGACGTGAATCTGAACGGGCAGAAGGCCCATGTCCTGCCGGGGGTGCTTGAGCGGCGCAACAAGCCCTTCGCCTTCGTGACGGGCTATGGCGCGCAGGGCGTGCTCGCCGCGCACGCCGCCGCCCCGGTCGTGACGAAGCCCTTCAGCAAGGCGACGCTCGCGACCTGTCTCGACACGCTGAAAGCGCGCCTCGCCTAGGCCGCGCCTCGATCAACCTCGCGCCAGGCTACTCCACCTTCTCGCCTGGATAGACGCCCCAGAGATTCTCCTGCGCCATGTAGCCGTCGAAGCCCGGCCCCACGAGGCGGCACCATTTGCCGTCGCAACCGCGCAGATTGCCGACGACGCCCGGCCCCAGTTTCGCGACCGCCGTCGCATGGTCGCCCGCCGTGAGGATCTGCGGCTCTTTTTTCCAGGGCGCGACGAGCGCCGTGCGCCGGCCCGAGAGCAGCGAATGCAGCACCCAACCCTCCGAGCCCTCCGAATCGCGGATCTTGCGCCAGGTCTCGAACTCGGCGGTGATCTCCACGGGCAGACCGGCGCGCTGGTAGATCCAGACGGTCGGATGCTCCTTGCTCGGTCCCTCGCGCACGTTCACGCGGTCGGATTTGAGGCTGACATATCGCGGAATGGGCAGATTGCTCACCGGCCCCTTCTGCGGCTCCTGCGCCTGCGCCGCCGTGGCGAACAACAAGGCAAAAAGGCCGAGCGCCGCGCAAAAGCCTGTCAAAGTTTCGCTATCCTGTCGCCGCATGATGGGAATGATCGCTCGTCTTGTCTTTGGCCCGTCATCTGCTAGGAACGAAACAGCGCCGGGCGGCATCGTTGTTTTGTCGCCTGCCGTCGTTAAGACCGGGTTGAAGCAGGCGCAGCGCCGCGTCGTTTGCGAGGCGTCGGCCCTCTGGCCGGCTCGAACGTCGCGGTCTAAAACGCTTGTAACGAAGTTTTTGAGTTTTCGCCACGCAGCAACCCGGCGAGCGAGCCGAGAGGACGAAGCGCAAGATGCCGAAAAAGAAGCCGCTCGTTGTCGTGACGCGCCGTCTGCCGGAAGTGATCGAGACCCGCATGTGCGAGCTCTTCGACACGCGGCTGAACGAGAGCGACAAGCCGATGAGCCATGACGAGCTGGCGGAGGCGATGCGCACGGCCGAGGTGCTCGTGCCGACCATCACCGACCGGATCGATTCGAGCCTCATCGCGCAGGCCGGCGAACAGATGAGGCTCATCGCCAATTTCGGCAACGGCGTCGACAATATCGACGTCGCCTCGGCGCTCGGCCGCTCCATCACCGTCACCAACACGCCGGGCGTTCTGACCGAGGACACGGCGGACATGACCATGGCGCTGATTCTCTCGGTGGCGCGCCGCCTCGTCGAGGGCGCCCGCGCGATTCCCGAGGGCAACTGGTCTGGCTGGTCGCCGACCTGGATGCTAGGCCACCGCATCACCGGCAAGCGGCTCGGCATTGTCGGCATGGGCCGCATCGGCCAGGCGCTCGCCCGCCGCGCCAACGCCTTCGGCCTCTCGATCCATTATCACAACCGCCGCCGCGTGCCGGTCGAGATCGAGGAGAGCCTGGAGGCGACCTATTGGGAGTCGCTCGACCAGATGCTGGCGCGCGTCGACATCGTGTCGATCCACTGCCCGCACACCCCCGCGACCTATCATCTGCTGTCGGCGCGCCGCCTGAAGCATCTGCGCCCGCACGCCATTCTCGTGAACACCGCCGCGGCGAGATCGTCGACGAGAACGCGCTCGTCCGCATGCTGGAGGCGAATGAAATCTCTGGCGCCGGCCTCGACGTCTTCGAGCACGAGCCGGCGGTGTCGCCGAAACTCCTGAAGCTCGCCCAGGCGGGCAAGGTCACGCTTCTGCCGCATATGGGCTCGGCCACGATCGAGGGCCGCGTCGATATGGGCGAGAAGGTCATCATCAACATCAAGACCTTCATGGACGGGCACCGCCCGCCGGACCGCGTGCTGCCGAGCATGTTGTAATCATCCTCGACGCGCCGTAGCTTCCCCGCCGCCACGGGCGCGCCGGGGAACCGGCGCGTTTTTCGCCGAGCGAAACGCGCTCGAGGGAGAACGCCAAATGAACCGACTTTTCTCGCTCCTCGTCGTCGCCCTTTGCGCCGCGACGATCGCCGGTCCGGCCGACGCCAAGAAGCGCGCCAAGCCCGCCGAAGAAGGCCAGGCCCAGGAGCAGCAGCAGGGCGGCGAAGCCGGACCCAACAAGGACTCGGGCACGGGCATTCCGCGCTACGTCCCCTTCCCGCACAACCGCAACTTCAATCTCGTCGAGATCAACGGCAAGGCGCCGCCGGTCGAGATGTGGATCAACATTGATTCGACGGGCCGCGCCAACGGCTTTTCGGGCTGCAAGAACTGGTCGGGCGTCTTCGTGATCGGCCCCGACCGCCTCGGCCCCAAGGCCATGCCGGCGGTCAGCGAACGCGGCTGCGACGGCGCGCTGGCGGGCATCGAGCGCGACTATTGGGCCGTCCTGCTCTCCGGCCCCTATTGGGACGTGAAGGGCGACGATTTGATCTTCCGCGGCTTCAAGGGCGGCGTGCTGAAGTTCCAGCGGTCGCTTTAAGGCCCCTCCCTGTCCCTCCCCCGCTTGCGGGAGAGGGACATTCACGATCTGCATCCTTAATGAAGGCCACGCTCTACTCCCTCTCCCGCAAGCGGGGGAGGGCTGGGGAGGGGGCCTTTACTTCGCCGGCACCGCGTAAACCGGGCACGGGCTCTCATGCAGCACGCGCTCGGTCGTCGAGCCGCGCAGCGCGTCGAGCAGGCCGCGGCGGCCCTGCGTCGGCATTGCGATGAGATCGGCGCCGATCTCCCTCGCGTAAGACAGAATCGTCTCGATCACCGGCCCCTTGCGCAATTCGATATGCGGCAGCAGCCCGTCGAAGATCGGCAGATCGTCGCCAATATGCAGCAGCATGACGTCGGCGGCCGGGTTCATCGCATGGGCGAAATCGGCGATGTGGCGGAAGGCGTCGAGCGGCGGCACGCTCGCCTCTACCGGCATCAGCACGGTGTTGAGCGACACCTTGCCCGTCTCGCGGTCGACGAAACCGGTCTGGTCCTCGCGCAGGAAAAGCGCGGGCGTGCGCGTCTCGCGCGCCGCTTCCTCCGCAATCGAATCCTCCAGCCAGCGCTCGAGACCGGTACGGTTATGCGTCATCAGCACCATGAGGTCGCAAAGGTGCTTGGTGACATAGGAGGCGACGCCATGAACCGGCGAAGCCGATTCGACCGAAGCCTTCACGAATTTGACGCCGAGCGATTCGGCGACCTCGGCGCGCGAGGCGGCGGGCGGGATCATGCGCCAGCGCGCGAGCATTTCGCGCACATGCGGGAAACGCTCCCAGTCGTCCGCGTCCTGCTCCTCCGCATCCTCGATATGCAGGAGATGCAGCAGGCCCTTGGTCGCGATCGCGATGCGCAAGGCATGGGCGAAGGCGTCCTGGCTCGCGAATGAGAGGTCCGTCGGATGGACGATGGATTTGGGCGGCTCGCCGATCATTGCGCATCTCCCTCGTTCTCTATGACCTGAACCTATATCGCCGAGGGAGGCGCGCCTAGGCCGGCGGATGTCGCAGATGAAGGTTTAAGAGAAGACGGCAGGATCTCCTTCCCCCATGCCGAGGAGCGTCTCGACGCACGAGGGAAAGGCCGCCGGCTAACGAGACGGGCTCCCTCGTCCTTCGAGACGCGAGCTTTGCCCGCTCCTCAGGATTGGGGGCCCTTCATTGTCGATAATCTCAGGCTTGCTGCCGCTGCGCCGCCAGCGCCTTTTGCACCTCGGCGACGAGATCGGCCTCGGGCGCGGAAAACTGCGCCGGACGCGCCGCCTTCCATTCCTCGTTCGTCGCGATCTCGGCCGCGGCCCTTGCGCCGGCGACGAGGTCCTTGATCTGAATTTCGCCCCTCGCCTTTTCGTCCGAGCCCTGGATGATCGCGAGCGGGGCGCGGCGCCGGTCCGCATATTTCATCTGCGCCTTCATGCCCGCCGCGCCGAGATAGAGTTCGGCTGCGACGCCGGCGGCGCGGAGCTGCGCGACCATGCGCTGATAATCGGCGAGCCGGTCCTTGTCGAGCACCAGCACGACCACGGGGCCGACATGCGGCCGCGCCGTGACGATGGGGCTGCTGACGAGCTTCAGCGCGGCGAAGAGGCGCGAGACGCCGATGGAGAAGCCGGTCGCCGGCGTGTTCTCCGGGCGGAAACGGCCCACGAGCCCGTCATAGCGCCCGCCGCCGCCGACCGAGCCGAACCGCACTGGATGGCCCTTTTCGTCGCGCGTCTCAAAGGTGAGGTCGGCCTCGAAGACGGGGCCGGTGTAATATTCGAGCCCGCGCACCACGGAAGGGTCGATGCGGATGCGGTCGGGGCCATAGCCGGCGTCGCGCGCGAGGTCCTCGATCTGCAGCAGTTCCTCGGCGCCCTGCGCGCCGATATCGCTCTTGCCCAGAAGGCCAAACAAATCGAATTGCGGCTTGCCGTCCTTGTACTGGCCGCCGAGGCTGAAGGAGAGGATGGTGTCGATGGCGGGGAGCGCCAGCCCGGCGCCTTTGGTGAAATCGCCGCTCTCATCCTTGCGGCCCTTGCCGAGCAACTGACGCACGCCGTCGATACCGAGACGGTCGAGCTTGTCGATGGCGCGCAGCACGACGAGGCGGCGCGCGGCGTTCTCCTCGCCGCCGACGCCGATCGCCTCCATCACGCCGTCCAGCACCTTGCGGCTGTTGATCTTGATCTTGTAGTCGCCGCGCGCGACGCCGAGTGCTTCCAGCGCGTCCGGCGGCCATCATGCAGATTTCCGCGTCGGCGGCGGGCGAGGCCGCGCCGACGGTATCGGCGTCGAACTGCATGAACTGGCGGAAGCGCCCCGGCCCCGGCTTCTCGTTGCGGAACACCGGACCGCAGCGATAGGAGCGATAGGGCTTGGGGATGCGGAAGTTCTGCGCGACATAGCGCGCAAGCGGCGCGGTGAGATCGTAGCGCAGGAGATCCATTGCTCGTCGTCGTCCTGGAACGAGAAGACGCCCGCGTTCGGGCGGTCCTGATCGGGCAGGAACTTGCCGAGCGCGTCGGTATATTCGATGCCGGGGTCTCGAGCGCCTCGAAGCCGTAGAGCGCTCGTAGACCGAGCGGATGACGTCGAGCCGCCGCCTTCCTAGCATTTTCCCAAGGCGAAGGAAGCCGCGCGCGGGGCGGAAAATATCGCAGATGCGAAACGCAGCGCGGGCAGTCCGAGCTGCCGAACCCCGGCAGCGGGGCCGGAAGGTCGGAAAGGGCCGCGTTGAGGGCGCATTCGCTCCCGCCCTCGACGATGAAGGCCCCCAGGACTTCTCCTGCCGCGGTGAGCTGGTCCACATGCCATTGCGCGCGCTTTTCCTTGCGCATATGTCGGGCGAGACGCGCGCGCAGGCCGCCGGGACCGTTGGCGGAGCCGCAATAAAGGTAGTCTCCGGCTTCCAGCGTCCCTCGGCCCCGGCCGACCCTCACGGCGAGCGGCGCCGCGAGCCGCAGCCACAAGGCGTAGGCGCCGGGGCCCGCCGGAACCCCGTCGGCGGCGGCGTGGAAACGCAATGTCTTCATTTTGAACGGCTGGAACGCCTCACTGGCTCTAACAGAGCGGATCTCACGAGCGCCCCAAAAATGCTTTTTGCATGGCTCTTTCAACTGAACGGAGGTCGAACGGCTTTGAAAGCTTCGGCGTTTGCGTAAAGCGATCCGGTATCATCGACATGTCGTAGCCGGTGGCGAAAATCACGGGGACGTCGCTCGCCAACAGCCCATCCGCCAGTGGAAATGTATTCGCGCCGTCCAGGTTTACGTCCAGGATGGCGCCATCGATTTCATTCGACTCCGCCAGCGCCATGCCTTCCTCGAGGCGCCCGGCCGGACCGACCACCGCCCCGCCGAGCTCTTCGACCATCTGGCTGAGATCGAGCGCCATGATGAAATTGTCCTCGACGACCAGGATGCGGTGGCCCTTAAGCAACTGGCCCATATTGCTTCCCCGAGTTGGATTGAGGCAAGGGAAACTCAAGTCGATAGTCCGCGCCGTCGGGCGTGAAGGTAAGCCGCGCGCTCCCGCCCAGCATGTAAGCGAGGCTCCGCTCGATCACTTCGGTCCCGAACCCTCTAACGGGAGCGAAGTTTTCGATCTTCACACCATATTCCCGCCAGCAGAATATCAGGTGGTCCCCGCCTTCCTTCCGCTTTACGCTCCAGCCAATCTCTATTCGCCCCTTTTCGACTTTCAGGGCGCCGTATTTGGCGGCGTTGGTCGTCAATTCATGGATCGTCATGCCCATTGTCTGCGCGTCGCGCGGCGACAGACAAACAACGGGGCCATCGGCCGTGAAGTTCACGCCAAGCTCCGCGCCGCCGGCCTCCAGCTCCCCGATCACGATTTCCCGAAGCTCGACGGCGCCCGAGGGCGTCGTCACCAGCCATTCCTGCGTTCTGGCCAGCGCCGCCAGGCGCCCGTCGAAAGCCTCGAAGAACGCATCCAGGTTGCGATGACGCTTTCTTGTCTGGACGGCCATCGAACGCACTTTGCCGAGAATGTTCTTCACGCGATGCTGCAGCTCGCCCATCAGCGCTTTCTGCCGGAACTCCTGCTGGCGCTGCTGCGTAATGTCGCGAATGGCGAGAAGGATGAGATTGGTGTGGTCCAGCCGGCGACCATTGAGGAGCATGGTGCGCAGCCCGATCGTCTCGAAATTATGTTCGATCATGAAGTCGTCGAAGACGTTCTCGTCGGGCAGAATGGTTTCCAGGAGCCTGCGCAGTTCGGGAATGTCCCACTGGCCGTTGCCAAGCTCCCAGATGAACCGGCCCTCGGTTTCACTTTTTTCGACGCGAAACTGCTCGTAGAAACTCAAATTTGCGCGGTGAATGCGCAAGTCCCAGCCCAGGATCAGGATTCCTTCTCGAATGCTGTCGATCAATTTGTCGTCGAAATCGACCTGTCCTTCGAGGGCAAAGCGCAGACTCTCGGCTTCCGTTATGTCGTCGATGGCGAGAAGTATCGTGTCGCCCTCTCCCCCACGGCACATGAGGCTGGCGTTCAGGAGCATGATCCGCTTGCCGATCGACTGAAACATGTGTTCGACCCGGAACTCGCTGATCCTGTGATCCTTGTTCAACACGTCGCCCAGCAGGTGGCGTAACGCAGGCATGTTCCACTGGCCGTTGCCGAGCGAATAGACGCTTCGATCCAGAGTTTCGGCCGGCTCCACCTCGAAGTGACGATAAAAGGCGGGGTTGGCCCCGATCACGTTGAAAGCGGAATCGAGGACCAGCAGCGGCTCAGCGATGGTTTCAACAATCGCATGGGTGAGTGAGTGTTCGAGCAACACGTCTGGCATGACAGCCGCCTGGCCCGCAGCGAAGCAATTGGTTTAACAGCTTTCCCGCCTTGCTTGTTCCGTAAGCGCCGGCCTAGTCTCAATCGGCCGCAAACGAAAAATTTGCCGCGCCGCAAAATTTATGCTGCGGCGCGGCTGTTAACCGCTAAGCTGGGCCGGCTGGTTCCTTAAGTCCTTATGCTCGGCGGGTTGAATGACCACGACGCTCGGCGAAAAAAATGTCCTTGTGCTGCAGGGCGGCGGCGCGCTCGGCTCCTATCAGGCAGGGGCTGCGGCGGCGCTCATGAGCGCCGGCCACGCGCCCGACTGGGTCGCGGGCATCTCCATCGGCGCGATCAACGCCGCGATCATTTGCGGCAATCCTCCCGAGAAACGCGTCGAGCGGCTCACGGAGCTCTGGAGCCGCATGACGAGCCGCCTGCAGGTTCCGCCGCTTTCCGGCGACATCGTCACGCGGCGGGCTTTCAACGAGTTCAGCGCGGCGACGACGGCGACCTTCGGCGTGCCCGGCTTCTTCTCCCCGCGCCCGACGCCGCCGCTGCTCTGGCCCGCAAGCGAGACGGCCGTCAGCATCTACGGCACCAAGCCGCTGCGCGAGACGCTGCTGGAGCTCGTCGATTTCGACCGGCTCAACTCCGGCGAGACGCGGATCAGCGTCGGCGCCGTGAACGTGCGGACCGGAAATTTCCGTTATTTCGACTCGCAGAACGAGCGCATCACGCCCGACCACATCATGGCGAGCGGCGCGCTGCCGCCGGGCTTTCCGCCGGTGGAGATCGATGGCGATCTCTATTGGGACGGCGGCCTCGTCTCCAACACGCCGCTTCAATATGTGCTCGAAATGTGCGGCGCGCGCGAGCATATGTGCGTCTTTCAGATCGATCTCTTCAGCGCGCGCGGCCCGGCGCCGACGACCCTGCTCGACGTCGCGCAGCGTGAGAAGGACATCCGCTATTCGAGCCGCACGCGCCTCAATACCGATGTGTTCCGCGCCTTGCAGACCGTCCGCCGCCATATTCGAAAACTGAGCGAGAAGATTCCCGAGGCGCTGCGCGACGATCCTGACTGGCTCGCGCTCAACGACTTCGGCTGCGGCGCGGCGATCACCATCGTTCAATTGATCCACCGCGCCGCCGCCTATGAGACGACGTCGAAGGACTATGAATTCTCCCGTTACACGATGATGGAAAACTGGTCCGCGGGCGCGCGGGACGTCGAAACCACGCTCGCCCATCCCGGATGGCGCGATCGCACGCCCCCTGAGTTCGGCGTCGCCGTGCTCGATCTGACGAAGGAACAAGCGCCATGAATCTGGACGACATCCGCCGCACCGCCTTCGCCATGCCGCTGACGAGCCCGGCCTTTCCGAAGGGACCCTACAGATTCGTCAATCGCGAATATCTTATCATCTCCTATCGCACCGACCCGGAAGCGCTCGCCAAGGTCGTTCCCGAGCCGCTCTCCTTTTCCGATCCGATCGTGAATTTCGAATTCATCCGCATGCCGGACTCGACGGGCTTCGGCGACTATACGGAGTCGGGCCAGGTCATTCCCGTGACTTTCGAGGGGCGTCGCGGAAACTACACCCACGCCATGTATCTGAATGACGGACCGCCGATTTACGGCGGGCGGGAATTGTGGGGCTTTCCGAAGAAATTCGCGCAGCCTTCGCTCGGCGTCGAGCGCGATGCGCTTGTCGGAACGCTCGATTACGGTTCGCTGCGCATCGCGACCGGCACCATGGGCTACAAGCATGTCGCGCTCGATCCGGCGGCGGTGCAAAAAAACATGTCGGTTCCGAATTATCTTCTCAAGATCATCCCGCATGTCGACGGGTCGCCGCGCATATTGGAGCTCGTCGATTACCGGCTCGAGGACGTCACGGTGAAAGGCGCCTGGACCGGCCCCGCGGCGCTCGAACTCGCGCCGCATGCGCTCGCGCCCGTCGCCGATCTTCCGGTGCGGGAAATCCTCTCGGCGACGCATATTCTCGCCGACCTCACGCTCGGGCTCGGAACGGTCGTCTTCGATTATCTCTCTTCTCCACGCTGAAAGGCGCGCTCATGACTCTCGACGGTAAAGTCAGCCTCATCACCGGCGCCGCCAGCGGCATCGGCCACGCCATCGCCAAGCGCTTCGTCGAAGCGCAGGGCCGCGTCGTCATCGCCGACCTCAATCTCGACGCCGCCAAGGCGGCGGCCGCAGAGCTCGGCGGCGAGAAGGTGGCGATCGGCGTCGGCATGGACGTTTCGAACGAGGAACAGGTGAACGCCGGCGTCGACGCCGCCGCGAAATGGTTCGGCACGATCGACGCGCTCGTCTCCAACGCCGGCATCCAGATCGTGCATCCGATCGAGGAGTTTCCCATTTCGGATTGGAAGAAGGTGCTCGCCATCCATCTCGACGGCGCCTTTCTCACGACCAAGGCCTGCGTGAAATATATGTATCCGCAGAAGTCCGGCGCGCTGATCTATATGGGCTCGGTCCACAGCCACGAGGCGTCGCCGCTGAAATCCGCTTACGTCGCCGCGAAGCACGGCATTCTCGGGCTCACCCGCGTCATGGCGAAGGAGGGCGCGAAGCATGGCGTCCGCGCCAACGCCATCTGCCCCGGCTTCGTCATGACGCCGCTCGTCGAAAAGCAGATCCCCGAACAGGCGCAGGAGCTCCACATCAGCGAAAGCCAGGTCATTTCGGACGTGCTGCTGAAGGAGACCGTCGACAGCCAGTTCACCAAGGTCGAGGACGTGGCGGAAGTCGCGCTGATGCTCGCGGCCTTCAAGACCAACGCCCTCACCGGCGAGTCGATCATCGTCAGCCATGGCTGGCATATGAACTGAGATTCACCCTCCCGGCATTGCGGGCTCGACCGGGGAGCGCGAAGACGCGACAATTAGCAAATGTCGCACGGCCCTCTTCTCTCGCGCCGCAAAATGCTGCGCCTTTCCGGCGCCGCAGGCGCATCGTTTTGCCTGCCCTCGCCCCTCGCGCAGGCGCGCAGCCAGGACCTCTCGGCCCGCCTGAGCGAGGCCGCACGCAAGGGCGCCGCGGTGACGCTGCCGGCGGGCGAGATCACGCTGATGGGGCTCGACCTTCCCGACGGCGCGGTTCTCAAAGGCGTTCCCGGCAAAACCGTGCTGAAGCTCTCGGGCGTCGGACCGCTGCTCTCGACCAGCATGGCGCGGCGGATCACGATCGAAAACATCGTCTTCGACGGCGGCGGCGGCTTCACGCCGAAGGAGAAGGGGCTTCTCGATTTCTCGGACGTGATCAATCTTTCGATCAGCGGCTGCGCCATCCGCCATTCCACAGCGCGCGGCGCGAACCTTGCGCGCTGCGGCGGCGTCTTTGCGCAGAACGAGATTTCCGACGTCGTCGATGTCGGCCTCCATTCGCTCGACGGACTCGGGCTCGACATCGACAACAATCATGTCCATCGCTGCGGCGACAATGGCGTGCTCATCTACGCCACCTCCGCCGGCCGCTATGACGGCTCGCGCATCCGCAACAACCTCATCGAAGACATCGACAACCGCTCGGGCGGCAACGGCCCCTACGGCAACGGCGTCTTCATCTGGGGCGCGGGCGTCGTGCGCGTCGAGAAGAACCGCATCTATCGCTGCGTCTACACCGCCGTGCGCAATAATGGCGCGCATAATGTCGAAGTGATCGGAAACGACTGCAGGACTTTCGGCGAGAAGGCGATGTACGCCGAATTCGGCGCGAAGAACTCGACCTTCAAGGACAATCATATCGAAGACGCCGGCGCCGGGATCGCCGTCGCCAACGCCGACAAGGGCACGGACGGCGCGATCGTTTCGGGCAACACGATCGTCAATATGCGCAAGGGCGTGAACGATCCCGAGTTCGGCCCGGAAATGCTCTGGCTCACGGGCATCCTCGCCGAAAAGAACGTCGACGTGACCGGCAACAAGATCGTCGGGCCGGGCTGGATCGGGATCGCGCTCGGCGGCTGGCGCGAGAACCTTCGCGCCGAAGCCAACGACATTTCGGGCGTCGATTACGGCGTCGTTCTCGCGACGGGCGACGGAGCCGGCGACGCCCTCGTCGCCCGCAACAGGATCAGCGCGCGAAAGGGCGCCGTGATCGCCACCGCGGGGATGAACTTCCTGCCCGGCGATCTGACGAAACCTGGCGCGAAGAACTATCCGCGCCTGGTCGTCAGGGATAACGTTCTGCTCTGATCAAAAGCGCCGCAGGATGAAGGCGACGAGTCCGAGCATGAGGGCGAATGTCGTCGTGGCTCGGACCGCCGCCGCCGGGCTTGCAAGATCGGCGAATTGCGCGCCGAGCGAGGTGAGGATGAACACGGCGAAATTGAGCGCCATCATGCCGAGCAGAGCGGTCAGCGCCCAGCCTGGATATGTCGGCGGCGTCTTCCTGAAATGATATTGGCCGCCCAGAAAGAGACCCAGGGCGGCGAGCCAGAACGCGCCGCGCCACCCGGCGTAAACGCCCCACGGATCCCAGCGCCAGACCCAGCCGAAAAGGCAGACGAGCGCAGACACGACAAGCGCGGCGAAGGCGAAGAGGAGCGGAATGGCGATCCGGAAGCGGCTCCAGAAATTATACGTCTCGTTTGGCTCATCCGTGAAAAGCGGGGAGCTCTCTTCCGTCTCCTTGAAAGGCTTCGCGCCGCCGACGATGAACTTCGCGATTTCGGGCCAGTGCGGTTCCATAATGGCGCCGCTATGACCGCCTTTCGCAAATCTCTTCGACTGCATCAGCGTTCCGACATCGCCGTTCTCGAGTTGATCGAAGCCGTCGAAGCCGCCGCCGCCGAGATCCGAAAAATATTCGAGGCTCTTGGGGAGAAAGGCGACGACCCAATCTTCCCCGCCGCGCGCATTGTGGAAGCCCCAGATACGCTTTTGCGCGAGCATCCCGCTCCAGTCATAGGTCGGATGCACGACGCTGCCGGCGTAATAGATGCGCCCGAAACGTGCGGCGGCGTAATCCGTCAATGCCTTGGCGGCGAGATAGGTGCCGTTGGAATGGCCGACATAATGCATCGTCGCTTTGGGGAAGCGCGCTTTCACATTGACGTAGAGGTCCATGAACCACTCGACCTTCTGGCGCCTCACCCAGGGCATGATGAAGGCGCCCATCGGGAAGTAGCCATAGGTCGGCGTCAGGGAGCGAAGCGTCTCGAGCTTCAGGCGCGCAGGCGCGCCGTCGCCCGGCCGCGCGGCCTCCTCCTTGATCGCTTTGGCGATGCGATGCGTCCAATAGCCGTCGTCGCGTATGCCATGCATGACGAAGACGACGTTCTCCACCGTATCGTCGAGCGGTTCCGGTATGTCCGCGAAATAGGTGGGATCGCGCAAGCAGTCCGGCGCGGGGCTCTGGCCGGGACGCCATGTCAGAGCTGTTCTGAAAACGGCTTCGCGCGTCTGTTCGGTCGCGCTTCTCTCCGCTTTCCCGCGCCCGAATTCGATGAGCGACACATGGTCCGAGTCGGGCGTCTCCATCATGCCATAGACGTTCTGATCCGCCGCCCAGGACGCGCCGTCCGCGTCCGCGTCGACCTGATCCTGAGGGGAGACGAAATCGTCGAGCGTGGAGACGATCTGGACGACCAGCGGATTGACCGCGTCGGCGGGAGGGTCGGCGTCGACCAGCGCCGAATCGATGTCCTCGAGGCTCCTGTAATGCTCCCGGAACGCGCGGATGTGCCAGCGCCGATAGGCCATCCACAAGAGGCGGGTCTGCACAATGAACGGCGCGCCGCGGCGCGCGTCCAGCATCGTCCGGCCGATTCGCTGCGTTCTGTCTTCCCAGCCGAGAAGCTCGGCGGCGCGGCCGACGAAGCCGAGAAAATCGAGACCGATATTGAAATACCAGGAGCCGCGCTCGCTGACCGACCACCCCTTGTCCCAACTCGCGATCATGACGATCCGCTCGACCCTGGACGCCCAGGGATGCGGCCGGTCGGCGAGATCGCAAAGATCGTCGCGGGAGGCGTAACGAGGACCGGAATAGTCCGGCGGACGGGGCGCGCCGGCGAGGAATACGCGCCGCGTGAGGACGCCGCCAATGCTGTGGCCGACAAGGATCACGCGATCATATTGGCGGGTCGCCCAGATCTCGTCGAGGTCGGCGACGAGTCTCCGAACCACGGCGTCGGCGCCGGTGGAGTCCAGAAATTTCGAATAGGGCAGCGTCGGCGCGAAAATGTCGGCGTCGCCCTCGGCTTCGCGGATGACGGAGATCACGTCCGCCATGTCCTTGGCCGTTTTCTTCAGGCCGTGCAGAACGACGACGAGTGATTGGCCGCGAGGCGGCGCACGAGGTCGCGGTCGATGGGCTTGGCGAAGCGGGCGTCGGCGACGGTCGTCGAGACGCCGTAATTCTCCAGCTCCTCGGCGGCTTTCAGCGCGTCAGAGAGACGGGTTCCGAGCGTCAGCAGCGCCACCTTGGAACCTTCGCGCAGGATGCGGCCCTTGCCGATGTCGAGAACCTCGCCGCGCTCGGGAAGCTCCACGCCCACGCCCTCGCCGCGCGGATAGCGGAAGCGCTCGGGCGATCGTCGATGGCGACGGCGGTTGCCACCATGTGCATCAGCTCGGCCTCGTCGGCGGCGGCCATCATGACCATGCCGGCAGACAGCCGAGATAGGCGATGTCGAACGATCCGGCATGCGTCGCGCCGTCGGCGCCAACGAGACCAGCGCGGTCGATGGCGAAGCGCACCGGCAGATGCTTTGCATCGCGACATCATGCACGACCTGGTCGTAGCCGCGCTGCAGGAAGGTCGAATAGAGCGCGCAGAACGGCTTGTAGCCTTCGCGTCGCGAGGCCGGCCGCGAAGGTCACGGCGTGCTGCTCGGCGATGCCGACATCGAAGGTCCGGTCGGGAAATGCGCGACCGAAAACGTCGAGTCCCGTGCCGTCGGCATGGCCGCCGTGATCGCGACGATCTTGTCGTCTTTCTCGGCTTCGTCGACCAGACTGTCGGCGAATACGCGCGTGTATAACGGCGCGTTGGCCTTCGGCTTTGGTCTGCGCGCCGGTGACGACGTTGAACTTCGTTGACGCCATGATACTTGTCGGCGACGCCTCGGCGGGCGCGTAGCCCTTGCCCTTCTTCGTCACGACATGGACGAGGATCGGACCTTGATCGAGATCGCGGACGTTCTTCAGAACCGGCAGAAGCTGGTCGAATCGTGCCCGTCGATCGGACCGACGTAATAGAAGCCAAGCTCTTCGAACCAAGCACCGCCTTGCCAGAGATGACGAGTGTATTCTTCGACACGCGCAGCGCGCTGTTCCCAATTTTTCGGCAGCCGTTTTGCAAGCTGCTTCGCGAGATCGCGCACGTAGAGATAAGAATTGCTCGAAGTCGTGCGGGCGAGATAGGCCGACAGCGCGCCGGTCGGCGGCGCGATCGACATATCGTTGTCGTTGAGGATGACGATCAGGCGCTCACTGCGTGCGCCGGCGTTGTTCATCGCCTCATAGGCCATGCCCGCGCTCATGGCGCCATCACCGATGACGCAATCAACGTTGTTCGAGCCGCCTGACATTTCGCGCGCGACCGCCATGCCGAGGCCGGCGGAGATCGAGGTCGAGGAATGCGCGGCGCCGAATGGATCGTATTCGCTCTCGGCGCGCTTGGTGAAACCGGAAAGCCCACCCGGCTGGCGCAGCGTCCGGATGCGATCACGACGGCCGGTCAGGATTTTGTGTGGATAAGATTGGTGGCTGACGTCCCAGATCAAACGATCGCGAGGCGTATCGAAAAGATAGTGCAAGGCGACCGTCAACTCGACAACGCCAAGTCCAGCACCAAGATGACCGCCGGTCTGCGATACTGCGTCGATCGTCTCTCCGCCGCGCGTCGCGGTGAGGCGCTGGCTGGAAAGATCGATCGAAATGCGGACGGTCGCCTGGGCGGAGGCCGAAGCGAGGAGGCCCGCTGCGACAAGGAGGAGCCGAAACGTCTTCATGCCCGGACCTAATCACGGCGCGCCGCCCACGTAAAGCCGCAGGCGGCGGCAGGGTTGACGGACTGGCGCCCGCCTTGAAGCGACCGCCCGATCAGGGGGAGGAACGCCCGCAAGCGTCCCAGTTTCTTCCCTAATGTTTCAAATTGGGACGGGAGAAGGGATTGTCGAAGATGGTCGCGCAGTTCCTGAACATGAAAGGCGTCGCTCTGGCCATGGCCGAATTCGGACTGGCCGACGGGCGCGCCGCCGGCCGCCGCACGCCGCGCCTCGTCGCCGGCGTCGATGTCGAGGAGGCCAACGCGGCCTTCGAGGCGAAGGAGTTCTCGCTCGAGCAGATGGACGCGGCGCAGGCCGACTGGGCCGATCTCGCCGCCCGCGCGCTGGAGCCCAACGCCTTTTACGAGCCTGGCTTCGCCCTCGCCGCGGCGCGTCATTTCCCCGTCAGCGAACGGCCGCGCTTCATTGTCGTGCGCGCCCGCGCGGGCCGGATGATGGGCCTCTTTCCGATCGTGGCCGCCAATGCGCTCACCGGCGACGGTCTGACCCGCCTGTGGCTCCACAGGCAGGCGGCGCTCGCGACCCCGCTTGTCGACCGCGACATGGCGCCCGAAGCCATCGAAGCCTTCCTTGAATGGATGGAGACCCACAGCCGCTCGACGGGCGTCGTCTTTTCCCGCATGCCGGCGGATGGACGCTTCCGTCTCGCGCTGGAGCGCGCCATCGCTTCCGCCGCCCGCAACGTGAAAATCCTGGAGTCCTATCAGCGCGCGGCGCTGCTGCCGGGCGGCGACGCCGACGAGCTTTGCGCGCGGGCCGGCTCCAAGAAGAAGCTCGCCGAGATGCGCCGCCAGACGCGCCGCCTGCGCGAAATGGGCCGCCTCACCTTCGAGTGCCACGAGACGCCGGAAGAGATCCGGGTCGCGGCGGAAGAGTTTATGGTGCTGGAGGCCTCGGGCTGGAAGGCCGGCCGCGGCGCCTTCCTCTCCGAGCCCGCGCTCGCGACCTTCCTACGCAGCGCGACCCGCATGCTGGCGCGCGAGAGCCGCTGCAAGATCCAGTCGCTGCGCCTAAACGGCCAGCCCATCGCCATGGCCATCGTGCTGGAGAGCCAGGGCCGCAGCTATTGCTGGAAGATCGCCTTCGACGAGCGCCTGCGCGCGCAGGCGCCGGGCGTCCAGCTCATCTATGAGCAAACCAAGGCGCATCTCGCGCGGGGCGATCTCGAATTCGCCGACAGCTGCGCGATCGCGAACCATCCCTTGATCGACAAGCTCTGGCCGGACCGCATCGGCGTCTGCGATCTCGCCGTCTCGCTGCGCAGCCGCCGGGAGCGCGATTTCGTCGCGAGCTGCCGCCGCGACCATGCGCGCCGTCAGGTGCGCGAGATCGCCAAGCGCGCCGCGAACCGGGTGCTGAGGCGCAAGGTGAGCTGAGGCGGCGCTCTCGCCTTTTCGGGCGCAATGGGTATAGTGCCGGCGTTCTCGCCTCGCGCGATTTGCCGCAATGCGTTTTCGCGCGGCGACACGCGCGCGCCAAACGCCGGACCCCGCCCGTGACGCTTCGCCGATCCCGCCTGCTGATCCTCCTCGCGCTCGCCGCCGCGAGCCTTTCCGCCTGCGGCCGCCGCGGCCCGCTGGAGCTGCCGCCGGAGATTCAGGCCCGCGGCGAGGCTCTGAAGGCCGAACAGGCGGCCGCGCAGGCGAAGGCGGCGCGCAATGCGCCGAAGCTGGCGCCGGGACAGGCGGCCCCGGAGGCGCCCGAGCCGCCGATCCCTGGCACGATCGGCAACCGGCCGCCCGCGCAATATCCCTTCCCTCTCGACCCGCTGCTGTAAGACGCGATGCACCACTTCGATTATCGCAACGGCGCGCTCTTCGCCGAAGACGTCGCCCTGTCCGACATCGCGCGCGCGGTCGGGACGCCTTTCTACTGCTATTCGGCGGCGACCATCCGCCGGCACTTCCGCGTCTTCTCGCAGGCTTTCACGGGCCTCGACGCCCTCGTCTGCTACGCCATGAAGGCCAATTCCAACCAGGCCGTGCTGCGCCTCCTCGCGAAAGAGGGCGCCGGCATGGACGTGGTCTCCGGCGGCGAACTCGCCCGCGCGCTGGCCGCCGGCGTTCCCGGTTCGAAGATCACCTTTTCCGGCGTCGCCAAGACGGATGAGGAGATCGCGGCGGCCCTCGACGCCGGCATCTTCTGCTTCAACGTCGAGTCGGAACCGGAGCTCGACGCCATTTCGCGCGTCGCCTCGGGCAAGGGCGTGAAGGCGCCCGTGTCCCTACGCGTCAATCCGGACGTCGACGCCCGCACCCACAAGAAGATTTCGACAGGCAAGGCCGAGAACAAATTCGGCGTGCCGCTGTCGCACGCCCGCGAGGTCTACGCCCGCGCCGCGAAGCTGCCGGGCGTCGAGATATCGGGCGCCGACATGCATATCGGCTCGCAGCTCACCGATCTCGAGCCTTTCGACGAAGCCTTCTCGCTGCTCGCCGAGCTGGTGCGTGATCTGCGCGCGGACGGCCATCGCATCTCGCATGTCGATCTCGGCGGCGGCCTCGGCATCCCCTATCACGAAGGGGACGATCCGCAGTCCTACCATCCCGAGCGCTATGCCGAGATCGTGCGCAGGCATTTCGGGAGCCTCGGCTGCAAGCTCGTCTTCGAGCCGGGGCGCCTCATCGTGGGTAACGCCGGCGTTCTGGCGACGCGCGTGATTTATGTGAAGAAGGGCGAAGCCAAGACCTTCGTGATCGTGGACGCCGGCATGAACGATCTCGTCCGGCCGACGCTTTACGACGCGCATCACGACCTTCTGCCGGTCCGCGAGTCGACGGACCGCGCCGAGATCGTCGCCGACGTCGTCGGCCCTGTCTGCGAGACGGGGGATTATCTCGCGCTCGACCGCAAGATGCCGGAGGCGCAGCCCGGCGAATTGATCGCCGTGCTGACCTCTGGCGCCTATGGCGCGGTGCAGGCGGGCACTTACAACACGCGTCCGCTCGTTCCGGAAGTGCTGGTCGACGGCGCCCGCTACGCCGTGATCCGCCCGCGACCGAGCGTCGCGGAGCTTATCGCGATGGACCGCGTGCCGGACTGGATCTGACCCGCAAGCGCCGGGCGTCCGCAACGAACCAGCGCTACTCCTGCGTGCCCTCTCGCGGATTGACCCGGATGAGATGCGCCGCAATGCCGGTGGGCACCGCCGTCGACGCATCGTGAATCATTGCCGTGCAGTGCATGTTTGTCGTCGTGGAAAGTAATCGCATCGTGCCGTTCATGAACGCCGGGGCGCCCAGGATAAGTTCCGCCATTGATGCGGTTGCATTGGTCGAGAACGCATAAGTGTCCCGTCCGCCCAAAACATATTTTGTATCAATGACGATATTGCCAAAGGCGTCATCGACGAAGAAATGCAGCGTCTCGGGAGCCTGCGAGTAGTTCGTGCATCTCATCGACGTCGCAACGCCCGTATTGCTGACGCCGGAGGACATCGCGCCGGGAAGACGGTAAACAACGACTTCGGTATCGGTGACGGCCTGAGGCGCGACCTGCACCGGGTATCTGTCCCCAGTCGTCTGGGCCGCTGCGACTGCGGGCGCGGAGGCCGCGGCAAGGAGTGCGAGAGCAATCGTCTTCATGGGTAATGTTCCCTGCTATAGCTCAACACTTACGTTAGACAGGAAACACTGTTTTCTTGACTTATGCTAGAGAAAATTCTTCTCGGAAAAGAAGTCGGCTTCCATAGACCGCCTCAGCGTCTTCGAAATCATCAAAGCTGCAACGGCCCGTTCTTCGCGCGATACGCCCGATACCATTCCACAAGCGCCTTCACGCCCTCATCAACCGACGTCTGCGGCCGGTAGCCCGTCAGCTTTTCCAACAAATCGGCCGAGGCGAAGGTGCGGGGCACGTCGCCCTTCTGCATGTCGAGATAATTGCGCTTGGCCTTCTTGCCGACCGCCGCCTCGAGCGCGTCGATGAAGTCGAGCAGCGGCACGGGCGCGCCGCGGCCGATATTCACGATGCGGTATGGCGCCTGCGGGGACACCGACGCGTCGCCCGAGTCGCGCTCCGGGACGCAATCCATCAGCCGCGCGATCCCTTCGACGAGATCGTCGATATAGGTGAAGTCGCGCAGCATGTTTCCGTGATTGTAGATGTCGATCGCGCGCCCGGCCTCGATCGCGTCGAGGAATTTGAGCGGCGCCATGTCCGGGCGTCCCCACGGCCCATAGACCGTGAAGAAGCGAAACATGGTCGTCGGAATCGACCAGAGATGCGCGTAACTGTGCGCCATCGCCTCGCCCGCCTTCTTCGTCGCGGCGTAGAGCGTCAGCGGATGGTCGGTGCGGTCGCTCTCGTAGAAGGGAACGGTGGGGTTCGCGCCGTAAACGGAGCTGGTCGAGGCGATGAGGAGGTGGCGCGGCTTGAGCGTGCGCGCGATCTCCATCACGTTGAAGGTCCCGACGAGATTGGCGTCGACATAGGCGCGCGGATTTTCGAGGCTGTAGCGCACGCCCGCCTGCGCGGCGAGATGGACGATGACGTCCGGCGCGCATTGCCCGGCGGCTTCGGTGAGCGCCGGCATGTCCTCCAGCATGGCGATCGTGTCTCGATAGCCGTTATGCCCCAGCAAAAACTCCCGCCGCGCCTCCTTGAGCCGCGGGTCGTAATAGGATGTCATGCCGTCGTAGCCATCGACGATATGCCCCTCCGAAAGGAGGCGGCGGGCGAGATGAAAGCCAATGAATCCGGCCGTGCCGGTGATGAAAACGCGCATCGGAAGCCTTAGCTTAAGCGAATGGGCCGGGTTGCTCGCGCCGTCTTGGGCAATCGGCGCGGGGCTGTCAACGCGGCCGCCCCTGGGGTAGAATTGAAGTCGATGCGGAGCGAGGAGATGAACGCCGAAGCGGCAAGGACCGCCATCCAACCGCTTTTCCTGCGGATCGTGCACTGGATCAACGCGCTCGCCGTGATCCTGATGATCCTGTCAGGCTGGCGCATCTACAACGCGTCGCCGCTTTTCGGGTTTGAATTTCCCGCCGGCTTCACGCTCGGCGGCTGGCTCGCCGGCGCGCTCGCCTGGCACTTCGCGGCGATGTGGCTTTTGGGGATCAACCTCGTCGTCTATCTGCTCTACGGCTTCCTGACCGGTCATTTCCGGCGCCGGCTGTTGCCGCTCTGGCCGGGCCTCGTCTGGCGCGATTTGCGTCTCGTCATGTCGGGCCGCGCGGCGCATGTTCCCGGCCGCTACAACGCCGCGCAGCGGGCGATGTACGTTTTCGCGCTGCTCGCCCTCGCTCTCGCGATCCTGTCGGGCGTCGCGATCTGGAAGCCCGTGCAGATGCAGGAACTCACCGCGCTGATGGGCGGGTTCGAAGCCGCGCGCCGCGTCCATTTCTTCGCGATGGCGGCGCTTGTCTTGTTCATCGTCGCGCATGTCGCCATGGCGCTCTCCGCGAAGGAAACGCTCGAAGCCATGGTGACGGGCGGACGGGAGAAGGCCTCAAAATGAGTGAAAGCAAAATCTCTCTCGCCGATTTTCGCCCGCAGCTTCGAAAGATCGAGCGGCGGCTCTTTCTGCGGCAAAGCCTGTCGCTCGGCGCGCTGACAATGCTCTCGGGCTGCACGCTGAAGGACGACGATGCGGTCGACCGCCTGCTCTTCGCCATGTCCCGCTTCAACGACCGCGTGCAGGCGGCGTTGTTCGACCCGAAGAAGCTCGCGCCGACCTATACGGAAGCGGAGGTGACGACGCCGTTCCCCTTCAACGCCTTTTACGAAGAGAAGCTCGCGCCCGTGATCGATGGCGACAGTTATCGCCTCGCGGTCTCGGGCCTCGTCCAAAACAAGGCGCCTTGGGCCTTGAGCGATTTGCGCGCCCTGCCGCAGATCTCGCAGATCACGCGCCAGGTTTGCGTCGAAGGCTGGAGCGCCGTCGGCAAATGGAGCGGCGTTCCCTTCAAAGCCTATCTCGAACGCGTCGGGGCGGATATGAGCGCGCGCTATGTCGGCTTTCGCTGCGCCGACAATTATTCGACCAGCATCGACATGCCGACGGCGCTGCATCCGCAAACGCTGCTCGCCCTCGATTTTCCGACGCAGGAGACGAAATATGGCTTCCCTGTGAAAATTCGGATTCCGACGAAGCTTGGTTTCAAGAACCCGAAGCATGTCGTGGAAATCTTCGTCACCAACGACAATCCGGGCGGCTATTGGGAGGACAAGGGCTACAATTGGTTCAGCGGCTCGTAGAGATCGCTAGAAATCTTGTTCATCTTTGCGGCGAAACCGCCTTGATCATGGCCGTGACGCCTTGAAATCATCGCAGCCTCGCCCAGCGCGGGGCTCATCATCTCCTTTGTCCTGCGGCCTCATGAGGTCGGGCCGCCGATGACGAATCGGCGCGGGGGGCTTCGATCGGAGCGCGGCGGGGAGACCGGTTTTTCGCCGAACGCTCTGGCATGAAGAGGGGATTTCATGATTCAGAATCGAAGCTGCGTGAACGGCATCCTCGCCGCTGTGCTCTCCGCCAGCATTCTTCCCATCCACGGCGCGCTCGCGAAAGAAGAGAAGTCGCCCACGGCCCACAAGACCGCTGCGAAAAAAACCGACAAACAGGCGGCGCATAAAATGGACCAGCAGGAAACGCCCAAGGACGAGGCTGCAAAGCCCGAGACCAGCGGTGCGAATGCGCCCGCAACGATGACTCAATAGTCGACGGCGACGAGATAGAGACCGTGCGGCGGCGCGACCTGCCCGCACCGCGCACGGTCTTTCGCCGCGAGGGCTTCCGCGAGATCGTCGGCGGTCCATTTGCCGGTTCCGACATGCTCCAGAGAGCCGGCCATGGACCGCACCTGATTGTGCAGAAAAGAGCGGGCGCAAGTCACGATCTCGATGCGATCGCCCTCGCGGCGCACATCCAGCTTTTCCAGCGTGCGGATCGGCGAATTGGCCTGGCATTCGGAGGCGCGAAAAGTTGTGAAGTCGTAACGGCCGACGAGGCGCTGCGCGGCTTCGTGCATGGCGTCGGCGTCGAGCGGGCGCTTGACGTGCCAGGCGCGCCCGAGCGTCACGGTGAGCGGCGCGCGGCGATTGTCGATGACATAGCGATAGTGGCGGCGAATGGCGGAGAAGCGCGCCTCGAAATCGCCCCCGACGGCGCGGGCGTCGACCACTGCGATCGGGTCGGGCTTGAGATGCGCATTGAGCGCGTCGCGCAACCGATCCACGCGCCATTCACGGACGAGATCGACATGGGCGACCTGCCCCAGCGCATGCACGCCGGCGTCGGTGCGCCCGGCGCCGTGAATGACGCCGCGTTCGCCATTGATGGCGAGCACCGCCTCCTCCAGCCGCTGCTGTACCGACATGCCATTGGCCTGCCGCTGCCAGCCGACGAACGGGCCGCCGTCATATTCGATGGTGAGGGCGTAGCGGGGCATGTCAGCGCGCGGTCCGCTCCGCGAGGTCCGGGAACAGGCGCCGCCCCACACCCCTGCCCCTCCCCGCCACTCCGTGGGGGGAGGGAAGAGGCGGCGCCGTCCGTGATAATGCTGAAACACAAGAAGCGGCCTCGGGCGTGAGCCGCCTCCCTCCCCCCACGGAGTGGCGGGGAGGGATTAAGGGTGGGGGGCGCCTCGATATTAGCTGCGCTCGGCTCTGAGCCTCCGCCCTCATCCGAGCACGGCGCCCTTCGCGAGCTTGCGCCCGCGCAAAAACTCCTCGATGCCCATCTCGCCCTTGCCGGCGCGCTGGACGCGCAGCAGCCGCAGCGCGCCCTCGCCGCAGGCGATGAGGCCTAAATCGTCGAGAACCGTCCCCGGCGCGCCCCGGCCCTCTTCCACTTTTGTGCGCAGCGCCTTCACGCGCTCGACGCCATGGCCGAGATCGCCCTCGAAAAAAGCGCCGGGAAAAGGGGTCAGGCCCCGCACATGGTCGTGAAGCGCCTGCGCGGGCCGGCGCCAGTCGATGCGCGCCTCGGCCTTGTCGATCTTCGCGGCGTAGCAGGCGCCCTCCTCGCTCTGGGGCGTGAAGCGCAGTTCGCCTTTCGCCAGCAAATCCAGCGCGTCGGCCATCAGGGGCGCGCCAAGTTCGGCGAGCCTGTCATGCAGTTCGCCGGCCGTCATGTCGGGGCCGATGGGCGTCCGGGCGGAGAGCGCCACGGGGCCTGTGTCGAGCCCGGCGTCCATCTTCATCACCTCGACGCCGCTCTCCTTGTCGCCGGCCATGATGGCGCGCTGGATCGGCGCCGCGCCGCGCCAGCGCGGCAGGAGCGAGCCGTGGAGATTGAGGCAGCCATGTTTCGGCGCGTCGAGAATGGGCTGCGGCAGCAAGAGCCCATAGGCCGCAACCACGGCGACATCTGCATTCAGCGCCCGAAAAGACTCCTGCTCCTCGGCGCCGCGCAGGCTTTTCGGCGTGCGCATGAGAAGCCCCCTGCTCTCGGCGAACTGGTGAACGCTGGATTTCTTTTCGGACATGCCGCGCCCGGCGGGACGCGGCGGCTGGGAATAGACGGCGACGACCTCATGGCCGCGCGCGCAAAGCTCTTTCAGCAACGCCGTCGCGAAGTCCGGCGTGCCCATGAAAATCAGGCGCAAATTGTCAGGCCTCGGCGTTTTCCGATTCGCGGGCTGCGGCCTCGGCGCGGCGCTGGGCCACGATCTCGTCGAAGCGCGCGGCCTTGGCGAATTTCTTCACGACGCGCTCGCGCTTCAGGCGTGAGAGATTGTCGATGAAAAGGCCGCCTTCGAGATGCTCCATCTCGTGCTGCACGACCGTGGCCAGGAGGCCGTCGGCGTCGAACTCCACCGTCTCGCCCGCGCGATTGAGATGGCGCACGCGCACCTTGGCGGGCCGCTTCACGTCGTCGAAATAGTCCGGCACCGAGAGGCAGCCCTCATTGTAGGAGGAGAACTCCTCCGAGGCCCACACGATCTCGGGATTGATGAGGAAAAGCGGATTGCGCTCCTCCTCCGACTTGCCGATGTCGACGACGACGATCCGCTTCGGCACCGCCACCTGAATGGCGGCGAGCCCGATGCCGGGGGCCTCGTACATGGTCTCCAGCATGTCGTCGAGAAGCTGGTGGATTTCGTCGTCGATGCGCTCCACCAGCTCGGAGACCTTGCGAAGCCGGGGGTCGGGAAGGGTGATGATCTCGCGAAGAGCCATTGCTGTTTCTTGTCGGTTTCGTCGCGGGTTCCGCGACCGTCGAGCATTGCCTCAAGAGATAGGCGCGAGTGGCTTGAACGTCAAATGGAGCCGCCTTTGCCGAATGCGGGCGGGCGGCTAACATGGCCAAGCCCGGGCGGCGCGGCGCCGCGACGGGCCAAGGGAGGGATCGGGCATGGCGCTTCTCGTCTTATTGGGCCTCGCGGCCGTCATCGGCTTCTGGCTCGTCGGGATCTATAACGGGCTCGTCAGTCTGCGGCAGCGTTCCAGGCAGGCTTATTCGGACATCAACGTCCAGCTCAAGCAGCGCCACGACCTCATCCCCAATCTCGTCGAGACGGTTAAGGGCTACGCGACCCATGAGCGCACGACGCTCGAAGACGTGATCAAGGCCCGCAACGCCGCCGTCGCCGCCTCGGGTCCGAACGCCCAAGGGGCGGCCGAAAACGCCCTCACGGGCGCCCTCTCCCGCCTCATCGCCCTCTCCGAGGCCTATCCGGACCTCAAGGCGAACCAGAATTTCCAGCAATTGCAGAGCGAACTCTCCGACATCGAGAACAAGATCTCGGCCGCCCGGCGCTTCCTCAACAATACGGTGGCCGAATACAACGCCATGCGCGAGGGCTTCCCCGGCTTCCTGATCGCCAATCGTTTCGACTTCCAGCCGATCGACTATTTCGAGCTCGGGGAGGCCGAGCAGAAGGCCGTCGAGGCGCCGCCGAAGGTGCAGTTTTAGGAAAAGGCGCGGCCCGTGAGTGGCGCGTTGAGCGGCGCCAACATACCTCCCCCTTTACTGGGAGGTCGGTTCGCGCCGCGGCGACGATGCTTTTAGGTTTGACCCCACCCCGGACCGCTTCGCAGTCCGACCCTCCCCGCAAAGGGGAGGGTTTCAGCGGGCGTCTTCGAGGATAGCGCCTTCATGTTCAAAGCCTACGGCCTCTACACCCATATCCGCGCCAACCGGCTGCGCTCGGTCTTCCTGCTCGCGGGCTTCGTCGTCCTGCTGCTGGCGCTGATGTTCTCCTTCGCGCTCTTGATCGAGGCTTTCGGCGCGCCGCCGGGAGCGCCCTTCGACTGGATCGCGGCGCGGGCCTTTGTCGATCTCGAACGCGGCTGGCCCATCGGGGTCGCGGCTTCGGGCGTCTGGTTCGCCATCGCCTACGCCTTCCACCAGCGAATGATCGACTTCGCGACTGGCGCCCGCGCCGTCTCCCGCGCCGAGTCGCCCCGCCTTTACAATCTGCTGGAAAATCTCTGCATCTCGCGCGGCGTCCCGATCCCGGCCCTGCAGGTGATCGACAGCGACGCGCTCAACGCCTACGCCTCGGGGCTGAAAGAGGGCGAATACAGGATCGCCGTCACGAGCGGCCTGCTGGTCGAACTGACCGACCCCGAGATCGAGGCGGTGCTCGCCCATGAGTTGACCCATATCCGCAATCGCGACGTCCAGATGATGGTGATCGCGGTGATCTTCGCCGGCATCTTCGCCTTCGTCGCCGACCTGACCATCCGCCGCTGGGATTTCCCCTTTGGCTTCTCGCCCTATCGCCCCCCGAGCCGTGAGGACAACCGACGCGAAAACGGCGCTGGGCTGGCGATCCTCGTCGCGCTGCTCATCATCGCGCTGAGCTGGGGCGCCTCGGTGCTGATCCGCTTCGCGCTCTCCCGTTCGCGCGAATATCTGGCGGACGCCGGCTCGGTGGAGTTGACCAAGAACCCCGACGCGATGATCTCGGCGCTGCGCAAGATAGAGGCGCATTCGGTCATCCCGACCATGCCCTCGCGCATGCACGCCTTCTTCATCGAGAGCCCGGCGCGCGTGCAGGAATCCGGCTGGTTCGCGACGCACCCGACCGTCGACGAGCGCGTGCGGGCGCTGGTCGACTTTGCGGGCGGGCGAGACATCGGTCCGATCGAGCCCGCGCCGTCCTTCGAGGAGGAAGCCGCGCCCGATTCACTCGAGCCGCCGGGGGAGGCCGACGCCTCCTTCCTGCCGCAGGACGGCCGCCACCCCCTCGACCCGCGCAAGCCGGGGCCGTGGGGGTGAAAACGCCCCACGCGCCCTTCCAGCATCGGAACGAACGTTTGAAAACAAAAACCGGTCTCCTGACCCGCCGCGCGACGCTCGGCGGCCTCGCAGCTTTGCCTGTCCTTGGCGCCTCGCCGCTGCGCGCGGAGGACGACTCCGCCTTTCCGCTGCGCGGCGAAGCGGGCGACGCTCTGCGCAATTTCCGCATCCCCTCCGAACTCGACCCGGCCTCCCTCCCCGGCGTGATCTGGGAGGGAAAACGCGACGGCGACGTCATCCTCTACGAGTTCTTCGACTATAATTGCGGCTTCTGCCGCAAGGCGGCCCGCGAGATCGCCGCCATTGCGGCGAGCGATCCCAATCTGCGGCTCGGCCTCGTCAACGACGCCATCCTTTCCATCGGCTCGGTGCAGGCGGCGAAGGTTCAGCAATCCGTGCTGCGGCTTTACGGCCCCGCGAAGGCTTATGACTTCCATCTGAAAATGTACGCCGCGCGCGGCGGCGCGAACGGTCAGACCGCGCTCGGCGTCGTGCGCGCCATGGGCCTCGACGCGGACAAGGTGGAGGAATCCGCCGACAGCGAAACCGTCGGCGACGTCGTCGTCCGTCAGACGCGTCTTGCGGAATCGCTGGGCCTCGCCATGACGCCGTCCTTCGTCATCGCGGGCGTGGCGATCCTCGGCTGGCCGGGGGCGAAGGCGCTGCGCGAGATCATCGCCAATGCGCGCAAATGCGATCAGCCCATATGCGAGGGAAAGAAGTGAGCTAAGCCCGCGCGGCCAGCTTGCCGGAGAGGAAGGCGATGGCCTTTTCGCGCGACGCTTTCGCTTCGGGGATCGGATCCATCATCTGCCAGCCATGTGGGACGTCGGGCCAAAGCGCCAGTTCGGCCTCGACGCCCGCTTCACGCGCACGCGCGACGAACCGCGTCGAGTCGTCTCGCAGCATTTCATCCTCGCCGACATGCACGAGCAGCGGCGGCAGGCCGGAAAGGTCGGCGTAGAGCGGCGAGGCGAGCGGCGTTTTGGCGCTGGCGCCGTTCAGATAAGCGCGCGCGCCGACGCGCAGCATCAGCCGCGTGAAGAGCGCGTCCTTCTCTTCGTTCTCGCGCGCCGAGGCGCCCGTCGCGGCGAGATCGGTCCAGGGCGAGAAGAGCGCCGCCGCGCGCGGCGGGTCGCCGCCCGCGGCGCGCTCGGCGATCATGACCGCGAGCGCCAGACCGCCGCCAGCGGAGTCCCCCGCAAAGACGATGGGCGTCTCCACCGTCTCGCGCAAGCCGGCATAAGCGGCGCGGGCGTCGTCGAGGGCCGCCGGAAAGGGGTGCGCGGGCGCGAGCCGATAGGCCGGCGCGAAGACATCGAAGCCGGCGTCGGCGAAAGCGCGCAGCACGGGCCCGTAAAGATGCGGGGCCCCGGCAAAGTAGGCGCCGCCATGGAGATAAAGCAGCGTCGCCTTGGGCGTCCCCGAGGCCCCGACCCACAGGCCTTCGACGCCGCCGAAAGTCGCCGCATGGCCGCCCGCATCGGGAAAACCGGGCGGGCGCTGGTCCAGCAGGACCGCCGCCTCCGCCGGGCTTCTCGCCGCCGCGAGCAGCGGCTTCACATTGGCCTTCAGATATTGCGCAATCGCGCGCGCCTCGAGCGACACGGGCGCTATTTCTTGGCCGGCTGCGGCGCGGCTTCGCTGGGGGCGGCGGGCTTTTGAGGCTCCGGCGCGTTGGAGAGGAAGTCGAGCGAGGAATCGCTCAGCCCCTGCGCCTTCGCCTTGTCGCGCCAATCCTTCGCGGCCTTGAGATCGACCTCGACGCCGAGCCCTTCCGCGTAGAGATGCGCCAGCCGGTTTTGAGCCACGGCGTTGCCCTTCAGCGCGGCCTTGCGCAGGAGCTCGGCGGCGGCGGCCTTGTCGCGCTCGACGCCCTGCCCGTTGAATTGCAGAATCGCGTATTCGACCATGGCGGGGGCGAGCCCGGCGTCGGAGGCGCGCTTGAACCATTCCGCCGCCTGCTTGGGGTCCTTCTCGACGCCCTTGCCGGTCTTGTAGAGCACGGCGATGGCGTAATCCGCGTCGGGATTGCCGGCGGCTGAAGCGCGCTTGAAGAAGCTCATCGCTTTCGCGAAATCCGGCTCCTTCCCGTCATTCTCCAGCGCCATTTCGCCGAGGAGCTCCAATGCCGCCGCATGTTCCTGCGCGCCGGCCTTTTCGAGATAAGCGCGGGCTTTCGCGCGGTCCTTCGCGACGTCGATGCCTTCGAGCGAGGCGACGCCATAAAGGTAGGCCGCCTCCGCCCCGCCGGCGTCGGCGCCCTTGCGAAACCAGTCCATCGCCGTCTTCATGTCGCGCTTGACGCCGTCGCCTTCGAGATAAAGGCGCCCGATCAGGGTCAGCGCGGCCGCGTCCTTGGGATTCGCCTCGACGCGCTTCTTCGCTTCAGTCATGGCGGCGCGGTAATCGCCGCGCTGATAGGCGCCATAAGCGAGATCGCGCGCGGAGTTGGCGACGTCCGTCGGCGTCGCGAAGGCCGGCGCGGCGAGGACGAGAAGAAGCAAAGGCGCAAAGAGGCGGCGCATCATGCCTGCGATCCTTGAAGAAGTTTCAGCGCCTCCGCGACAGCGACGGCGGGTCCCCGGGCGTCCGCCCATACGGCGTCGTCGAGCATGACGAAATCCGCGCCGGCTTCGGCGAGGGGCTGGACATCGGCAAGCCGCGCCGCGCGGGCGACACAGGGCGTATTGAAGAGCTCGGCCCACCAGCCGACGCGCTCCGCGAGCGCCTCCAGATCGTCGCCCGTAAAGAGCACGTAATCGACGCCGACTTCGCCCGCGCGCATGGCGTCGTCGCGAGAATCGAGGCCACCTGCGCCAACGATATATTTCGGCGACAGCTTGGCCACCGCGTCGACGAGTTCGGGCCCCACGCCCTCGATATGCGCGCCGTCCGCCTTGGCGCGCAGCGCCACCGTGGGCGAGCCCTCGACCAGAACCGCGACGCCCTTCTCCTGCGCTGCGGGCGCGAGCGCGCGGACGATCTCCTCGTTCTTGCGCGGATCGTCGCCAGCCAAACGGATGAGAAGCGAGGCGATGTCGCCGGCAGAGAGCGCGCTCGTCAGAGCGGGCAGGAAATCGCGGCCGTCGGCGAGCGGCGGCGTGGCGAGATAGAGCTGGGCGGCGTCTTCGGACATTCTCCGGCGCCGTGCCGCCATAGCTGACGCGGCTCGCGACCGAGTTCTCGACGCCGAGCACCGCGAAGACCTCGTCGGATATACGCGGCTCTACGCCCTGCAGATCGGCGAGCGTGAGGTCTTCGAGCCCCACCCCCTTGCCCTCGGCCAGCGCCACGACGCGCCCGGTGACGTGATGGGCCTCGCGGAAGGGCATCCCCAGCCTGCGCACCAGCCAGTCGGCGAGGTCGGTCGCCGTCGCGAAGCCCGCGCCCGCGGCGGCCTTCATGCGTTCGCGGTTCACCTTCATGTCGCGCACCATGCCCGCCATGGCCGCGATGCAGAGGGAGGCGCAGGCTCGACAACGCGTCGAACGTCGTCTCCTTGTCCTCCTGCATATCCTTCGAATAGGCGAGCGGCAGGCCCTTCATGACGATGAGCAGCGCCTGCAACGCGCCGACGATGCGGCCGACCTTGCCGCGCGCCAGCTCGGCCGCATCCGGATTGCGCTTCTGCGGCATGATCGAGGAGCCGGTGGTGAACTTGTCGCTGAGCGAAACGAAACCGAACTGCGGCGTCATCCAGAGCACGATCTCTTCCGCAAGCGCGAGAGAGTGCACGCGCGATGGTCGCGGCCGAGCCAGCGTCTCCATCGCACGAAGTCGCGGTCGGACACGCCGTCGAGCGAGTTCGCGGTCGGCCGGTCGAAGCCCAGCGCCTTGGCCGTCATGTGACGGTCGACGGGGAAGCTCGTGCCGGCGAGCGCGGCGGCGCCGAGCGGGCATTCGTTGAGACGCGCGCGGGCGTCGCGCAAACGGCCGCGGTCGCGCGATCATCTCGACATAGGCGAGAAGGTGATGGCCGAACGTGACGGGCTGCGCTGGCTGCAGATGGGTGAAGCCCGGCATGACGCTGCCGGCCTCTTCCTGTGCGCGCTCGACCATGGCGAGTTGGAGATCCGCAAGCTGGGCGTCCAGCGCGTCGATCTCGTCGCGTATATACAGGCGGAAATCCGTCGCCACCTGATCGTTGCGCGAGCGCGCCGTGTGCAGGCGGCCCGCAGTCGGGCCGATCAGCTCCGCGAGCCTCGACTCGGCGTTCATGTGGATGTCTTCGAGCGCGCGGGAGAATTTGAATTCGCCGCGCTCGATCTCGCCGGCGATCTGCGTCAAGCCTTCGGTGATCTTCGCCGCATCTTCCTTGGCGACGATCCCCTGCTGCGCGAGCATGGCGACATGAGCGAGCGAGCCGCGAATGTCCTGGGGTCCGAGACGCTTGTCAAAATCGATGGAGACGTTAATGGCCTCCAGAACCGCGTCGGTTGCGCTCTGGAAGCGACCGCCCCATATCTTGCTCGTCATTTTTACCCCGGAGCCTGCGCCTGATGAATAAGCCCGCCGCCTTCACGCGTCGCCTCGCGACCTTCGTTTTCGCAGCGGCCGGCGCCGGTTTTCTATACGCGGGCGGGCCGAGCGTAAAGGAAGCGCGCGCCGAGGACTGCGCCGGGGCGGCCAAGGTCGCCGAGGCCGTGAAGGACATCGCCAAGGGCGAGGTCGCGGCCATGAACATATCGAAGAAGCCCGAGAAGGTCGGGGACTTCGCCTTCAACGACCCGGAAGGAAAGCCCGTTTCGCTCTCCGCCTTCAAGGGCAAGACCGTGCTGCTCAATGTCTGGGCGACATGGTGCGTCCCCTGCCGCGCCGAGATGCCGGAGCTCGACAAGCTTCAGGGCGAACTCGGCTCCGACAGGTTCCAGGTCGTCGCCGTGAACATCGACACCTCCCGCCCCGAGCGGCCGAAGAAATTCTTCGAGGATACGGGCGTGAAGGCGCTCACCCTCTACGCCGACCCCAAGGCCAACATCTTCTACGAGCTGAAACAGGCCGGGAAGGCGCTGGGCCTGCCCGTGACCATGCTGATCGACCCCGAGGGCTGCCAGGTGGGGCTCATGAACGGGCCTGCGGCCTGGCATTCCACCGACGCCAAGGCGCTGGTGACGAAGGCGGTGGAGGCGGCCGGGAAGTAGAGCCCGGCGCCAGACGCGCCGCGACAGGCGGCGCGAAAAGAAAGCGCCTTCGTCGAAACCATCCGCATCCCAACACGTTAAGGCTCACCACCTGAAAAGGGAGTGAGCTCATGATCAAGCTCGACTATTTGGACCGGCGCCATGTCGCCGGAATAGCGGCGCTGGCGCTTACACTTGCGGGACTCGGCTATTTCGGGGCGCGTGACTTCCCGACGCGGCCTGTCGCGCAGCTGCCTCAACTCGCGAGCGGTCAGATCGCGCAGTTGAACCCGGAGCAACCTCAACTCAACGAGAACCAGTCGTTCCAGGAAAAATTTCTTTCGGGTCTGCAGCGCCTGCCCGCCAACGCTTACGGTTCTGCGCAGGCGCTGAAGGACAAGGTGATCGGCAACTCCGATTCTGCGGCTGACGCGCAGATAACGCCCGTGTCGCCGGCGTCGGAGTCGAAATTCTGGTCGGATCAGGAATGGCGGATCGCCGGCAAGGCCGTCGACGAGTTCCGTTCCACCCGAAAATCGGAGACCCAGACCCAGGCGAAGAAAACCGGGACGCTCAGCTGGCGGCCGCCGGAGGAAATCGCCAGCAAGGCCGAGAAGGCGCGTTGATCCACACAATGTCGGCCCGGCTTCGCGCCGGGCCTTTTCGCAAGCCCTAATTGATCAGGTTGGTCGCTCCCCCTGCCGGCGCGGGCGCGGGCGCGGGGCGAGCGGGCTTTGTCGGGTGGACGGTCTTTGGACCTCTGCCGACGATGTCCCGGCTGCGCACAAAAAGCGGCCTGGCGGGGACATCCTTATCGGGATGCACGGCGACGATCGAATATTGCGGACCTTTTTGAATTAGGACGACCCTCTGGCCGCCGTCGAGAACTTCGCAATCATAGTGCCTTACGAGGATATGAAGGGCTTTGGCCGGATCACGCAGGGCTATATCGGGATCGTCCAGAACGTCGCCGTCAATCGCCGAAAGCTCCTCCGCCGTCGGACATCCGACCGCATCGTGCAAAAGCGTGGATGTCTCTGCGCGAGCGCCGTGCGCACCAACAATCATCGAACAAAGAACAGCGGCGATCGCACATTTTTGTAGTAAATCCAGACGCATCGAGGGCCTCATCCAAATAAAACACTGTCTCATCGCCTCGAGCTTTGCGTTTGCATGAGGCGTTGCTTTATTTATTTTCACACTCACCGCATGTTTCAACCGGAAATTACGTCGCAGTCATTCACTTGCAACGTAAAGCTTCCGCCGCCGCGACGAGTCTTAAATCCGGCGACAGGCGCACTAAATACTCTCTCATCGCCTTGGCCTTTGCGGGGCGAAAGGGAGAGAGCGTCATGCATGTCACGATCGAGCAGGCTGAACGGGCAATCGCCGCCGCGCGCAAAAAGGCGCTCGAGCTCAACACCCAGATGTGCATCGCCGTCGTCGACTCCGGCGGCGTTCTCAAGGCGTTTCACCGCATGGACGACGCCTGGGTCGGCAGCATCGACATTTCGATGAAGAAGGCGAAGACCGCCGTCTTCTTCGGCATGCCCACCGGCGAGATCGGCAAGCTCTCCCAACCCGGCGGCCCGCTCTACGGCATCGAGCATTCGAACGAAGGGCTCATCACCTTCCCCGGCGGTCTGCCCATCGTGGACAAGGAAGGGGTGATGATCGGCGCGCTCGGCGTCAGCGGCTCGTCTGTCGAGAATGACCACGCCGTGGCGCAGGCCGGCGTCGCAACCCTCGGCGTCGGCGAACTGCCCGCGCATCCCTGGCGGACCTGACAGAGCGCCAGCCGTCCTTGCGAGCGAAGCGAAGCAATCCAGAACCGCGTTGACGCCCTGGATTGCTTTGGCTTTTACGGCTGCTCCATCAACTCCGTCGCCTCGAGCTGCGTCAGAGTCGGCCGAGGCTCGGGCTTCTTCGCCGGCGGCGCCGGGCGCGCGAGCCAGACGACCACGGCGAGCAGCAGGAACACCGCCGCCCCGAAATAGAAGGCGTCGTCGAGGCCGAGCAGCATGGCCTGCTGACGCATCAGCCGCGCCATCTGGGCGCGGGCCACGCTTTCGCTCATGCCGAGGCCCTGCAGCTTCTCGGAGAGCGCCCCCATCACGTCGAGCGAGGGATAGGACCGCCCGCCGAAATGGTCCGCCAGCTCGAGCTGATGGGCGGGCGTGCTGCGAAATTGCACGACCGCCTGCCAGGTGATGCCATAGGCGCCGAAGGCGGTGCGCAGCATGGCGAGTTCCTCCGCCGCGCGGATGAGCTTCGACCCGGCGAGGCCCTGAACCGCGATGGCCGCAGGCGGCGCGAAGAAGGTCGCGAGAAAGAAGCCGAAGAAGAGCATCGGCGTCGAAACCTCATCGAAGGACGCGGCCTTGTCATATTGGCCGAGCCAGGTGAGCGTCACCGCGAAGCCGACGAAATTCAGACTCGCGAAATAACGCAGATCCATCTGCTTTACGAGAAGATGCACGATGGAGACGAGCGGCGCGGCGAGGATCGCCATGGTGAGATAGACGAGGCCCGCAAGCGAGGAGGTATAGCCGAGCAGCGTCTGCAATTGGCCGATGAAGACGGACAGCGTTCCCTGAATGACGAGAAAGCCGAGAAGCGAACAAATGGTCGCGACCGCGTAATTGCGATGGCGGAAAAGGCGGATGTCGAGCACCGGATTGCGCTCGCCCAATTCCCAGATGACGAAAGCCGGCAGCGTGATCAAGACCATGACGAGCATGCCGCCGAGAATGGGCGAATTGAACCAGTCGAAATCATTGCCCTGATTGAGAATGGTCTGCACGCCGACCAGCGCCGCCGTCAGCAGCAGAAAGCCAACCGTGTCGAAGCGTGTGACGCGCCGCTTGTACGGCCGCCCGTAAAGCAGCGCGGCGACGACGCCCGCGATGGGCAGGCCGAGGATGATGTTGGAATAAAACAGCATCCGCCAGTTCACATATTCGGCCCAGAAGCCGCCCATGAACACGCCGAGCGTGAAGGGGGCCATGCTGAGAATCGCCCACCAGGCGACGCCGAAGCTGCGGTGCTTTTCGTCGATTTCGCTGAGCGCCAACGCCTGCCCCAGCGGCAGGATGACGCCGCCTGCAAGGCCCAGCAGGAAGCGCATGGGCACGAAGAACCAGATTGTCGGGCTCCAGGCGCAGGCGAGCGAGAAAAACGCATAGACGATGAAAGCCGCGACATAGACCCGCCGCTCGCCATAGCGCCCGGCGAGCCAGCGCGCGAAAGGCAGACCGAGCACGATGCCCATCATATGGTCGGTCGTGCCCCATGTGCCGAAGCTCGGATTGACGCCCTGCAGGCTCCCGGCGGCATAGGGCACGAGCACCGTGTAGCCCGGCACGTTCGAAAGCGCGATGACGTTGGCGAGGGCGAGCGCCCCCTGGAAGAGCCCGAATCGCCAGCCGGTCAATCGTTCGGTCATCGACGCGTCTCCCTGCCCGAGAGGCGTTTCTTTGCGGAAAAAAGCTGTGACATGACGGACTCCGGGCGCGCGGTCGCAAGCAGGAGTCATCGGCCCCGAGGGCGGTTACAAGGCGAACCCCATCGCCTAATCAGGAGTTTAGCCGAACGGCGCGGGGGCTTGTCAACCAAGGGCGCGACTTTTTGGGAGCTGCGGCGATGTGGCCGCGACAAGGGGCTTTTCGGGACGATGCAGACAGGCCATCATCCCCCATGAACCGCGATTGGCGTCGCCTTTGCTTCTCAGCGATCGGCGTCCCCTGCGCCTCGAGACACGGCTCTTTATGACCTTACCAAATTGGCGGGCTCATCCGGACGAGATCGCGGCGATTGTCGCGGCTCGCCATGGCGATCCATTTTCCCTTCTCGGCCCTCATGAAACGCCGGAAGGCGTCGTCATCCGCGCCTTCGTCCCGGGCGCTGCGGCGGTTGTCGCGCAGACGCCGGACGGGAAGATCATCGCCCCGCTCGACCGCGTCGACGCCGAGGGATTTTTCGAAGGGCTGACGCCGCTTCGCGCGCGCGCGCCCTATATTCTCGCGGCCTCGAACGAAGCGGCGGCGTGGCGTTTCGCCGATCCTTACGCCTTCCCCCCCTTTCTCGGCGCGATGGACGATTATCTTCTCGTCGAGGGCGCGCATCAGAAGCTCTATGAACGTCTCGGCGCCCATGTCGTGAAGCATGACGGGGCCGAGGGCGTGAACTTCGCCGTCTGGGCGCCCAACGCCCGGCGCGTCTCGGTCGTCGGCAGCTTCAACGAGTGGGACGGGCGCCGCGCGCAGATGCGCAAGCGCGTCGATAGCGGCATTTGGGAAATCTTCATCCCCGGCCTTGGCGCCGGCGCGGTCTATAAATTCGAAGTCGTCGGACGCGACGGCCATCTTCTGCCGCTCAAGGCTGACCCTTTTGGATTTGAAGCGGAGCTTCGCCCCTCCACCGCATCCATCGTCGCCTCGACCAAGCCTTACGAATGGGGCGACGCCGCTCACATGCGCGCGCGCGCCCAATGCGATCCGCGCCGCGCGCCCATGTCGATCTACGAGGTTCACCTGCCCTCCTGGCGCAAGGCGGAAGGCTGGCGCTTCCTCACCTATGACGAGCTTGCCGATCAGCTCGTCCCTTACGTCGCCGATCTCGGCTTCACCCATATCGAGCTTCTGCCGATCAACGAGCATCCGCTCGACGCGTCATGGGGCTATCAGCCCATCGGCCTCTTCGCGCCGACGAAACGGCATGGCGATCCGGATGGCTTCAAGCGCTTCGTGGATCGCGCGCACCAGGCGGGCCTCGGCGTCATTCTCGACTGGGTGCCGGCGCATTTCCCGACGGACGAACACGGCCTCGCGCATTTCGACGGCGGTCCGCTCTATGAGCATCCCGACCCGCGCCGCGGCTATCATCCCGACTGGAACACCGCGATCTACGACTATGGCCGCCGCGAGGTCTCGAACTTCCTCATCGCCAGCGCGCTCTACTGGCTCGATCGCTTCCACATAGACGGGCTGCGCGTCGACGCCGTCGCCTCCATGCTCTATCTCGACTATTCGCGAAAAGAAGGCGAATGGGCGCCGAACCCTGACGGCTCTAACGATAATCGCGACGCGGTGCGCTTCCTCCAAAAGTTCAACGAGCTCGCCTATGGACTCTATCCCGGCGTCGTGACCATCGCCGAGGAATCGACGTCATGGGGCGGCGTGACGCGGCCGACAGACACGGGCGGCCTCGGCTTCGGCTTTAAATGGAACATGGGCTGGATGAACGACACGCTACGTTACATGTCGTCCGATCCGGTTTATCGCAAATGGCGCCACAACGAGCTGACCTTCGGCCTTCTCTACGCCTTCGCGGAGAATTTCGTGCTGCCGATCTCCCATGACGAGGTCGTGCATGGAAAAGGCTCGATCGTGGCGAAGATGCCCGGCGACGACTGGCGGCGCTTTGCCGGCGCGCGCGCCTATTACGGCTTCATGTGGGGCCATCCCGGCAAGAAGCTGCTCTTCATGGGGCAGGAGTTCGGGCAGACGAGCGAATGGAATTTCGCAAGCGAGCTCGAATGGTGGCTGCTCGACCATGCGCCGCATCGCGGCCTGCGCGATTTCGTTCGCGATCTCAATCGCCTGTATCGAGGCCATGAGGCGCTGTACGCCCGCGACTGCGAAAGCGACGGCTTCGAATGGGTGGTCGTGGACGATTCGGAGAGTTCCGTTTTCGCCTTTCTGCGTTATGGCGCGGACCGCGCCAAGCCTATTCTCGTCGTCTCGAACTTCACGCCCGTGCCGCGCGTCAGCTACCGGCTCGGCCTGCCGCGCGCTGGCGAATGGCGTGAAATCCTGAATTCGGACGCCGCGGTCTATGGCGGCTCCGGCCAGGGGAATCTGGGCGGAATTTACGCCCGCGCCGAAGGCTTCGCCGGCTTTCCTGCAAGCGCGGACATTCAAGTCCCCCCGCTCGCCACTTTGTTCTTCGAATTCGAAAGCGATGGTCTACAATGAATGCGAATCGCATCTTTTGCGGACAGGATGTGACCGATGGCCGCCTATGACAACGCGCCGCTCGCGCGCTACGCCATGGCCTATGTTCTCGCCGGCGGGCGCGGCTCGCGACTGATGGAGCTGACCGACCGGCGCGCCAAGCCGGCGGTCTATTTCGGCGGAAAATCCCGCATCATCGACTTCGCTTTATCCAACGCGCTCAATTCCGGCATTCGCCGCATCTGCGTCGCGACGCAATACAAGGCGCACAGCCTCATTCGTCATTTGCAGCGCGGCTGGAGCTTCTTTCGCACCGAGCGTAACGAAAGCTTCGACATTCTTCCCGCGAGCCAGCGCGTCTCGGAAGACCACTGGTATCTCGGCACGGCCGACGCCGTGTATCAGAACCTCGACATCGTCGAGAGCTACGACCCGAAATACATCGTTCTGCTCGCGGGCGATCACGTCTACAAGATGGATTACGAACACATGCTGCAACAGCATGTGGAGCAGGGAGCAGACGTCACCATCGGCTGTCTTGAAGTGCCGCGGGCGGAAGCCTCGGGTTTCGGCGTCATGCACGTCGATCACAATGACCGCATCATCTCCTTCATCGAGAAGCCCGCCGATCCGCCCGCCATGCCCGGCCATCCCGACCGCGCATTGGTCAGCATGGGCATTTATGTCTTCGAGGCGAAGTTCCTTTACGACCAGTTGCGCCGAGACGCGGAAGACCCGAATTCGACGCATGACTTCGGCAAGGACATCATCCCCTATATCGTCAACCACGGCAAAGCGGTCGCGCATCACTTCTCTCGTTCGTGTGTGCGCTCGGCGAGCGAGGAGAACGCCTATTGGCGCGACGTAGGAACCGTCGACGCCTATTGGGCGGCGAATATCGATCTGACCGACTTCACGCCGCAGCTCGATCTCTATGACCGCAACTGGCCGATCTGGACTTACGCCGAAATCACCCCCCCGGCGAAATTCGTCCACGACCAGGTTGGCCGTCGCGGGCAGGCGCTGTCGTCCCTCGTTTCGGGCGGCTGCATCGTATCCGGCTCCACGCTGCGCCGCTCGCTGCTCTTCACCGGCGTGCGCGTGAATTCCTACGCGACGGTCGAGAACGCCGTGATCCTTCCTTATGTCGATGTCGGCCGCTCGGCGCGACTCGCCAATGTCGTCGTTGATCGCGGCGTGCGCATTCCGCAGGGTCTCGTCGTCGGCGAAGACCCCGAGCTCGACGCCAAGCGCTTCCGCCGCAGCGAACAGGGAATCTGCCTTATCACCAAGCCGATGATCGACAGGTTGGAGGCATGAGCCTGCGCGTTCTCGCGGTCGCGTCCGAAATGAGCCCGTTGGTGAAGACCGGCGGACTCGCGGATGTCGCGGGCGCCCTTCCGGCGGCGCTCGCGCGAGAAGGCGTCGAGACGCGCACGCTCATTCCCGGCTATCCCGAAGTCCTCGCCGCGCTCGGCCACGGCCAGACGGTTCTTTCCGTCGAAGATCTTTTCGGCGGCCCCGCCTGGGTGCAGGCGGCCAATCTCGACGGCGCCGTCGTCTATGCGCTCGTCGCGCCGCATCTCTTCGCGCGCGAAGGCGGCCCCTATACCGACAAGAACGGCGTCGACTATCCCGATAACGCCTTCCGTTTCGCCGCTTTGGCCTGGGTCGGCGCCGAAATCGCGCAGGGCGCCATCGCCGGCTTCAAGCCGGACGTGCTGCATGCGCATGACTGGCAAGCGGCGCTCGCGCCCGCTTATCTGCATTACAGCGGCGAACCGCGCCCCGCGACCGTCGTCACCATTCACAACATCGCATTCCAGGGGCAATTCGCGAAGGAGCTGCTCGGCGCGCTGCGCCTGCCGGCCGAATCCTTTCACATGCACGGCGTCGAATATTACGGCGCCATCGGATTTCTGAAAGCCGGCCTGCAGCTTTGCGACCGCATCACCACGGTCTCGCCGAGCTATGCGCTGGAGATCGAGACGCCGGAATTCGGCATGGGCCTCGACGGCCTTTTGCGCGCGCGCGCCGACATTGTGAGCGGCATTCTCAACGGCGTCGACGAAGACGTGTGGAACCCCGCGACGGACAAGCGCATCGCCGCGACCTACGAAGCCAAGACTCTGAAGGCGCGCGTGAAAAACAGAGCCGCGCTTCAAAAACGCTTCCATCTCGATCCCGATCCCGACGCCTTTCTTCTCGGCGTCGTCAGCCGCATGTCCTGGCAAAAGGGCCACGACATGCTGCTCGCCAATCTGCCGGCGCTGATGGCCCGCCATGCGCAGCTCGCGCTCATCGGCACGGGCGACAAACATCTCGAAGAGGGCTTCCTCGCCGCGCAGGACGCCTATCCCGGCCGCGTCTCGGTCTGGATCGGCTATAGCGAGGACATGGCCCATCTCATTCAGGCGGGCGCCGACGCCTTTCTCGTGCCGTCGCGTTTCGAGCCCTGCGGCCTCACGCAGCTTTACGCCCTGCGCTACGGCGCCGTGCCGATCGTCTCGCGCGTCGGCGGTTTGAAGGATACCATTGTCGACGCGAACGAGATGGCCGTTCAGGCCGGCGTCGCGACGGGCGTGCAGTTTTCGCCGCCGACGGCGGAAGCGCTCGCCATCGCGCTGCGCCAGGCCGAGCATTATTTCAGGGACAAGGACACGTGGCGCAGATTGCAGCTGAACGGCATGAACACGGACGTCTCCTGGCGCCACCCCGCGCAGCGTTATGCGGCGCTGTATCGCGAGGCTGTCGCCGCGCGGGGATGAGGCTGCCCCCTCCCCACCCCTCCCCCGCTGACGCGGGAGAGGGAGCAGGTTCTCGCCTTCATCGAGACGGCCGATCGCGAGCGTCCCCTCTCCCGCAAAGCGGGGGAGGGACAGGAAGACGGCCTGATGCGCATTAGCGACGGGGCGCCCGAACCGCTCGGCGTCACGCTCGACGATACGGGCGCCAATGTCGCCGTTTTCTCCGCGAATGCCGATGAAATTCATCTCTGCCTGTTCGACGGCAGCGGCCTCGAGACGCAACGCATTCCCCTGCCCGCGCGAAGCGGCGACGTCTTTCACGGCCACATGGAAGGTCTGAAGGAAGGCCAGCTTTACGGCCTTCGCGCCTATGGTCCCGACGCGCCGCATGACGGCCAGCGCTTCAACGGGGCGAAGCTTCTCATCGATCCTTACGCGCTTGCGCTCGACCGGCCACTATCATTGCACGAAAGCCTGTCCGCCTTCGGCGAAGCCGCGACGCAGGACAGCGGACCGCATCTTTCCAAATGCGTGATGGTTCGCCCACAGCCGGCGGCGCAATCGCGTCCGCGCCACGCATGGGGCGAGACGGTCATCTACGAGATGCACGTCAAGGGCTTCACCGCGACGCATCCAGACGTGCCCCCAGACCTGCGTGGAACATTCGCCGGCCTCGCGCATGACGCCGCCATCGCGCATCTCAAAAAACTCGGCGTCACGACGCTGGAGCTGCTGCCCTGCGCGGCCTGGATCGACGAACGCCATCTGCCGCCGCTGGGTCTCTCCAATTACTGGGGCTACAACCCCATCGCCATGCGCGCCCCCGACCCGCGCCTTGCGCCGGGCGGTTGGGCGGAAGTGCGCGAGGCGGTCGCGACGCTTCACGCCGCGGGCCTCGAAGTCATCATCGACGTCGTCTTGAATCACACGGGCGAGAGCGACGAGCTGGGGCCGACGCTGTCGCTGCGCGGGCTCGACAACGCCAGCTATTATCGCCTTGCCGAGGACCGCGCGCGCTATGTGAACGACGCGGGTTGCGGCAACATTCTCGCCTTCGATCGCGCGCCGGTCGTGCGTCTCGCCATGGACGCGCTGCGCGCCTTCGCGATCTATGGCGGCGTCGACGGCTTCCGTTTTGATCTCGCGACGACGCTCGCGCGCTTCCCCTCTGGCTATGACGCGAATGCGCCGTTCCTTGCGGCGCTGTTGCAGGACCCGGTTCTGCGGGATTTGAAGCTCATCGCCGAGCCCTGGGACCTCGGTCCGGGCGGCTATCAGCTCGGACGCTTCCCCGCGCCCTTCGCCGAATGGAACGACCGCTATCGCGATTGCGCCCGCTGCTTCTGGCGCGGCGACGCGGGAGGCGTCTCGGAGCTGGCGACGCGCATTGCCGGCTCGCAGGATTTCTTCGCGCGCCGCAGTCCGTCGAGAAGCGTGAATTTCATCGTCGCGCATGACGGCTTCACGCTGCGCGATCTCGTCTCCTACGCGCATAAACACAATGAAGCGAACGGCGAAGAGAATCGCGACGGGACGAACGAGAATCTTTCCTGGAACAATGGCGCCGAAGGTGAAAGCGACGACCCGGCGGCCATCGCCGCCCGCGCGCGCGACCAGCGCAATCTGCTGGCGACACTGCTTCTCTCGCACGGGACGCCCATGCTCGCCATGGGCGCCGAACTGGGACAGACGCAAAAGGGCAACAACAACGCCTATGCGCAGGACAACGCGTCGAGCTGGCTCGACTGGGCCAACGCCGATCCTGCGCTGATCGAGGCGACGGCGAAACTCGTCGCGCTGCGCAAGACGCATCCGGCTTTGCGCGGCGACCGTTTTCTCGACGGCGCCGCGCATGACGAAGCGGCGATCCCCGACGTGCAATGGCTCACGGCGTCGGGCGCGCCGATGCGCGACGAAGACTGGGGCCGTCACGACGCTGCGACGCTGATCGCCGCGTTCTACGCGGAAGGCGATCGCGCGCTGATCATCCTCCATCGCGGCGCGTCGCCCATCGACGTGACGCCGCCGCCCGCGCGCGACTCGCAGGAATGGCGCGTGGCGTTCGACGCCGCCGATCAGCAGCGTAACGACGCGATCTTTGGGGCCGTCACAGTCGCCGCGCGATCCGTCCTGCTGATGGTCGAGGCGAAACAAGCCTCCTCCCGCCCCGCCGCGCCGACAGACGACGCGCTCCTCGCGCAACTCTCCGAAGCCGCCGGCGTCGCCACCCGATGGAGCGACGTCGAGGGCCGTACGCACGACGTGCCGCGCGGGACGTTGTTGCGGCTTCTAACGAGCCTTGGCCTGCCCGCGCAGACGCGCGCGGACGCGCGCGACAGCCTTGCGCATCTCGCCGACATGCGCGATCGGCGCGCCTTGCCGCATCATCTCATCGCACGTGAGAATGAAGCCGGGGCCTTGCGTTTTCCGGCGCATGACGCCGGCGCGTCCACGAGACTTGTTCTGACGCATGAGGACGGGCGCGAAGAGCCGATCTCCCTTTCCCGGCTCGCGCCTTGCGCGTGGCGCGGGGCGGATGGACGAGAATGCCGCGGATATCGCGCGGAGCTCCCGCCGCTTCCCGCCGGGCGCTATGTTTTGAGCGTCGAGAAAGACGATGCGCCCTGCCGCCTTATCGTCGCGCCGCCGCAATGCCATCGGCCGGACGAGCAAAGACGCTTCGGCTTCTCCGCGCAGCTCTATTCGCTGCGACGCGACGGCGATCAGGGCGTCGGCGATTTTACGACGCTTTCCCTTCTCGCGCGCAAGAGCGCCGAAGCCGGCGCGGCGCTCGTCGCCATCAATCCGCTGCACGCGCTCTTCCCGCAGGACCGCTCGCGGGCGAGCCCCTATTACCCTTCCGACCGGCGCTTTCTCGATCCGCTTTACATCGATCTCGCAGATTTGCTCGGCGACGGATTCGACGAGGAAGCGGCGCGGGCGCTCTCTTCCCTCGACGCCGTCGATTACCCCGCCGTCGACGCGCTCAAGCGGCAAGCGCTCGAAAGCGCCTTTGCGCGTTTCGACGCTTTAGCGCGCGAACGTCCCGACGCCGCGCCCGTCGCCGATTTCTCCCAGTTCGTCACAAAGGGCGGCGAGGCGCTGACGCGCTTTGCGCTTTTCGAAGCCATCAGCGAAGCGCACAACGGCGAAAACTGGCGTGAATGGCCGCAGCCATTGCGTGACGGCGATCCCCAGGGGTTCGCGGTCTTTGCAAAGGAAAAGGCGACGCGCCTGCGCTTCCACCGTTTCCTGCAATGGATTGCGGATCGTCAGTTCGCGCAGGCCGCGCGCGCGGCGCGCGACAGCGGGCTCTCGCTCGGCATATGCCGCGACCTCGCCGTCGGCGCGGCGCCGGACGGCGCGGAGAGCTGGAGCAAGGCCGCGCGCCTTCTCGACGGCTTCGCCATCGGCGCGCCGCCCGATCCTTTCAGCCGAGATGGACAGAGCTGGGGGCTCCCCGCGCCCAATCCGCTGGCCATCGAAAGAGACGGCGGCGCCGATTTCGCGGAGCTTGCGGGCGCCAATATGCGGCACGCCGGCGCGCTGCGCATCGATCACGTCATGGGGCTGGCGCGGCTCTTTCTCGTGCCGGAGGGGGAGAAGGCGAGCGCGGGCGCCTATGTCTCCTATCCGCTCGACGCGCTCCTCGCGCAGCTCGCCCTCGAAAGCACGCGCGCGAACTGCCTGGTCGTGGGCGAAGATCTCGGCACGCTGCCCTGGGGTTTTCGCGAGCGATTGGAAGCGTCAAATGTTCTGAGCTATCGCGTCGTCTGGTTCGAGCGCGCCGGCGCCGGCTTCATCCCCCCGCGCGACTATCCAAAAAAGGCGATGGCCTGCGTCTCGACGCATGACCTGCCGACGCTCGAAGGCTGGTGGCTCGGCGCAGACATAGACGAAAAGGAAAGCCTCGGTCTGCTGACGCCCGGCCTCGCCGCCGCCGAACGCGACGCCCGCCTTCACGACAAGCGCAGCCTCCTCGACGCGCTGCGCGCCGAGGCCCTCATCGGCGACGTCGCCGAAGACGGCCCCTTCGACGACGCGCTCGCTGCGGCCCTGCACCGTTTCGCTGCGGCGTCGCCCGCCATCCTCGCCATGGCGCAACTCGACGACCTTGCCGGCGAGCAGGTCGCCGTTAACCTTCCCGGCACAGACCGCGAGCGACCCAACTGGCGGAGAAAGCTGGACAAATCCGTTGAATCGCTCCTTTCGTCGCCCCGCGCCGCGGCGGTCGTAACGGGCCTTCGCCGCAATCTGAACGAGATTGGGTCGGCATAGTCCGGCCCACGCATCTAAACGCACAGATCCACGGCGAGGCTGTAAAGGCGCATGCGGTTGTCGAGCGAGCGATTACGGGGAAGCGACGGGCGCCGGCTCGCCGCCGCCGGGCTCGTTGTCGCGACCGCCTTCGCGGCGCGCGCCGAGGACAAGCCCGTCAACGCGCCGGAGCCTTCCGATCTGACGACGAGGCGGCTCGAGCTGCGCGGCGTCGAGGATACGATCGGCGCGGCGAAGGAGCGTGCGAAGAAGCTCGAAGAAGAAGTCGCGGCCCACGCCGCCGTGCGCGAAAATCTCAACAAGACGCTGCTCGATGCGACGGGCAGGCTGCAGGAGACCGAAGGCCACGCCGCGCAGATCGAGGACCGGCTGGCCAAGCTCGCCGCCGACGAGAAGAAAATCGTCGACTCGCTCGAAAGCCGCCGCGCCGTCATCGCGGAAGTGCTGATGGTGCTTCAGCGCATGGGCCGCCGCCCGCCGCCCGCCCTTCTCGCGCGCCCGCAGGATATTCTCGACGCGGTGCGCGCCTCGCTTGCGCTGGGCGACGTGCTCCCCCAGATGCGCGCCGAAGCGCAGGCCCTGCAGACCGATCTCGCGGAACTCGTGCATTTGCGCGAAAGCGCCCGCCATGAGCGCGACCGCCTCGCCCAGGAAAAGACCGCCCTGGCCGAGCAACGCGAAAAGCTCGCAAGCCTCATCGCCATGCGGCAGGAGGCGCTCGCCGCAGCGCAGACGGCGCTCCAGACGGAGAGCGAGCGCGCCGCCAAGCTCGCCCGGCAGGCGACGAGCCTCAAGGAGCTCATCACCCGCATGGAGGCCGAGAGCGAGGCGGCCCGCAAGGCGGCGGAAAGCGCGCGCAAGGCCGACGAAGAGCGCGCCGCCGCGCAGGCGAAGCTTTCCGAGGAACAGCGGCGCAAGGCGCTCGCCGCCCCGTTTAAAGACGCCGCGCGTCTTGCGCCGGCGGTCTCCTTCGCCGATCTAAAGGGGAAGTTGAACTTTCCGGTTTCGGGACCGGTCCTCAAACGTTTCGGCGCGCCGGACGGTTTTGGCGGCAAGGAGAAGGCCTTTTTCCTCGGCGCGCGCGAAAATGGGATCGTCATCGCGCCCTGCGACGGATGGGTCGCCTTTTCAGGACCTTACCGGACTTATGGTCAACTCTTGATCATTAACGCCGGCGGCGGCTATTATGTGGTCCTGGCCGGCATGAGTCGCGTGAATGTGAACGTCGGGCAATTTGTCCTGGCGGGAGAGCCGGTGGCCAGCATGGGAGACGGAGCCGCGCAGACGGCGGCGACCATCGCGATCGGCGCGAAACAACCCATTTTGTACGTCGAGTTCCGCAAGGACGGAACTTCGATCGACTCGAGCCCATGGTGGGCGAAGTCAGACAGTCGGAAGGTCGGCGGATGATTCGCAAAACTGCTCTACTAGCTACCGGTATCGCCATCGGAGCCGGATGCGCGACGCTCGGCCAGCAGGCCCGCGCGCTGATCGGCACGCCGGCGGTCGCCGCCACCGCCGACACATACAAATTCCTCAGCCTCTTCGGCGACGTATTCGACAAGGTCCGCGCCGACTACGTCGAAAAGCCCGACGAACAAAAACTCGTCGAGAACGCCATCAACGGCATGCTCACCTCGCTCGATCCGCATTCGAGCTACCTCGACGCCAAGGGCTTCAAGGACATGCGGACCCAGACCGAGGGCAAATTCGGCGGCCTCGGCATCGAAGTCACGCAGGAAGACGGCCTCGTGAAGGTCGTCACCCCGATCGACGACACGCCGGCCTCGCGCGCGGGCGTCATGTCCGGCGACCTCATCGGCGCCATCGACGACGAGAGCGTGCAGGGCATGACGCTCAATCAGGCCGTGGACAAGATGCGCGGCCAGATCAACACGCCGGTCAAGCTGACGATCTATCGGGGCAAGGACAAGGACAAGGTCGAGGTCAAGCTGACCCGCGCCGAGATCCACATCAAGTCGGTGCGTTCGCGCAAGCAGGACGACGACATCGGTTATGTTCGCATCTCCCAGTTCAACGAGGAGACCGCGGACGGCCTGCGCAACGCGATGGCGAAGTTCCAGCAGGAAATTCCGGCCGACAAGTTCAAGGGCTACATCATCGACCTGCGCAACAATCCGGGCGGCCTGCTCGACCAGTCGATCCAGGTGGTCAACGCCTTCATCGACAAGGGCGAGATCGTCTCGACGCGCGGCCGCAACGCCGACGAGACGCAGCGTTACAACGCCCGTCCGGGCGATCTCTCCAAGGGCAAGCCGGTCGTGGTGCTGATCAATGGCGGCTCGGCCTCGGCGTCCGAAATCGTCGCCGGCGCGCTGCAGGACCACAAGCGCGCGACGCTGATCGGCACGCGCTCCTTCGGCAAGGGCTCGGTGCAGACCATCATCCCGCTCGGCGGCTCCGCCGGCGCGCTGCGCCTCACCACGGCGCGCTATTACACGCCGTCGGGCCGCTCGATCCAGGCCAAGGGCATCGACCCCGACATGATTATCCTGCAGGACGTGCCGGACGAGCTGAAGGGCAAGGACGACACCAAGGGCGAAGCCTCGCTCAAGGGCCATCTCAAGAACGGCGAGGACGAGAAGAGCGGCTCGCAGGCCTATGTCCCGCCGGACGAGAAGAAGGACAAGCAGCTGATCGCCGCCGTCGAACTGCTCCACGGCAAGTCCAAGGCGCAGATCATGGCCGAGCAGACCAAGGAAGTCGCCAAGGACTCGACAAAGGCCCCGACCAAGGCCAATTAAGCGGGGCGGACAGGGCTAAAGAGCGGGCGCCGCGGGAATGCGGCGTCCGCTTTCTCATTTCTGGCTGCGGATCCAAATGCCGAACATCCTCGACTACGCCAATCCGACGCGCTTCCTGAATTTCACGCGGATCGTCCTGCCCTGGCTATCCGGGCTGACGCTGATCCTTCTCGCGGTCGGCCTCTACGGCGCCTTCACCGCCCCCGCGGACTATCAGCAGGGCGAGACGGTGCGGATCATGTATATCCACGTGCCGTCCGCCTGGCTCGCCATCTTCGCCTATGTGGTGATGACCTCGGCCTCGCTCGGCGTGCTGGTCTGGAAACATCCCCTCGCCGACGCCGCGCAGAAAACCGCCGCCTCGCTCGGCGCCGCCTTCACCTTTGTCTGCCTCGTCACCGGCTCGCTCTGGGGCAAGCCCATGTGGGGGACCTATTGGGTCTGGGACGCGCGGCTCACCTCCATGCTCGTCCTGCTCCTGCTCTATCTCGGCCTCATCGCCGTGCGGCAGACCATGGACGACACGCCGCGCGGCGCGCGCATCGCCTCCATCATGACGCTCGTCGGCGCGATCGACATTCCGATCATCAAATATTCGGTCGACTGGTGGAACACGCTGCATCAGCCGGCCTCGGTCTTCCGCATCGGCGGGCCGACGATTTCCGGCTCCATGCTGTGGCCGCTGCTGGTCATGGCGCTGGCCGCGACGCTCCTCTTCCTGACCCTGCATTTCATGGCGATCCGCAACGAGATCCTGCGCCGCCGCCTCGCGCGCCTGTCGATGCAGGCCCTGCAGGAGGCCGCGCGCGACGAGGGCGACGCTCCTTCTCTGGAGGCCGCGCAATGAACGAACACGGGACTTTCGTGGCGCTCGCCTATGCGATCGCCTTTCTCACGATCGGCGGCATGGCCGCGCGCATCATTCTCGACTATCGGCGCCTGAAGGCGGAGCTCGCCCGCTTCGGAGCCAAGGGCCAGCGGGAAGATGGAGGCGCAGCGTGAGCGAGCCCGCAATCGAGACCCCGCGCTCCCCGCTGCGCTTCCTGCCGCTCGTCCTTTTCGGGCTGCTCGCCGCGCTCTTTCTCGCGCGTCTTTTCTCGGGAGACGCGTCGCGCATTCCTTCCGCGCTCATTGGCAAGCCGGCGCCGCAATTCGACCTGCCGGCGCTCGCCGGGCTGAAGGACACGCCCGGCCTCGCCACGGCTGATCTGCACAAGGGCCATGTCAGCGTCGTCAATATTTTCGCGAGCTGGTGCGCGCCCTGCCGGCAGGAGCACCCGATCCTGATGGAGCTGACGCGGGATGAAAAGCTCAAGGCCGCCGGCGTCGAGCTTTACGGCCTCTCCTATAAGGACGAAGCCGCCAATGCGCTCGGCTTCCTGCAGGAGGAAGGCAATCCCTTCCAGCGCGTCGGCGTCGACCCGGCGGGCCGCACGGCCATCGATTTCGGCGTCTATGGCGTACCCGAAACCTTCATCGTGAAGGGCGACGGAACGATCGCCTATAAGTTTATCGGGCCGTTGACACCTTCGGCGGTCGCCACCACGCTCCTGCCCGAGATCGAAAAGGCCATGGGGAAATAAAAAACGCGCCCGAGCGTCATGCCGGGCGCGTTTTTTAATTGGCCGCCTTGGGTCGCCTCAGCGCTTCTCTGCGAGCTTGGTGCCGTCCCGCGGCGGCTTGACGCCCTTCTGGAACTCGACCCCGATCATCGTCTGCCGCCGCCACACGACCTGCGCGACATGACGCGCATTGCCGACGGTGAGGATGAACCGATCGGGCAGCGGCCCGTAGGGACAGTCGATCTTGGCCCCGGTGGTCGAAATATCGATCACACGGCAGGGGATCGCCGGCTCCATTCCGCCCGGATCGGCCCAGACATCCGCAAACGACTTGTGACGCGTGGCGATGCGCCGGTCGTCGGCGGCCGCGATTTTTTGCCGGGATCTCTCGGTGAAGGGGGCGTACATGCTGTCTCGCGGGGGGCTGGTTTCAAGCGGGACGACTATATCGTTAGAAGAATTGACGAATCCTCACCGACGATCGCTAGGTTTCGAAGATTTTTCAGGGGGCTTTGAGGAAAAGTCCGACGGTCAGCGCCGAGCCGATGACGATGATGAAGATGCGCAGGACCTTCTCGTCGATGACGTGGATGAGCCGCGCGCCCGCGACCCCGCCAATGGTCGCCCCCGCCGCCGTCACGAGGGCCTGCGGCCAGTGAAGGTCGGGAGAAAACAGAAAGATGGCGACCGCCGAGGCGTTCATCACGCCCGCCAGCACGTTCTTGGTGGCGCTCGCGACGCGCACCGCCTGCCCCGCCATGGTGAGCGCCGCAACCATGAGGAAGCCCGCCCCGCCGCCGAAATAGCCGCCATAGGTGGCGATGAGAAACTGCACGACGCCCGCGCCGGCGGGCGAAAGATGGCCCTGCGCCTCGCCGGGCTTGCGCAGGAAACTGCCCCAGGCGAAGAGGCCCGTGGCGAAGAGGACCAGCCAGGGCACGAGGCGCGCAAAGAAGCCGCGCGGGGTTCCGAGCAGGATCGCCGCCCCGATCGCCCCGCCAATGATGCTGATGACGAAAAGCCAGCGCAGGCTGACCGCGCCGACGCCCCTCGCATGGCTGCGCCCGGTCCAGCCGGTCGCCACCTGCGCCGGAAACAGGGCGACGCAGGAGGTGATGTTGGCGCCGAAGGCGTCCATGCCCGTGAACATCAGCGTCGGCAGGATGAGGAAGGAGCCGCCGCCGGCGAGCGCGTTTTGCGCGCCGGCCCAGATCGCGACCGCGAACAACAGAAGATAAGCCATGCGCGCCTATCTCAGGTCGCGGCGCCCATGGCAAGGACTTCGGTCGCTTCAGTGAACCGTGGTTTCCCGCGCGAGCCCGGCGGCGATGAGCCTCACCAGCGTTTCGAGTTGCTCGTCGAGCAGCTTGGGCGGCGTTGCCTCCAGCTTTTCTTCAAGGCCGAGCACGACGACGCCATGTACGGCGGAGAACAGCGTGCGCGCGAGATGCGCGCGGGCCGCCGCGTCCTGATGGGGCAGGAGTTCCGCGAGCGGCGCCTCGAGCCGGCCGAAGAGCTGGTTGCGCGCGTCGGCAAACCAGTCCGGCACCGGCGCGCCGCCGGAGAGTCGATGCTCGAACAGGGCGCGCCAGCTCGGCTCCTCCCGGCGGGCGAAATCGAGATAGGCGCGGGCGAGCGCCTGTAGCGCATCCGCCGGACCCGCCTCGCGTAGCGCCTCGTCCAGCGCCTGCCCCAGCCGCTCCAGAGTCGAGAGATTGACCCGAAGGACCAGCTCGTCGAGATCGTCGAAGGCCGTGTAGATGGCCCCGAGCGCACAGCCCGCCTCCGAAGCGAGGTCGCGCGCCTTCAGTCCCGCCAGTCCGCGCGCGGCGATCGACTGGCGCGCGACGTCGAGCAGCCGCTCCCGCAATTTCAGCCGCCGCTGCGCGCCGGCCTCGGTTCTCGTTTCCGTCACCGCATTACCCTTTCCGCCCCCTCATGACGCGGCGTCGCGGCGAGACTTTGACGTCCGCTCGCCCCCGCCAGGGCAAGGAAATCTTCTTTCATCGCTCAAACCGCCGAGCAGCGTTGCGGTTCCCGCTGTCGTGGAAGGGGTAAACCATAAAGCCGAACCGCGTTCAAATATTGTCTTGAACTTTGTTCAATGCTGGCGTAAAGGAGACTTGTGAACGTCGTTCACGCAAGGAGAAGCTCATGTTCAAGACCGTCGTCACCCTACTTCGAGGGCGCGCATTCGAGGCCGAGGAGCGCCTCGCCGACCGTCACGCGCTGTCCCTCCTCGATCAGCAGATGCGCGATGCGGCCCTCTCGGTCGATCGCGCCAAGAAGGCCCTCGCCATCGCCACGGCTCAGGACCAGACGGAAGCGCGCAAGCTGGAATCGACCCGCGCCCAGATCGCGGAGCTCGAAACGCGGGCGGTCGCTGCGCTGCAGGCCGGCCGCGAGGATCTTGCCCAGAAGGCGGCGGAAAACATCGCCGCGCTCGAGGGCGACGCCCAGGCGGCGGAGAGGGCGCGCACCATTTTTTCGGCGGAAATCGCAAAGCTCGAACGGCATGTGCGCAACCAGGCGGCGCGATTCGCGGAGCTCGAAAGGGGCCGCCGCATCGCCCGGGCCGCCGAGGCGGTCCGCGTCGCGCGGCGCGGACGGCTGGAGGAGGCGCCCTGCTGCCAGTCGACGCTCTCGGAAGCCGAGGCGACCCTCGCCCGCCTGCGCGAGCAGCAGACCGAGGTCTGCGCGGCCGAGACGGCTCTCGACGCGCTCGACGCCGAGCCCCGCGCTGAAAGCCTCAACGAGACCCTCGCCAATGCCGGCTTCGGCCCGGCCGTGAAGCCCCGCGCCTCCGATGTCCTGGCGCGCCTGAAGGAAAAGGCCGGCGGCCCGCTCTGATTCCGCCCGCATAAATCTCTCAATCGAAAAGGAAAACGCAAATGTCCGCTCAACCCATCAAACACTCCGCCGCTTTCGTGACCTTCTCCTACGTTTCCTTCGGCCTCTCGGTCGCGATGATCGGCGGCGGGATCTTCGTCATGCCCATCGACCATTGGATGAAGGGCTTCCTCTTCATGGGCACGGTGATGCTCGTGCAGTCCTGCATCATCCTGACGAAGACGATCCGCGACAATGTCGAGGCGGAGAAGCTCCTGAACCGCATCGAGGACGCCAAGACCGAACGCCTCCTCATGGACGTGTCCAAGGTTGCGTAAATTCTCTTCGCGCTATTTCGTAAACGACTGGCCGGCGGTCTTGACCGATCCTTAATCAGCTTTGGTCAATTCTCGTCGGCCTCGCCTTTCCGGATCATCCGCCATGTCGCAGTCGCTTCTGGCCACGCGCCGCTTCGCGCCCCTCTTCTGGCGCCAGTTCTTCGCGGCCTTCAACGATAATTTCCTCAAGAACGCGCTCGTTCTTCTGATCCTCGCCCAGATCGGCGGCGAGAAGGGCGCGTCTCTCGTCACGCTCGCCGGGGCGATCTTCATCGCGCCCTTCTTCATCCTGTCGGGGATCGCCGGCGAGATGGCGGACAAGTTCGACAAGGCCGTGATCGCGCGCCGCCTGAGCCTCGCCGAAATCGGCGTCGCCGGCCTTTCCGCGACGGGCTTCTATCTCGGCGACGTCAACATCCTCTTCGCCGCGCTGCTTTGCTTCGGGATCACCGGCGCGCTGTTCGGCCCGGTGAAATACGGCATCCTGCCGGACCACCTCACGAAAGAAGAGCTGCCCGCCGGCAACGCCCTCGTCGAGAGCGCGACCTTCATCGCCATTCTCACCGGCACGATCGCGGGCGGCCTCGCGATGCAGGAGTGCGGATCGTCCTTCGGCATGCACGCCTTCGCCGCCGCCATCATGGCGGTCTCGCTCGCAAGCTACGCCGCCGCCTGGTTCATCCCCTCGACGAACAGCGCGGCGTCGAATCTGAAGATCGACTGGAATGTCTTCCGCTCGACCTTCAAGCTGCTGAAGGCCCTGCGCGCGGCGCCCGAGCTGCGCAGGCTCACGACGGTGACGAGCCTCTTCTGGCTTTACGGCTCCATCGCCATGTCGCTGATGCCGCCGCTCGTCACCCATTCGCTGCATGGCGCGGAGAGCGTCGTCACGCTGCATCTCGCCATCTTCGCCATCGCCATCGGCGTCGGCTCGGGACTCGCCGCCGTCCTGCTCAAGGGCCGCATCGTGCTGCTGCCCGCCGCCATCGGCGCCCTGATCATCGCGGGCTCCTCGATCGACCTCGGCGTCGCCGAACTGCTGCGCACAAGCGCGCCTCACGCCGGCGAACTCGATCTCTGGCATTATTTCGACCAGCCCGGCGCGCTGCGCGCCTCCATCGACCTCGGGCTGCTCGCGCTCGCCGGCGGCCTGATGATCGTCCCTTCCTTCGCCGCCATCCAGGCGCAGAGCCCGGCGAGCGAACGCGCCCGCACCGTCGCGGCGGTCAATGTCCACAACGCCGCCTTCATGGCGCTGGGCGGGGCGGGCGTCGCCTTCCTTCAGGCGAAAGGCGTGACGCTGGCGCAGCTCTTCATCGGCATGGGCGTCGTCGCCTTCCTCTCCTCGATCTGGATCCGCTACGCCGTGGTGAAGAACCCGATGCTCGACTTATTGTCGATTATTTTTCGGGCCTTCTACCGACTCGACGTGAAGGGGCTGGAGAATTTCGAAAAGGCGGGGCCGAACCCGATCATCGCGCTCAACCATGTGAGCTTCCTCGACGCGGCGGCGATCCTCTCCGTGCTGCCGAAGGACCCGGTCTTCGCCATCGACCACACGATTTCACAGCGCTGGTGGGTGAAGCCCTTCCTGCGCTTCACCCGCGCCATTCCGCTCGATCCGTCGAAGCCGCTCGGCACGCGCACGCTGGTCAACGCCGTGAAGGCGGGCGATCCGCTGGTGATCTTCCCCGAAGGGCGCCTCACCGTCACCGGCAGCCTCATGAAGGTCTATGACGGCGCCGGCCTCATCGCCGAGAAATCCGGCGCGCTCGTCGTGCCGGTGAAGATCGACGGCCCGGAAATGACGATGTTCTCGCGTCTGACCCGCGAGCAGGCGCGCCGCCGCTGGTTCCCCAAATTCACGCTCACCGTGCAGGAGCCTGTAAGTCTCACAGTCGACGAGGCGCTGAAAGGCAAGGCGCGCCGCATGGCGGCCGGCGCCGCGCTCTATCAGATCATGTCGGACCTCATCTTCCGCACGACCAGGACGGACGAAACCGTCTTCGAAGCCGCCGTGCGCGCCGCCGACAAGCACGGCTTCTCGCGCGTCGCGCTGGAAGACCCGCTGACCGGCAAGCTCACCTATCGCAAGATCCTCATCGGCGCGCGCGTGCTCGGCGAGAAGATCGCGAAGATCGGCCAGCCCGGCGACCGCATCGGCATAATGCTGCCCAACGCCAACGCCGCGGGCGTGACCTTCCTCGCCGTGTCGTCGGCGGGGCGTGTGCCGGCCATGATCAACTTCACCGCCGGCGCGACGAACATTCTCGCGGGCTGCGAGGGCGCCACGGTGAAGACGATCCTCACCTCGCGCGCCTTCATCGAGAAAGCCAAGCTCGAAAAGCTCGCCGAGGCGCTGCAGGAGAAAGTGTCGCTCGTCTATCTCGAAGACATGCGCGCGGGCGTCACGCTCTTCGACAAGCTGCGCGCCATGCTGCGCTACAAGAAGCCGGTCGTCGCGCGCAGCGCCGACGACATGGCGACGGTGCTCTTCACCTCGGGCTCGGAAGGCGTGCCGAAGGGCGTCGCGCTCTCGCACCGCAATCTTCTCTCCAACGCCGCGCAGGCGGCGGCGCGCATCGACTTCGGCCGCCAGGACAAGGTCTTCAACGTGCTGCCCGTCTTCCATTGCTTCGGGCTCACGATCGGCTTCATGCTGCCGCTTATCTCCGGCGTGCCGGTCTATTTCTACCCCTCGCCGCTGCATTACCGCATCGTGCCGGAGCTGATCTACGGCACCAACGCCACGATCTTCTTCGGCACCGACACCTTCCTCGCCGGCTATGCGCGCAGCGCCCACGCCTACGATTTCCGCTCGATCCGCTACGTCGTCGCCGGCGCGGAGCCGGTGAAGGAGTCGACGCGCGACGTGTGGTGCGAGAAATTCGGCATGCGCATTCTGGAGGGCTACGGCGTCACAGAAACGGCGCCGGTGCTGTCGCTCAACACGCCCATGTTCAACAAATTCGGCACGGTCGGCCGGATGATGCCGGGCGTCGACTACAAGCTCGAAAAAGTGCCGGGCGTCGAGGAAGGCGGCCGCCTGCTGGTGCGCGGGCCCAATATCATGATGGGCTATCTGAAGGCCGACAATCCGGGCGTGCTTCAGGAGCCGGAGGACGGCTGGTACGACACGGGCGACATCGTCACCATAGACGAGCAGGGCTACATCACGATCAAGGGCCGCGCCAAGCGCTTCGCCAAGATCGGCGGCGAGATGGTCTCGCTCGCGGCGGTGGAGCAGCTCGCCGCGGAGCTGTGGCCCAAGGCGCTCTCCGCCTGCGCGACCGAGATCGATCCGCGCAAGGGCGAGCGCATCGTCCTCGTCACGCAGCAGAAGGACGCGAGCCGCGCCGACTTCATGGCCTACGCCAAATCGAAAGGCGCCTCCGACCTCTCGATCCCGGCCGAGGTTCTCTATGTCGAACACATTCCGCTGCTCGGCTCCGGCAAGCCGCTACATGGCCGGCGGCCCGCGCCTGCCGAACGGGGTGCTGGGCAGAATAGACGGGAGTTCGGCGGTTTCGGCGTGAGGGTATGAATGCTGGGCGTGAGCCAATCCCTCCCCTTTACGGGGAGGGTGGCCCCGCCGACAGGCGGGGTCGGGTGGGGTAAACCCCAATCAAGCTGCTGCGGAAAGAACCCCACCCAGCGGTCTCCGACCGCCGATCTCCCCGTAAAGGGGAGGCATTGGGCGCCAACCCTGCCAGCCCATCACTCCCAAAACGGCTCCAGCTTCCTCAACCGCTTCTCGCTCTTCTTCGCATGGGCGACGCCCGCCTGCGCCGCATGGGCGAACCAGCCGCGCACGAAGCCCGACGCCTTCAGCGCCGCCTCGCTCCTGGCGTCGATCTCGTCGAGCAGGGCGTTCGCCGTCTCCATGTCGTTGAAGGCGCCGAGCCCGTCCTGCATCTTGGCGAGCGCGGCGGAAAAGGCTTCGGCGTCGGCCTGCGGAAAGAGGCTTTCGAAAAACTCCGCGCCGTAGCGCGCCTTTTTCAACGCGATGCGCAGCTCGTGGCGCTCCTCGGGGGTGCGCCTCGCAAGGCCCTTCGACTTCTTGAGCACGCGCTTGCGCAGTTTCGTCAGGGCGGCGGCCGCGAATTCGCTCGCCGAGCCCTCCTCCGTCGCGTCCGGCGCGGCCGTCCAGTCGCGCTCGGCGATCGCCTTTCGAAACGCGCCGAGGAAGGCTGCCGTCCCGGCCTCCTCGATCGTCTCGCGGGCTGTGCGATAGGCCCCGGCGCGCTTGAACTCCAGCGCGTCGAGAAGCGAGCAGTAGCTCGGCGCGTCCCCGAGCGCCCTGGCGGGACCGGCTTCGAGCATCTCCTGGAAAACGTCCCAGTTGCGCGCGTGGCCCAGTATGCCCGCGATCTCCCTGGCGCGCGCCCGCGCCGCCTCGAGGGCGGGGCCGGACAGCGCGTTCCTGAACAGCCCGATCGCGGCCCGCAGCCGCCGAAGCCCGACGCGCATCTGATGGACGCTCTCGGGCGACTCGATCGCGCGGAAAACCGGCAGGTTGGCCTCGAAATGATCGAGCGCCGTCGAGAAGACGCAGACCGCCGCGTCCTCCGCCGAGTCCGTCGACAAGAGGCTGACGGGTTTGGCTTTTTTCGCCGTGGCGGCTGGCGGCCCCACCTCGACGACGCGCAAGGGCGGGCGGGGGTCCCCTTCGGGGCGTGACGACTGAATCTCCCGCGCCATGGCCACACTCTCGCTGAGGCGCTCAACTGTCCTCAACATATTGTCACAATCAAGGGCGGGACGGGCGCAGGGCAAGGCGGACCCTGCCGGCCGCCGCGGCTCCCCGGCCGCAGCGCCATTTCCCCGCACTTGATTAAAACGCCCGCCCCTGCTTTATCGCGGCGCAGCAATTCCCCAATCCCGCAGGAGTTCCCGCCTATGTCCGTATGGCCCGTCTATGGAAAAATCACCGGCCCGATCGTCCTGATCGGCTTCGGCTCCATCGGACGCGGCATCTTGCCCCTCATCGAACGCCATTTCGAGTTCGACAAGGCGCGCTTCACGGTCATCGACCCGGACGATACGCATCGCCGCCTGCTGGACGAGCGCGGCGTCGCCTTCGTGAAGGACAAGCTGACGCCGGAGAACTACCGGGAGCTTCTCACCCCGCTGCTGACCAAGGGCGGCGGACAGGGCTTCATCGTCAACCTCTCGGTCGACGTCTCGTCCCTCGCCGTCATGCAGCTCGCCCGCGAGCTGAAGTGCCTTTACGTCGACACGGTCGTCGAGCCCTGGCCGGGCTTCTATTTCGACAAGTCGAAGGGCAACGAGGCCCGCACCAATTACGCGCTGCGCGAGACGATCCTCGAGGAGCGCCGCAAGAATCCGGGCGGAACGACCGCCGTCTCCTGCGTCGGCGCCAATCCGGGCATGGTCTCCTGGTTCGTCAAGCAGGCGCTGATCGACATCGCCAGGGACACGGGCGCCCTCGACAAGGAGCCGACGACCCGCGCCGAATGGGGGCGCTGGCGCAAAAGCTCGGCGTGAAGGGCATCCACATCGCCGAGCGCGACACGCAGCGCGCGCGCGACCCCAAGCCCTTCAACGTCTTCTGGAACACCTGGTCGGTCGAGGGCTTCGTTTCCGAAGGCATGCAGCCGGCTGAGCTTGGCTGGGGCACGCATGAGAAGGCGCTGCCGGATATCGGCCGCACCCATTCGACGGGCTGCGGCGCGGCGATCTATCTGCTCTCGCCCGGCGCCAACACCCGCGTGCGCAGCTGGTGCCCGACGCCCGGCGCGCAATATGGCTTCCTCGTCACGCATAACGAGGCGATCTCGATCGCGGATTACCTGACGGTGCGCGACACGAGCGGCAAGGCCGTCTATCGCCCGACCTGCCATTACGCCTATCACCCGGCCAATGACGCCGTTCTGTCGCTGCACGAAATGTTCGGCGCCGCCGGCAAGATGCAGCCGGAATGGAAGATCCTCGACGAAAACGAGATCGTCGACGGCATCGACGAACTCGGCGTGCTGCTCTTCGGCCACGCCAAGAACGCCTATTGGTACGGCTCGCAACTCTCGATCGAAGAGACGCGCGACCTCGCGCCCTATCAGAACGCGACGGGCCTGCAGGTCTCTTCCGCCGCGCTCGCGGGCATGGTGTGGGCGCTGGAGAATCCGGAAGCGGGCATCGTCGAGGCGGACGAAGTGGACTACAAGCGCTGCCTCGAGGTGCAACTCCCTTATCTCGGCCCGGTGAAAGGTTATTACACCGACTGGACGCCGCTCGATGGCCGCCCGGGCATGTTCCCCGAGGACATCGACGAGAGCGATCCCTGGCAGTTCAAGAACATCCTGGTGAAGTAAGGGGCGCGACGACCCTCCACTTCGCAACGGAAAGCATGGAGGCGGCGCAGCAGCGCCGTCTCTTTTTTTGCGTCGAAGGCCGCGAGCCGCCTCTTGCCCATGCGCCGGTCCAGCATGCGGAAGGCGCGGATGATCGGGTTCTCGCTTTCGAGGATTTCCTCGATCGACAGGTTCAAATAACCGAACGGCGCCTCCTTGAAGGCCTCGTCCGAATAGACCTCGTCTTCATCGTGCGATGCTTCCAACAGGCGATCTCGCCCATGCAGGCGACCCGCGCCCCTTCGATCGTCACCCACGCCTCCCCCGCGCCGTCATGCGCCTTGTGGTTGCGCGTTGCGAAAACCTCGACGCGCCCCTTCACGCGCTCGGCGAATGTCTCCTCGGCTTCTCAAGTTGGCTCCAGCGCATCGCTCAACCCTCCTAAGTCGCCCCGCGCATAACGGTCGAGCGGCCCCAGCCGCAAAATACGGCGAGGGCGATCACGAACGGGAGAAGCGCCGAGGCATCAAGGCGACGAAAGGAAAACAAAAAGCGTCATAACAATTTGCCTCACGCACCCGCATAGCGTCGCGAAGGCGTTATTCGCGCATGCGCACCGCGACATGCGCAGCCGCTCAAATCAGTTCATGCCGGTGAATTCCTCTTGTTTCGCACGCCGTTTTTCGGATTCATAAGTCAGCCTTGATTGGAATTTTCACGCCGATGGTTTCGATCTTGCTCCTTTTGGGCGACAAGATTTTTTCGTCATGGGGTTCGATTTGCTACGCAAAGACGCCGCCGGGGACGACAGGCTCCGGGAATATGAGCGCGTTTCATCTATCTTCGCGCCATGCCTTGCGATTTCGAAAGCGAACCAGCGTGGGCGCGGATGTCGGCGCGCAAGCGGGCGCAGGGCGATGGAGGCCGCGCCCGCCGCCAGCGGCGTGATCGCGGCCTCGTTCTCCGCTCCGAATTGAGACGGCTGTGCCGCACTGAGTCGGTGATTCCCGGCGAGGCGCTTTGCGCGTGATACGCGAATTTCAATGTCTTCTTCACGCAATAATATGGAGGCTCTCGTGGCGCGCGTGCTGGTGATTGGCGGGACGGGCTATTTGGGAAGCCTGATCTGCGCGACCCTTCTCGAAACGACCCGCGACATCGTCGTACTTGCGGCGCGGCCAGGACATGAGAGAGACGGCATCGTCGCACGCCTGCGCATGGAAATGTCGGCCGCCGGCGACGCGGGGGGCAAAGCGCTGGAACGCCTGCGCATCGCGCCGCTGCCTGCACCCGGCGATAGAAGAGGATTTCACGCCCTCTTTCGCGAGAACAGAATCGACCAACTGATCAATTGCGCCGGCGCGGTGCATTATTTCGACGTGAACGCCCTGAAGGAGTCGAATGTCGATCTCGTGAACGATCTCATCGCGGCGGCGAGGGAAGTCGGCCTGGAGCGCTTCATCCATATCTCGACGGCTTTCGCCTGCGGCTTCTCCAACGAGATCGCGCATGAAGCGCTGCTGCCCGAACCGGAGGCCGACCCAACCGAATATACGCGCTTCAAAAGGCGCGCCGAATATCTCGTCGCAGAAAGCGGCCTGCCCTTTCTGATCCTGCGGCCCAGCATCGTCATCGGCGACAGCCGGGACGCGCATTATTTCGGGCCGGCCTACGGCCTGTATCAATATTGGGCGTCCTTCGCGAAGTTCATGATGAGCCGCTACCGCGAGACGATTCATGTCGTGGCGAGCGAGCGCCCTTTGCCGCTCGTGCATCAGGACGCGTTCATCGCGACGCTGCTCGCCGCGCGCGAAGGGCTGACGGACGACTCTTTCGTCAATATCGTGTCGCCCGACGAGGGGCTCCCGAACGTAAGATCGCTATGGCGGCTTTATTGCGATCTCGTCGTGCGCCCGCATGAACTCGTCTGCCACGACTCGGTCGATGCGGCGCCTGTCGAGAGCCTTGATGCGCGTCACAAGGCGTTCCTCGGCGCCACCGCCGTCAATAGCGAGATATCGGGCTGGGAATGGCGCTTCGAAACGACGAACCGCGACCGCCTCATCGCCGAGGGCCTCGTCTTCCCGCCGGTGACGCTGGATTCCGTGCGCAAATGCCAGAGCCGCTTCGTCGCGACCTCGCCCGCGACGCGCCTCTATATGGAGAAATTCGAGGCGCTCTTCCCCGAGGCGCCGCAGGAGCCGCGCGCGCGCGAACGCGCTTCCGTCTTCGCCGACGAAGAGGAAGAGCGCTTCCTTCTCTAGGCCCTTGCCGCCTCCCCCGGAGCCGCCTAGCGTTTCGGAGCAACGCGAAAGGATGCCGCCATGAAACGCGTGCTCGTCACCGGCGCGACAGGACGCACAGGTGCCCAGGTTCTCGAGAAACTGCGGCGACGCCCGGCGGAGTTCCAGGCCTTCGGCTTTGCGCGCGTCCCGGCCAAGGCGGCGGCGCTCTTCGGCGACGTCGACGGTTTCTTCTTCGGCGACGTGACGGCGCCCGACACCCTGCGCCCCGCTCTCGCCGGGATCGACGCGCTCGTGATCCTGACGAGTTCGTCCTTGCGCAGAAAGGCGCCCGCGCGTCCGGATGAGAAACCGCAATTCGACTATGCGCCCGGCGGAACGCCAGAGATCGTGGACTATCTCGGCCAGAAGGCGCAGATCGACGCGGCGCGGGAGGCCGGGATCGGCCATATCGTGCTTGTCGGCTCCATGGGCGGGATGATCGCCGACCATCCGCTCAACCGGCTGGGCGATGGCGAGGTTCTCGTCTGGAAGCGGAAAGCGGAAGCCTGCCTGATCGATTCGGGGATCGACTACACGATCGTGCGGCCCGGCGGACTGATCGACCAGCCCGGCGGCGCGCGCGAATTGCTTACGGGCAAGGACGACAATTTTCTCAAGCACCCGATCGAAGGCGCGCCGCCCGTCATTCCGCGCGCGGATGTCGCGGAAGTCGTCGTCCAGGCGCTGCTTGCGCCGCAGGCGCGCAACAAGGCGTTCGATCTCATCTCGAAACCGGAAGAAAGCTCCGCCGGGCCGACCACCGATTTCGCAGCCCTTTTCGCGCAGACCACGCCGGGGCTCTGATCGAGAGCACGCCGAAGCCGCGCCGGCGCCCCTTGCGCAGGGTTAAATTGTTCTTTATCTGTTCTCTTGTTCGCGCCATGTTCCGCTTCGGCAGGTCGAGCCGGAGCGGCGCATGAATCCCCTTGATCCGCGCGACTATGGGAGGCCGGCCCCGCGCCGGCCTCCCATCGAGAACAGGCTGGAGTTCGTCATGGGTCGCCTCGCGGAAATCTCGACGGACGCGCATCCTCCGGTTCCGCCGGGGCCGCTCGTCGACTCTGAGCGCCGGCGCGGTCGCGGCGCCCTTTCGAAGCGGAGCGGACGATACGAAAAGGAAAACCGCGAGGAGATCGACGACGGCTGGGGCTCGCTCGAGGCGCTCGACGCGTTGAAGACGAATGTTCATGTCGAGAAACCGCGCACGATCGTCACAAGGAACGACTCGCCGGATATCGGCTTCGATCGCTCCATCAACCCCTATCGCGGCTGCGAACATGGCTGCGTCTATTGTTTCGCCCGGCCGACGCACGCTTATATGGGCCTATCGCCGGGACTCGATTTCGAGACGGAGATCTTCGTCAAGGAAGGAGCCGCGCAGCTCCTCGAACGCGAATTGTCAGCGCCGAAATATACGCCGAAGGTCATCGCCATCGGGACGAACACGGATCCCTACCAGCCTTTGGAGAAGCGCCATCGTGTGATGCGCTCGGTGCTCGAAGCGCTGGCGCGGGCGAAACATCCCGTCGCCATCGTCACTAAGTCGGCGCTGGTGCTGCGCGATCTCGATCTGCTCGCGCCCATGGCGCGCGACGGACTCGCCAAGGTCGCCTTTTCGATCACGACGCTCGATCCGCGCCTTGCGCGACTCATGGAGCCGCGCGCGGCCACGCCGCAGCGACGCCTCGACGCCATGGAGAAGCTCGCCGCCGCCGGCGTTCCCGTCGCCGTGATGACCGCGCCGATCATTCCGGCGATCAATGACGACGAAATCGAAGCGATCCTGACGCGCGCTCATTCGGCGGGCGCGCGCGAAGCCGGCTACATCATGCTGCGGTTGCCGCTGGAGCTGCGCGATATTTTCAGCGAGTGGCTCGTCGCCAATTTCCCGGACAAGGCGCGGCGCGCTCTGTCGCTGGTGCGTTCGACGCGCGGCGGCAAGATATACGATCCCGCTTTCGGCAAGCGCATGACGGGCGACGGGCCCTATGCCTGGATGATCGGCCGGCGCTTCGAGATCGCCGCGAAGAAGCTCGGCTTCTCGCAATCCTCGATGAAGCTGCGCACGGATCTTTTCGAGCCGCCGCGGCGCGGGCCTCAGCAGCTCAGTCTATTCTAGCGTAGGCCGAGGCCGTGGATTTTCCTCGACCTCGCCGGCGCGCTTTCGTTAAGTTTCAGCGTATGGATTGGCGCGGCCCCGGCCGCTGAATGGATCAAGGTTCAAAATGGGTCCCGATTTTCGTCTCGAAAGCCGCCTGCATCGCCAGGGCGTTTGGCCAGTCGCCGGGGTCGACGAAGTCGGGCGCGGGCCGCTCGCCGGGCCGGTCGCCGCCGCAGCCGTGATTCTCGATCCAAAGCGCCTGCCGCGCGGAGTGAACGATTCGAAAGCCCTCACGCAAAAGGAGCGCGAAGCCGCCTTCGACGACATCATGTCGCGCGCGCTCGCGGTGAGCGTCGCCTTTGTCACGCCCGCGGAAATCGACGCGATGAACATCAGACAAGCGTCGCTCGCCGCCATGGCGCGGGCCGTGTCGACTCTTTCGCGCGCGCCGGCTTTTGTTCTCGTCGACGGCTCAGACCCGCCGCGCCTTTCCTGTCCGTGTCGCGCCATCGTCAAGGGCGACGCATTGGCCTTGTCGATTTCCGCCGCCTCCATCGTCGCAAAAGTCGCGCGCGACGCGATGATGCGACGACTTGGCGCAATTTATCCGCACTACGGATTCGAGACCAATGTCGGCTACGCCGCGAAGCGTCATCTCGACGCGTTGCGCGTCAACGGGCCAACTCCCGCACATCGCTTGAGTTTTTCGCCGCTTCGCGAAAATTGACGACGCGCGGCCTACGGCTAAGTTTTTTGTTTCATTAAGACTTCCGTTCGAAAAAGAGACGGTCGCCAACTCCGCGCCTATACGCGGCTTTTACCTCATTCCGGCAATATCGCACGTGTTGGTAGCGTATGCGGTGTTGAGTTCATGAGTAGCGCACGCGTCGGGGCGGCCCGCCCCCAATCCCGGATTAAGGTCACGCGTACCGGGTCTTCGAATGCAGGGCCGCTCCGCGCGCTGCCGGCGCGAAACGAGATCCTTCTCGGCGACTGCGTCGCGCTGATGGACAAGATGGCGGCGGAAAGCGTCGACCTCGTCTTCGCCGATCCGCCATACAATCTTCAGCTCGCCAACAAGCTCACGCGCCCCGATCAGAGCCTCGTCGACGCGGTCGACGACGACTGGGACAAATTCAGCGATTTCGCGAGCTATGACGCCTTCACGCGCGACTGGCTTTCCGCCGCGCGTCGCGCGATGAAGCCGACCGCGACGATCTTCGTCATCGGCTCCTATCACAACATCTTTCGCGTCGGCGCGATCATGCAGGATCTCGGCTTTGGATCCTCAACGACATCGTCTGGCGCAAGAACAATCCGATGCCGAATTTTCGCGGCCGGCGCTTCACCAACGCCCATGAGACCATGATCTGGGCGGCGCGCGATTCGTCGGCGAAAAGCTACACCTTCAACTACGAAGCGCTGAAGGCGGCAATGAAGATTGCCAGATGCGCTCCGACTGGCTGCTGCCGATCTGCACCGGCGCCGAAAGGCTGAAGGATTCGCAAGGGCGAAAGGCGCATCCGACGCAAAAGCCCGAAACGCTTCTTGCGCGCGTGCTTCTCTCCGCATCGAACGCCGGCGATCTCGTGCTCGATCCCTTCTTCGGCTCGGGCACGACCGGCGCCGTCGCGAAGCGCCTGCGCCGCGACTATCTCGGCCTCGAGCGCGAACGCGCTTACGCGGAAGCGGCGCAAGCGCGCATCGCCGCGATTGAACCCCTGTCGGAAGAAGCCGTGGCGATCGCGCCCTCGAAACGCGCCGAACCGCGCATCGCTTTCGCCAGCCTCGTCGAAGCCGGGCTGCTGGCGCCGGGCGCCGCGCTCACCGATTCGAAGAAGCGCCACACCGCCACCGTTCGCGCGGATGGAACGCTGTCGCTCTCGGGATTTATCGGCTCGATCCACAAGACCGGCGCGCTGGCGCAGGGACTTCCCGCCTGCAATGGCTGGACCTTCTGGCATTACGAAGAGAAGGGCCGCCTCGCGCCGATCGATAATTTGCGCACGCAGATTCGCGAGAGATTGCGAGATGCAGCGGAGTAAGCCCAGCCGCGAAAAAGAAAAAGGCCCGGAATTTTTCCGGGCCTTTTTCTTTGTCTCTCTAACACAGCGCGCTTTTACACGAGGAAGCCCGCATAGAAACCAACCAGCAGCACGACGCCGATGAAGGCGCGGTAGGCGACGAAAGGCCAGGCCGAGAAGCGCTCCAGAATCCGCAGCAGGCCCCAGATCGCAGCAAAGGCGGAAATAGACGCTACCAGCAGACCAACGGACAGAACCGACCATCCGTGGAAATCGAGATGCGCCTTGTGCAGCTCCCACAGCTCCTTGAGGCCCGCGAGGGCGATGGCCGGCAGGCCGAGCAGGAAGGAGAAGCGCGCGGCTTCCTCGCGCTTGAGATCGAGAAAGAGCGCGGCGGTGAGCGTCGAGCCCGAGCGCGACACGCCGGGGATCAGCGCGCCGACCTGCGCGAAGCCGACGATCATCGCGTCCTTCAGGCTCACATGGTCGAGCGTGCGCTTGTGATTGCAGTAGAGCTCGGCGATGGCGAGCAGCGCCGCCATCACGATGCAGGAAATGCCGATGACAGGCAGCGAGCGCAAAGGCGAGCCGCAAGTGTTGAGCGTATGCGAGAGCAGAATGCCCGCAAGCCCGATCGGAATGGTCGCGAGGCCGATCCAGAAGACGAAACGGAAGGTCCAGTCGTTGAAGTCACGCCGGCGAATGGCGGCGACCGAGCCGACCGCGAGCGTGCGAATGTCGCCCCAGAAATAGCTGATGACGGCGGCGAGCGCGGCGAGCTGCATGGCGGCGGAGAAGGCCGAGCCCGGATCCTTCCAGCCGAGCAGCGCCGGCACGATGCGCATATGGGCCGTCGAGGAGATCGGCAGAAGCTCGGAAATGCCCTGGACCACGCCGAGCGCCGCCACCTTCATATAGCCGAGATCGACGAAACCCGTATCGAGACCGTTGGTGCAAGCCGAGGCCATGTCATTCCCTGTCGGAGGATGCGCGCGCGGCGCCATGGAAATTCACCATGGCGCGCATTTGGTTAATGGATAGGAAATGTGGCGAGGGCGCGGAAGGCGCCCGGTCACGGATCGGGCTGCGCGGTCGCGGCTTACTTGAACAGCGCCAGCGCCTTGATCACCGTCATGGAAACGCCCCACGCGAGCGGAATTCCGACCGCGAGCCAGGAAAGAACCAGCACCGGCGACAGGCCCCCCTGCGCGCGCGCGGCGGCGACCAGCGCGGGATGGTCCTCCGGCTCCAGGCCCTCCTCAACGAAGTCCTCGAAATCGGCGTGGGCCTCTTTCTCTTCCTGCCGGATGGCGGCGGCGCTGGTCTTCTTGGCGGCGGCGACCTCCTCGTCCGTCATGTAAAACTTCTCGGCCACCGGGCCGACGAGGAGATTGCAGGCGAGGCCCGCGAGCAGCAGGCCCGCCAGCACATACATGGTCTGGTTATAGGCGGCCTCGCGCGGCACGCCGATGGAAAGCTGATATTCGCGGATGTAGTTGACCAGCACCGGGCCGAGCACGCCCGCCGTCGACCAGGCGGTGAGCAGCCGGCCATGGATCGCGCCGACATAATGCGTGCCGAAAATGTCGGCGAGAAAAGCGGGGATGGTCGAGAAGCCGCCGCCATACATGGTGATGATCACCGCGAAGAGCAGCACGAAGAGAAAGACGACGCCGCCCTTCGCCGCGAAGGGAACCGCGGCGTAGAGGATGAAGCCGGCGATAAAGAAGATGGCGTAGGTGCCCTTGCGGCCGAAAGCGTCGGAGGCCGAGGCCCAGCCGATGCGGCCCCCGATGTTGCAGAGGCTGAGCAGGCCGGTGAAGCCCGCGGCGATCGCGGCAATGGCCTTTCGCTGATCGGGGTTGAGCGCGTCATAGCCGATGTCGAGGCCGATGAGCTTGCCGCCGAAGACTTCCTGCAGCATGGGCGAGGCCATGCCGAGCACGCCGATGCCGGCCGAGACGTTGAGGCAGAGCACGCCCCAGAGCAGCCAGAATTGCGGGGTCTTCCACGCGACGTCGAGATGGACGTGGCGATGCGTGACGAGCGCGTTGGCGGCGGGGCGGGCGGCGTCCAGCCCGCAGGCGTCCAGCCCTCGGGCGGCACGCGATAGCCGAGGCGCCGCAGACCATGAAGACGAAATAGATGGCGGCGAGCGCGATGAAGGTCTGCCAGACGCCGGGCGAGTCCGGCGTCGCGAAAAAGCCCATCAGCTTGTCGGCGAGCGGCGCGCCGATCATGGCGCCGCCGCCAAAGCCCATAATGGCGAGTCCCGTCGCGAGGCCGCGCCGGTCGGGGAACCATTTGATGAGCGTCGAGACCGGCGAGATATAGCCGAGTCCAAGACCGACGCCGCCGATGACGCCCGATCCAATCCAGATCATCCAGATCTGATGCAATGAGACGCCGAGCGCGGAAATGAGCAGGCCGCCGCACCAGCAGAAGGCGGCGGCGAGGGCGGCCTTGCGCGGTCCCGCCGTCTCCAGCCAGTGGCCGAAAACCGCGGCGGAGGAGCCGAGCAACACGAAGAACAGCGTGAAGGTCCAGCCGAGCATGCTGATCTTCCAGTCGCAGCTCGTCGTGAAGATCTGCGCCAGAACGCCCATATCGGCCGGGCAGTCCTTCGGCGCGGCGCCGCCCACAATGCGCGACAGTGGCAGCCAGAAGACCGAGAAGCCATAGGCCATGCCGATGCAAAGATGGATCGCAAGCGCGGCCGGCGGCACGAGCCAGCGGTTGAACATGATGACGTTGAGGTCGTAATTCTTCGGCGTGTAGACCGCCGCGACGCCGCTCTCGAGCAGCAGCTTCTCGTCCGCCGGCGGGATGATGCCGCCGACGACGAGCGGCGCGGACGTCATCCAGGCCTTCTTTGCGCATGCGTTCCATCACGTCTTTGACGAGGGGAACGTGGGAGCCCGAAAGGATCGACAAGCCGACGACATGCACGCCTTCGTCGACCGCGGCGCGGACGATCTCGGCCGGCGTCGAGCGGATGCCGGCATAGATCACGTCGAAGCCTGCGTCGCGCGCGCGCACCGCGATCTGTTCCGCGCCGTTCGAGTGGCCGTCGAGGCCGGGCTTGCCGACGAGGAACTTGGCGCGGGCGCCGATCTTGTGGGAGACGCGCTCCACCTCGCCGCGCACCTTGTCGAGCTGGCCGCCGACCTGGCGGGCGGTCGAGGAGACGCCCGTCGGCGCGCGGTATTCGCCGAAGATGCCGCGCAGCGACGAACCCCATTCGCCGGTCGTCACGCCGGCCTTGGCGGCGGCGATGGAGGCTCGATGATGTTGCGGCCTTCTTTGGCGGCGCGCTCGACTTCTGCCAGGGCTTTTTCGGCCTTCTTGGCGTCGCGGCTCTCGCGCCACGCCTTGAGCCGCGCGATCTGTTCGGCTTCGACGCCTTCCGGCACGACCATGATGGCGTCGGCCGGCGGCGAGCGGCGAGGGCTCGGTCTCGGTGAACTTGTTGACGCCGACGACGGTCTGCTCGCCGCTTTCGATCTGCGACAGACGGCCCGTGTTGCTCTCGACGAGGCGGCGTTTCATGTAGCCGATCTCGACGCCACGGCGCCGCCAAGTTCGTCGATCTTCTTGAGCTCGGCCATGGCCTCGGCTTTCAGGCCGCGACCTTCTTGGCGATCTCCGGATTGCCGTCGAAGATGTCGCCATATTCGAGCAGGTCGGTCTCATAGGCCATGATCTGCTGCATGCGCAGCGACCATTGCTGGTCCCACGGACGCGGCAGGCCGAGCGCCTCGTTCCAGGCGGGAAGCTGCACGGCGCGGGCGCGGGCGTTCTTCGAGAGCGTGACGGCCAGCATCTCGATCAGGATGCGATAGACGTTGTTTTCCGGCTGCTGCTCGGTGAGGCCGAGCGAATTGACCTGCACGCCATAGCGGAACATGCGGTTTCTCGTCCTTCACGCCGTAACGGTCGCGGGTGATCTCGTCCCACAGCTCGCCGAAGGCGCGCATCTTGCAGAGCTCGGTGACGAAGCGCATGCCGGCGTTGACGAAGAAAGAGATGCGGCCGACGACCTGCGCGAAATCTTCCTCCGACATGCCCGCGGCCTTCACGCCGTCGAGGATCGCCACCGCCGTGGCGAGCGCATAGGCGAGCTCCTGCGCCGGCGTCGCCCCGCTTCCTGCAGATGGTAGGAGCAGACGTTCATCGGGTTGAACTTCGGCATTCCTTCGTCGGTGAAGAGAATGAGGTCCTGCGTGAGGCGCAGCGACGGTTCCGGCGGGAAGACATAGGAGCCGCGCGACAGATATTCCTTGATGATGTCGTTCTGCGTCGTGCCCTGCAGCTTGCGCGCGGCGCGCCCTGCTCCTCGGCGGCGGCGATATAGAGCGACATCAGCCACACGGCCGTGGCGTTGATCGTCATCGACGTGTTCATCTCCGTCGAGCGGAATGCCGTCGAACAGGGTGCGCATGTCCCGAGATGCGAGACCGGCACGCCGACCTTGCCCACTTCGCCGCGCGAGAGAATGTGGTCGCTGTCGTAGCCCGTCTGGGTCGGCAGATCGAAGGCGATCGAGAGACCCGTCTGGCCCTTGGCGAGATTGGAGCGATAGAGCCGGTTGGACGCGGCGGCCGTCGAGTGGCCGGCATAGGTGCGGAACATCCAGGGCTTATCGCGGCGCGGGCGCCTCCGGCCACAGCTCCCGCAGCGGCAACGGGAGATCGGAAACCACCTTGGCGCTCTCGTTGAAATCCAGCTCCCGCCAGATGACCGAAAAGACCGCCCGCGCCGCCGTCGCGGCGTCGACTGGGAAGCCCGGCGGCAGGCCCCGGTCGATCATGTTCTCGAAGGCCTCGACATTGCGGACCGCCATCGGCTTGTCGGCCATATGCCAGCCTTCATAGTAGAGGCCGCGCAGCAGCATGGGGAGCTGGGCGCCGAAATGCGCCGCCTGCTCGGGGGTCAGCCGGTCGCGCAGCGCATGGAGAACGGCGCGCAGCGCGCCATAGGCGTGCGGCCGGTCGCCGAGTTTCTCCTCCTCGGCGAGCTTTTTGAGCCAGACATTGGTCAACTGGACCGTATGGTCGAGCGCTGCGACCTGTGTGTCGCTCATGGCCGCCTCCTGTTGCAGCCCTCGCCCCCTCCCGTCAGATAAGCGCGGGGCCGGCCCGAGCAATGGCGGCCGTTTCGGGGGTCGGGGCCATGCGGTCGAACGCTGTTCCGCTCCCTTCATCATAGGCAAAACCTGCCTGACCTATCGGAATTTTCGCCTTTCCGGCCACACGCCGTGCAATTATAAGCAGATTATTGCGGTGCAATGACCGAATGGAGGGAGCGCACCTTGAGCGAGAAGAAAGACCTTTACGAGTTGGGCGAAATCCCGCCGCTCGGGCATGTTCCCAAGAACATGTACGCCTGGGCGATCCGGAAGGAGCGCCATGGCCCGCCGGACACGGCGATGCAGCTCGAGGTCCTGCCGACCTGGGAGCTCGACAGCCATGACGTGCTCGTTCTCGTAATGGCCGCCGGCGTCAACTATAACGGCGTCTGGGCCTCGCTCGGCGAACCTATCTCCCCGCTCGACGGCCACAAGAACCCGTTCCACATCGCGGGCTCCGACGCCTCCGGCATCGTCTGGGCGGTCGGCTCCAAGGTCAAGCGCTGGAAGGTCGGCGACGAAGTCATCATCCACTGCAACCAGGATGACGGCGACGACGAAGAGTGCAATGGCGGCGACCCGATGTTCTCGCCCTCGCAGCGCATCTGGGGCTATGAGACGCCGGACGGCTCCTTCGCCCAGTTCTGCCGCGCGCAGGACCGCCAGCTCATGCCGCGTCCCAAGCATCTCTCCTGGGAAGAGGCGGCCTGCTACACGCTGACGCTCGCCACCGCCTATCGCATGCTCTTCGGCCATGAGCCGCATGAGCTGAAGCCCGGCCACAACGTGCTGGTCTGGGGCGCCTCGGGCGGCCTCGGCGTCTTCGCCGTGCAGCTCTGCGCGGCCTCGGGCGCCAACGCCATCGGCGTGATCTCCGACGAGTCCAAGCGCGATTACGTCATGTCGCTCGGCGCCAAGGGCGTGATCAACCGCAAGGACTTCAAGTGCTGGGGCCAGCTCCCCAAGGTCAACTCGCCGGAATATGTCGAGTGGCTGAAGGAAGCGCGCAAGTTCGGCAAGGCAATCTGGGACATCACCGGCAAGAAGGACGTCGACATCGTCTTCGAGCATCCGGGCGAAGCGACCTTCCCGGTCTCGACGCTGGTGGCCAAGCGCGGCGGCATGATCGTGTTCTGCGCCGGCACGTCGGGCTTCAACATCACCTTCGACGCCCGCTATGTGTGGATGCGCCAGAAGCGCATTCAGGGCTCGCATTTCGCCCATCTGAAGCAGGCCGCCGCCGCGAACCAGTTCGTGATCGACCGCCGCATCGACCCCTGCATGTCGGAGGTCTTCGCCTGGGACAAGATCCCGGAGGCGCATATGAAGATGTGGAAGAACGAGCACGCGCCCGGCAACATGGCGGTGCTGGTCAATTCGATCGAGCCCGGCCTGCACACGGTCGAGGACGTCGTCGAAGCTTACGGCAAGAAGAAGAAATAAGCGGCTTCGCTTGCTTTGAGGAATTGACGGCGCGTCGGGAAACCGGCGCGCCGTTTTTGTTTTGGCGACATCCCAACATTGCGGAGCGGCGCGGCCCCCCACCCCTGCCCCTCCCCGCCACTTCGTGGGGGGAGGGATGAGGCCGCGCCGTGCGGGATCACAAGGCCAACACAGACGCATTCTCGGGCGTGAGCCGCCTCCCTCCCCCCACGGAGTGGCGGGGAGGGATGAAGGGTGGGGGGCGGCGCCGCTTTCGCCAAGGCTGGACGCGAGCCGCGCTTGACCAAAATCCGGGCGCGATGCAGCTTAGCCGCCTCCTCACAAGCATCCCGCGCGCAGGCCACACGCGCGGGCGCGAAAGGATGCGGCATGCTTGAAGCGCGCGATCTCTCGAAGCGCTATGACGGGGCGCAGGCCCCGGCGCTCGATCGTCTCGATCTCACGGTCAATCCCGGCGAGGTCTTTTGCCTCCTCGGCCCGAACGGCGCCGGCAAGACCACAACCGTCAATCTCTTCCTCGGCTTTCTCGACCCGACCGATGGACAGGCGCTGGTCTGTGGGATCGACAGCGCGAAAGACCCGCTCGGGGCGCGCGCGAAACTCGCTTATATCCCCGAGACGGTGATGCTCTACGGCGCGCTGACGGGGCTCGAGAACCTCGCTTATTTCACGGAAGTCTCCGGTGCGCCGACCCCTGCCTCCGAGCTTCTGCCGCTGCTCCTCGCCGCCGGCCTGCCGGAAGAAGCCGCGACGCGGCCCGTGCGCGGCTATTCGAAAGGCATGCGCCAGAAGGTCGGCGTCGCCATCGCGCTTGCGCGGCGCGCGCAGGCGCTGCTGCTCGACGAGCCGACCTCCGGCCTCGACCCGCTCGCCGCGAACGAATTCGCCGCGCTGATCGAGAAACTGCGGCGCGACGGCATGGCGATCCTGATGGTCACGCACGACCTCTTCCTCGCCAAGCAATGCGGCACGCGCATCGGCATCATGGCGGGCGGGAAGCTCGCCCGCGTCTTCGATGCGAGCGACGTGGATCATCTCGGCCTCGAACGCGCCTATCTCGACCTCTTCGCGACGGGAGCGGCGGCATGAGCGACATGGCGCTCGCCCCCGTCGCGCAGGCCATTCCCACGCGACGCGCGCACATTATTCGCGCCATCGCGGCCAAGGAATTTCTCGAGATGCGCCGCGACCGGCGGCTTCTCGCGCTCTTCGCCTTCGCCGCGCTGCTGACGCTCGCCGCGCTCGGCTTCGGCGCCGCCGAGAATGCGCGGATTGCGCGCGAACGCGCCGCCGCCGCAGAGGCCGACCGGCTGCTCTGGACGAGCCAGGGTGCCAAGAACCCGCACGCCGCCGCCCATTTCGGCCAATACGCCTTCAAGCCGACAAGCCCGCTCTCGCTCGCCGATCCCGGCGTCGATCCCTATGTCGGCTCGGCCGTGTGGCTGGAAGCGCACAAGCAAAACGAGGCGCAGTTCCGCGCGGCGCGCGACGGCGGGATCGCGGCGCGGCTGGGCGGGCTTTCCGCCGCCTTCATCCTGCAGACGGTCGCGCCGCTCATCGTCCTGCTTGCGGGCTTCGCCAGCTTCTCCGGCGAACGCGAAAGCGGCACGCTCAAACAATTGCTGAGCCTCGGCGCGCGCCCGCGCGATCTTCTCGCCGGCAAGGCGGTCGCCCTGCTCGGCGCCTCCGCCGCGCTGCTCGCGCCGGCCCTCATTGGCGCGGCGATCGCCGTCGCCACGATGACGGACGCAAACCGTCTTTCGCTCGCGGATCAGTTCCTCCGCCTCGCCGCGATGACGGCGGGCTACGCGGTCTATCTCGCCGGTTTCGTCTTCCTCGCCCTCGGCGTTTCGGCGCTTTCGAAATCCAGCCGCGCGGCGCTCGTCGCGCTGCTCGCCTTCTGGCTCGCCAATTCCTTCCTCGCGCCGCGCCTTGCGACCGACATCGCCCGCGCCCTCGCGCCGACGCCCACGGCGCAGGCGTTTCGCGCCGCCATCGCGAAAGACAAGGCGACGAGCTTCGGCCATGACGAGACGCATCCGGCCTTCATCGCCTTTCGCGACGAGGTTTTGAAAAAATACGGCGTGACGGACATTAAAGACCTGCCGGTGAGCTTTCGCGGCCTGTCGCTGCGCAAGGACGACGAAAACGGCTACGCGATTTTCGACAGGCATTTCGGTGCGCTGCAGGCGGCTTACGAGCGGCAGGACGCGCTGCGCGCCAGCGCGGGCTTTCTCTTTCCGCTGCTCGCCCTGCGGCCTTTCTCCATGGCTTTTGCGGGCTCCGACAGCCGCGCGCAATTTGACTTCGCGAGCGCGGCGGAAGCGCATCGCCGCGACATACAGAACGACGTCAGCGACAACATCATCCACTTCCAGCGCGACGAGAGCTACGTCGCCGGAACGGAACTCTGGAAGCGCATCGCCGCCTTCTCCTATCGCGCGCCGACGGCGGGCTTCGCGGTCGCGGGCAGCAGCGAGGCGATTGCGGGGCTCGTCGGCTGGCTCGCGCTCACTTTCGCTTTCGCGCTCGTCGCGATCCGTCGCTTGAGGCCGCTATGAGCGCCTTTCTCGCCGGCATGCGCTTCGAGGCGCTGACCCTGAAGCGCGAACGCGCCGTCTGGCTGGCGCTCGGCGCGCTCGTCGCCGCGATCCTCTTTTCGCTTCACACAGGCGCGGCCCGCGTCGAGACGCAGAAGAACCTCGTCGCCGCCGCGCGCGCGGAAGAAGCGCAGCGGATCGAGGGCTTAAAGAAGACGCTCGCAAAGTTGGAGGCGGGCGACGCGAAGGAAGAGCCGCCGCCCTATCGCGATCCGCGCAACGCCGCCTTCATGGGCGGCGGACCCGCCGCGCGCGTCGCCGCGCTCTTCCCCGCGCCGCTGGCGCTTGCGGCGGTCGGGCAAAGCGATCTCTTTCCGCCCGTCGTGAAGGTGACGACAGGCTCGAAGGACAGCTTTCTTTACGCGGACGAAATCGAGAATCCGGCCAATCTCATGAGCGGCTCGACCGATCTCGCTTTCGTGATCGTCTTCGTCTATCCGCTCGTTATTCTCGCGCTCGCTTTCAATCTGCTCGCTGGCGAACGCGAGCATGGCACGCTCGCCATGACGCTCGCTTCCGCGCGAAACCCGCGCGCGACGCTCGCGGGCAAGCTCGCCGCGCGCGTTCTGGCTCCCGTCGGCGCGACGCTGCTCGCCGCCGCCATTGGGATCGCGGCCTTTGCAGGCGCAAGCGTGATCGCCTCCGCATCCTTCGCCGCGCTCGCGACGATCATTTTGCTCTACGGCCTGTTCTGGGCGGCGCTCGCCTGCGCCGTCGACGGGCTCGGCAAAAGCTCGTCCTTCAATGCGTTGACGCTGGTCTGCGCCTTCGTCGTCGTGACCATGCTGGCGCCCGCCGGGATCAACAGCCTTGCCGGCTACGCCCATCCGGCGCCGTCGCGCATCGACATGGTTCTCGCCGCCCGCGCCGCCTCGACCGACGCCGACAAGGCCCGCGACGCCGCGCTCGCGCGTTATACGGACGAGCATTCCCACGAGAAGCGCGACCGCGCGCGGGAAGGAACGCTGCGCCGCCTCGCGACGCAGGAGGCGGCGTTCCAGCGCGTCGAGGGCGTCATCGCCGAGCATGACGCGCAGCTCGACCGCCAACGCGCGCTCGCCGACCGCTTGAGCTTCGTCTCCCCGGCGCTGCTGACCTATCGCGCGCTCGCCGACGTCGCGGGTGCGGGAGAAGCGCGCTATCGCGGCTTTCTCGACCGCATCGCCGCCTTCCATGTCGAATGGCGCGATTTCTTTCTCACCCGCGCAAAGGCGGGAACCGCCATGACCGCGGCGGATTACGACGCCCTGCCGCGCTTTCCGGAATTGCGGGAACAGGCAAGCGCCGGCATGGCCGCGCCGCTTGCCGGCGTGCTGATCCCGACGCTTCTCCTCGCCATCTTCGCCGCGCGCGGCTTGCGGCGCGTGAGGCCGTGAGCGGTTTGCAGCATCTCGGATGAGCGGGTAACTTCAAAGCCTGAAAGGCTTATTTCCCGCAGAGACTGCGCCGCCATGTTTCACGATCCCGATTTCATGCCTTTCGTTCCCCGTCGGCGGCCGTCGCTGCGCGTCGCGGCCCGGAACTTCATCGAGAACTGGCCGGCAGAAGCCTATCGCGACAGCCATGCGACGGTGCGGGCGGTCTGGCCGATCCTTCCCGAAATGCGTCTCGTCACGGACCCGGTCCTGGCCGAGGAAGTGCTCGTCGCGAGGGCCGAAAAATTCGGGCGCGACCGGCTTCAGGTCGAGGCGCTGGCGGACGAGGTCAATCGCGACAGCCTGTTCTTTGCGGAAGGCGCGCATTGGCGCTGGCAGAGGCGCTCGGCGACGCCTGCCTTCCGCCACGAAAATCTCCTCGCGCTCGTCCCGACCTTCGCGAAGGGCGCGGACATCCTCGCCGACGAATGGCGCGCGCGGGGAAAGGGAATTGTCGACGTCTCGCCCGCCATGACGCAGGCGACCTTCTGGATCATCCTGCAGGCCGTGATGGGCGATGGCGCCGCTTCGCTCGACCGCGACAAATATCTCGCGGCGCTGACGCCGGCTCTCTCGACCACCGCCTGGCGCTTTCTCTATGCACAGATGGGGCTGCCGCAAGCGTTTCCCTTCCCCGGCAAGCGCAAGGCGGAAGCGGGCGTTCGCTGGCTCCATCGCGAAACGTCGCGGCTCGTCGCGGAGCGGCGCGCGGCGGGCGGCGACGCGAAGGACATTCTCGGTCTCCTCCTCTCGGCGCGCGATCCCGAGACCGGCCGCGTGATGAGCGACAGCGAGCTCGTCTCGAACCTATATATCTTCATGGTCGCCGGCCATGAGACGGCGGCGACCGCGCTCGCCTGGACGCTCTGGCTCCTCGCCAAGGATCAACGGACGCAGGAGCGGCTGCGCGCCGAGATTGGAACGGTCCTCGGCTCCCGCGACATCGCGCCGGAAGACATTGAGCGGCTCGCCTTCACGCGGCAGGTCATTCAGGAATCGATGCGGCTCTTCCCGCCCGGCGTCGCCGTCGGCCGCGGCGCGCGCGAGGACGTGACGATCGGTCCGCTCGACATTCGCAAGGGCGATTTCCTTCTCGTCGCGAGCTGGTGCCTGCACCGGCACGAGAAGCTCTGGGAGGAGCCGAACGCCTTCGACCCGGACCGTTTCGCGCCGGAGAAGTCGAAGGGGCGCCATCGCTGCGCCTATCTTCCCTTCGGCGCGGGCCCGCGCATCTGCATCGGGATGAGCTTCGCGATGATCGAGATGCAGGTCATCCTCGCCGCGCTCTTGCGCCAATTCCGGTTCAGGACCGTTCCCGGCCCGCGCCTGACGCTCGCAACGAACATCACGCTGCGCGCGAAGGACGGCCTGCCTCTCGAGATCGAAGCGCTCTGAGCGAAAGGATCGCGCCATGTTTCACGATCCGGACTTCCAGCCCTTCGCGCCGCGGCCCACGCCGTCGCTGCGCGCCTATGTGCGCAACTATCTCGAAAACTTCCCGCCCGATTCCTATCGCGGCGAAACGACCGCCATCCGCCGTTTCAACCGGCCGCAGACGATCTTTCTCACCGACCCCGCGCTCATCGAGGACGTGCTGGTGACGCGGGCGGATTTCTTCCCGCGCGACCGCATTACTCCTCAAGCGCTCTCCAATGTCGTCGATCCGCAGGGGCTTTTTCTCGCGGAAGGGACGCATTGGCGCTGGCAGCGGCGCGCGGTCTCCCCCGCCTTCCGACACGAGAACCTTCTCGCTTTAACGCCAGTCTTCTTCGACTGCGCGGAGCGGCAGGCCGAGAAATGGCGCAAGGCGGGGCCGGGTCAGGTCGACGTCGCCAGGGCGATGATGGACGTCGCCTTCGACGTGATCCTGCGCGCCGTGATGGGCGACGTGGAGGCCGTGGATCGAGACAAATTCCTCGCCGCCGAGACGGACGCCTTTTCCGGCTTCTCCTGGCAATTCCTGCTCGCCGCGCTCGGCCTGCCGAAATTCATTCCGCATCCGGGCTTCATCAAGATGCATCTTGCGACGCGCTATCTGCGCCGCGAGACCGCGCGGCTCATCGCCGCGCGACGGGGGGAGGCCACGGGCGCCGACATCCTCTCGCTCCTCATCAAGGCGCGGGATCCCGAGACCGGCCGCGCCATGAATGATCGGGAGCTGCTCGCCAATCTCTTCACCTTCATTTCCGCCGGCCATGAGACCGCCGCCACCGCGCTCGCCTGGACGCTGTGGCTCATCGCCAAGGATCAGGCGACGCAGGAGCGGCTGCGCGCCGAGGTACGGGAGGTGGCGGGCGACGGGCCCATCGGCCGCGAGGAGGTCGAGCGCCTCGCCTTCACGAAGCAGGTCATTCAGGAATCGATGCGGCTCTTCTCGCCCGTCGGCGCGATCTCTCGCCAGCCGCGCGAGGCGACGACGCTGGGCGGCCATACGATCGAGAAAGGCGCGCAGGTGGTCGTCGCCATCTGGGCGCTGCACCGGAACGAGAAGCTCTGGCCCGACCCGCTCGGGTTCAACCCGGACCGCTTCGCGCCCGAAGCCTTAAAAGCGCGTCACCGCTTCGCCTTTCTGCCCTTCGGCGGCGGCCCGCGCATCTGTATCGGCATGAGCCTCGCAATGCTGGAGATGACGACCGTGCTGGCGACGCTGACGCGGGCCTTCGCGTTCCGACCGGTCGCGGGTTTCAGGCCGGATATTCAGCCGAATATTTCGACGCGGCCGAGACATGGCCTGCCGCTCATCGTCTCGCCGGTCTGAAGGCCGGCGCTAATCCTTCATGCGCCCGACGATCAGGCATTTGACCGAACCAAGAATTCTTTCTTTGTTTTCAGAAACGCTTTCGAGAGAAACAATATTGGCGGAACTCAAATGCAAGACATAGTCTTTGTATTCGAAGTCTGCGACCGGATTAAGCGTGGTTGCGTCGAGCACGGACGGAAAGTAAATCATGCCATGTTCTTCGTCGATCTTCGCCGCATCGACCACGCCGACTTTCTTGCGAAACTGATACAGATTTTCGTAATTTGGCTTCGCCTGCGAAACCCGCGGTTTAATTGGCTCCAACTGCTGCGGAGGAGCCATCACGATTTGCTCGCTTTTTGACGCAACTGCCGCGTTCGGGCTTTGCAGCGCGAGGTCATACCGTGTGGAGGCGAGAAAGAAACCGGCCCCCGCTCCGGTAAGCGTCAAAGTCAGCGCAGCGAGCGGGGCCTTTTTGACCGCCGCCCATTCATTTGTGACGCGATTCGAAATGTCGTCTTTTATTCGTGCGAGCATGAATAGATCATACGTCCATTCCTGCGCTGTTTTCAAAATATCTTGCGTTGCGCATCGCGCGCTCACAGCTTTTCGGCGCCGAGCGAAATCTTTTCTCCTTGCGGCGCCTGCTCGGGCGTCCATGCGTCGAGGCGCGCGACAATGCGCGAGAAGGTTTCGCGCGCAAAGGTGCGAAGGCCGGAACAGGTATGATGTCCCACGCGGCGAAGCCGGTATAGGCGAGCCCATGCGCCCGCGCGATGAAGACCGCGCGCTCCGCGTGGAAGCGCTGCGAGATGACGACGGCGTCCCTCTGCCCGAAGAGAAGATGCGCCCGCGCCAGCGAATCCCGCGTGTGGAAGCCGGCGGCGTCGCGATAGATGCGATCCGCGGGGACGCCCGCGGCGATCAGCGCGTCGCGCATGGCCGCCGGCTCCTCATAGAAGTCGTCGCGACGGTCGCCGCTGACGATGAGATATTTGACCTTGCCCGCCTTGTAGAGCGCCGTCGCCGCCTCGATGCGGTAGAGGAAATGGCGATTGTGCCCCTCGCCGTCGCGGCGGATGGGCGAGGCGCCGAGAACGAGGCCCGCCTCGACCGGCGCCACATCCGCCGCAGAGCCGGCGACATGCGGGCCCGCGTCGCGGCTGACCCAAATCCAGGCGGCGCCGGCGAGCAGCGCATAGGCCGCGAGAGCGAAACAGATGTTTGCGAAGGATTAGCCATCTGTGAAAAACCGTCCGGCGCGTCGGCGTTTGGCGAAGCGAAGCAGGCGGCCGCCGCTTCCGGACGTTATGGACGATGGCTGCATGTCGGTCTTGCGCGGGCGCACGGCCGCGATGATGCGGCGCAGGGGAGTCCTGTTGCGTCGCAGCCGAAATGACGGCATTTAGAGCCCCAAATTTCCACAGCCCTGCAACGGGCCTCATTCCGGGTAGGAAAAGCAAGAATGACCGTCGCGACGAAACTCGATCCCGCAAGCTGGCTCTCCGACGCGAGGGAAGCGCTCGCCGCCGTCGAGGCGCTCTATAATGAAGGCCTCGCCAGCGTTCGCGCCCGCGTCACCAAGGACGGCAAGCTCTCGAACGAGCTGATCGAGGCCGACCAGCACGCGGCGCACGGCCTCTCCTGGTTCGCGACCTACGTTCAGGGCCTCAAGGAGCTGATCGACTACGCCGAGCGCCTTCAGGGCGAGGGCGCCTATGGCGAGACGGAGGAGCTCCTCAACCAGATCGGCTACGCCGAGCTGCTCGCCCAGGTCTATGGCGGCATTCCGATGAGCCAGGGCGAAACCGTCCGCCTCTCGGATTTCGGCCTCTCCGCCCAGCAGGTCGCCGCGAAGCGCCCGGCCGCCGTCGACCGCCTCATCCTCTCTGGCAACACGCCCGCGAACCGCGCCCGCCTCGCCGAGCTGATCGACCATCATTCGGCGGCCGAGACGATCGGCGCCTCCGGCCTCGACGAGACGCTGGAAGCCATCCGCAGCGAAATGCGCAAATTCGCGGCCGACCATGTCGTTCCTTACGCGCAGGAATGGCACGCCAAGAACGCCTATATCCCGCTCGAGGTCATTTCGGGCCTCGCGGAGCTCGGCGTCTTCGGCCTGACGATCCCGGAGGCTTACGGCGGCTCGGGCATGGGCAAGATCGCCATGTGCGTCGTCTCCGAGGAGCTGTCGCGCGCCTATATCGGCGTCGGCTCGCTCGGCACGCGCTCCGAGATCGCGGGCGAGTTGATCCTCGTCGGCGGCACGGAAGACCAGAAGCAGAATTACCTGCCGCGGATCGCGACCGGCGAAATCCTGCCCACCGCCGTCTTCACCGAGCCGAATAACGGCTCGGACCTCGCGGGCCTGCGCACCCGCGCCGTGCGCGAGGGCGACGTCTACAAAGTCACGGGCAACAAGACCTGGATCACCCATCCGGTCCGCGCCGACATCATGACGCTGCTGACCCGCACCAATCCGAACGAGAAGGGCTATAAGGGCCTCTCCATGTTCATCGCGGAGAAGCCGCGCGGCACGGATGAGAACCCGTTCCCGGCCAAGGGCATGACGGGCGGCGAGATCGAGGTGCTCGGCTATCGCGGCATGAAGGAGTTCGAAATCGGCTTCGACAATTTCGAAGTGCCGGCCGCGAATCTCCTCGGCGGCGAAGAGGGCAAGGGCTTCAAGCAGCTCATGGAGACCTTCGAATCGGCCCGCATCCAGACCGCCGCGCGCGCCCTCGGCGTCGCCCAGTGCGCCCTCGACCTCGGCCTGAAATACGCCAAGGAGCGCATCCAGTTCGGCAAGCCGCTCTTCGCCTTCCCGCGCGTCTTCAACAAGATCGTGTCGATGGCGGTGGAGATCCACATCGCCCGCCAGATCACCTATTTCGCCGCGCGCGAGAAGGACGCCGGCAAGCGCTGCGACCTCGAGGCCGGCATGTCCAAGCTGCTCGGCGCCCGTGTCGCCTGGGCGGCGGCCGACAACGCCCTTCAGATCCACGGCGGCAACGGCTTCGCGCTGGAATATCCCGTCTCCCGCGTCCTCTGCGACGCCCGCATCCTCAACATCTTCGAGGGCGCGGCGGAGATTCAGGCGCAGGTCATCGCGCGGCGCCTGCTGGAAGGCTGACAAGCCTTTCAGCGCTTTCTGCAATTTGTCCCTCGCCCGCAAGGGCGGGGGATTTTTTATTGCCGTCATTGCGGGCCCAGCGACGCAATCGAGAGCCTTCCGGCGATCAAACGCTGCGGCCGAAACCCACGCCTTTTGTCAGCTCCCGGACACCCGTGTCGGTCGCTTTTTGCGCAATATGCCCACATTTTTGCGCTGCGGCGATTTAGCGCGGCGCGTTGTTATTGTTTGGGATAGTTTCGGAGCGCAGGATCAATTTAACACTGGCGAAAGCTTCGGCGCGCATTATATGTTGCAACGCACAAACAGCGTAGCCGATTTGCGCTAGCTAGGGTTCGTCACGCGGCGGCAAGGATTTTGCGCCATCGTGTCGAGCCAAGGAGGTCACCATGTTGGAATCGGTCAGACAGTATTTTCAGGACTGGTCGGACGCCTGCGAATACGCCAATGAATGCGCGCCCGACCTCTCCTTTCTGGGCAATGGCGAGCCTTTCACGGCCCTGCTCTTCATCGCCGCGGCCTGCTATCTCGCATGGGCGGTCAACGAGGCCCGCATCCAGCGCCGCGGCGCGGCGCGCCCGGCCGCATCGACGCAGCCGGCGAACGAGCTGAAGGCCGTCGTCGCCCAGATGCAGCAGGCTCAGGCCGCGCCGGAAAAGCTCGCCGCCTGAATAAGCCGCCAGCCGGCGCGTCGTTTCGACGCGCGGCGGCCACGCTTGCTCTCTCCTCGCTCGACCGCCACTTCTATGGCGTAAGCTTATCGAACGAGGACGCTATGAGCGCAGTTGCTGTCCATAATGGCGCGTGGGTTCTGATCGGCGATGGCCGGCGCGCGCTGTTCTTCTCCAATCACGGCGACGCCGAACTGCTCGATCTGCGGGTTGTCGAGACGCGGGTCGAGGAAAATCCCCCCACCCGCGAGCAGGGCTCGGACGCTCCGGGCCGCGCATTTTCGTCCGTTTCTCCCGGCCGCAGCTCCATGGGCAATGTCGACTGGCACGAGCTCGAGGAAGAGCGCTTCGCCCGCGCCATGGCCGACCGCATCAACGCCGCGGCCGAGAGCGGGGAGCTGAAGGAAATCGTCATCGTCGCGCCGCCCAAGACGCTCGGGGAAATCCGCAAGGACCTCTCCGTCAAGGCGCAAGGCAAGGTCGCGGGCGAGCTTCACAAGGACCTCACCAAGCATCCGGTTCCAGAGATCGAGAAGTTGCTGGCGCTCAAGCCGGCGAGCTGATCCTGTTCTGACGCGCTTTCTCTCGGGCATCCGCTTCGGCGGAAAGCGCTAATCCTCTTTGCGGGCGAGAAGGTCCGGCCGTCTCGCCCGCGTGAGCTTCACGGCCTCGGCATGGCGCCATTTGGCGATCTTGCCGTGGTCGCCGGAGAGCAGGATTTCGGGGATTTCGCGCCCCTCGAATTCGCGCGGACGCGTATATTGCGGATATTCCAGCAGTCCGCCTTCAAAGCTTTCCTCTTCCCCGGAAAGCTCCTCGCCCATCACGCCCGGCAGCAGGCGCACGCAGGCGTCCATAAGGGCGAGCGCGGCGATCTCGCCGCCCGAGAGAATGTAATCCCCGACCGAAATCTCCTCGAACTGGCGCGCGGCGATGATCCGCTCGTCGACGCCCTCGAAGCGCGCGCAGAGAATGACCGCGCCGGGCCCCGCCGCCAGATCGCGGACGCGCTGCTGGGTGAGCGGACGTCCGCGCGGGCTCATGAGGAGCCTCGGGCGCGGGTCGTCGGCCGGTCCCGCCGCGTCGATCGCCGCCGCGAGAACGTCGGCGCGCATCACCATGCCGGGCCCGCCGCCCGCCGGCGTATCGTCCACCGCGCGATGGCGGCCGATCCCATGCTCGCGAATCTGCCTGGTCTCGCATTCCCAAACGCCGCGCGCGAGCGCGTCTCCCGCGAGGGAGAGGCCGAGCGGCCCGGGGAACATTTCGGGGAAAAGAGTGAGGATCGTCGCGCGCCACATGGGGGCGGTTATGGCATGCGCGCGATGAGAGGAGCTAGTCCTCCTCCTCCGGCGCCTCGACCTCCGCAGGCGGCTCCACGATCACGCGCCCCTCCGCGACGCTCACCACCGGCACGACCGCCTTGGTGAAGGGGAACATCAGCGTCTCGCCGCCGCCGGGCGGAGCGATCTCCAGAATGTCGCCCGCGCCGAAATTGCGCACGGCCAAGACCTTCCCGAGCAATGCGCCCTCGCGCGTCTCGGCGCGCAGGCCGACGAGGTCGGCGAGGTAGAATTCGTCTTCGTCTTCCGGCGGGGGAAGCTTGTCGCGGGATATGTAAAGTTCGACCCCGGTGAGTCTTTCGGCGCCCGCGCGGTCCGCGACGCCCTCGACGCGGGCGACGAGCATGTCCTTGCCCTGCGGGCGGACGGCAGCGAGCTTGAAGGTCTTTACGCCGCTCTTGTCGGTGAGCGGGCCGTAGCCGCCGATCGCCATCGGATCGCCGGTGAAGCTCTGCAGGCGAATTTCGCCGCGCACGCCATGCGGCGCCCCGAAACGGCCGAGCAGGACGAGGTTTTTATCAACCGCCATAAGGTTTCCCCATCCCGAAGGAGCGAGCGCAGCTCGCGTCTCGAAGGAGGAGGAAATCGGCGCGGGCATTCGCCCTCGCGCTTCGAGACGCGTCCTTCGGACGCGCCTCAGCAAGAGGGCGAATGGAATGCGCCATGGCGGCGATTACTCAGCGGCGGCGGCGGCTTCGGCCGCGGCGGCGGCGCGTTCCTGGGCCTTCTTCTTCGGCTGGGCCTTCTCGGGATTGTTGCGGGCCTCGCGCTTCATCAGGCCGGCGGCGTCGAGGATGCGGGCGACGCGATCGGTCGGCTGGGCGCCCTTGGAGAGCCAGTCCTTCGCCTTCTCGGCGTCGAGCACGACGCGGTCGGCGGCGTCCTTGGCCTTCAGCGGGTCGAAGGTGCCGATCTTCTCGATGTAGCGGCCGTCGCGCGGCGAACGCGAATCGGCGACGACGACGCGATAGAAGGGGCGCTTCTTGGCGCCGCCGCGGGCGAGACGGATCTTGAGAGACATGTCAGGTTCCTTGAGTTCTTGAGTTACTTTTTCTTTCCGAACGGGTTGAGCCCGCCCAGCAGTCCACTGCCGAGGCCCGGAAGGCCCGGCTTTTGCGCGAGAAGGTCGGCCGGGGGAGCGGCCGGAATTCCGGGGGCGCCGGGAGCGGCGCCGCCGAGCTTCTCCTGCAACTTCTGCAGCTCCTCCTGCGAGGGCATCTCCATGCCCTTGGGGCCGAGGCCCATCATCGACGCGGCCTTGCCCATGAGCCCGCCGCGCTTGCCGCCGCCGAAGGACTTCATGAGGTCGGCCATCTGCCGATGCTGCTTGAGAAGCTTGTTGACGTCCTCGACCCGCATGCCGGAGCCGGCGGCGATGCGCTTCTTGCGCGAAGCCTTCATGAGGTCGGGGTTGCGGCGCTCCTGCGGCGTCATCGAGAGGATGATGGCGCGCTGGCGCTTGATGAGCTTGTCGTCGATGCCGGCCTTTTCGATCTGGTCCTTCATCTTCGCGACGCCGGGCAGAAGACCCATAATGCCGCCGAAGCCGCCGATCTTTTCGACCTGGGCGAGCTGGTCGCAAAGATCCTGCAGGTCGAACTTGCCCTTGGCCATGCGCGCGGCGGCCTTGCGGGCCTCCTCCGCGTCGATGGCGGCCGCCGCCTTCTCGACGAGGGCGACGATGTCGCCCATGCCGAGGATGCGGTTGGCGATGCGCTGCGGCGAGAACTCGTCGACGGCGTCCATCTTTTCGCCGGTGCCGATGAGCTTGATCGGCTTGCCGGTGACGTAGCGCATCGAGAGCGCCGCGCCGCCGCGGCCATCGCCGTCCATACGCGTCAATACGATGCCGGTGATGCCGACGCGCTCGTCGAAATTCTTGGCGAGGTTGACGGCGTCCTGACCCGTCAGCGCGTCGGCGACGAGCAGGATTTCATGCGGGAGGCGTAGGACTTGATGTCCACCATCTCCTGCATGAGCGGCTCGTCGATATGGGTGCGGCCGGCGGTGTCGAGCAGCACGACATCGTAGCCCTGCAGGCGCGCCGCCTCCATCGCCCGGCGCGCGATCTGGATCGGCGTCTGGCCCGGCACGATGGGGAGCGTGTCGACCTCGACCTGACGGCCGAGCACGGCGAGCTGCTCCTGCGCGGCGGGGCGCTTCACGTCGAGCGAGGCCATGAGCACGCGCTTGTCGTGGCGCTCCTTGAAGCGCTTGGCGATCTTCGCCGTCGTCGTCGTCTTACCGGCGCCCTGCAGGCCGACCATCATGATGGCGACGGGGGCTTGGCCGCGAGATTGACCGGCTCCGCCGTCTCGCCGAGCGTCTCGACCAGCACGTCATTGACGATCTTGACGACCATCTGGCCGGGCGAGACCGACTTGATGACATTGGCGCCCACCGCGCGGTCGCGCACCTTGTCCGCGAAGGAGCGGACCACGTCGAGCGCGACGTCCGCCTCGAGCAGCGCCTTGCGGATTTCGCGCAGCGCCTCGCTCACGTCGTTCTCGGTCAGCGAGCCGCGCTTCGTGATGCGGTCGAATACGGCGGAGAGCTTGTCGGAAAGGCTCTCGAACATGTCTTCTCTCCCGCGGCGGGAGGCTTGCGCCAAACGCCGCTCCAAAGCAAAACGCGCCCGGGGGCGCATCGCGCTGCCGGGCGTTGGCCTGCCGCCTCACGGGACGGCTGGGCTGATGATCGGTCTTCTCTTTCGAGATTGGGGGTCTTTGTAGGAGCGTCGGCCCGCGCCTGTCAATGGCGGCGGGTCAACGCATCGTGAGGCTCGGGCGCTCAAGAGAGCGAATTTCGGGTCGCGCTTTGGGAGGGAGCTTGTTCATAGCTCAAACCAATCTCCTTCAGCGTCAAGCTCGTCAGTCAGTTTGAAAAACCTGAAATCCTCGCGTGCGCGGGGTTTCAATCCGTTCCATCAACGGGGAAGCGAACTGCTCCTCTGCGGCAACCGCCCCAGCGCTCCGCATCCGGTCTCTAAAGTCCCTTAGCCTTCGAACTTGGTCCCGGAAAGATTCCGGCATTTGCTCAAACGACGCAATCGCGTCCTTGATCTCATGTTCCATCGTCGCCTCGATCAGGTGCATGTGTGCCGGTTATAGACGTAATAAGGGATACCATTACGGTTAAGGAACGACGAAAGCACGTCACAATAACGCCGCACCGCCTCTTGAAGTTCCTTATCCGCACCGAAGTCCTCTATCTCTAAGCGAACAACCTCTTTTAGGGTCTTCATGGAGATAAAACGCCCATGCGAATGCCAGTGTTTGTTGTTTGAGAGTAACGTCGCAATCTCTTCCGCCCTTCTTCTCTTATCATCCTCTGTTACAGGCGAGCCCTTGCTTGTTGTTCTATGCTCGATCCAATCCTTAAATTTATAATTTGTTAACCAGTCCTTCAGCAAGGTAATCGACAAATCTCTCGCTTGTTCATAAAAGCGCAGCATTGCTAGATCTTGCTTCTCTAGAAGCATGAACTCTGCTGGAGTTATTGTGCCGTCCCGTGATTTTTCGATGAGTTCACCAACTTTATCGAGATATCCCAGTGCCGGAACGAGATATTTCTCGTCTTTTTCAGGAACCTGGGGGTCAATCGGGCCGAGTGACGACGAGTAGTCCATATAAATTTTGTCACCTGCCATGCAAAAAATAGTGCCGGCTGACATAGCCATCCTTGGCACTAGGAAATATAGAAACTCGTAATGATGGCGAGCGATTTCAACACACTTTTCAACAACCTCGGCCTGCCCACCAGGGGTTGTTAAGCATATGCCAAGAGCATTTCGCTTACCCGGACGAGCCGCCAGTGCTTCTAACACGTCACGGAAGTGTGGGACAACGGCGGATCGTAATTCACCATAGAAATTAACTAAGTCGCATTCCAGAATTCTCTCAATTGCCTCTTCAGCTGACTGAACGGCCTCAAAAACAACTTTGTCATTTATCGGTATCGTCGCTGCCATGATCTTTCCATCGGCTGCGCGCCAAGCAATTTCGCGCTCCGCTTAGGCATCAATGCATCCGCCCTTACGCGCCCACCTCGTCGCCGCCAGCCCCATCCACTTGCCATCGGAACCTTATCCGAATCGAGCGCATCTTGAGCCTCGCCGGTAGCAATATCAATGCTCAGCTTAGGTGGGGACAAGACGAAGCTGATAATCCGGCCGGACTTCGAACTGCCTGATTACTTGGTCACAGCATCCAGATCAGCATGCCCTGCCGTCGCGCCGCCGCCGCCGCGACGAAGGCCTTCAGGCGCGGGAAATAGCGCGCCAGCTCCGCGCGCAGCTCCGCTTCCTCGCCGCAATGATACCCCAGCGACTTCATCGCCCGCGCATCGAGCCGCCCTGCGAGGGCGTCGAGATCGAGCGCTTCGAGGAAGCGCGAGAACGCCGCCGTCTCGTCGATCGAAAGCATGCGCGGCGGGCCATAGCCCAGGTCCTCGCCGACTTCGCGCCCGCCCGCGAGCAGGGTCGCCGCCGGCAGCGCGCCCTCGAAGGCGTCGCCGGTGAAGAGGAAATGCAGCATCCGCCAGGCGCCGTGGAGGTCGAGCACCGGCTCGGAGGGGCTGGAGACGCGCATGCGGCCGGAGCCCCGTCGGCGCAGCAAATCGAGATGGTCGAAGAGCATTTCGCGCGCGGTCGTGCTGAAGGCGGCGCGGCCCTCATCGGCCACGTAAAGGAGCTCCAGCTCCTTCAACCGCGCGGCGTGCCTGTCGGCGAAACCCGCCTCCACCAGCACGCCGAGATCCTCGCCCTCGACGCCCTCGCGAGCGTAACGGGCGAGATCAATCTGGCTTGCATGCTTGAGGTAAAGCGTCATGCCCATAAGCGGCGCCTCCTTTGACGGGAGAGTCGCCGGGCGAGGTTAACCGCGCCGAGGTCTGAAAAGTTAAAAGCCTAAGCAAAGGCGCGGCGGCTAGCCGATTGGTTTCCCAATTCTTTTTTTATTGGACGCCGCTCCCTCCCGCGACGCGGGAGGGAGCGGCTTGTCTTCGACCGTTCGTTAACTGACCGGCTTACGGCTTTAGAAACCGTAGAGCTTCGCGAAATCCGCGTCCTTGGCGGCGACCTGCTTGGCGAGATCGACGACGACCTTGCACTGTTTCCAGGTGGCGTCGTCCTGCATCTTGCCGTCGATCATCACGGCGCCGGTGCCGTCGGGCATGGCCTCCAGCACCTTCTTGGCGAAGGCGACCTCGTCCGGATCGGGCGAGAAGACGCGCTTGGCGATGTCGATCTGCGTCGGGTGCAGAGACCAGGCGCCGGCGCAGCCGAGCAGGAAGGCGTTGCGGAACTGCGCTTCGCAGGCCGCGCCGTCGAGAAGTCGCCGAAGGGGCCGTAAAAGGCCTTGATGCCGGCGGAGGCGCAGGCGTCGACCATCTTGGCGATGGTGTAGTGCCAGAGATCCTGCTGGAAGGTCGCGCGCGGGGCGTCGCCCTGCGGGTCGGCGATGACCTTGTATTCCGGATGGCCGCCGCCGACGCGGGTCGTCTTCATGGCGCGCGAGGCGGCGAGGTCCGCCGGGCCGAGCGAGATGCCGTGCATGCGGGGCGAGGCCGCCGCGATGGCGTCGACATTCTTGACGCCCTCGGCCGTCTCCAGAATGGCGTGGATGAGGATGGGCTTCTTGACGCCGTTGCGGGCTTCGAGCTGGGCGAGAAGCTGGTCGAGATAGGCGATGTCCCAGGGGCCCTCGACCTTGGGCAGCATGACGACGTCGAGCTTGTCGCCCACCGAGCCCACGATCTCGATCATGTCGTCGAGCGCCCAGGGGGAGTTCAGCGCGTTCATGCGCGTCCACAGGCCCGTCGAGCCGAAATCGACGGCCTTCGCCATCTCGATGAAGCCCTTGCGCGCGGCTTCCTTGGCGTCGGCCGGAATGGCGTCCTCGAGATTGCCGAGGACGACGTCGACCTGCCTGGCGATGTCCGGCACCTTGGCGCGGAATTTCTCGAGATGCGGCGGCACGAAATGGATCATGCGCTCCACCTTGACCGGCAGCTCGCGATAAGGCTCCGGCGCGCCGATGGCGAGCGGACGGTAGAACTGATTGGGCAGTTTCATGCGGGAAAGCTCCGATCGCGCGCCATCAGTGGGCGCGGGAGAGGTCGAGCTAGCGCAGACGGGGGGAGATGGCAATAACGACCGCAAGCGCTTCCTCGCGAGCATCGCGGCGCCGCGCCCTGGCCCAAACGGGGTGCGTCAAAATGTAACTGCGCTCGACCCCGATATTCTGGCGTTTTCGACTTACGCAGGCGCGAGCTTCATCATACTAGATGAACGCGGCTCAGTGAGCCGCTTCAAGATGCGCAAAAACAAGGAAAAAATTGATGGCCCTCCCCACCGATCCCTCTCAGAAGATCAAGCCGCTCCTCATCGCGCTCGGCGTTATCGGCGTGATCGTTTTGATCATCACCCAGGCGCCGACCTTCGTTCGCTACATGTCGGCCTGATAGACGATCGATCCGGCATAGCGGATTTTTGGACGGGAGCGCATAACGCTCCCGTTTTTTTCAGGCTGTCGCGCCATTTCGAGCGGCTAACGGCGTCGCGGCATTCGACGTTTCGATGCGCCGCTCGACGCCTATTGGGGACATACCGTCTTCACCACGATCCCATCCTGATAGCGGAAATACTCCAGGCAGGATTGCACGCCCACCAGCGTCGGCCGCTTGCCGATTTCGGCGGCCTTGAGGAAATCCACCACCGTCGTATGGCCCTTGCCGTCCCAGTCCATCTCCTTCCACTCATAGCCCGCCCGCCAGGCCGAGAAGACCCGCATGGAGAGGAAGAAGGCCGGAATGACGAGCACGGCGAGGACGCTCGTGACGATGAGGCGGCGCCGGTCGAAGGGCGAGGACATGGAAGGCTCCCTTTGAGAGAGGCGGCATGATAGCCGCTTGCGTGCGACCGCGCACTTCGATCGGGCGCAATCTTGGGCGATAGTCGGGCCGAAGCACAACCATCCGAGGCCAACCTTGCAGCAAGACGACACGATGCCCACGGGCCTTCTCGCCCGCTGGCGCGCCATTCCGCTTTATCTGCGCATTATCGTCGGCGTCGCGCTCGGCCTCGCCACGGGCATGGCGCTTGGCCCAAACGCCGCCTCGCTCGCTTTGCCGGCGAAGCTCGTCCTGCGCATCCTCGGCGCGCTGGCGCCGCCGCTGATCCTTCTCGCCATCGTGCAGGCGCTGATGCGCGCGCATCTGGGCGGCGGGCAGGCGATGCGGCTCGTGACGCTATTGCTGACCAACACGCTCGTCGCGATCTTCATCGGCCTTTTCGTCGCCAATGTCGTTCAGCCCGGCGGCTGGGCGAAGATCGGCGTTCCGCCCGCGGCGCCCGAGAAGGCGCATGGCGCCGCCGATCCGCTCTCCCAGCTTTTCGACGCCATCCCCAAAAGCATCGCCGGTCCTTTCACCGACGACGGCACGGTGATGGGCGTGATCTTCATCGCCGTCGCCTTCGGCGTCGCGTTGCGCGGGGTGCGCCATCACGAAGTGCGCACGGTGGAGGACCTCGTCCATGTCGCGCTGACGAGCCTCATCGCCATTCTGCACTGGATCGTCGACCTCGTGCCGCTCGCCGTCTTCGGCATCGTCGCGAGCATTATCGGCGTGAAGGGCTTTCACGACTTCATCGCGCTGGGCGGCTTCGTGATCGCCGTGCTGCTCGGACTCTTTCTGCAGGCCTGCTATTATCTGACGCGCGTGCGCTTGCAGACCTGGGTTCGTCCGCTCGATCTTCTCAAGGGCGTGCGTGACGCGCTGGTCATGGCTTTTTCCACCGGCAGCTCCACGGCGACCATGCCGGTGACGTACGAATGTCTGCGCGTGAATGTCGGGCTCCGCGAGCAATCGGCGAGCATGGGCGCGCTTGTCGGCTCCAATTTCAACAATGACGGCACAGCCCTTTACGAGGCGATGTCCGCGCTCTTCGTCGCGCAATTGCTGGGCATGCATCTCACGCTCGGGCAGCAATTCACCGTGGCGCTGACGTCCGTGATCGCCTCGGTCGGCGCCGCCGGCATTCCCGAAGCGGGGCTCGTGACGATGACGATGGTGTTCAAGGCGGTCGCCTTGCCGACGGACTACATCGCCATGCTGCTCACCGTGGACTGGCTGCTTGACCGCTGCCGGACCGCGATCAACGTAATGGGCGACGTGACGGTGAGCTGTCTGCTGGACGGCAAGACGAAGGGCGATCCGGGAGATTAATTGCAGTTCGTGACCTGGTTCGAGCAGAGCGCCTTCACCCAGCCGCGCTCTCCCGCCTGCGTTTCGACAAGCGCCCAATCTCCCGAACAGCCGAGGAGCGCCTTCGGCGAGTCCCCGACGGCCACGCCGTCGTCGCCCTCCCTGGCTTTCGCGCGATGCGACGCGGCGTCGGCGCGCGGCGCGTCGTAGAGGCGGCCCGGCGGCAGGCCGCTGGTAGCGTAAGCCGCGCCGACCATGGTCGCCTTGACCCAGCCGCGACCACGATAGGGTTGAGGCGCGGAGCGGGGATAAGGGGTATCGACATAGCCTTTGCCAGGCGGCAGGATTTCCTCGATGAGAAACCAGCCGTCGCGGTAACCGACGATGCTGAATTCGGATTTATACGTGTCGTCGGGAAATTTATGCGGCGGGGGCGCGACGCCGAGTATCGCCGCCTCCGTGGACGCCTCCGCGCGGACATTGAGCCCTTTCGGATCCGCATCGTTGGACCATGCGCCGAGATTGCAGGCGACAACGCCGGGCGGCAAAGTCTTCGGCGCGGCCTTGGCCTGCGTGACGAAAAGAGAGAGGCCGGCGGCCGCGAGAAGCTTCAAAGGCGGGGTCATTCACAGGCTCCGAGCGTCGCGACGGTCTTCTTCGTGAGCGGCGGCGCATAGGTCGCCGCACAGTTCAACGCGAAAGCCGGGCGGCCGGGCGCGCGGAATCCGAGCCTGCCCTTGATTTCGCGCTTGCCGTCCGGCCGTGCGTTGGACTGGACCGAGCCATTGGCGAGACAGGCCTTCTCGTCGAGCGCCATGTCGGCAGCCTCTTCCTCGAGGCCCTTGCCGATCGTCCGGCAGAACAGCGCGCGCTCGGCTGTCGACGCAGGATCGGCGAAAGCGGGCGCGCACAGAAGGAAAACGAACGCAAACCCAGGGCGCGCCCCCTGGGGTGAGCGGCGAAGCCCGATCCGCGCAATCGCCGTCTTGCCCCTCATCCCGACCCTCTCGCCATTGTCATGGGGAGAGGGAAACAGGCTCTCCGCCGCCGCGGGGAGTTTCTTCCCCTTCTGCGGCTCCGACAAGTGCGCGCCCGGGCATTTCCAACCTGGGCGCGCCGGCGCCAATATGCGGCCGATATTGTAAGGGGCAGAACCATGAATGGCCGGACCGGATTCATCCTTTCGCTCATCGGCGCGACGCTTTCGACCGCCGCATCCGCCGCCGACGCGCCCGATTGCCGCAACGGCATCTTCGTCGAAGAGGGCGTGACCTACGGACTCGCCAAGGTCACGGGCGAGGGCAAGCTGTTTTTCGTCGAAGACACGTTTTATTGCGACAAGGACAAGCAGAAGGGCGCCTGCCCGGTTTGTCCGAGCGACAATGCGGCCTGCCTTTCCAAGAGCTACGTCCTTCCCGGCGATCTCGTCATCACGGCGCGGTCCTTCAACGGCTATCGCTGCATCCTCTATCGCAACGAGAAGAATTTCGCGGGCTCCGCCGGCTATGTCCCCGAGGGGCGCCTCGAAGCGCTGCCTGCAGCCGAGGTGAAGCAGAAGGACTGGCTCGGCGCGTGGCGGATGGGCGACGATTCCATCACGCTGCGCGCCAAGGGCGACAAGCTTTCCGCGAGCGGCGACGCCTATTGGCCCTCGGCAAACCCCTCGCTGAAGGAGAGGCCCGGCGGCCCGAATATCGGCCAGATGTCCGGCGTCGCGGCCCCCAAAGGCAATCAGGTCACATTCGCCGACGATGAAGACGAATGCCATGTAAGCCTGACGCTGCTGCCGCCTTTCCTGCTCGCGCACGATAATGAGCGCTGCGGCGGCATGAATGTGCGCTTTGACGGCGTCTATTTGCGCGCCGGCAGGGGCAAAGGCCGGTAGGAGCGTTACCAATTGGCGCCGAGCGGAACATGTGCGCCCGTCCCGAAGCGGGACGGGCGATACGGGAGGAGCACAAACCGGGTCCGAATCGGAACCGCTTGATTCGGCAGGGGCGCACGTGAAAAAAGGGTTATCGGCGAAATTGGAGACCCCATGAGCGACGCGGCGACGACGGCGAAAATCCTGTGGCGCGGCGCGCGCATGAAATGCCCGCATTGCGGCGAAGGACGCCTTTTCAAGAGTTATCTGAAGCGCGACGACGCCTGTCCGCATTGCGGCGAGAGCTTCGACGGCCTCGACGCCGATGACGGGCCAGCCTGGCTCACCATCGGTCTCGTCGCCCACATCGTCGTGCCGCTGCTGATCTTCCTCGAACGCGGGGAGCTGATGCCCTATTGGCAGGAAGCGGGGATATTGATGCTCGTGACGATCGTCTCGGCGCTGATTTTCCTGCCGATCTCGAAGGGCTTCTTCGTCGCAGCTCTCTGGCTGATTAACAGGAAGCCGGCTTGAAGGGTTCGTTCTGACGCCCCTCGCGCTTCGAGACGCCTGCTTGCGCAGGCTCCTCAGCATGAGGGGCTCTTGCATCTGGCGCCAAACACTTACGCCTCATCCCGAGGAGCGAGCGAAAGCTCGCGTCTCGAAGGACGAGGCCGCCTTAGAGGTTTGGCGGCAACCGCACGCCTGCGAGAGCGCAGCAAGGGGCGCCTGTCGCGCGCTTACGCGATCAGCGCCGCCTCGGGCTTCGCGACCGGCTCCGGCGCCACGGGCGGGAAAGCCAGCTTTGGCTCCCAATAGCTGCCGCGATCGAACATGTAGCGCGCCTGGGCGTATTGGAAGAGAATGCGCGCGACGATGGTCATGGTCTCGGGCTTGCGCACCGCGGCGCCCCAGACCTTGTTCCACATGCGACCTTCCGCCGTCCCATATTTCGTGATGCGCGACATCGCCGCCTGAACGGCCTGCTTCTCGATCTCGCGCAGCGCATTTTGATCCATGGGCCGCGGCGCCGGGCCGTTGCGATGGCGTCCGAAGCTGTCGATGAGATGCAGCATGCGCTCCTGAAAGGCAGCGGGCGCGTAGAGCGCGTTGCAGAGATTCTGCATCCCGTGATGCAACTCCTCCATGCTCATCGTCATGCACTGGATGTTGGAGCTCCAGGGCACGGCCTGCGTCTCCACGCCGCCGGTGAGTAGCCGTCCCTCGCTTTGAATGCGGTCGTAGAGCGGCGTCGCCTCGGAGGCCATCAGCGCGCCGAGGCTGAAGATCGGGATCGGCGTCTGCATGGCGAACTCATACTGCTGCGCGAAGACGCCGGGGCCGTCGTGATCGAAGCCGACGATCATGCCGCCCATGACGGACATGCCGCGGTCGACGAGCTTCTGGATTTCGTCGACGAGGCTGATCTTGAGATTTTGCCGTTTGCCGGTTTCGCGCAGACTCTCGAGATTCGGCGTCTCGATCCCGACGAAAACCTGCGTCAGGCCGGCCGCGACGCACATGTCGAGCAGTTCGTCGTCGCGCGTCGCGTCGATGGAGATTTGCGTGACGAACTCCATCGGCTTGTCGCGGCGCCATTCGGCGATCGCCGCGAGCAGCTCCTTGCAATGGGCGCGATAGGCCGTGAAATTGTCGTCGGCGAGAAATGTCGTGCGATAGCCGACCTTCCACAGCGCGTCGATCTCCGCGATGACGTTGCCGATCGGCTTGTGACGCTGCTTGCGGCCGAGATACTGGATGACGTCGCAGAATTCGCATTCGAAGGGGCAGCCGCGCGAGGTCTGCACGGCGCCGAGCATGGCGCGGTCATTGTTGTAGAGATCCCAGCGCGGCCGCGGCGAATTCCCAAGCGACGGCTTGTCGCCGAAATAGCCGTCTTTCAAGCGCCGCCCGGCGAGATCAGCGAAGAAGCCGTCCGCGATTTCTTCGATCTCGCCGCAGACGAGCGCGTCACAATGGTCCCGCAGCCGCGCGGGCGAAAGGCTGGCGTAGGGGCCGCCGATGACGACCGTCTTGCCGCGGCGGCGGAATTCATCGGCGATGGCGACCATTCGCAGCCGCTGGCTAACCTTGCCGGTGACGAGAATGAAGTCTGAAGCGTCGTCGAAGTCGACCGGCTCGACGGCCTCGTCGCAAAGCCTGATCCTGAAATCGGCGGGGGCAAAAGCGGCGACGGTCGCGCTCGCGAGATCGGCCATCATCACGCCGCCGGGATAGCCCGACGCGCCGAGAACCTCGCCGCCGAAATAGGTCGGAAAATCGCCTGCCGGGTTGATGATGTAGAGCGATGTCATAGCCAAGCCCAAGCAATTGAAATCAGTTACACTATTTCATTGCCCGGCTTGTCTCGCAAGCTGAAGCGTCGTGGCGAAAACAGCATAGTATTCGCCAGCAATCAGCTGCGTTTCAACTCTGATGATGCAGAAAAGCGCTCGCGCGACCCGCAAATTCAACGCATGGAAAAGCGCGCGGCTTCAGCCCTTCCTGAAAGGCTTCACCTCGGTCAGCGTCCATTCCGCCGTCTTCTCGCGGCAGGCGGCGCCCTGCAGCCGCTCGATCGATTCGCTGGCGGAAACGTCGGCGAGGAAAGCGCGGCAAATTTTGCCGTCGAGGGGATAAGCCTGCCCGACCGGCGTGAAGGAGCCCTTGGCGCCCGATTGCGGATTGTCCCAATTGACGCTCGCGCCGCTCCCTTGCGGATCGAGGGCCGTGCTCAACGCCGCAATCGCGCGACGAACGTCCTCCGTATCGAGATGGCGCGACAGCTTGAGCGGCGGCTTGGCGATGGAGCCGGTCACGTCTTCCGGCGCGCCTTGCCACATGGGCGAATTGTTGGAGGAAGAGACGGGAATCGCGATGGAGCAGCTCGAGAGCGCGCAGACGGCGACAAATGAGGCGAGGATGGCGACCGGCGGGAATTGAGCGGAGAGGCCGGCTTCTATATGTCTGTTACGCGAGAACTGCAAAGCGCCACCTTCAAACGCGTGCGCCCCTGGCGGGCGCTTGGGAGAGGATTTTCGCGTGAACGCGTTAACGTCGAGTGACTTCGTCGAGGCGGCCGAACCCTTCGACCTTTTCAGCCAGTGGTTCGAGGACGCGAAGGCCAAAGAGCTGAACGACCCGGAAGCCATGGTCGTCGCGACGGCCAATGCCGACGGCCTTCCAGACGCGCGCATGGTGCTGATGAAGGAATGGAGTCCCGAGGGCTTCGTCTTCTACACCAACGCCGAAAGCGCCAAGGGCCGCCAGCTCGCCGAAAACCCCAAGGCGGCGGGTCTTTTCCACTGGAAGTCGCTGCGCCGTCAGGTGCGCCTGCGCGGCCCGGTGGAGCCGGTGAGCGAGGCCGAATCGGACGCCTATTACGACAGCCGCCCGCGCGATTCGCGCATCGGCGCCTGGGCGAGCCAGCAGTCGCGGCCGCTCGAAAGCCGCTTCGCGCTCGAAAAGGCCGTTGCGAGCTACGCGGCCAAATACGCCATTGGCGAGATCCCCCGCCCGCCCTACTGGCGCGGATTCCGAATCAAACCGGTCGCCATGGAGTTCTGGCAGGACCGTCCCTTCCGCCTGCACGACCGCGTGCGCTTCTTCCGCGAGGCGCCGGGTCAGGACTGGCGCAAGGAACGGCTTTATCCATGAGGCGCGCCGGCGCGACGGCGCTTCTTTCGGCCTGCCTGCTCGCCGCCCCGGCGCAGGCGCAGGGGATCTTCGATCTTTTTGGTCCCGACCGGCCCGCCGCCCGCGCGCCGCGCCCCGCGCGTGACATTCCCCGCGCCGAGAAGAAGAAGCCCGAGACGAAAAAAAAGCGCGAGGCGGGGAAGGGGCAGCCGCCGCAAGGCGCGAAGACCGAAGCCAAGCAAGGGGCCGCCGGCGCCGAGGCGCCGCCGCCGCCCTATGAGACGCAGCTCGTGCGGCTCTCAGAGATCATGGGCGCGCTGGTCTTCCTGCGGGACATTTGCGGCGACAAGGACGCCGAGGACTGGCGCGAGAAAATGTCGGCGCTGCTCGACGCCGAGGCTCCGAACGGGCCCCGCCACGACAAATATGTCGCCGCCTTCAATCGCGGCTTTCGCGGCTATGAGCTGACTTACCGGGCCTGCACCGCCAACGCCAGAGCCGCCACAAACCGTTATCTGGACGAGGCCGCGAAGATCTCGCGCGACGTCACTTACCGCTTCGGCAGCCCTTAAGAATCTTTTCAATTGTGAATTAACCTTTTGGAAAGACGCGTGTCGCGCGAGCTGCTCGGCTTGGCTAAAGTGATTCTCATGACGCAGCTGACTTTAGCCTCCTTCGACGAGACCGGCGCCGAGCAACACCGCGCCGCGCTGGCCTATGTGACCGAAGCCTTCGCCGAAGCGATTCTCGCGGGAATCGAAAGCGATTCCTTCGCCCACGCGGCTTTGTCGGCGGCGTTGCGCGAATTGGTCGCGACCTATGGCGAAGAGAGCGTCGCGGCCTTCACGCAGGCCCTGCCAGACCGCATTCGCGCAGGGGAATTTACCTTCGCCCTGCGGCATTGAGAGGCAGAGCCGCGCTTCCGCCAAAAGGCGACTGACTTTTGCGTCTAAATCGGGCAGAACAGCCCGGCGTATCGGCGCGGCGGGCGAATTTTGCGCAGGCCCGCGCGCATATCGGCACGGCCCGCCCGGCGGCGCCCCGGACGAGAAATGACCCGCACCATCCTCTGTCTCGCTCGCCACGGCGAGACGAATTGGAACATTGAACGGCGTTTCCAGGGCCAGTTCGACATCGCGCTCAACGCGCGCGGCCGCGCCCAGGCGCAGGCTCTCGCGCGCGAACTCGCCGGCGCGCATTTCGACCGCGTCTATTCGAGCGATCTGCGCCGCGCCATGAACACGGCCGCCCCCATCGCGCAGGCGCTGGGCCTGCCCGTCCTCGCCACGCAGCGCCTGCGCGAGAAGGACGACGGGGCCTGGCAGGGCCACACCCACGCCGAGGTGCAGGTCAAATACGCCGACGACTATCCGCATTATCTCGCGCGCAAGGCGGATTTCGCCGCGCCCGAAGGCGAGACGCTGGAGGAATTCGCCCGCCGCGTCCGCTCGGTCCTCACCGACATCGCCAAAGAAAGCGCCGGCCTCACCGTCCTCGTCGTCGCCCATGCCGGCGTGCTGGACGTCGCCTGGCGCATGGCGACCGGCAAGGGCCTCGGCGAGAAGCGCGAGCACCCCGTGCTCAACGCGACGCCCAACTGGATCGCCTTTGAGGACGGGAACTGGTCGCTCGTGAACTGGGCGCAGCCGGAGGGCCGCCCCGAGATCGCCGCGCCTTGGGACGGGCTGACCCTCCCCCGCCGCGAAGCCGCCCGCGCGCTGATCGTCAACCCGAAGGGCGAGGCGCTGCTCATGCAGTACGCCGGCGGCCTCTTGCCGCATTTTCTGGCGCTCGGCCATCATCATTTCTGGGCGACGCCGGGCGGCGCGCTGAAGGAGGACGAGAGCTTCGAGGACGCCCTGCGCCGCGAAGTGCGCGAGGAGACGGGGTTGATCCTTAAAGGCGATCCCGGCCCCGTCGTAGCGACGCGCGAATTCCCCATGGAGCTCGGCGACGATTGGCAGCAGGCGGTCGAACGCTATTTCCTCGTCGAGACGGAAGAGTTCGCGCCCTCGCCCGAAAACCTCACCCCCGAGGAGAAGGTTCACACGCTGGGCTGGCGCTGGTGGTCGGCGGACGCGATCGCGGCCTCTGACGAACTGATCTTCCCGGAAGGGCTCGAGGCCCTCCTGCGCAAGGTGATTTCGTAAAGGTCGCGCCCCTCCGGCCGGCGCGCCCGGCTTGGAGGCAATGATTGGCGTCGACCGCCCCTTCGATTCGCACCAGCGCCGACCTGCGCCGCTCCGTGGCGGTGCCGGATGGCGGCCGGCTTCTCAAGCGGCTCTTTGTTTTCTTAGGCCCCGGCTATCTCGTCGCCACCGGCTATATGGACCCCGGCAATTGGGCCACGGCGCTGGCCGGCGGCTCGAAGTTCGGGACGGCGCTGCTCTTTGTCGCCGTGCTGTCGAGCCTGATGGCCATTGTGCTGCAATCGCTTTCCGCGCGGCTCGGCGTCGGCGCCGGACTCGACCTCGCCCAGGCTTGCCGGGCCCATGCGCCCTACCCGATCGCCATTGGACTTTGGCTCCTCGCCGAGGCGGGGATTTTCGCGACGGACCTCGCCGAGGTCATCGGCACGGCGGTCGGGCTGCAACTGCTCTTCGGCCTGCCGCTCGCGCTCGGCATCGTCGCCACGGCGCTGGACACGTTTCTCATTCTCGCCATGGAGCGGCTGGGCTTCCGAAAGATCGAGCTTTTCGTCGTCGGGATGCTGGGCCTGATCGGCTTTTGCTTCGCAGCGCAGCTCGCTTTGGCCCGTCCCGATCTCTCCGAGGTCGCGCGCGGCCTCGCGCCGACGCGGCGCTTCGTCTCCGACCCCGACATGCTCTATCTCGGCCTCGGCATTCTCGGCGCGACGGTGATGCCGCATAATCTCTTCCTGCACTCCTTCGTGGTGCAGACGCGCGCCGTGGCCGCCTCCACCGAAAAAAAGCGCGAGGCCCTGCGTTTCGCCGTCATCGACAGCGGGCTCGCGCTGTTCTTCGCGCTATTGGTCAATGGCGCGATCCTCGTGCTGGCGGCGGCGGTCTTTCACGCGAGCGGCCACACGGAAGTGGCCGAGCTCGGCGACGCTCACCGCCTCATTTCGCCGCTGCTCGGCGAGCCCGTCGCCGCGACCCTCTTCGCCGTCGCGCTCATCGCCTGCGGCCTCAACTCCACCGTGACGGCGACGCTCGCCGGGCAGATCGTGATGGAGGGCTTCCTCCACCTGCGGCTGTCGCCGGCGGTCCGGCGCCTCGTCACCCGCGTCATCGCCATCGCGCCGGCGATCGCCGTGACGCTTTACGCGGGCGAAAGCGCGACGGCCCGACTTCTGGTCCTGAGCCAGGTGGCGCTCAGCCTGACCCTCCCCTTCGCCGTGGTTCCGCTGGTCATCTTCACCGCGCGGCGCGACATCATGGGCGCCCTCGTCGCCCCGCGCCGCACGACCGCCGTCGCGGCCGTCATCGCCGCGCTGATCGTCGCGCTCAACGTAAAGCTGCTCTGCGACGCGTTGTTCGCCTGATTTCAAGGAACAAGGCGCTGGCTTGCCGCGTTCGACCGGAAAACCTCGAACCGGGCTGACCGTCATGAAAGTTCATTCCCTCGGCGCCGCCGAAATCGAAAAGGCCCTCATCTCTCCCGCTTCCGTCTTCGACGAACCTTCCGAAGTGGTCGAGACAAGGGCGCTCGCCAAATTGATGAAGATCGAAATTCTCAAGCGCTGGGAGCTGGACGCGCGGGCGCTGCAGCGCGCGACGGAGGAGAACATGTGCGGCGGGGAGCCGGCGCCCCTCGACGCGGTCAACGCCGCGCTCGCCATTCTCGACCCCACGGGCGACGCGCTGGCGGATTTCTCGAAAGCGCCGACAAAGCTCTGACATTCCAAGCCGCGCCGCCGCTTGCGTTAGGCCCGCGCTTCTCCCACATATTAGTCCAGACATCTGCGCCCGCGCCGCTTTCGGGCGGGCGCTTCCATGGGCTATTGGACCAAAATGCGCGACCCTTACGACGTTCTCGGAGTACCCAAGTCAGCGAGCCCGGCCGACATCAAGAAGGCCTATCGTACGCTCGCGAAAAAATATCATCCCGACCGCAACAAGGACGACGCGAAGGCCAAGGAGCGCTTCGCGGAGATCAATACGGCCTATGAAATCGTCGGCGACGAGAAGAAGAAGGCCCAATTCGACCGCGGCGAGATCGGCCCCGACGGCAAGCCCAAGGGGTTCGAAGGTTTCGGGGCGGGGCCGGGCGGCTTCACGCGCGGCTGGCGCACCGCCGGCGGCGCGCCGGGCGGCGACCAGCATTTCGAATTCAATTTCGGCGGCGGACAGGGCGGCGGCGCCGGCGGCTTCGACCCGAGCGACCTTTTCGCTGATCTCTTCGGCGGGCGCCGGCGCGCACAGGCTCAGCCCACGCGCGGCGACGACGTGGTCGCGACCGCGACGGTGCCGCTCGAAACCGTCGCCAGGGGCGGCTCAGCTCGGGTGATCCTGCCCTCCGGACGCACTTTGGAGGTGAAGATCCCGGCAGGCGTCGAGGAAGGCCAGCAGATCCGCCTGCGCGGCCAGGGCCAGCCCGGCCTGCGCGGCGGCGAGCCCGGCGACGCGCTCGTGACCGTGAAGGTCGCGGCGCATCCTTATTTCAAGGTAGAGGGGCGCGATCTGCGCGTCGAGCTGCCGGTGGCGGTTTACGAAGCCGCTCTCGGCGCCAAGGTGCAGACGCCGACCCTCGACGGCAAGGTGGAGCTCGCCGTGCCGGCCGGCTCCAATGGCGGCCGCACGCTGCGCCTGCGCGGCAAGGGCCTGCCCGCGACCGACGCGAAGCCGGCGGGCGACCTCTATGTGTCGCTGAAAATCATGCTGCCCGAGGAGCCCGACGCCGATTTCGAGGCGAGGATGCGGGAGCTTCGGGACCGGCACGGCTATGACCCGCGCCGGAAGATGGTGTGAGCCGCCTTTCTGAAAGGCTGTCCTAGCCGCATCGCCCCCCACCCCTGCCCCTCCCCGCCACTTCGTGGGGGGAGGGAAGTCGCCGGGGCGTCCGGGATCGCGAACAGCACTCGAAAAGCTGGGAGTATAGCGACCTCCCTCCCCCCACGGAGTGGCGGGGAGGGATTAAGGGTGGGGGGCAATGCGGCTCCATGAGCGCTGCAAAGGACATCCTCCCAAGCCTCCGACCTTGACCCGCGCGCCATTCCGCGCGACCTAGGGCCAAAGTTCAACGGAGCCGCGACGAGAGCCATGACAGACGCCGTCGAAACCCGCCTGCCCGATCCCGTTTCCGCCGAACCCGCGACGCGCAAGAAAACCTGCGCCGTCCGCATCGGCAAAGGCCCGGGGTCGGTCATCGTCGGCGGCGGGGCGCCCATCGTCGTGCAGTCCATGACCAACACGGACACGGCGGACGTCGATTCGACGGTCACGCAGGTTCTGGCCCTGGCGCAGCAGGGGTCGGAGCTGGTGCGCATCACCGTCGACCGCGACGAGGCCGCTGCGGCCGTCCCGCATATTTTCGAAAAGCTCGCGAAGAAGGGGTGTCACGTCCCGCTCGTCGGCGACTTCCATTACATCGGCCACAAGCTCCTCGCCGATCATCCGGCCTGCGCCGAGGCGCTCGCCAAATATCGCATCAATCCCGGCAATGTCGGCTTCAAGGACAAGAAGGACCGGCAGTTCGCGGCGATCGTCGAGCTTGCGGCCAAGCACGACAAGGCCGTGCGCATCGGCGCGAATTGGGGGTCGCTCGATCAGGAGCTGCTGACCCATCTCATGGACATCAACGCGGCCTCGGACCGCCCGATCGACGCGCGCGCCGTGACGCGCGAGGCGCTGGTGCGCTCCGCGCTGATCTCCGCCGCCCGCGCCGAAGAGATCGGGCTGAAGAAGGACCGCATCGTGATCTCCGCCAAGGTCTCCGCGGTGCAGGATCTCATCGCCGTCTATCGCATGCTCGCGGCGCGCAGCGATTACGCGCTGCATCTCGGCCTCACCGAAGCCGGCATGGGCTCCAAGGCATCGTCGCCTCCGCCTCGGCGCTCGGCGTGCTGCTCCAGGACGGGCATCGGCGACACGATCCGCGTCTCGCTCACGCCCGAGCCCGGCGGCGACCGCACGCTCGAAGTGAAGGTCGCGCAGGAAATCCTGCAGACCATGGGCTTCCGCACTTTCGTGCCGCTCGTCGCCGCCTGCCCGGGCTGCGGCCGCACCACCTCGACGGTATTCCAGGAACTCGCGCGCGACATTCAGGAGCACATTCGCGAGCGCATGCCGATCTGGCGCGCGCAATATCCGGGCGTCGAGACGCTCAATGTCGCGGTGATGGGCTGCATCGTGAACGGCCCCGGCGAGATCGAAGCACGCCGATATCGGCATCTCGCTCCCCGGCACGGGCGAGACCCCGGCGCCCCGGTCTTCATCGACGGCAAGAAGGCGATGACGCTGCGCGGCGAGGGGATCGCCGAGGAATTCACGAAGATCGTCGACGAGTACGTCGTGCGCCGCTATGGCGGCGTGAAGGAAGGCGAGGCGGCGGAGTAAACCCCCTCCCCAACCCTCCCCCGCTGCGCGGGAGAGGGAGCGGATCGCCGCCTTCATCGACAACGTGGCTCATGAGCGTCCCCTCTCCCGCTTGCGGGGGAGGGTCAGGGAGGGGGCCCTTGGGCTAACCCATAAGCGCGGCCGCCGCCCGCAAGTCACGCCACGCCGTGGGCTTGAGGCCCGGACTTTTCAGAAGTGAATCGAGACTGTTGAACACGAAGGCGCGCGCCGCATGCGCGCCGCATTGGACCTCGAACGCCTTCCCCCGGAGCTTCCCGACCGGCTCGTTCGTCGCGAGCAGCGCCCGCGCCGGCGCCTCGCCGAAAAGCAGCAGAACCTGTGGCCGCGCCAGCTCGACATGGCGGCGCGCGAAGGGCGCGAAGATGGCGAGTTGCTGCGGCGTCATGGACATCACGCCCGGCGGGCGCCAGGGCGAAACGTAAGCGAGATAGGCGCTCTCGCGGGAGCGCCCGATCGCCTTGAGCATATTGTCCAGCAGCCGCGCCTGATCGCCGCAAAAGGCGTCGCCCGTCGATTCCTCCGCGACGCCCGGCGCGCCGTCGAGAACCATGAGCGGGGCGCCGGGAGTTCCGGCGGCGAACAGGAAATGCTGCGCCATCTCGCGGAAGGGCGCGTGCGGGAAGTTGGCGAGCGCGGCGGCGAGCTGTTCGAGCGTATCAGCGCCCGCCGCAGCTTCTTCGGCGGCGCGCGCGGCGTCGTCCGGCGCGGCGATGACGGGCGCCGGGCGCGGACGGGCCGCTGGCTCCAGCCCCGGCGGCGGCGCGCGGGGCGCGAGCGGCGGGGCCGCGACGGGCGCCTCTACCGGCCGCTGGCTGTCGGCGTAACGATCATGCGGCGCCTCGTCGAGCGCGAGATCGACGCCGCTCTCGACATACCAGTCGAGAAGCGCGAGGAGCGCGGCGCGCGTTTCGGGCGGGTGAGCGAGGGCCATCTCAACGGAGTTTAGCCCAACCGTTCGACCGCGTCATGGCCGGGCTGTCCCGGCTATGACAGCAGTGGGGACAAGGCGGTTCAACAGCAGCGAAAAGCGCGCTCGCCGCCGGCGCCGAAGCGGGCGTTCTCGCGCGCGCGGAAAAATTCCGCGCGCGACATGATGTTTCGATCCTCGTGCTTCGCGCGCATATGCGCGACATAGGCGTCGTAATCGCCCTGCCCGACCATCAGCCGCGCGCCGTCGCGCAGCTTGGTAGCGAGCTTCGAGAGATCGAGCCGGAAGCTACGCTCCTGCGGGCAGCAATTCATCTTCGCTCTCCCGCGTGGTGACGGCGTCGCTCGCGCGCGCGGCCCGAATGGATTTGATGGCGAAGCCGAGGATCGACAGCACCAGCACGATGTAGATCGCGCAAAGGCTCGCATCGACATAGTCGTTGAAGATGACCCGATGCATTTCCTCGACGGTCTTGGCCGGCGCGAGCAATTGTCCCTTGTCGAGCGCAGCCGCGAATTTCCTGGCGTGGGCGAGGAAGCCGATCTTCGGATCGTCGTGGAAAATCTTCTCCAGCCCCGCCGTCATGGTGCAGATGTAGAGCCATGTCGTAGGGATGATCGCGACGAAGGCGTAGCGCTCGCGCTTCATGCGGAAAAGGACGACCGAGCAGAGCGTCAGCGCCATGCACGGCGAGCATCTGATTGGCGATGCCAAACAACGGCCAGAGCGTGTTGATGCCGCCCAGCGGATCGACGACGCCCTGATAGAGAAAATAGCCCCAGCCCGTGACGGCGATGGCTGTCGCGGCGATGTTGGCGCTCCAGGACTTCGTGGCCTTGAACGAGGGAATTGCACTACCGACGAGATCCTGAATCATGAAACGCGCGACGCGTGTTCCAGCGTCGATCGTCGTCAGAATGAACAGCGCCTCGAACAGAATCGCGAAGTGATACCAGAAGGCCATCAAGGCTTTGCCGCCGAGGGCATTCGAGAGAATATGCGCCATGCCGACGGCGAGCGTCGGCGCGCCGCCGGTGCGCGAAAGAATGGACGCTTCGCCCACATCGGCCGCGGCCTGCTTTAAAACGTCAGGGGTTATCGCAAAGCCCCATCCTGAAATTGCTGAGGCGGCAGTTTCGGGTCGAGCCGATCACGCGCGGCGCGCTGTTCATGCGAAATAGACGCCGGGCTCGAGACAGGTCGCGGCGATGAGCGCCATGATCGCGACGAAGCTTTCCATCAGCATCGCGCCATAGCCGATGGCGCGGGAATTCACTTCGTTGTCGATCATCTTCGGCGTCGTGCCCGACGAAACGAGCGCGTGGAAGCCGGAGATTGCGCCGCAGGCAATCGTAATGAAAAGGAAGGGAAAGGCTGCCGGCGAAGACCGGCCCCGTGCCGTCGACGAATTTCGTCACGCCGGCATTTTGAGGTCGGGCCAGACGATGAAGATGCCGAGCGCCAGCGCGACGATCGTGCCGATCTTGAGGAAGGTCGAGAGATAGTCGCGCGGCGCGAGCAGCAGCCAGACGGGCAGCACCGACGCGACGAAGCCGTAGCGATCAGCATGAAGGCGAGCGTCTCGCCCTTATAGGTGAAAAGCGGCGCCAGAGTCGCGCTCTCGGCGACGTTGCGGCCGAAGGCGAGACTGCATCAGCAACACGAAGCCGATGAGCGACATTTCGCCGATACGTCCTGGCCGCAGAAGCGCCCGTAGACGCCCATGACAATGGCGATCGGGATGGTCATCACCACGGTGAATGTGGCCCAGGGGCTATGCGTCAGGGCTTTGACGACGACGAGCGCCAGCACGGCGAGCAGGATCACCATGATGATCAGGACGCCAATCATCGCCGTCGTGCCGGCGAGCGTACCGAGTTCGGTTCGGATCATTTCGCCCAGTGAACGGCCGTCGCGGCGTACAGATGCCCAAAGAATGATGAAATCCTGCACGGCACCCGCGAAGACTGCGCCTGCGACCAGCCAGAGCGTTCCCGGCAAATAGCCCATCTGCGCCGCGAGCACAGGGCCGACGAGGGGACCCGCGCCGGCGATGGCCGCGAAATGATGGCCGAACAGCACCGTTTTGTCGTTGGGCATAATCGAGCCCGTCATTGAAGCGTTGGGCAGGGGTCTGGCGATTTGGATCGAGCTGGAGAACTTTGTTTGCGATGAAGCGCGCGTAGAAGCGATCAGCCGATGGCGTAGACGCAGATCGCGGCCGTGACGAGCCAGATCGCGTTGACCGGCTCGCGCCGCGCCGTTGCGAGCGTGTAGAGCGCATAAAAGGCGAGACAGAAAACGAGCGCCCAGGGGGCGAGGGAAATCGGCGATTGTCGAAACATGCGGGCGCGGCCAAAGGCCGATAAATTGGCGTAAAGGGCGCGCTCTTTGCGGCGCGCCCCGCTTCGCGGGTCGGCGTCGCTTATTGATAGACGCGCACCGTCCGCGTCGCGCCGAAGGGCCTCACGCCGAGATTGCCGCAGCCGTCGATGCCGATATCCGAGTCGCCGATAAAGGTCAGGGTGTTGCCGATGAGGTGGGTGCAATTGCCGGTCGGGCTCGCGCCGCCGGCGAAGGTCACCGCCGCTTCGGGCAGATAGACGGCGCCCGTGAGCGTTTGGGTGGAGCCGCCATTCAGCTTGAAGGATTGGCCCGCCGGCATGGCGCGGTCGCCATAAAAGACGATGCCCGCAATGCCGCCGGTCGCGGCTGCGTCCTGGGCGTTGGGCGCCTTGAGGTTCACCTGCGCGCCGCCATTGATCGTCATGGTAGGCCAATTGCCTCCCGAGCTCGAGGTGAAAACGATCGTGACTTTCTCGCCCTTCAGCTCGGCCTGGCCGTTGATCTTGAAGGCGCCGCCATCGATGACGTAGAGCCCGGGGTCGAGTTCGACCTCGGCCGTCGAATTGACCGCGAAGCCATTGCAGTAAACGCCCGGCTGAAGGTGATCGTCCGTCGACGTCGCGTAATTCGTGTGGTCGCATCCGGAGAAGGCGGGGAGCGGCACATCCGCATAGGGATCAAGCGTGCGCGGCTGGCCTTCGAGAACGCCTTGCGTCGCGACGATTTTGCTTTCTCCCTGCACATGGCCGTGCACGGAAATCATGTTCGCCCAGAGATTGGCGCTGCCGCTCACGTCGAGCGCCTGCGACGAGGCGGAATTGCCGTAAATGTTGCAATTGTGAAGCACCACGTCGGCATGGCCGTTGTACCAGATCGAATTGACGGCGGAGTCGTCGAGCGACAGGACGCAGCCGCCGCCGCCGGCCATCGTCGTCGCGGCCGAGGCCGTGGATGACGCGGAGACGCTGATATTGTCGAAATGCGCGAAGCGCATGACCGTTGTCGAAACCGTGCCCACCGCAGACACCTGATAGCGGTTATTCGAGGGTTCGGTCTCCGTGACCGCCACGGCGTAACGGTCCGCGGCGGGTCCGAGCTTCGCGGCGACGATATTCTGGGCGATCTGCTGACGCGCCGTCTGGGTGAGCGACGGATCGCTCGCCGCGACGGCGAGCGAAGCCGAGTCGACCGCAGCCTGAAGGCGCGAACGCAGTGTCACAGCGTTGCGGTAATCCAGCGCCACGCCCATCACCAGCATGGTCGGAATGAAGGACAGACCGAAGATGATGCCGACCGTTCCGGACGCGTCGGAACGGAAGGAGCTTCTGCTTTTCGAAGCCGTGCGGAAAAAGGTCATTGCTGCGCCCCCGTGGTAGCGGCGCGCATCTCTGCCCAGCGCGCCAATTGCTAACGACTGCAATTAAAGCGGGCGCGTATTTCGTTGAAAGTGGTAACGCTTCGATATGCTAAGGCGACTGTTTGCCGAATTGAAACAATTTGAAACGATTTCTCCAGGCCCTTGACGCGTCGAGCTTATCCATCGGGCCACGGCTTTGCGGAAGAAGATCCTGACATTTCTCGCAAAGAGCCGCGAGCGTCGCCATGGATTTCGTTACAGCGAAGCTCGGGCGCCGGCGTTGCGGCTAGGCCGCGCAGCCGGCGCCGAAGGATCATTCAGCGGCCTCGAGCGTCGCCGGCTCGTAATTGAGGATCGGCGCCAGCCAGCGCTCGACTTCCGAAACCGACATGCCCTTGCGGCGCGCATAATCCTCGACCTGATCGCGCTCGACCTTGGCGACGCCGAAATAATGCGCCTGCGGGTGGCCGATATAGAGGCCGCTCACCGACGCCGCGGGCGTCATGGCGAAGGATTCGGTGAGCGAAACGCCTGTGCGCTTCTCGACGCCAAGGAGATCGAACAAGGTCGCCTTCTCCGTGTGGTCCGGCTGCGCGGGATAGCCCGGCGCCGGGCGGATGCCGGCGTAAGGCTCGCTCGCCAGCGTTTCCGGCGCGAAAACCTCGTCATTCGCATAGCCCCAGAATTCGCGGCGCACGCGCTCATGCATGCGCTCGGCGAAAGCTTCCGCGATGCGGTCCGCGAGCGCCTTCACCATGATCGAGCCGTAATCGTCGTTGGCGCGGGCGTAACGGGCGGAGATCTTCGCCTCCTCCGCGCCGGCCGTGACGACGAAGGCGCCGACATAATCGGCCTTGCCCTCTCCTTCGGGCGCGACGAAGTCGGCAAGCGCGATATTGGCCTTGCCGTCGCGCTTGCCGAGCTGCTGGCGCAGCGTGAAGAAGGTCGCAAGCGTCTCGTTGCGCGAGTCGCCCGTATAGAGCGCAATGTCGTCGCCGACGCTATTGGCCGGCCAGAAGCCGATGACCGCCTTGGGCGTGAACCAGCGCTCCTCGACAATGCGCTTCAGCATCGCCTGCGCGTCCTCGAAGAGCTGACGCGCCGCAGCGCCGCGCTCGGGATCGTCGAGCAGCGCCGGATAACGGCCCTTGAACTCCCAGGTCTGGAAGAAGGGCGTCCAGTCGATATAGGGGACGAGCTCCGCCACGTCGTAGCTGGCGAAGGCGCGCGCGCCAAGGAAGCTTGGCTTCACGGGCTTGTACGCCTCCCAATCGATATTGCGGCTTGGCTCGCGCGCAGCCAACGATCGAGACGCGCTGCTTTTCCGCCTGGGCGCGCGCATGCGCCTCGGCGACGCGCTCATATTCGGCGCGCGTTTCGGCGACATAATCGGCGCGCGTCTTTTCGGAGACGAGCGCCTGCGCGACGCCCACCGCGCGGCTGGCGTCGGTCACATAGACCGCCTGGCCGCGGCGATAGTTCGGATTGATCTTCACGGCCGTATGGACGCGGCTCGTCGTCGCGCCGCCGATGAGCAGCGGCACGTCGAAAAGCCTTCGCGTTCCATCTCGGCGGCGACGAAGCACATCTCGTCGAGCGAAGGCGTGATGAGGCCGGAGAGGCCGATCATGTCGACCTTCTCCTTCTTCGCCGTCTCGAGGATCTTCGCGCAGGGCGTCATCACGCCGAGATCGATGACCTCGTAGTTGTTGCAGCCGAGCACGACGCCGACGATGTTCTTGCCGATGTCGTGCACATCGCCCTTCACCGTCGCCAGCAGGATCTTGCCGGCGCGGGCGGCGAGGCCGGACGCTTGCTCTTCTCCGCTTCCATGAAGGGCATGCAGATAGGCGACGGCCTGTTTCATCACGCGCGGCGGATTTGACGACCTGCGGCAGGAACATCTTGCCCTGCGCCGAAAAGGTCGCCGACGACATTCATCCCGTCCATCAGCGGGCCTTCGATCACGTCGAGCGGGCGCGTCGAACGCTGGCGCGCTTCCTCGACATCGACCTCGATATAGTCGGTGATGCCGTTGACGAGCGCATGTTCGAGACGCTTCTCGACGCTATGCTCGCGCCAGGCGGCGTCCTTTTCTTGCGCCTTCGCGCCCGAGCCATCGCCTTTGAATTTCGGCGCAGCTTCGAGCAAGCGATCCGTTGCATCCTTGCGGCGGTTCAGCACCACGTCCTCGCAAAGCTCGCGCAGCTCGGGATCGATCTTCTCATAGACCGCGAGCTGGCCGGCGTTGACGATGCCCATGTCCATGCCCGCCTGAATGGCGTGGTAGAGGAACACGGAATGCATCGCCTCGCGCACCGGCTCGTTGCCGCGAAACGAGAAGGAGAGATTCGAGACGCCGCCCGAACATGGGCGTCAACGGCATCGTCTCTTTGATTTGCCGCGCTGCCTCGATGAAGTCGACGCCGTAGCCGTTGTGCTCCTCGATGCCGGTCGCGACGGCGAAGATGTTGGGATCGAAGATGATGTCCTGCGGCGGGAAAGCCCACCTTCTCCGTCAGGATCTTGTAAGCGCGCGCGCAGATCGAAACCTTGCGCTCGAAGGTGTCGGCCTGACCGGTTTCGTCGAAGGCCATGACGACGACGGCCGCACCATAGCGCAGCACTTTCGCGCGTCGCTCGATGAACTTCTCCTCGCCTTCCTTCAGCGAGATCGAGTTGACGACGCCTTGCCCTGCAGGCATTTGAGGCCCGCCTCGATGACCTCGAACTTGGAGCTGTCGACCATCACCGGCACGCGGGCGATGTCGGGCTCGGCGGCGATGAGATTGAGGAAGTCTCCATCGCCTGCTGCGAGTCGAGCAGGCCCTCGTCCATGTTGACGTCGATGACCTGCGCGCCGTTCGCCACCTGATCGCGCGCGACGTCGAGCGCCGCGGCGTATAGTCGCCATCTGTTGATGAGCTTGCGGAACTTCGCCGAGCCCGTGACGTTGGTGCGCTCGCCGACGTTGACGAAGGGCTGCGTTGGCCTTCGTCAGCGGCGAAGGGTCATCGAGGCCGGTCAAAGTCCATCACCTGCCCTCTCACCGCGCAAGCATCGGGCTGGGCATTACGGGGGATCTCGCACGCGGTTCGAGGCGCGCGCGGCTTCATTGCCCGCGGCTTATAACCTTTGGCGTGGCTCGCGATGTGGGCGATGTGATCGGGCGTCGTGCCGCAGCAGCCGCCCAGCACATTGACGAGGCCGGCCGCGCGAATTCGCCGACGAGCTCCGCCATATATTCCGGGCTCTCGTCATAGAGCCCGAATCTCGTTGGGAAGGCCGGCGTTGGGGAAGGCGCAGACGCGCGTATCCGCGACGCGGCCGATCTCCGCGATGTGCTGGCGCATCTCGTTCGGGCGCCGAGCGCGCAATTGAAGCCGATCGAGAAACGGCTTCGCGTGGGCAAGCGAATTCCAGAAGGCGACCGCCGTCTGGCCCGAGAGCGTGCGCCCGGAAAGATCGGTGATCGTGCCCGAGATCATGATCGGGAAACGCGTGCCGACTTCCTCGAACGCGTCTCGAGCGCGCGAGATCGCCGCCTTGGCGTTCAGCGTGTCGAAAATCGTCTCGACCAGCATGATATCGGCGCCGCCCTCGATCAGGCCGAGCGCCTGCTCTTTATAGGCGGCGCGCAGCTCGTCGAAGTGACGGCGCGAAGCCGGATTGATGACGTCCGGCGAGATCGACGCAGTGCGATTCGTTGGGCCGATGGAGCCGGCGACGAAGCGGGCCGGTCGCCGCGGCGACTTCGTCGGCCGCTTCGCGCGCGAGCTTCGCGCCTTCGCGATTGAGTTCGAAGACGATGGATTCGAGGTCGTAATCCGCCTGCGCGATCGTCGTCGCGCTGAAAGTGTTGGTCTCGATGATGTCGGCGCGCGCGCAGATATTGCTTGTGGATCTCCTTGATCGCCTCCGGCTGCGTGAAGATCAGGAGGTCGTTGTTGCCCTTGAGATCCTTGGCGAATGATCCTGAAGCGCTCGCCGCGAAATCGGTTTCGCTCGAACTTGTGGCGCTGGATCATCGTGCCCATGGCGCCGTCGAGATAAGGATGCGTTCGCTCGCGCGCTTCTTCGAGCGCCCCAACGAGAATGTTCGTCCATTGCTTGTCGAAGGTCATGCCGCGTTGGCGTTTCTCGCGAACGGGACGAACGCCGAGGAGATGGCAGATGGCGAAAACGAGTCGGCGCGGTTGTTGGTGTAGAAATGGAATTCGTTGACGCCGGCGCGACGAGGTCCATCACCTGCTCGACGACCGTCGCCGCGGCGACCAGGGCGCGCGTTTCGGGATCGTCATCGAGGCCGTCGAAACGCTCGGCGAGCCAGCGCGGGACGCTCGCGCCGGCCTTTTTGGCGAAGCCCGCGACCTGCTTGAAATTGCGGATCGGCATGATCCCCGGCACGATCGGAATCGAAATTCCCCGCGCGCGCGCCTTGTCGAGGAAGCGGAAATAGATGTCGTTGTCGAAGAAGAACTGCGTGATGGCGCGCGTCGCGCCCAGCGTCGATCTTCGCCTTCAGCGCGTCGAGGTCCTGCTCGATCGACCGGCTTTCGGGATGCCCCTCGGGATAGGTCGACGACCGAAATCTCGAAATCGGCGATGCGCTTTGATGCCGCGCACGAGATGGGTCGACGATGGATAGCCGAGCGGGTTCGGCATGAAGGGCGTGCCGACGCCGCCCGGAGGGTCGCCGCGCAAGGCGACGATGTGGCGAACGCCCGCCGCCCAGTAGTTGCGCAGGATTTCGTTCGTCTCGTCCTGAGAGGCGGAGACGCAGGTGAGATGCGCGGCGGGCTTCATCTCCGTCTCGCGCGCGATGCGCGCGACGATGGCATGGGTGCGCTCGCGCGTTGAGCCGCCCGCGCCATAGGTCACGAGACGAAATGCGGATGCAGCGGTTCGAGACGCTTCACCGCTGCCCAGAGCTGCGTCTCCATCTCCGGCGTCTTCGGCGGAAAGAATTCATAAGAGATGTTGAACCGCTTGCCGGAAGCGGTGGGATGCAACGCGTTGAACATCAGGCGGCCTCGTATGAGGAAGCGGGAATGGGGTCGGCGATGATGCGCGGATCGCGCGCGAGCCACAGCGAGACGGTGAGCTTGGCGCCCTCTCTGGCGTTGGGCGCGAGTTCGCGATGAAGGATCGTCTCCAATCCCGCCTGCGCGAGGAGGCCCGTAATTTCCTGCTCGGAAAAGCCGAGGCGCCGATGGGCGTGCTTGTCGCGCAGCGCTTCTTCGTGATGGGGGGCGAAATCGACGACGAGCAGCCGTCCGCCCGGCGCGAGGACGCGGGCGGCGTCTCGAATGGCGCGGGCAGGATCGTCGAGATAATGCAGCACCTGATGCATGATCGCGAGATCGACGGAATTGCGTTCGATCGGCAGCGCGTAAATGTCGCCCTGGCGAAGCTGCACGTTGCGCAGGCCGGTTTCTTCGAGACGGCCGCGCGCGGCCGCGAGCATGGGGGGCGAGAGATCGACGCCAATGGCGCGCTCGGCCTGCGGCGCGAAGAGCTCCAGCATTCGCCCCGCGCCGGCGCCGAGATCGAGGAAAGTGCGCACGGGCGCCGGGCCGACGGCCTCGCGCATCGCGTCTTCGACGAGCGTCTCGGGCACATGCAGGGAACGGATGTCGTCCCACTCGGCCGCATGGGCGGCGAAGTAGCGCGCAGCGTTCTCGGCGCGCGCATGGCGCACTTCGGCCAATCGCGCCTTATCCTCGGCGAGCACGGGATCGTCGGGGTCGAGCCAGTTGGCGATGTCGCGCGCAAGTGCGCTTGCCGGGCCGGCGGGCGCGAGGCGGAAAAAGGCCCAGGCGCCTTCGCGCCGACGCTCGACCAGGCCGGCTTCGACCAGCAGCTTCAGATGGCGGGAGACGCGCGGCTGGGACTGGCCGAGGATGGTGACGACCTCGCTGACGGTCAGTTCGGATTGGGCGAGCAGCGCGAGGAGCCGCAGGCGCGTCTCCTCGCCGGCGGCGTTGAGCGCCGCCAGCGCCGGCTCGAGCCTGAGGGGATTTGGGGCGGTCATTCGGCCTCTCACGCGAGATATAAAGATATCTATATGCGTTGATTGGCGAGGAGGCAAGCGCCAAATCCCCGCGCGCGCTCCGCGGCGTCATGCTGAAACTTGCCGCTTGACGGAATCAAAAAACGAGCGCAACCTTTTGAAACATCGCAACCGTCTCAGGCAACAAAGAGACGGTGTCGCTCGGGCGGGACCTCGACGCGAAGGCGATACAGGATGCGCCGGTGGAGACCCCTGCCGCCGGCGGAGCCGAAGCAACGAAGTTGCGAGAGGAGCATGACGCCACCGGGTCAGATCGTTTGACCGGCGTTTCGTTCCGGTCAAATCGGGAAGTCAGGCTCAGCGCTGCCTGATCAACCCGAACCCTCCATAGAGCCTCATAGACCAAGGTCTGCCCGCCGCGAAGGCCAAGCAGCGGGCTACCTTCCTCAGACTGGACCATCCCAGAGCGCTTCTCCTGGAGAGAAGCAATAGTGGGCCCCGTGCGCATCAGGCGACGGGGCCTTTCATTTTTGTGGCGCAGCCTCCCGCCTGTTCGACGAGCGCGCGCGCTTCGCACACCCGAATATGGAGCGACTGGGCGCGACGCCACGTCCAACTTGTCGCAGCGGCGAGTGCGGGACAAAAAAAGACGACCGCCCAAAGGCGGTCGTCGAAATCTCAACGACGACCTGCAGGAAGGTCTCGGCCGCTTCGCGGCGCTCGAAGACGTGGGGCTGCAGGCCGCGTTTGGCCATGGCTTCCTTCATCTTCATGCGGGCGAAGGCCGATGTCGCGTAGCGCGTCGTCGTCAGATAGTAACGCTGGCTCAGGAACTCGATCATCTCGGCGTAATCATCATAGAGCGCCTCATTAATATGAGCGCCGTCGTGATTGACGACCGAGTTCACGCGCTTGCCGACCTTTTCGCAGGCCGTGACGAGCGCCTTGCGCATCTCGTCGATGTCCTTCTTGGTGCGCGCATGCCAGCCCTCGAGATTGAGGAACAGGATGTTGCGGCCCGCATCGTAGCTGATGCGCTGATCGAGATTGAGATTGAGCAGATCGTTCATCAGGCCCATGGGCTCGTCGATGAAGATGCGCTTGTCCATCAGGACCGGCTCGTTGATGATCGGCTTGAAGTCCATGAAGGGCAGGATGTGCTTGTCGATGTCGATGCCGGGCGCGACCTCGATCAGCTCCAGGCCGTTCTCCTTGAGCTGGAAGACGCAGCGCTCGGTCACGTAGATGACCGGCTGCTTGCGCTTTTGCGCGAACTTGCCCGAGAAGGTCGTCTGCTCGACGGAGTTGAGGAACTTCTTGTTCGCGGCCTTCCTGCAGGATGTTGACCTTGCCGTCCTCGATCGCGATGTTGCAGGCCGCCATTGGTGAAGGTGCCGGCGAAGACGACGAGGCGCGCATTCTGGCTGATATTGATGAAGCCGCCGCAGCCGTTGAGGCGGCCGCCGAATTTGCTGGTGTTGACGTTGCCCTGTCGATCGCATTCCGCCATGCCGAGGCAGGTCATGTCGAGCCGCCGCCGTCATAGAAGTCGAACTGCTGGTTCTGCTGAATGATGCTGTCGGCGTTGGTCGCGATGAGCCGAAGCTCGATCCCCGAGGCGAGCACGCCGCCAATCGCGCCGGCTTCCGTCGTCAGGACGATGTAGGGCGTCACCTTTTCTTCATTGGCGACGGCGCGATGCCATCCGGCGCGCCGACGCCGAGATTGACGACGCCGTTCGGCGGCAGTTCGAAAGATGGCGCGACGGGCGATGATCTTGCGCTCGTCGAGCGGCATCGTCGGCAGGCTGTCGACCGTCACGCGCACTTCGCCCGCGAGACCCGGATCGTACATCACGCCGTAGTTCATGCGGTGCATTTCGGGCTGGTCGGCGACGACGACGCAATCGACGAGAATGCCCGGAACCTTGACGTCCTTCGGTTTGATCGAGCCCTGCTCGACGATGCGCTCGACCTGCGCGATGACGATACCGCCATTGTTGTGCGCGGCCATGGCCTGGGCGAGCACGTCGAGCGTCAGCGCCTCCTTCTCCATGCTGATATTGCCGACGGATCGGCGCTCGTGCCGCGGATGAAGGCGACGTCGATCTTGGTGGCGATATAGAAGAGCCACTCCTCGCCCTGGATGTTGTGGTACTTGACGATGTCCTCGGTCGTCGTCGTTGACCTTGCCGCCGCCAAAGCGCGGATCGACGTACGTATAGAGGCCCACCTTCGAGAAGAGGCCGGGCTGGCCCGAGGCGCAGGCGCGGTAGAGCTGCGAGATGACGCCCTGCGGCAGGTTGTAGCCGAGGATCTTGTTCTCCTGCGCGGCCTGGGCGACCTTGGGCATGCGCCCGAAATTGGCGGCGATGACGCGCTTCAGCAGGCCTTCGTGATGAAAGCGGCCCGTGCCGAGACCCTTGGAGTCGCCGGCGCCGGCGGTCATGATCAGGGTGAGGTCGCGCGGATGCTGCGTCTCGAGGAAGCGCTTCTCCAGCGCGGCGTGCAGCGAGCGTAGAGACCGCGGCCTGTTTGCGCAATAGCGACGATGCCGCATGAAATTTCGAATAGGGCGATAGGAAAGCCGAGGGTGAACCCAGCCTTCCGGGCGCGGCGTCAGTCGCCGCGATAGACGCAGCCCTCGAAGCAGCTGTCACGGAATATGCCCACCTCGGCGAGCCCCGTGAGCGTCGGCGCGAGATCGCGCCAGATATAGAGGCAGAGATTTTCCAGCGTCGGCTTTCCGAGCCCTTCCAGATCGTTGAGGAAGGAATGGTCGAGTTTGTCGCGCAATTCCGCGAGGCGACGGCCGAGCTTGCCGAGGTCGATCACCCACTGCTCCTCCGGATGGCGCTCGCCGCGCAGCGTCACGCGCACGCGAAAAGAGTGCCCGTGCAGATTGCGGTATTTGCCGCCATCCTTCGCCTCGGGGTCGTAGAGGGCGTGCGCCGCCTCGAAATAGAACTCGCGGTAAACCTCGAACGTCGCCACTTCCTTCGTCCTTTCCCGCCGCCCGCGCGCATCGCGGTCGGCGGACCCCTCGCATCAGCTCGGCGCCGCTTCGCTCCCAAGCCAACGCCGCAGTTCCCTTCCGATCGGGAAGCGTCCTATTTCACCCCGATGATCTTGTGGGTCTGGATCGACAGCCGCCAGCGGGGATGCTCGAGGCAGTAATCGATCGCGGCCCTCGTATTGCGCAGAATTTCCGGCCCGTCCATGGGCTGAAGCAGGAAATGCGCGTAGTCGAGCGCCTCATATAGGGTCGGGTCGGCCCCGTTCTGCGGATAGACGAGCTTCAACTCGTCGCCGCGCGTCTGGGCGAGCGGCGTTCCGGCCTTGGGGGAGACGCAGATCCAGTCGAGCCCCGGCGTCGCGGGCAGGGTTCCGTTGGTCTCCACCGCGATCTCGAAACCTTGCGCATGGAGCGCAGCGACCAGCGCCGCGTCGATTTGAAGCATCGGCTCGCCGCCGGTCAGCACCGCGAAGCGGCCCTCCCGGTCCTCGCCCCAAAGCGTCGCGAGATGGGCGGCGAGCGCCTCGGCCGTCGCGAATTTCCCGCCCCCCTCGCCGTCCGTCCCGACAAAATCCGTGTCGCAAAAGCGGCATTGCGCGCCGGGGCGGTCCGCTTCGCGCCCGCTCCAGAGATTGCAGCCGGCGAAACGGCAGAAGACCGCGACGCGGCCCATATGCCGCCCCTCGCCCTGAAGGGTCTTGAAGGCTTCCTTGACAGAATAGGCCATGAGGCCGGGGGTCCGTTCGTTGTGTTCGCGCGCCGCGCAGGCGCTGGTCTGCAACTTGCGAGCGGGCCCGCGAGACTTATCCAGAGGGCGACCGCGATGGCCTACACTTCCATCTGCCGAACCGACGCCGTGAGCGAAGGGGGCATGGGCCTCTTTCAGGCCGGCAAGAAAAGCGTGCTGCTCGTCTGGCCGGAGGGCGGCGCGCTCAAGGCCTATCGCGGACGCTGCCCGCATGCGGATATGCCACTGACAGAGGCGACCTTCAACGGGAAGACGGTCACCTGCCCGCACCACCAGTGGGGCTTCGACTGCGGGAGCGGAAAATGCGTGACGCACGCGGTCCGCAACGCGCTCCACCCCTACCCGCTGCGCATCGAGGGCGATGAGATCCAGGTCGATCTCGGGCCGGCCCGGACGCGCCCCGCCTGAGACGCGCCCGCCCCGTCGCCGGCCTATCCCTTCTTGGGCTGTTCCTCGTCCTTGCCGTCGGGCTCCGATTGCTGCGGGCGCGGATCGAGGCTGCGGATATAAGTGGTGATGTCGTCGATCTCCCTGCGGGAAAGATGCATGTCCGGCATGGGCGGATGCGGATCGACGAGGAAGTTGGAGATCTGCTTCTTGTCGGTGCGGCGCTGGGCGATGTCGAAGAAGGAAGGGGCGTCTGCGACGGCCGTCGTCTGGTCCTTGGCGACGACGTGGCAACTCGCGCACCAGCGCTTGGCGATGACGGCGCCCTTTTTCGCGTCCCCGGCGTTCGCGGGCGCCGCAAAGAGCGCAGCGGCGAGGCCGGCGAGCGCGAAAAGGCGTGAAGTTGAGGCCATGCGTTTTTCCTTAGGTTTTCAGCTGCGATTCGTCCCCTCGCGCCGAAAGCGATGTAAGCACAACTCATCCCGGATGAGAATTCGCGGGAGGGGTGATCGCGCTGCGGCATTTATGCGGTTAACGGCGCCGCTACAAACGCTTCGCGACGCGTCGAGCGCATCCTGACCGGGAAGCGATGGTGTAATTTTGCAACAGTGGTTGTGCCCTTGTTGCAACAGTCCCGAAGATTAGGGTTAAGGCGCCCGAACGGCGCTCAGAAGCCTCTTTTCAGCCACGAAAGCTGGGATAAGGTCCTCTTGTCACTTGCTCATCCTGGATGCGGGAAGACACCCGAGGCGGCGGCTAGTCCCGAGGGCGCGCTCTCCTATTTCTTCCTCCTGCAGGGGTGTCGGCAAGGCCCGTTCTCTAGTCGCGTAATGCGCCGGCGGTCACGGCGCATCGGGTCGAGGAAGTCGGATCGATTATGGTCGGAACTGCGCAAAACGACGTGTTCTCCGCCGCATCGCAAAAAGCCGGGCGAGCGGGGCTGCCGGCTGGCCTGCTTCTGGCGAGCTGCGTCATGTTCGTGACCGCCTTCGTCGAGCCCGCCCCGGCCCTCGACGCGCCGACGGCCCGCGCGCCGGAGACGACGCCGCTTCCCATGTTCAAGAATCCGCGCGCGGCCCTGCGCGCCGGGCTTGAAAGCTATCACGCCGGCGACGCCGCGACCTCCGTGGCCGCCCTGCGCTACGCCGCCGACGGCGGCGAGCCGCTGGCGCAATGGAAACTCGGCCGCATGTACGCCGACGGCGACGGCGTCGTCCGCGACGACGCCAAAGCCTATGACTATTTCTCGAAGATCGTCGACCATTTCGCGGAGGAGGAGCCCGATCCGCGCGAGCGGTCCATGGCGGCGAACGCTTTCGTCGCGGTCGGACTTTACATGCGCGACGGCCTCGCCTCGGCGAAGATCGATCCGGATCTCGACCGCGCCTTCGACCTCTTTCGCTATGCGGCCACCTATTTCCGCAACGCCGACGCGCAATATTACCTTGCGCGCATGTATCTCGACGGCCAGGGCGTGAAGAAGGACATGCGACAGGGCGTCAACTGGCTGGAGCTCGCCGCGCGCAAGGGCCATCCGCAGGCGCAGGCCGTGCTCGGCCGCTTGATGTTCGACGGCCAGGCCGGCGGCGCGACCCAGAAGCCGCGCGGCCTGATGTATCTCACGCTCGCCCGCGACGCCGTCGCCGGTGGTGGCGCCAATGAGCAATGGATCATCGACAGCCACGCCAAGGCGCTCGCCTCCGCGAGCGAGGGCGACCGCAAGGCCGCGGTGGCGCTGCTTGAAGACTATCTGCGCGAACGCAACTGACGCCGCTTAATCCGCAGGTTCGGCGGCGCCCTTGAATTTCACGGGCGAGAGGAGACGGCGCACGCCGTCCGGCCCCGGCGGCGGAAAGCGGCCCGCGCGGATATTCACCTGTATCGAGGGCAGGAGCAGGCGCGGCGCGGCGAGCGCCTTGTCGCGGCCTTCTCGCGAGGCGACGAATTCGTCTTCCGATACGCCGTCGCTAATCTGGACGTTCTTCTCCCGCTCCTCGGCGACAGTCGTCTCCCAGAGATAGAAGTCGCGACCGGGCGCCTTGTAGTCGTGGCACATGAAGAGCCGCGTCTGCGGCGGCAAGGCGAGCAGCCGGCGAATCGAACGGTAGAGCGCGCGGGCGTCGCCGCCGGGAAAATCGGTTCGAGCCGTGCCGTAATCCGGCATGAAGAGGGTGTCGCCGACAAAGACATTGTCGCCGATCCTGTAGGAGACGCAGGCGGGCGTGTGGCCGGGCGTATAGAGGACTTCAACCTCCAATTCGCCGAGCGGAAAGCGCTCCCCGTCTTTGAACAGCCGGTCGAAGTCGCGGCCCTCCGGCGCAAGATCGTCCGCGAGGAAGACGGGCCGGAAGATCTCTTGCACCTTCGTGATATGTTCGCCAATGCCGATCCTGGCGCCGGTCGCCGCCTTCACGCGAGGGGCGGCGGAGAGATGGTCGGCGTGAGCGTGCGTCTCCAGCACCCATTCGACCGTCAGCCCTTCGTCGCGCGCCACCGTGAGCACCTCGTCGATGGACCGCGAGTCGGCGACGCCGCCGCCCGGATCGTAATCGAGAACGGGATCGATGATCGCCGCCTTCTTCGTCGCCGGGTCGGAGACGAGATAGGTGATGGTGAAGGTGGCTTCGTCGAAAAAGCCCCGGATGTTCGGTTGAGACATCGCTTTTCTCCTCGCCGCGCTCTTGTCCGAAGCGACATATATGAGATATGACTAAATAAGCAATATCTAATGTAGTGCCGCCCGAAAATCCGGGCGCCTCCCAATTATCTGGCGCGGAGAGCCGATGTTCACGCCTCTCGTGATGAAACTCGCCGCCGGAACGCTCTCCGGCGTCATGGTCGGATTTTCGCTCGGGCTGATCGGCGGCGGCGGCTCGGTGCTGGCGGTGCCGCTTCTCGTCTATTTCGTCGGCGTGCCTGAGCCGCATGTCGCCATTGGGACGAGCGCCGTCGCTGTCGCAGCCAATGCGCTTTTCAACCTCGCCAATCACGCCCGCGCGCGCACGATCAAATGGCGCTGCGCCTCTGTCTTCGCCCTGTTCGGCGTGCTCGGCGCCTATGGCGGCTCCACGCTCGGCAAGGCGATGAACGGCGAGAAGCTCCTCGCGCTTTTCGGCCTGCTGATGCTCGTCATCGGCGCGCTGATGTTCAGGAGCCGCAGCGGCGAGGGCTATCCCCAGGTCCGGCTCAACCGCGAAAACTTCCCGCGCCTCGCCGCGACGGGCCTGACGACCGGCGCGCTGTCGGGCTTCTTTGGAATCGGCGGCGGCTTTCTCATCGTGCCGGGGCTGATGCTCGCTGCCGACCTGCCGATCGTCAACGCCATCGGCTCGTCGCTCGTCTCGGTCTCCGCCTTCGGCGTGACGACGGCGGCGAATTACGCCTTCTCGGGCCTCGTGGATTGGCCGCTCGCCGCGACCATTCTCGGCGGCGGCGTCATTGGCGGGCTTATCGGCGCCGCGACCAGCCGGCGCCTCTCGGCGGAGCGCGGGGCGCTGGCGGTGGTTTTTGCGGGGATCGTGGCGGTCACGGGGTTGTATGTGATCTGGCGGGCTGTAGCTTCGTTGGCCCTAGGCGCGGCTTGATCCCGCACGCGCGCTACAATTCGACAGGAAAAGGGATGCGCGGAGGGACGAAAGATCGTTTGAAGGCACAGTAAAAAACCATCCCGGCATGAACGCGTATTTCACCGTCTGGCCACGATGCGTCTTTCAGTATCTTATCCTGTTTCTCCGCCTGTTCAACCCAATCAGCCGCGCATGTCAGCCAGTCAGCAGAAGCTTCGTTGAAATAAACGGTCATGGATAAAGTTATTTTCTCTTCTTTATCACTGAGGAAGCAGCTCGCTCCGTTGATCCAGTCAACATCCGAAAAATAATTTATATGGATGACGGCGCGCAATCCTTAGCCATTACGGATAAAAACCACGCGTTTCCTGGCTCGGAATCCCAAGAAGCTCTCAACCAATTCCAGATTGTCCAGGGTTACCTCTCTTGAGATTTTTTTGAAGTTCGAAATGAACGTTCGGAACTCGTCGGCACGAGACATCGTAAGACGCTTTCAAAAATTGAATGCACTCGCCGCGCGCTTCTATGCCAACTCCACCGCGACCGGCACATGGTCAGAGGGCTTCTCGCCCGCGCGCATGTCCTTGACGATCTCGACGCGCGAGAGGCGGTCCGCCGCCTGTGGCGAGAGCAGCAGATGGTCGATGCGGATGCCCTTGTTCTTCTGCCAGGCCCCCGCCTGATAATCCCAGAACGTATAGAGCCCGGCGTCGTCCGTGACGGCGCGCAGCGCGTCCGTGTAGCCGAGATTCAAGAGGCGCTGATAAGCGGCGCGGCTTTCGGGCAAAAAGAGCGCGTCGGACGCCCAGGCGGCGGGGTCGTGCACGTCGCGCGGCTCGGGGATGATGTTGTAGTCGCCCGCGAGCACGGTCGCCTCCTCGAGCTTCAGAAGCGCCCTGGCGTGCTGCGTGAGCGCTTCCATGAAGCGAAGCTTGTAGCCGTATTTCGGCGTGTCGGGCGGATTGCCGTTGGGGCAGTAGATCGAGGCGACGCGCAGAACGCCGTTCGTCCCGTCGGAGATCACCGCCTCGATATAGCGGGACTGGCCCTCATGGTCGAAGCCGGGCAGGCCCACGGTCGACTCCTCGATCGGCGATTTTGAGAGGATCGCGACGCCGTTGAAGGTCTTCTGCCCATGCAGGACGACATTGTAGCCCGCATCCTCCACCTCCATGCGGGGGAAGGACCCTTCCTCGCATTTGAGCTCCTGAAGGCAGAGAACGTCCGGGCTCGCTTCCTTCAAAAACGACAGCAGCGGCGAAAGCCGCTGCCGCACCGAATTCACGTTCCAGGTGGCGATGCGCAAAAGTGACCCCCGAGAAAAACGCCCGAGGCGGCCTCGTCCTTCGAGACGCGAGCTGCGCTCGCTCCTCAGGATGAGGCCTTGGCGCCTGAGCGATGCAAAAAGCCCCTCATGCTGAGGAGCCTGCAAAGCAGGCGTCTCGAAGCGCGAGCGGCTCCGTCACCATAAGGGAAACGCACGCCCCCTTGAACTCAATCCAGCCGATAGGCCGCGTGACAGGCGTTGCAGGCTTGCACGACCTGGCCGAGTTCGGCAAGCGCGGGGCGCAGATCGCCGCCCTGCTTCACCTTGCTCGCTTCCTCCGCGAATTTCGTGGCCTGCGCATGCATGGCCATGCCGAGCGCGCGCATCTCGTCGGGCATGTGGCTCGCCATCATCTTCGGCATGTCCCCGAGTTCGCCCGATTTGGCGTTGGGCTTGCAGGCGGCGGAGCCGGGCGAACCCATGCCGAGCCGCGTCTCGGCGATCTTGGCGGCTTCCGCCCCGTCGCCCTTGGAGAGCGCGGCGAGTATTTCGGCGACGGCCTGCTGATGACCGCGCATATTGGTCAGCATCATGTTCTTCATCGGCCCCGGCAGGTCGACCTCGATGCGCGTATCCTTCGCCATCTTGGACATCATCTGCATGTGGTCGTGATGGTCCTCCGCGAGCGCCGCGGCGCCGATGAGCGAGAAAGCGCCGATGGCCACGAAAATCTTCCGCATCTGATGATCTCCCCATTGAACGCGCCGAGCCTAGCGCAGGCGCGCATGCATTTCGCCAAGGCGAATCGTCACGGCTTCGGCAGGTCGAGAACTTGTCCCGCCTTCAGCCTTCTCTTGCGCAGGCCCGGATTGGCGGCTTCGATGTCACGCATGCGCTTTGCGTCGCCATAGAGCTTCCTTGCAATGCCCTGAAGCGTGTCGCCGCGTCTCACCGTGTAGGTGGAAGGCTTTGCGGGTTGCGCCGCGACAGGCGGCGGCGATGCGGGCGCCGCCTCCTGTTTCGCGGGCGCGGGCGGAACCGCTTCCTTTGGCGCGACGCCCGCCTCGACCACATCGAACTGCCCGCGCATCATGCCCATCCAGCAGCTCCAGGGAATGACGCCCGCCTGCTGCGGCGTGAATTCGATCGTCTGCAGTCCCGGCTTCAGATCGAATTCGAGATGCAGTGAAGGGACGACGATGCGCTTGTTGCACTCCGTCACTTCGGTGGCGTCGATCACCCATCTGACCGGAACGCCCCTGATCAGCGTGAAGCGCGACGGCTCGTAGCCGAGCGCGTTCGCCTGCATCTCGATGGTCTGCGTCTCTTGTGCGATCTGCGTCGCGGGCGCGGGCGCGGCGTCCTGCCGGAGCCGCGCGACGGCCGAGCCGAGATCGTAGCCCGAGCCCGTGAGAATGAGCCCGCGATTGATCATCACCGCGCCGAGCGCCACGACGATCACGCCCGACGCCTTCAGCAGACGATGCGTCAACGCGCTGGAGAGCATGGAGGCGATGGCGCCGAAGGCGAGCATCACGGGGAGCGTCCCGAGACCGAAGGCCATCAGCATTTTCGCGCCCTCGACCGCGCTGCCCGTCCCCGCCGCCATGACATACATCGCCTGCAAGGGACCGCAGGCGATCATCAGCCCGTTGAGCAGCCCAATGACGAAAGGCCGATGGCGGCCGCTTGCCTCTTTATAGACCCAGCGCTCCAGCGGCGCGGGCAGGCCCAGTCGAAACCGCCGCAGGGGCGCGAACAGCCCCAGCATGTTGAGCCCGAAGACGATGAGGAAGAGCCCCGCCGCCATGCCGGCCGCGCCGCGCAGCAAGGGCGTGAAGGCGATGACGGCCCCGACCGCGCCGAAGAGGGCGCCGATAACCGTATAGGAAAGCGTCTTGCCGGCGCCGAAGGCGAGGTGAGAGGGCAGAGCGGAGCGGCCCGCCTCGGCGTCCGCCGCCACATAGCTCACGACGAAGCCGCCACACATGCCGATGCAATGAAAGCCCGTGACGAGGCCCAGCACGAAGATGAGCCAGAGGCTCATATGCTGGGCGATGTCGGGCGCGCCGGCGGCGCTGATCCAGCGCGTGTCGATGAGAATGAGCGCCGCAAGGCCGGCGAGCGCCGCAGCGATCAGCGCGAGGCGCCGGGCGAAGGAGGGCGAAGGTCGCTCGCCCTCTTCGACTTTGTAGCCATTCCCTTCGACGCTCTCGCGGATAGCGTCGAAGCGTAGCCGCGCCGGATCATATTCGACCGTGACGGTTTCGGTCGGATAGTCGGCGTGGACGATCCCCACGCCCGCGAGCTTTCGAAGGCTCGCCTCGATGACATGCTCGCACCCATGGCAATGCATGCCAAGGGCGCGAAAGGCTATCGTCTTGCTCATGACCTACGCCCGCCGCGGCGTCGATCCACGCTTACTTGCCGAGCGTGTTGAAGCCGAGCAGCTTGTAGGCCGGACAGAAGTTGATGAAGGCCGTCGCCAACGGCACGAGGCCGATGAAGCCCCAGGGCGTCTTGGGCCCGACAAAGGCGAGGCTGATGAGAATAAGCCCCGCGGCGATGCGGATCATTTTGTCGGTCTTGCCGATATTCGCTTCCATCTTCGATCTCCCCAACGAAAGAGTCGACCAACCCTAGCCGCCGGCGGGCCGCGCATCAGCGACCAAGTCTCACTCCTCCCGCGGCGCTTCGTCGCGCGCGGGCTCGGGCGCCCCGAAGAGCGCGCTGAGCGCGCTCTTCTTGCGAATGGCGCTTTTGGCCCGCTCGGCGTCCTTTTCGTCTTCGACGTCGAGCTCGAGCCACATGGCGTTGAGAATGCCGAAGGCGCAGGCGAGGCCGAGGCCCAGGATCCAGGAAAAATACCACATGCGGTCATTCTCCGGTCAGTAATAGTGATCCTCGCCCTTCTCGATCGCCGTCTCCGTCACGGGTCCGCGCAGCACCCAATAGACCCATGAGGTGTAGGCGAGGATGATCGGGAGAAAGAAGACGACGGCGACGAGCATGAGGCCGAGAGTCGACTGGCTCGACGAGGCGTCCCAGACCGTCAGGCTCTGGCTCGGATGCGATGACGAGGGCATCAGGAAGGGGAAGAGGCTGAAGCCGCCCGTCGTCACCACGCCCGCGACCGAGACGCTCGACGCCAGGATGGCGAAGCGCGAGCCGATGGCGAGCAGAATCGCGGCCCCGAGGGCGCCGAGCAGCGCGGCGAGCGGCGCCAGTGCGACGAGGGGTTGCCGCGCATAATTGAGAAGCCAGTCCCCGGCGCCGACCACGACGTCCTTGCCGAAGGGATTGGACGGGCCGGAGGCGTCGATCTGCGACGCGATGCGATAGCCGTCGATGCCCGTCGCGATCCAGAGGCCCGCGCCAAGGAACAACATGACGAGCAGGAGCGCGGCGACGGCGCCGATGCGGCGCGCGCGCGCGGCGATCTCGCCAGCGGCTTTCCCCGAAAGCCACGCCGCTCCCTGCATGACCAGCATGGTCACGCTGACAAGGCCGCAAAGCAGCGCGAAAGGCCGCAGCAGGCCGAGAAGGCCGCCTTCATATTCGAGCCGCAGCGTGGAATCGAAATGGTAGGGCACGCCGAGAAAGAGATTGCCGAAGGCGACGCCGAAGAGGAGCGACGGCGCGGCCCCCGAGATGAAGAACAGCCAGTCCCAGGTCTCGCGCCAGCGCGGCTCCTCGCGCTTGCCGCGAAAGGTGATGGCGACCGGCCGCAAGATGAGGCCGAGCAGCACCAGCAGCATGGCCAGATAGAAGCCGGAGAACGAGGCGGCGTAGAGCGGCGGCCAGGCGGCGAAGGCCGCGCCGCCGCCGAGGATGAACCAAACCTGATTGCCTTCCCAGACCGGCCCGATGGCGTTGATCAGCACGCGTCGCTCGACGTCCTTTTTCGCGACGAATGGATGCAGCATGGCGACGCCGAGATCGAAGCCGTCGAAGACCGCGAAGCCGACGAGCAGCAGCCCGAGGATCGCCCACCAGATGAAGCGCAGGGTCATATAGTCGAACATGCGCGGCCCCCTATTTCGCGGCGTCGTAAGCGGGCTGCGCCTCGGGCAGCGCGCCGGCCTGAGGGCCCGGCTCATGTTCGCCATGCGGCCCCTTGCGGATATATTTCGCGAGCAGCGTCACATCGACGACGGCGAGCGCCGTATAGAAGAGGACGAAGGCCGCGAGGCTCGCCGCGACATTCGACGCCGGGACGCTCGAGACGCCGAGGAAGGTCGGCATGACGCCGTCGATGATCCAGGGCTGGCGGCCATATTCGGCGACGATCCAGCCGAGCTCCGCCGCGATCCAGGGCAGCGGCAGGCTGAACATGACGAGTTTCAGGAACCAGGGCTTCCCGCATCGGCGGCGGCTGGAGAGATAGAAGGCGGCGCCGAAGAGCGCGATGAAATAGAAGCCCAGCGCCACCATGATGCGGAACGACCAGAAGAGAACCGGCACGTCCGGAATGGTCGAATGCGCCGCCTGCCGGATCTCTTCCGGCGTGGCGTTCTCGATGTCCGGCCGGATGCGCTTGAGGAGCAAAGCATAGCCGACGTCGCGCATCGAATTTTCGAGCTGCGGCGGCACCGAGGCGTTGGGACGCCCGCCCTGTTCCGCGATCCATTTATAGGCCGGCAGGCCGTTGCGGATGCGGCCCTCATTGCGCTCCACGAGCGGCTTGATGCCTTCCACTTCCTTGTCGAGCGAGCGCGTCGCGATGAGGCCGAGGACGTAAGGGATTTCGACCGCGTATCTCGTCTTCTCGCTTTCGAGGTCGGGCAGGCCGAACAGGGTGAAGGAAGCGGGCGCCGGCTCGGTCTCCCACATCGCCTCGATCGCGGCGATCTTCATCTTCTGGCTTTCGCCGGTCGTATAGCCGCTCTCGTCGCCGAGCACCACGACCGAGAGCGCCGAGGCGAGGCCGAAGCTCGCGGCGACGGTGAGCGAGCGGCGCGCGATTTCAGTATGTTTCTGGCGCAGCATGTAATAGGCGCCGATGGACATGACGAACATGGCGCCCGTCACATAGCCGGCGCTGACCGTATGAACGAATTTCGACTGCGCCACGGGATTGAACATCACCTCCATGAAGGAGGTCAGCTCCATGCGCATGGTCTGCGGATTGAAGGCGGCGCCGACCGGATTGGACATCCAGGCGTTGGCGATGAGAATCCAGAGGGCCGAGAAATTGGAGCCGAGCGCGACGAGCCAGGTGACGATGAGGTGCTGGACCTTGGTAAGCCGCTTCCATCCGAAGAAGAAGAGACCGACGAACGTCGCCTCCAGGAAGAAGGCCATCAACCCTTCAATGGCGAGCGGCGCGCCGAAGACGTCGCCGACATAATGGGAATAATAGGCCCAGTTGGTGCCGAACTGGAACTCCATGGTGACGCCGGTCGCGACGCCCATCACGAAATTGATGCCGAACAGCGTTCCCCAGAATTTAACCGCGTCGCGCCAGACCTCCCGGCCCGTCATCACATAGACGCTCTCCATGATGGCGAGGAGGAGCGCGAGGCCGAGGGTGAGCGGCACGAAGAGGAAGTGGTAGAGGGCCGTCAGCGCGAATTGCAGGCGCGAGAGCGTGACGACGTCGAGATCGAACATTGCGGCTTTCCTGCTTTCGAGCAAATCCTCGAAAAGTCGTCGAAACTTTTCGAGGATTTGCTCCAGCCTCTTCATTCTAACGGGGCGGTGCGCCCTGCGTGAGCGCCGCGGCCATGTCTGCCGGCGTTACATGGGAACGGTGTGACGGACTGAAGAAGAAGAGGTACAGCAAGAAGATCGCCACGATCTTGAAGACGATGGCCAAGGTCAGTTCCCGGCGAAGTCCGCCGCGCGTCATTTTTCAAAAATCCTTCTTCCGGTCGCCGCCCGGCGCGACCGACGCCGCGCCGAGCTTCCACGATCAGAGAACGCGACGCAAGCGCTCGACGCCGAGAAGCTTCATGATGTATCGCTCATAGACCGGCTCGCTCTGCCCCAGGCGGACCTTGCGCAGGAAGTATTTCTCATAGGCGACCTTCGCCCAGTGCACCCAGCGGCCCTGGCTCGACCAGTTGACGTTGCGCGGCGGGATTTGCGGCTGGGCCACGAAGGCGACGCCCTTGTCGCCAAAATCGGCGAGGCAGACCGCGTTCCAGGTGCCCTCCTCCTTGGGCTCCTTCCCCGCGATCACAGCGGCGATGTTGTGCGCCGCAGCCGTCACCATGGATTCGATCATGTAGCCGGTCTTCGGCATGCCGGTTGCGACGGGGGTCGGCTCGGCCGGCGGGATGGCGACGCAGACGCCGACGCTGAAAATGTTCTTGTAGGTCGGATTGCGCTGGTTCTTGTCGATGATGACGAAGCCGCGCGGATTGACGAGGCCCTCGATCCCCATCAGCGCGTCGATGCCCGTAAAGGCCGGCATCATCATCGCGTATTTGAACGGGACCTCATGCGACTTCTTCACCGAGCCGTCCTCGTTGAGCTCGTCGCATTTGACGACGCCGGGTTCGATCGCGGTCGTCTTGGCGTTGGTGATCCACTTGATGTCGCGGTCGCGGAAGGCGGATTCGAGCAAGCCCTTGGTGTCGCCGACGCCGCCGAGGCCGAGATGGCCAATATAGGGCTCGGAGGTCACGAAGGTCATCGGCACCTTGTGGCGGATGCCGCGGCGGCGCAGATCCGTCGCGACGATCATGGCGAATTCATAAGCCGGGCCGAAGCAGGAGACCGCCGGCGCCGCGCCGATGACGATCGGGCCGGGATCCTTGCAGAAATCATCCCACGCCTTCGAGGCGATCTCGGCGTGCTGAAGCGTGCAGATCGAATGGGTGTGGCCGCCATGCGGGCCGAGGCCGGGAATTTCCTGGAAGGCGAGCTTGGGGCCGGTGGCGATGACGAGATAGTCGTAGGAAATGCTCTCGCCATTGTTCAGCTCGACGCGGTTCTCGGCGGGATGCACGCGCTTCGCGCCGGCGTCCGTGAAGCCGATGCCCTTCTTCTTGAAGACCGGCGCGAGCGGAACCTTCAGCTCCTCGGGCTTGCGCCAGTTGACCGCGAGCCAGGGATTGGACGGCGTGAACTGGAAGTTCGGGATGTCCGAAATCACCGTCACCTGATGCTGTTTCTTGCTGAGTTCGTCTCGCACTTCGATCGCCGCGGCGACGCCGCCAATGCCGGCGCCGAGAATCACTACGTGAGCCATTTGGGTACCCTCCCGGAGGTGCGGCCCTCGCCGCGACGCTTCGTTATATTCGTAATATCTAAATTAGAAAGAGCGCAAAAGCGACTTAGTCACGCTCCGCGTCGCAAAGCGCGCGCAAGGCGGTGGCGTCAGTGATTTCCGCGCCGCCCCGCGACAATTTCACCCAGCCCGAACGCTCGAAGGATTTGAGCGTGCGGCCGACGACTTCGCGCGCCGTGCCAAGATCGGCGGCGAGCGCCTGCTGCGTGACGGAAATGCGATTGTCGTCGCCGCGCAAGGCGAGGAGGCGCTCGGCGAGGCGCACATTGATGCGCGTGCAGACGATCTCCTCGATGCGCGACATCAAGGTCGCGATGCGGCGGCTGTAGCCGTCGAAGACGAGCGCGCGGAAGCCCGCCGAAACGCTCATCAGATTGGCGAAACGCTCGGCCGGAACGATATAGGCGGTGACGTCCGTCTCGGCGATGCCCTCCGCCGAATAGGCGTCGTCCGACAGAAGCGAGGCCGTGGTCAGAATGCAGGTCTCGTTGGTCGAGACGCGATAGAGCACGATCTCGCGCCCCGATTCCGTCACGCGCTGTACGCGGACGGTGCCCGCCACGATGAGCGGAAAATGCACGCATCGATCGCCGGGCCGAAACAAAACGGCGCCGCGCGGGATCTGTTTGCGGATCGCCGCTTCGCGCAACAGCGCCTTCGTGGGCTCATCGAGCCCATGAAGAACGGGAACGTCAACCATCCAGTCCGACGACATGCGCGCTTAGTCCGTCAGAAGGCCGCGCCGGGTTTCACGCCCATGCGCTTCAGGATCATGGCCAAGGGGCAAATGCGTGTAAAGGCTGCCTGAAACAGATTCAGGCCGACGAAGCCGGCGAGCAGCATCCACCAGGGCGAAACGAAATGGGCCAGCGTGAGGCTGACCAGAATCATCGCTCCCGCGAAAGCCATGACGATGCGATCGATGCTCATGACGCTTTTTTCCTTCTCAGGCTCCCGCCCGCGGGCTTGGCGCTTTTGGCCGCCTTCTTGTCGGCGGATGCGGGCGCTCCACACTCCTCGGCGCAGAACAATTCGTAAAGCAGGCCGATGACCCGCGAGACGTTCTCATTGGCGAGCGAGTAGTAGATCGTCTGCGACTCGCGCCGCGTCTTGACGAGCTTGTCCTCCCGCAGTCGAGCAAGATGCTGCGAGAGGGACGACTGGCTCAGCCCGATCGTCTCCTGCAGCTTCGTGACCGACAGTTCGTCCTTGTGCAGTTCGCACAGCACCATCAGCCTGTGCCGATTGGCGAGCGCCTTCAGGAAGCTCTCCGCCTCTTCCGCCTTTGGCGCAAGTTCGACCGGATTTATATTCATACGCGCTAAATTACGTTTTACGAATATAGAAGTCAAGCGCGGCGCCGCGCGCCGCTTGGCTCGTTTTGTCGCATTCCGCAGCCAAGCGCGAGCTTTATATTAGAGATTACGAATTTAAATGCGCCCGCCTGAAGGCGGGCCTTCATTGGAGGGAAATCGATGGATGCGAATAATCGCGACAATCGCTGCGCGCGTCGCCGCGCGCTGAAGGTTTTTGGCGCGGCGGCGCTGCTCTCGAGCCTCGGCGCGCTCTTTGGCGCCTCGCCGGCTCATGCGAAAACAAGCAAGGCGGGGGCTGCCTATCGCGGCTCGCCCAATGGCCGCCAGCGCTGCGCCAATTGCTCCTGGTTCGAGGCGCCGTCGGGTTGCGGCGTCGTGAAGGGCCCCGTGAGCGCCAATGGCTGGTGCAATCTCTGGGGGTGAAATCAACGTTCCCGCCCGGCGCATTCTCCTTAAAATGGGTCGCGCGCCGGGCCTTTAATTCGCTCTTGCTAATTTACGTTATTTGAATATAACAAGAGGCGCCGCCATATGGGAGATTTCATGGGCCGCTTCCGTCTGCTTCTTCTCTTGGCCGCCATCGCGGCGCCGTCCGCCGCCTTTGGCGGAGAGACGACCGTCCATGTCGCGCCCATCGACGACATGAAGGCCGTCGTCGCTTCGGTGGAGCCCGCCCATCAGCTCGTCGCCCGCGCCCGCATCGGCGGCACGGTGACGACCTTGAAGATCAAGGAAGGCGACACCGTCGCCGCCGGCGCGGAGATCGCCGCCGTCGCCGATCAGAAACTCTTCCTGCAGATGCAGTCGATCGACCAGCGCATTCGCGCCCTGCAATCCCAGCGCGACAAGGCGAAGGCCGATTTCGACCGCGCGCAGGAGCTTCTGCGCCGCGGCGTTTCGACGAAAGTGATGTTCGATCAGGCCAAGACGGCGCTGGACGTGGCCGAACGCAATCTTTCCGCGCTGCAATCGGATCGCGGCGTCATCGAGCAGCAGGCCGCGGAAGGTTCGGTGAAGGCTCCGGGACCGGGTCGAATTCTGACGATCCCCGTCTCGATCGGCCGCGTCGTCATGCCTGGCGAAACGATCGCGACGCTCGCCGAGGACAATTACATACTCCGCCTGCAGCTGCCCGAGCGCCACGCCCGCTTCATGCGCGCGGGCGATCGCGTCGAGATCGGCGCGCGCGGCGTCAATACGAGCGCCGGCGCGCGACAGGAAGGACGCGTACGCATCGTCTATCCTGAAATCCAGGGCGGCCGCGTCATCGCCGATGTCGACGTGAAGGGACTCGACAATTATTTCGTCGGCGAAAAAGCGCGCGTCTATGTCACGACCGGCAAGCGCGACGCCATTCTCGCGCCCAAGGCCGCGATCTATCGCCGCGCCGGCGTCGACTTCGTGCGTCTGGCGAACGGCGCCGAAGTCGTCGTGCAGACCGGCGACGCGCATGGCGACGCCATTGAGATCCTCTCCGGGCTGCATGACGGCGACGTGGTGCAGACGCCATGAGCGAAGACAAAGAGTTCCACCCGGGCATTTCCGGCACGCTCACGCGGACATTCATCAATTCGCCGCTGACGCCGCTTCTGCTCATCGCCTCCATCCTCATCGGCCTCATCGCGCTGCAGGCGCTGCCGCGCGAAGAGGAGCCGCAAATCTCCGTGCCCATGGTCGACATCATGGTGCAGGCGAACGGCTACAAGGCGGAGGACGCGATCGAGCTGATCACACGGCCGCTCGAGGACATCATCAAGGGCGTGAACGGCGTCGAGCATGTCTATTCGCAGACGCGCGACGATCAGGTGATGGTGACCGCGCGCTTCTTCGTGGGCACGCCGCAGGACAACGCCGTGCTGCGCGTGCATGACAAGATCCGCGCAAATATTGGCGGCCTGCCCAAGGGCATCCCCGAGCCGGTCATCATCGGCCGCGGCATTGACGACGTCGCCATCGTGGTGCTGACGCTCTCCGCCAAGCCCGAACGCGCGAAGGACTGGACCGACAACGGCCTCTTCCAGGTCGCCGAGGAACTTCAGCACGACCTGACCAAGGTCGAGAATGTGGGCCTCAGCTACATTGTCGGCGGCAGCCCCAACCAGATTCGCGTCGAGCCCGACCCGGAGCGACTGTCGCAATATGGCGTGACGCTGAACCAGCTCATCGACAAGCTGACCAACGCCAACCGCTCCTTCATGGTCGGAGCCTTTCGCGAAGGCAACAAGTCCATTCCCGTTGTCGCGGGCCAGACGCTGCAGGGCGTGCCCGACATCGGCCTGCTGCTGCTCACGACGCGCGACGGACGCCCCGTCTATGTGAAGGACGTGGCGGACGTGATCGTCGGCGCGGCCGAGCCCGACAAGCGCAGCTGGACGATGACGAAGGAGAAGGACGGGGAGCTGCTCAAGCGCCCGGCCGTCAGCATCGCCATCGCCAAGCGCAAGGGCGCCAACGCCGTGATCGTCGCCGAGGACGTGCTCAAGCGCCTCGAATCGGTCAAGGGCCGCATCGTTCCGGAAGGCCTCGAGATCGACGTCACCCGCAACTATGGCGAGACGGCCACAGAGAAGGCGAACGAACTTCTCTTCCATCTCGCGCTCGCCACCGTCTCCATCGTGGCGCTCATCGTCTTCATGGTGGGGTGGCGCGAAGGGGTCGTCGTCTTCGTCATCATCCCGACGACCATTCTGCTGACGCTCGCCGCCTCCTGGCTGATGGGCTACACGATCAATCGCGTCAGTCTTTTCGCGCTCATCTTCTCCATCGGCATTCTGGTCGACGACGCCATCGTCGTCGTCGAGAACATCGTCCGCCACTGGCAGATGCGCGGCGACCGCAGCCTGATCGACACGGCCGTCGAAGCCGTGGCCGAGGTCGGCAATCCGACCATCGTCGCGACGCTCACCATCGTCGCCGCGCTTCTGCCGATGATGTTCGTTTCCGGCCTGATGGGGCCCTATATGAGCCCCATTCCGGCGAACGCCTCGCTCGCCATGGTGTTCTCCTTCTTCGTCGCCATGACGATCACGCCCTGGCTTCTGCTGAAGATCGCAGGCGGGCGTTTTGAAAAGGAGGGCGGCGCGGGCCATGACCATTCGCATGAGCGCGGCGCCATGGGGGAATTCTACGCGCGCATCGCGACGCCCCTGCTGCAGGGGCGCGACCGCTCGAAGAAGTTCCTCACCGCCGTGGGCGTCGCGACGCTTCTCTCCATGGGTCTCTTTTATACGAAGAGCGTGCGCGTGAAGCTGCTGCCCTTCGACAACAAGTCGGAGATCGCGGTTGTCGTCGATTTGCCGCGGGGCGCCTCGCTCGAAGAAACGGACCGCGTGCTGACGGCCGCCGCCGAGCGCTTGAAGGACATTCCCGAGCTCACCTCCATCCAGGCCTATTCGGGCACGGCGGCGCCCTTCAACTTCAACGGCCTCGTGCGCCATTATTATGTGCGCGCCAATCCGGAGATGGGCGATCTCGCGATCAACCTTCTGCCCAAGGACGAACGCAAGCGCGCCTCGCATGCCATCGCGCTCGAAGTTCGCGAGAAGCTGAAGGGCCTTCCCATGCCCGAGCATACGGCGATCAAGGTCGTCGAAGTGCCGCCCGGGCCGCCCGTCCTCTCGACGCTGCTCGCCGAAGTTTACGGGCCCGATGCGCAGACGCGGCGCGATCTCGCGACAAAGCTCCGCAAGGCTTTCGACAATGTCGATTTCGTCGTCGACAGCGACGATTCATTCGGCCAGCGCGCGGAGCGGCTGCGCTTCGCCATCGATCAGGAGGCGCTCGAATATCACGGCGTCGAGGAGCGCGCGGTCTATGACACGATCGGCGCGCTGGTCGGCGGCGTGAAGATCGGCTTCTCGCAACGGGGCGGCGGCGCCAAGCCCATCGACATAACCGTCGCATTGCCGCGCTCGGAGATGACGCCCAGCGAGCGCATTCTCTCGACGCCGCTCCCCGCCGGCGGCACGGTACGGCAGGGCGCGAATGTCGAACTCGGCGATGTGGTGAAGGCGACGCGCGAACTCGGCTCCTATCCGATCTTCCGACACAATGGCCGTTTCGCCGAAATGGTGAGCGCCGAGGTCGCGGGCCGCTTCGAGGCGCCGATCTACGGCATGTTCGCCGTCGAGGACGAGATCAAGAAGCTCGACTGGGGCAAGGATGGCCCGCCGACGATCAAATATCACGGCCAGCCCGTGGACGACGCGCAGCCGACCTTCCTGTGGGACGGCGAGTGGGAGGTCACCTACGTCACCTTCCGCGACATGGGCGCGGCGTTCATGGTCGCTCTGCTCGGCATCTATCTCCTCGTCGTCGCGCAGTTCGGCTCCTTCAAGCTGCCGCTCGTCATTCTCGCGCCCGTGCCGCTGACGCTCGTCGGCATCGTGATCGGACATCTCCTCTTCAACGCCGCCTTCACGGCGACGTCGATGATCGGCTTCATCGCGCTGGCTGGCATCGTCGTGCGCAACTCGATCCTGCTCGTCGATTTCATCCGGCATCTGCGCGAAAAGGCAATGCCCCTGCGCGCGGCGCTGGTGGAAGCCGGCGCGGTGCGCTTCAAGCCGATCTTCCTCACGGCCGCGGCGGCGATCATCGGCGCGGCTTCATCCTCACCGACCCCATCTTCCAGGGATTCGCCATCTCTCTCGTCTTCGGCCTCGCCTCCTCGACGGCGCTGACGCTGCTGGTGATCCCAGCCATCTACGTCGTCCTGCGCGACGACGAACGACCGCCGGCGCCAAGCGCGGCAGAAAGGACGACGCCATGACAAACGACTGGCCCGAACTCGCCAGGGCCCTCTCCGCCGATCTGCGCAATCTCCGCGTCGGCGCGCCCGATGTGATGAAGGCTTTCTCGTCCATGGCGACCTCGGCCGGCGCCGGCGGCGCGCTCGACGCCAAGACGAAGGAGTTGATCGCCGTCGCCGTCAGCGTCGCCGTGCGCTGCGACGATTGCGTCGCCTTCCACACCAAGGCCGCCGCGCAACGCGGCGCGACGCGCGAAGAGATTCTGGAGACGCTGGGGATGGCGATCTACATGGGCGCCGGACCGTCCGTGATGTATGCGAGCCACGCGCTCGCGGCCTTCACGCAGTTCGACGCCGAGAAAAACCCTCAGGCGCAGACCGCCTGAACCAAAAAGAAGGAAGAAGACATGCTGTCAGGTCTGATGTCGAAACTCACGGGCGGCGGCGGCGAATTGCCGACGATCGAGCATGAGGATTTCGCGCGCGTCGTGAAAGAGCGCGGCTGCGCCATCATCGATGTGCGCGAGCCGCATGAATTCGCCGCCGGCCATGTGCCGGGCGCGAAGAACCTGCCCCTCTCGCAGTTCGACCCGGCAAAGCTCCCGAAGGGCGAATGCGTGATCATCTGCCAGGCGGGCGGCCGCTCGGCCAAGGCGCTGGGCCAGGCGATTGCGGCTGGCCGCAAGGACGTCCGCCATTACGCGCCGGGCACCGGCGGCTGGCGCGCGCGCGGCGGGACCGTTCAGGGATAATGAAAAAGCCGCGAGCCCGAAAGCTCGCGGCTTTTTAGTCGATAAGCCCGCAGCGACGGCCTCGTGCTTCGAGACGCGTCCTTCGGACGCTCCTCAGCATGGAGACCTTTGCACGAAACGTTTCGGCGTGATTCACTCCCGGCAGAGCGGGAGGATGATCATGCCGAAGCGCCGAGTGGGCCAGCTTGATTTTGTCGATGGGTTGGTTGCCCAGCGCCCTCAATCCCGGCCTTCGGCTCTGATGGAGATCGCGCGCCTCGTCGATTGGGCGCCCTTCGAGAAGCTGCTCGGGGCGATTCCGGTCGCGGCGAGGGGCGAGCCCTCCTATCCGGCGCTCGTCATGTTCAAGGCGCTGCTCCTTCAGCGATGGCATGGCCTTTCCGATCCGGAAATGGAGACGGCGCTGGCGGATCATTCGACCATCTGGCGTTTCCGCGAGAAGCTTGGGAGCCATGATCTGCTCGACCCTTTGCTGGCGGAGGCCAATCGCCAGATCGAGGCGGCGGGGCTCATGGTCAAGCAAGGCACGCTGATCGACGCGACGCTGGTGACGAGCGCCGCCAGACGCCCGCGCATGGATGAAGGAAAGACAAGTTCGACCGACAAGGAGGCGCGGTTCGGCACGACCAATGAACGCGGCCGTTTCGCCTTTGGCTACAAGATGCATGTGGCGGTCGACGCCGGCTCCGGCCTCGTGCGCGACATGAGGCTGACGCCGGCCAATGTGCAGGACGTCTCGGTCGCGCCGCAACTTCTCGATCAGGCGGCGGGGACCGTCTATGCGGATCGCGGCTATGACAGCGACGGACTGCGGTCGGAGCTTGCGCGGCGGGAACTGGGCGACGGCCTCATGCGCCGCAAGCGCGGCCGGCCCCTGACGGAAGCGGACGTCGCGCGCAATCATGAGCTGTCGCTGGTTCGCCGCGCGGTCGAAAGCCTATTCGGCACGATGAAGCGAACTTATCGGCTCGGCCGCATGCGCGCCTTTTCGCAATTAAGCAACGCCGCCGATCTCACGCTCTTCTGCCTCGCCTTCAATCTACGTCGCTGGCGCGTCCTCGCGGCGCAGTGAAGGCAAGGCGGACGCCCCGGGGAGCGTCCGCCCAGCGCTGGCCTGTCCAGGCGAAGCATCCCCGCCGCCCAAACCGACAGATCCAACAGCGGCCCACGGGCACGTTAAACCCGTCTCGCGCAGACACCCGCTTCCGTGCAAAGGTCTCCAGCATGAGGCCTTTGTAACCGCGATAGAAAAAGCCCCTCATGCTGAGGAGCCTGCGAAGCAGGCGTCTCGAAGCACGAGGGGCGTCAACGACCTTCGATCGAGCGGCGCGCTGCCCGATCACGCCGCCTTGCCGACCGCCGTCGCCTTCGGCACTTCGATGAGCTTGCCGGTCTTCACGTCGTAGATATAGCCGTAGATCGGGATGTTTTTCGGCACCAGCGGATGCGAGCGGATGCGGGCGACGTCCTGCGCGACGCTGTCTTCCTGATTCTTGATCGTGTGCCACTTGATGAAGTGGCCGGCGGAGCAGCCGCCGCCATGCTGCGGGTTCGACCATTTCAGCGTCGACATGTCGAGCGCGGCGGTCGAGAGATTGTCTTCGAGCAGATCGCCCATCACCTCGTCGCAGAAGAGCTCCATGCCGCAATTGGTGTGATGGATCACGAACCATTCTTTCGTGCCGAGCAGCTTGTGCGAAATGACGAGCGAACGGATCGCGTCGTCCGACGCGCGGCCGCCGGCGTTGCGAATGACATGTGCGTCGCCTTCCGAGAGGCCGGCGTATTTCGCCGGATCGAGACGCGCGTCCATGCAGGTCAGAATCGCGAAGCCGCGCGCCGGCGGCAGAGCGAGTTCGCCCTTGGAGCCGAAGCCCGAAACATAGGCCGCATTGGCCGACATGACTTCATCGAGAATTTTGCTCATTTTTCCTCCCCGAAGCGTTTGGAATTCGTGCTTCGCTTTTTTTGACCTAAACCAACTTTGTAACGCTTCGACAGGCTTTTCAAGCGAAGGAAAGTCGTGTTTTCCGTGACAAAGTCGCTTGCGGCCGCGAGAAAAGAAAAACCGTGACCGCTTCGACAAGCGTTACTATATAACGTCGCTGAAAATAGTGGCCGCAAGGCTGTCCTGAGCATGGTTGGAGTCATGTCCGAACTCGCCGATCTCTTCCCCGGTTTCGCCTCGCACTGGATCGACACGCAGGCTGGAAAAATATTCGCCCGCTCTCATGGCGCCGGCCCCGCGCTCCTCCTGCTGCACGGCTTCGGCGAGACGCATGTCGCCTGGGCGAAGATCGCGCCCAAGCTCGCCGAGCGCTTCACCGTCGTCGCCTTGGATCTGCGCGGCTATGGCTGGTCCGCGGCGCCGGACAGCGAGAAGGGCGAAGCCTATGCGAAGCGCGAAATGGCCGACGACGTGGTCAAGGTCATGGAGGCGCTCGGCCATGTGCAATTCTCGCTCGTCGGCCATGACCGCGGCGCGCGCGTAGGCTTCCGCCTCGCGCTCGACCATCCCGGCCGACTGACGAAGCTCGTCCTCATCAATATTGCGCCGATCGACGACAATTTCGGCGCGAGCGATCTGTGGCGCGTCGGCCGGTCGCGCTTCCTGAGCATGGACCCGCCCCAGCCCGAGGAGCTCGTTGCGCTCGATCCCGCCGACTTCCTGAACGACGCGCTCAAGGATTCGTCGAAAGACAAGTCGCTCGACGCCTTCAGCGCGCAGGCCGTCGCCCATTATCACGCGGCCTTCAACGAACCGACGCGCATCCACGCCTTTTGCGAGGATTACCGCGCCGGCGCGACGCTGGACAAGGAAGCGCTGGCCGCCGACAAGGCGGCGGGCAAGAAGCTGCTCACGCCAACTCTTATTATCTATGGCGAAGCGACCTTCCCCGGTCTCGGCGGCGCGCTGCTCGACGCCTGGAAGGAATGGGGCGACGACGTGACGGGCGCCGCCGTCGACAGCGGTCTCTACGCCATGGAGGAAGCGCCCGAGGCGACGCTCCAAGCGCTCGGCAAGTTCCTCTGATGAGTCGCGGCGGCGTTCTCGGCGGCCGGACGGTCGCCCTGGCGCTTGGGGGCGGGGGCGCGCGCGGCCTCGCCCATATCAGCGTGCTTCAGGCGCTCGACGAGATCGGCGTGCAGCCCGTCGCCATGGCCGGAACCTCGATCGGCGCCATCATCGGCGCCGCCTACGCCGCCGGCTTTTCGGGCGCCGAGCTGCGCGCCCATACGGATGCGATCCTCGCCAACCGGATCAATCTCGCGCGCAAGCTCCTTTATGCGCGGGCGCGTCGCCGCCAGCCGCTGCTCCAGCGCCTCGCCCATCCGCTGCTCTTCGACGGCGTGCGCTTTCTCGACGCCTTCTGGCCGGCGGGCATGCCCGAGACCTTCGAAGAGCTGCGCATTCCGTTGACGGTCGTGGCGACGGACTTCCGCCGCCGCACGGAGGCGGTGTTTTCGGGCGGTTCGCTGCGCACCGCCGTCGCCGGCTCCATGGCGATTCCCGGCGTCGTGCGCCCGCCGAAAAGCGAGGTCGGCTATCTCGTCGACGGCGGCCTCGTCAATCCGCTGCCTTACGACCATCTCGCCGGCAAGGCCGACATCATCGTCGCCGTGAACGTCTCCGGCAATTCGGGCCCGGAGAGCGATCTGCGCGCGCCCTCGCCCTTCCAGACGATCATCGTGGCGAGCCAGATTCTCATGAACTCGATCAGCTCGCGCATGATCGAGGAAAATCCCCCGGACGTGCTGATCGCGCCCGCGGTGCATCAATATCTGGCGCTCGACCTCTTCAAGACCTCGCGCATTTTCGAGGCTGGCGACGCCTGCCGGGACGCCTTGCGCGAGCAGCTTCTGCAAGCCGCCGAGCGGCTGGAGAATCAGCGTCTCGACTGAAAGAAGTCGCGCAGCAACTGCGCCGCCTCGCTCTCGCGAATGCCGCCATAGACTTCGGGCGCGTGATGGCAGGTCGGCTGCGAGAAGAAGCGCGGCCCATGCTCGACGGCGCCGCCCTTGGGATCGTCCGACGCGAAATAAAGGCGCCGGATGCGCGCGAAGGAGATCGCGCCGGCGCACATGGCGCAGGGCTCCAGCGTCACATAGAGATCGCAGTCGATGAGCCGCTCGCTGCCGATCTTTTCGCAGGCGGCGCGAATCGCCAGCATCTCGGCGTGGGCGGTGGGATCCTTGTCGCGCAGCGTGCGATTGCCGGCGGTCGCGATGATCTCGCCCGCGCGCACGATCGCGGCGCCGACGGGGACTTCCTCGGCCGCTGCGGCGGCGCGGGCGGCTTCAAAGGCGGCGGCGAAGGGGTCGGATGAACTCACCCTGCGAGCTCCGCGGTTCTCCTTGCCGACAATGGACCCGGTAGGGTTTCCTCATCCTGAGGAGGCGGCGCAGCCGCCGTCTCGAAGGACGAGGAAACCCGTGTCGCGAGCCGCTTCCTCCTGCTTCGAGACGGCCCCTTCGGGGCCTCCTCAGCATGAGGAAGTGGGTTAATCGTCTTCGTGACAGACGCCATTTCGGTCATTCCCTGCGAAGCCGCTTCAAAGCAATCACTCCGCCTGCTATCAAAGACCATGGCCGACAAGAAACCAACCAAGCGCTCCGGCGCGCCCGGCGGCGACCGCCCGATGCGCCGCCGCGACACGAATGCCGCGCCCGGCAAGACGCCGCGCGACAAGACCGCCCGCAGCGATGCGCGCAAATTCGACGACAAGCCGCGCGGCGCCAAATCCGCGAAGCCCGCAAAGCCGCGCGCCGACGCCAAGCGCGCCAAACCCAAATCCCTCCCCGCGCCGGTCGAGAAGACGAGCGCCTTCGAGGGCGAACGCATCGCCAAGGCCATGGCGCGCGCCGGCGTCTGCTCGCGCCGCGACGCCGAGGACTGGATCGCGGAAGGCCGCGTCGCCGTCAATGGCAAGGTCCTGACCACCCCCGCCGTCAATGTGACCGAGACCGACAAGATCACCATCGACGGCGAACCCATGCAGGCGCGCGAGCGCACGCGGCTTTTCCTGTTCCACAAGCCGGCCGGACTCGTGACGACGGCGAGCGACCCCGAAGGACGCGCGACCGTCTTCGCTTTTCTCGACGAGCGCCGTCCGGATTTGCCGCGCCTCGTCAGCGTCGGGCGTCTCGACATCAACACCGAAGGGCTGCTGCTGCTCACTAATGACGGCGGCCTCGCGCGCACGCTCGAATTGCCCGCCACCGGCTGGACGCGCCGCTATCGCGTGCGCGTTCATGGCGAGACGGATCAGGCGAAACTCGACGAGCTGAAAAAAGGCGTCACCGTCGAGGACGTCGATTACGCGCCGATCGAGGCGCGGCTCGAACGCGTGCAAGGCGCCAACGCCTGGATCGCGATGAGCCTGACCGAGGGCAAGAATCGCGAAGTCAAACGCGTGATGGAGCATCTCGGCCTCGACGTGACGCGCCTCATCCGCGTCTCCTACGGGCCGTTCCAGCTCGGCGATCTCGCCGAAGGCGCCGTCGAGGAGGTGAAGCTCAAGATCCTGCGCGAGCAGTTGGGCAAGAGCCTCGCCGAGCTCGCGGGCGTCGATTTCGCCTCGCCCTTGCGCGAGGCGACGCCCGCCGAGGAACAGGAGAAGCGCGTCAAGATCGACAAGCGTTCCCGCAAGCATGTCTCCGTGCTGCGCAAGGAGCGCGACGAGAGAAGCGAGAAGGGCCCGCGCGCCAAGATCGAGCGTAGCGCCACCGCCGACCGCAAGGGCCGCGCCGTCGCGGTGGAGCGGGTGAGGCTGACGCGGAGCAAGGCGTCGGCGGAGGAAGAAATGTCCTCGCGCAACGCAAAGCGTTTCGACGCCATGCGCACGGGCCGACGCCCGCGCCGCGAGGAATCGGAGACAGAGCGGCCGGCGCGCGCCGGGGCCCGGCGCCCCCGCGACGAGGGGCTTGCGCGCGATGAGCATCGCGGGGCCGAAGGGCGGCGCGGACGCTTTGAAGGGGAGCGCGGCGAGCGGCCCGCGCGGGCGCCGCGCGAGCGTTCGGAGGCGCAACCGCATCGCGCCCGGGGCGAGGGCGGGGCGACCCGCAGTTACGGCCGCACGCGTCCGCAGGACGGAGAGCAAGGCCGATATGAGCGGCGGCCGCCACGCCGCGACGGCGACGAAGCGCCGCGCCAGGCGCACGGGGGCGGCGAGCGTCCGCCCCGCAATCGCGCTTTCGAAGGCGAGCGGGGGGAACGCCGCGAGCGCCATGGCGAACAGGGGCGCCAGGGCCGCGACGAGCGCCCGCGCAAATTCGACCGGCCGCAAGGTGAGCGCAGTTTTTCGCACAGCGGCGGCGAGGAGCGCAAACCGCGCGCGCCGCGCTCCGGCGAAGGCAGGCCGCCGCGGGAAGGCGCCGCACGCGGGCCTCGCAGCGGCCCGCCGCGCAAGGGACCGCCCAAAGGTCCGCCGAAAGGACGCGGCCCCGGCAAGGGACCGTCCAAGGGCGCGCCGAGGGGTCCCCGCAAACCGCGCGGCGAATAGTCAATGCGGATCGTCGGCGGCGCGCTGCGCGGGCGCGCCCTCAACGCGCCGCGCTCGCAGTCGATCCGCCCGACATCGGATCGCCTACGCGAATCCGTCTTCGACATTCTGGCGCATCGTTTCGACAACCCGGTCGAAGGCGCGGCGGTCATCGACGTTTTCGCTGGCACGGGCGCTCTGGGGTTGGAGGCGATTTCGCGCGGCGCGAAGCGCGCGCTCTTCGTCGATGACGGAACGGAGGCGCGCGCGCTGCTGCGCGCCAATATCGAGGCGCTCGGACTCGGCGGCGTCACGCGCATCTTCCGCCGCGACGCGACGAAGCTCGGCGACGCGCCGCCGGGCGAAATCTTCTCGCTCGCCTTTCTCGATCCGCCCTATGGGAAGGGCCTCGGCGACCGCGTGCTTTCATCGCTCGCCGATGGCGGCTGGCTTGCGCAAGACGCGCTCGTCGTGATCGAGGAAGCAGCCGACGCCGCGATCGAGCTGCCGGCGCAATTGAAGCAGGAAGACGCGCGGCGCTACGGCGACACGCAGTTCATCTTCGCGCGTTACGCGCGCTGAATGCGCGGCGCCTTCTCTCGCGCGCGTGTCCGATCCAGCTCATATGCGCGCGAAAAAACTAATATGTGGATGATCCTCGTTCGTGCGTCGCGACACGTTTCGGCGGGCGCGACAGCGAAGTTTCGACAAATTTGAATCCTGTCCTGAGTGCGCGCGCTCAAACGATTTTGTCGAAGCGCTGCGATGGGAGGACAAGGATGTCGAGTGCAGTTGTCGCGAACTTTGACGCCATGCAGGCTCTCAGGATTCTCCTCAAGCTCGAAGAGGCCCCGGATCAGGACTCGTCTTACCTGCGCCATCTTGTTTTAGCCGACGCGAAGCGGAACGTCTTTGCGCCCGCGGCTGAACCCGCATCGGACGAAGCATCCGCCGACGCCGAAGCGATCGACGCCGCGCCGGAAGAAGCGGGGGCCGCGGATGTAACGACAGACTCTGCGGCAGCGGAAGAAGACGCCGAAGCTTCCGAGACAAAATCGCCGCCGAAAACAGCGTCCGCCAAAGCCTGACGCATGCAACGGGCGGCGCCTCAACGCCGCCCACAATCCGAAGCCGTCGCCCTAGGATTTCCCTTTCAACTCGTACAACGCCGCGAGCGCTTCGCGCGGGCTCAGCTGGTCGGGATCGATCTTCGCCAGCGCCTCGCGCAGCGCGTCTTTCGGCTGCGCGGCCTCGACGACATGCTTGAACAGCGGAAGATCGTCGATCAGCGCCTCGACCGGCGCGCGGCGGTCGGCGGCTTCGAGCTCCGCGAGAATGGCGTGCGCGCGCGAAACGACGCTTGCAGGAAGGCCCGCGAGCTGCGCGACATGCACGCCGTAGGACCGGTCGGCGGCGCCTTTGATCACTTCATGCAGAAACACCACTTCGCCCGCGTGATCGGTGACTTTCATGGTGAGGTTCACGAGCCGCGCCATGCGCTTGGTGAGCTGCGTGAGCTCGTGGAAATGCGTCGCGAAAATCGCCCGCGCGCGGTTCACTTCGTGCAGATGCTCGATCGTCGCCCAGGCGATGGAGAGGCCGTCGAACGTCGCGGTGCCGCGGCCGATTTCATCGAGAATGACCAGCGAGCGCGGCGTCGCGCCATTGAGGATCGCCGCCGTCTCCACCATCTCGACCATGAAGGTCGAGCGTCCCCGCGCAAGATCGTCCGAGGCGCCGACGCGCGAGAAGAGGCGGTCCACGACGCCGATGCGCGCTTCGCTCGCCGGCACATAGGATCCGGCCTGCGCGAGCAGCGCGATGAGCGCGTTCTGACGCAGGAAGGTCGATTTGCCCGCCATGTTCGGGCCCGTGACAACGGCGATGCGCCCGGCCTTGTCGCCGGAGAGATCGCAGTCATTCGCCGCGAACGCCTTGCCTTGCGCCTCTAGCGACGCTTCGACGACCGGGTGACGCCCGCCAACAATGTCGAAGTCGAGCGAAAGATCGACGGAGGGGCGCGTCCAGTTGCGCTTCTCCGCGACCTCGGCCAGCGCGCTCAATACGTCGAGCCGCGCGAAGCCTTGCGCGAGCGCCTGCAGCTCTTCCATGCGCGCCAGGATTTCGCCTGACAAGGCGTCGAAGATCGCCAGCTCCCGCGCCAGGGCGCGGTCGGCGGCGGAAGCGATCCTGCTTTGCAGATCGGCAAGCTCGCGCGTCGAGAAACGCATGGCGTCGGCCATGGTCTGGCGATGTGTGAAGGTCTCGTCGCGCAGAAGCTTCTCGCCCTGCGCGGCGGGCACTTCGAGGAAATAGCCGAGAAAGTTGTTGTGCTTGATCCTGAGCTTGGTTCCCGTCGCCTCGGCGTAACGGGCCTGCAGCGAGGCGATGACGACGCGGCTTTCGTCGCGCAGGGCGCGCGATTCATCAAGCTCCGTGTCGCGTCCTTCGCGCACGAAATCGCCGCCCCGCTTGTCGAGCGGAACGCTGTCCTTGAGGCTGCGCGCAATTTCATGCGCCAGCGCGGCGTCGGCGCTTGCAAGCGTCGCCACGTCGCTCGCGACTTCCGCAGGCGTCTCGGCGCGTACGAAGAGATCCGCAATGTCGCGCGCGGCGGAAAGCGCGGCGCCGACGCTCGCAACATCGCGCGGGCCGCCGCGTTGCAATGACAGTCGCGACACGGCGCGGGCGAGATCGGGGGCGCGCGACAGCTTTGAGCGCAGGGCGCTGCGAATCTCCGGGCGTTCAAGAAAGAAGGCCACCGCGTCGAGACGCGCGGCGATGAGCGCGGGATCGGTCGAGGGCGCCGCGAGACGCTCCGCAAGCAACCTTGCGCCCGCCGACGTCACGGTGAGATCGACGACGGAAAGGAGCGAACCCTCCCGCGCGCCCGACAGCGTGCGCATCAGCTCCAGATTGGCGCGCGTCGCCGCGTCTATGTCGAGCGTCGCGCTTTCGCGCAGGCTCATCGGCCGCGATAGCGCCGGGCGCACGCCTTTCTGCGTGCGCTCAACGTATAGGATCGCCGTCGCGGCGGCGGCAAGCTCCGCGTCGCTCAGCGCACCGAAACCATCGAGCGTCGAGACGCCGTAGAAATCCATCAGCCGCCGCGACGCGTCGCCGGCCTCGCGCCCGAGCGGGGCGACAGGCGCGGCGACATTGGCGAAGACAGTCGCGACCGCCTCTTCGCGGCACAGCGCCTCAGCGGCGACGATCTCGCGCGGTTCGAGGCGCGCGAGCGTCGAGGACAACTCGCTCTCTGCGCATTCGACGACAGTGAAGGCGCCCGTCGAAATATCGACGCTCGCAACGCCATAGCGCCACCCGTCGCCGCTCCTGACGCGCGCGACAGCGGCGAAAGCGTTGGCGCGGGCGGGGTCGAGCAGCGCGTCCTCGGTGATCGTGCCGGGCGTGACAAGCCGCACAACGTCGCGCTTCACGACAGACTTCGCGCCGCGCTTCTTCGCTTCGGCCGGGTCCTCGATCTGCTCGCAGACCGCGACGCGATGGCCGAGCGCGATGAGCTTTTGCAGATAGTCGTTGGCGCGCTCGACCGGCACGCCGCACATTGGAATGTCGTCGCCCAGATGCTTGCCGCGCTTCGTGAGCATGATGCCGAGCGCGCGCGAGGCGACCTCCGCGTCGTCGAAGAACAATTCGTAGAAATCGCCCATGCGGTAGAAGAGCAGGCAATCCGTGTTCGCCGCCTTGATTTCGATATATTGGGCGATCATCGGCGTTGCGCGCGCCGCGCTGGCGGCCTGATCCGGGGCTCTCTCGCTCATGCCGGGCAGTTTAGCCGCCGCCCGGCGGAGGCGCCATTCGCGGGGCCTTCTGCGCTGTGGAGGGCCCAAGAAAAAAGCCCCGGATTTTGTCCGGGGCTTTTGCGCTACCGCCACATGGCGAGAAGGATGATGATCGGGATCGGCACCCCGAGCAGCCACAAGAGCACTGAACGTCCCATTTTCGCCTCCTCCTACCAGAAGCGCATCGCCGCTGACATTCCGAGATTCTCGTCGCGGTGGCGCCCGCCCAGAACCGCGCCGCCCCAGGCGGAGGCGGCCGCGAGCAGCATCGCCGCCGCGGCGATGAAGCTTGCGATGATCCCGGCCTTGCGCGCCTTGTCGGCGAGTTCCTTGGCCCGGGCGTGATCGTCCCGCACCTGCTGCGAGAGCGCGTCGACCCGCGCGCGGGCGTCATTCGGCGCAAGGCCCGCGCTCGAGGAGAGCACGTTCTGCAGATAGGTCTTGTCCTGGTCGCTGATCTCGCCCGTGGCCTGGCCGCGCGCGACAATGCGCGAGACGATCTGGCGCGTGTCCGCCGTCGTCGTCGCCGTCCCGGCCGCCGGCGTCCCCATACGGCCCATTTGCGCGCCGCCGCCCATTGCGCCCTCGCCGCGCATCAACGTGTCGACGCGATAATCCACCGGATTGGTCGCGACGCCGCTTTTCTGCGCCTGCTCCGTAATGGCCTCCGTGCCGGCCTTGCCGAGCGTGTAGAGCGATGAACCCGCGGCGAAGGCGATTATGAGCATGGAGGTCGCCCAGACCGTGAGCCCATGCGCGCCGTCGCGCACCTCCACTTCGTCCTTCGGGGCGTCGACGACGCGGCGGCGCAGGCGCCCGCAGACATAGCCGCCGGCCGCATAACTCGACACCGTCACCCACAACACCCACAGCGCGAGCGCGATGGCGTGCGTCATGGGCGACGCGCCTTCATAGGGTGAGGCGAGCGACAGTCCGATGCCGGAGCCGAAAGCCGCCATGACGAAGGAAATCGCCGTGGCGACCGCGACGCCCGCGAGAATGGCGCCCCAGTCGACGGCGGTGAGAAAGGCCGCGCGCTCCGTGCCGGAGACGGACGGCCGCGCCGGCTCATAGCCGGGCCGGATGACGTCGGTCATCAGAGCCTCCTATCGCAGGCCGAGCAGAGAGAGGATCGCCATCACGATCACGATCAAGCCGACGATGTAAATGATGCTGTTCATCACCGCCTCCATTGCGGCGCGCGCGGGCGCCGGGCGTAAAGAGTTGCGACAACGCGGGGTAGGCGCGGATTGTTCCGGGGCGAGCGCGGATGCTGGCAGGGGCTCGATGATGGAACCGAAGGGGGAGCGGGGCTCCCGTTGGAGGTTAGGCCCCGCCGTCCCCAGCTGAGCCGCTTGTGAATCCCGCCCGCTCCCGTCTATGCTGCGCCGCAACAGGCGCAGCAATCGGAAAGGCTTGCCCCAATGAAAGAGAGCATCGACGGCCGTCCCATCTTCACGGAGAAGGAGGCGCTGCTCTTTCACTCGCGCGGGCGCCCCGGAAAGCTCGCCGTGGTGTCCACCAAGCCCATGGCGACGCAGCGCGATCTCTCTCTCGCCTATTCCCCGGGCGTCGCGGTTCCCGTCTTGGCCATCGCGAAAGACCCCTCGCTCGCCTACGACTATACGACGCGCGGCAACATGGTCGCCGTCATCACCAACGGCACGGCGATTTTGGGCCTCGGCGATCTCGGCGCGCTCGCCGCGAAGCCGGTGATGGAGGGCAAGGCCGCCCTCTTCAAGCGCTTCGCCGATATCGACTCGATCGACCTCGAGATCGACGCGAAGGAAGTCGAGGACTTCATCAACGCGGTGCGCTATCTCGGCCCGTCCTTCGGCGGCATCAATCTCGAGGACATCAAGGCTCCGAATGCTTCGTGATCGAAGAGCGGCTGCGCGAATTGATGGACATTCCGGTCTTTCACGACGACCAGCACGGCACGGCGATCATCTCGGCGGCCGGCCTCGTCAATGCGCTGCTGCTGACGGGCCGCGACATCAAGGACACGAAACTCGTCTGCAACGGCGCGGGCGCCGCGGGCATCGCCTGTCTCGATCTCGCGAGAGCGCTCGGCTTCGATCCGCGCAACATCACGCTCTGCGACACGAAGGGAGTCGTCTATCGCGGCCGCGCCGAGGGCATGAACCAGTGGAAGAGCGCGCACGCCGTGGAAACCAAGGCGCGCACGCTGGCCGAGGCGCTGGAAGGCGCGGATATTTTCTACGGGCTTTCGGTCGCCGGCGCGTTGACGCCGGACATGCTGAAGAGCATGGCCAAAGACCCCATCGTCTTCGCCATGGCGAATCCCGATCCGGAAATCACGCCGGAGGAAGCGCGCGCGGCGCGGCCGGACTGCATCATCGCGACGGGGCGCTCGGACTATCCCAACCAGGTCAATAACGTGCTGGGATTTCCCTACATCTTCCGCGGCGCGCTCGACGTGCGCGCGAAGACCATCAACATGGAGATGAAGATCGCCGCCGTGCAGGCGCTGGCCGATCTTGCGCGCGAAGACGTGCCGGACGAAGTCGCCAACGCCTATCGCGGCGCGCGTCCGCGCTTCGGACGCGACTACCTGATCCCCGCGCCCTTCGATCCGCGCCTCATCTCGGTCGTGCCGCCGGCGGTGGCGCGCGCGGCGATGGAGTCGGGCGTGGCGCGCCGGCCGATCATCGACATGAAGGCCTATCGCGCCGAGCTCTCCGCGCGCCGCGACCCGATCGCGGGTTTGATGCAGACCGTCTTCGAACGCGTGCGGCGCGAGCCCAAGCGCGTCGTCTTCGCCGAGGGCGAGGAGCAGCAGGTCATTCGCGCGGCGGTCACTTTCGTCAATCAGGGATTGGGAACGGCGGTGCTCGTCGGGCGCGAGGACCGCGTGAAGGCGAACGCCGCGAACGCCGGCGTCGAGCTGATCCCCGGCATCGAGATCCACAACGCCAAGCTCTCCCACCGCAACGCGATGTATGCGCAGTTCCTCTTCGAACGGCTGCAGCGCAAGGGCTTTCTGCTGCGCGACTGCCAGCGCCTGATCAACCAGGACCGCAACCACTTCGCCGCCGCCATGGTCGCGCGGGGCGACGCCGACGCGATGGTGACGGGCGTCACGCGAAACTTCTCGAACGCGCTCGAGGAAGTTCGACGCGTCGTCGACCAGAAGCCGGGACATCGCGTCATCGGCGTTTCGCTCATTCTCGCCAAGGGGCGGGTCGTCGTCGTCGCCGACACCGCGATCACAGAACTGCCGGAAGCCGAGGAGCTGGCGGAAATCGCCATCGAAGCGGCGGGCGTCGCGCGCCGCATTGGCCTCACGCCCCGCGTAGCGATGCTCGCCTTCTCGACCTTCGGCTATCCGCCGGGCGAGCGCACCGAGCGCGTGCACGACGCCGTGCGCGTGCTGGATTCGCGGCGCGTCGATTTCGAGTATGAAGGCGAGATGGGCGCGGACATCGCGCTCAACAAGGAATTGATGAGCGCCTACCCCTTCAGCCGGCTGAAGGACACGGCCAATGTCCTCATCATGCCGGCGTTCCACTCGGCGGCCATCTCGACCAAGATGCTCCAGGAGCTCGGCGACGCCACCGTGCTCGGTCCGCTGATCGTCGGTCTCGACAAGCCCGTTCAGATCACGCAGCTCGGCTCGACGGACAGCGAGATCGTGAACATGGCGGCGCTCGCGGCCTTTGGTCTCGGCGGGTAAGGGAGCCGCCGACTATCGGCGGCTCAGAGATTGAGGTGCGGGACCATGCTCGACATGCGCAGCGCGTAGAAGAAGCCGACCGCGAAGTGAATGAGCAGGTTCGTCGCGCCGAAGCCGAAGGCGAAAAGACCGAGATTCTCCATCGCGCGCCGGAGATAGGGCCGGCTGGGCCGCTTTGCGCGGCGTACGGCGCGCACGATCGGGGATTCCCTGGTTTCCGGCGCCGCGGCGACGGCTGCGACGGCGCTGTCGAAAGAATAGTGAACACGGCTCATGGCGATGGACCCTATTTGCGAATGTGGTTGCCAGTTCGTAGCGAAAGCAGAGGACATGAAGCCGCTTAAGGCGGACCGAATCCGCTCGGGACAATTTTAATCAACCGAACGGTTGCGGCGCATTTTATCGATCAGTCGCCATCGGCTTTGGCGCAGCCGGGTCGAATCGGCGAGATAAATCAGCACCCGTGCGAGGTTAGGCGCGGGCCGCCGCGAGATTTAACTATCCGGCAAAAATGCCGGGGACCGCGAAGCGCGACAATTGAACGTTCCCTTAAAACACACTGGAAAGACAGGGAGGCGAAGCGACGTCCACGCCGCTGGATAGTTTCGGGCGAAGGCGTCGAAATGGGACGCGTCGTCTCGCGCGAAGCAATGCAGCGCGTCGTCGCTTGTCTTTGCCGCTTCGCCTTAGAGCCTTTTCCGATCCGATCGCATCGGGGCTCCGTCTTTCTATTGAGACGCGCTTTCCCGCGCCGAACCGGTTTCCGCTTCAGCAAAATGCGCTCGAGACTCGCGATGGCGAAGCCGGCCATGAAAAAGCGAAAGGCCCCGGACTGCCGCGCAGCCGGGGCCTTCAATTCGCAGCCTTCGCGCTTACTGCGCGGCGAGCTTGATCTCGGGATAGGTGCAGCGCTCGTCGCTCTTCTCGTCGACATGGAGATGCGACGGCGGCTCGACGAAGGCGATGCCGAGCGTATGCCAGACATCGACCATCGCTTCGACGAGATGCGCGATATGGTCGTGCGTGTGACGCGGCGTCGGCGTGATGCGCAGGCGCTCGGAGCCCTTGGCGACGGTCGGATAGTTGATGGGCTGGATGTAGATGTTGTGCCGCGTGAGCAGCAGGTCGCTCGCCGCCTTGCACAGCTCGGCGTCGCGCACCATCACCGGCACGATATGCGAGCCGTTTTCGAGAACCGGCAGGCCTGCGGCCGACAGGGCGTGCTTGGTGATATGGCCGGCGCGCTGATGCGCGGCGCGCAGATCGGAGCGGCGCTTGAGGAGGCGGACCGAGGCGCAGGCCGCGGCGGCGACCGCCGGCGGCAGGGCCGTCGAGAAGATGAAGGCGCCGGCATAGGAGCGGATGGCGTCGATGACGACCGCGTCGCCCGCGACATAGCCGCCGATGACGCCAAAGCCCTTGGCCAGCGTGCCCTCGATGACGTCGATGCGGTCCATCACGCCTTCGCGCTCGCAAATGCCGCCGCCGCGCGCGCCGTACATGCCGACCGCATGGACCTCGTCCACATAGGTCATGGCGCCGTAGCGCTCGGCCAGCGCCGCAATTTCGGCGACGGGCGCGATATTGCCGTTCATCGAATAAAGGCTCTCGAAGACGACGAGCTTCGGCCGGTCGCCGGCTTCGATCAAAAGTTCTTCAAGATGAGCGAGATCGTTGTGGCGGAAGATCTTGCGCTCGGCGCGCGAGCGCTTCACGCCCTCGATCATGGAATTGTGGTTCGACGCGTCGGAGAGAATGACGCAGTTCGGCAGCAGGTCGGCGATGGTCGAGATCGCCGCGAGATTGGAGATCCAGCCCGAGGTGAAGACGAGGGCCGCCTCCTTGCCGTGAAGGTCGGCGAGCTCGCGCTCGAGCTCGACGATGGCGTGGCTGGTGCCGGAAATATTGCGGGTGCCGCCCGCGCCCGCGCCGACCCGCGATGCGGTGTCGACCATGGACTCGATCACCTCAGGGTGCTGGCCCATGCCGAGATAGTCATTGGAGCACCAGACGGTTACGTCGTGAACGCTTCCGTCGTCGCGATGCCATTTGGCGAGGGGGAAGGTTTCCACATCGCGCTCGAGATGCACGAAAACGCGATAGCGACGCTCGTCCTTCAGACGGGAGACGGCTGCCTCGAAATATCGCCGATACACCATCTACGAACCCTTCGATCCTTGACGCCCATCAAACCCGGCGGCGAGCCCCGTCCTGCCTGCCGCCTTGTTTGGACGTTTTCTTACATAGCCGATCCTGAGCAGGATTGCGAGCGACGGATTGCCGCGTATTAGCAGGGGTTTCCACGCCGCGCGATCCCCGCTGGCCGGTAAAGTCATGGCGCCACGGGCCCGGCGGGGTCATGGGCCCCGGGCTCGACCCTGCCGGACTCCTGTGCGCGAGCGCAATGCGCGTCCGGCTTTCTCGGCGCATGGTCCGGCGAAAGCCTACGGAGGGACCGATGGACGGGATGACGCTGGCGCAGGGGGAAGAATTCACGGAAAGCTGCGGCCGCTTCGCCGCGCTGCCGGCGGAGACGATCTTCGCCTATTGCAGCTTCGAGGATTTCGAGATCAGTTCGCCCAGCGTCGAGGGCGTCATTCTCGGCTGCTGCTTCACCCGGATGACCTGGTATTGGGAGCTGTTCAACACCGCGCTGATCTCGGACACGACTTTCGAGGATTGCGTGTTCCAGGGCTGCTCCTTCCGGAGCGTCGACTTCCTGAACTGCACGTTCAAGCGCTGCCGTTTCGAACTCGACAATCTCGGCGGCGCCTGCCTCTTCAGCGACTGCCGCCTGGTCGAGTGCGTCTTCGAAAACTGCGAATTCTTAAAGGACGAACGGCCCGGCGCCGAGCCGATCTTCGAGAAGAACCGCTTTTATGGATGCAAGCAGCGCGGGACGCGGGGGGAATTAATCCCAATTTGAGTCAATGTCAGGAAGCAAATTGGAGTTCGTGACGCAAACGCGCGAGGCGTAAGCTGGCTACTGCCTAAGATGTTGAAGTAGGTATGCCCCTAATGCTGTTATTAGGTAGTATCCTTTCCTCTTTCCGAAAGCATCATATTCTGGAAGTGAAGAAAATGAATCCACTTTCTTAACTATTTGTCTAAAATGGATCAATCCTAACTGCTCAAGCCGCTCAAATGATTGATCCCATAATACGTTGTCTCTGGCGACTTTTTCAGAACAACCAATATAAGGCGGCTCAGGCCTTGCATCATTCATCAGCGACCAATCGTTGGAAGAAATTGATCTAAGCACCATTATTTCTTCATCGTCCAGCTCACCAAGGATACGAAGCAGTTTACGCTCTCTAATTTTTTCAGCTTCCTCCGCAGATATTCCTTCAGCGACACACCTAGCGATAAACTTAGTTCTCTGATCAGAGAGTGAGCGTGCAGCTTGGAACGCTCCATCTTCGATGATCGCGACGTTAACGTGGTGCGCTAATTTTGGACTATCTTCTAATAGTCCTTTTGCGAGCAACTCATCACGAAGTAGGCTTAAATATCTTTCAATCCTATCGAGACGCTGATTTGGTATGATGTTTGTAACAATCTCAGCAAGGCCCGCTCCGAAGATCGGGACCAGATTTGCTGCAGCACGAAGCGTTGCGGCGGCGTGATCTGACGTTTTTGGACCGAGATCGGGAAGTTTCTTGCTCATCGCATCATGTTCGCTCATCCAGCCAGCGCGTCCAGCACCCGGGCCCAGCTCCGGGCCCCCTTGTGGAAGCTCGTATAGCTGTATTTCTCGTTGGGCGAATGAATGCGGTCGTCGTCCAGCGCGAAGCCGATCATCAGCGTGTCCATGTTCAGGTCGCGCTTGAAGGCGCCGACAATCGGGATGGAGCCGCCGCAACCGGTGAGCGCCGCGTCCTTCTCCCACTCCGTCGTCAAGGCGCGGCGGGCGCGGGAGAGCGCCTCGGAGCTGAAGGGAAGCTGCAACGCGTTCGAGGCGCCATGGTTGATGAATTCGACCTTGGCGTCGGCGGGGAGCCGCTCGCGCACGAAGGCGCGGAAAGACTCGAGGATCGCCGTCGCGTTCTGCTGACCGACGAGACGGAAGGAGAATTTGGCGGAAGCCTGCGCCGGCAGCACGGTCTTTGAGCCCTTGCCCGTATAGCCGCCCACAATGCCGTTCACGTCACAGGTGGGCCGCGCCCAGATCTGCTCCATGACGCCCTTGCCCTTCTCGCCGCCAACCGCGGTGAGGCCGACATCGGCGAGCCACTGGCCCTCGTCGAATTCGAGATTGCGCCACTGCTCGGCGATGTCTTCCGGGATATCCGGCACGCCGGCGTAGAAGCCCGGCAGCGTGACCTTGCCCTCGTCGTCATGCAGATCGCCGATGATTTTCGCCAGAACATGCACCGGATTGTTCACCGGGCCGCCGAACATGCCGGAATGCAGGTCGTGGCTGGCGATCCTGATGACGACTTCCTCCTGCGCGAGGCCGCGCAGCATGACGGTGATCGCCGGCGTCTTCGGGTTCCACATGCTGGTGTCGCAGACGAGCGCGATGTCGGGCTGCGAGAGCTCGTCCTTGTGCTTTTCGAGGAAACCGGGAAGCGAGGGCGACCCCGTCTCCTCCTCGCCTTCCAACAAGAAAGTGACGTTGCAGGGCAGGCCGCCATTGGCTTCGAAGGCGCGGCAGGCCTCGAGGAAGGTCATGAGTTGGCCCTTGTCGTCGGACGCGCCGCGCGCGACGATTTCCTTGCCCTCTTTCCCGTCGGCAAGGCGCGGGGCGAAGGGATCGGCCTCCCACAGCTCCAGCGGGTCCGGCGGCTGCACGTCGTAATGGCCGTAGAACAGCACATGCGGCGCGCGCGCGATAGTCGTAAAAACCGCGCTTCGTCTTGCGGCCGAGCCAACCGGCCTCAACGTATTTCACGAGCAGCGGACAAGGCCGGTATTTCGCGGGAGATCGCTCGCGATCGACATGAGCCCGCAATCGTAAAGCACCTGCATCGCGCTGCGGTAGTCGAGAGAGGCAGGTGTCGAGACCGATGAAGTCGGCGAGCTCAAGCGGGCCCATCGGATGGTGAGCGCCGAGTTTCATCGCCGTGTCGATCGCTTCGACCGAGCCCACGCCTTCGTAAAGCGTGTAGATCGCCTCGTTGATCATCGGCAGCAGGATGCGATTGACGATGAAGGCCGGGAAATCCTCGGCGACCGTGACGTCTTGCCGAGCTTTCGACGAAGGCTCTTGCCTCCTCGAAGGTCGCGTCGTCCGTGGCGATGCCGCGGATCAGCTCGACCAGCTCCATCAGCGGCACGGGGTTCATGAAGTGAATGCCGATGAAGCGCTTCGGGGCGGTCGGTGATGCCCGAGGCGAGGCGCGTGATCGAGATCGACGAGGTGTTGGAGGCGATGATGCCGTCGGGCTTCACGACCAGCGCCACGTCGGTGAGGATGCGGCGCTTGACCTCTCGTTTTCGGTGGCGGCCTCGATGACGATGTCGCAATCGCCGAAGTCTTCAAGGGTCGGGGCAAACGAAATGCGCTCGAGTGCCTGATCGCGTTTTTCCTCGAGGAATGCCGCGCTCGACCGATTTCCGCATCTGCACGGCGATGTCCGTGACGCCCGCCTCGATCCGCTCGGGCGTCACGTCGTTGATCGCGACGTCGTAGCCGGCGAGCGCGCAGACATGCGCGATGCCCTTGCCCATCTGGCCCGCGCCGATAACGCCGACTTTGCGAATTTCGAAGCTGATCGTCCGCCGGCAGATGGCGGGACGGCTGCGATGCTTGCCTTTTTCCATCAGCAATATACGCGCGATTGGTCGAAATGAAGTCGTGTCCCTTGCAAAAAGTTGATGTTGGCTTCCGCGCGTTATCCTTGCGGCGGACTTGGTTTTTGGGATGCAGCTTGGCAGTTCGTCGAAGCTCGGGCATCGCCTTGAAGAGATCTGCGACGAGGCCGTAATCGGCGACCTGGAAGATCGGCGCTTCGCCGTCCTTGTTGATCGCGACGATGATCTTCGAGTCCTTCATGCCGGCGAGATGCTGGATCGCGCCGGAAATGCCGACGGCGATGTATAGAGCTCGGGGGCGACGACCTTGCCGGTTTGGCCGACCTGCAGGTCGTTCGGCGCATAGCCCGCGTCGACCGCGGCGCGCGCGAAGCACCCATTGCAGCGCCGAGTTTGTCGGCTATCGGCTCGATGTACTTCGTGAAGTTCTCACCGTTGCCCATGCCGCGGCCGCCAGAAATGATGATCTTGGCGGACGTCAACTCAGGGCGATCCGATTTCGACAGTTCGGCCTTTTCGAAGGTCGAGATGCCGACGGCCGCCGGGGCAGGGATCGACTCGACCGCGGCCGAGCCGCCTTCGGGGGCGGCGGCGAAGGCCGTCGTGCGAACCGTGATGACCTTCTTGGCGTCCTTGGCGCGGACGGTCTGGATGGCGTTGCCGGCATAGATCGGCCGCTCGAAGGTGTCGGCCGAGACGACCTTGATGATGTCGGAGACCTGCATCACGTCGAGCAGGCGGCGACGCGCGGCAGCACGTTTTTGGTGGCGCTGGTCGAGGGCGCGATGATCACGTCATACGCGCCCGCGAGCGACAGGATCAGCGCCGCGACCGGCTCGGCCAGCACATGGTCGAGCGAGGCGTCCGCGGCGTAGAGCACCTTCTCCACGCCCGCGAGCTTGGCGGCGGTCGCGGCGGCGCTACCAACGTCCGGGGCCGCGACCAGGATGTGAACGTCTCCGCCGATCTGCGACGCGGCGGTCAGCGCCTTGGCGGTCGAGGGCGCGAGGGCGCCATTGGCCGGTGAGTTCGGCGAGGAGAAGTGTCGTCATGATTAGAGAACTCCCGCTTCCTTGAGCTTCTCGACCAGCTCTGCGACGGAGCCGACCTTGACGCCGGCTTTGCGCGTCGCGGGGGCGGCGGTGCTCAGCACCTCGAGGCGGGGCGCGATGTCGACGCCATAGTCGGACGGCGCCTTGACGGCGACCTCCTTCTTCTTCGCCTTGATGATGTTTGGCAGAGAGGCGTAGCGCGGCTCGTTGAGGCGCAGATCCGTCGTGACGACCGCCGGCAGCTTGAGCTTGACCGTCTGGAGGCCGCCGTCGATCTCGCGCGTCACGTCGACCGATCCGCTCCGGCACGACCTTCGAGGCGAAGGTGCCTGCCCCAGCCGAGCAGGGCGGCGAGCATCTGGCCGGTCTGATTGCTGTCGTCGTCGATCGCCTGCTTGCCGAGGATGACGAGGCCCGGCTTCTTCGGCTTCGACAAGCGATCTTGGCGAGGATCTTGGCGACCGCGAGCGGCTCGACCGTGTCGTCGGTCTTCACCAGATGCCGCGATCGGCGCCCATGGCGAGCGCGGTGCGCAGCGTCTCGTCGCTTTGCCGGGCCGATGGAGACGACGACGACTCCGTCGCCTTGCCGGCTTCCTTCAGGCGCAGAGCCTCTTCGACGGCGATTTCGTCGAAGGGATTCATCGACATCTTGACATTGGCGAGATCGACGCCGAACCGTCGGGCTTGACCCGGATTTTCACGTTGTAATCGGGCACGACATCGCGCGACCTTTGACGGGCACAGCGACGAAACTCTTCATGTCAAACGGGGAGGTCAGCTCGCATTGACGAGCTGCAGCAGGATCCAGGCGCCGATGAAGAGGAAGCCCGAAGCGTGGAAGGAGAAGAAGGGCGGTTTGAGGCCGAAGAGCTTGCGCGTCGGCGACCCCGATCTGTCCGCGAGCGTGATGAACCAGTAGGGCAGCATGACGAAGGTCAAAGGCGGGAAAAAGCCCGTGACCGTTGCGTTGGGATAGAGCAGCAGGAACGCCGCGCAGACGCCGGAGATCGCCCCCGAGGCTCCGACAAGGGGCGTGATCGAGTTCGGCGTGGCGTAAATGTAGAAGACGCCGGCCATCACGCCGCAGGAGAGGTAAAACAGCAGGTAATGGAGCGAGCCCATCGCGTCTTCGACATTGTCGCCGAAGACATAGAGGAAAAGCATGTTGCTTGCGATGTGCAGCAGCGAGGAATGGAAGAAGAGCGAAGTCACCAGCGTCGCCGCCGGCGGCGGCCCGACAATCCAGTCGGCGAGAGTGGCCTCGCCGAACAGAACGCGCGGAATGATGGCGAAACCGCGCATGATGGTTAAGGGATCGCCCAGAAGCTCGCTGTAGACGAGCAGATAGACGAGGATATTGACGGCGATGAGCGCGTGATTGGCGACGGGGCGCTTGAGATGGCGCAGGGGCGCGTCGTCGTAAAGCGGCATCACCATCGCGCAAACCTCATTTGTTGGAGCCTGTGCCCTTAAGATAAGCGCCCGCGCCTGTCTGTCACGCCCGCGCGAGCCTCGGCCGCAGCCAGGCGAGCGCCACCTTGCGGAGCCCGGCGATGTCAAAGGCCGCGACCATCGCCCCGTAAATCGCCGCGCCGGCGGCGATTTGCGCGATCAGAGTGAGGAAGCCCGGCGCCATCGACTCCCGCATCGGCGTGAGGGCCAGGAACATGATCGCGGTTCCGGCGATCGCCGCGAAAATATCCCGGAAGGATGGCCAGACCGGCTGCGCCCGAACGGCGAAATAGATCGTCGCCAGAAGCGCGGCGATATAGCCGCCTGCCTGTGCGATGGCGAGATTGGAGGCGTCGCGCCCCCAGGGCAGCGTGAAGAGCAGCAGCAGGGAGACGACCGCGGCGGCGACGGCGGCGGCGACGAGCGGGGCCGTGCGCTTGCTGATCTGGAAAACAGGGTTCACGCCAAAATTCAGGAACCCCATGGCGAAGAGGCCCGGCAGCAGCAGGCCGAGATAATGGCCGAAGGGGCCGCGAAACTGCCCCGGCACGATCAGGGACTCGACCGAGGGCATGATGAGCCATAGCCCGGCGCAGGCCGGGAGCAGAAAAGCGAAGATGACGCCCATATTATGCGCCACCTGCTCGCGGGCGCGGTCCTCGCCATGCTGCTCGTGCGCCGCGACGGCGATCTGAAACAGCAGCACGTCGAGCGCCGAGCCGAAGGCCATCACCGCGCGCATGCCGAGATCAAAGGCCAGCGCGAACTGGCCGGTTTCCGCGAAGTCGTAAACGCTGGCGACGATCGAGCGCGAGGCGAGCGGCATCGCCGTGTAAATGAGATGGGCGGCGACGATGGGGGCGCTGTAGGCGATGAGCGCCTCCACCGTCCGGGTCTTGGCGTCGAGGCAGCGCACGCCGGGATCGCTCAGCGCGGCGCGGGAGAGGAAGACCGTCCCGAGCAGGCTCGCGACGCCGCCCGCAAGCGCGACGCCCGCGGAACGAAACAGAAAGGCGCCGCCCCCGATGAGGAGGAAGGACAGCGCGTTCTTCACGAAGACGAGCCGCCCATAGGCGCCGTCCTCGAAACGCGCGCGAGCGAGCGCCGTCGAATAATCGAAGAGCCCGTTCGCGGTCGCCGTGGCCAGCGCCAGCAGGATGAGCTCGCTGTCGAAGTCGAGCTCGGGACCGATGAGCGAATAGGCGAATGTGCTGAGGACGAGCAGCGCCGTGACGGCGACGAAGGATGAGCCGAGCGTTGAGCGGATGATGGGATCGCTCTCGCGCGTGCGCTGCGAATAGAATCGCGTCGCGGAGAGCCGCAACCAGTCATAGAGCGCCGTCTGCACCACGACGGCGATGGAGAAGGCGAGGGCGAAGCGGCCATATTCCTCGGGGCCGAGGAATTTCGCGACCATCAGGCCGATGATGAAATTCGTGGCCGTATTGGCGAGGAAGGCGAGGAGGACTTTCACGGGGAGGCCCCCTCCCCAACCCTCCCCCGCTTTGCGGGAGAGGGAGTCACATTGTCGCCTCCATACAAAGGGTTACTCACGCCGATCGTGAGCGTCCCCTCTCCCGCGGAGCGGGGGAGGGACAGGGAGGGGGCGTGGAAAATTCCCGACCTGTCCATCTCTTCGCTTACGCGCTCCAGCGCCCGAGCGCCTTCAGCTCTTTGAGCGCCTGCGCGTCTCGGGGCGTCACGTCGGGATAGTCCGGGTCCGCCGTCGCGGGGTCGAAATATTTCCAGGAGCGCGCGCATTTGACGCCGCTGGCGCGGCTCGGGACCACCGCGACGCCCTTGACCTCCGGAAGCCTGAAAGCGTCCGCCGGGCCTTCGCCCGTCTCGATGGCGATATCCGAAACGATGCAGATTTCCGCGAAATCCACCCCGTCCAGCGCCGCGCGCAAATGGCCGTCGGCGACATAGACGATCGGCGCCGCTTCGAGCGACGAGCCGATGCGCTTTTGCGCGCGTTCGATCTCCAGCGCGCCGGTGACGACGGCGCGGATGTCGCGGACGCCTTCCCATTTCTTCGCCAGCGCCTCGTCGCGCCAATGCGACGGAATGTCGGGGAAGCTCTCGACATGCACGGACACGGCGTCGGGATAGCGCGCGAGCCACGCCTCCTCCGCCGTGAAAACGAGGATCGGCGCGAGCCAGCGTCACGCAGCGGAAGATGCGCTCGATGACGGCGAGCGCCGCCTTGCGCTTTGGCTCGACGGCGCTCGCAATAAAGCGCGTCTTTCCGGATGTCGAAATAGAAAGCCGAAAGATCGCTCGTCATGAAGGGCGTCAGCAAGGCGACGACGCGCTTGTAGTCATAGGCCTGGTAGGCCGAGCGGATTTGCGCGTCCATTTCCACGAGGCGATGCAGCATGAGCCGCTCCAGCTCGAACGGCATGTTCGAGCGCCGCGTCGTCGTCAGAGCCGTAATGCGCGAGAGCGCCGAGCATCCAGCGCAGCGTGTTGCGCAGCTTGCGATAGAGATCGACGAACGTCTTCAGGATTTCCGGCCCGATGCGCAGATCGTCGGCGTAATCCGAGCCGCGACCCAGAGGCGCAGAATGTCGGCGCCGGACTCCGCGATCACCTTTTGCGGGGCGACGACGTTGCCGAGCGACTTCGACATCTTGCGGCCCTTCTCGTCGAGCACGAAGCCATGCGTCAGCACGGCGTCATAGGGCGCGCGCCGCGCGTGCCGCAGCTCTCGAGCAGAGACGAATGGAACCAGCCGCGATGCTGGTCGGAGCCCTCGAGATACATGACCTCGTCTTCGCCGCCGTCGCGCTTGCGATGGATGCCGGCGAGGGCGGGGAAGTTTTCGGGATCGTCGAGCACGAAGGCGTGCGTCGAGCCTGAATCGAACCAGACGTCGAGCACGTCCGCGACCTTCTCGTAGTCGTTCGGGAGATAATCCCTTGAGAGAACCGTTCGCGCGCGCCTTCCTCGAACCAGACATCGGCGCCCTTCTCGTTGAAGGCCTTTTCGATGCGTTCATTCACGCGCGCGTCGACAAGGATCTCATGCGTCCCCTTCTTGACGAAGACGGCGATCGGCACGCCCCAGGCGCGCTGGCGCGAGACGACCCAGTCGGGCCGATTCTCGATCATGCCGGTGATGCGGTTCTCGCCCGCCGCCGGCGTCCATTGCGTGCGAGCGATTTCTTCAAGCGCGATGGCGCGCAGGGTGGGTTGGTTTCCGCGAACCTCACCGGGAGCGTGCGAAGCGCGTCTTATGGGCTCTTTTACCCTCGTCCTTCGGGTCCCTTCCCCTCCTCGGATGAGGCTTCGAGCCCCTACGCCGCCCGGATGAGGGTTCGACTGCGAGAACGGCTTGTCCATCGCGATGAACCACTGCGGCGTATTGCGGAAGATCACCGGCTTCTTCGAACGCCAGCTGAGTGCGGATATTGGTGCTTCAGGCGACCGCGCGCGATGAGATTGTTCGCCTTGATCAGCTCGGCGATGACCGCCTCGTTGGCGTCGCCCTTCTCGCCCTTTTCGGTCAGCACGCGCTTGCCGTCGAAGCCCGGCGCTTCCTTGGTGTAGAAGCCGTCTTCGTCCACCGTATAGGGAATGCGCGTGTCGATCCCACGGTCGCGCAGCTTTTTCTGGTTGGCCATCCAGATGTCGAAGTCGTCGCGGCCGTGGCCCGGCGCGGTATGCACGAAGCCCGTGCCGGTGTCGTCGGTGACGTGATCGCCGTCGAGCAGCGGCACGTCGAAGACATAGCGCAGATGCGCAAGCGGATGATCGCAAAGGAGATGGCGCAGCTCGAAGGCGCTGACCGTCGCGCGCTTCTCGTAGGCTTCGACCTTCGCCGCTTTGAAGACGTCGGCGGCGAGCTTGTCGGCGAGGATGTAACGATCGCCGGTCTTCGCCCAGTTGCCCTCTGGCGCGGCCGTCACTTCGTAGAGGCCGTAGGCGATCTTCGAGGAGAAGCTGATCGCGCGATTGCCCGGCAGCGTCCAGGGCGTCGTCGTCCAGATGACGACGCGCGCGTCGAGCAGATTATCAGGCGTCCATTCGGGATGGAGTTCGGGGGAATCGGCCGCCGACCCACACCGTATCGCCCAGATCGTGTGGTCCTCCTGATATTCGACTCTCCGCCTCCGCCAGCGCGGTCTTCTCGACGACCGACCACATGACGGGCTTCGAGCCGCGATAGAGCAGGCCGTCCGGCAAACTTCATCATCTCGCGCGCGATGATCGCCTCGGCCGCGATAGGCCATCGTCGATAAGGGCGTTCCCAATCGCCGGCGACGCCGAGGCGCTTGAACTCCTCGCGCTGGATGGAGAGCCAGTGCTCGGCGTAGGCGCGGCATTCGCGGCGGAAGGCGATCATGGCGTCGGGCTGCGGAAAAGTCGGGCTTCTTCCTTGCCCTTGGCGCGGTAATTCTCTCCTCGATCTTCCATTCGATCGGCAGGCCGTGGCAGTCCCAGCCCGGCACATAGTTCGCAGTCCTTGCCGAGCATGCGCTGGCTGCGCGTGACGACCAGTCCTTGAGGATCTTGTTCAGCGCGTGGCCGATATGGATGTTGCCGTTCGCATAGGGCGGGCCGTCGTGCAGCGTGAACTTCACGCGGCCTTTCGACTGCGAGCGCAGCTTCTCGTAAAGGCCAATCTCGTCCCAGCGCTTCAGGAGCGCTTGCGTCAGCGCGTTCACGCCGTAGAAATTACCGTGCCTCGCCTGAGTGTCCCCGCCATCGGGCGCGTAGATATAGGTTTGAGGGTACGCGGCCGAGTAGAACTTCTTGCTGTCGTCCAGTCCCGGTGGCCCTGCGTTGAAATTCAGAATGGGCATCAAGGTCGTTCGGTTGCCCTGGCCCGCCCCGGCGTTGACGCTGTGATCGATGCGCAGAGCGGAGAGCGCGAAGACGTTGTTTGCGGCCGCCTTGTCGTTGACCGAAATCTCGGCGTAGGGGCCCGAGCCCGTTCCCGTATATTGGCCGGCGAGAAACAGCGCCTGATTGACGGGCGAAAAGTTGGTGGCCGTGGCGTTTCCGCCATTCGCGCAGATGGCGCATTGGGCGTTGGCGGCGACCGAGGGCCAGATGATGGAAAGAACTGCCGCGCTTACGATACGAATACGCACAACCGTAACTCCAATTTTTCTTACTCTTTGCGTAAAATAATCAGATTCCTGCAAAATAAAACAATGCGTCTATTTGACTTTGACAAGCTCAAGCCTCAAGCTAACGCTCGAGTTCGCACGCAAAATCGCAAAAGGACGCGTTGCGCACGCATCGCTGCACGATCTCGCCTGAAGATGCGCCGCTATTTCAGACGCCTGAACGGCCCGAACCCCAGCGCGTTCGCGACCCAGGCGGCGGCGCCGAGCAGGGCGACGGCCGGGACGAGGATCAGGAGCAGGCCCGACAGGAAGAAAAGGCAGAGGCCGATGAAAAGCATCAGGCCGACGCCGAGCATCATGCTTTGCAGCGGCCCGAGCTTGACGAACTTCACCTCGCCGGAGCCGGAGGAAATCCAGATCCGGGACGTGGCGAAATCGTCGCCGCGGCTCCCTTTGGGCTCTTCGCCCGGCGGAATGATCTCGATCTCGCCTTTGGGTTCGTCGCTCATCTCGCGTCCCTTTCGAGAAGCGAAGATAGGGACTCGCCGCACGCCCCGCAATGCGAGGCGCCCCGTTTCACCATCGCGGCGCGCGCGCGTAATAGCCTCTGGCGTATCCGTCCCGACGATCGAGCGCTCTCAGTTCCCTTTCGACCATGGGCGCCATTTTCCCTGCGATGAGGTCGGACCCGGCCGCGTTCGGATGCGCGCCGTCGCTCTGCATGTAGCGAGGATCGCCGAAGGCGCCGTCGAGGAAGAACGGATAGAGCGCCACGCCCTGCCGCGCCGCGAGCGTCGGATAGACGGCGTCGAAGCGGGGCTTGTAGGTCGGGTCGCGCTTGGGCAGCGAGACCATGCCCGCGATGATGACGCGGGCGCCATGCGCCTTGCTGACGCGCACGATCGTATCGAGGTTGCGATAGACCTTCCTTGGATCTTCGTCGCCCGTCATGTCGTTGCCGCCGAGCTCCACGATCACGAGATCGGCGCCGCGACTGAAGGCGAGGGGGATGCGATCGACGCCCTCCTGCGTGGTGTCGCCCGCCCGCGAGGTGTTCATGATCAGCGCGTCCCCGCGTCCATGCCGGTAGAGATGCTTGCGCAGCGCCCAGGCGTAATCCGTTCCTTCGGGCAGGTTGAAGCCAGAGGTCAGGCTATCCCCGAAGATCAGGACGCGCTTTGGCCGCGCCTCAGCGGAAGCCGAGTAAAACAATAAAGCAGACAGACAGGCTGCAAGGAGACGCATCGCGCCGCTCATGGCGTCCTCCGGGCGATTGGACAGGTCTAGAAGGCTAGGGCTCCCTGTCTGGTCGCCAAGCGGCGCAGCGTATGTTTATTTTCGTGGATTCAGCGCCGCTCGAGGATGTCGCGCGCCTTCGCGCAATCATCCTCCATCTGGGCGATGAGGGCGTCGACGCTGTCGAATTTCGCCTCGCCGCGGATGAACCCGTAAAAGGCCACCTCGACCTCCTTGCCGTAAAGATCGCCAGAGAAGTCGAAGACGAAGACTTCGAGCAGCGGAGGCCCGTTGTCGAAGGTCGGCCGCCGGCCGAAATTCGCCGCGCCGTCGCGCACGACGCCGTCGATCTCGATCGTCACGGCGTAGATGCCGTGGCGCAGGCGGTTCGACGGATCGAGGGCGATATTGGCGGTCGGGAAGCCGAGCAGGCGCCCGCGCTTGTCGCCATGGCGCACGACGCCGCGCACGAAATAGGGATGGCCGAGCAGACGGCGGGCGAGCGCCACGTCGCCATCCTCCAGCGCCTCGCGCGTCGCGGTGGAGGAGACCGCTTCGAGGCTCCCTTCTTCATCCTGCGTGATGCGGTCGACGATCTCGACGGCGAAACCGAGCCGCGCGCCTTCCGCCGCGAGAAAGGCCGCGTCGCCCTTGCGGCCGGCGCCGAAGCGGAAATCGTAACCGGCGACGACCGCCGAGAGGCCCAGCCGCCTGACGAGAATTTCGCTGACGAAAGCCTCGGCCGGGCAATTGGCCAGGTCGCGATTGAAGGTGAAGACGACCATGCCGTCGAGGCCGAGCCGCGCCGCCTGCGCCGCCTTGGCGTCGGGCGGCGTGAGGCGGAAGATCACCGGCTTGCCCGCGAAGACGTCGGCCGGGTGAGGCTCGAAAGTGAGCAGGACGCAGGGCCTTCCGAGCTTCTTCGCCAGCGCCTGGGCGCGCGCCACGACCCCGCGATGGCCGCGATGCAGCCCGTCGAAATTGCCGATGGCGGCGACGGCGCCTTCGAGCCCGGCGGGGGGAGAGACGGGATCGCGGACGACGAGGAAATTCTGGCTCAAGCGTTGGTCCCGTGGGCGACTCTGGGCGGGCCAAACTGCCGCGCGGCGGCGCGAAGCGCAAGGGGAGCAAAAAAACTCCGCCGCCGGACTCGGCCGCGACAGACGCCGCAATAGCTAGATTTCAGAGGAGCCCGACCAAAGCCCGGAGCGTGAACATGAAGCTGCGCAAGACTCGCAACGATATGCCTTCCAATTCCAGGACCGCCGTCGTCGCCATGCTGAATGCGCGTCTCGCCGACGCCATCGATCTGGCGCTTGCGACCAAGCAGGCCCACTGGAACCTGCGCGGCCCGCAATTCATCGCCGTGCACGAGATGCTCGACGATTTCCGCACGGAACTCGACACCCATGTCGACACGATGGCGGAGCGCGTTGTCCAGCTCGGCGGCGTCGCGGACGGCACGACGCAGGCGGTGGCGGACTCGACGAGCCTCGACGCCTATCCCCGCGACCTCGTGAAGATCGAGGACCATCTCACCGCGCTCGCCGATCGATACGGCAAGGCGGCGCGTTCGGTCCGCAACGGCATAGAGTCGGCCGACGAGGCGGACGACGCCGGCAGCGCCGACATTCTCACAGCCTATTCGCGCGACCTCGACAAATATCTCTGGATGATCGAGGCGCATATCACGCAATAGAGGCGCAGGCGCCGTTTCCACGGCGCAAGCAGCGCGGCGTTCAGGACTGCGATGAGGCGCCTTCGCGTCACGCCGTCGCGGGCTTCTCCGCGGGCGGGGCCGAGCGGATCGCCTGCTCGCGCGAAGGCACCATCACCGTGGCTTCGCCGTCGAGCACGACCTTGCCGTCCACGAGGCATTCGCAATGCAGCTTGGCGCGGCGGCCCTTTTCGACGAGCTCGATGACTTCCACCACCACGGTGATGACGTCGCCGATCTTGACCGGGGCCTTGAAGTTGAGCGTCTGCGAGAGATAGACCGCGCCCGGACCCGGCAGATACATGCCGATGACGGTCGAGATCAGCGAGGCTGTGTAGAGACCGTGGACGATGCGCTCGCCGAAGCGCGTCTTCGACGCGAAGTGATCCGAGAGGTGGATCGGATTGCGGTCGCCCGAGAGATCGGCGAAGGCGATGACGTCGTCGTCCATGACGGCTTTCATCAGCGTCTCGCGCATGCCGACGCTCAGGTCTTCGAAATAATAGATTTTGAACGGCGTCGACATGGATTCACCGGATCTTTGCTCGGGACGGGCGGAGCGCCCGTTTTCCCCTTTTACCAGAAAACTTCGCGGGCCAAAGCCATGGGACGCGCGCCGGACTTCGCGACGAGCCGCTCGAGCGCCGCAGGGTCGACCCCTGCGCCATTCGGCCGCAGTTCGTCCACATGCACGCCGTCGGTGACGAAGACGCAATCGAGCCCGGCGCGCGCGGCGCCGGCGAGATCCGTGAAGACGCCGTCGCCAATGGCGACGATGCGCGCATCTTCTACAGGCCCGCCGGGCAAAGCCGCAAGCCGCGCGCGCGCCGCGTCGTAAATCGGCGCGTAGGGCTTGCCATACATCAAGACTTCGCCGCCCATCGCCGCGTAGCGCTCCGCGAGCGCGCCGGCGCAATAAACGATGTCGTCGCCAATGGCGACGACGATGTCGGGATTGGCGCAGAGCATTGCGAGGCCGCGCGCCTTCAGGGCGGCGAGGCGGTCGTCATAATCGGCGGGGGTCTCCTCGCGCTCGGCGAAGAGGCCCGTGCAGACGACGTAATCGGCTTCCTGCGGCGAAACTTTCCGAACAGGCGCGCCGAGGCGGCGCCCGGCCTCCTCGAAAAGCCCGTCGTCGCGCGGCGGGCCGAGGTGATAGCAGGCCTGCCCCTTGCGCGCGACGATCTCCCGGCAGGTGAGCTCCCCGGCCGAGACAAGATCGTCGAAGGCGTATTCGGGGAGGCCGAGGCCCAGGAGCTGGCGGCGGACCTCGGCGTCGGGGCGCGAAGCGTTGGTGATCAGAACCACCCGGCCGCCCTGCGCGCGAAAACGCTTCATGGCGTCGGCGGCGCGGGGGAAATGCTTCTTGCCGTCGATGAGAACGCCCCAGACGTCGCAGAGGATCGCGTCGTAGCGGCCGGCGAGTTCATGAAGTCCCGAAATTTCGCTCAAGGGCGCGAAGGCTTCCGTCTGCCCCGTCAACTACGCGACTCCTTGAGCGCAGCGGCGTGGGCGTCGTCGGCGACGGGCCGGAAATCTCCGGAGGCCTCGTCGAGCGCGAGGAGCTTGCCGTCCATCACGCTGAAATAGGCTGCGTGAAGATGAAGGAAGCCGCGCCGCTCCAGAATCTGCACCATGGGGAAACTGCGCAAATGGTCGAGCGTCAGCTTGATCGACTCGAATTCGAGCTTTTGCAGATAGGCGGGGTCCTCGGGATCGGGCCGGCCGCCGACGCGCTCGATGGCCGGGCCGAGCATCTTGATCCAGTCGCCGATGAAGTCGCTGTGGCTGAGACGGGGCGTCTCGGGATCGACGGTGATCTGCGCGAAGGCTTTCACACCCCCGCATTTGCCGTGGCCGAGCACGACGACATGCTGCACTTCGAGCGCCATGATGGCGTATTCGAGCGCCGCCGAGGCGCCGTGGAAATGATCGTCCGGCTCATAGGGCGGGACCAGCGCGGCGACGTTGCGCAGGACGAAGAGCTCGCCCGGCCCGGCGTCGAAGATCGCCTCCGGCGCGACGCGCGAATCGCAGCAGCCAATGACCATGGTCGTCGGCTTCTGGCCCTTGATGGCGAGGTTGCGGAAGCGCGCCTGCTCGGAGCGGAAACGACCGTCGAGAAAGACTTTGTAGCCCTCGACTAGATGCGGCGGGAAGCCGCCTGAGGCTGCGGGGCTCATATCGGCTGCCATGTTTCGGGTCCGTCGTCTTCGAGGCGGGGCCGCCATTTTGGGGCCGAAGCCAGATGGCGGAAACGCTTCTTATTGTGTAGACCAGCCCTCGCGGCAAGAGCAGATCGACCTCACAAGACCTCAAGCGAGCCAAAAGAATGATTTCGAAACTCAAGCGCAGCGTTCTGGCCATGCCGGGCTCCAACGCCCGCGCCCTCGAAAAGGGCAAGAGCCTCCCCGCCGACGTTTTGATGTTCGAGCTCGAGGACGGCGTCGCCGAGGCGGCCAAGGCGACGGCGCGCGAGCAGGTCGCCGCCGCCGTCGTGAATGGCGGCTATGGCGCGCGGCAGATCGTGGTGCGCGTGAACGCGCGCGGCTCGGAGTGGTACAAGCCCGACATCGCCGCCATCGCGCCGACGGGCCCCGACGCCATCGTGATCCCGAAGGTCAATTCGCGCGACGACATTCTCAAGGCCGCCGCCGACATCGTCGCCGCCGGCGCGCCGCTGAAGACCCGCCTCTGGGCGATGATCGAGACGCCGCGCGCGATCTTCGACATCGAGAAGATCGCCAGCGCCGCCGACGATCCGGCCTCGCGCCTCGAAGTTCTGGTTCTCGGTCCCAACGACATCGCCAAATCGACCCGCGCGCGCCTCACGCCCGGCCGCCCGGCGCTCGTCTCCTGGCTGTCGGCGGGCGTTCTCGCCGCGCGCGTGCACAATATCGAGATCATCGACGGCATCCATAACGACTTCAATGACGAAGCCGGCCTGCGACGCGAGGCCGAGCAAGGCCGCGATATGGGCTTCGACGGCAAGATGCTCATCCATCCGAGCCAGATCGGCCCCGTGAACGAGATCTTCGCGCCGAGCGCCGAGGAGGTCGATTTCGCGCGGCGAATCATCGCCATCTTCGACGATCCGGAAAACGCCGAGAAGGGCGTCGTCCAGATCGACGGCAAGATGGTCGAGCGCCTGCATCTCGATATCGCCCGCCGCACGCTCGCCTTGATGGAAGCCGCCGGCTGATCGCGAAGTTAGGGCGCGGAAAGCCTGTTTCGCGGGCAGCCCGCCTCCTTTATACCTTCTGCGCCGAGGAGACGCGCTGCGCGACGCCGGAAGCCGGTTTTTTCGCGAAGGAGCGCGCCGATGAGCGAGGACGGTGAGCATGGCGGCGCCTGAAACAGAGAAGACGGTCGAAGCTTCGAAAGCTGAGAGCCCGGCGCCGGCAGGCGCGGCCGCGCCGCCGCCGAGGCCGGCCGGTCCGCCGAAGAAGCGCAAGGGCGGTCTCATCGGGAAGCTCTTCCTCTCCGTCGCGGCGCTCGCCATCCTCGCGGGCGCGGCCGGCTACGCCGCGCTGACGTTCCGCGACAAGGATCCGCGCATCGGCCTCGCCGCCGATTATGTCGATCAGGGCCTGGCGGAAGCGCAGGGCGCGCTCGACAAGGCGCAGGGACTCCTCGCCGATGTGACCGGGTCGCCCAAGCCCGCGCAGAAGGCGGGCAATCCCCACGACCTCATCGACAAGGCGCCGCTCGCCCCCGCGCCCGAGGAAACGCCCGCCGCGCCGCCGCAGGCCGCCGCGCCTGTCGAGACCGCGAAAGAGCCGGAAACGCCGCCCGCGGAAAAGCCTGTCGCGCCGTCGCCCGAAACCAAACAAGCAGACGTTCCGGAACCGCCCCGCAAGCCCGTCGAGCTCGCGCAGGAGCCGGCGCCGATCCCTGCGCCGATTCCTGCCCCCGTCCCGGCCCCGGTCGAGCCGACCCCCGCTCCGGCGGCGAAAGCAAGCCCGCCCGCCGCCGACGCCGACGGCTTCACTGACCGCGACCTCATCTCCGCCCTTGAAGGGCGCCTCGACGCGCTGAGCGACGAGGTGCAGACGCTGCGCGGCAAGGTCGACGCGCCCAAGAGCGAGGCGCGCGCCGCGCCGGAGACCGAGGTCTCCAAGGCGGAAGCCGAAAAGCCGGCGCCTGCGCCGGCGGCGGCGCCCGATACGACCAGCGCCGCGGTCGTCGTCGCCTTCGCGCTCCAGCGCGATCTCGAATCCGGCCGTCCCTTCACGGAAGAAATCGCCGCGCTGTCGCGCCTCAACGCCGAGCCCGCCCCCGCGCCGGTGCTGATCGAACTTTCGGAAAAGGGCGCGGCCACCGGCGCGCAGCTCCACGACGCCTTCCTGCCCATCGCCAGGAAGCTCAAATCGCACGAGACGCACGCCGACGCGCCGCATGAGGGCGGCGACATCGCCGGCCATCTTCTCGAAGGCGCGAGCAAGCTCGTGAAGGTGAGGCCCGTCGGCCAGGCCGCTCCCGACAGCCTCGGCGGCAAGTTGGAGCGCATCGAGGCGGCGCTCGTCCGCAACGACTTCGCCGGCGCCGAGCAGATCTTCGACAGCCTGCCGGACGAAGCGAAGAACGAGGCGAAAGAATTCGGCGAAACCCTTCGTCAACGCGCCGAGGCGGCCAAGGCGGCCGACGCGTTGTTGCACGGCGCCATCGCCGCCCTCGGCAAGAAATAAGCGGGAGCGACCTCCATGCTTTTCATGTTCTTCTTCATCGTCGCGCTCGCCGCCGCAGCCTACGGGATCGAACTGCTGATCGAGGAGCCGGGCTCGCTGACGCTCGAATTCGCGGGGCGTCACATCGAGATGTCGATCCCCGTCGCGGTCGCCGGCCTGTTGTTGCTGATCGCCGCGAGCATCATGATCTGGGCGATCATCGTGGCGCTCGTCCGGCTGCCTGGACGCGTCGCCGGCGGCTCGCGCGAGCGGCGCAAGGCCAAGGGCCTCGACGTGATCTCGCAGGGCCTCGTCGCGGTCGGCGCGGGCGACGTCGCCAGGGCGCGCAAGGCGGCGGGACTCGCCGAAAAGCTCATTCCCGACGAGCCGCTGACGCAGATGCTCATCGCGCAAGCGGCGCAGCTCGCCGGAGACAAGACGAGCGCGTCCAAGGCCTTCCAAAAGATGACGCTCAATCCGGAGACGAAGCTCCTCGGTCTGCGCGGCCTCCATATCGAGGCCAAGCGCCGCGAGGACGCCGAGGCCGCGCATCATTTCGCCTCCGCCGCGCATGAAATCGCGCCGCTGCCTTGGGCCGGCTCCGCCGTGCTGGAGCATCTCGCCGCGAGCGGGGAGTGGGAGAAGGCGCGCGAGGCGCTCGAAAAGAGCGTCGCCTCCAAGGCCATCGACCTGCCGAGCGCGCAAAAGCTGCGCGCCGTGATCGAGACCGCCATGGCCATTCAGAAGGAGCGCGAGCATCCGCATGACGCGCTGCATCTCGCGCGCCAGGCCTTGAAGCGCCGTCCGGGCTTCACCCCGGCCGCCGTGACCGCCGCGCGCGTCCTCATCCGCCATGGCGACCAGAAGGCGGCGCTCAAGCTGATCGAGGGCGTCTGGGCGAGCGCGCCGCATCCGGATCTCGCGGAAGTCTATTTGCAGGCGCTCCCCGAGGAGACGAACGCCCAGCGGGTCTCCCGGATGGAGCGGCTCGCCAAAATGTCCCCGCAGGCCCCGGAGAGCCGCCACATCGTCGCGCAGGCGGCCCTCGCCGCGCGCGACTTCAAGAAAGCGCGCGAGGCGCTCGCCCCGCTGATCGCGGACGGCCAGCACCCGACCGCGCATAGCTGCCTGCTGATGGCCGAGATCGAGGACGCGGAATTCGGTCCGAGCGGGCCGGTGCGCGAATGGCTCGCCCGCGGCTCGCGCGCGCCGCGCGACCCGGCCTGGATCGCCGACGGCATGGTCTCGCGGCACTGGCTGCCGCTCTCGCCCGTCACCGGCCGCCTCGACGCCTTCGAATGGAAGACCCCGCCGCATTCGGCGCAGCATCTGACGGAAGAGGGACGCCCGAACATCCCGGCGGCGTTCCTCGCCAAGCCGGAAGGGGCGCCGCAGATCGAGGCGCAGGCGGTGGAGTCGTAAGGTTCTCATCCGGCCCTCGCTCTCACGCGAGGGCCGGTCTCGCCCCTTACGCCCGATGCCGGTCGGACCGGCGGATCTGCACATAAAGCGCGCCTTCGCCGCCATGATGGCGGGCCGCTTCTCCAAAACCCACGACGACGTCGCGCAGATTGAGCGCCTGCAGCCACATGGGGACGACGCGGCGCAGCACGCCGCCTTCCTCGCGCGACAGGCCCTTGCCCGTCACGACAATGGCGACCTTGGCGCCGTCCGCCTGCGCACGGCGCAGGAAGCCGTTGAGGGCGCGCTGCGCCTCGTCCTGGCGCATGCCATGGAGATCGAGCTTCGCGCTGACCTCGAGGCGCCCGCGTTTGATCTTCACGCGGGTGCGATGATCGATCTCGACGAGCGGCGTCGGCGGCTTTGGCGGCGCCGGGCGGTCGCGATGGGGGACGGGCGCCGGGCGTCGATCGTTCAGCGGCTCGGCGACGACGGCCTTCGTCGCCGGCGGGGGCGGCGGCTCGACGGGCGGCGCGGGCCGGGCGCGGAACGGGCTCACGGTGGCGGTGACCTTGGTCCAAAGCTCGACTTCGGCGTGAGTCAGCCGGCGCAGCGAATAACGGCGCTTGTCCTCCGTCACGGCGCGGCGTCCTCTTTCGGCAGAAGGACGACGAAATCCGCCGGATGCCGCACGCGCCCGGCGCGCGAGCCGGCGCGCGCTCCCGCGCCGAAAAAGAGGTCCGCGCGCGCCTCTCCCAAAATCGCCGATCCCGTATCCTGCGCGATCATCAGCCGCTCGAATCCCGTCTCCGCCTCGCTCTCCCACGGAACGCGCGTCGCGATCCAGAAGGGCAGGCCGTAACTCCAGATCGACCGGTCGACGGCGATGGAGCGCAGCGGCGTGAGAGTCACGCCCTCGCCGCCGATCGGCCCCAGCCTTCGGTCTTCTGAGTCGTCCAAGCTGAAGAATACATAAGATTGGTTTTCCTGCATCAGCCTTCGGCCGGGCTGATGGGGTCCAACGCCCATTTTCCGCAGCGTCGCCTTCAAATTTTCGAGCGACATCTCGCTTTCGGGCACGAGGCCCCGCTCGATCATCAGCCGCCCGATGGAGGCGTAGGGCCAGCCATTGCGACCGTCATAGGTGAGGGCGATGGTCGCGCCGCCCGGCAGCTTCAGGCGCGCGGAGCCCTGCACCTGGACGAGGAAAAGCTCCACGGAGTCAGAAAGATAAGCGATGGGCGCCGCGCCCGTCGCCGCGCCGTCCCAGTCGATTTCGCGCCGCGTCGGATAGGGGACGAGCGTCCCGTCAGCGAGGCGCCGGGCGCTGGTCAGCGTCTCGCCCGTGGGGAGCGACAGGGGCGAATCGTTGAGCGTGACGAGATCGGGCGGGCGCGAAAGCGCCGGCGTCTCGAAGCCCGGCTCGGGGGCAAGCCGCGCCTCGACCTCCGGCTCGTAATAGGCGGTGACGAATCCCGGCTTGCGCAGGCGGAAGGGCTGAAACCAGCGGCGGAAAAAAGCCCGCCCGTCCTGATTTTCAGAAAGCGCCGCGCGGGCCGCCGCGATCAGGCCGGGAGGCGGGGGGCAGGCGGCGCGCTGTTCGGCGCCGCCGGAAACGAGATGCGCGGCGGAGCGCCTGAAGGCTGAAAAAGCGGCGTTTAGATCGTCGGAATCGAATTCGGCGATCGCCTCGAAGGCGATCGCCTCCATATCCGCCGGCCGTCGCACCGGATCACGCGGCGCGGGTGGCGGTGAGCTTCCAGTTCGGGTCCCCGGCGCGGGGATCGCGCGCGAAGGTCCAAAGCTCCTCGACGGGCATTGTGTTCCCGCCCTCGATCACTTCGCCGGCCTTGTCCTTGCGGACATTCATCAGCCGAACGGCGAAACGCACGGTGATCTCGTTGAGGCGCGGCGCGGCGCTGGCGGAATCGACCAGAGCGGAGTCGATCGCGACGATGGCCGTCTCCACCGTCTCGCCCGCCGCCTCGCGGCGCGCGATCTCGCCGGCGAAACCGTCGAAGACCTCCTTGGAGAGGAGCGGGCGCAGCGTGTCGCGGTCGCCCCTGGCGAAAGCGGCGACGATCATCTCATAGGCGCGGCGCGCGCCGTCGAGAAAAGCGTGCCCGTCGAAGCGGGAATCGGCGGCGGCGATGGCGTCGAGGCCTTCCGCGGCGGCCGGGTTCTTGTCGGCGACGCCGTTCCAGCGATCCTCGTGGCGCACGGGCGGCAGGTCCTCAGCCGGCGGCGCGCCGGGAAGGGCCGACGGCCCGAGCGGGGCGCGGCGCGGCTGGAACGCGGCGGGCGGCGGCGTCTCGCGATCGACGCGCACGCCAAGCACCGAACGAAGTTTCCACAGGACAAACACCGCCAGCGCCGCGAAAACGACGAGCGACGGGTCGAAAGGTTCGCCGGTAGGCGACATTGATCTCTCCCGGAATTCTGTCTTGTCGGCTACCATGTCGCGGCTCACATGTCACGAATCAAGGCCCGCGCGGATCGCCGCAGGCGTTGCGCCGTGCAGGCGTTTGCGGGCGCGGGAGAGTTAAGGCGTGAACGATAGGACGAAGCTCATCGCGATTGCGCTCGGCCTGTGGCTGGCGCTGGAGATCGTCGCCTTCGCCTTCGTGCTGCGATCGGTGGGCCTGCTGATGGCGATCCTGCTCGGACTCGGCGCCACGGCGCTGGGTCTTTCCGACGTGAAGCGCCTCATGTCCGTCTGGCGCGACCGAGGGAGAGTGCGCGCCGAGGGCGCGATGCTCGACGGCGCGCTTCAGGCTTTCGCTTCTTTCCTGCTGATCCTGCCGGGCTTCGCCTCCGACGTCGCGGGCCTTGCGCTGAAGTCGCCTTCCGTGCGCGCGGCCGTGATGAACCGCATCCGCAATCGCGGCAAAAGCCCGACGAAACCGGAGGGTCCGCAGACCATTGATCTCGATCCCCGCGAATGGAAGCACCTGACCCCGAGCGGGCGGCCAAAGCGCAAGCGCAAGAAGCCTGATGGGGCTTCGCCGGCGGCGCGCTAGATTCGCAGGAGCGCAGGTTCCCCGCGCGCTGAAACCTTGTTCCGGGTCGGGAGACGTGTTAGGCGGGCGCGACTTCTCACCGCAAAGCGGCACGGCTGGAGATCCCGATATGTCTGACGCAAATGGAAACGGCGCCAATGCCGGGCAGGGCGGCGCTCCGGCCCTGAACGCGCTGGTTCAGTATCTGAAGGATTTCTCCTTCGAGAACCCCAACGCCCCCAATTCGCTCGGCCCGCAGGAAAGAGCGCCGAACATCTCCATCCAGGTCAATGTCAACGCCAAGCAGCTTGCGCAGACCGACTTCGAAGTCTCGCTGACGCTCGAGGCCTCCGCCGGCGAGGGCGCGGGCCTGCTCTTCAAGCTCGAGCTCGAATATGGCGGCGTCTTCCGCCTGCTCAACATTCCGCAGGAACAGATCCATCCGATCGTCATGATCGAATGCCCGCGCCTCCTGTTCCCCTTCGTGCGCCAGATCGTGGCGGACGCGACGCGCGACGGCGGCTTCCCGCCCCTCTACATCGACCCGATCGACTTCGTTGCGCTCTATCAGCAGAAGGCCGCCGAGGCCGCCGGCCAGCCGGGAACGGCGAACGCTTAAATCACAGAGCGCGTTTCACCGCGCTCTAATGATGAAATTCAGGCGGCGGAGGGCGATTGCTCTCCGCCTTCTTCATTTTGGGGCAGATATTTGTCCCAGATGACCGTCTTTGAGAGCGCGGCGACGAAAGCGCGATGCGCCTCGACCTCTTCCGCGGTGAGACGGTTCGGCAGCGGCTCTGGCCGGGCGCGCAGAAGATCGCCCGTTTGCGCGCGGCGCGCGACGCTGACCGTCGCCAGCGACAAAGCGGCCTGACGGCCGCCGCGCAGCTCTGCATAGACTTCCGCCAAAAGGCCCGCGTCAAGAAGCGCCCCGTGCTTGTCGCGGCGGGAAAGATCGACGCCGTAGCGCTGGCAGAGCGCGTCGAGCGAAGCGGGGCTGCCGGGATGGAGCCGCCGGGCCATGGCGAGCGTGTCGATGATGCGCGCCGGCGCCAGCGGCGCGAAGTTCAGCATCCCGAATTCCGCGTTGATGAAACGCACGTCGAATTCGGCATTATGCGCGACCATCGGCGAATCCTCGATGAAATCGACGAATTCCTGCGCGATCTCGCGAAATTTCTTGTGCTGCGAAAGAAACTCGCGCGAGAGGCCGTGAACGCGAAACGCCTCCTCCGGCATGTCGCGTTCGGGATCGATATAGACGTGAAAGACGCGGCCCGTGGGGATGAGATTCAAAATCTCGACGGCGCCGATTTCCACGACGCGGTCGCCCTTGAAGGGATCGAGGCCGGTGGTTTCCGTGTCGAAGACGATTTCGCGCATGAAGATAAGTCTCTCAATCGATCACGTGACGCAACAGGCCAAAAAGCCAACGGATCAGGCCCCAGACGAGACGTGCGGACCAGACCAGAAATTCCAGGCCGTCCAGAAAGTCGGCGACGGCGCCGACGAAGCGTCGCCATCCGCTCTCGGGCGACGCGCCACCCGCTTTGTCCGCGTCAGGCTCTCTTGCCGAGGGCATCAAGTATCGCCTGAACCTCCGCGCGGGCCGCGTCGAGCCCCTTCTCCGTATGCACGACGAAATCGGCGCGGGCGCGTTTTTCGGCGTCGGGAACCTGCTTCGCCAGAATGGCCGCGAATTTCTCTTCCGTCATGCCCGGACGCGCGAGTACGCGGGCCTTTTGCACATCTTCCGGCGCCGAGACGACGACGATGGCGTCGACCGTCTTTTCCGCGCCCGTCTCGAAGAGCAGCGGGACGTCATAGACGACGATGCGCGTTCCCTTCTCTTCCTCGTCTTTCAAAAACTGGTCGCGCGCCGCCCAGACGAGCGGATGCACAATGTCCTCGAGCTTTTTCAGCGACGCCGGATCTCTCAAGACGCGCTCGGCGAGCCGGCCTCGATCGATCGCGCCGTCGACCGTCACGCCCGGAAAAGCCGCCTCGATCGGCGCGACAGCAGCCCCGCGATAGAGATCATGGACGATCCGGTCCGAATCGAGCACCGGGACGCCCGCCTCGCGAAACATCTCGGCGGTCGTGGACTTGCCCATGCCGATGGAGCCAGTGAGGCCGACGCGGATCATCCTGCTCACGAAATCAGCGCTCCCTCGCGGCGCAACGCGTCCAGCAAGGGCAAAATGGGAAGGCCCATGATCGTCCAATGGTCGCCATCGACTTTTGAAAAGAGCTGCGCCCCGAGACCCTCGACCTGATAGGCGCCGGCGCTGGCGAGCGCCGCCTCGCCCATTTCGCGAAGGTAAGCGGTGATGAAGTCGTCGCTCAGCGGCCTCATGGTCAGATCCGCATGGGCGACGGTCTCGAAAAGAACCGCGCCGTCCCGCATGAGCGCGATCGCCGAATGCAGGCGATGCGCGCGGCCGGAAAGAAAGCGCAGCAGCTCGGCGGCTTTCTCCATCGTCTCCGGCTTTCCGAAAATGCGGTCGCCGCAGCTCGCGACCTGATCGGCGCCGAGGATGAGACGGCCCGGCGCGTTCTCCGACACGATGGAGGCTTTCGCACGCGCCAGAGCGCGCGCGACGGCGTCCGCCCCGACCGGACCGAGCGCGGCTTCGATGGCGCGCTCGTCGACATCCGCCGGCCGCGATTCGAAGGGAAGGCCCGCCTGGGCGAGCACCTGCCGCCGCCCCGCGCTCTTCGAGGCGAGAATCAGAGGCGCATCCGCGCGCCAGAAGGGGGAATTCACGATTTCGCTCACGCTTCTATCCACAGCCCCGGCTGGAATTTGAGGAAAAGCGGGGACAGTTATGGCGTCCGGAGGGCGACCCTGTCGACAGCTGGGCATAAGCCGGCGAATCTATCAACAGGCATGCCTCTGTCCGAAGCGGAGCCGTGAATCGTCCGTACAAGACTCATACACAGCGAGCGGCCTGGTTCTCCACAATCTAACGACTCAACAACGCTTTGAAAATAAATAGTTTTCTTCCTTTTCCCCATTATCCCTCGCAACGGCTTGGAATCCGTCCCGATTCGCTTCGCCTGTGGGCAAAACGTTAACGAAAAGTTAACTGCGCAGGTCCAATGGTTAACAAAATCTAAATCAACTCTTTTTAAAGGGATTTTTATTTTTCGCGCTTTCGCGCTACCTCCTATCGACGCTGGCTGAGCGATGCGGGGATTTTCAGTTTGTCGAACGAGAAACGTCTGATTTCGGCCCTGCGGGGCGCGGCCCACCACGTCCCGCCCATGTGGCTCATGCGCCAGGCGGGGCGCTATCTGCCGGAATATCGGGAGCTCCGCGCCACCGCGAAGAGCTTTCTCGATTTCTGCTACACGCCGGCCATGGCGGCCGAGGTGACCCTGCAGCCGATCCGGCGCTTTCACTTCGATGCGGCGATCCTCTTCTCCGACATTCTCGTCATCCCCGACGCCATGGGGCAGACGGTTTCCTTCGAGACGGGGGAAGGCCCGCGCCTCGATCCGATCGAGACGCCGGAGGCGATCGACCGTCTCGGGGCATTCGAGATCGAGAAGCTTTCTGCGGTCTTCGAGACAATCGACCGCGTGAAGACCGAGCTTCCCCCGGACGTGGCCTTCATCGGCTTTTGCGGCGCCCCCTGGACCGTCGCCAGCTATATGATCGCGGGCAAGGGCACGCCCGACCAGGCGCCGGCGCGACTCTTCGCCTTCCGGCATCATGCGGCTTTCCAGAAGCTCATCGACCGGCTGGTCGAGGCCTCTGTGGAATATCTCATCCGCCAGATCGACGCGGGCGTCGAGGTCGTGCAGATTTTCGACAGCTGGGCGGGCGTCCTGCCGGCCAATGAGTTCGAGGCCTGGTGCGCGCGGCCGATCGAGCGGATGGTGGCGGCTCTGAAGGAAAAGCGCCCCGGCGTTCCGGTGATCGCCTTCGTGCGCGGCGCCGACGCCCATCTGCCGGGCCTGACGCGCCGGCTCGGGGCCGACGGCTACGGGCTCGACACGGCGCTCGACGCGAAATGGGCTGTGGCCGAGACGGCCGCAAATGTCTGCCTCCAGGGCAATCTGGACCCGCTGGCGCTCATCGCCGGCGGAGAGGCGCTCGACCGCGAAGTGGATGCGATCCTGGAGGCGTTCTCGGGCCGGCCGCATATTTTCAACCTCGGGCACGGCATTTTGCCTCAGACGCCGATCGAGAATGTCGAAAGGCTGATCGCCCGGGTTCGCGCGTAACAGGCCCTGCGCCAAGAGGAAGAGCCGCCCAAATGTATCTCTGGATCAAGGCCCTGCACGTCGTCGCCATCATCTCCTGGATGGCGGGGCTGCTCTATCTGCCGCGGCTCTTCGTCTATCACGCGGATGTGGGGCCGGGGCCGCAGTCGGAAACCTTCAAGGTCATGGAGCGGCGGCTCTATCGCTACATCATGACCCCGGCGATGGTCGTCGCCTGGGCGAGCGGGCTCTTCATGGCGGCGGACGCCGGCGCTTTCCAGCAGCCATGGTTTCACGTGAAAGCGCTTCTCGTGCTGCTGCTGACGGGGTCCCATTTCCACGACGGCGCCCTTCTCCGCGGCTTCGCGCAGGACGCAAATGTCCATTCTTCCCGCTACTTCCGCGTGATCAACGAGATTCCGACCCTGCTCATGATCGGCGTCGTCGTCATCGTGATCGTGAAGCCTTTTTGACGCCCGCTTGCATGTCATTGAAAAAACGTATAAGGACGTAGCCCTTACCTCTGGCAGACAGTCGAATCGACGCTCGCCGATTTCCAAATCCGGCGCCCGGGAAGTTCTTCCCGACCCCTGCCCTCTCTCCATCCGCCCGTCTCTTCGAAGGCCCACATGCGGGAAATCAAACTTTCGGACTTGAAAGCAAAGTCCGCCGCCGAGCTTCTCGCATTCGCCGAGGAGCACGAGGTTGAAAACGCTTCCCTGCTGCGCAAGCAGGAGTTGCTCTTCGCGATCCTGAAGCAATTCGCGAGCCGCGACGTCGAGATCGTCGGCGAGGGCGTCGTCGAGGTGCTGCAGGACGGCTTCGGCTTCCTCCGCTCGCCCGACGCCAACTATCTGGCCGGTCCCGACGACATCTATGTGTCGCCCTCGCAGATCCGAAAATTCGGCCTGCGCACCGGCGACACGGTCGAGGGCATGATCCGCAGTCCGAAGGAAGGCGAACGTTACTTCGCCCTTCTGAAGGTCAACACGATCAATTTCGAGGACCCGGAGAAGGTGCGCCACAAGGTGCCCTTCGACAACCTCACGCCCGCTCTATCCCGATGAGCGGCTGAAGCTCGAAATCGACGATCCGACGAAGAAGGACCTTTCTTCCCGCGTCATCGATCTCGTCGCGCCGATCGGCAAGGGCCAGCGCGCCCTTGTCGTCGCCCGCCCCGCACGGGTAAGACGGTTCTGCTGCAGAACATCGCCCAGTCGATCACGACCAATCACCCCGAGTGCTATCTCATCGTGCTGCTCATCGACGAGCGCCCGGAGGAAGTGACCGACATGCAGCGCTCCGTGCGCGGCGAGGTCGTCTCCTCGACCTTCGACGAGCCGGCGGTGCGTCACGTGCAGGTGGCCGAGATGGTGATCGAGAAGGCCAAGCGCCTCGTCGAGCATCGCCGCGACGTCGTCATCCTGCTCGACTCGATCACGCGCCTGGGCCGCGCCTACAACACGGTCGTCCCGTCATCCGGCAAGGTGCTGACGGGCGGCGTCGACGCCAACGCCCTGCAGCGCCCGAAGCGCTTCTTCGGCGCGGCGCGCAACATCGAGGAAGGCGGCTCGCTGACCATCATCGCCACGGCGCTGATCGACACCGGCTCGCGCATGGACGAAGTCATCTTCGAAGAGTTCAAGGGCACCGGCAACAGCGAGATCATCTCGACCGCAAGGTCTCCGACAAGCGCGTCTTCCCGGCGATCGACATCACGCGCTCGGGCACCCGCAAGGAAGACCTGCTGGTCGCGCCCGACATCCTCAAGAAGATGTATGTCCTGCGCCGCATCCTCAATCCGATGGGCACGGTCGACGCGATCGAGTTCCTGCTCGGCAAGCTGCGCGAGACGAAGGGCAACCAGGCTTTCTTCGATTCGATGAACACCTAGTCGACGTTCCCAGAGTTGAATTAAACAATGCCCGGCGCAACGTTTTGCGTCGGGCTTTTTCTTTTCCCGCTCCGCCCTCTATCGTTCTAATCGGGCGGATGGCAGTTGAGGCGCGGCAATGTTCTCCAACTTCGCCAATGTCTGGACCATCGTCGCGCTCGCGCGCGATCTGAAGCCTGGCAAGCCGCTCAGCCTGCGCATTGCCGGGGAGCGCGTCGTCTTCTTTCGCGACGCGTCGGGCAAGGCCGCAGCGCTCATCGACCGCTGCCCCCATCGCGGCGTGGCGCTGTCGCTGGGGCGCGTCGACAAGGGCGAAATCGAATGTCCCTTCCATGGCTGGCGCTTCGACGGCGACGGCTGCAATCGTCATGTGCCGTGGAACCCGGACGCCAAGCGCGAGAATCTGGGCGCCGTCGCCCTGCCCGTTCGCGAGATGGAAGGGCTCCTTTGGCTCTATACGGGCTTCTCGCCCGATAGGGAGCCGCAGCCGAGCGAAACCTTCACCCTCCCCGGCCTTGCGGTCTGCGCCCAGTCCGTCGTCTGGAACGTCCACTGGACGCGGGCGATGGAAAACATGCTCGACATGCCCCACCTCCCGTTTGTGCACCGCAAAACAATCGGCAAGGACGCGCGGCGCCTTATCGGCGGGCGGATGGACGTCGCTTGGGAAGACCGGCCCTATGGCGGGCGAATCAGCGCAGCGATCGACGGCGTGGCGCGCCCCGGCGCGCTCGAATATCGATTCCCCAACGTCATGGAGCTCTTCATCGACCCGCCTGGCAAACTCCTGCGCCTGATGGTCGCCTGCATTCCGGAGGACGACAGGACGTCGCGGCTCCTGCTTCTCACCATGCGCAGCTTCGCCCGTTCGCCCCTGCTCGACCCGGTCTTCCGCCTGTTGAACCGCCGCATCGCCAGGGAGGATCAGGCCATCGTCGAATCCTCGCTTCCGGGCGAAGTCCCCCCTTCGGGCGAGGAAGCTTCGGTGCGGACCGACGCGCCGACCCTCGCCTTCCGTCGCATCTATCGAAAGCGGCTCCTGGGGAGCGTGGCGGAGCGGCCGCGCGCGCCCCTGCTGGACGCCCCCACGGATTGAACATGGACACGATCTTCGCACTCGGCACTGGAGCCGGCCGCGCCGCCATCGCCGTGATCCGCCTTTCCGGCCCGCGGGTTCGGGAGACGCTGACCGCTTTCGCTGGCGTTCTTCCAGAGCCTCGGCAGGCAGCCTTCGTGACGGTCAGAGAGCCTTTGAGCGGCGAGGTGCTGGATCAGGGCCTTGCGCTTTTCTTCCCGGCGCCGCATTCCGCGACGGGCGAGGATTACGCCGAGCTGCAAATACATGGCGGACGGGCCGTGGTTGACGGCGTCCTGTCGGCCCTCTCCCGCCAATCCGGCCTGCGCATGGCCGAGCCCGGCGAATTCGCCCGGCGCGGCTTCGCCAATGGCAAGCTCGATCTTTCTCAGGCCGAAGCGCTGGCGGATCTGGTCGACGCCCAGACCGAGGCGCAACGCCGTCAGGCGCTCCGGATCGCCGGGGGCGCATTGCGTCGAAAGGTGGAAGGCTGGCGACTGGCCCTGATCGAGGCGCTGGCGTTGGTCGAGGCCGAACTCGATTTCAGCGATGAAGGCGATGTGGGGAGTTTCGACGCTTTGCGCCTGCGGGCCTTGCTCGACGGGCCACGCGACGAGATGCGCGCGGCCCTGCGAGATGCGCCGGCTTCCGAACGGATGCGAAATGGCTTTCTCGTCATGATCCTGGGTCGGCCAAACGCGGGCAAATCGACTTTGCTCAACGCGCTCGCGCGTCGGGACATGGCGATTGTCTCCCCTACCCCCGGCACCACGCGCGACATGATCGAGGCTCATCTGGATATTGAAGGCCTGCCCGTCACCTTCGTGGACACAGCCGGCTTGCGCGAGGCTGCGGACGAGATCGAGCGCCTCGGGGTCGACCGCGTTCTGGAGCGGATGGAGACGGCCGATCTCGCGCTTTGGCTTTCCGCCGGGGGGCAGGAAGATCCGGCCGCCACCGGCGTAGAGTTGCTGAAGGTGGCGACGAAGATCGATCTGGCGCCTTCTCCGGCGGGCTGGCTCGGGCTCTGCGCGCGGAGCGGAGAGGGTCTCGATCTCTTGTTGGCGGAGGTGGCCGAAAGGGCCAAGGCTCGAATCGGGGACGGGGCCTCGGCGCTTTTGATTCGTGAACGGCATAGGGAGGCTGTGTCCCTGGCCGCAATAGCGCTCGATTCGGCTCTTGCGCTCGAAAAGGACTTGGAATTTATCGCGGAGGATTTACGTTCCGCCGCGCGGGCCTTGGGCCGTATCGTCGGGACGGTGGATGTCGAGGACGTCCTCGACGCGGTGTTCTCGCATTTCTGCATCGGCAAATAGGTGGGCTGTTTCACGTGAAACAGGGTAAAGAATTTGATGTGATTGTCGTGGGCGGCGGACATGCCGGCTGTGAAGCCGCGGCTGCCGCGGCCCGGCTTGGCGCGAGAACCGCGCTCGTCACGCACTCGCGGGAAAGCATCGGCGTCATGTCCTGCAATCCGGCCATTGGCGGCTTGGGGAAGGGTCAACTCGTTCGGGAGATCGATGCGCTGGATGGGCTGATGGGGCGCGTCGCCGACCAGAGCGGCATCCAGTTTCGTATGCTCAACCGCTCAAAGGGACCGGCCGTGCGCGGGCCGCGCGCCCAGGCTGACCGCAAGCTCTATCGGGCCGCGATGCAGGCGGCGATTGAGCAGACCGAGAATCTTTCCGTGATCGAAGCATCTGTCGAAGATCTGCTCGTCGAGGGTGAGAGGGTCCGCGGCGTCGTCACGAGCGCGGGCGACGACATTCGCGCAGACGCCGTCGTTATCACGACCGGCACATTCCTGGGTGGCGTTATCCATATTGGCGACGAACGCACGCCCGCGGGGCGCATGGGCGATCCCCCGGCATTGGGTCTCTCCCGTAGGCTGCGCGCGGCCGGATTCGCCGTCGGCCGGCTGAAGACCGGCACGCCGCCGCGCCTTGATGGCAAGAGCATTGATTGGGAAGGTCTCGAAAAGCAGCTTGGAGACGAGACGCCCGAGCCTTTTTCGCTGCTCACGACGCGCATCGACAACCCGCAGGTCGCCTGCGCGATCACGCGCACCACGACGGCCTCGCATGAAATCATCCGGGCGGACCTGCATCGCTCGCCCCTCAAGACCGGCGCCATATCGGGCCCCGGCCCGCGCTACTGCCCCTCGATCGAGGACAAGGTCACCCGTTTTGGCGACCGGGACGGGCACCAGATTTTCCTTGAGCCCGAGGGGCTCGACGACGACACCGTCTATCCCAACGGCATTTCGACCTCTCTGCCCCTCGCGACGCAGGAAGGCTTCATCCGCTCGATCCCCGGCCTGGAGCAGGCCCGCATTTTGCGGCCCGGCTATGCGATCGAATATGACTATGTGGATCCTCGCGAGCTCTCTCCAAGCCTCGAAACCAAGCGTCTGAAAGGCCTGTTCTTTGCCGGCCAGATCAACGGCACGACGGGCTATGAGGAGGCGGCCGCGCAGGGGCTGGTCGCGGGGTTGAACGCCGTGCGGCGCGCCGCGGGTCTGCCCTCGGTCGTCTTCGATCGGGCAGAGGCCTATCTTGGGGTGATGATCGACGACCTCGTCACGCGCGGCGTCAGCGAGCCCTATCGCATGTTCACCTCGCGCGCCGAATACCGGCTGTCGCTGCGGGCGGATAATGCCGACGACAGGCTGACGCCGAGGGGCGCCGAGCTCGGCTGTGTGGGTGTAGAGCGGAGGAAGGTCTATGGCGCCCGCGCGGAGAAGATTGCCCGCGCCCGCGCCTTGCTCGAGGGCGTCTCGCTGACATCGGCGGCGGCGCTGAAGCAGGGCCTGCCGGTCAATCAGGACGGGCAGCGCCGCAATGGCTTCGCCCTGCTCGCTCTGCCTTTCGTCTCATTTGGAAAGCTGACGGAGATCTGGCCGGAGCTGTCGCAAGTCGACTCCGCGACCGCTGAGCGCCTCGAAACGGACGCACGCTACGCCGTCTATCTCGACCGGCAGCAGGCGGATATCGACGCCTTCCGGCGGGATGAGCAGCTCGCTCTGCCGGAATCCCTTGATTATGGCTCGATTGCCGGCCTCTCGGCCGAGTTGCGCGGCAAGCTCGCCTTCCTGAAGCCTCGCACGATCGGCCAAGCGCAGCGCATCGACGGTATGACGCCATCGGCCCTGACCCTCCTCGCGGCGCGGGCGCGGCGGGCGTGAGCAAAGACAACAGGGCCGAGGCCCTGGCGCTTGCGCCATCCCTGGAAGCTATCGAGCGGGAGCTCGTCATCTATGAGGACCTCCTGCGGCGCTGGCAGGCGAAGATCAATCTCGTTGCGCCGAATAGTTTAGAGGCGACCTGGATCCGTCATTTCGCCGATTCGGCGCAGGTTTTCGAGGCTGCGCCCGTGGCGACGGTCTGGGCTGATATTGGATCCGGCGCCGGTTTTCCCGGTCTCGTGACCGCGCTTCTTCTAAAGGGGCGCGACGGCGCTGCGGTGCATCTGATCGAGAGCGACCAGCGCAAGGCGGCTTTCCTGCGCGCTGTTTCACGTGAAACAGGCGCGCCCGTGGAGGTCCATGCCGAGCGGATCGAAAGGGCGCTGCCCCCGCTCGCCGGGAAAATTCAGGCCGTCAGCGCTCGCGCGCTCGCGCCGCTCGCCCGGCTCGTCGAAATGGCCGCGGGCCCCTTAAAAAACGGCGCAAAAGGCGTGTTTTTGAAGGGAGAAGAATGGCGCGACGAATTGACCGCCGCCGAGCGCGTCGGTAATTTTACCTATGAGACAATTCAAAGCCGCACGCATCCGCGCGCCAGATTGATCCTTGTCCATTCACCTTCAGAGGCCAATTTTGACCGGACAGACTAACGGCCAGCGCGTTCTCGTCCTTGCCAATCAGAAGGGCGGCGTCGGCAAGACGACGACCGCGATCAATCTCGGCACGGCGCTTGCGGCCGTGGGAGAGGAAGTTCTGGTCATCGACCTTGATCCGCAGGGCAACGCCTCGACCGGGCTCGGCGTCGAACGCAAGAGCCGCAAGATCTCGACCTATGACGTGCTCCTCGGCGAATCCAGCCTCGCCGACGCCATCGTGCAGACGGTCGTGCCTCGCCTCTCCATCGCGCCCTCGACGCTCGATCTCCTTGGCGTCGAGTTGGAGATCGCCGGCGACAAGGACCGAGCCTTCCGCCTGAAGCGGGCCTTGGCAGAGCTGGCGGCCGCCGAGCATCACGAGGGGGGCCGGCGCTACGATTATATTCTGATCGATTGCCCGCCTTCGCTCAACCTGCTCACGATCAATGCGCTCGCCAGCGCCGACGCCGTCGTCGTGCCGTTGCAATGCGAGTTTTTCGCGCTGGAGGGCCTCTCTCAGTTGCTCTCCACCGTGGATCAGGTCACGCGGACCTTGAACCCCAAGCTATCGATCCATGGCGTCGTGCTGACCATGTTCGACCCGCGCAACAATCTCGCGACCCAGGTCGCCGCGGACGTGCGCCGCTTCATGGGCGATAAGGTCTATGAGACGATGATCCCGCGCAATGTGCGCGTCTCCGAGGCGCCCTCGCATGGCAAGCCGGTGTTGCTCTACGATCTGAAGTGCTCCGGCAGCCAGGCCTATCTCAAGCTCGCCTCCGAAGTGATTCAACGGGAAAAAAGGCTGCGCGCGGCTTGATCCTCTTCCGGGCCGCGCCACGATGAGCGCGCCCGTTTCCAGTAAGGAGCGTTTTCATCATGGTGGAAGAACCGCGCCGACGGCTGGGCCGCGGCTTGGCGGCTTTGTTGGGCGACGCCAGCGACGACGCGCCGGCGGAGCGCCCGCGCGGGCAGCGCAAGGTTCCGATCGAGTTTCTGCGCCCCAATCCTCGCAATCCCCGCACGCAGTTCCGTGAGGAGGATCTCGCCGATCTGACCAATTCGATTCGCGAGAAGGGCATCATCCAGCCCATCGTGGTCCGGGCCATTCCCGGGGTCGCAGACGCCTATGAGATCATCGCCGGCGAGCGTCGCTGGCGGGCGGCGCAGGCCGCCGGAATCGCGGACGTGCCCGTCGTCATTCACGAGGCCGACGACAAGGAGGCGCTCGAGCTCGCCATTATCGAGAACGTCCAGCGCGCCGATCTCAACGCCATCGAAGAAGCGAAGGGCTATGAGCGGCTCGGCGCGGAGTTCAATTATTCCCAGAGCGAGATCGCCAAGATCATCGGGAAGAGCCGTTCGCACGTCGCCAATACGATGCGCCTGCTTAATCTGCCGGAGGGCGCCAAGGCGCTGGTGCGGGATGGGGCGATTTCCGCGGGTCATGCCCGCGCCTTGCTCGCGGTCGAGAACCCGGAAGCGGTGGCGCGGCAGATCGTCGAACAGGGCCTGACGGTGCGCGACGTCGAGGCCATGGCGCAGTCGCAGGCGGCCAACGCCGCCGCTGCGTCCGAAGGCGACGCCGCTCCCGGCAAGAAGCCCTCTCGTGCGGACAAGGACGCCAACACCCGCGCGCTGGAGAAGACGCTGAGCGACGCGCTTGGCATGGCGGTCGACATCAAGAATCAGGGAGAGCGCGGGGAGCTGCGCATCCGCTATCAATCACTCGACCAGCTCGACGCTATTTGCCGCCTGCTGAGCGAATAAATTAAGCGGGCGCAAGACGCGGCCGGACATTCGGTATCGCGAGAGACACAAAAAAAACCGGCCCGCGAGGGCCGGTTCTTTTTTGCGCCGATCCGTGTGGATCAGAACGGCAGGATCTTCGGAACGCCCCAGTCCGCGCCGAAGCGGTAGGTCAGACCGGCCGACACGACGATCGGATTGACCTTCACGGCGAGGTTCAGCGGAACCGCGAGGGCGCCGAACGGCGTGCCCGTGTTGACGGCCCAAACGTGAGCGTTCGGCTCCATCATGATGTATTTCACGTCGACGTTCACGCCCCAATGGTCGTTGAACATGTAGTCGGCGCCAGCCTGGCCGACGACGCCCCAGGACGGGGTGATGGTGGCGGCGGTGGCGGTCGTGAAGCTCGCAACGCCCGGGAAGTTCGGAAGGGCGAACGGGAACATCTGGTTGCCCGCGCGGGTGCCCCAATAGGCGGTGAAGTTCACGCCGACGCCGATATAGGCTGGAAGGCGCCGAACTGCGTGAAGTGATACTGCAGCAGCATCGACGGCGGGAACACCCAGGTCTTGATGACGAAGGTCGATTTGATCGACCCGACGCCCGTCACGTGATGGCCGGGCTGACGCAGCATATCGCTTCGATCGCCCAGTTCTTCGTGATGTAGTAATCGACGTCGATCATCGGGATGACCGAGGAGGAAATGTTCGTGCTGGCGACGGGGAAGACGCTGCCGGCGCCCAGGCTGTAGCCGACGGCCTGCAGAACGGTCTGGTTGCCGAGCCAGGTGCCCGTGCCGCGGTCATAGATCGTCGCAGAACCGTCGGTCGGGACGACGCCGCCAACCTTCAGGCGAACCTGGAAGGGATGGAAGGGCTCGATAACCGGCGGCGGCGGCGGCGGGGCCTTGATGCTGGGAAGATCGGCGGCGTGCGCGGAGACGGCGGCCGTCCCCATCGCGAAGGCGGCGAAAGCGCCGCGAACAAAAGTCCTCATCGGAACCCCCTCGGGAAATCTCTCTATCGACGGTCGACGCCGACGCGCCGAGTCGCAGTCAAACTGCCTCGTTTTTGATCGGGCGTATTTGACTAATGTCAATAAAAAGCTTGTGGACTGTTCATTCTTTCCCATTGTGTCACTTGCGCAACAGATCGGCGCTGTTGCCTTGCCGCACGGCGAGCGCTAATCGAGACGCTGCGAAACGCTTGAGACTCTCAAGAATTCCGGCGCATTCCGCGTCGCTGCGGCGCCCAAAAAACCGCCGCCCCCTGCGCAAGGTCCGCTCACTTGACCGCAACCACGTCCCACGCCGAACCCAAGGTCGACGCCGAACTCGTCGCCGCCCACGGCCTCAAGCCCGACGAATATGACCGCATCCTGAAGCTGCTCGGGCGCGCGCCGAGCTTCACGGAGCTCGGGGTCTTCTCGGCGATGTGGAACGAGCACTGCTCCTACAAGTCGTCGCGCATCCACTTGCGCAAGCTGCCGACCAGCGCGCCGTGGGTGATTCGCGGGCCCGGCGAGAACGCGGGCGTCATCGACATCGGCGACGGCGACGCCGTGCGTCTTCAAGATGGAGAGCCACAACCACCCCTCCTTATCGAACCCTATCAGGGCGCGACGACGGGCGTGGGCGGCATTTTGCGCGACGTCTTCACCATGGGCGCGCGTCCCATCGCCTGCCTGAACCTGCTGCGCTTCGGCGCGCCGGCGCATCCAAAGACGCGCCATCTCGTGTCCGGCGTCGTCGCGGGCGTCGGCGGCTATGGCAATTCTTCGGCGTGCCGACGGTCGGCGGCTCCACGGAATTCGATCCGTCCTACGACGGCAACATCCTCGTCAACGCCATGGCCGTCGGCCTCGCGCGCGCCGATTCGATCTTCTATTCGGCCGCGGCCGGCGTCGGGCAATCCGATCGTCTACCTCGGCTCGAAGACGGGCCGCGACGGCATTCACGGCGCGACGATGGCCTCCGCCGCCTTCGAGGCCGACGCCGAGGAGAAACGCCCGACCGTGCAGGTCGGCGACCCCTTCTCCGAAAAGCTCCTCCTCGAGGCCTGCCTCGAATTGATGGCGTCGACGCGTCATCGCCATTCAGGACATGGGCGCGGCGGGCCTCACCTCTTCCGCGGTCGAGATGGGCGCGAAGGGCAATCTCGGCATCGAGCTCGACCTCGACGCCGTGCCCTGCCGCGAAGAGGGGCATGACGGCCTATGAGATGATGCTCTCCGAAAGCCAGGAGCGCATGCTGATGGTGCTGAAGCCCGAGCGGAGGAGCGGGCCGAAGGCCATCTTCCGCAAATGGGGCCTCGACTTCGCCATCGTCGGCCAGACCACCGACACGCTGCGCTTCGTCGTGAAGCACAAGGGCGAGGTCAAGGCCGATCTGCCGATCAAGGAGCTCGGCGACGAGGCGCCGCTCTACGACCGGCCCTAGGTCCCGACGCCCAAACAGCCCGTGATCGACGCGGCCGCCGTCACGCCGCCCATGTCGAACCGAGACGCGCTGCTCAAGCTGCTATCCGCCCCTAATCTCTGCTCCAAGCGCTGGATCTGGGAGCAATACGACCATCTCATCCTCGGCAACACCGTCGGCCAGCCGGGCGGCGACGCGGCCGTGATCCGCGTGAAGGAAGGCCCCAAGGGGCTTGCCGTCACGACGGACGTGACCGCCCGTTACTGCGCCGCCGACCCGATCGAGGGCGGCAAGCAGGCCGTGGCCGAGGCCTGGCGCAACATCACGGTGCGCGGCGCGACGCCGCTCGCGCTCACCGACAACCTCAACTTCGGCAATCCGGAGCGGCCCGAGATCATGGGCCAGTTCGTCGGTTGCCTGCGCGGCATCGGCGAGGCGGCGCGCGCGCTCGGATTTCCCGATCGTCTCCGGCAACGTCTCGCTCTACAACGAGACGCAAGGGCGCGGGCATTCTGCCCACCCCCGCCATCGGCGGCGTCGGCGTGATCGCGGATGTCGCGAAATCCGCGCCGACCGGATTTGTAGCGGAGGGCCAGGTCATTCTCCTGATCGGCGAAACGAGAGGCTGGCTCGGCCAGTCGGCCTATCTCGCCGACATTTGCGGCCGCAAGGAAGGCGCGCCGCCGCCGGTCGATCTTGCCGCCGAGCGCCGCAATGGCGAATTCGTCCGCGAGCTGGTGCTTTCAGGCCGCGTCACCGCCGCGCATGACCTTTCGGATGGCGGCCTCGCCGTGGCGCTGGCCGAAATGGCGCTCGCGGGCGGGATCGGCGCCGCCGCGCCCCATGCGCCCGAGGGGCCGGCGCACGCCTTCCTCTTCGGCGAGGACCAGTCCCGCTATCTCGTCACGGCCGCCACGCGCAAGGACGCTGAGGCTATTGCCGACTCGGCGACGAAAGCAGGCGTTCCCATCTATTCGCTCGGCGTCACCGGCGGCGATTCCTTGATCCTCCCGGGCGAGGCGCCGATATTGCTGACCGAGCTGCGCAAAGCGCATGAAACGCCGCTTCCGGCCTATATGGCTGGCGACGACCGTGTCTTTTCCGACAATTCATGACGCAAAGAGGACCATCGAAATGCCCATGCCCGCCGCCGAAATCGAGCGGATCATCAAAACGGCCATTCCCGACGCCACGGTGGAGCTGACGGCGCTCGCCGCCGATGACGACCATTGGGCGGCGACCGTCGTTTCCGAGCAGTTTCGCGGCCTCACCCGCGTGAAGCAGCACCAGCTCGTCAACGCCGCCTTCGGCCCGCGGCTGGGGACCGAGCTTCACGCGCTGGCGCTGACGACGCGCGCGCCTTAAAGAGATCACGCAGCGCGGCGCCTTGAACGCCGCGAGAAAGGAAAGCAAATGTCCGACATCAACAGCCGCATCAAGAGCGAGATCGAATCCTCCGACGTCGTCCTCTTCATGAAGGGCACGCCGGCGGCCCCGCAATGCGGTTTCTCCATGCAGGTGGTGCAGATCCTCAACCATCTCGGCGTGCCCTACAAGGCGATCAACGTTCTTGCGGACGGCGATATCCGCGAAGGCATCAAGGCCTATTCCAACTGGCCGACCATCCCGCAGCTCTACGTGAAGAACGAATTCATCGGCGGCTGCGACATCACGCGCGAAATGTTCCAGTCGGGCGAACTCACCGCGCTCTTCGACAAGGAAGGCGTGCCCCACGCGCAGGCGGGCAAGGCGTAAAGCGCCGCCATTCTTGTCGCTGAATTCACTGCGCGCCGCTCTCTTCGGAGCGGCGCGCATTTGTTTTTTTCGATGGGTTGCGTCGGCGTCCCGGGCCCCATGCTGCAACTGCTCTTGGCGCCACAGCGGGGGAACGCATCTTACGCTTTTTTATGACAGCCAGATGAAGGAGACTTCCAGTTACAGGCGCCGAGGGGGACCAGCGGAGTCGTTCGCCCGCGTAGCGCTCTGGAGATGGAGGAACCCATGTCCCATAAATTGGTCTTCGCCGCCGCGGCGCTTGGCGTCGTGCTCTCGACCCCGGCGCTCGCCTATGACCGGTCTTTCGATTTCGCCGAGGTGTGGGGCCAATCGACCCAGAGGCACCAGCGCGACGAAGCGCTGAGCGCCTCGCCGCGCGACGCGACGCGCCATCAGTCGCCTTACGTCTTTCAGGGCCGGCCGCATGACCCTTCAGGGAACATCATTCTGGAGGGCGCCCGCTGATTCGATCCGATAAGCTTTCGAAACAAGCCCCGGCCAACCGCCGGGGCTTTGTTTTTTCAATCTGACGGCCCGCGACTGCCTCTGGCCAAAAATATTTTCTTGTGCAATGCAGCATTTCTCTCCGCTCGGAGGCGAAAGCCGCCTCTGTGGTTCAACGCCGACAAGACGTCGATATCCGGATATACATAGATTTCGCCTATCTTTCCATTCGCATTCGCTCCCGCATTGATTTCGGCGCCGTCATGAGCAACTTTCGCGGCATGATTTTCGGTTTCGATCCGCAACGACCTCTGCGCGCCGGGGCGGTCTCCTCGTGAGTCGCCCTCTGGTCCTGACCCAGGGCGACCCTTCCGGCATCGGGCCGGAGCTGGCGCTCAAGGCCTATGCCGCGCGTGACGCGGCGGGGCTGCCGCCCTTCTTTATCCTCGCTGATCCGACCCATCTCGCCCGCGTCGCTCGGGCGCTCGCGATCGACGTGCCCCTGGAGGAAACGACGCCGCTCCACGCCGCCAGGGTTTTCGCGCGCGCCTTGCCGGTCGTGTCTCACGGGCATGAGGCGCGCGGTCCGTTCGGTCGCCCCGATCCCGAGGACGCAAAATCCACCATCGCCTCGATCGAACAAGCCGTTGCCCATGTGGTGGCGGGCGAAGCGCGCGCCGTCGTCACAAACCCGATCGCAAAGTCGGTGCTCTACGCGGCGGGCTTCGCCCATCCGGGCCATACCGAGTTTCTGGGCGAACTGGCGCGTCGTCATTTTCAGGCCGAGTTCCGCGCCGTGATGATGCTCTGGTCGCAGGAACTCGCGGTCGTGCCGATCACCATTCACATTCCGCTCGCCGAAGCGCCGCAGCGCCTGACGAGAGCGCTGATTGTCGAGACGGGCGCGATCGTCGCGAAAGACATGCGCGAGCGCTTCGGAATCGCGACGCCGCGTCTCGCCTTTTCGGGCCTCAATCCGCATGCGGGCGAGGACGGCGCGTTGGGGCGCGAGGAAATCGAGACCATCGCGCCCGCGATCGAAGAATTGCGCGCCAGGGGAATCGACGCCCGCGGGCCCTTCCCCGCCGACACGATGTTCCACGCCGCCGCGCGCAGGAATTACGACGTCGCGCTCTGCCCGACGCATGACCAGGCGCTCATCCCCATCAAGACGCTCGCTTTCGATCGCGGCGTCAACGTCACGCTGGGCCTGCCCTTCGTGCGAACCTCGCCCGATCACGGCACGGCTTTCGACATTGCGGGCAAGGGCGTCGCGGACGCCACGAGCCTCATCGAGGCGATCAGGCTCGCCGGGCGGATGACCGCGTGATCGACGATCTTCCGCCCCTGCGCGAAGTCGTCGCGCGCCATGGCCTCGACGCGAAGAAGACGCTCGGCCAGAACTTCCTCTTCGACCTCAATCTCACGAGCCGCATCGCGCGCGCGGCGGGGCCTTTCGAGGACGCCGTGGTCGTCGAAATCGGCCCCGGCCCCGGCGGCCTCACGCGCGCGCTGCTGGCACAGGGCGCGCATGTCGTCGCCATCGAGCGCGACCAACGTTGCCTGCCGGCGCTCGCCGAGATCGGGGAGCGTTATCCCGGCCGCCTCACCGTCATCGAAGGCGACGCGCTGGAGATCGATGTGGCGGAGCTTGTGCGCGCAACCGGTGCGAAAGGGCCCGCGCGCATCTGCGCCAATCTCCCCTACAATGTCGCGACGGCGCTGCTGACCCGCTGGATCGAGGCCGAGCCCTGGCCCAGCGTCTTCGACCGCTACGTGCTGATGTTCCAGAAGGAGGTCGCGTTGCGCATCGTCGCGACGCCGGCGCAGCGCGCGGATTATGGCCGGCTCGGCGTGCTCTGCGGCTGGCGCACGAAAGCGCGCATTCTGTTCGACGTGTCGCCGGCGGCTTTCACGCCGCCGCCGAAAATCACATCGTCGGTCGTGGAGCTCGTTCCGAACCCCTCGCCGCTTGCTTGCAATCCGCGCGCCCTCTCGCAGATCACGCAGGCCGCCTTCGGTCAGCGCCGCAAGATGCTTCGCCAGAGCCTCAAGAGTCTGGGCCTCGACGCAGCCGCCTTGCTGGCGAAAGCGGGAATCGAGGAAACGCGCCGCGCCGAGGAAATCGACGTGGCGGGCTTCGTCGCGCTCGCCAATGCGCTCAGCGCGGCGCGTGGTCGAGAATGACCTTCGCCTGCGCCTCGGCCATCCGCGCCTGTCCTGCGGCGGAGAAATGGCAATTGTCGGAGCGGCTGGTTTTGGGGTCGAAGGCGTCCGAGTCGACTCCGGGCCACAGGCCCAGCTTCTCGTCCGGCAGCGCCCGCTGCGCCGCCTGTATCGCGTTTCCGTTTTTCCAATCCCGCATCGGCGCGCAATAGGTCGCGACCGAAACGAAGACGGGCGCGTCGATTCCTTTCGCCCGCAGCCGCCCGACGATCTTCAGGAACATCGCGCGATAGGCGTCCGGTTCTGTCTCGTCGGCATAGTCCGACTCGCCCTGATGCCAGATCACATGGGTGACGCGGTAGCGCGCGGAGACGCGCTTCGCCGTCTCGTCGAGCATCTCGCCCAGATCGCCCTCGGCGAAACGGAAGATGGGCTGGCCGCCGACGGAAGCGGGGACGAGCACCACCCTGTCGTAACGCCCGGAGCGGATCAACGCGTCGCCGAGCAGCGTAAGCCATTCGCCGCCGAGATTGGTCCCGCCGAGGAGCGGCGAGGCGGCGGGGGCGCATTCGCCGTCATAGAAGCCGAAAACCCTTCCGGGAAAGGCCGTGCGGGCTGGCGCCTCCGCGTGATTGGCGATGTTGGACTGGCCCGACGCGAGGATCACGGCGGTGCGCGCGTCCTGCGCCGGGCAGGCGGCGGCCTCCTTGCCGGGATAGGCCGCAAGGCGTCCGTAACGGTCGTAAGACGGGCCGCCGCTTTCGCCCGAGACAGCGTAAAGCGCGGCGCCAAGCAGCGCTGTAAGCGCGATGGCGCGCGGCGAGATTGAATTCGGTTTCACGACGACTGTTTTCCCTGTCCCCATGGGACGGGATCATGCACGCGCCTTGGCCGTGCGCAAATAATCCCGCAGGACGACGGCGTTGTTCCTCTCTTCGTCCTTCGCCGCGTAAAGCAGCGTCATGCGGCTCTTTCGGGCCAAGGCGCGCAAGGTAGCAATCTCCTCCTCCGCTTCGGGCGATTGCAGTTCCTCGCGATAGCGCGACTGGAATTCATCCCATCGCGCCGGATCGTGGCCGAACCAGCGCCGCAACTCGTTGCTCGGCGCGGAAGCCTTCGCCCAATGGTCGATCGCCGCCTTGTCCTTGCTCAGGCCGCGCGGCCAGAGCCGGTCGACGAGAACGCGCAGTCCGTCGTCTTCCTCGGGGGGATCATAGGCGCGCTTGAGATGAATCGCGTGCATGAGCACGAATTAGCGCGCGCCGGCGCGAATTCTATTCGCTCAGGAGCTTGCCCACGAAGCCGTCGATCTCCCGCTCGCGGCGCGGGCGGCGCTGGCGCTCGGCGCGCAGGATCGCGATGAGGTCGTCGAAGGAGCGCTGAAGGTCGTCATTGACGATGACGTAGTCGTAATCCTTCCAGCGCGCGATTTCCTTGCGGGCGTTTTCCAGCCGGCGCTCGATCACCTCCTTGGCGTCCTCGGCGCGGCGCTCAAGCCGCGCGCGCAGCTCCTTCATGGAGGGCGGCAGAATGAAGACCGTCACCGTGTCGGCGCCCATCTTCTCGCGCACCTGGCGCGTGCCCTGATAGTCGATGTCGAAGAGGCAGTCGCGGCCCTGCGCGAGGATCGCTTCGACGGGCCCGCGCGGCGTGCCGTAGAAATTGCCGTGCACCTCGGCCCATTCGAGCAATTCGCCCGCGTCGCGCATGGCGACGAACTGGCGCTCGTTGATGAAGCGGTAATGGATGCCGTCGACTTCGCTCGACCGGCGCGCGCGGGTCGTCACCGAGATCGACAGCGTGAGGTCGAGGTCGCGGTCCTGCAGCAGCATCCGCGTCAGCGTGGTCTTGCCGGCGCCGGAGGGCGAGGAAAGGATGAGAACGACGCCGCGGCGCAGCGGTAGGGAGAGGTCCATATCGACGAATGTCATGAGTAGGGGCAATCGGCAATAGGCAATCGGGCCGCCGCTTTCAACCCTTGGGGCGCGCCGCCTGCCCTACTCGATGTTTTGCACCTGTTCGCGCAGCTGCTCGACCTCGATCTTGAGCTCCAGCCCGATCGCGGTCAGTTCGGCGTCGTTGGACTTGGCGCAGAGCGTATTGGTCTCGCGCGAGAATTCCTGCGCCAGGAAATCGAGCCGCCGGCCGATCGGGCCGCCATCGGCGAGAAGCTTCTGCGCGCTTGCGACATGGGCCTTGAGCCGGTCGAGCTCCTCGCGAATGTCGGCCTTGACCGCGAGCAGCACCGCCTCCTGATGCAGCCGCGCCGGATCGAGCGTCTCGGCGGTCTCCAGAAGCCGCGTCACCTGCTGCGCCAAGCGCTGGCGCACGGCTTCCGGTTGGCGCCCGGGGGCGGCGTCGGCCCGCGCTGCGAGGGACCCGATTTTCGTCAGCCGCTCCTGCAGCACGGCGGCCAGCGCGGCGCCCTCGGCGTGGCGGGAGACCAGCAGCTCTTCCAGCGCCTGATCGAGCGCGGCGAGCATGCTCTGCTCAAGCGCCGCGCGCTGGGCCTCGTCATCCTCCGGCTCCACCACTTCGACCACGCCGCGGATCGCCAGCAGGCCGTCGAGCGAGGCGGGGCGCAGGCTGGCGTGGAGCGGCACGTCGTCGAGCGCGGCGAGCAGCCGGTCCAGCGCGGCGCGGTTGACGCGGGCCGAGCCTTCGGCCTCCGCCCGCTTCGCCGTGAGATTGCCGAAGACCGAGCCGCGCGCCACTTGGGCGGTGACGGCGGCGCGGGCTTTTATTTCGACGGCGTCGAAACCCGTCGGCACGCGCAGCCGCAGGTCCAGCCCCTTGGCGTTGACGCTCTTCAGCTCCCAGGCGTAGCTCCACGGCCCCAGGCTGCCGCGCGCGCGGGCGAAGCCGGTCATGCTGGCGACGGAATGGGTCATGGGCGGCTCCGGGCGAGAGGTCGGCCGGGATGTAGCGCGTTTTCCGTTCACAGGGAAACCGGGCGCGGCGGGCGCCCTCAGCGCAGATTCGCGGCGGACGGAACGGTCTTGGCGGAGGTGAGGTCCCAGCTCTTGTCGCGCAGCGGATCGAGGGCGGTGCCTTCCGAGGCGTCGAAGGCGCGCGGACGGGCGCGGGGCTGCGTGGTGGGCGCCATGGCGATGGGCGTCTCGGCGGCGGGCGCCGAGGCTTCCTCGGGCGAGACGCGGGCGCCGAGCGCGTCGGTCGGCAGCTCGTCCGAGCCCGCGGTGAGGCCGAGGCGGGCGGCGCGGGCCTTCTGTTCGGCGCGGCGTGCGGGCGAAACGGGATAGGCGGCGATGTCCGCCATCTCGTCCGGCAGGGCTTTGCCGTCGGCGCTTTCGCGGGCCATCATGTCCGGGCCGATCGCGCCGTCCTCGCCCTCGGCGCCCGCGGTCGGGGCGGCTGAAGCCAGCAGCTCGGCGTCGAAGCCGGCGCGGGATTTCGGCTGGGCGGCGTCCTGCGTGAAATAGGGCCGCGCGACGCGCAGCTTGGCGAGATGGCGCGCGGCGTCGGCGGTCGGGTCCTCATGGCCGCCAAGGAAGAAGGCGGCGCCGGCGGGCGAGAACTTGCCGAGACGGTGCGTCGCCCCGTGATCCGGCGCCATGGCGCGGCCCGCCGGATAATCCTCGCCCTGCGCATTCAGCGCCACGAGGCGGCCAATGGGGGCCTCGGTGCGCTTGTCGCTCTTGGGCGCGGCCGGCGGAACGGCGGCGGGAATGGACTGATCGATCCCGGCGGGCGGCGCCGCCTTGCGGTCCTGCTCGATCTTGCGCCAGCTCTGGACGTTGCGGGAATGCTGGTCGAGCGATTCCGCGAAGACATGACCGCCCGTGCCGTCCGCGACGAAATAGAGATCGCGCGTATTGGCCGGATTGGCGGTGGCTTCCAGCGCCGCGCGGCCCGGATTGGCGATGGGGCCCGGCGGCAGGCCGTCAATCGCGTAGGTGTTGTAGGGCGTCCACTTCTCGATCTCGGAGCGCAGGATGCCGTGGCCGAGCGTCGCCTTGCCGCCGACGAGGCCGTAGACGATCGTCGGGTCGGACTGGAGGCGCATGCCCTTGCGCAGGCGGTTCATGAAGACGGCGGCGACGCGCGGGCGCTCCTCGGGCTTCCCCGTCTCCTTCTCGACGATGGAGGCGAGAGTCACGAGCTCGTAAGGCGAGCGCAGCGGCAGGTCCTTGGCGCGCTTGTCCCAGATCTGCTGGAGAATCTTGCGCTGGTCGTCCTGCATCTTGGAGACGAGCTTGGCGCGTGGGAAGCCGCGCGGGAATTTATAGGTCTCCGGCAGCAGCGCGCCTTCCTTCGGCGTCTCCAGAATGTCGCCGGCGAGAAGGTCCGATTCGCGCAGCCGCTGGGAGATCTGCTCGCTGGTGAGCCCCTCGGGAATGGTGAGGCTGTGCATGAGCTGCTTGCCGGCGACGAGTTCGTCGATGACTTCGCGCAGGCTCGCTTTCTGCTTGAAGAGATATTCGCCAGGCTTGAGCTTGCTGCGCGCGCCCTCGACGAGCAGCGCGAAATTCATCAGGCCGGGACTGTCGATCACGCCTTCGCGCTCGAGCTGCGAGAGCATTTCCGGCACGTCGCTGCGCGGCGGCAGATAGACGATCTTGTCGGCGCCGAGCGGACCGGGCTCCTTCAGCTTGTGCAGCGTGGCGATGACGCCGAAGGCGCTGGCGACGAGGGCGACGAGCAGGAAGCTCAGAAAGCCGCTCATGGCCGAAAGCGTGCCGTCGCGGCGCTTCTTCTTTTTCGGCGGAGGGGCGGGCGGCGCCTCGGGCTGCAAGGTCTGTTGGCCGGTCGCGGCGCGCCGGCGGAAGAAGGACGAGCCGGCCGCCGGCTCTGGCGCCGGCTCCGTCGGTCTCGATTCGGGGGAAATCTCCGGCGCGGACGCTTTCGCAGGCTCGGCGGCCTTCAGTTCCACGGGCTTTGATTCGAGGGACTGGGATTCGGCCGGCTTGGGTTCCGGCGGCTTGGATTCCAGCTTGGCTTCGAGGGGTTTTGGCGGCTCGGCTTTCGGCGCTTCCATCTTGGGCGCCTCGCTTGCCGCGGGCGTCTCGACGGGCTCGGCGGCGTCGGCCTTTGCGGGCTCAGGCGTCGGCGCCTCTGCGGCGCTTTCCGCCTTCACGGGCTCGGCCGGCGATTCCGCTGGCGCGCTCCTGGCTGTTTCCGCTGGCGATTCGGGTTTCTTTTCCGCTTCCGGCGCTTTCGCCTCTTCGCTCGGCGTCACGCCGTTATCGCCCGTCTCGTCGCTCATAATCGTCATCACGCCAATCCGAATCGACCCCGATCCAAGCGCCCGAAGGGGCTTGTCGCCAACTGCTTACACTATTGGACATTGTGGCGAATTCAGGAACGGGCGAACATGGTTAACAGCCGCGCGCGCCGGGCGATACGCCTCGCCCGGCTCATCCCCTGAAAAATCCAGGCCGAGCTTGAGCTTAGCTCAGCTTTCGGAAGGCCAGCGACGCGTTGGTGCCGCCGAATCCGAAGGAGTTCGACAGAGCGATGTTGATCTCGCGCTGACGGGCGACCTTCGGCACGAGGTCGATGGCCGTCTCGACGGACGGATTGTCGAGATTGCGCGTCGGCGGCGCGGCGTTGTGCGTCATGGCGAGAATCGTGAAGACGGCTTCGACCGCGCCGGCGCCGCCGAGCAGATGCCCGATCGCCGATTTTGTCGACGACATGGAGAGGCGCGGCTCGTTATTGCCGATCAGCCGCTCCACCGCCTTCAGTTCGATCTCGTCGCCGAGCGGCGTCGAGGTGCCATGGGCGTTGACGTAATCGATCTCGCTGACCGGCAGGCCCGAGCGCTTCAGCGCCGCCTTCATGCAGCGATAGGCGCCGTCGCCGTCCGGGGTCGGCGCCGTGATGTGATAGGCGTCGCCCGACATGCCGTAGCCGATCAGCTCGGCGTAAATCTTCGCGCCGCGGGCCTTGGCGTGCTCATATTCCTCGAGCACGACGCAGCCGGCGCCTTCGCCGAGCACGAATCCGTCGCGGTCCTTGTCATAGGGACGCGAGGCCTCGGCCGGGCGGTCGTTGAAGCCGGTCGAGAGCGCGCGGCAGGCGGCGAAGCCCGCGACGCCGATGCGGTTGACCGGCGATTCGGCGCCGCCCGCGACCATGACGTCGGCGTCGCCCATCGCGATGATGCGCGCGGCGTCGCCGACGGCGTGGGTGCCGGTGGCGCAGGCCGTCACCACGGCGTGGTTCGGCCCCTTGAGGCCGTGCAGAATGGAGACGTAGCCGGCGACGAGATTGATGATGCGGCCGGAGACGAAGAAGGGCGACACGCGGCGCGGGCCCTTTTCCTTCAGCGTGATCGAGGTCTCGTAAATGCCGCCGAGGCCGCCAATGCCGGAGCCGATGAGAACGCCGGTGGTTTCCTGCTTCTCGGGCGTGTCGGCCTTCCAGCCGGCGTCCGCGAGCGCCTGCGTCGCCGCGGCGACGCCGTAAACGATGAAGTCGTCGACCTTGCGCTGCTCCTTGGGATCGAACCAGTCGTCCGCATTGAAGGAGCCGTTCGAGCCGTCGCCGCGCGGAATCATCGCCGCGATCTGGCAGGCGAGGTCCGCCGTCTCGAAAGTGTCGATGCGGCGGAAGCCGTGTTCGCCGGCGACGAGACGCCGCCAATTCGTTTCAACGCCGCAGCCCAAAGGGGACACGACGCCAAGGCCGGTGACGACCACCCTGCGCATGACTTGCTCTCGAATTTTCTGTGTAACGGATACGAGCCGCCCGTCGACGCTTCGCCGGGCGGCGTGACTCAAAGAACGCGCCGTCCCGCGGCGCGCTTCTCCCGAGCGTTGCTTAGGCGGCCTTGGCCTTCTCGAGGAACTTCACGGCGTCGCCGACCGTCACGATGGTCTCGGCCGCGTCGTCCGGAATCTCGACGCCGAATTCTTCCTCGAAAGCCATGACCAGCTCGACCGTGTCGAGCGAGTCGGCGCCCAGATCGTCGATGAAATTGGCCTTGTCGACGACCTTTTCGGGCTCGACGCCGAGATGTTCGACAACGATCTTCTTCACGCGCTCGGCGACATCGCTCATTGATTTAGTCCCTGTTGCTATGGTGCGCTCGCACCGATTCGGCGATGCGGGGCGACGCCCGCTCGCCGTATCCTCCAAAAGATTTCTTGTGCGCCGGCCGGCTTCCGAAGGCGGCGCGCGACGAAGCAGCGCTCGAGCCCTTGTCATACGGAAATACGGCGGCGCCGCCCCTCTCGCGGCGTCGGTCTGGTAACACACTTCGTTTTCCTTGGCGAGAGGGCGGGAGGCGCCCCGCGCCGCGAAAAACCGAAGCGCCCGGCGGCGCGGAACGACGGCGAAAAGCCGCAATTCGCGCGCGCCTGGGAAACGCCGTCAGATCATGGCCATGCCGCCGTTCACATGCAGCGTCTGGCCGGTGACGTAGCCCGCTTCCGCGCTCGCCAGATAAACGACCGCGGCGGCGACGTCGGCGCCCGCGCCGAGGCGCCCGGCCGGCACGACGGAGAGGATCTTCTCCTTCTGCGCGTCAGTCAGCGCGTCGGTCATCGGGGTCTCGATGAAGCCGGGCGCGATGCAGTTCACCGTCACGCCGCGCGAGGCGACTTCGGCCGCGAGCGACTTCGACATGCCGATCATGCCCGCCTTGGCGGCGGCGTAATTGCCCTGGCCCGGATTGCCGGTGACGCCGACGATCGACGTGATGCCGATGATGCGGCCGAAGCGCTTCTTCATCATGCCGCGCAGGACCGCGCGGGAGAGGCGGAAGGCCGAGGTCAGATTGATGTTGAGGACGGTGTCCCAGTCCTCGTCCTTGAGGCGCATGAACAACATGTCGCGGGTGACGCCGGCGTTGTTCACGAGAATGTCGACGCCGCCCATCGCGGCCTCCGCCGCCGGGACCAGCTTCTCGGTGTCTTCCTTGTCGGCGAGATTGCAGGGCAGGACATGGGTCGCGCCGCCGAGTTCGGCCGCAAGCGCCTCGAGCGCCTCCCGGCGGGTGCCGGAGAGCGCCACCGTCGCGCCCGAATTGACGAGCGCGCGGGCGATATCCTTGCCGATGCCGCCGCTCGCGCCGGTAACGAGCGCCGTCTTGCCAGACAAATCGAACATTCTTTTCCTCCGTCTCCGCATGCCGCTGCATGCGGCTGCCCGTTTCCGCGCCTCCTTTACCCGGAAATGCGAAAATTGCGAGGCCCTGCGCCCTTGGCGGCGCCAAAGTAATGGCCGGGAATCATCTCGCGAGGCCACCAGGACCGCGCTGGCGCTCCCTGCGAAGCTGGTGCGACCACGCGGCGAGCATCTGGCGGCAGGCCATGGCGCCACGTTTGCAAGTTCCTAACAAATATGAAAAAATTATGGCTAAGATACTGTTAAGACGTGACGTTCCAGTAGTGGCGCCTGTGCAACACCGTCGGAGTTTCGGCCGCGGGGAGCCGGAATTTACCTTCTGTTGGTTGCTTCGCGCCGCGACATTGAACACAGTCCGACCGCTTGGGGTCCGCATCGCGTCATTACGCCCGCCAAGTCGGGGCAGATGCGGGTCATCGAATTCTGACTTGAGCAAAGGGTTACGACATGAAGACCACTCTTTCCGCTATCGCTATGGCGGCCGCGCTTGCGGCTGGCGCGGCGCAGGCCGCGGACCTTCCCTCCCGCAAGGCCCCCCCGCCGGCTTACATTCCCCCGCCGCCGGTCATGACCTGGACCGGTTTCTACGCCGGTCTGAACATCGGCGGCGGCTGGCAGGACCAGACCTCCTCGAACGTGTGGTGGGGCAACAACTCCAACTCCGGCGGCGTCGTCGGCGGCGGCCAGCTCGGCTACAACTATCAGTTCTCGCCGTGGCTCGTGGTCGGCGTCGAGACCGACTTCCAGGGCACCAGCATCGGTGGCGGCGGCGCCAACAACAACTGGGCGATCGCCTGGGGCGGCTTCGGCGGCTCGACGGCCTCGATCAACTGGTTCGGCACGGTTCGCGGCCGCCTCGGCGTGACCTTCCCGGGCATGCCCACCCTGCTGATCTACGGCACGGGCGGCTTCGCCTATGCGGACGTGCAGCGTAACCTGTGGTGGAACAACAACAGCGCCGTTCAGACGGGCTGGACCGCCGGCGGCGGCGCCGAGTGGATGTTCATGCCGAACTGGTCGGTCAAGGCCGAGTACCTCTACACCGACGTCTCGGGCGGCAACCAGAACTGGGCGTTCAACCCGGGCATCGGCCTGAACAACGTGAACAATCACACCCGCTTCCACACGGTGCGCGCGGGCGTGAACTATCACTTCAACTTCGGCTCGGCCGCTCCGGTCCTCGCCAACTACTAATCGATCGTCGATCGAGGACGGAAAGCCCGGCCTTGCGGCCGGGCTTTTTGTTTTGGAGCGCTTTCCGCAGAAGCGGAAAGCGGTTAGGGGCGAGACAGCGCGTCGCGACAAAAAGCTGGAGTTAGAACGCCCGGTAGGCGTCGAGATCGGCCGGGGCGCCGACGGAGACCGCGGTCGCGCCGGGGGCGATGCGCTTCAGGAGGCCGGCAAGCACCTTGCCCGAGCCGCATTCCACGAATTTATCGACGCCCTGCGACGCGATATAGGCCACGCATTCGCGCCAGCGCACCGCGCCCGTCACCTGCTCGACGAGGAGCTTGCGGATCGTTTCCGGATCCGTGACGGGCTGGGCGGTGACATTGGCGACGACCGGGACTTGCGGCGCCGAGATGGAGGCGGTCGCAAGCGCCGCGGCCATGGCGTCGGCGGCGGGCTGCATCAGCGCGCAATGGAAAGGCGCGGAGACGGGCAGCAGCACGGCGCGCTTGATTCCCTTCTCCTTCGCGATGTCCATCGCCTTTTCGACGGCGGCCTTTGCGCCGGAGATCACCACCTGCCCGCCGCCATTGTCGTTCGCCACCTGACAGCAGGCGGAAAGCGCGGAAGCCGCCTCGCCGGCGATCTCCTTCGCCTGGTCGACCTCGGCGCCGAGCAGCGCCGCCATGGCGCCTTCGCCGACCGGCACGGCCTTCTGCATCGCGTCGCCGCGAATTCGCAGCAGCTTCGCCGTGTCGGCGATCGAGAGCGCCCCGGCGGCGGCGAGGGCCGAATATTCGCCGAGAGAGTGGCCCGCGACGAAGGCCGCGTCCTTTGCGAGATCGAGCCCGCATTCGGTCTCGAGCACGCGGATCGTCGCGAGCGAGACGGCCATCAGCGCCGGCTGGGCGTTGGCCGTCAGCGTCAGCTCATTCTCCGGCCCTTCGAACATGAGCTTCGAGAGCGGCTGCGAGAGCGCCGAATCAATCTCCTCGAAGACCGCGCGCGCGGGCGCGAAGCTTTCGGCCAGCGCCTTGCCCATGCCCACCGCCTGCGAGCCCTGACCGGGGAAAATAAATGCCTTCGCCATGCGCAACCGCCCTTTCCTTTATGCCGTTTCGCGCCGCGAGTGGCATTGGCGGGCGCTGCGTGTCAAGTTTGCGCAGGGTCGCGGGCCGCGTCGCGAAGGGGTCTGCGGCGCCCGGGCGAGATCACATGCGGGCCGCGGCGTGAACCGCATCGAGGCTGGCGCGCAGCGCCTTCGCCAGTTTCACCGCGTCGTCATGCGCCCAGAAATGAACGAAGAACAGCCGCGGCTCATCGTCGAGCGTGTGGTTGTGCAGCGCCGTGACTTCGATCCCGCTCGTCTCGAGAGCCTTGAGCAGCGGCTCGACTTCCCGCGCCGTCGCCACGAAGTCGCCGGTGATCGCGGCCTTTCCGTCTCCGGTCGGCTGGAAGTTGACGGCGTTCGCGACGCCCATGGCGGGCGCGACGGTCGCACCGCCCATCCTCACCTGCTCGGCCTTGGGGATGCCGAACTGATAGATCCCGCCATTGTTCTTGCCCTGGAAGCCGAGCGCTTCGTCCACTTGCGCCGTGTCGAAGTCGATCTTCGGCGGCTCGCCGGCGGGGACGGCGGCGGTTTCGAAGGGCGTCTTCGTCTGCGAGAGCGCGTCCCGCACCGCCTTGGCCAGCTTCGCCGGATCGCCATGCCCGCCGACATGCATGTAGAAGGTCGCAGGGCTGGCGCGCAGAAGGTGATTATGGACGCCCGTGACCGAGACGCCGTTCGCCAGCAGCGCCCGCATGACCGGGGTCACTTCGTTCTCGGTCAGGACGAGATCGCCCATCATCATGGCGCCCTGTCCCGAAGGCTCGAAGGCGATCCAGCCGCCGAGCGCCAGACCCGGCTTGATGTCGACGCCGTCCAGGGTCACGCGCAGGTCGCTGCGCGGAAGGCCGTATTTGTGCACGGTCCCGGCGACGGCGGGCTTCTTGCCGATGGCGGCGTCGACCTGCGACCAGTCGGTTTCCGCCATGGCGAGCGGCGGGGAAAGAAGCAGGGCGGTCGCGGCGAAAATGCTGAGGGCCGTCTTCATGTGCATTTCCTTTCGGTTCAAAGCGCCCCCGCGAGGAAGAGACCCATCCCCGCGAGGCAGGTTCCCCCCAGTGTTTGAAGCATCCCGATCCGGAATCGGAAGATCGCGACGGCGGCGGCGGCCGAGAGCGCGAGGCTCCAGAAATTGACGCTTTCGAGAACCGGCCTGTCGAAGGCGAGCCCGTAGCCGCGGACGGCGACGGTCTCGCGGAAGACGGCGTGGATGGCGAACCAGATGGCGAGGTTGAGAATGACGCCGACCACCGCGGCGGTGATCGCCGCCAGTGCGCCGGACAGCGCCCTGTTCGCGCGGACCTTCTCGATGTAGGGGCCGCCGAGGAAGATCCAGAAAAAGCACGGCGCGAAAGTCACCCAGGTCGCAAGGAGACCGCCAAGCGCGCCCGCGAGCAGCGGGGGCAAGTCTCCGGGCGCGCGGAAGGCCGCCATGAAGCCCACGAATTGCAGCACCATGATCAGCGGGCCGGGCGTCGTCTCCGCCATGCCGAGACCGTCGAGCATCTCGGCGGGCGCGAGCCAGTGATAGGTTTCGACGGCCCGTTGGGCGACATAGGCGAGCGCCGCATAGGCGCCGCCAAAGGTGACGACGGCCATTTTGCTGAAGAAAACCGCGATCTGGGAAAAGACGTCATCCGGGCCGGCGGCCATCAGGATGGCGGCGACGGGAACGAGCCAGAGCGCCAGCCAGATCAGGCTGACCCGCAAGGCCCGCTTCGCGGAAGGCTGCGCGTGAGCGGGCGTTTCATTGCCGAGAAGGCTTTCGCCGTCGGCATGGTCAGCTCCGTGTCCGAACGCCGCGAAGGCGGCGTTCCCGCGCACGGCGCCCACATAGCCGATCATGGCCGCCGCAAGGACGATGGCGGGGAACGGCGCGGCGAAGAAGAAAATCGCGACGAAGGAAGCGGCGGCGAGAGCCCGCATCTCCAGCGATTTCAGACTGCGCCTGCCGATGCGGAAAACGGCTTCGACGACGATGGCGAGGACGGCGGCTTTCAGCCCGAAGAACAGCGCGCCGACAATCCCGACATTGCCCCAGAGCGCATAAATCACGCTCAGCGCCATGATCGAAACTACGCCGGGAAGAATGAACAGACCCCCGGCGATGAGCCCGCCAATGTCCCGATGCATCAGCCAGCCGATATAGGTCGCGAGCTGCTGGGCCTCGGGTCCGGGCAAGAGCATGCAGTAATTGAGGGCGTGCAGGAAGCGGCTTTCGGGAACCCACTTCTTCTCGTCGACGATGATCCGGTGCATCGCCGCGATCTGTCCGGCTGGCCCGCCAAAGCTCAGCATCGCCACCCGCGCCCAGACGCGCGTCGCGTCGGCCAGCGACACGCCATGCGCGTCCGGCGAAGGGCTCGGCGCCATGCGTGCGTGCGGATCGTCGTCGGTTATGTCGGGAATTTCAGCCATGCCTCTAGCGCCCCAGGAAAAAGGGTGACGCGATGCTTGGGCATGTCGCCTAGCGGGGAGATCGCTTCCCCATCGGCGAGGAAATTGCCGTTGGGGGCATGAAAGTCAAGCGGGGCGGAAGCGCCCCTTCCGGCCATAGGGATGCGGCCGGGCAGGCGTTATAGTTCCCGTTCGGATCTGGCTGTTTCTCAAAGAAGCAATTTCGGGGGCTTTCGATGCAGGACAAAACTGTGGTCTGCCATTGCGGGACCGGTTTCAGCCGGCGACGGACTCTCGCCGGCCTTGCTTGCGTCGCCGTCGACGCCGCGTTCGGGCCCGCCTCGGCGAAAGCGGTCCTTTCGCCTTCGCGCGCGGAGGATGAAGGCTTCATGCGGCTGGCGCTGGCGGAGGCGGCGAAGGGCGACTTCCCCTTCGGTGCCGTGATCGTCCGCGATGGGAAGGTCGCGGCGACCGGCCGCAATATGGGGATCAGGACTAACGACCCGACGGCGCATGGCGAGGTGGTCGCGATCCGCAATTTTTGCGCGTCCCATCCGGCGGGCGAACTCAAGGGCGCGACGCTCTATACGACGGGCGAGCCCTGTCCGATGTGCATGGGCGCGATTCTCTGGAGCGGTTTCGCGCGCATGGTTTACGCCGCGTCCATCGAGCAGCTCTCGACGAAGATCGGGCAGATCATGACGCCGAGCCGCACGCTCGCCGAGGCCGCGCCCTTCGAGACGATCGACATTACGGGCGGCGTGCTGGCGGCGGAGGCGCTGGCGCTGTTCAAATAATGCATCGAACCACCAAGGCGGCCTCGCCCTTCGAGACGCGAGCTCCCCTGGATGAGGCCCAAGTGGTTCACCCACAAAGAACGCCCTTCCGGTGAGAAGCCTGCGCAGCAGGCGTCTCGAAGCACGAGGGGCGTCGGCGCAAAAAGTCGAGTGCGCCTGATGTGTGCGTGACGAGTGAGCCGCTCGCCCCCGCCCTCAGCTCTTGGCGGCCTTTGGCGAGGGCGAGCGCGCGTCAGGGCCGATGGGTCGTTTCCGAGGAGACCTCGACCATGACCTCGTTGCGCCGGTTCCAGGGCAGCGTCCAGGGCGGGTCGTAGAAGGCGTATTGCGCGGCGCCCTTTGCCGCGAGTCCCTGCGCTTTCAGATGCGCGCGCAGCTTCACTTCATTCGCGGCGAGGTCCGCGTCGTCGGCGACGCCGGAAAAGCGAATCGCCGCCATGCGCTTTGCTGGCGTTTTCGCCAGCGTCACGCTCGCATTATTGGGGCGCGGCAGGCTCGCCATGCTGTGTTCGGCTGGCATGGTGAAGCGCACTTTCCATTGCCCGCCCTCGCGCGTCTGGCCGACAGGAGCCGTCATGGCGATCTTTTCCCCGGCGACCTTCTCGCCCGCGGGCTCCTGCGCCACGGGCGCGGTCATCGCGATTTTCTGTTTGGGCGCATTGTCGCCGAAGATGTAACCGGCGAGGCGGCGGAAGCCTTCATTGATGGCCGCGTCGCGCTCGCCGGCGACCGTCGTCTCCGCGACGATCTGCGGCGCGTAGTCGCGAATCTCGACGTCTCCGGCCGAAGAGACGACCCGATATCGCGCATGCTCCACGTCGGAATCCGCCAGCGCAGGACCAGCGACGGAAAGACCGGCGAGGATGGCGAGAAAGCGCCGCATTGCCCACTCCTTCTCTTCTCTTGCGCGAGAAAGTGAGGCGGGGCGGTGCGGCGGAACAGGTTAAAGGGCGCCAATGAGGGGTGGATTTTGGCCAGCACTGCGCGGCAGATGCTAACGAGCATCTGTCCGTGCCGCGCGCTTCGTCGATTGCGGGTTATACTATAGTCATTGTGCAGTCCGAGTGTCCCGCTGGTGACGCCTTAGGATCTATGCGGATTTAATTGCCTCTCTCGCCATCCGCATTTTTTCCCCCGGAATGCCCTCGCCTCGAAGGAAGGCGCCAAAGTGCCTATTCCCCTTGGATGGATGGGAGACATGCACGAACATCACGCCGCCGGCGCTGTAAGCGACATCATTGATCTTTCGAAGGCTCCCCCGCGAGCGTCCAACGACAGCGCGTAAGTGCTCAATGTAGGCATCCGTGTTTCCGAGCAGAACGACGCGTTGCGTTGCATCAGGTAATTTCCCAAGATGTTGATCAACGCACTCGGATGTGAATCCATAGCCCGCAGAACCCTCCTTGAAAGCAGGAATAACATTCGGGCTATCTGCCGTGTGGATGCGTTTCTTCCGGTCCATGCCCGTCAATGAGCACCGGACGACGCTGGCAAAAGCGTATTCCTGCTCGTCTCTGCAAAAACGCTGCTCGAAGGCGGTGACAGTTTCACCCTGCAGCAGCCCAACGGTCTGCAAGACTTGAAGCAATCTGCCGCGAATCCCCATGAACGCAACAGCATCGAAATGGCTGGTCGCGAAGGCATTAGATTGCGTGTTGCCCTTACTGACGCCGAGCACAAGGGTTGAGGGGGTCGAGCTGCCCCAGTGGCCCGGATCGCGCACCAGGCGAAACGGACCGGCTTCTTGAACGTTAGTTGTGACGTTCTTCCAGCATCTGTCGCAAGCCATGCGGCCGTGCGGAACAAGGTTTGCACAGGTTTGGTCGATTAATTTCATGCGGATTAGCACTTCTATTTGAGCAGTAACGATGATGCGAGGACTGCGGCCATCAGTGATGGCGATGACGTTTTGACGTGTGAGCCATTGTCACAACGCTGCCGTTGTCCCCGAGAATCGCGTATACCTTGAGCCAAGGCTCAACTATACGAAGGCCGCGCTCTCCGCCGAGGTAGTGTTTGAGACGCTTCCTTGCGGCCTTATCGAAAAGGAGCTTTTCAGCGCCCCCGCAACGGCGTTCACTTCCGCAAGCCTCCAGCAGTTCGATTATGAAGGTGGGGATCGCACGCTGCTGCCGGCGCGCTGCCGCGTGCACGCTGAGCTTCGTTGTCATCACTCGCCGCCTTTGCGCTTAGGGAGATCGCGGCGAAGAGCGACTTCAAGGGCCTTTCCCACAAACATCGGAACGTCGATGTTGAGTGCTGTCGCGAGAGTCGCGGCCGTTTCGCCGTCAAAGCGATATGTTCCATCGCACCATGCCTGCACCTGCTCTACCGACCAGCCAAGTTGCTTGGGGGCTTGATCGGGATTACCGAAGGCGGACCAAAGCAGTCTGCGCACAGTTTTTCCTAGGCCGTCAGCCGTTTTGAGCGCTTCAATATGCTCATGCAGAGGGTGGTCTTCGATCAGCCTCTCCGGTGAGGGGACGAAGCCTCGACGGCCCGATAGCCAACGCAGGGCATCTTCATGTGCAACTTTTACAGGCTTCGACCCTGGGATGGCGCGAAGCCCGTTTTCGTTCTTGTCAGAAAGGGCATTGCGAACTGCACCTTCGCTCATGTTCGCCAGCAGCGCTAATTCGCGTGTCGTGAGGTCGTCCCGGTAGTCGGACAATTCGAGCTTCGCACGTGCCCGCATTGCGTCAACCACAGTCTGGCACTTGCCGTCGGCGGTCATGAACTCATGCGTCTCGCCGCCATCTCCTCCCTGTCCACCAGCCCGGGGGGTCCCAAGCATGAAAGTATTCAGGTCCAGGATCATCTCCACGCCGAACCCGTCGAGAACACTTGGCCGGAAGGCATAGTCGTAGGCGGCCTCAAATGAGCCTGCGATTTGGAATCGCCCAAGGTCGACCCGCTTCGGCAATTTTCCGCCCTCGAAATCAGCGTCGCATGATCTTGCCAGCGAGCGCCCAGCGCCCCAAATTCCCCTTCCGCGATCTTGCGCAAAATCCGCCGCATGGGCAATCCCGGCGCGAACTGGATCAGTCGGGGGACGCGATCGGGCCGATTTCCTCGCGCACCCATTTGACCAGCTCCTTGCGCAGATGCTCGGTCGGATGCGCGCCTTCCATCAGCGTGACATAGGCGTAGATGCCCTGGCCCTTGAGGTCGTGCGGATAGCCGACGACCGCGGCTTCGGCGACTTTCATGCGCGACGAGGGCGCTTTCGATTTCGGCCGTGCCCATGCGATGGCCGGAGACGTTGATGACGTCGTCGACGCGGCCCAGTGATCCAATAGTATCCGTCGGCATCGCGGCGCGCGCCGTCGCCCGTGAAATACGTTCCGGGATAGGCAGAAAAATAGGTCTGCACGAAGCGGTCGTGATCGCCGTAGATGGTGCGCGACTGGCCTGGCCAACTGTCGAGGATGACGAGGTTTCCTTGCGCATCGCCTTCCAAGAGCTTGCCCTTGTCGTCAACGAGCGCCGGCTGCACCCCAAAGAAGGGCTTTGTTGCGGACCCTGGCTTCAGGGCGGTCGCGCCGGGCAGCGGCGCGATCAGGATGCCGCCGGTTTCGGTCTGCCACCAGGTGTCGACGATCGGGCAGCGGCCTTCGCCGACGACGTTGTGATACCACTCCCAGGCTTCCGGATTGATCGGCTCGCCGACCGAGCCGAGCAGCCGCAACGAGGCGCGGCTCGATTTCTTCACAAGCGCGTCGCCCGCACCCATAAGCGCGCGGATCGCGGTCGGCGCGGTGTAGAAGATCGTCCACCTTCCATGCTTGTCGACGACGTCCCAGAAGCGGGAGACGCGGACGGATAGGTCGGCACGCCTTCGAACATCAGCGTCGTCGCGCCATTGGCGAGCGGGCCATAGACGATGTAGCTGTGGCCAGTCACCCAGCCGACGTCGGCCGTGCACCAGTAGACATCATCGTCGCGATAGTCGAAGACGTACTGATGCGTCATCGAGGCGTGGACGAGATAGCCGCCCGTTGTGTGAACGACGCCCTTGGGCTTACCGGTCGAGCCCGACGTATAGAGAATGAACAGCGGATCCTCGGCGCCCATTTCCGCATAGGGGCAATCGGCGGAGACATGCTTCGCCTCATCCTGCAGCCAGAAATCGCGGCCGGGTGTCCAAGGAACAGGATTACCGGTGCGGCGCACGACGAGAACTTTCTCGTCGCCTTTGCCTTTCGTCAGTGCGGCGTCGCAATTCTTCTTGAGCGCGACGGGCTTGCCGCCGCGAACGCCTTCGTCGGCGGTGATGATGACGTCCGACTGCGCATCCTCGATGCGCCCCGCCAGCGCTGTCCGGCGAGAAGCCGCCGAAAACGACCGAGTGGATCGCGCCGATGCGCGCGCAGGCCAGCATGGCGTAGGCGGCCTCGGGATCATCGGCAGATAAATCGTACGCGGTCGCCCTTTTTCACGCCATGCTTTTTCAGGACGTTAGCGAAACGCTGTACCGAAGGATCGTCACCTTCCCAGATTCGTGAAGCTGGCGGTAAGTGATGCAGTTCATCGCTGTTCACTTTCGATCGAGGTTGTCGACGAAGCTCGTCCCACCTTTCGATGATCGCGATGCGCTGCGCCTCGCGCGCCCAGAAGGCGTGGGGGTCTTTCTGCGATTCGTCGTAAAGCGCGCGATAGGCCTCGTCGTCGATGGGTATGGGCGCCGCTATGACGGCCCCTGGATTGCTTCGTCGCTGACGCTCCTCGCAATGGCGGGCGGCGGCGCCTTCTCCTTCGCCGCCGTCGTCTCCCGCGCCAGCTCAACATTGTGCTGCATGCGCTGCATCATCAGCTTCATCAGATAAAAGCCGAATTGCGGGTTCTGCGCCGCGAGCTCGAGCAATTCGTCGTAGCGCACGCAGAGGAGCTCCACCTCGGTCGCCGCGATCACGGTGGCGGTACGGCGGTTCTCCTCCGTGAACAAGCCCATCTCCCCGAAAAAGGCGCCCGCTTTGAGCGTGACATTTGGTTCGAGCAGCAGGATCGCGCCTTTCACGATGATATAGGCCTCCTCCGAGAGGTCGCCCTTGCGGTGAAGCGTGAAGCCGGCGGGAAGCTTGATCGGCTTCATGTAAGGCCGCAGCCATTCGTAATCGAACTCGCCCTCGCCGGCCTGCTGCGTCGCGTGGCGCACGTCGAGAATCAGCCGGCGCATCTGGCGCAGGCGGAACATGTTGATCGGCGCCATGAGGGCGTTGAGCGCGAAGAGCGGGTAATAGCCCTTGAGGAAAAAGTAAGCCGCGAACAGCGCGTTCGCGGCGATGGCCGCGATGCGCAGCGGGATCATCGTGTTCGACACGAAGACGAACACGTTCGCCGCCGCGGCGAGATAGCCGATTGCTTCGACGAGCCAGTTTTGCGGGATCATTCGCAGCCTGAAAAATCTGCCCTTCGCCGCACCTTAGCGCGCTTTCACCCCACATGGAATCGGGGTGCGGAACCCCGCAGCGCCGCGGGCGTTCTGACCCATTCGCAAGGGAGGCGGAGATGGCGGAACGAAACGGCGCGACCTTGGCGGGGATCGTTCTGGGCGTCGGGCTCGGCGGTTTTTTCGACGGGATCGTGTTCCACCAGCTTCTCCAGTGGCATCACATGCTGAGCACTGTCCGAACGCCGGACACCGTTGCGAATCTGGAGCTCAACACGCTTTGGGACGGGCTCTTCCACGCCTTCACCTGGGTCTGCGTCGCCGTCGGGCTCCTTCTTCTGTGGCGCGCGGCGCGGCGCGGCGTCCTCTCGGGGCGCGAGCTGGTCGGGGCGCTGCTCATGGGCTGGGGCGGGTTCAATCTCGTCGAGGGCGCCGTGAACCATCTCATTCTCGGAATTCATCACGTCAACGAGACGGCGCCGCGGTCGCAATGGGCCTTCTGGGACTGGGGTTTCATGCTTTGGGGCGCGGCGATGCTCGTCGCCGGCTGGGCGCTCCATGTGAGCTGGCGACGCCGTTACGCGGCGGCGTGATCCGCCGGCGTGGCGCCGCCGCCACAAGCGGCGCTCAAAAAGCGCGGCGGGGCGCTAGTTTCCGCGACGCTTAAGACGCCGTTAACCATAATCCCCCGCAATCTCTCCTCGGAATGGCGCACGGATTCGCTCCCCGCCGAGGAGATTCGACATGAGAAAAAGCCTGCTCGCCGGCGCGGCCGGCGCCGCCCTTTTCGCCGGCCCGGCGCTCGCAGCCGACCTGCCCCTGCGCCAGGGAGCCTATCTTCCGCCTCCGCCTCCGCCCCCCGCCCTCTGGACCGGCTTCTTCGCTGGCGTGAACATTGGCGGCGGCTGGACGGCCAATACGCTCAATTACGCGAACATCGCGCCCTATACCGACCCCGTCGCGGGCGGCCTCTGGCTCCTGCCCGGCTCCAGCAATGGCGGCGGCAACGCCGGCGGCGTCGTCGGCGGCGGCCAGATTGGTTACGACTGGCAGTTCCGCGACTCGATCGTCGTCGGCGCCGAGGCCGATATTCAGGGCTCGACCATGCAGTCGGGCGGCAACGCCTCCTGGGCCGTCTATCCGAGCCCCGTGACGCCGGGCGGCATCCTCGCCCCGCTCGCCCCTTCCGGAAATATCGGGATTGCGCTCAACTGGTTCGGCACGGTGCGCGGCCGCGCCGGCTTCCTCGTCGCCCCGACTTTCCTTGTCTATGGCACGGCCGGCTTCGCCTATGGCCAGGTGCAGGGCCAATATACGGGCTACAGCAATGTCCGCGTCGGCTGGACGGCGGGCGGCGGCGTCGAATGGCTCGTCCGTCCCGGCTGGTCGGTCAAGGGCGAGTATCTCTTCATGGATCTCGACAGCGGCGGAACCACCGGATCCTTCGGCTGGAACTGGGGCTATCACCGCCATCCGCAGATCAACATCTTCCGGCTGGGCGTGAATTACCGCTTCAACACCGGCGGCGGCGGCGAGCCGATCATGGCGGCCTACTGAGAAAACGTCAGCAGACAAATCTCCAAGGCGGCGGCGTCCTTCGAGAGGCGAGCTTCGCTCGCTCCTCGGATTGAGGCTTGCAAGCTGAGGAGCCTGCACGGAAGTCGTGTCCAAGCATGAGCGGCGCCGCGGCGTCCCATTGGGACGCTCCGGGCCCCCCTCAGCGCGGCCCTTTGCCTGGGCCGGGCAATTTGCTAAAGGGCGCGTCAATCAATTCAACGCGCCAGGCCGAGGAATATGGACAAGTTCACCACGCTGACGGGTGTCGCCGCGCCGCTGCCGATCATGAATGTCGACACGGACATGATCATCCCCAAGCAATATCTCAAGACGATCGCGCGCACCGGCCTCGGCAAGGGCCTCTTCTCGGAGATGCGCTATCGCGAGGACGGCTCGGAGAATTCCGATTTCGTTCTCAACCAGCCGGCCTATCGCAAGGCGACGATCCTGATCGCCGGCGACAATTTCGGCTGCGGCTCCTCGCGCGAGCACGCCCCCTGGGCGCTTCTCGACTTCGGCCTGCGCTGCGTCATCTCGACGAGCTTCGCGGACATCTTCTACAACAACTGCTTCAAGAACGGCATTCTGCCGATCAAGGTGACGCAGGCGGAGCTCGACAAGCTTTTCGACGACGCCAGGCGCGGCGCCAACGCGACGCTGACGGTCGATCTCGAAGCGCAGGAAATCCGCGGGCCGGATGGCGGCGTGATCAAATTCGACATCGATCCCTTCCGCAAGCACTGCCTGCTCAACGGCCTGGACGATATCGGCCTCACCCTGCAGAAAGCGGAGAAGATCGACGCTTTCGAGAAGTCTTCCGCGCAGTCGCGCCCCTGGGCGTGACAGTCGCAAGCGCGGCGGCGCGTCCTCTGGCGGCGCGCCCGCGCTTGCGATAGGAAGCGCAACGGCGCCTGACGGGAAGGGTGGGCGACGCCGCGAACGCGGGTAATTTCTCTTCCTGTTGCGGGACCCCATTGAGTCAATTCGCCGCTCTCGCCACGCGCCTTCGCGACGCCGCGCAGTCCCTCGCCGGGGCGCTCGGCGCGGCGCGGGCGCGTCTCGAGAAGGTCCGGTCGCACAAGAAAGACGATCTGGCGGAGGCCGATTGGCGCGGAGACCCGTCTGCTGAAAATTCAGGCGCCCCTCCAGAGGACGCCCCCGTTTGGGCGCAGGCCAGGGCCGGCGACGAAAACGGCCCCCAGACGATCTCGGCCGGTTCCTATCTCGAGGGGCCGGGCTATGACGGCGAGGGCATGCTCTCCGTCCATAATCTCGCCAAGTCCTACAAGGCGCGCCGGGTTGTGGAGGATGTCAGCCTCCATGTGAAGCGCGGCGAGGCCGTGGGCCTGCTCGGCCCGAACGGCGCCGGCAAGACGACCGTCTTCTATATGATCACCGGGCTGGTGAAGCCCGACAAGGGCGTCATCTCGCTCGACGGCTACGACGTCACGCCTTTGCCGATGTATCGCCGCGCGCGGCTCGGCATCGGCTATCTGCCGCAGGAAGCCTCTGTTTTCAGGGGGCTTTCGGTCGAGGATAATATCCGCGCCGTGCTGGAGATCACCCAGCCGGACCCAAAAAAGCGCGAGGCGGAGCTCGACGGGCTGCTCGATGAAATGCGGCTCACCCGGCTGCGCAAGAGCCCGGCCATCGCGCTGTCCGGCGGCGAAAGGCGACGCTGCGAAATCGCCCGCGCCCTCGCCGGGCACCCCTCCTTCATGCTGCTGGACGAGCCCTTCGCCGGCATCGACCCGATTGCGGTCGGCGGCATTCAGGATCTCGTGCGGCATCTGAAGTCGCGGGGAATCGGCGTGCTCATCACCGATCACAGCGTGCGCGAAACGCTCGGTCTCACGGACCGGGCCTATATTATCTACAATGGTCACGTCTTGACCGAAGGCCCGCCCGACGAGATCGTCGCCAATCCGGACGTGCGCCGAATCTACCTCGGCGAGGATTTTCGTATGTAATTTAAATTGCAGCGCTTTCCCGATCGCCAAAGAATTGCTTTACTGCCCCTGGTTGTAATCCTTTTTTCGAGGCGACAATGGGTAGATTGCACCCAGACCTGGACGAGACCGTCGCTGTTCTAGGCGCCAAGCTTCGTGAAAAAGAACAGGAAATACAGGCGCTGAATGCGCGATACGACCAGCTCCGCCGTCGCTTCCGAAGTAATGTCATCGCAATGTCGAGCCTGTTCGCGGCCCAGTCGCGCAGGACGGTGCAGCCGGATCTTTGTCGAAGCTGCATAACGTCCCTGATCGGCGTTTGCGATCCTCGGGACATTGGCGAAGAACCTGTTTCGATGACGCGCTATCTGCCGGCCCTCGCAAAGGCCCTCGTCACCGGACTTGACGCGCGGATCCGGCTGGCGACGTCCGTCGATCCCGATATTTGCGTCGATTTCGGCCGCGCCAACGCCATCGGCCTCATCTTCGCCGAAGCGGCGACGAACGCCTTGAAGCACGCCTTTCCGGGCCCCGCTTCGGGGTCGATTTACGCCACGCTGCGAGGGACGGGGCCGCGGCTGGAGCTGACCGTCAGCGATTGCGGGATCGGATTCGATCCCTCGCTCGTCGCGCGGCAGGGCGGCGACGGGTTGCGCTTCATGTCCGACCTCGCCCGCCAGATCGAGGGCGAGCTTTGCGTCAAGACGTCGCCATCGGGCACGATGGTTTTGCTAACCTGCCTCGCCTGAGGGCTATTTGCTTGGTTATTGATTAACCGTTGGGCGTTTCGCCTCGCGCGGCGCCGTCTATTTGATCCTGATCAGGCCCACGCTCCATGCTATAAGCAAAAAACAGGCCGCGTGAGCGCGGTCGGCAGCGTGCGAGTGGCTACGATGGCGATTTCGACAAAGCTGATGATGCGGCAGGGCCAGGCGCTGGTGATGACGCCGCAGCTCCTGCAGGCGATCAAGCTGCTGCAGTTCTCGAATCTGGAGCTTTCGGCCTTTCTGCATGACGAATTGGAGCGCAATCCGCTGCTCGAGGCGCAGGAGGGCGATTATGCCGGCGAGGGGCCGGGGAGCGACGCCAAGGGCGCCGACGCCGGCGAGGATTTCGCCGCTTCGGGCGCAAGCGAGACCTTTGACGGCGAACCGCATGAGGGCGACTGGGCGCGCGACTCGCTGACGGTCGACGCCGCGACGCTTTCCGCCGATCTCGGCGGCGATCTGAGCAATACGTTCGAGCCCGAAGGCCCGGCCGTGACCGCCGAGGCGCCGCGCGAGGCGCTCGAGGGCGCCGGGCTCTCCGCCACGTCCTGGACCGGCTCCGCCGGCGGCGGCGGCGGGGACGATGGCGAGGCGCCCAATCTCGAAGCCTATGTCGCGTCGCGGGCGAGCCTGCACGACCATCTCGCCGAGCAACTCTCGCTCGCCTGCCCCGATCCGCGCCGCCGTCTTATCGGTCAGGCGATCATCGACGGGATCGACGAGACCGGCTATCTGCGCGAGAGCCTCGAAGACATCGCCGGCCGGCTCGACGCCGATTTCGCGGAGACGGAGGCGGTCCTCGCCACCGTGCAGAGCTTCGATCCCTCCGGCGTCGGCGCGCGAGATCTCGCGGAGTGTCTCGCGATCCAGCTCAAGGAGCGCGACCGCTACGATCCGGCCATGCAGGCCTTCGTCGCCAACCTTCCTCTCGTCGCCAGACGCGATTTCGCCCAGCTCGCCCGGCTCTGCGGCGTGGATATGGACGACATCGCCGACATGGCCGCCGAGCTGCGCCGCCTCGACCCGAAGCCCGGCCGCGCCTTTGGCGACGCGCCGATCCAGCCTCTCGTCGCCGACGTCATCGTGCGCGCCGCCGCGGACGGCTCCTGGCATGTAGAGCTGAATTCCGACGCGCTGCCGAGGGTTCTCGTCAATCACAGCTACGCGGCGAAGGTCTCGGCCAACGCCCGCGACGCGGACAAGACCTTCATCTCCACCTGCCTTCAGAACGCCAACTGGCTGACGAAGAGTCTCGAGCAGCGGCAGAAGACGATCCTGAAGGTCGCCTCCGAGATCGTGCGCCTTCAGGACCCCTTTCTCACAAAGGGCGTCGAGCATTTGCGGCCGCTCAATCTGCGCACCATCGCGGACGCCATCGGCATGCACGAATCGACCGTCTCGCGCGTCACCTCGAACAAATACATGATGACGCCGCGCGGCATCTTCGAGCTGAAATACTTCTTCTCGGCCTCCATCGCGACGACGACCGGCGGCGAGGCGCATTCGGCCGAATCGGTCCGTTTCCGCATCAAGCAGATGATCGACAAGGAAACGGCGGAAGAGGTGCTCTCCGACGATGCGATCGTGGCGAAGCTCAAGGCCGCGAATATCGACATTGCCCGGCGCACTGTCGCCAAATATCGGGACAGCCTGCGAATTCCCTCTTCGGTCGACCGTCGCCGCGCCAAGATGGCGCTGGCCCGCGAGCAGGCGCATCACGCGCATTAGCAGGGTGGAAAGGCGGGCTCCCCGCCTCATGTTGCGGCGCCCATTGACTTCGCGCGCATAGGCTTCTAACGCTGCGCCGAATTTTGCGGCGCCAGGCGGGGTCCGCAGGCGCCGGGTCAATCTGCTCGAGACGGGCGCTCGGGCAATTGGGGATCTAAACATCCGGGATCGGCGCGTGGGCGCGCGGAGGCGACGACCGTCTCTGGCGCGACGGCCCGCCGCTGTCGGAAAGGGCGGGACGAGATGTCGCTGAGAGTTTCAGGCAAGAACATGAACATTGGCGAGGCGCTGCGGCTGCATGTCACGCAGCGCCTGGAGCAGTCCACGTCGAAATATTTCGACGGCGGCGTCAGCGGCCATGTCACGATCGCGCCCGAAGGTTCCGGCTATCGCGCCGACTGCAGCCTGCATCTGACCTCGGGCATCGTCCTTCAGTCGGACGGCCGCGGGCAGGAGCCCTACGCCACCTTCGATCAGGCCGCCGACCGCCTCGAAAAGCGCCTGCGCCGCTACAAGGAGCGCCTGAAGGGCCATCACAACGGCCACGCCCATGAGGCGGAAGAGGCGCCCTATCAGGTGCTTCAGGCCCCCGATCAGGAAAGCGAAGCTCCGGCCGAGTTCAGCCCGGCGGTCGTCGCCGAGACGACCACAAGGCTGCGCCGCCTCTCGGTTTCGGCCGCCGTGCTCGACCTTGACCTGTCGGGCGCGCCGGTTCTGGTCTTCCGTCACGCAAATACCGGCCGCGTCAATATTGTCTATCGGCGCAGCGACAACAATATCGGTTGGATCGACGCCCCCGCCGGCGAATAACGCTGCAGAAGGCGCTTTCCCGCGGGAGAAGAGAAACGCCGCCGCGACATAATCGCGGCTTCCTCGGCATGTATCTTGCGATTTCCTTCACGGGCCCCGCCGCCCAGGTGAAGGGCGGAATCTCCAACGCTTGAACGGATAGGGCGTCGCATGCGGCTCACGGATCTTGTCACGCCGGAAGCGGTGGTCGCCAATATGAAGGCGACGAACAAGAAACAACTGCTTCAGGACCTGAGCGACCGGGCTGCGAAGCTTTCCGGACTGTCGGCGCGCGAAATCTTCGACGCGCTGCTGCATCGCGAACGTCTGGGCTCGACGGGAATCGGCGAAGGAATCGCCATTCCGCACGGCAAGCTCGCGAAGGTGAAGTCGATTTTCGGGATTTTCGCCCGGCTCGAACGGCCGGTGGATTTCGAGGCGCTGGACGGCGCGCCGGTCGATCTCGTTTTTCTGCTGATCGCGCCCGAATCGTCCGGCGCCGATCATCTGAAGGCGCTTGCCTGCGCGGCGCGGATGCTTCGCGACCCTGGCCTTGTCGCTACCATCCGCGCCACGCGAGACCATGACGCACTTTACTCACTCATTGCGCAGCGCTCCAAGCCTCACGCTGCGTAACGCTTTATCGGTGGGCGTCGCCTCTCGAGCCGACACCCGCTTCTTAGACCGATACCCGCTTCTGACCGCCGCCGTGAGAGGCGTGACCGCCCTTGCGACCGGCTTCCGACGCGAGCGTATGATCGCGGGAGAAGCTGCGCTTCGCCGGATTCACGCTCTGGCCGCCTTTACGCCCGGCGCGCGCCGCGAGTTCGGGATTTTGAGAGAAGCTGCGCTTTTCGTCGGGGACGCTCTGGCCGCCCTTGCGCGCGATGGCGCGTTGCTTCTCCGGATCCATCGACGCAAAGCCTCGATTGGATTTCTTCACTACTTCCTGCATGGTCGCGTCTCCTGCCCCCAGCGTCCACGCGTATAACTTGCCTAATTGGCCAAGGTTTCTGCAATCGTGGAATATACGTAGCTAAGCTTGCGGAGGACGAAAAACCTATCAGGATTAGTACTTACTTGAGCTGGAAAGACCTTTCGCGACCCTGCCTCATGCCTCGCGTTTCTGCGACCTGCGGTTGAAGAACAGGGCCTGGCTGATGACGGCCTTCAGGCTTTCGACGCTGAAGGGCTTGGTCACGAGGAAGGCGGGCTCCGGCGGCGCGCCAGTCAGGAAGCGCTCGGGATAGGCGGTTACGAAGATCACGGGCGTCGAGAGCGCGCCCAAAATTTCGTTCACGGCGTCGAGACCCGAGCTGCCGTCGGCGAGCTGGATGTCCGCGAGGATCAGACCCGGCTGGGCCGTTTCGATGGCGGCGACGGCCTCGCGATGGGTGCGCGCCATGCCGACGACGTTATGCCCCAGTTCCTCCACAATGCTGCGCAGATCATGGGCGATCAGGGGTTCGTCCTCGATGATGAGGACCTCCGTCGCGATTTGGTCGGCGATTTCGGCGTTGGCTGCATCGATGAGATGAGCGGCGTCCTGTTCCGACACGTCGAGCGTGTCGCCGACCTGCTCGAGATCGAACCCTTCCAGCGCGTGCAGAAGAAAAGCGACGCGCGGCCTGAGCGAAATGCCGTCGAGATTGCGGCGGGCGCCGTCATCCTCGAGGCCGCAGGCGGGCTGGGGACGAAGATCGATCGGGGCGGAAGCCCAAACGCGCAGGAAACATTTGTAGAGGGAGATCCGAAGATCCTCATTTTCCTGGAGTTTTCGTGGGTCGCCCACGATGGCCTCCAGCGTCGCCAGGACGAAGGCGTCTCCGCCCTCGCGGGTCCCGACAAGGGCCCTCGCGAAACGGCGAAGATAAGGCAGGTGACCCGAAATCTCTCGTGAAACCGACATGTTACGCCACTCCGGGGGCGGCCGCGAAAACGGAAAGGGAGCTCAACCGTGACAACTGCGTCAAAACAACACGCACAATTTAAGGAACCAATCCCTGAGCGCGGCGTTTTGCTTTCCGTGCAGCGCACTATATCGCGCGACGAAAACGGTCCGCCACAGAAAATCATGGCATTGCAAATCGGGGGCTCCATGGTGAAAAACATTCCGGAGAACGCCGCCGCGCGCGCGTCGTCGGACGACGAACGCGCCGAAAAGCGTCATTTCTCCGGACCGCTCCCTCGCAGCGTGGCGGCCATCGCCGCCGGTCTGGGGTCGAGCGTCGGCGCCCGCGCCAACGGGCGCGATGCGAATGGTTTGGAAGATTTGAGCGCGAACGGCGTTGGCCTTTGCGTTTCCGAGAGGAACAACAACAGGATGCGGAACGTGGATTTTGGCGACGCGATCGGCAAGGAGCTTCAAAATCTCTATGACGATCTCGTGGCGCAGCCGGTGCCCGACCGCTTCCTGAATCTTTTGAACCAGTTGGAAAAGAATATGGTATCCTCGGGCCTGTCGAGCGGGGCGCCCGGGGAGAGAGAGTGAGCGCAGACGGACCGAGTTCCAGCGACGGACAAAGTCTGAAGGCCGATCTCATTGCGGCCATTCCGAGCCTGCGCGCCTTCGCGGTCTCGATCTGCGGCAATTCCGACCGCGCCGACGACCTCGTTCAGGAGACGCTGGTCAAGGCGTGGGGGAGCCTCGGATCCTTCTCGGAAGGCACCAATCTCACCGCCTGGCTCTTCACCATCCTGCGCAACATCTATTACAGCGAATTCCGCAAGCGGCGGCGCGAGGCGCCCGACCCCGACGGGGCGGCCGCCGCGAAGCTGATCGCGCCGGAGTCGCAGCACGCGCACATGGATTTCCTGGATTTCCGCGAGGCGCTGCAAAAGCTCCCCCTCGATCAGCGCGAAGCTCTGATCCTCGTTGCGGCCTCAGGCATGTCCTATGAGGAGGCCGCGGAGATCTGCGGCTGCGCGCCCGGCACGATGAAGAGCCGCGTCAATCGCGCCAGAAACCGCCTCGCGGAACTCATGTCCCACCCGCTAGATCGCGCAGGAGGTCATCGACGGCAAGCTCGACGACCACTTCCCGCTGGTCGTCTGGCAGACCGGCTCGGGCACGCAGTCCAATATGAACGCCAACGAGGTGATCGCAAACCGGGCGATCGAGATGCTCGGCGGCGAGAAGGGCTCGAAGAAGCCCGTTCATCCGAACGACCACGTCAACATGAGCCAGTCGTCGAACGATACCTATCCGACGGCGATGCATATCGCGTGCTCGGAAGAGGTCGTTAACCGCTTGATACCGGCGCTCAAGAAGCTGCGCGATGCGCTGGACGATAAAGCCAAGGCGTGGGCGAAGATCGTCAAGATCGGCCGCACACATACTGCAGGACGCGACGCCGTTGACGCTCGGCCAGGAATTTTCCGGCTACGCCGCGCAGGTTGAGAACGGTATCGAGCGGATCGAGCAAACGCTGCCCAAACTGATGGAACTCGCTCAGGGCGGCACGGCGGTCGGCACCGGCCTCAACGCCCCGAAAGGTTTCGCCGAAATGGTTGCCGAGCGCATCGCAACCATCACCGGCATGCCGTTCAAATCGGCGCCGAACAAGTTCGAGGCGCTCGCCGCGCACGACGCTATGGTGTTCAGCCACGGCGCCATCAACACGGTTGCAGCGTCGCTGTTCAAAATTGCAAACGACATTCGTCTTCTCGGCTCGGGACCGCGCTCCGGTCTTGGCGAACTTTCGCTACCGGAGAACGAGCCTGGCTCGTCGATCATGCCGGGCAAGGTTAACCCGACCCAGTGCGAGGCGCTGACGCAGGTCTGCATTCAGATTTTCGGCAATAACGCCGCGATCTCTTTTGCGGGCAGCCAAGGGCATTTCGAACTCAACGTCTACAATCCGGTCATGGCGTACAACTTCCTGCAATCCGTCCGCCTGATGAGCGATGCGGCGGTTTCCTTCACGGACAACTGCGTCCTCGGCATCGAACCGAGAGAAGCCAACATCAAGGCTTCGGACTCGAGCGCTCGCTGATGCTTGTGACGGCGCTGGCGCCGAAGATCGGCTACGACAACGCCGCTAAGATCGCGCGCGCCGCGCACAAGAACGGCACGAGCCTCAAGGAGGAGGCGCTCGCCTCCGGCAAGGTGACGGAAGTCGAATTCGACGAGATCGTGCGCCCCGAGGAGATGCTCGCGCCGAACGATTGACGCCTTGGCCTCTTGAAAAGAGAAAGGCGGGAGGTTGGACGCTGGGGATGTCCCTCCTCCCGCCCGGGCCGGAAGCTTGCCCCCATTGCAGCCCCCGCTTCCGACATTCGCCTTATCCAGCGAACGCAGGAATTATTAAGCGCATCGGCGCGAAGCGTATGTGCGGCGGCGCACGAGCCACATTGACGCCACAAATCTGATAGCGACTTCGCTCAACGCGCTTTGCGCCCCTTTCTCTCATCCGGCCTTGTTGCATGCATTCTTCCAAGCGGCTCGTTCGCGGCTCCATCGCCGCCGTTCTTCTCTTCGGAGCGGCAGCCTGTTCCGGTCGGCCGCATGGCGTGCTGATCCCCACGCATCAGGACGTCGCCGGCGTGAGCCGCGTCGACATGCTCGTCGCGACGACGCGCGCGCCGGATGAAACGGAGCCCGGCGAGATGTTTTCGGGCGAGCGCGGCGCGACGCTCTCTTTCGCCGACATCACCGTCTCGATCCCGCCCGACGCCTATCGCAAGGTCGGCGAGGTGCAGTGGCCGGAGAGCGAGCCGCCCAACCCGATGCGGAGCTTCACCACGGTGGATGCGCGCATCCTGAGCGAATCCGCGGCGCTTGCGGAGTTCAACAAGCGCATCGCCAAAACGCCCAAGCGGCAGGTGCTGGTCTTCGTCCACGGCTACAACACGCGCTTCGCCGAGGCCGTCTATCGTTTCGCGCAGATCGTGCACGATTCCGACGCGCCCGTCGTGCCGGTGCTCTTCACCTGGCCGTCGCGCGGCAAGCTGCTGCAATATGGCTACGACCATGAGAGCGCGAACTATTCGCGCGACTCGCTCGAGGCGGTGCTGCAGGCGCTCTCGCGCGATCCGAATGTCGGCGAGGTGTCGATCCTCGCGCATTCGATGGGCAATTGGGTGACGCTCGAAGCGCTGCGCCAGATGTCGATCCGCAACAAGGGCCTGCCGCCGAAGATCAAGAACATCATGCTGGCGGCGCCGGACGTCGATTTCGACGTGTTCCGGCGCCAGATCCGGGCGATGGGCGTGCGGCCTTCGCTCTTCACCGTCTTCGTCTCGCGCGACGACGAGGCGCTCGCCGTGTCGAAGCGCGTCTGGGGCGACAAGCCGCGCCTGGGCGCCGTCGATCCCAACGCCGAGCCCTATCACGACGTTCTCGCGCGTGACGACATTCAGGTCGTGGACCTTACGGAAATCTCGTCGGGCGGCGGCGATTCGCTCGGCCACACCAAATTCGCCGAGGCGCCGGCGGTGGTGCGCTCCATCGGCGCGCGCCTCGCGACGGGCCAGACCCTGAGCGACGGACAGGCGGGCGTCGGCGAGAAGCTCGGCCTCGTCGCCGCGGGCGCCGCCTCGACGGTCGGCGCCGCGGCCGGCGTCGCCGTCGCGACGCCCTTCGCCATCGTCGATCCGCGCACGCGCGAAAATCTGAGCGAGCATTTCGAGAATGTCGGGCGCAACGCTGGAAACACGCTCGACCATGGCGCGAGCGTCCTGCGCCCGACGCCTTGACGTCTCCCGGATGCGTCCGATCTTCCCAAATCCGGTTGATGATCGGAAGCGCGGAGGCTCGGTTGGAGCAGCCGGTACATGCGACGCATACGCGACTCCTCGCGGTTCTCGTAGCGCTGGCCGCGCTTTTCGCGCTGCGCGAAACCTATGCGGTGACAATGCCGCTCGCGGCGGCCGCCGTCGTCATCGCGGCGGTCTGGCCGGCGAAGCGCTGGCTTCGTCGTTTCCTGCCCGGCGTCGCCGGGGATATCGGCGCGGCCCTGCTCTTTCTTCTTCTGCTTCTCTCCTTTGCCGCGGCGGTTTCATTCGCATTGGCGCAAGTCGTCCAGGCTTTCGCGCGGCAGTCGGACAGGCTGGAGCAGCTTTACGCGCGGGCGGCCGCATGGGTGGAAAGCTGGGGCGGATCGATCGGCGGCGGGGGCGTCTATTCCAGAATGATGGATGTCGGCGCGCAAGCGCTCTCCAACGCCTATACGCTGACCGCCTATCTCGGTCTTGTCGGTCTCCTGGTTATTTTCGGGCTGCCGGAGACTTCGGCCCTGCGTGACAAGACGCGGGACGCCTTCGGCGAGGCCCGTGCGCGCGAGATTGTCGAGGCGGTCTCCGAGACAGCCCGTGAGATCCGCTCCTATTTGTGGGTGACGACGCTGACGTCCGCGATCACCGGCGGGGGGAGTCTGCTCTGGTCGTGGCTTGTCGGACTCGATCTCGCCCTCATTTGGGGCCTTCTGAATTTCCTCCTCAACTACATCCCGGTCATCGGCAATTTTGTCGGCGTCGTTCCGCCCGCGCTATACGCGGTCCTCCAATACGGCGATCTGACCATGCCGCTCGTCGTCCTGGCGGGCTTCGCCATTCTTCAGATCGCCGTCAGCAATTTCATCGCGCCGACGCTGCAGGGGCGCAGTCTCGCCCTCTCGCCTCTTGCGGTGCTGCTCGCGCTCTCTATCTGGAGCTGGGTCTGGGGCGTCGCCGGGGCGCTGATCGCCGTTCCGCTTACATCTGCCCTCGTCGTGGCGTGCCGCCGCATCCCGGGCTTGCGATGGGTCGCCGCGCTGGTGTCCACCCGGACAGCGAAAGAAGGGGAAACGGGATGAAGATTTCGGCTCTGGACGAAGCGGTCTCGAATGGCCGGCCGGGTCCCCTCGCCGCGGCCGCGCTGTCGGGGGGACCGATCCTGCTTGCGGCCATGCTCGGCAACGCGGCGACGATTCCCAATATCGCGCCCTGGTACGACAACCTCGCCAAGCCGCCCCTGACTCCGCCCAATTGGGTCTTCGGCCCTGCCTGGACCGTTCTCTTCCTCCTGATGGGGATCGCCTTCTACCGTGTGTTGCGCAGCGACGCGGCGCCGACGATCCGCGTTCGGGCCATTGCGCTTTTCGCCGTGCAACTCGCGCTCAACGCCGGTTGGTCATTCGCTTTCTTCGGGGCGCAAAGCCCGTTGCTGGGGCTTGCGGTGATCCTGCCGTTCGAGGCGTTGATCTTCGCGACGATCTGGGCCTTTTGGCGCATCGATCGCGCCGCCGCCTATTGCCTGATCCCTTACGCAATGTGGGTCGCCTTCGCGACCTATCTCAACGCGGGGGTATGGGCGCTGAACTGATCTGGCGCCTTACGCCAGCGAACGATGGATTCGTGTCGCAATCTCGCGCATGCCTGGTTCGGGCAGTGCAGCGTCAGAGTGTTGCCTAAAATGGCGATCTTCGGCCGCTCCGGCGGCGGTCGCAGGGAATAGGGGATGAAATCCTCGGAACGCTGCATCTGTCTCACCGCGCGATTCAAAACGGCGCCTGCTTCGCCGTCGCGACATAGGCGTCGGCGTCTTCCTTCAGAAGCAGCCGCTCCTTGACGAGCTTGTCCGCCACGACGCGCATCGTCGCGACGAAATAGGCGCGCGAGCCGTACCGCTCGACCAGCGAGGGTCTAGGATCGCCCGTCTTTTCGCGATCCGCCTTTGTCGCCGGGAAGGGCAGCACGCCGCCCGCCGCGCAAGGCGGGCCTTTCGGGTCTTTTTGCGCAGCAAAGCCGGTGAAGGTCGCGATCGGCAAAAGGCGGTCGGGCAGGCGCAGGCCGCTCGTCTCATTGCCGTCGGCGTCGATCTTCGGAGCCATGCCTTCGCCCGGAGGCGGGGCCGGGAGGCCGGGGATTTTCGGCCAGACGAGCGCGCCCGCCTTGACGAGATCCGTTGCGGCGGGGACGCGCGAGGCGGGCGGCTTCACGCCCCGGGTCCAGTCATCCAGCACGACGAGCAGCGCCCGCAGGGCGGGGTCCCGAGCGCGGGCGTCGGACGGCGCTACGCAATTGGCGCCGCCGCCGGAGGCTGTTCCCGCGAGAAAGTAGCTGCGCCGATTGGCGGGCTCCGGCCCGGCTGCGCGCGCGCGGGGCGCCCTGCGCCAATAGGCGTCGCTCCCCCAGACCTCTATGCTGCGCGGCGCTTTTCCGGCGGCAGCGGCGTTGGCGTCCTGCAGGAGAAGGCCGTCCAAAAGTTCGCCAGTCGCTGCAAGGGCGTCGGCGGTTTCCTCGGCGCCCCGCCCGAGAACGCGCTTCGCGCCGACTTTCTCGCGCAACCGGGGCAAGAGATCGCGAAGGGCCTCGGCGCGGGCGGGCGGCGGAAGGGTGGTCAGATCGACATTCGCCACGGTCATCGCGCGCGCGAGCGCCGCGTTTGTCAGATCGTTTTCCCGCCCGGCGTCGACAAGCAAGGCTCCCTCGCCGGCAGCCGCTTTGCTGCGCAGCAATCTGATTGGAAGCGCATAGTCCTTGCCGCCGATTTTCAGCGACGCGCGAAGGTCCGGGCCCGTCTCCTCCAATTTGAGGAGCTCGGCCCGCGCGGGAAAGGAAAACAGGAGACCCAGAACAAATAACGATCTACGCATCCATCCGCATTCCGTCCCCGGCCCGCGTCCATTCCGCCGCGACCCCAAGATCGCTCAGGAAACGCGCCCACTCCCTCCGCTTATCCTCTTCCTCCTGGAGGCGCAGCAGAAAAGAGGGGTGGATGGTCGCGAGAAATTTCGTGTCCGCGTCGAGGTCGATCAACTGGCCGCGCAGACGCGTGACCGGCTCGGACCGTCCCAGCACCCCGCGGATGGCGGTGGCGCCCAGCGCGACGATGAGGCCGGGCGCGAGGATCGCGCGCTCCCGCGCGAGCCACCAGCGGCAGGCGTCGATCTCCCCGGCGTCGGGTTTTTTGTGCAGGCGGCGCTTGCCGCGCGGCTCGAATTTGAAATGCTTGACCGCGTTGGTGACGAAGCATCGCTCGCGGGGGATGCCGACTTTCTCCAGGGCCTTGTCGAGCACGCGGCCCGCCGGGCCGACAAAGGGGCGCCCCGAAAGGTCTTCGACGTCGCCAGGCTGCTCGCCGACCAGCATGATCCGCGCGCCGGGCGGCCCCTCGCCCGGCACGACCTGCGTCGCGTTCCGATAGAGCGGACAGCGCGTGCAGGCCGCTTCTTCCCGCGCCAGTTCGGAGAGCGGCGCAACTTCTTGCCCCTCCGTATCTGCGGGTCTTGCTGTCGCCGCCGCCGCGTAACGGGAGGGCTCCGTCGGCGCGGCTTCGACCATTGCGGCCGCCCGCGCCTGCGCCTCTCGGATGAGGGGATCGATCAGCGTCGCCTCGGGCAGGTTGCGCCAGTATTTCTTGGGCATTTGCGCGGTCATGGCTTTGACCTTCAACCGCGCCGGATTGAAGATCGACGCGTAGTAAACGCGCCATGCCTGCTCCAGTTCGTCGTCACGCGCAGCCGCTCGCCGCGTCGCGCCCGCGCCGAGGGTCAGCGCCTCGCCGTCCCAATGCGCGCTGGCGCGGGGCGTGAGAATCGACCAGCGCATATTGGCGAAGCGCTTCACAAAAAATGGCGCGACGGCCGCGACAATGTGATGCTCCGGCTCGAACCAGGCGACGAAGGCTTCGCCGCCGTCGGGCGCGGCGACGCGGCGGAAACGGACGAAGGCTTTCATCTTGTGCAGATCGCGCCGCACGGATTTCGCGAGATCGCGACAGCGGATGACTTGCGCGTCGGCTTCGTTGGAGAGCAGCGCGGGCGCCGCTTGCAGCCGCCACAGCAGCGAATAGAGGAGGGGGAAGCGTTCGGGATCGCGATGCAGCCCCACGAGTAGCGCGAGATCGACGAAGGCTTCCGGGACAAGCGCGGGCGGCGCCGAGGCGGGCGGCGCGCTGGCGGTTGCGGCGAAGAGATCGCGGCTTTCGCCGATCGACCACGTCACGCCTTCGGGCGGAACTTCGCCCGCGAGCATGCGCGCCTGCGCGAGGAAGGCGTCGACATCGTCTTCCTTTTCCAGCGCGACGTGAATCGCGTCACGCGGCGAAGAGGTCGAGCTGCTGCGGCGCATGGACGAGCTTGTCGCGCAGGCGGTCGGAATCGAGCAGCGCGCCCGGCCGCCAGTCGGCGGCGACGATAAAGGGCCGCACCTTGTCGAGCGACTGCACGAGGCGGCCCAGATCGACGAGGCGCAGCGCCTGGCTGCGGCGCGTGCGGATGATGCGATCGACGACGCGCGCGCCGAGCCCCGGCACCCGCAGCAGCGCTTCCCTCGGCGCGAGATTGACGTCGACCGGAAAGCGATCGCGATTGGCGAGCGCCCAGGCGAGTTTGGGATCGATCTTCAGATCGAGCACGTCCGCCGCTCCTGTTTTGATTTCGTCCAGCGCGAAGCCGTAATTTCGGATGAGCCAGTCGGCCTGATAGAGCCGGTGCTCGCGCGCCAGCGGCGGCGCGACCGGCGGCAGCGCTTTCGAGGCGTCGGGGATCGGCGAGAAGGCGGAATAATAGACGCGCCGCAGGCCGAAGCTCGCATAGAGCGTTTCGCTCATCGATAGAATGTCCATGTCGCGCGCGCTGTCGGCGCCGACGATCACCTGCGTCGACTGGCCCGCGGGCGCGAAGACGGGCGCCTTGCGGCTTTTCTTTCGTTCCTCGCGATGTTCGTCGATGGCGAGCCGCAACCGGCCCATGGACTTCCTGATCTGGTCCTGCCGCTTCTGCGGCGCGAGCTTTGAGAGGCTTTCGGCGCTCGGCAGTTCGACATTGATCGACAGGCGATCGGCGTAGCGCCCCGCCTCCTCGATGAGACGCTGGTCCGCCTCGGGGATGGACTTCAGATGGATGTAGCCGCGAAAATCGTGCTCGACGCGCAGCGTCTTCGCGATGCGCGCCATCGCCTCCATCGTGTCGTTCGGCGAGCGGATGATGCCGGACGACAGAAAAAGGCCCTCGATGTAATTGCGCTTGTAGAAGTCGAGCGTCAGCGCCACCACTTCCTCGACCGAAAAGCGCGCGCGCTTCACATTCGACGACGCTCGATTGACGCAATAGGCGCAGTCGAAAATGCAGAAATTCGTCATCAGGATCTTGAGCAGCGAAATGCACCGCCCGTCCGGCGCATAAGCGTGGCAGATCCCTGCGCCCGTCGTGGAGCCGACGCCCTTGCCGCCCAGCGAGTTGCGCTTCACGCCGCCGCTCGAGGCGCAGGAGGCGTCATATTTTGCGGCGTCTGCGAGAATCGCGAGTTTTTCGGTCAGCGTCGGCATGGACGTCGGCTTTGTGATTGTTCCTTGTTTGTTCTAGCGCAGGGCGGCTCGATTTTCAATGGCCAGCCGCCCCGGCATTGCGAGCGACGCGAAGCAAAGAAGCGTCACCGCGGCGCTGCTTGCTTCGTCGCTGCGCTCCCGCAATGAGAGGCGCGCCCCTACAGCTTCGCGACGAAATGCGCGAAGGCGAGCGAGCCCTCGGGCCACGGCCCGTGGCCGCTATCGACATTGATATGGCCGGCCGCCCCCGCGTCGATGAAATGCGCGCCGACGTCTTCCGCGAGGCGGCGCGGGAAAAGGAGATCGGCATAGGGGTCGTCGCTGCTGCCGACGATGATGGCGGGGAAGGGCAGGCGCGCGCGCGGGACCGGCAGAAAGGCCGAGTCGACCGCCGGCATTTCCCGGATCACTTCTTCCGAAGGCGGTGCGACGAGGAAGGCGCCGGCGATTTTTTCGCCGGATTGCTGCGCAGCATGGAGCGCGGCGATAACCCCCAGCGAATGCGCAACGAGCACGACGGGCTTCGTCGCGGCGCCGACCTCGTGGGCAATGGCCTCGACCCATTCGTCGCGTTTCGGATTCTCCCAGTCGCGCTGCGCGACGCGGCGGGCCGTCGAGAGCTTCTTCTCCCAGCGGCTCTGCCAATGGTCGGGGCCGGAGCTGAGATAGCCCGGAATGACGAGAATATCGGCCTCTGCGGCGCGCATCAGGCGGCTGGTTTCACGAAGGCGCCGGAGAGCGCGTCCTGGATGAGCTTGCGGGAATTCGCGACGCCATAGAGCGCAACGAAGGATCCGAAGCGCGGGCCCTTCTTCTCGCCGAGCAGCACCTCGTAGAGCATGTTGAAGAAATCGTTGGAGACGCCCGGCCGCTCCGGCGTCGCGCCCTTGGCGTTGAAATCCTGATAGCGCGGCACGGCGCGGGCGACGTCGTAGAGCGCGGTCTGAATGTCTTCCGCCGTCGTGTTTTCGCCCAGCGCGCCCAGCGTCGCGTCGATCTTTTCCAGCACCTCGCGCTCCACCTCGTCGGCCGCGCGGTACTGCTTCGCGGGCTTCACGAAGTCGCGGAAGTAGGCGACGGCGTAACCGACGAGCTTGTCGAGATGCGGATGATTTTCCGGGCTCGCCGTCGGCGCGTAGCGCTTGAGGAAGCCCCAGAGCACCGCCGGATCTTCGGCGTTTGCGACGGCTGCGAGATTGAGCAGCATGGAGAAGGAGACGCTCGTCCCCTTCGCCTCGCCGCCATGTTCCAGCGTCTCCGGCGCGGGCGGATTTCCGTCATGGATATGCCACACCGGATTGCCGAGCCGGTTTTTCCAGTCCTGCCGCTGATAGGCGTCGAGGAAGTTCAGATAGTCGTCGACATTGCGCGGGATGACGTCGAAATGCAGCCGCTTCGCCGCCGTCGGCTTCTGGAACATGAACTGCGCGAGCGATTCCGGGCTGGCGTAGGTCAGCCATTCCTCGATCGTCAGGCCGTTGCCCTTCGACTTCGAAATCTTCTGGCCCTTCTCGTCGAGAAAGAGCTCGTAATTGAAGCCCTCCGGCGGCTTGCCGCCAAGCGCGCGGACGATCTGGCCCGAGAGCTTCACCGAGTCGATCAGATCCTTGCCGGCCATCTCGTAATCGACATTGAGCGCATACCAGCGCATCGCCCAGTCGGGCTTCCATTGCAGCTTGCAATGGCCGCCCGTGACAGGGGTCGTGAACTTCTCGCCGGTCTCGGGATCGGCCCAGTCGATCGTTCCGGCTTCCGCGTCCATGCCGGTGAGCGGCACCTGCATGACGATCCCGGTCTTCGGGTGGATCGGCAGGAAGGGCGAATAGGTCGCGGCGCGCTCCTCGCGAAAGCTCGGCAGCATGATCTTCATCACCGCGTCGTAGCGGGCGAGCATGTGCTTCAAGGCCGCGTCGAAGCGGCCGCTTTTGTAATATTCGGTCGAGGACGCGAATTCGTAAGTGAAGCCGAAGGCGTCGAGAAAGGCGCGCAGGCGGGCGTTGTTGTGGGCGCCAAACGAATCATGCGTGCCGAAGGGGTCCGGCACTTGCGTGAGCGGCTTGCCGAGATGGGCGGCGACCAGCTCCTTGTTGGGGATGTTGTCGGGCACTTTGCGCAGCCCGTCCATATCGTCCGAAAAGGCGATGAGGCGCGTGGCGATTTTGCCCTCGGTCAGCACCTCGAAGGCGCGGCGCACCATGCTGGTGCGCGCCACCTCGCCGAAAGTGCCGATATGCGGCAGGCCCGAGGGGCCATAGCCGGTCTCGAACAGCACGGAAGTCTGGCCGCTCGCCTCGACCCGTTTGACGAGCTTCTTCGCCTCCTCGAAGGGCCAGGCGGGAGAGACGCGGGCGGCGTCGAGAAGTTCGGGCGAAAGGGCGATCGGAGCGGACATGTGCGAGGCGCGACCATCAGACGGTGTGGGGAAGCGCGGCACAGTAGGTAGCGGCGCCAAGGGCGTCAACGCCATGAGACCGCGTCGAGGCGGGAAATAGGCTCAAATAAACAGAAGGCGGAGGCGCTCCTTCGAGCCGCCTTCGCCTTCCAGTGTGGCCATTGACCTTGCGGTCGGGGAACGCTGCGTCAGTTGGCGCAGGTCACGCTGCGCATATACCGGACGCGACCACGCTCGTCTGTGCTTGGTTTCAGAACGAGCGTGCAGTCTTCGTCCTCGGCGCCATAGGCGCGTCCCACCCGGATCGCCGGTCCACGCGCGAGCGGGCGCAGGCCGTCGTCATTGAGGCTGACCGCCGCCTTGACGGCGGCGACGGACTGAACCTTGGTCGCCGGCGCCGTGGGCGCCGCGGCAACAGCGGCGACTAGTCCACAGGCGATGGTGGCTCCAAGAACAATCCGCGACAGGCGGCTTGCAAACGGGCTTTCGCGCGTAACGGCCATAAGGGCCCCTCCCAATAGGGTTACGACAGGACTTTTCCCTCCCCGCGTACACAGACGCTCGCGGCCTTGGGCGTTCCTCTTCTTGTTGGGAGAGAAACGCCGAGCCCGAGAAATGGTTGCATCGGCGCCACAAAAAAATTTTTCCGCACGCTGGCGCTGTCACAATTCCGCCTTATAACTTTCGCCCGAAAAGGCGCGGCGAGGGGCGTATCGCGAAACGAATCAACATTCTATCGCCTGGCGCCCGCGCCCGGCAGGGGCGTGCGGAAAAGGCACACGCGCCAAATAAATTAATTGCGCTCGAGCCGCGCGATCAGGCTCGACGTGTCCCAGCGCTTGCCGCCCATCGACTCCACTTCGGCGTAGAACTGGTCGACCAGCGCGGCGACAGGGAGCTTCGCGCCGTTGCGGCGGGCCTCGGCGAGACAAATCGCCAGGTCCTTGCGCATCCACTCCACTGCGAAGCCGTGGTCGAACTCGCCCGCGAGCATGGTCTTGGTGCGGTTCTCCATCTGCCAGCTCTGCGCCGCGCCGTTCTTGATGAGGTCGATCACGGCCTCGGCGTCGAGCCCGGCGCTCGTCGCGAAATGCAGCGCCTCCGAGAGGCTCTGGATCAGACCGGCGATGGCGATCTGATTGACCATCTTGGTGAGCTGACCGGAGCCGGGCGGGCCCATCAGACGGCAGGCGCGGGAATAGGCGGCCATGACCGGCTCGGCCTTCGCGTAGATCTCGGGCTCCGCGCCGCACATGACGGTGAGCTTGCCGGTCTCGGCCCCCGCCTGCCCGCCGGAGATCGGCGCGTCGATGGCGCCGAGGCCGAGCTTCGTCGCCTCGGCGTAAAGCTCGCGGGCGACTTCCGCGGAGGCGGTGGTGTGGTCGACAAAGATCGCGCCGGCCTTCATGCCGGCGAAAGCGCCGTCTCGCGAAAGCGTCACTGACCGCAGGTCGTCGTCATTGCCGACGCAGGAGAAGACGAAGTCCGCGCCCTCGGCCGCCTGCCGGGGGGTCGGCGCGAAAGCGCCGCCATGTTCGGCGGCGAATTTCTCGGCCCTCGCGACGGTGCGGTTATAGACCGTCACCTTATGGCCGGCGCGGGCGAGGTGGCCGGCCATGGGATAGCCCATGACGCCGAGACCGAGAAAGGCGACTGTTTTGGATTCGGACATGGATCAGCCGCCCGTCATGCTCATATGGCGCGAAACCGCCGGGGCCTGGGTCGCGCGGTCGATGATGAAGTCGTGGCCCTTGGGCTTGCGGCGGATCGCTTCCTCGATCGCGGCGTGCAGGAGCTGGTCGTCGGCGCTTTCGCGCAAGGGGGCGCGCAGATCGGCGGCGTCCTCCTGACCGAGGCACATGTAAAGCGTGCCGGTGCAGGTGACGCGGACGCGGTTGCAGCTCTCGCAGAAATTATGCGTCATCGGCGTGATGAAGCCGACGCGCCCGCCGGTTTCCTTGGCGCGCATGTAGCGGGCCGGGCCGCCGGTGCGGTAGTCGATTTCGTCGAGCGTGAAGGCTTGCGCGAGCTTCTCGCGCACGGCGGTCATGGGGATGTATTGATCGACGCGCGCCGGCCCGTCGAGTTCGCCGAGCGGCATGACCTCGATGAAGGTCATGTCCATGCCGCGCTCATGGGCGAAGCGGACGAGCGGGACGAATTCGTCCTCGTTGACGCCTTTCAGCGCCACGGCGTTGAGCTTCACCTTCAGCCCCGCCTTCAGCGCGGCGTCGACGCCGGCGAGGACGCGGGCATGGTCGCCCGTGCGGGTGAGGGCCTTGAAGCGGTCCGCGTCGAGCGTGTCGAGCGAGACATTGATGCGTTTCACGCCGCAGTCGGCAAGCTGCGACGCGAAGCGGGCGAGCTGCGATCCGTTGGTGGTCAGCGTCAGCTCCTCGAGCTTGCCCGAGGCGAGATGGCGCGACAGAGCGCGGAAAAGTTTCATCACGTCGTGGCGCACCAGCGGCTCGCCGCCGGTGATGCGCAGCTTTTTCGTGCCGCGCGCAACGAAAGCCGAGCAGAGGCGGTCGAGCTCCTCGAGGGTCAGGAGGTCCTTCCTCGGCAGGAAGGTCATGTGCTCCGCCATGCAATAGACGCAGCGGAAATCGCAGCGATCCGTCACGGAGACCCGGACATAGGACACGGCGCGGCCAAATGGATCGACAAGGGGCGCGGCCATGGCGGCTTCGGGCGCAGGCGTATGAGCGTTCATTCCCGGCGTTTCCTCGCGACGGCCGTCCCGCCGTCTTGAGCCTCCCATATATTGCCGTGAGCGGGGCGCGTGAAGCCCGGCAATCTCTATGCGGTCATTTGAATTCTCGATGTTGGCGGCCGCTGACAGCCCCGGCGGACCTGTCGTAACTTGGCGCCGAAGCGCCCCGTGGCGCGACCAAGCTGGAGCTTTCCTTGACCGCTGATCCCTGGCCGACCGAAATCCGCCTGCTCGACAATGGCAAAAATCTTCGCCTCGCCTTCGACGATGGGCAAAGCTTCGCCCTGACGGCGGAGCTGCTCCGCGTGCGCAGCCCAAGCGCCGAGGTGCAGGGCCATTCCCCCGCCGACCAGAAGACCGTGGGCGGCAAGCGCAATGTCGCGATCATCGCCGTCACGCCAGTGGGAAATTACGCCGTCCGGCTGGACTTCGACGACATGCACCGCACCGGCATATATACGTGGCGATACCTTCGCCATCTCGGCGAAACGGCCGAGGGGAGCTTCGCTTCCTATCTCGAGGAGCTGAAGGCCAAGGGGCTGGATCGCGACCGGCCCGGGGAGGCGTGACGGCGATGCTTGCGCCCCGGCCGGGCTTGTCCCGGCCGGCCGCGCCTCGCGGGGTCGCAGGCGCGCCCGCGGCCAAGGCGGGCAAGACCGGGTTTGCGCCGCGAAAATTAAAACGGCCGGCGCAAGGCCGGCCGCGTAAAAATTTTCTGACGGGAGCGCTTACCGCGTCACGACGACCTTCGTGCCGACCTTCACGCGGTCGTAGAGGTCGGTCACGTCGTCATTGGTCATGCGGATGCAGCCCGAGGACACGGCCTGGCCGATCGTCTCCGGCTCGTTGGAGCCGTGGATGCGGTAGAGCGTGCCCGAGAGATACATGGCGCGCGCGCCGAGCGGGTTGTTGACGCCGCCTTCCATGTGGCGCGGCAAATCGGGGCGGCGCTTCAGCATCTGCGCGGGCGGCGTCCAGTCGGGCCATTCGCGCTTGCTCGAAATATAGCGCGTCCCAGACCATTCGAAGCCCGGACGGCCGACGCCGACGCCATAGCGAACCGCCTGGCCATTGCCGAGCACGTAGTAAAGACGACGCTCGCTGGTGTTGATGATGACCGTGCCGGGCGCGTAATTTTCGGTGAACGCCACGATCTCGCGCGGAATGGCGACGGCCGATTGCCGCCAGGGCGATGATGCAAAGCGATGCAAGGACAAGCCGTCGCATGATGATCCTTTATTGATGGAAAAGCGGGGCGACCGCGCGTCGCCGTCGACGGACGACGAGCGCGCCGCCTCGCCGACCCCGCACGGCGCGGTAGTTGCAGTCGCGCCCGAGCGCGAAGGTCGCGATGTTGATCTTGGCGTCGCCGAGAAGTCCGGCGAAGCGCCCGATGAAGCCGGGCCTGTCCTCATTGGACACGACGATCATCGACGGCGTGAATTCGGCTTCGACCGCGATGTCGCCCACGCGCACGATGCGCGGCTTGCCGTCGTGAAAGACGGTTCCGGCGACCCCGATCTCTCCTTGGCTCGTGACCGCGCGTAGCCTCATGAGGGACTCGTAGTCGCCATGCGCGTCGCGCGTGATCTCTCCACGACCATTCCGCGATCCTTGGCGATCGATCGGCGCGGAGACGGGGTTCACGTCTTCGAGGATCGGCTTCAGCAGGCCGCTGAGCGCGGAGGCGGTGATCGCCTTTGTCTTGCTCCGCCACGCCGCCTCGAAGACGATCGAGATCTTGTCGACGCCCGCGCGCGCGATCTGCCCGACGAAGAGTCCGAGCTTCTCGGCGAGCGTGACGAAGGGCTTGAGGCGCGGGGCCTCCTCGGCGGTGATCGACGGGAAGTTCACCGCGTTGGTTACAGCGCCGCGCGTCAGGTAATCCGACATCTGCTCGGCGACCTGCAGCGCGACCTTTTCCTGCGCTCGGTCGTCGAGGCGCCGAGATGCGGGGTGCAGATGACGTTCGGGCGCCCGAACAGCGGGTTCTCGTCGCGGGCTCCGCCGCGAACACGTCGAGCGCCGCGCCGGCGACATGGCCGTCGTCGAGCGCCGCGGCGCAACGCCTCCTCGTCGACGAGCCCGCCGCGCGCGCAATTGATGATGCGCACGCCCTTCTTGGTTTTGGCGAGATTTTCCCGCGAGAGAATGTTCTCGTCTGCGCGGTCAGCGGCGTGTGCAGCGTGATGAAGTCGGCGCGCGCCAGCAGCGCATCGAGCTCCACCTTTATCGACGCCAAGCGCCTCGGCGCGCTCTCGAGAGGAACGGATCGTAGGCGACGACGCGCATCTTGAGGCCGAGCGCGCGCGTCGGCGACGATCGCGCCAATATATTGCCGCAGCCGATCACGCCCAGCGTCTTGCCGGCGATCTCGACGCCCATGAAGCGGTTCTTCTCCCATTTGCCGGCCTGGGTCGAGGCGTCGGCGGCGGGGATCTCGCGCGCGAGCGCGAAGCATCATGGAGATGGCGTGCTCGGCGGTCGTGACCGAATTGCCGAAGGGCGTGTTCATCACGATGACGCCGCGCGCCGTGGCCGCCGGGATGTCGACGTTGTCGACGCCGATGCCGGCGCGGCCGATCACCTTCAGCCGTTTGGCGCGCGCCAGGATGTTCGGCGGTCACCTTCGTCGCCGAACGGATCGCCAGGCCGTCGTCGCGGCGGCGAGCCGTCCTTGCCGAGCGCGGGCTCGATGGCCGCGCGGAAGATGTCGCCAGCTTGACGGGCTCCGAAGGCGCTTGTCGGTGGGGACGCAAATAGATATCTATCTTTGATAGATACTCGAAGGGGCGGAGAAGGCGATGGCGACGGCGAAACTGTTCCGGCACGGCCGCAGCCAGGCTGTTCGCCTCCCGAAGGAATTCCGGCTCCCCGGAACCGAGGTTCGCGTCAGCAAGGTGGGCGACAAGGTCATTCTGGAGCCGCTCGAAGCCGAGCCCTTCGATGTCGACGCATGGCGCGAGCGGCTGGAAGCGCTCGGCGCCAAGGACTTCCTGCCGGAGGGCCTTCCCGACGATCCGCCGCTTCGGCCCGACGAGTCTATTTCATTCGACTGACGCTTTCCATGTTCTGCCTTGATACGAACGCCGTCATTTTCGCGCTCAACGGGCGCCGGGCCGGCTATGCGGAGCGACTGGCGGCGGAGCTGCGCGTCGGGACGACGCTGATCATCCCGTCCACCGTGTTGTTCGAGCTGAACTATGGGATCGCCAAGAGCCGGCAGCCGGAGAAGGCGCGCGCGCTCCTCGAAGAGTTTCTTTCAGCCGGCTTTGAGCAGCCCGCCTTCGACGCGGACGACGCGCGCGAAGCCGGCGACATCCGCGCCTATCTGGAAGCGCGCGGCGCGCCGATCGGCCCATTCGACCTTCTGATCGCGGCGCAGGCGCGGCGTCGCGGCGCCGCGCTCGTCACTAACAATCGCCGCGAATTCGACCGCGTGCCGGGGTTGATGGCGACGGACTGGGCGGATTAGGCCGCCACTGCCGCCGTCGCCTGCGCATAGGCCCAGTCGAGCCACTGCGTGAGGATCGCGACGTCGGACGCTTCGACCGTCGCGCCGCACCAGATGCGGAAGCCGGGGGGCGCGTCGCGATAGGCGCCGAAATCGTAGCCCGCGTCCTCCGCCTCGATCATGGCGACCATCTTCTTGGCGAGCGCCGCCTTTTCCGCGTCGGTCCGGGCCGCGGCCTTGTCCGAGAAGATCAGGCAGACGCCGGTGTTGGAGCGTGTCGCGGGGTTCCTGGCGAGATGCTCGATCCAGGGGGTTTTCTCGACCCAGTCGGCCACGGCCTTGGCCGAGGCGTCGCAGCGGGCGCGCAGCGTGCTGAGACCGCCGATCGACTTCGCCCAAGTGAGCGTGTCGATATAGTCCTCGGTGGCGAGGAGCGAAGGCGTGTTGATCGTCTCGCCCTCGAAAATCCCCTGATTGAGCTTGCCGTTATGGGTGAGCCGGAAAATCTTCGGCATCGGCCAGGCGGGCGTATGGCTTTCGAGGCGCTCCACGGCGCGCGGCGAGAGGATCAACATGCCATGCGCCGCCTCGCCGCCCATCACCTTCTGCCAGCTATAGGTGGTCACGTCGAGCTTCGAGAAATCGAGATTCTGCGCGAAGGCCGCCGAGGTCGCGTCGCAGATCGTCAGGCCCTTGCGATCGGCCGGGATGAAATCGCCATTGGGCACGCGCACGCCCGCCGTCGTCCCGTTCCAGGCGAAGACGACGTCATGGTCGAAATTGATCTGCGAGAGGTCCGGCATCTCGCCGAAGGGCGCGGTGAATTTGCGGGCGGCCGGGAGCTTCAACTGCTCCAGCACGTCCGTCACCCAATCGGCCGAGAAGCTTTCCCAGGCGGCGACGTCCACCGGGCGCGGGCCGAGGAGCGACCACAGGGCCATCTCCACCGCGCCCGTGTCGGAGGCCGGGACGATGCCGATGCGGTAATCGGCGGGAACCCGCAGCACCTCGCGGGTGAGGTCGATGGCCTGCTTGAGTTTCGCCTTTCCGGCGGGCGAGCGGTGCGAGCGGCCCAGCGCCGCGCCTTTGAGATTGTCGAACGACCAGCCGGGACGCTTGGCGCAGGGGCCGGAGGAAAAGCGGGGATTGGCCGGCTTGGCGCCGGGCTTGGTCGCGGTCATGGATATCCTGCCGATAGCGCGGGAAATGAAAACTCGCCCCGCGCTACGCTGTCGTCATGTAATCGTCAAGATCCGCCGGGGCTCAGCCGCGTACGGAGAGCTTGCGATAGGGATTGTCCTGCCCGGTGACATAGACGTGGCCGAACTCGGTCTTCTCATAGGTTACGGTCTCCGCCGGCAGGGCGATCTTCAGCGAGACGACCTTGAGCGGATAGCCCGGCGTCGCGGAAATGCTGTCGCATTTGATCTCCGCCGGGCCGGCGCCCACCGAGAAATCGGCGACCACCGCGCCGTCGGCCGAGAACGCGCGCGCCCAGCCCGGCGTTCCGACATGCTGCGCGACGACGCCGTTCTCCGCGAAGACGGGGGCTTTCGCGTCGTCGAAGGCCGGGGTCGCGAAGACATATTCGGCCAGGGCCGAGCTGCGGGTGACCTTGTGGTCCGCCGATGGCGGGCGGCCGACGGAATAGAGGATCAGTCTGCCGCCCGCGAGGGCCGCCTCGATCTCTTCGACGCTCGCGCTGGCGTAGGCTTCGGCTAGTCTCATTTGTCGCGCTCCTTTTCGATGATTCTGTCGCATCTGCGACAAAGCCGGCCCGCCGACGGGCCGTTCCGCGCGCTTTCCGCAAGCGCCGTGCCGGATCGCGGCTGGCGCGATTTTTTCTAGGGGGCTGGAAAGAAGAGAGCAGGGAGACGCGCGATGACTGGGGCCTACAAATATTTCCTTACCTATAGCGGGGTGCGCATGCCGCTGAAGCTCGTCGAGCCGCTCGAGGCGGGAGAACTCGGCAACCGCAACACCTATTTCCGAGTCACGCACGACCCGGCGGGCCGCCTCGCGACCGTCGAGAAGGTGGTCTATGGCGAGGTGGAGCTTTCCCACCAATACGCCTATCGGGACAACGGCACGCTGGCGCATGCCCGCATCGAGCTTGGCGACGAAGTGACGGAGGTGGATTGCGACGAGACCGGCGCGCCCATACGTAGCTAGGCTCGGGGCAACGCTTCGGGAGACTGGAATGAAAGTCGTGGTCGTTATCTCGCTCGCGTCGCTGCTGGCCGCCGCGCCGGCCTCGGCCGTCCCGCTTCGTCAGGTGATCAGCGATTGCGGCTCGGACGGGAAAGCCTATTGCGAGGGCGTCGGCTATGGCGCGCCCATGCAGGCCTGTCTCTCGCGCAACAAGAAAAAGCTGACCGCCGCCTGCCGCGCCATCATCGACCGGCTCGAAAAGGGCGAAGGGGTGGATATTCTGGGCTAGCGCGCGTGACGGCGCCCCCTTTCGAGCCGCGCGCGCCCTGGTGGGGCGCAGACCTGCAGACGGTTCGCAACATCCTGCTGCCCAGGCCAAGAGAACTCCCCGGCGGAGAACGCCTCCTGCTGACCATGCCGGACGGCGACCGGCTGGCGGCCCGGCTCGACCGCCCGGCTCAATCTTTGCAAAGGCCCCTCGTCGTCCTCGTCCACGGGCTCACCGGCACCGAGGCGAGCGTCAATGTGATGCGCACGGCGCATCATCTGGTTCGCGAGGGCTGGCCGGTGCTGCGGCTCAATTTGCGCGGCTCGGCTCTTTCCCGCCCGACATCGAGGGGCCGCTACCATGCCGGGCGGACGGAAGACCTCGCAGAAGCGCTGCGCCAATTGCCCGCCGACCTCGTCCGTCACGGCGTCGTGCTGGTCGGCCATTCGCTCGGCGGCAATCTCGTCCTGAAATTCATGGGCGAAGGCCCCGGCGAGGCGCCCGTCCTCGGCGCGGTCGCCGTCTCGACCCCGCTCGACCTTGCGGCGGCGAGCGAGCGCATTCAGTCGCGGCGCAACGCCGTCTATCACCTCTATTTGCTGAATGGCCTGAAAAGCGAGGCCCTCGCGCCCGGCGCCGGCATCACGTTGGAACAGCGCGCGGCGATCACGGCGGCGCGGACGATCCGGGAATTCGACGACCGCTTCGTCGCGCCCTGCTTCGGCTTTCAGGGCGCCGCCGACTATTATGAGCGCAATTCGGCGGGCCGTTTTTTGCGCAGCATTGACCGCCCGACTCTCCTCATCCACGCGATGGACGACCCCTGGATTCCCGCCGCCGACTATGAGGCCGTCGACTGGCCGAGCCTCGCCGCCGTCGAAACGGCCTTCGCCCCCGGCGGCGGGCATCTGGGGTTTCATGACCGGGCCAGCCGCGTCGGGTGGCATGACAGGGTGACGGCGGCGTGGCTGGCGCGGAAATTCTCCGTCGCCTGATCGCAGCGCCCTTAGCCAGCCTCCCCCGGCGCCTTGGCCCCGATCGCCAGCGCATGCACCCCTTCTGCGATCTCCTGCGCCAGCAGGGCGTTCACCATACGGTGCCGCTCCACCCGGCTCTTGCCTTCGAAAGCGGCGCTCACCACCTCCACCCGGAAGTGGCTCTCATTGCCGTGGCGCTTGTCGCCGGGGTGGCCATGGCCGGCGTGATGATGCGATTCGTCGATCACTTGCAGCGAGATGGGCGACAGCCCCTCGGTCAGTTTCTTCTCGATGCTCGCCGCTACCGGCCCTTTACCCTGATCCGCCATAGTCGCTCCTTACATGTCCCCGCCAGCTAAGGTCCGGGCGCGTCTCTTGCAAGATCGGGCGCAGGGACGGCGGCTCGCGAAAATTGGCGCGGTCCGCGCTTGCGGGGGAACCCGCGACCATCATAATGGAATGAAATGGATCTCAATTCGCCCCTCTTCGACAAGATCAGAGCGCAGCGTCAGCCGCGCGAGGAGAAGAAGCGCGATTCGGGGATCAAATGCGATTCGCCCGGCTGCGAGGCCGAAGGCGCCTATCGCGCCCCGATGGGGCGGCTGCGCGAGGGGCAGTATTTCTGCTTCTGCCTCGACCACGTCCGCGAATACAACGCGACCTACAATTATTTCAACGGGATGAACGACGCCGACGTCGCCCGCTACATGAAGGACGCGACCGTCGGCCATCGCCCGACCTGGGCCATGGGCACGAAACGCGGCCAGACGGGCTTTCGCGAAGAAGGCGGGCCGACCGGCGATCCGCTCGGCATGTATCGCGCGCGCCATCACCGCCGCGCGGCCGAAAAGAAGCAGCCGCGCTATTCGCCGGTGACGATGCGCGCCTTCGAGGCGCTCGGGCTCGACGAAACCGCTGGACCGGAGGCCATCCGGACGCGCTATAAGGAACTCGTCAAGCGTCACCACCCCGACGCAAATGGCGGCGATCGTTCCCGCGAGGAGAAATTGCGGGAAATCATCCATGCCTATAAGACGCTGAGGGCCGCGCGGCTCGTCTGACACTTGCATCGTCGACGCTGCTTTCCCGCCCGCCAGACGGAGGACGATTTTGGTCGAAGAAGTTAAATCCGGCTCGGGCCTCGAAAGCGTTCCGGACATCAAGGTTTCGGCGCGCGAGGTTTTCGGCATCGACACGGACCTCGTGGTTCCGGCCTTCTCCGAGCGCAGCGAGCATGTGCCGGACCTCGACCCGGACTATCTCTTCGACCGCCAGACGACGCTCGCCATTCTCGCCGGCTTCGCCAGAAACCGCCGCGTGATGGTCACGGGCTATCACGGCACCGGCAAGTCGACCCATATCGAGCAGGTCGCCGCGCGCCTGAACTGGCCCTGCGTGCGCGTCAATCTCGACAGCCACATCTCGCGCATCGATCTCGTCGGCAAAGACGCGATCGTGCTCAAGGACGGCAAGCAGGTCACGGAGTTCCGCGACGGCATCCTGCCCTGGGCGGTTCAGCACAACATCGCGCTCTGTTCGACGAATATGACGCCGGCCGCCCGACGTGATGTTCGTCATCCAGCGCGTGCTCGAAGTCTCCGGCCGCCTGACGCTGCTCGACCAGAACCGCGTCATCCGCCCGCATCCGCCTTCCGCCTGTTCGCGACCGCCAATACGGTCGGCCTCGGCGACACGTCGGGCCTCTATCACGGCGTGCAGCAGATCAACCAGGGCCAGATGGACCGCTGGTCCATCGTCGACGACGCTGAATTATCTGCCGCACGACGCGGAGACCAACATCGTGCTCGCCAAGGTCAAGTCGTTCGCCAAGACCGACAAAGAGGGCCGCGCCATCGCCGACAAGATGGTGCGCGTCGCCGATCTGACGCGCAACGCCTTCATGGCCGGCGACCTGTCGACCGTGATGAGCCCGCGCACGGTCATCACCTGGGCCGAGAACGCCGAGATCTTCAACGATGTCGGCTTCGCCTTCCGCGTCACCTTCCTGAACAAATGCGACGAGCTGGAGCGCCCGCTGGTCGCCGAGTTCTACCAGCGCTGCTTCGGCAAGGAGCTGCCGGAGAGCGCGGTGAACGTTGTGATGACACCTCATCATCGACGGACGCGGCCGCAAGGCGCGGCCGGTGCTGGGCGCGGGGCGGCGCGACGCCGTCCGACTCTCCCGTCAGGTCGGCGGCCTCGTCTCGACGCTCGCGCGCCTCGAGGACCTCGTCGACGACCCCGACGACGCGCGCGACAACGAGCTGCGGGAGATGGCGGCGCGGCTGGTGCAGCACACCGAATCGCTCGGACGCGACATGCAGGCCCTGCAGGATCGCGCCCGCCTCCTGCAGGATGAGCTGAACGCGATCCTCAATCTCGAAACCAACGACCGTCTCTATGTGCTGACGGTCGTGACGACCCTGCTGCTGCCGGCGACCTTCGTCACCGGCTTTTTCGGCATGAACCTCAAGAACCTGCCCTTCGCGGAGAACGAGGAGGGCGTCATTTACGCCACGCTCGTCTGCGTCGTGGCGGCGGGGGCCGTTCTGCTTCTGATGCGCCGTTGGGGCCTGACGGACCCGGGCGCGGAGGAAAGCCGCTCGCGCGACCCCTCGCCCCCGCCGCCCGCGGATAGCGGGTACTGACGCGACAAATCCTTTACATGTCGCGCAGCGCCGAATAGGTTCCGCGCGAATTCAGGGGAGCGCCGCTCCCCTTAGCGAAAGACCAACGTCCATGCGCGCCGAGCCGCTTGCGCTCAAAGAACAGATCGAGCAGTCCGTGGGACTGCTGAGGAGGCATCTTTGACGTCGAGACTGCGACCCGCCGTCTCGCCGAACTGAACGTCAAGGCCGAAGACCCCAATTTCTGGAACGACCCCGACGAAGCGCAGAAGCTCATGCGCGAACGCACCCAGCTCGAGGAGCAGATGGGCGCGATCGACAAGCTCAAGCGCGATCTCGAGGATGCGCTGACGCTCGTCGAACTCGGCGAGGAAGCCGGCGACGCGGACACGGAGAAAGAGGGAATCGACGCCCTCAAGGCCGTCCTCAAGGAGGCCCAGACACGCCAGATCGAGGCGCTGTTCTCGGGCGAGGCCGACGGCAACGACACCTTCATCGAGATTCATTCCGGCGCCGGCGGCACGGAAAGCCAGGACTGGGCGCGCATGCTGTTCCGCATGTACGCCCGCTGGGCCGAGCGCAAGAAGTTCAAGGTCGAGGTGATCGAAGAGACGGCCGGCGAAGAAGCGGGCATCAAGTCGGGCACCATCCTCGTCAAGGGCCACAACGCCCATGGCTGGGCGAAAACCGAGTCGGGCGTGCACCGCCTCGTGCGCATCTCGCCCTTCGATTCGAACGCCCGCCGCCATACGAGCTTCGCATCCGTGTGGGTCTATCCGGTGGTCGACGATCGGATCGAGGTGAACATCAACGAGTCGGACTGCCGTATCGACACGTATAGATCGTCGGGCGCCGGCGGCCAGCACGTCAATACGACGGACTCGGCCATCCGCATCACCCATATCCCGACCGGCATCGTCGTCGCCTGTCAGGCCGAGCGCTCCCAGCACAAGAACCGCGCCACGGCGTGGAACATGCTGCGCGCCCGTCTCTATGAGCGCGAGCTGGAGATGCGCGAAGCGGAGGCCAACAAGGCGGCGGCCAGCAAGACCGACATTGGCTGGGGCCACCAGATCCGTTCCTACGTTCTGCAGCCCTACCAGCTCGTGAAGGATCTGCGCACCGGCGTCACCTCCGGCACGCCGGGCGAAGTGCTCGACGGCGATCTCGACGACTTCATGCAGGCGTCGCTGGCCCAGCGCATCTATGGCGGCGGGCCCGAGAAGGTCGAGGACGTGGAGTAGGTCAGGTCCCCTCCCCAACCCTCCCCCGCTTTCGCGGGAGAGGGAGCGGGTCGTGGCCTTCATATAGAGCGCTGCTCGTGAGCGTCCCCTCTCCCGCTTGCGGGGTAGGGACAGGGAGGGGGCCGCGCGCGCCGCTTTCAAGACAATCGAAATCAATCACCCCTACGATCCGCGCTCGCTTTCACGGGCGCGTTTTGCGCCGCTCTCTCACGGTGGCGCATGTCTCACGAGCAGCTTTCCCTCCCGCGTCACGCCGCCGCCTCGGCGGCGCTGGAGGTCTCCAACGCAAGGCTGCTCGCCGCGTTGCTTCTCGCTATTCTTCTGCCGCTCGCGATCTTCGCGTCGCGCATCGAGCCCGCGCCCGCCATCGCGCTGTTCGGCGCCTGCGGGCTTCTCGCCTTTCTCTTTTCGACCGGCTACGCCCCCGGCGCGCTGCTGTCGGCGCGGGTCGACTGGCGGCTCTATGGCTTCTGCCTTCTCGGGGCGCTGGCGCTCTGTCTCGCCAGCGGCGAGGCGCATTTCTTCTTCAGCCCCTATGACTGGTTCATCCGCGACGCGGTGCTCGCCGACGTCACGCTGAACAAATATCCGGTCTTCTACCATTATCAGGGCGGCGACTTCCTCATGCGCGCGCCGCTCGGCATGTATATGCTGCCGGCGCTGATCGGCTGGAGCCGGGGGCTGCATGCGGCACATTACGCTCTTCTCGGGCAGAACGCCTTCCTGCTCGGAACGATCCTCTATTTCTCGGCGCGGCTCGCCGGCGGCTCGGCCCTGCGCTTCCTCGCCCTGCTGATGCTCTTCAGCTCGGTCGATATCCTGCCGCGCATCGTCCAGAACTATATCGAGTCCTTCGAGAGCGGCGAGTTCGTCATCCAGCCGCATCTGATGTTCTGGAACAAGCTGGTCTTCTATTGGGGCCAGATCCCTTCCCTTTTCTGGGCGCCGAACCACGCGCTCGCCGCCTGGATTTTCGCGGTCCTGCTGTTTTTGGAAATCCGGCGCGAGATCGACATCGCTTATCTCGGTCTCGCCTTCCTCGTCCTCTTGTTCTGGTCGCCGCTCGCCATGATCGGCGCGGCGCCGTTCCTCCTCTGGCGCATCGCGCGCAATCTCTCATGGGATCTGATCAGCAGGCGCAACGCGCTCGCCTTCGCGGCGGCTCTGCTTCTGATCCCGCTCGCCTTTTTCCTGAGCCTCGACGCCGGGCGCGTCACGCGCGAATGGCTGTTCCTGCGCGAGGATTTCTGGCTCTGGTATGGCCTGCTCCTCGTCTTCGGCCTGCCGCAGGCCTGGATATTGATTGCCCGCTGGTCCGAAGTGGCCGAATGGCAAAGAGGCGCGGTCGGCCTCGCCATCGGGCTTCTCGTCGTCATGCCCTTCTACCGGATCGGCGTCACGATCTACGACAACGACATGACCATGCGCTGCGCGCTGACGCCGTGGTTCATTCTCGCCTTCGGCTTTTCCGGCATGGCGCAGGCGCGCCTCGATCGCGGCGCCGCGCTCGGCGCCGTGGCGACGGCCGTGATCCTGCTCTCGGCCTTCACCGGCTTCTTTGAAATCCGCCGCGGCGTGATGGACGCGACCTACGCCATCAATGATTGCAACCTGCTCACCGTGACCGACAAGGTCACGCCGGGCTTCCCGATCTCCAACTATCTCGCCCATGTCGATAAGGTCCCCGACTGGTTCGCCAAGGACACGGGGGCGCGGCTCGAAATCGAGAAGCGCGTCTGCTGGCCGGGCTTCGCCTTGATGACAGGGCGGTGAGCGCTCAGGCCGTCCAGCTCTCGATCTTGAGACCGGGGAGATCCGCGAAATCGTCCGGGGCGAGGGTGACGAGCGTCATGCCTTCGGCGATGGCCTGCGCCGCGACCATGCGGTCGAGCATGCGCCGGCGCTTGGGCTCGATCCGGCGCAGCATTTCGCCGAAGGTCTCGGCGGCTTTGCGGTCGAAGGGCAGGATGTCGATATTCTGCCCGAGCAGCGCGACATTCTCGATCAGCCGCGCGCTCTTGCCGCCCGCCATGGCGCTCATGAGCTCGCTATAGACGATGGCCGACATCGCCACGTCGCCGACGCCGAGACGCGAGAGTTTCGCGAGCGTCGCCATCTCGCCGCTGGCGGCGGCGAAGACGGTCGTGGCGTCGAGGAGGTAGCGGGCCATCAGTCGCCCGACGCCCAGTCGCGTTTCGGCGGCTTGAATTCGGCGCGCTCGACGAGCGGCGTTGGCGCCAGGGCGAGTCGGGAGACGAGCGTCTTCATGTCGAGCCGCGCGGGCGTGACGACGAGGCTCTCGCCCTGCCGGCTCACCACGACCTCGGAGCCCTCGGGAAAGGCGATCTCGCGGGGCAGGCGCACCGCGAGGCTGTTGCCGGATTTGAAGACCTTGGTCGTCGCCATGCGTCGAGAGTCACACCCGCCGCCGCGCTTGTCAATATCCGTATCTACTGGTTGATGCCGCCCAGCGCCGATGCCGCCTTCAGGAAGCGGGAGGGGTCCACCGCCTCGCCGTCCATGCGCACTTCATAGTGGAGATGCGGACCCGTCGAGCGGCCCGTCGAGCCGACGCGGCCGACGACCGCGCCGGGCGCGACCTGCTGACCGGGAACGACATTGATCGCCGAGAGATGGCCGTAGCGCGTCGAAAGCCCGCCGCCATGGTCGATCTCGACGAGATTGCCGTAGCCGCCCTGCGGACCGGCGACGCTGATCGTGCCTGCGGCCGTCGCCTTGACCGGCGCCCCATATTCTTCGCGCAGGTCAACGCCGCTATGAAGGGCGGGCCGGCCGAAGAAGGGGTCGGTGCGATAGCCGAAGGTCGAGGTCATCTGCAATTCGCCGGCGAGCGGCTTGCGCAGCGGCGTCATCGGAAGCGCGCGGCGCAGGCCATCCAGCGTCGCGACGGCGGTCTGCGCGGCGGCGAGGTCGCGCTCGAAAAGCCCGTCCGTCGGCTTGGGCGGCGCGGCGACGAAGGGGCCGCCGACGGCGAGGCCCGCATCCTTGCCGCGGCCCTTGGGAATGAAGCGCTCCACGGGCAGGCCGGCGATGTCGAAGGCGTGGCGCAGCCGGGTCGCCGCCTCGATCGCCGGGCGGACGAGGCCGGAAAGGCGCCGCGACTGGTCGCGCTCGATCCGGTCGAGCGACATTGCGAGGCTTTCGAGCCGCGCCGGCATGGGGGCGCCGGGGTCGGCGGCGTGGGCGAGGGTCGCCGTCGGCGCGGCGGGCTCCGCCTGCGAGGTGTCGATGGGCGTGAGCCCTTCGCGCTTGGGCGCGGCGTTGGGCGGCGAGAGGGGCAGCGGCTTCGGGTCGCCGTCGAGACGCAGATCGAGCCCCTCCGGCTCCGGCTTGCCGGTATAGCTCAGCGGCGCCTGTTCGAGGGCGCCCTTCGGCGCGCTCGGCATGGCGCGGGCGGCGACGGGCGCCTTGGCGAGCGGGAGGCCCGCCTTGAGGGCGCCGAGCGCCGAGGCCGGGCTCGCGTCGGCGGCGCGGGGCGCGGGGGAAATCAGCGTCACCCCCGCGTCGCGCGACATGGTGCGCTCGACGAGCTGGGCGACGACGGCGGCGCGCGTCTCGAGTTGCGCCTGCCGCATGACGAGGCTCTGTACTTTCCCTTCGACGCCGTCCTGGTCGATGAACTGGCGGCTCGCCAGCTGGTCGAGGCGCAGGCGCAAGGCGGCGATCCTGTCCTCATAGGCGTATTGCATCTGGGTCTGGCGGTCGAGCAGGTTCGCGAGCAGCTCGTCGCGAAACATCAGATAGCCAGCCGCGCCGATGATGGCGGTCGCGGCGAGGCCGACCACGGCGCCGGCGGCGGCGAGCGCGCCGGGCGAGATGCGGAACTTGCGGCTTTTATGGCCGCGCGACAGCTGGACGATGTAGTCGCCCGACGCGTCGACGAAATGATAGGACTGGTTACGATGGCGCATTGTCGTTTCCGGCGGGGCGCGAAGCCCCGTTGAACCCGACCGTAAAATTGCGTGGCCCTGTCGCGCTTTCCGGTCTTGGAAGGCGATCAGAACCCATTAAGGTTAACGCTTCGCCAAAGCGCATAATTTCGAGGCGCCCCAATGCGCGACAATGTCGCGGCCGCCGCGTGGACAGGCGGGCGCGGCGCACTTATGGTTGCGTAAATGTTGCGCCTTCTCACCCGATTCCTGGGATTTCTGCTGCTGGCGGTCGGCTTCATGGCGCTGATCGTCGACGGCACGCGCTCCATCGCCGGCGGCGGGCTGATGGTGACGACGCTGCGCCGCGGCGCGTCCGAATCTTTCCCCGGCTTGTATAATGGGCTGGAGGCGGGCGTCGCCGCCAAATCCGCCTTTCTCTGGGATCCGGTGCTGACGACCCTGATGCTGCTGCCGGTCAGCCTCGCGCTCGGCGGGCTCGGCGCGCTGCTCATTATTTTCAGCCACAAGCAGGAGGCGACGAATCGCTATTGGCGCCGCTGAGCCGCGCCTTATCTTTGGGCCATGTCCATCTTCGACAAGATCGATCTCGCCCGCCGCCTCGGCCCCATTCCCGATCGCGCGGAGCCCGTCCCCCACGGCGCCAGCCATTTCGTCAACGGCCATCCGCTCGACCCGCCCTATCCGCTCGGTACCGAGGAGGTTTTCTTCGGCATGGGCTGCTTCTGGGGCGCCGAGCGCAAGTTCTGGCAGGCGGGAGAGGGCGTCTATGTCACCGCCGTCGGCTATGCCGGCGGGACGACCAGGAACGCCACATATGAAGACGTCTGCACCGGCCGCACCGGCCATGCCGAGGTGGTGCGGGTCGTTCTCTATCCTTCCGTGCTGCCATTCGAGGCGCTGCTGCGCCTCTTCTGGGAGAGCCACGACCCGACGCAGGGCATGCGCCAGGGCAATGACGTCGGCACGCAATATCGCTCGGCGATCTATGCGACGACGCCGGAGCAGCTCGCGGCCGCGGAGGCCTCGCGCATGGCGTATCAACAAGTATTGACCAAGGCCGGCTACGGCCCCATCACCACCGAAATCAAGGCCGCGCCGCCCTTCTATTACGCGGAAGGCTACCACCAGCAATATCTCGCCAGGAATCCCGGCGGCTATTGCGGGCTGGGCGGCACGGGGGTGTCCTGTCCGGTGGGAACCGGGGCGGCCTGATCGACGCTACTCCGCCTTCAGCACCTCTTTGCAAGCCCCCGGCAGCGCCGCCATCGTCATGGGCGGCCAGCTCTTGGTCGACTTCTTGGGATGCAGCGCCTCGTCGGTGAACCACCAGGCGAGCGACTGGTCGCAGCCGTCCCCCGCCGGCGTCGGGTCCTGATCGCGGCAGCTCGAGCCGTCGGGGCAGAACAGCCGGATGTGGAAGTGGTAGTTGTGCCCCCACATGGGGCGCACCTTGCGCATCCAGCTTTCGCCCTCGGCGTCGCGGCACATGGCGCGCTTGATTGCGGCGTTGACGAAGATGCGCTGCACCTTCGGGTCCTGCGCGGCGGCCCGGATCACGGCGAGATGACTTTCGGTCCAGACGTCGGACTTCACGTCGAGCAGATCCTCGCGCACGACGTCCGTCGCCGACATCTCTTCGCGCTCGGCGCGCGTCAGCTCCCGGCGGGGCATCGGCGTTAACCAAATATCCGCATCGAGGCCGATCTGGTGCGAGGCGTGGCCGGTGAGCATCGGACCGCCGCGCGGCTGGGACATGTCGCCGACGAGAAGGCCCGGCCAGCCCGAGGCCGCGGCGGCCTTGGCGGAGAAATTTTCGAGAAATTTGACCAGCGCCGGATGTCCCCAATTGCGGTTGCGCGAGAGGCGCATGACCTGCCAGTGCGGGCCGTTCACGGGCAATTGCTCGCCCCCGGCGAGGCAGCCCTTGGAGTAAAAGCCGATCGGATCGGGATCGAGCTGCGCGCCCTCGCGGGCGCGGCCGAAGAGCTCCTTGGCCGGCGTCGAAGGGTCGGACGGATTGGCGAGCGGGGGAAGCGGCTTGGGGTCGAGCGTCCCCTTGTCCTGGGCGCCCGCCTGGCCCGCGATAAGCGTCAGAAGCATTGCAGCAAGTGTCGATGCGCGCATTGTTTTCCCTGCCGAAACCCTGAATTCTTCACGCCTGGTAAGGCTCGTTAGTCAATCGTTGCGGGTCAACCTTACTGTTTTATTTACGTTGCTGATCAAACTCTTCTGCGGCACAATCTAGGCAGTTACAGTTTGTCGCGTCGGAGTTGATCATGCGTTTGAAGCTCGTCCTTATGGCGTTGGCCGCCTTTTTCGCGTCCTTCGGCATCGCCTACGCCACCGCCAATATTCATATCGATTTGTCGACCCAGACCATGCATGTCGATTCGAGCGAGGGCAGCTACACCTGGCCGGTCTCGACCGCCCGCGCCGGCTATTCGACGCCGCGCGGCTCCTATGCGCCGACCGGCATGGAGCGGATGCACTACTCGAAGAAATACCACATGTCGCCGATGCCCTATTCGATCTTCTTCCGCGGCGGCTACGCGATCCACGGCACCTATGCCACGGGCGCGCTCGGCAGCCCCGCCTCTCACGGCTGCGTCCGCCTCGCGCCCGGCAACGCCAAGCGCCTTTACGAGATCGTGCAGGCGGAAGGCGGCAGCATTTCGATCACCGGCGCCTCTCCGGCCGGCGGCGCCCGCTACGCCAAGGCGCATCATCGCAACACGGCTCACTACGCCAGCCTGCGCCACGGCCATCACGCCCACGCCATGGCCTACGCGCCGGTCCGCCATTCGCATCGCGGCACGGTCCGCAGCTGGCAGGCCGAGCCCTTCGCTGCGCCCTATTACTAAAGGGCGCGCCTGCGGCCGGACGCGCGTTGTTCCTTGAAGTTTCAAAGGAACGCGCGCTGAAGACAGGCGAAACCTTGGTGAACGCGGAAGCCCGAGCTTATCCTTAATGTAACTGCCCATTAACGGCTCTTGCCCACAATGCTTGCAAAGCGGAGCCATTGTGGGGCCGCTCGCGACAAGGGTCCCCCGTGGGATCCGATTTCAGGGCCGGCATGGGCGACATTATCGAAACCATTATCATCGGGGCCGGTCCTGCCGGTCTCACGGCGGGTTACACGCTTGCGAAACATGGGCGCGACGCGCTCATTCTCGAGCAGGACCCCGTCTATGTCGGCGGCATCTCGCGCACCGCGAGCTATAAGGGTTTTCTGTTCGACATTGGCGGCCATCGCTTCTTCTCGAAGTCGAAGGAAATCGTCGATCTTTGGAACGAAATCCTGCCGGATGATTTTCTCGAGCGTCCGCGCCTGTCTCGCATCTATTATCGCGGCAAGTTCTACGCCTATCCGCTGAAGGCCTTCGAGGCGCTGAAAAATCTGGGCGTCTTCGAAAGCGCGGTGTGCATGGCGTCCTTCGCCTACGCCAAGGCCTTTCCGGTCAAGGAGCCGAAGACCTTCCATCAATGGGTGCGCAACCAGTTCGGCGAGCGCCTCTTCGGCATCTTCTTCAAGACCTACACCGAGAAGGTGTGGGGCATGAGCTGCGACGAGATCTCCGCCGACTGGGCGGCGCAGCGCATCAAGGGCCTCTCGCTCGGCGCCGCGATCATCGACGGTCTGCGCCGCTCGCTCGGCCTGCGCAAAAGCGGGGCCGGCGCCAAGACGCTGATCGAATCCTTCCGCTATCCGCGCAAGGGCCCCGGCATGATGTGGGAAGCCTGCGCGCGCAAGATGCAGGAGATGGGCGGCCGCCTGCTCATGGGCCGCACCGTCGACAGTCTGCATTATGACGAGGTCTCGAAGCTCTGGACGGTGCGCGCGACAAACGCGAATGGCGAGGTCGAGACCTTCTTCTCGCGCAACGTCATGTCCTCGGCGCCGATGCGCGACCTCGTCAACGCCATCGAGCCGAGGCCGATGAGCCTCTTCCATGCCCGCGACCTCAAATATCGCGACTTCCTCACCGTGGTGCTGATCGGCCGCCCGCAAAAGGAGCTGCCGGACAACTGGGTCTATATTCACGATCCGTCGGTGAAGGTCGGCCGCGTCCAGAACTTCCGCAGCTGGTCGCCCGAGATGATCGCCGACGGCGTCTCGACCTGCCTCGGCCTCGAATATTTCTGCTTCGAGGGCGACGGCCTGTGGTCGGCGCGCGACGAGGACCTCATCGAACTCGCCAAGCGCGAAATCGGCCAGATCGGTCTGATGGATCCCGCCGACGTCTTCGACGCCTGCGTCGTGCGCCAGGCCAAGGCCTATCCCGTCTATGACGAGACTTATGCGCAGAATGTCGAGACGATCCGTCTCGAAATCGCCTCGCGCTTCCCGACGCTGCACTGCATCGGCCGCAACGGCATGCACAAATACAACAATCAGGACCATGCGATGATGACCGGCATGCTCGCCGCGCTCAACATCGTCCGCGGCGAAGAGGTCTTCGACATCTGGCAGGTGAACGAGGACGCCGAATATTCGGAAGCCGGCGTCGAGGGCGCCGTCGAGGCGCTGACCAGCGAGCGGCTCGTGCCGCGCAAGGTGGCGTGAAGATGGCCCTGCTGACGGAAGGACAAAGCGCGCTCGCCGGGCGCCTGACGCCAGCGCGGTTGCTGCGCTTCCTGCGCGACATGGTCCGCTACGCGGCGGCGAGCGTCTTCGCGCTCGCCCTCGACTATGGCGTGCTCATGACGCTGACCAAGGGTTTCGGCGTCGGCTATCTGCAGGCGGCGGCGGCGGGCTTCCTTTCCGGCCTTGCGCTCATCTATCTCCTGAGCGTCCGCTTCGTCTTCGAGGGCCGCCGGGCCCGGGCCCCGCGCGTCGAAATGTTCGGCTTTCTCGTCACGGGCGTCGTGGGGCTCGGCCTCACCGAAGTGCTGATGCATGTCTTCGTCGGCGAACTCGGCCTGTCGCTGACGCTCGCCAAGATTGCGACGGCGGGCTTCGTCTTCATGTTCAATTTCGTCACGCGCCGGGGCCTTCTCTTCAAGACGGCGCCGGCCTGATCCGATGACGGACGTCGCCACGCCCGAAAATGAGCGCGCAATGATCGCCGGCCGGGACGCGGGCGAGATGTCGCTGCCCGTCGGCGTCGTGATCCTCGTCTCGCTGCTCTGCGCCGCGGCGCTCACATTCGGCCGCGCCGAGATCGTCTGGCGCACGGGCGCCTTCTTCGATTCCGACGACGCCATGCGGGCCGTGCAGGTCCGGGATTTTCTCGCCGGCCAAAACTGGTTCGATCTGACGGCGCATCGTCTCGATCCGCCGAGCGGCCTTGTGATGCACTGGTCGCGCATCGTCGACCTGCCGCTCGCGGGACTCGATCTCTTCTTCTCGACATTTCTCTCGCCCGACTATGCCGAGCGCGCGACCCGGCTGGTCTTTCCCTTCGCGCTGCTCGCCGCGCTCTTTGCGGCGACGGGATGGCTCGGCGGGGTCCTCGCGGGCGCCGGCGCGCGGCGCGCGGCGATCTGGCTGACAATGCTCTCGGGTCCGATGTTCCTGCAATTCGCGCCGGGCCGCATCGACCATCATGCGCCGCAGATCGTGACGCTCTCGCTCGCCTTCGGCTTCTTCCTGCAAGGTCTGGACCCCGCGCGCGGCTGGCGGCTCGCCATCGCCGCCGCGCTGATGGCGCTCTCCTTCGCGATCAGCCTCGAAAACCTGCCCTTCTTCGTCGTCATGATCGCGGCGCTGCCGCTGCTCTTCATCGTCGACGGCAGACGCGCGCCGCTGCTGTGGTTCGCGGCCGGCGCGCTCGTCGCCTTTCCCGCGCTCTACGGGGCGATCAATCCGCGGGGGGCGTGGTTCGCGTCGGCCTGCGACGCCTTCTCCTTCGTGCATCTCGCCGCGCTATGCGTCGGCGCCGTCGGGCTCGCGATCATCGCGCTCCTGTCGCCGCGTCTCTCCACGATCCGCACGCGCCTTTTCGCCGTCGGCGCGGCGGGCGGCGCGAGCGCCACGAGCGCGCTGCTGATCGCCCCGAAATGCATCGGCGATCCGCTGGGCGGCCTCGATCCGCTGCTGCGCGATCTGTGGCTCTCGCAGGTCGTCGAGGCGAAGCCGCTTCTCTCGCTTTACGCGACGGCGCCGGGCATGGTCGTCGCCACCGCGGTCCCCGTGCTGTTCGGCCTTGTCGCCGCGCTCGGCTTCGCCTGGAAATCCGAGAGCGTCGCGCGCCGGCGCTGGCTCGTCGCCGCCGCCGTCATCGTCATCGGCTTCGCGGCGGGCATGTGGCAGATGCGCGTCTTCACCTCGGTGACGCCGCTCGCGATGGTTCCTCTCGCGGCCGCGATCGTCGCGCTGGTCGAGCGTTTCGATGTGAGCGCCGCCTTGCGTGTCGCGCTCGCCGCCGTCATCGCGATCGCCCTCTCGCCCATGGGCCTCGCGCTCGCTTTGCCGTCCAGGGACGATCCCGACGCAGGGGCCGAGCGCGCCTGTCTCGCGCCGGAGGTTTTCGCGCCCCTCGCCGCCATGCCGGCTTCGCGCATCGTCGGCTCCTTCGACATTGGCAGCCATCTCCTCGCGCATACGCCGCACAGCGTTTTCGCCGCGCCTTACCACCGCGACAATCACGGAAACCGAATCGCCGCAGACGCCTTCACCGCTGCGCCGGGAGACGCGGAGGCGATCCTTCGCAAGGCCGGGGCCGAGCTCGTGGTCTGGTGCGCGCGCGCGAAACAGCCATCGGCTCTTGTCACCGCCTCTCCCAATGGCCTCGCCGCCCTGCTTACGCGCGGCGAAGCTCCCTCCTGGCTGGATCGAAAGTCGGGCCCAAGCGCGACTCTCCTTGTTTTCGCCTTGAGACCGGTGAAATAAAGGCGTCACAGAGGCCACTCCGACGCTTGGGATTCGCACCGTGACGACGATGTTCGATCGCCGCCGACTGATTTTGGGCGCGGGCGCGCTCGCCGCCGCGCCGGCTTTCGCGCAGCCGACGGCGCAGGAGCTTTCCGAAGAACTGCAAGTGCGCGTCGAGAACAAATCCGTTCCCGAACTCTGCGCCGAGAAGGACAATATCGAGCTCGATTTCGTCTCGCAGCGCATTCGCGGCCTGCAGATCCAGGCGGTGCATCCCTCCTACATCAACACCATCGTCTCGGATCGCTGGGCGCCCGACTGGTCGAGCTGCGATCTCTCCCACGATCCGAAATTCTTCGCGAAGGCGCGGCGGCGCACCTTCTACGAGACGCCCGAATTCTGGATCACGGGCTATACCTTCCCCTCCTTCTGGCGGCCGAACGACGTCGCCATCCGCGTCGGCGACACGGTCGAGCGGGGTTTCCATCTCATCCAGTTCTGGATCTGGTATCGCGAGCGCGCCGAAGAGTTCATGGTCTTCTATCCGCCGGACGGCTATTGGCGCGCGCGCCCTCTGCCTTTCGAGGATATGCGCTGGACCGCCTATGGCTCCTCCTTCCTCGTCGGGCCGGTGGAGACGCAGGAGCGGCCGATCGTCGATATCGAGGAGGTCGCCTTCGAGCCGGCGACCCGGACGCTCGTCCTGAAGTTCCGCCGCGGCGGGCAGGCGCGGGTGACGATCAAGAGCATTGATCAGGAGCGCCTGACGCTCGATGTCGAATTCGACGAAGCCGTCGCGGGCAGCCGCCCCTTCGCGGCCCTGCGCTCCATGTACGCGATGGAGACGATGAGCGACGCGGCCATCGTCGCCTGGCGCTCCAAGCGCGGCAAGAGCTGGGAGGAGGCGCCCGTCATCGACTTCCCCGGCGCCAGCGCCACGGAAGTCTGGGTCGGCCGCCATCTGCCCTCGCGTCACAATCTCTCCGCGCCGGATATGGTCTTCGGCAAATTCCACGGCGAGAAATGAGCGGGCGGCGCTCCTATGCGCTCGACGCCGCGCGCGGGCTCGCCGTCCTCGCGATGGTGGCCTTCCACCTGATCTGGGATCTCGGTCACTTTGGCTATATCGACGCGTCTATACCGTGGTCGGCGCCCTTCAAGGCCTTTGGCCACGCGATCGCCTTTTCCTTCCTCTTCATCGCGGGCGTGTCGCTCGTCTTGGCGCATCGGGAAAAGATTCACTGGCGGGCCTTCGGGCGGCGCTTCGCGATCCTCGCCGGCGCGGCGGGGCTTGTGAGTCTGGGCACCTGGCTCGCTTTTCCCTCGGCCTTCGTCTTCTTCGGCATCCTGCACGTCATCGCGGCGGCGAGCCTCGTCTCGCTCGCCTTCCTTTTCGCGCCGTGGCCGGTGTCGATCCTCGTCGGCGCCGCGTTCTTCGCCGCGCCGCATTTCCTCGCCTCGCCCGCGTTCAATTCCAATTGGCTGCAATGGCTGGGTCTCGGGACGACCGAGCCGCTGACCCAGGACTGGCGGCCGTTCTTCCCTTGGGCGGGGGCGATGATTCTGGGGGTGGGCGCGTCGCGCGCGCTGCCGCTCGGCACTGCGAGGGTCGCGGAAAAGGTCGAAGCCAAAAGCGAGCTTGTTTCAGCCGAAGCCGCCGCCGCGCCCGATCAGCCCCCCGCATGGCTGACGCCGCAAGCCCCGCACCCCAACCCTCTTCCTCATGACGAAAAGCGGGGATGGCTGCCTTTCCTCGGCCGCCACAGCCTGCTGATCTATCTCGCGCACCAGCCGCTGCTCTTTGCGATCTTCACCGGCCTCGTCATGCTGGCGCCGCCGCCGGAAGACCCGAAGGCCTTCGTCGCGGCCTGCGAGAAGGGCTGCGTCGAGGAGGGGGCGTCGCAGGCCTTTTGCCACGACGCCTGTGTCTGCACGCAGCAGGAGGCCGAACGCACAAAGGCGCTCGCAGGCGTGAAGGACGACGAGGCGCGCGGGAAGATTTTACGGGAGATTGCGGGGAAGTGCGTGGCAACTGGCAGGAACGACGCTCAAGAAAGACAGTAACCACCCGGCAAAGGTCATGCTACGTTAAAGGCTCATTGCGAGGCTAAACTGTGAGCCATCCTATAACGCTAAAGAAACGCGCCTACGGTCGCTCCCTTCGGGATTTCAAGAGCCTCACTTGGGCAGAAAAGAAACTAATTGCTTCGACCTCGCGCGGTAAGGTCTGTCTGCTTGGCTCGAAGACGCCTGATGCGCCAACGCGCGCTAACGCCGTGAGGCCTGAGCTCATCCGCTTTCTCGCACTTGGCGGTGATGATTACGCAGCCGTGCATGAGAAGGGAGTGCAACTCGCGGGGGCATATATCGGTGGCACCAAGCAAGGAGACGGGCCGCGCGCGCTTGATCTCGACGGCTGCGAGCTATCTGCGCGCCTTGGGCTCTGGAATTGCCGCTTTGCAGCGCCGCTCTACTTGGAGGGTGCGAAAGGCCGCAGTATCTCGCTAAACAACTCCATTTTTCCCGGGATCCAAGGCGATGGATTGCATCTCGACGGGGATTTATTCCTCGGTGCCGTTCGCTCGTCTGGAAAAGTACGTTTGCTTGGTGCCGGCATCGGCGGCGATCTCTCTTGCGAAGGGGGGCAGTTTGAAGACAAGGAGGGTCCCGCGCTAGCTTGCGACCGCGCCATAATCGGTGGCGGCGTTTTTCTGGGCAATGGCTTTCGCGCAACCGGTGGCGTGCGCCTACTCGGCGCCAGCATTGGTGGCGACCTCTCATGCCTAGGCGGCCGTTTCAAGAACAGCGGTGGCGCAGCGCTATCGTGCGATGGCGTTGAGGTCGCTGGCAGCGTTTTTCTCAACCGTAACTTTCACGCGACCGGCGCGGTGCGTCTGCTCTGCGCTAGCATCGGTAACGATCTTACGTGCATCGGCGGGCGTTTCGAAAGCCCAGATGGGTTCGCGCTCTTTTGCGACGGCTCCAACATTGGCGGGGCTCTGTTATTTCGCGGGGGCGCGCAAGCTGAGGGCGTAATCTCCCTCACCCATGCCAAGGCCGCAACGCTAGCTGATGATGTCGACTGCTGGCCTGAGGATTCACTTGATCTCGATGGCTTTAGGTATGATCGCATCGATGCCAGCGCAGCGCTCGATGCCAAACGGCGCATCGCGTGGCTAGATAAGCAAATTCCCCAAGTGCGCGACGGAGATTGGTTCGCTCTCCAGCCCTGGATGCAGCTAGCTAAGGTGCTGCGCGAGCAGGGGCATTTTCGTGACGCCGCCGAAGTCGATATCGCAAGAGAAGACCGCTTGCGTGCCGCCGGCAAAGTTGCCGATCGGTCAACGGTGAGGGCGTGGCGCGATCGGTGGGGTCGGCTTGATGGACAGGGTCGTTATATCTCGTTTTTTTCGCTCATCGGCCGTCTCGGCGACTTCGTTACTTGGGCCCTGCACTGGTTCTATGGCTGGTTTTCGGGCTACGGCCATCGACCGATGCGCATAGTCTACGCGGCTTTCACAATTTGGATCGCGCTTGCATTCGTCTATCGCTTGGCCGCGTCTGATGCTCTTTTCGCGCCACTTAACGCAGCCACAGTGCGCGAGATGAAGTCAAAGTGCGATAAGCAATTCACACCCGGAAGAATCCAATGGACCCAATGCGATGTGCTGCTTACGGCCTATCCGCGTTTCAGCCCCTACGCGTATTCCCTTGATTTGATCCTGCCCGTGGCGCGGCTCGGGCAATCGAATATGTGGACACCAATTTCGGATGGCGCGTGGTTCTCGCTCAGCGGCTGGACGCAGCGTCTTGTTTGGTTCGAAGAGATTTTTGGTTGGGTTGCGGCGCTGACGCTTGGCGCTATTGCGGCGGGGCTTGTAAAGCGCCGTGATGGCTGAGCCCGCGAGCGACCGTAGCTAACACAAGGCACCCCTCTCCCGCAGCGGGAGAGGGGTGCTGTCACTCACATCCCTCCGAGATGCTCCGCAACCGTAAAGATGTCCTTGTCGCCGCGGCCGCACATATTCATCACCATGATGTGATCTGAGGGCTTCTGCGGCGCCAGTTCGAAGACCTTGGCGAGGGCGTGGGACGGCTCCAGCGCCGGGATGATGCCTTCGAGTTTGGAGCAGAGCTGGAAGGCGTTCAGCGCCTCCTTGTCGGTCGCGCTGATATATTTCACGCGGCCGGTCTCGTGCAGCCATGAATGCTCCGGGCCGATGCCGGGATAGTCGAGGCCCGCCGAGATCGAGTGGCCTTCGAGGATCTGGCCGTCATCGTCCATCAGCAGATAGGTGCGGTTGCCGTGCAGCACACCGGGCTTGCCGCCGGTGAGCGAGGCCGCATGGCCGTTCGGCACGTTGATGCCGTGGCCCGCGGCTTCGACGCCGTAGATCTCCACCGTGGGATCGTCGAGGAAGGGGTGGAAGAGGCCGATGGCGTTGGAGCCGCCGCCGATGCAGGCGACGAGCGAATCCGGCAGGCGCCCTTCCATCTCCTGCATCTGGACCTTGGTCTCGTTGCCGATGATCGACTGGAAGTCGCGCACCATGGCCGGATAGGGATGCGGGCCGGCGGCGGTGCCGATGCAGTAGAAGGTGTCGGCGACATTGGTCACCCAGTCGCGCAGCGCCTCGTTCATCGCGTCCTTCAGCGTGCGGGCGCCGGACTGCACCGGCACGACTTCGGCGCCGAGCATCTTCATGCGGAAGACGTTGGGCTTCTGCCGCTCGACGTCCACGGCGCCCATGTAAACAACGCATTGCAGGCCGAAGCGCGCGCAGGCCGTGGCGGTCGCGACGCCGTGCTGGCCGCGCCCGTCTCGGCGATGATGCGCTTCTTGCCCATGCGCCGCGCGAGCAGGATCTGGCCGAGCACATTGTTGATCTTGTGCGCGCCGGTGTGATTGAGCTCGTCGCGCTTGAAATAGACCTTGGCGCCTTTGCCGGGCTCAGCCTTTTCGCGCACATGCTCGGTGATGCGCTCGGCGAAATAGAGCGGCGACGGGCGGCCGACATAATGCTTGTGCAGGCTCGTCAGCTCTTCGTGGAAGGCCGGGTCGTTGCGGGCGTCGGCATAGGCCTGCTCGAGATCGAGCACGAGCGGCATCAGCGTCTCGGCGACAAAGCGGCCGCCGAAAATGCCGAAGCGGCCATTTTCGTCGGGGCCGGCGCGGAAGGAATTGGGAAGCGGCTTGGTCACGGGGCGTTCCTCGGGTGCGTGGCGGCTACGCCCCCTCCCCGACCCTCCCCCGCAAGCGGGAGAGGGAGCAGGCTGCGGCCTTCATCGACGTCGCTGATCGCGAGCGTCCCCTCTCTCGCGAAGCGGGGGAGGGACAGGGAGGGGGTGAAAGCAGCTATTCGTCTGCCAAAACCTTTAGAACCTTCCGGCCGCAAATCAAAGCGATCGAACGGCCTCGACAAAGGCCTTGATCCTGCCGGCGTCCTTCACGCCCCTCTCGCGCTCGACGCCGGAGGAAACGTCCACCGCCGGCGCGCCGGTGCGGCGCAGGGCCTCGGGCGTCCGATGGTCGCCATCAGCGTGTCGGGGCTGGAGAGGCGATGTCGTCCTCGCCGAGGTAGGAGCCGGTCTGCACCTCGATCCCGATCCCCGATTATACGCGACCGGGACGATGTCGATCTTGCCGATCAGGATTCTTGCCGGGATCAGGCGGTGCTTGCAGCCGATCGGCAGATAGATCGACTCGTTCTCGTGGACGAGATGGATCTCGTCGTCGCGGCCGACTTCCGCCGTGCCGCGCACCACGATCCAATGCTCGGCGCGATGGAAGTGCATTTGCAGCGACAGACGTTCGCCGGGCTTCACGACGATGCGCTTCACCTGATAGCGCGGCCCTCGTCGATCGACTGGTAATAGCCCCAGGGACGGAAGATGCGCTTGTGCTCGCCCGCCTCGCGGCGGTTCTCGCGCTTGAGCTGGTCGACGAGGTGCTTCACCTTGTCGCCATGCTCGTGATTGAGCACCAGCACCGCGTCCTGCGTGGACGACGATGACGTCGTCGACGCCGACGACGGTGGTGAGCGTCTCCTCCGAGCGCACATGGACGTTCTTTGCGTCCATCACGACGCCGTGGCCGCGCACGGAATTGCCCTGCGCGTCGCGCTCGGAAAGTTCCCAGACCGCGCGCCAGGTGCCGACGTCCGACCAGCCGATGTCGGCGGGATCAGCGCCGCCTTGTCGTCTTCTCCATCACCGCGTAGTCGATGGATTTCTTGGGCGCGAGGGCGAAGGCCTCGTCCAGCACGAGGAAGCCGAGATCCATCTTTGCTGCGTCGATCGCGGCGTCGGCGCGCTCGCGATGAAGGGCTCGAAATTCGCGATCTCCGCCTGCATCACGTCGGCGCGGAAGATGAAGATTGCCGCTGTTCCAGAAATAGCCGGCGTCGATATAGCGCTGGCCGTGCGCGCGGTCGGGCTTTTCGACGAAGGCTTCGAGCTTGAGCACTTCGTCGCCGGGATGGATGGGCGCGCCGGGACGCAGATAGCCATAGCCCGTCGCCGGGCTGTCGGGCTTCACGCCGAGCGTCACGATATAGCCCTCGGCGGCGGCTTCGCCGGCCTTCTTGCACAATTCCACGAGGCCGGCGCGGTCGCGCACGACATGGTCGGCGGCGAGCACGACGACGACCGTGTCCGGCGCGCGGCGCGCGGCGAGGCCGGCGGCGACGGCGACGGCCGGGGCCCGAATCGCGGCGCGATCGGCTCCAGCACGATGTCGGCCTGCATGCCAATCTCGCGAAGCTGGTCGGCGAGGAGGAAGCGATAGTCGCTGTTGGAGATGACGATCGGCTTTTCGAAGGCCGGGTCCGCCAGCATCGCCATGGTCGTCTGGAAGGTCGAGCGTTCGCCAACAAGCGGAATGAATTGCTTGGGAAGCGTCTCGCGCGACTCGGGCCACACGCGCGTGCCGAGACCCGCCGCACATGATGACGGGCAGAATTTTCGTCACGATCCGCCTTTCAAGAGAGAGCGCTGCAAATTGATCCGGGGCGCGGAAAGCCAAGCGCGCCGGCTCTCATTAGCAGAGAAACCGCCTGCTTTCCTCTGTTTACCGGCGCACAAGTAAACGGGCGCGATCGAAAAACTCGATGCGCCCGTTTCTTGGCAAGAATTTGACACTTTCACGCCTGCGCCCCGCGCGGCGCCCTTAGCTCTTGCCCTTCTTTTCCAGTTCGGCCTTCAGGGCGGCGAGTTTGGCGAAGGGCGAATCGGGATCGGGCTGGCGCTCGCGCTTTTCGGGGGCGTTGAAGCCCCCTCCCGGACGTCCGCGCCGATCGTCGCGCGGCCCGCCCCGCTCGAAGCGCGGCTTGTCGAAGCGCGGCTTGTCCTGCGGTCGGCCCCCAGGGCGGCCGCCTCCGTCGGCGCCGCCTTCCGCCGCGCGCGGGCGGTCCCGACGCGGTCCGTTGCGGCGCTCGCCTTCGCCCTGGCCGGCAGGCTGGCCGTGATGACGACGGGGCCGCGCTGCCGGCGGACCCAGACTTCGATCATCGCGACCGGCGCCGCGGCCTCCGGCAATGCGGCGTGGGCGCGGCGCTGCGGCGACGCTCGATCTGTCGATCGTGGCTCGCCCGCCGCAGGCGCCTTCGTCTGTCTCGGCGGGGGCGTCCGCCGGCTCTCCTTCTGCTGGGGCCGGGACTTCGACTTCTGCGACGGTCGCGTCGGCTTGGCCTCGGCCGGGGCTTCCGCAGCAGGGGCCGTCTCCTCGGCCGGGGCCGCTTCGGCCGCCGGCTCCTGCGACGACTCGGCCGCCGCCGCTTCCGGGGCTGCCTCCTCGCCTGCGGGCTTGGGAGAAATCGGCTCCATCGAGGCCGCCGGGATCATCGTCGCCGTGATCGCGGGTCCGGGCCGTTGTGCGCGAGGCGTAGCCGAGCGATTTCAGGATCGAGGCGAAGGCCTCGCCCGAGCAGCCGGTGAGCGAGGTCATCGCGACCGTCACGACGAAGCCGTCGCCGTCGGCGGTTCCCGGCGGCGGGTCGCCGGCCGTGACGCCGGGCTTGTAGGCGATGGCCGGGCGGATGAGGTCCGCGAGGCGCTCCAGAATGTCGACGCGCACCACGCGCTCGCCGCAGACGCGGAAGCCGGCGGCGCGGTAGAAGCCCTTGTGGATCGACGGGTCGGCCGCGAAGGAGGTGCGGCCCGAGGCGGCGAGATGCGGGACTTCCTCGAGCCCCTTCACATTGTCGAGCCCGCCATGGTGCAGGGCCCAGAGCAGCGAGGCGAGCGTGCGGGGCGCGGGTTTCAGCAGCAGCGGCAGATAGATGTGATAGGCGCCGAAGCGCACGCCGAGCTTGCGCAGCGCGCCGCGGTCCTCCTGCGAGAAGGCCTTGATCTCCTTGGCGACGCGCGCGCGGTCGAGAACGCCGAGCTCCTCGGCGATCTGGAAGGCGACGCCGCGCGTCACGCCCTCCAACCCCTCGCCCTTTTCGAGCGTCTCGAGCGGGCCGAGCAGCTTCTTCACATGCTGGGCGAGCCAGAGATTGAGGCGGTTCTGAACCTTTTCCAGCGCCGCGCCGGTCAATTGCTCGTCGGCGAGAATGCGGGTCGTCGGCGTCAGCACGCCCGGACCTTCGGCGATCTTCGCGACGGGTTCGCCGAGCCAGCGGATCACGCCGTCATTGCCGAGCACGAAGGCGTCGTCCACGGCGTCGAAGACGCGGGTGGCGCGCGCCTCGAACTCTCCGGCCAGCGCCTTCTGGGCGGCGGCGTTCAGGGCCCTGGCGGCTTCCCCCGCCGCGCCGGGATCGGGCGTGAAGCGAAAGCCCTGCAGGCTTCCGACATGCTGACCCTCGACCAGGACGTCTCCGGCGGCGTTAATTTCGGCTTCGAGCATCGCATTCTCTCTTAAGCGGCGCATCAGCACGCTGGTGCGGCGATCGACGAAACGCTGCGTCAATCGGGTGTGCAGCGCGTCGGACAGGCTGTCCTCTACCCGACGCGCGACGCTCTGCCAATGCTCGGCGTCGTCGAGCCAGCCGGATCGGTTGGCGATGAAGCTGACCGTGCGCACTTGCGCGAGGCGGTTGGACAGCGTGTCGATGTCCCCGTCGATCCGGTCGACGGCGGCGATGTGCCTCGCCATCCAGTCGCCCGGAATTCTGCCGCGCCGGGCGATGAAGGAAAAAACCGACAAAGCGAGGTCGGCATGGGCGGCGGGCGAAGTCTTCCGATAATCCGGAATCTGGCAGGCTTCCCAGAGGCGGGCGACGTCGGCGGGCGCCTTGGCGTTCTTCTGCGCGATTTCGTCGCGGCTCACCGCTTCGAGCGTCAATTGGTCGACCGCGATGGGTGCGCGGGTGAAGCGGGGATGGTCCGGGGTCTTCTCCAGCGCGTTCACAAGGCCCGCGATGGAGGAAAAGTCGAGCTCGCTGTTGCGCCATTGCAGGAGCTGAACCGGATCGAAGCGATGGTCTTCGAGCTGCTCGATCAGATCCTCATCGAAGGGCGGACAGCGGCCGGTCGCCGAAGGCGCCGTCGCTCATGTGGCGGCCCGCGCGCCCGGCGATCTGGCCGAATTCCGCCGGGGTGAGGCGGCGGTAGCGCCAGCCGTCGAATTTCCGGTCGGAGGCGAAGGCGACGTAGTCCACGTCGAGATTGAGCCCCATGCCGATCGCGTCGGTCGCGACGATGTAATCGACATCCCCGGACTGGAAGAGCTCCACCTGGGCGTTGCGGGTGCGCGGCGAAAGCGCGCCCAGCACCACCGCGGCGCCGCCGCGCTGGCGCTTGATCCATTCGGCGATGGCGTAGACCTCCTCGGCGGAGAAGGCGACGATGGCGCTCTTTGGCGGCAGGCGCGAAATCTTCTTGTCGCCCGCGAAAGTGAGTCGCGAGAGGCGCGGGCGGTTGAAGATGGGCGCGCCGGGGAAGAGCTCGCGAATCAGCGGCTCCATCGTGCCCGCGCCGATGAGCAGCGTCTCCTGCCGGCCGCGCCAGCGCAGCAGCCGGTCGGTGAAGATGTGGCCGCGGTCGAGATCGGCGGCGAGCTGGATTTCGTCGATGGCCAGGAAATCCGCGTGAACTTCGCGCGGCATGGCTTCGACGGTCGATATCCAGTAGGCGGGGTTGCGGGGCTTGATCTTCTCCTCGCCCGTGATCAGCGCGACAGCCTCGCTCCCGATCTTTGCGACGACGCGGTTATAGACCTCGCGCGCGAGCAGCCGCAGCGGCAGGCCGATGACGCCGGTCGGGAACGAAAGCATCCGCTCGATGGCGTGATGCGTCTTGCCGGTATTGGTCGGCCCGAGCAGGCGCGGCATATGACTTGTCGCTTCTTCTCGTTCTTGACCCTGGACGCCAGAATTGGGGGCGCCGCCGTCTCATAAAGGAACTTTCGGCGGCGCGCGACTTTACCTTTTGAACAGCGAGCCGCGTCGCCTGCGAGCGGCCGGAGGCTTGTCCGGCGGACAGCGGATCGACGACGACCCATGAAAGTAGTGGTGCTGACCGGCGGCCTGGGCACGCGTCTCGCGGAAGAAACCTCCGTGCGGCCGAAGCCGATGGTCGAGATCGGCGGCCGTCCGATCCTCTGGCACATCATGAAGATCTATTCGGCGCACGGCTTCAACGAATTCGTGCTGTGCCTCGGATACAAGGGCTATTTCATCAAGGAGTTCTTCTCCAACTACTTCCTTCATATGTCGGACGTCACCTTCGACATGCGCACGCGCGAGATGGAGGTACATCGCGGCAACGCCGAGCCCTGGCGCGTCACGCTCGTCGACACGGGCGACCAGACGATGACCGGCGGCCGCGTGAAACGCGTCATCGACTATGTGAAGGACGACGACGTCTTCGCGCTGACCTATGGCGACGGCGTCGCGGATATCGACCTCACCGCGGAGCTCGCCTTCCATCGTTCGCACGGCAGGATGGCGACCGTCGCCGCCGTGCGTCCCGAGATGCGCTTTGGCGCCATGACGCTGGACGGCGACCGCGTGACGACCTTCGCGGAAAAGCCCGTCGCCGAGAGCGCCTTCGTCAATGGCGGCTTCTTCTTTCTCTCTCCCAAGGTCGGCGATCTCATCGAGGACGACGCGACGGTCTGGGAGCACGGGCCGGTGAACTGGCTCGCCGAACATGACGAGCTGCGCGCCTTCCAGCACAACGGCTTCTGGCGGCCGATGGATACGCTGCGCGACAAGCTCTACCTCGAAGAGCAGTGGAACTCCGGCCAAGCGAAGTGGAAAATCTGGTGATCTCATCTGCTTTCTGGCTCGGCAAGCGCGTCTTCGTCACCGGCCATACCGGCTTCAAGGGCGCATGGCTCTCGCTCATGCTCTCGCGCCTCAACGCCCGCGCGACCGGCTATGCGCTGGAGCCGCCGACGCGGCCCAATCTCTTCTCGCTCGCGGACGTCGCGGACCATATCGACGACGTGCGCGGCGACGTGCGGGATCTCGAAACGCTCACTGCCTCCATGCAGTCGGTCGGCCCGGAGATCGTCATTCACATGGCGGCGCAGCCGCTGGTGCGCGAATCCTACGCCGATCCCGTCGGCACCTACGCCACCAATGTGATGGGTACGGTGAATGTGCTGGAAGCCGCGCGTCAGACGGAAAGCGTGCGCCTCGTCCTCGTCATCACGACGGACAAATGCTACGAGAATCGCGACTGGGTGTGGGGCTATCGCGAGACAGACGCGCTCGGCGGCCATGATCCCTATTCCAACAGCAAGGCCTGCGCGGAGCTCGTCACGAGCGCCTATCGCGACAGCTTCTTCCGCGCGAAGAAGAATGTGCGCATCATCTCGGCGCGCGCCGGCAATGTCATCGGCGGCGGCGATTTCGCGGCGGACCGCATCCTGCCCGACGCGCTGCGCGCCTTCGTCGCCGGACGCGCGCTCAAAGTGCGCAACCCGAAGGCCGTGCGGCCCTGGCAGCATGTGCTGGAGCCGCTCGCCGGTTATCTGCAACTCGTCGAAAAGGCCATGACGGCTCCGCCCGAGCGCACGGCCGATTTCGACGGCGGCTTCAATTTCGGCCCCGGCCCCGCTTCCGAACAGAGCGTCGAATCCCTGCTGACGCATTTCATCGCCGCATGGGGGCTCGACGCAGAGTGGGAGAAGGATGGCGACGACCATCCGCACGAGGCGCATCTCCTGCGTCTCGACACCGCCAAGGCGCGCGAGACGCTGGGCTGGACGCCGCTTCTCGATTTCGAGCAGACGACGCAATGGACGGCGCATTGGTATCGCGCTTTCGTCGAGAACGCGGACGTTCTGGAGACGACCTTGAGGCAGGTCGACCGCTATCTCGGCCAGCGCGTGCGCCTCACCTCGCCCTTTACCGACGCCACGAAGGACATGGAACATGACGAAAGACGCAACGTCGCAGGCTGACGAATTGCGCGCGCAGATCCTCGATCTCGTGGGTCAATATCACCGCGTCGCCAATCCGCCGAAGAGCTTCACGCCCGGCCAGTCGTCCGTGCCGGTCTCTGGCCGCGTGTTCGACGCGCGCGACATGCAGATGCTTGTCGATTCCGCGCTCGACTTCTGGCTGACGACGGGCCGATTCAACGCGCAATTCGAGGAGCGCCTCGCTTCCTATATCGGCGTGAAGAAGGCGCTCACCGTCAATTCCGGCTCGTCGGCGAATCTCGTCGCCTTCTCCGCGCTGACTTCGCACACGCTGCGCCATCGCGCGCTTCAGCCCGGCGACGAAGTCATCACCTGCGCCACGGGTTTTCCGACGACGGTCAATCCGGTCCTCTTGTGGAACATGGTTCCCGTCTTCGTCGACGTCGACATTCCGACGTACAATATCGACGTCGCGGCGGTCGAAGCGGCGATCACGCCGAAGACCAAGGCGGTGATGGTCGCGCATACGCTCGGCAATCCCTTTGACGTGCGCGCCATCAAGGAGCTGTGCGACCGCCACAATCTCTGGCTGATCGAGGATTGCTGCGACGCGCTCGGCGCCAAGGTCGACGGCAAGCATGTCGGAACCTTCGGGGACATCGGCACGCTGTCATTCTATCCCGCGCATCACATCACCATGGGCGAGGGCGGAGCGGTTTTCACCAGCAACAACCACATCGCCAAGGCGATGGAGTCGTTCCGCGACTGGGGCCGCGACTGCTATTGCGAGCCCGGCAAGGACAATAGCTGCAACAAGCGCTTCGGTTGGCGCCTCGGCGATCTGCCGAAGGGCTACGACCACAAATATGTCTATTCGCATCTCGGCTTCAATCTGAAGATCACCGACATGCAGGCGGCGGTGGGCCTTGCGCAGATGGATCATCTCTACGGTTTTGTGGCCGCGCGCAATCGCAATTTCGACGCGCTGAAAGCGGGGCTCAAGCGCCTCGAAGAGTTCTTCATCCTGCCGGAAGCGACAGCCGCAACCGAGCCTTCCTGGTTCGGCTTCCCCGTGACTCTGCGCGAGGGCGCGCCCTTCACGCGCGATGAGCTGGTCATCCATCTCAACGCCAAGAAGATCGGCACGCGCCTCCTCTTCGGCGGCAATCTCGTGCGCCAGCCTTACATGAAGGGCCGCAACTTCCGCGTCTCGGGTTCGCTGAAAAACGCCGACATCGTGGTGGATCGCACCTTCTGGATCGGCGTCTATCCGGAACTCACGCAGGATCACATCGACTACATGCTCGACGTGATCGACGATTTTTGCCGTCCGACGACCATGCGCGCGGCTGTATGACCATGTCGGACGCCATTCCCGACGGCGCGGCCCTCTCCCGCCACCCGCTGTGGCGCGAGGATATCGCGCAGGTTCTTTCCGCCGATCTGCCGTGGGAGCAATTCGACGGCCGAACCATTCTCGTCGCGGGCGCCAATGGCTTCCTGCCCGCCGCGATGGTCGAGACGCTGCTGACGCTCGCCCTTCGCGGCAAGGCGCCGCGGCTCAAGGTGATCGCGCTGGCGCGCTCGCGCGAAAACGCCCTGCGCCGCTTCGCCGCCCATCTCGGCCACCCCTCGCTGTCGATCAAGATCGCCGACGTCTCGCAGCCGATCGAGATCGACGAACCCGTCGACATGATCGTGCACGCCGCGAGCCAGGCGAGCCCGCGCTTTTACGGCGTCGATCCTGTCGGCACGGCGTTGCCCAATGTCGTTGGGACGCATAATCTTCTCGAACTCGCCCGCCGCAAGGGCGTCTCGCGATTCCTCTATTTCTCGAGCTCGGAAGTCTATGGAGGCTTCGACAGCCGCCGCGAGCCGATCTGCGAAAGCGATTTCGGCGCGCTCGATCCCGCGACGCTGCGCGCCTGCTACGCCGAATCGAAGCGCATGGGCGAAACGCTCTGCGTCTCCTATGGCGCGCAATATGGAATCGACTGCGTCATTGCGCGGCCCTTCCATACCTACGGCCCCGGCATGCGGCTCGACGATGGGCGCGTGTTCGCCGATTTCGTGCGCGACGTGGTCGAAGGTCGCGACATCGTGCTGAACAGCGACGGCTCGGCCGAGCGCGCCTTCTGCTATCTCGCCGACGCGACGCAGGCCTTCTTCACGCTGCTGCTGAAGGGCGAAAAGAGCCGCGCCTACAATGTCGGCAATTCGCGCGCGGTGGTTTCCATCCGCGAACTCGCGACGATGCTGACGAGCCTTTCGCCCGAGCGCGGCCTTTCCGCCCGCTTCGCGCCGCCGCGCGAAGGTTACATCCCGTCGAGCGTCGCGCGCTCGGCGCCCGACACCGCGCGGCTCGAAAAACTCGGCTGGCGGCCGCAGACGAGCGTCGAAGAAGGCTTTCGCCGCACCATCGACATCTATCGCGACATCTTCGCGTCAAGGACTCTCGGAGCAAGCGCATGACCTCTCTCGCCAAAATTCGCGTCGAGGCGCCGCAGACGCCGCTCGATCAACGCCGCGCTTTCGATCAGGGCGCGCTCGACCGTCTCGCGCTGTGGAAGCTCTTCGCCGAGCGTCATCGCCTGATGGCGGAACATGCCGAAGCGATCGAGGGCACGGAAATCGCCGCGCTCGTCATCGAGCCGTCGGGCCTCTCCGCGACCCTGAAAAACGGCCTCTCCTTCGCGATGGACGCGGACGCGTTGCGCGAGGCGCCGAACATCATTCTCGCGCAGGGCGGCTACGAGACCTTCGAGCTGGCGCTGATTTCGCGTCTCGCGCGCGGCGCCGAAGTCGTCTTCGATATCGGCGCCAATATTGGCTGGTACAGCCTGCACATCGCGCAGCAGGAGCCGCAGGCGCGCGTCTACGCCTTCGAGCCGGTACCGACGACGCATGAGCGGCTTCTCGCCAATCTCGCGCGCAACGTCGCCGGCAATCGCGTGACGCCGGTGAAGGACGGCCTGACCGACAAGCCCGGTTCCTTCGACATGTTCGTGCCCGCGACCTCGGGCTCGCCCGCCGCCTCGCTCAACGAGCTGCATCCGGGCGAAGGTTCGCGCCGCGTCTCCTGCCGCTTCACCACGCTCGACCAGTTCGTCGAGGACAATGGCGTCGACCGGCTCGACTTCCTCAAATGCGACGTCGAAGGCGCGGAGCTGCGCGTGCTGAAGGGCGGCATGACGTCCATCGAACGCTTTCGCCCGGCGGTCGTCATCGAACTCCTGCGCAAATGGTCGGCCGCCTTCGGCTATCATCCGAACGACGTGCTCGATCTCTTCGCGGGGCTCGGCTATGTGTGCTACGGCGTCGGCGACCGCGCGCTGACAAAGATCGAGCGCGTGACGGACGAGACGCCGGAGACGAATTACGTGTTTCTCGATCCGTCCCGTCATCCGCCCGTCAACGCCATTCTCGCGGATTGCTAGGAATGCGTGACGCGCTGGCGCCGATCGAGAGGCTGCGCGCGCGCCTGTGGGGGCTGCGTTTCGGGCGCTTTCTCGTTGTTGGCGTTTTCAATACGGCCTTTGGCTACGGAGTCTTCTATCTGCTGTTGCGGGCGGGCTTTTCCGCGACGCCGGCGCTTGCGCTGGCGACGGTGGTCGGCGTCGTGTTCAATTTCTTCACGACCGGCCGCGTCGTTTTCGCCAATTCCGATCCTGCCCGGCTGTGGCGTTTCGCCTGTGTCTACGCGATCGTCTTCGTCGCCAACGCCGCTCTGCTTGAATTCGCCCTGCGTCTTGGCGCGGGGCCTGCCGGGGCGCAGGCGCTTCTACTCGCGCCTTGCGTTGCGCTCTCCTATTTTCTCAATCGCGCGCTCGTCTTCGACGCGGGGGACATCAAAGAGACATGAAAACCATCTCCATCGTTACGCCCTGCTACAATGAGGAGATGAACGTCCGCGAATGTCATGCGGCGATCAAGGCGCTCTTCGAGAACGAGCTGAAGGGCTACAAGCGCGAGCACGTCTTCTGCGACAACGCCTCCAGGGATCGCACGGTCGAGATCCTTCGCGAGATCGCAGCTGAGGACAAGGACGTCAAGGTCATCCTCAACGCGCGCAATTTCGGCGCGATGCGCTCGAATTATAACGGCGTGATGGCGGCGACCGGCGACGCCGTCCTGCTTTTCTTTCCCGCCGACATGCAGGACCCGCCGGAGCTCATCCCGCAATTCGTCGAGCTTTGGGCGCAGGGCAACGAGGTCGTCTACGGCATTCGCAAGATCCGCGAAGAAAACGCGACCATGCGCACGCTGCGTCAGCTCTATTACCGCATGCTGACCTCGCTCTCGGAGCTCTCGCTGCCGCGCGGCGTCGGCGACTTCCAGCTTTGCGACCGCAAGGTCATCGAGGCGATGCGCACAATCGAGGATTCCTATCCCTTCATGCGCATGATGACCTTCGAATGCGGCTTCAAGTCGGTGGGCGTGCCTTACAAATGGGTGGAGCGGCGCCGGGGCGTTTCGACGAATTCCCTGAAGAGCCTCGTCGACCAGGGCATGAACGGTCTGGTAACCAACACTCTCGCGCCGCTGCGTCTGGTGCTCTTCGGCGGCTTCTTCATCGCCGCGCTGTCGATTCTTTACGCCTTCATCAACCTTGTGCTGGGAATCCTGTTCTATCAGAGCTTCGCGCAGCCCGGCATCATGACGATCATCGTGGCCGTCTTCTTCTTTGGCGGCGTGCAGCTCTTTTCCATCGGCGTGCTCGCCGAATATGTGCTGGCGATCTATTCGCAGGTTCGGCGCAAGCCGGTCGTGTTCGAGCGCGAGCGCATCAATTTTTGAGTTCGGAGCTGGCGTATGAAGTCGGAGATGATGGGGGCGGGCGCAATGGATGTCGCTGAGCCGCTGCCGCAGGAAAGAAGCGCGTCGCAAACGGGCGTGCGCATCCTCTCCAATTTCCACCTCTTCTTTCTGGCGTCGCTCGCCTTCATCCTGCCCAACGCCATCTTCGCGACGGCGCTGCGCCCGCTTCCGGCCGCGCTCGTCCTCGTCGGATGCGCCGGCGCCGCCGTCATTCTGTTTCGCGCGCGTCAGGCGAGCCGGCTGCTGTCGGCGCCGGTCGAACTTGGTCGGCTGACGCTGTGTCTCGGCTTCGGCGTCGCCCTGTGCCTCCTCGGCGGCGAGGGCCATTTCTTCTACGCGACGCGCGACTGGCTCATTCGCGACGCCGTGCTGCACGATCTCGTGACCAATGGGCTCACGGTTCTCTATCGCTATGAAGGTCAGGACTATCTCCTGCGCGCGCCGCTCGGCATGTATATGATCCCGGCGATGATCGGCCGCTTTCACGGCCTCTATGCCGGCCATCTGGCGCTGCTCGCGCAGAATTCCCTGATCCTCGGAACGATCGCTTACTTTACGTCATTGCTCGCCAATGTGCGCACGGCGCCGATGCTGCTGCTTTTCATGGGCTTCAGCGGCTTGGACATTGTGCCGATCCTCGTCGCCGAAGCGATCGAGATGTCGAAGGGCGGCGACTTCATGCCCTTCGCGCATATCGAATGGTGGGGCGAGTATTACTCGTCTATCCGACTGCAATATTCCAGCCATGTGACCCAGCTCTTCTGGGTGCCGAACCATATGGCGCCGGGCTGGTGGTTCGCGCTGCTCGCGCTGCTTTATGCGCGCGGCGAGATGCAGATGCCGGCGATGCTCGTCTCCTGCGCGGCGATGCTGATGTGGTCGCCCCTCGCCATGATGGGCGCGGCGCCCTTCGTCGCCTTTTTCGCCCTGCAGCTTCTCCCGCGCGGCCTCTTCGCACGCGAGACGATCCTCGCGGCCGCGGTTGGGCTCTGCTTCCTGCCGATTGCGCTTTATCTCACCATGGACGCCGGCGCGGTGCCGCATGAATGGCTGGTCCTGCGCGACAGTTTCGCCTTCCGTTACGTGCTCTTCATCCTCATCGAGATCCCGCAGGCGGCGGTGGTCCTCTATGCCTGGAACAAGGTCGAGCCGTCGGACCGCAAGATCCTCATTCTCGCGCTCGCCTTGCTGCTCGTCATACCCGTCTACAGCGTCGGCGTGTCCAACGACTTCGTGATGCGCGTCTCGATCCCGGCGATGTTTCTGCTGGCTTTCAATTTCGCGCGCATCGCGGTCCTCACGCCCCGCGACAACGGAACTTTCGCGACGATCATTTCAGTGATCGTCATCATCTCGGCGGCGACGCCTTTGCTCGAAATCAAGCAGGCCTTCAAGGAGCGCTACGCGATCAGCGACTGCAACATGCTGACGAGCTGGCACAAGGGCGACATTTCAGCGCTGCCGACGAATTACTGGGCGCGCGTTGAAAAGACGCCCGGCTGGCTGATGTCCACCGGATCGGCGCCGGCGCCGTTCACGCTGGAAGAGCGGATGTGCTGGCCGGATCATCCCTATTTCGACGGCGACCGCAAATGATCTGTGCGTGACTTCGCTCCGGCGGGCGCGGGTCTTTGACTTACCCCGCCGGGCTTGGCTACAAGCCTCGCTTCCCTTCACCGGAGAGGCGAGCAGATGGCGTCGATTGTCGAGCGGCTCAGCGAGGAACTTGCGGCGAAACCGTGGCAGGTGGAGGCCGCAATCGGCCTTCTCGACGGCGGCTCCACGGTCCCCTTCATCGCGCGCTACCGTAAGGAAGCGACCGGTGAACTGGATGACATCCAGCTTCGCAAGCTCGATGAGCGGCTACGCTATCTGCGCGAGCTGGAGGAGCGCCGCAAGGCGATTCTCGAATCGATCGAATCGCAGGGCAAGCTCGACGACGCCTTGAAGCGCGTCATCATGGAGGCCGACAACAAGGCGCGCCTCGAAGACATTTATCTGCCCTTCAAGCCCAAGCGCCGCACCAAGGCGCAGATCGCGATCGAAGCCGGCCTCGCCCCGCTCGCCGAGGCGCTCTTGTCGTCGCCCGACAAGGACCCCAAGGCGCAGGCGGAGAGCTATGTCGACGCCGAGAAGAACGTCGCGACGGTCGAAGCGGCGCTTGAGGGCGCGCGCGCCATTCTCGTCGAGCGCTTCGCCGAAGACGCCGATCTCATCGGCGCGCTGCGCGAGGTGCATTGGCAGCAGGCGCTGATCAAGTCCAAGCCGCGCGAGGGCAAGGAAGCGGCGGCGGTGAAATATTCCGACTATTTCGAATTCTCGCAGCCCATTTCCAAGCTCCCGTCGCATCGCATTCTCGCGCTGTTCCGGGGCGAGAAGGAGGAAATGCTGGAGCTCGAAATGGCGCCGGAGGCCGAGCCTGGCATTGGCGGCTACGAGACCCGCATCGCGCGTCGCTACAATATCGAGGATCGCGGCCGGCCCGGCGACAAATGGCTGCTCGACACGGCGCGCTGGGCCTGGCGCACCAAGATCGAACTGCATCTTTCCGTCGACGCCCGTTCGCGTCTGTGGAAATTCGCGGAAGAAGAAGCGATCCGCGTCTTCGCCGAAAATCTGCGCGACCTTCTGCTCGCCGCCCCCGCCGGCGCGCGCGCGACGATCGGCCTCGATCCGGGCTTCCGCACCGGGTGAAGGTCGCGGTGATCGACGCCACCGGCAAGATCGTCGCGACGACGGCGATATATCCGCATGAGCCGCAGCGACGTTGGGACGAATCCATCGCGACGCTTGCGAGCCTCGCGCGCCAGCACAAGATCGAACTCATCGCCATCGGCAACGGCACGGCCTCGCGCGAGACCGACAAGCTCGCGGGCGAGCTGATGTCGAAGCATCCCGAACTCAAGCTCACCAAGATCGTCGTGTCGGAAGCGGGCGCTTCCGTCTATTCGGCGTCGGAATACGCCTCGAAGGAGCTGCCGGATCTCGACGTGTCGCTGCGCGGCGCGGCCTCGATTGCGCGCCGGCTGCAAGATCCGCTGGCGGAGTTGGTGAAAGTCACGCCGAAATCCATCGGCGTCGGCCAGTACCAGCACGACGTCTCCGAGATGAAGCTGTCGCGTGCGCTCGACGCCGTGGTGGAAGACTGCGTGAACGCGGTCGGCGTCGACGTGAACACGGCTTCCGCGCCGCTGCTCGCGCGCGTGTCGGGACTCGGCGAAACGCTCGCCGCGAACATCGTGGCGCATCGCGACGCCAATGGCCGCTTCCGCACGCGCGCGCAGTTGAAGGAAGTGCCGCGTCTCGGTCCAAAGGCCTTCGAGCAGAGCGCGGGCTTTCTGCGCATCATCGACGGCGACGATCCGCTCGACCGCTCGGGCGTGCACCCGGAAGCCTATCCGCTGGTGCGGCGCATACTCGACGCGGCGAAGACCGACATCAAATCGCTCATCGGCAATACGAACGAGCTGCGCAAGCTGAAGCCCGCGCAATTCGCAGACGAGACTTTCGGCGTTCCCACCGTCACCGACGTGCTGGCGGAACTGGAGAAGCCCGGCCGGGATCCGCGCCCGGCCTTCAAGACGGCGACCTTCCAGGAGGGCGTCGAGACCCTGAACGATCTGAAGCCCGGCATGGTGCTGGAAGGCGTCGTGACCAATGTCGCGGCCTTCGGCGCCTTCGTCGACATCGGCGTGCATCAGGACGGCCTGGTGCACATCTCGGCTTTGTCGAAGGAATTCGTCAAAGACCCGCGCAGCGTCGTGAAGCCGGGCGACATTGTGAAAGTGAAGGTCATGGAGGTCGACGCGCCGCGAAAGCGCATCTCGCTCACCATGCGCCTCGACGACGTTCCCGGCCAGCAGGCGAAGGGCGGGCAGGGCGGTCAGGGGCGCGACCAGAATCGTCCGCGCGGCCCGCAGCAATTCGGCGCCCCACGCGGGGCGAAGCCGGCCGGCAATTCCCCCGGCGGGCTCGGCGAGGCGCTGCTCGCCGCCATGAAGCAGAAGGGCGGCCGGTAAGACGGCCCCGAGCGAATCGGGGGCCTAACGCGGGAGGGGGAGAGCGCGGGCGCCCTCCCTCGTCGCGGATTTACTTGTGCTTCTTCTTCTTCGCGCCGTGCTGGGGCGCGGGGGCCTGTTCGGCGGGCTTGGCCGCTTCCTGAGCGGCGGGCGGCGCCGGCGTCGCGGCCGGTTCGGCGGCGGGAGCAGGGGCAGGCGCGGCTTCTTTTTTTTGCGGTTCGGCGGGCGCCTCGGTCGCGGCCGGCGACGTTTGTGGCGCAGCCGGTTCGGAGGCCGGTTTCGTGGCGAAGAGCCAGGTCAGGCCGGCGATCACGACCACGGCGGCCGCGAGGCCAAGCCCGATCATGCTGGTATGCTTCGCCGCGGCCGGCGGGGCCGCTTGTATCGAGGACGCCGCCGCGGCAGGCGTCTCGACCGGCGCTGTGGCGGCCGGCGGATCGGCGGGCAGCACGCCGCGATATTGGGTCCAGACCCAGGCGGATGGGGGCAGTCCGCCCGGTCCTTCATTATTGGCCATATTGATTACCTCCCGAGAAGCGCGCTTCGCGCCTGCGAGTCGCAGGGATGACGGATTGTTGCATCGCATCGCGCGCGCCCACAAGCGCCGTTCTATGGAGCGGTGAAGCCTGTCAAGGCGACGGCCAAGCTGGAAAGCGGCGCCTTTGCGGAAGACAGGCGACAAAAACGCGCTAATTAAGGGGGGCTTCACCCGCACACACAAGCGAGACAGGCATGACAATCAAAGCAGGCGACAAAATTCCCGACGTCACCGTCACCACCATGGGCAAGAACGGCCCCGAGCCGGTCAAAACCTCGGATTATTTCAAGGGTCGCAAGGTCGCGCTTTTCTCCGTGCCCGGCGCCTTCACGCCGACCTGCCACGCGAAGCACCTGCCGGGCTTCGTCGAGCATTATGACGCGCTGAAAGCGAAGGGCGTCGACGCCGTGGCGGTGACAGCCGTCAACGACGTCTTCACGCTCGACGCCTGGCTCAAGGATCGCGGCGCGGCGGGCAAGATCGACGGCCTCGCCGACGGCTCGGGCGTCCTCGCCAAGGCCATGGGCGTCGAACTGGACCTCGCCGATTTCGGCCTCGGCGTTCGCGGCAAGCGCTATTCGGCGATCGTCAAGGACGGCGTCGTAGAGTGGATCAATATCGAGGAGAATTCGAGCGTCGCGACGGTATCGAGCGCGGAATCGACGCTGGAGAAGCTCTGACCTCCCAGGCCGGCCCATTGCGGCCGGCCTCTAACCTTTTCAGGATCTGGCTTTCGCGGGCGCCTTCGCCGCGCCCATCGTTTCGAGGCGCGCCTTGGCGCGTTTGACGACCTGGGCCTTTTCCTGGTCCGGGAACTGCGACCAGCCGCCGATCTCCGCGCGCGAGCGGCCGCAGCCGATGCAGATATTGTTCGAATTGAGCGTGCAGATCTTGTTGCAGGGACTCTGGATCATCTGGCCTCTCGGATTCTGCGCGCAATTGGCCGGGAGCGCGGCCGTCTGTCAATCGCGGGCGGGCGCTGAAACGGTTCCGAGATGAAAGGCGAACGATGTTCATTTCGCTTCCCTCCTTCCTCGCCTCCATCGAGGCTGGCGACCCGCCGCCGCTCTCCGCGCCGCTGCGGGCGCTCTGGCTCGACGCGAGAGGCGACTGGGATGGCGCGCATAAATGCGTCGACGCGCGGGAGGACAAGCAGAGCTGCTGGGCGCACGCCTATCTTCATCGCAAGGAAGGCGATCTTTGGAATGCGCGCTACTGGTATGCGCGCGCCGGACGCCCGCCTTGCGAGGGCCCGCTGGAAGAGGAGTGGCGGGAAATTGCGGCGGCGCTGTTGGCCGCCGAGGCCTGACGGAGACTGGGCCATGACCGGCAATACGTATTAAATTTCACGGCAGGCGCTTTGGGTGGGATCGGTGGATCGGGTGGTTTTCGCGCAGCAGGGGAACCCGCAGGAATTGCTGCGCAACATTTTTGGCTTTTCCGACTTTCTTCCCGGGCAGCGCGAGGTGATCGAGGCGGTGCTCGCCGGACGCGACGCGCTGGCCGTCATGCCCACGGGCTCCGGAAAATCCCTGCTTTATCAGTTGCCTGCGGCGGCGGCGCCGGGGCTCGTCGTCGTCGCCTCGCCGCTCATCGCCCTGATGCGCGACCAGTTGCGGGCGCTCGAGGACAAGGGCCTGCCCGCCGTCGCGCTCCATTCCGGGCAGGACGACGCGGAGGCGCTCGCCGCATACGAGGCGGTGTCCTCGGGCCGGGCGCGGCTGCTTTATGCGGCGCCGGAGCGGCTCGCGACGGAGGGGACGCAGAATTTGCTGCGCAAAAACCGCGTGTCGCTCTTCGCGGTCGACGAGGCGCATTGCGTCTCGCACTGGGGCCATGAATTCCGGCCCGATTATCGGGGTCTGGGCGAGATCGCGAAGAAGCTCGGGGCGCCCGTGCTGGCCGTCACCGCCACCGCCGGGCCGCGCACGCGGGACGACATAAGCCGCAGTCTTTTTGCGCGGGAGCCGGATGTTTTCATTCGCTCTTTCGCGCGGCCGAACCTCTCCCTCTCCTTCCGCCGTCGCCGCGCGGGGCTGCGGCAGATCCTCGATTTCATCGGCAGGGGCGGGGAAAGCGGGATCGTCTATTGCAACTCACGCCGCATGGCCGACGTCCTCGCCGCAGACCTCGCGCGTCTGGGGCTCGACGCGCTGCCCTATCACGCGGGCCTCGACGCCTATACGCGCAGCGCCCATCAGGACGCGTTTTTTGAGCGGAAAGGGGTGGTCATGGTCGCGACGATCGCCTTCGGCATGGGGGTGGACAAGCCCGACCTGCGCTTCGTGATCCATGCCGGCCTGCCGAGCTCGATCGAGGGCTATTATCAGGAAATCGGCCGCGCCGGCCGCGACGGGGCGCCGGCGCGCACCCTTGCTCTGTTCGATCCCCGTGAATTGGCTCTGCGCTGGCGAACGCCCGACATTCCGGAAGATAACGAAGCCGCCGCCGGCGATTACTCGCGGCGCAAGGCCATGGCGCGGCTCTGCGTCACGCCCGCCTGCCGGACGCAGGCGCTGCTCGCGGAATTTGGCGAGGCCGCCGCGCCCTGCGGCAAATGCGACCATTGCCGAGGCGGCCCGCTCGCCTGGCCGCGCCGCGCGAAGGCGGTCGCGCTTCGCTGGCGCGTCGCGGCGGAAAGCCGGCTCGCGCATGCGATGGGCGACGGCGTGGCTGAGGCGGAGGAGGCGCTCGCTCCGGCGGAAGCGCCGCTTTTCGAGCCGGCTGCGGCGCGGGAACGCGCGTTGACCGTCGAGGAAATGCGGCTGCTGAAGGCCTTGCAGACCGAGCGTTTGCGGATCGCCAGGCGGCTGGGCGCCCCCCCGCGCGCCGTCGCCTCCGAGGAGAAGCTGCGCGCAATCGCGCTGGCGAGACCTGAGCGTTTGGAGGACGCGGTTTTCGCGGATGTTCGGGAGCCCGCCGCATTTCTGGCCGTGATCAGCCGCAGGGACCCATGACAGACTCCATTCCATGTTGCGCTGCAAAAAGATATGAGGGGGCTTGGCTATTACACTCGGAAACAAGATGAAAGACGACGCATATCAGCCCGCGCCCGACGAGATGCGGCAGGTCATGGTCGGGCTCGGCCTCGCCATGCTGCTCTCGGCGCTCGACCAGACCATCGTCGTCACCGCCATGCCGACGATCGGCGCTGATCTCGGCGAGCCCGAGAACCTGCCCTGGATCGTCACCGCCTATCTCGTGGCGGCGACGGTGGTGACGCCGCTCTATGGCAAATTCGCCGATATTTACGGGCGCCGCATCGTCATCCTGATCGGGATCGCGACCTTCGTCATGGGCTCGGTCGCCTGCGCGCTGGCGCCGAGCATCGCCGCGCTCGCGGTCGCGCGCTTCCTGCAGGGCATGGGCGGGGGCGGGCTCATCGCCCTCTCGCAGACGGTTGTCGCCGATCTCGTCTCGCCGCGCGAGCGCGGGCGCTACCAGACCTATTTCGCCGCCGTCTTCGTGACCTCAAGCGTCGCCGGGCCGGCTCTGGGCGGGTTTTTTGCGCAATATCTGCACTGGTCGCTGATCTTCTGGATCAACCTGCCGCTCGGCCTCGCCGCGCTCGTCATCGTCAATGCGCGGCTCAAGCGCCTCCCGGAGCGGCGCCATCCGCACAGCGTCGACTATCCGGGCGCCGCTTTTCTGGTCACGGCCTCCGGCGCCATGGTGCTGGCGCTGGGCTGGGGCGGCACGCGCTTCCCCTGCGCGCATCTCGCACCTTCCCTATGCGATGAAAGTTCTCCTTGAGAACCTCCTACGCCACGAGGACAACCGCTCGGTCACCAAGGCCGATATCGTGGCCATGGCCGAATGGCTCGACAACAAGGGCAAAACCGAAAAAGAAATCGGCTTTCGCCCCGCCCGCGTGCTGATGCAGGACTTCACCGGCGTGCCGGCCGTTGTCGATCTCGCCGCCATGCGTGACGGTATGACGAAACTCGGCGGCGATCCGACCAAGATCAATCCGCTCGTTCCTGTCGATCTCGTCATCGACCACTCTGTCATCGTCGATGAGTTCGGCACACCCAAAGCCCTCGCCGATAACGTCGCGCTCGAATACGAGCGCAATGGCGAGCGCTACAACTTCCTGAAGTGGGGCCAGGGCGCCTTCGACAATTTCCGCGTCGTGCCGCCCGGCACGGGCATCTGCCATCAGGTCAATCTCGAATATCTTGCCCAGACGGTCTGGACCAACGAGATGGCCGACGGCGCGACGGTCGCCTATCCCGACACGCTCGTCGGCACCGACAGCCACACGACCATGGTCAACGGCTTGGCCGTGCTCGGCTGGGGCGTCGGCGGCATCGAGGCGGAGGCCGCCATGCTCGGCCAGCCGCAATCGATGCTCGCGCCGGAGGTCATCGGCTTCAAGCTCACCGGCGCGCCGAAGGAAGGCGTCACCGCGACCGACGTTGTGCTCACCGTCACGCAGATGCTGCGCAAGAAGGGCGTCGTCGGCAAGTTCGTCGAATTCTACGGCGATGGGCCTCGACCATCTCTCGCTCGCCGACCGCGCGACCATCGCCAACATGGCACCGGAATACGGCGCGACCTGCGGCTTCTTCCCGGTCGACAAGGAAACGATCAACTACCTTACGATGTCCGGACGCGACGCCCACCGCATCGCTCTCGTCGAAGCCTACGCCAAGGCGCAGGGCCTCTATCGCGAGTCGGGTTCAGCCGACCCCGTCTTCACCGACACGCTGTCGCTTGAGTTGGGCGACGTCGTGCCGTCGATGGCCGGTCCCAAGCGTCCCGAGGGTCGCATCGCGCTGACCGACATCAAGAGCGGTTTCGAAACCGCACTCGCCGGCGAATACAAGAAGCCCGGCGAACTCTCGAAGCGCGTGCCGGTCGAAGGCAAAGACTTCGATATCGGCCATGGCGACGTGGTCATCGCCGCGATCACCTCCTGCACCAACACCTCCAATCCGAGCGTGCTGATCGGCGCGGGACTTCTCGCGCGCAACGCCGTCGCCAACGCCGGCCTGAAGGTGAAGCCCTGGGTGAAGACATCCCTCGCGCCTGGGTCGCAGGTTGTTGCCGCGTATCTGGCGGACGCTGGCCTGCAGCCTTATCTCGACCAGATCGGCTTCAACCTCGTCGGCTTCGGCTGCACGACCTGCATCGGAAACTCCGGTCCTCTCGCGCCTGAGATTTCCAAAGCGATCAATAGCAATGGCATCGTCGCGGCGTCGGTTCTCTCCGGCAATCGCAATTTCGAGGGCCGCGTCAATCCCGACGTGCAGGCGAACTATCTTGCGTCGCCGCCGCTGGTCGTCGCCTTCGCGCTCGCAGGCACGGTCCAGAAGGATCTGACCAAAGAGCCGCTCGGGCTCGGCAAGGACGGGAAGCCCGTCTTCCTGAAAGACATCTGGCCGACCGCACACGAAATCCAGCAGTTCATCGCTGAAAACATCACGCGCGCCATGTTCATGTCGCGCTACGCCGATGTCTTCAAGGGTGACGACAACTGGCAGGGCATCGCGACCAGCGGCGGCCTGACCTACGGCTGGAACGGATCTTCGACCTACGTTCAGAACCCGCCCTACTTCCAGTCGATCGCCCGCGAAGCCAAGCCTGTCAGCGATATCGTCAACGCTCGCATCCTTGGTCTCTTCGGCGACAAGATCACGACCGACCATATCTCGCCGGCAGGTTCGATCAAGACCGCGTCGCCCGCCGGCAAATGGCTGCTCGACCAATGGCGTCGCAACCGGGACTTCAACCAATACGGCACGCGCCGCGGCAACCATGAAGTGATGATGCGCGGCACCTTCGCCAACATCCGCATCAAGAACCACATGGTGAAAGACGCCAACGGCAACGTGAAGGAAGGCGGCCTGACGATCCACTATCCGTCGGGCAAGGAAATGCCGATCTACGATGCCGCCATGCAGTATGAAGCCGAAGGCGCGCCGCTCGTCGTCTTCGCCGGTGTCGAATACGGCAACGGCTCCTCGCGCGACTGGGCGGCGAAAGGCACGGCGCTGCTCGGCGTTCGCGCCGTCATCGCGCAATCGTTCGAGCGCATCCATCGTTCCAATCTCGTCGGCATGGGCGTCGCGCCGTTCGTCTTCACCGAAGGCGCGTCGTGGGAATCGCTCGGCCTCAAGGGCGACGAGCGCGTGACCATTCCCGGTCTCGCGAGCGTCAAGCCGCGCGAGGTCGTGACGATCACCATCACCCGCGCCGACGGCTCGACGCTGCCCGTGCCGGTGCTCTGCCGGATCGATACCCTCGACGAGATCGAGTACTTCAAGAACGGCGGCATCCTGCACTACGTGCTGCGCAACCTTCTACGCCAGCGCCAAGCAAAACAGCCTACATGTAAGAAAGAGGAAGCGCTAAGATGAACAAATTCGCCTTTGTTGCGGCGGCGGCCCTGTTTGCCGGCATGATGACCCCGGCTTTCGCCGACTGCGACACCCGCAAGGCTGACGACGACAAGCAGGCTGCTGCTGCGTCGAAGTGCTACGACGAATATCTGTCCCGCTCGCAGAACTACGGCGCCGACAAGGACGCGCTCCGCGCCAACTTCAACGCCTGCAACGAGAAGGCCGGCTGCCCGCAGAACAACACCCTGCTGAAGTAAGATCGTTCGATAGCCTCTAAGAGGCGGTCCGATCTCAAAGGGCGCGCATGTCATGCGCGCCCTAAAATTTTTCTTATTGTCGATAGACGTTGCCGTCCGGCCCCTTCCAGCCGTTCGGGTCCTCGTAGAAGCGATATTCCTCGTCGAAGGTCACCGTCTCGCCAGGGGCGACATATTGCTTGCCCTTGGGATCGGACTGGCGCGGCGCCGTCACGAAATGCTTGCTCGGCGAGCAGCCTTCCTTGAACTTGCCGGCGTCGTCCGGCTTGCATTCGAGATTGGCGCCTTCGGGGAACTGCACTTTCGCGGTGAAGAAGATCTCATAGCCCTTCTCGCCGGTCGCGTGCATTTCGAGCGCCTCGGCCATGGTCTGCTTGAATTCGAGGATCTTGCCGGGCTTGTCGAAGCGCTGGGGCAGGAGATTTTCAAGGATCTTCCTGGCGTGCGCCTCGGTCGGATCGCCGCAGCCGAGCCAGCAGATCGCCGCCGCCGGGCCGGCGGCGAGCGGCGTCGCCGCGAAAGCCAGGGCAATGAGTTTCAGATAAGCGCCTCGCATTGCATTTCCTCTTTTGTTGCGCCGCCCGGTTCGGCGTCCAGGCGATTGGCGCGCAGAGTAAAGCGCTTTGCGGAAAATGTCTTCAACGCCCGGCGCCGGGCGTGGTCGTCCCGCCCCACAGATCCTTCACTTGGTCGAAATGGATCGCGGGATCATATTCGGTCTCGCCGAGACGCAGAGTTTCCCCCGAGAGCCGCCCCATGGCTGCGAGGACGGCGTAGGAAGCGACGACGCGTTCGCGCTGCGCGTAGATGAGGCCGATGCGCGCATTCAATAGCTCCTGCTGCGCATTCAGAATGTCGAGCGTGGTGCGCTGGCCGGCCTTCGCTTCTTCGCGCACGCCATAGAGCGCGCGCTCGGCGGCGGCGATCTGCGTCTGCGCGGCGGCCATCTGCGTTTTCGCCGCCTGCAGCGCGCCCCAATTGGCGCGCACCAGCGCAATGACGTCCGCGCGCGCGACATCGACGTCCAGCTTGCGTTGCCCCGCGACCTCCTTCGCCTCGCGCACCTGCGAGGAAGTCATGCCGCCTTCGTAAAGCGGCACGTTGAGACGTCCGCCGACATAGGCGCCGATATTCCGGTTGTAGATTCCGGAAATATCGGTCTGTGTGAAGACGTTTCCGACGATCGAGAATCTCGGCATGAAATCCGACTCGAGCACCTTGATGTCGAGATCGGCGGCGTCGGCGTCGTGCAGCGCGGCGAGAATGACCGGATGTTCGCTCTCCGCGATGCGCTCGACCTCTTCGCGCGTCTTTGGCAACAGGCGATCGACGGCGGCGCCTGGGGCCAGTTTCTTCGGATCGACGCCGATCGTCTGCCGATACACGCCGACGCTCGCTTCCAGCGCCGCGCGCGCCTGGCCGACGAGCGACTGCCCCGCCGCGAGCCGCGCCTCCGCCTGGGCGATGTCGGTCAAGGTGATCTGGCCGTAATTGTAGCGCTCGCGCGTCTGCCGCAATTGTTCGGTCAGCACCGCGACGTTGTTTTCCTGCAATTTGAGCGCCGCCGTGTCGCGCAGCACGTTCATATAGGCGGAAGCCGCGTTGAACAGCACGCGCTGCTCGGTCAGCCGCAACCTTTCGCGCCCGGCGAAGACATTGGTCTCCGCCATGCGCGTCGCGTTCTGCGTCTTGAAGCCGTCGAAGACCGGCTGCTCCACCGTGAAATTGGCGGAACGCGGCGCGCTCGTTCCGCTCTGGACGCTTTTCGTATCGGCCCGATAAGCGGGATCGTTGAGGTCCGTGTCGACCTGCCGCTGCACGTTCCGATTCTGCTGCGCGCCGAGAAAGGCCCCGGCGCTCGCGCGGGGCCGCATGCCCGAAAGCGCCTGCGGCACCTTTTCGTCCAGAGCGCGCACGCCGGCGCGGCTCGAATTGATGACGGGGCTGTTGTTGTAGGCGCGCAGCAATGCGCCGTTCAGCGTTTCGGCCTGCGCCGGGGACGCCGCGAGGCCGAACGCGAGAAGAAGGGCGCGTTGCGCGTTTTTCACGCGGCCTCCCTCGCGCGCGCGGCCTTCAGCGCCGTCTGGTCCTCGCCGAAAAAGGCGTAGAGCGCCGGCAGCACGATGAGGGTGAGCAGCGTCGCGCTGATGAGGCCGCCGATGACGACGGTCGCGATAGGCCTTTGCACTTCGGCGCCCGTCGATGTGGCGAGCGCCATGGGCACGAAGCCGAGAGAGGCGACGAGCGCGGTCATCACGACCGGCCGCAGACGCGTCATGGCGCCGCGGAAGATCGCCTCGCGCTCGGGCGCGCCGCTCACCATGAGCTGGTGGATGTATGTGCGCATGACGAGGCCGTTGAGCACGGCGACGCCGGAAAGCGCGATGAAGCCGACGGCCGCCGAGACCGACATGGGCATGCCGCGCAGCCAAAGGGCGAGCACGCCGCCAACGAGGGCGAGCGGCACGGCCGTGAAGACGAGCAGCGCGTCCTTGGCCGAGCCGAGCGCCGAATAGAGCAGCAGGAAGATCATGAAGAAGCAGACCGGCACGACGATCATCAACCGCGCGCGCGCCGCCGCGAGGTTTTCGAACTGCCCGCCCCATTCGATCCAGTAGCCGGCCGGGATCTGCACCTTCGCGTCGACCTTGGCGCGCGCTTCGTTGACGACGGAGGCGATGTCGCGGCCGCGCACATTGGCGCTGACGACGACGCGGCGCTTGCCGTTTTCGCGCGAGATCTGGTTCTGGCCGTCGATCGTCGAGAATCTCGCGACCTGCTTGAGCTGCACGGTCGAAATGCGACCCTGCGCGTCGGGCGGGAGGGAAACGGGAATCGTCTCGAGCGCCCCCGCATCCTCGCGCAGATTGTCGCGCAGGCGGATGATGATCGGAAAGCGCCGGTCGCCTTCGAAGATCATGCCGGCCGGCTCGCCGCCGATCGCGGCCCCGATCGTGTCCTGCACGGCGCCGAGAGAGAGGCCGTAGCGGGCGATGGCGGCCTTGTCGACCTTGATGTCGAGCACGGGGAGGCCCGTCACCTGCTCCACCTTCACGTCGGTCGCGCCCGGCGTCGCGCGCAGGATGGCGGCGATGTGGTTCGCGGCTTTCAGCATGGCGTCGAAGTCTTCGCCGAACACCTTCACGGCGATGTCGCCGCGCACGCCTGCGAGCAGCTCGTTGAAGCGCAGCTGGATCGGCTGCGAAAATTCATAGGCGTTGCCGGGAAGCTGCTCGATCTTCGCATTGATGTCGTCGATCAGCTTGTCTTTGGGAAGGTGGGGATCCGGCCACTCGGATTCCGGCTTCAGCATGATGAAGGTGTCGGTGAGATTGGGCGGCATCGGATCGGTCGCAACCTCCGCCGTGCCCGTCTTCGAGAAGACGTAATCGACCTGCGGCAGCGAGCGGATGGCGTTCTCGATGTCGAGCTGCATCGCCTGCGACTGCGTGAGCGAGGCGCTTGGGATACGGTTCGCCTGCATGGCGAGGTTCTTTTCGTCGAGCTTTGGAATGAACTCCTGGCCGAGGCTCATATAAAGAAGCGCGGCGACGATGAAGGACGCCACGCCGATGCCCATGACCTTCAGGGGCGCGTCCATCGCCCAGCGCAGCACCGGCTCATAGATCTGCTTCAGGCGCCTCACGATCGCGTTTTCCTCCTCCTCGCCATGGCCGGAAACGAAGAGCGCGATCATCGCCGGGAAGAAGGTGAGGGAGAGGAAGAATTCCGACAGCAACGCGATGATGACGGTCATCGCCATCGGATGGAACATCTTCCCTTCGACCCCGGTGAAGCTCAGGATGGGGAGATAGACGAGGATGATGATCGACTGGCCGTAGACGGTCGGTCGCCGCATCTCGACGGCGGCGTCGATCACCGTGTCGAGCCGTTCGTCGGTCGTGAGGGCGCGGCCGGCGGCGTGCTGGCGCTCGGAGAGACGACGCAGGCTGTTTTCCGCGACGATGATGGCGCCGTCCGCGATGAGGCCGAAATCCAGCGCGCCAAGACTCATCAGATTGGCGCTGATCTTGAAGACATACATGCCGATGGCGAGGAACAGCATCGTCACCGGAATGACTGTCGCCGTTACGACCGCCGCGCGGAAATTGCCGAGCATGACGAAGAGGACGAGGATGACGAGGGCCGCGCCTTCGGTCAGGTTCTTGGCGACCGTCTTGATCGTCGCGTCGACGAGCAGCGTGCGGTTGAGGATCGTCTTCACCTCGACGCCCGGCGGCAGCGATTTGGCGATCGTCTTCATCTTCGCGTCGACCGCCGCCGAGACGGTGCGGCTATTGCCGCCAATCAGCATCAGCGCAGTGCCGATGACGACCTCCTCGCCATTCATGCTGGCGCTGCCGGTGCGCAGCTCCTTGCCGATGGAGATGCTGGCGATCTCCTTGACCCGGACAGGCACGCCGTTGCGCGTCGTCGCCACGACATTGCCGATGTCCTCGACATTCTCGAGACGCCCGCCGCTGCGCACGACGAGGCCCTCGCCATTGCGCTCGACATAGCCCGCGCCGCGGCTGACATTGTTCTTCTGGATCGTCGCCGCGAGGTCGCCAAAGGACAGGCCGAGCGACATCAGCTTCGCCGGGTCGGGCTGCACATGATACTGGCGCATGAAGCCACCGAGCGAATCGACGCCGGCGACGCCGGGAACGGTGCGAAGCTGCGGGCGGATGATCCAGTCCTGCACGGTGCGCAGATAGGATTCCAGCTCGACGGGGGCGCGCAGCATCGCGCCCTCGGGAGTCAGATAGGCGCCGTCCTTTTGCCAGCCCGGCTCGCCCGCTTTCGCGAGCTTGCGCGGCTCCGCGTAGCGAACCGTCCACATATAGATTTCGGAGAGGCCCGTCGCGATCGGGCCCATGCGCAACTCGATCGAGGGCGGGAAATCCTCGCGCGCCTGGCCGATTCGTTCATTGACCTGCTGGCGCGCGAAATAGATGTCGACGCCGTCTGCGAAGACGGCCGTCACCTGCGCGAAGCCGTTACGCGAGAGGGAGCGCGTATATTCGAGGCCCGGAATGCCCGCGAGCGCGTTCTCGATCGGATATGTGACCTGCTTCTCCATTTCGAAGGTGGAGAGGGCGGGCGCGCGGGCGTTGATCTGGACCTGATTATTGGTGATGTCGGGCACGGCGTCGATCGGCAGATGCGCGAGCGCCCACAGGCCGAACGCGCCGACGAGACCGACCAGCAAAACGACCAGCCAGCGGCTATGAACCGAAAAGGCGATGATCCGCTGCATCATGGTCCTTGCCGCTCACTCCTCCGGAATTTCGCCCTTGCCGGCTTCGGCCTTGAGCACGAAGCTGTTCGCGACGGCGATCGTCTCGCCGGGCGCGAGGCCCTTGATTACCTCGACGGCGTTCTCGTCGCCGTCTCCCAGTTCGACCGTCCGCTTCTCGAAGCCGTCCTTCACGCGCACGAAAACGGTCGGCTCGTTGTGGACGAGCTGCACGGCGGCGCGCGGGACCAGCACTTTCGCCGGGCTCTGCTCCAGCGCGATTTCGGCGTTGAGCAGGACGCCAGGATGAAGCGCGAAATCCGAGTTTTTGAAGGAGGCGATCACGTGGCCCGTGCGGGTCTCGGGGGTGATCATCGCGTTCACCACGGTCACCTTGCCTTCGAAGCTGCGGCCGTCCGTCCCTTTGAGGATCACCGGCTGGCCGACGCGCACGCTCGAGAGATTGGCGATCGGCACGGCGAGCTCCGCTTCGACTTCCGAGAGATCGGCGAGCACGTAGATCTGGCTCTCCGGCGTCACCGGCAGGCCGATATTGGCGAGACGCTCGATGACGCGGCCCTTGATCGGCGCGCGCAGCTCCTTTTCCCGCAGCCGGGCGATGGGCTGGGAGGAAAGGGCGGCGATCTCGCCTTCCGACAAATCGAGCGCCGCGAGCTTGCCGCGCGTGAGGTCGAGGCGCAGCTTGGCCTCGGTGAAGGTCGCCTTGGCCTTCAGGAAAAGCTGCTCGGCCGTGATCTTCTTCTCGAAAAGCCCCTTTTCGCGGGCGAAGAGCTTCGACTGAAGATCGAAATTGGCGAGCGCCGCCAGATATTCGCTCTTGGCGTCCGCGACTTCGCGCGAATCGATGATGGCGACCGTCTCGTTTTTCTCGACCTCGGCGCCGAGCTTCTTGCGCATCTCGGCGACCACGCCGGAGACTTTGGCGGCGACGCGGGCGAGATGGTCGGGATCGGGCTTGACGGTCGCAGGAACCGTGATCTGGCGCTTGATGACGCCGGGCCCGGCTTTGGCGAGGCCGATCTTGGAGGCTTCGATCTGCTCCGCCGAAATCTTGATCGCGCCTTCTGCGGCGGGCGCGGCGCCTTGCTCTGCCGGCGCGTCGACAGGCGCGGCCGGGCCGCGAATCTTCGCATAGAGGCCCGGCAAAGCGGCCCCGACGGCGAGGCTCGCCAGGATCGCGAGAAGGAGGGGCGCGTTGCGAGGCATCTTCTTGGCTTAGGGGCTCCGGGCGCCGCGGCGCAAGCCATGAGAGGAGTTAACACTGGCGGGACGCCGGCGCTATTGCCGGCGGAGGCGGCGGCTGGCTTTTCCCCATGAGTCGCCGGGGCGGATTCTTAACGACCGCCGCACGTCGCGTCTACGCCGCCGCGGAGCGTTGCGCTGCGACACAATCGCTGATTTGTAACAAAAAAGCCCGGCCACAAGGGCCGGGCTTCTCTTTTCGCGCGAGACGCGAATTAGTACTTGGCCAGCACCGGCGCCGAAGCGGCGAACGGGTTGAAGTGCCAGTTCAGACCGGCGCGGACCGTGTGCCAGTTGTAGGGCGTGCTGCTCGTCACGAAAGACGCGCCGTTCATGTTGAAGTTCGAGACGGCGAGCGTGTTCTGCGTGACCGTGCCGAGATCCGTGTAGAGATACTCGATCTTGACCGACCAGGCCGGGAAGGACATCGGGCTCCACTCGACGCCGCCGCCGGCGGTCCAGCCGGTCTTGGTGTCGCCATAGATGCTCGCGCCCTGGACGAAAGCGCCGGCCGGCGCGAAGAACGGGGTGGCCATCGAATAGCTGGTCAGGTTGTTGACGCCGCCGTAAGCGAAGCCGCCCGTGCCGTAGACCATCAGGTTCGGATAGGAAGGCATGACGAGGCCGAGGCGGCCGCGCACGGTGCCGAACCAGTCGACATGCATGGCGTTGGTGGCGGCGCCGAAGGTGCCGACCGCGAAGGGCGCGCCGAGCGGAGCCACGACCGACTGGGCGTTGTTCAGGTCAGCGGCCTGAATGTCGGCTTCGACGCCGACGACCAGCCAGGGCGAGAACTGATAGTTGTAGCCGATCTGACCGCCGCCGAGGACGCCGTTCATGTTCGTCGGCACGCTCCAGGCGGCGCTGCCGGGCAGAACGGTCGGAAGAGCGAAGGTGCCGGCCGTCTGAACGCCCTGCCAGTTGCCGCCGCCGCTGAAGCCGTAGCCGATGTTCACACCGCCATAGAGGCCGTTCCAGGTGAAGACCGGCGCCGGCGGGACGTAGACCGGCGGCGGGCCCTTGCGGGACGGGAGGTCAGCGGCGAGCGCCGAGCCGGCGACGAGAGCCAGCGCAATGCCGGCGGAGATGGAAAACTTGGTCATCTGTGACCCCCTCGTAAATATTCGATCTTTTGCGGCTGTCGTCGCGTTCAGCGACACCCGCCGTCCTGAAAAGACTTACGGCTGAACCTCGAACACGGTCAATGAAAAGGCGGGGTGAACAAGGCTTGTGCAGTGCGTTTGCCGGCGCGCGTGACAATTGCGCAACAGAATAGACCCGCTGAAGCCCATTTGCCGGCTATTTGCCGCTGCGTTCGCGTCGCAGCCGCTCCCAATAGTCGAGCCTCTTTCCCAGTTCGCGCTCGAATCCGCGCTCTACCGGTTGGTAAAGCGTCTGCCGCCCGAGCGATTCGGGCCAGTAGTTCTGGCCCGAAAAGGCGTCGGGCGCGTCGTGGTCATATTCATAGCCTTCGCCATAGCCCTCCTCGCGCATCATTTTCGTCGGCGCGTTGAGGATGATCCTGGGCGGCATGAGCGAGCCCTTTTCCTGCGCCAGGCGGCGCGCCTTCTTGTAGGCGACGTAGCCGGCGTTGGATTTGGGCGCCGTCGCCACATAGATCACCGCCTGCGCCAGAGCGAGCTCTCCTTCCGGCGAGCCGAGGAAGTCGTAGGCGTCCTTCGCGGCGTTGGCGACGACGAGCGCCTGCGGATCGGCGAGGCCGATGTCCTCGACAGCCATGCGCACGATTCGCCGCGCCAGAAACAGCGGGTCCTCGCCGGCGTCGAGCATGCGCGCGAAGTAATAGAGGGCCGCGTCGGGATCGGAGCCGCGCACGCATTTGTGCAGGGCGCTGATGAGATTGTAGTGGCCTTCCTGCGCCTTGTCGTAGATGGGCGCGCGCCGCTGAACGACCTCGGCGAGCGCCGCGCGGTCGAAGATTTCGCCTTCGCGCGCCGCGCGCCAGATCTCTTCCGAAAGCGTGAGCGCCGCGCGGCCGTCGCCGTCCGCCATGGCGACCAGCGCCGCGCGCGCGTCGGCGTCGAGCGGCAGCTTCCGGCCTTCCGTTTCCTCCGCCCGCGCGAGCAGCTTTTCGATCGCCTGCGCGTCCAGCGACCGGAAGGTCATGACGCGCGCGCGGGAAAGTAAAGCCGCGTTCAGCTCGAAGGAGGGGTTCTCGGTCGTCGCCCCGATCAGCGTGATCGTGCCGTCCTCCATCACGGGGAGGAAACTGTCCTGCTGGGCGCGGTTGAAACGGTGAATCTCATCGACGAAGAGCAGCGTGCCCTGTCCGGTCGCGCGCCGCGCGCGGGCGGCGTCGAATGTCTTCTTGAGATCGGCGACGCCCGAAAAGATCGCCGAGATCTGCACGAAGGCGAGCTTCGTCTCATGTGCGAGAAGGCGCGCGACCGTGGTCTTGCCGGAGCCGGGCGGGCCCCAAAGAATAAGCGAACCAAGCGATCCGCCTTGGACGAGCCGCGTGAGCGCGCCCGAAGGCCCGAGCAGGTGATCCTGTCCGACGACCTCGTCCAGGCGCGTGGGGCGCAGCCGGTCCGCGAGCGGCCGCGGCGCGCTTTCGTCCAGTCTAGCGGATTGAAAGAGGTCGGACATCGGGGCCGGTCGATCGTAAACTTTTACTGTGAGGGGTTACTTGGGGAGGTTGATCATTCATTACCACCTCGACGCGGCCGTAACCAACGATTACCCTGCCGCCAAGTAAATGATTCGGCCGGGGTGGCCTGCGTATTGTCCAAGACTGCGTTCTTTCACGTCGAGCCTGCAGCGCAGCGCTGCGCAAAATCGGAAATAAACACATGCGGACAATCGCTTTCGTCACGCAAAAGGGCGGCGCCGGCAAGAGCACTCTTGCGAGCAGCGTCGCTGTCGCCGCGCGCGCGGCGGGGGAACGCGTCTTCATCATCGATCTCGATCCGCTGCAAACGCTCGTGAAATGGGCGGGCGCGCGCGAGGCGTCCGACATCGGCGTCGAGCATGTGCCGCCGTCGAAGCTCTCGAAAGCCGTCGCGGCGCTCGAGAAGAAGGGCGTGACCCTCGTCGTCATCGACGCGCCGGGCCAGGACGGCGAGCCTGCGGCCGCCGCGATGCGCGTCGCGGATCTCTGCGTCATCCCCGCGCGCCCCAACGCCTTCGATCTCTGGGCGAGCGAGAAGACGCGCGCGCAGGTGAAGGAAGAAGGCTGCGACTACGCCTTCCTGCTCAATCAGTGCCCGCCCGCGCAGCAGAGCGCGCGCGTGGAGCTCGGCGCCAAGGCGCTGCAGGCCATGGGCGGGTTGCTCGCGCCGCTCGTCTCCTCTCGCGTCGACTATCAGGAGGCCGCCCGCCTCGGCCTCGGAGTGAGCGAATATAATCCCGAAGGCGTCGCGGCGCAGGAGATGAAGGAGCTTTGGGGCTCGATCAAGCGCCGCCTGAAGCGCGTGCCGGCGAAGGCCGCGCCCGCCAAACCCGAAAAGGCCGTGGCCGAGAAGCCCGCGCCGGCGCCGAAAGCGCCGGCTGCGAAGGCCGCAATCGCGCCGGAGCCCAAGGCTGCGCTCAAAAAGCCTGCGAAAAAAGCGGCGTAGGCTGCACGCTGGTCAAAAAGAAAAGGCCGCGCAATCAGCGCGGCCTTTTCTTTGTCTTTAGTCGCGCTCACCCGATCTCGACGATCCTGGCGCTGTGGTGGATGACCTCCGCCTTGTCGCCGACGCTCTTCCCCATCAGCGCCTGGGCAAGCGGCGCGACATAGGGGATAAGACCCTTTGACGGGTCCGCTTCATCCTCGCCCACGAGACGAAAGACGCGGCGTTCGCCGCCCTCCAACTCCACGACCACCGTGTGGCCGAAGCGCACGACGGCGTGATCGGCGATGGGGCGCACGACTTCCGCGTTGGCGCGGCGCGCGGTCCAGTAGCGCAGATCCCGCTGCGCGAGCGCGAGCGCGTGATTGTCGTCGGCCGCCGTCGCCTTTTCGATCTCGCCGTGAAGCCGCGTCAGGGCGTCGTCGATTTGCTGCAAACCTTCCGGCGTCACCAGATTGCGATGCGGGCTGACCGGACGATCCGGCAAATCCTCGCGTGGATTGTCGTCTTCCTGTTCCTTGGTGAAAGCCGAACTCATGCGTCCTCCCTTTAGCGCCGCGAAGGCCTCGAAAAAGAAGCGGCCCCAGGCTATGCCAGGGCCGTGCGGGTCATTACAACCGACAGGAGCGGGAAAGTCGAGAATGCGCGAAGACGCTGCGACAATTGGCGCCCCAGACCTCAAGGCATCTCGATCACGACCCGCCCGCGGATCTTTCCCGCCACGATCGTGCGCGCCCGCTCGAGCGCCTGATCGAAGGGTATGATTTCACACATGGCGTCGATCATGGCCGCGTCCAGATCCGTGGCGATTCGCGCCCAGGCTTCGCGGCGCAGCGCGATTCTCGGCCGCACGCTTTCGACGCCGATGAGCGACACGCCGCGCAGGATGAAAGGGGCGACGCTCGCCGGCAGATCCATGCCGCCGACATTGCCGCATGCCGCGATCGCGCCGTCAAACTGCGTTTGAGAGAGCAGATTGGCCAGCGTGACGCCGCCCACCGTGTCTATCCCCGCCGCGAATCGCTGCGACTGCAACGCCTTGCCGGCTTGCGAGAAATCCTCTCGCGCGAATATTTCGCTCGCGCCGATGGACCGCAAATACTCGGCCTCGGCGGCGTGGCCGGTGATCGCGGCGACGCGCCAGCCCGCTTTGGCGAGCAAGGCCACCGCGAACGATCCGACGCCGCCGGAAGCGCCGGAGACGACCGCCAGCCCATCCTGCGGCCTCGCCCCGTGACGCTCCAGCGCCAGCATGCAGAACATCGCGGTAAGGCCGGCCGTGCCGACGGTCATGGCGCGCGCGGGCGTGAGCGAATCGGGAAGCTTGACGAGCCAGTCGCCCGACAGGCGGGCCTTTTGCGCAAACCCGCCATAATGCGCTTCGCCCACGCCGCAGCCGGTCGCGACGACGATGTCGCCTGACGCGAAACCCTTATGCGTCGAGCGCGTGACCCGCCCGACGAGATCGACGCCCGGAATCATCGGAAAGCGCCGAACGACCGGGCCTTTGCCCGTCACGGCCAGGCCGTCCTTGTAGTTGATCGCGGAGTAGAGAACGTCGAGATCGACGTCCCCCGGCATGAGCGAGGCGTCGTCCAAGTCGACATATGCGGCGCCGTAGCGCTCGGAATTCTTGTCGATCAGCACGGCTTTGAAAGAGGACATGAGCGCTCCAAGTGATCCGGCCCCTTAAATCAGGCGCGTTACTCCCCAATAAAGGGTCAAAAAAGCCTCATCTAGACCGGTTTTACGACAAGGGTGGCGGCATGTGCGCTTAAACTTGCGGTTGCTGGCGCGCCCCATGTCCTCGCTTAGTCGCCCCGCCGGCAACATTTGCGTCAAATTCTGATCATGCATAATAAGCAGGTAATAATTCTTGCTGCGGAGGCAACAGTGAGTTATATTACACAATAATCTTCGCCCGTTCGACGAAGCCCCTCTCATCGTCGGTTTTGATCGAGCTTTTTTGAAGCGGCGACGCTTTCGCACCAGACCGCGCAGTCTACCGGGTCACATCACAGGCAATAGGCGCCCTATGAACCTCACGAACAATATCGAACTCGCCGCCGACATCGTTTCCGCCTATGTCAGCAACAATTCGGTCCCCGCGGGCGATCTGCCGTCGCTGATCAGCGAAGTCTACAACGCTTTGCTGCGCGTCGGCTCGAACGTCGTCGTGGCGCCGACGGAGCCGCCGAAGCCCGCCGTCGCGGTCAAGCGCTCGGTCACGAACGACTACATCATCTGCCTGGAAGACGGTAAGAAGTTCAAGTCGTTGAAGCGGCACCTGCGCACGCAATACGGTCTGTCGCCGGAAGAATATCGCGAGAAATGGGGCCTGCCCGCGGACTATCCGATGGTCGCTCCCAATTACGCGAAGGCGCGCTCCAATCTCGCCAAGCAGATGGGCCTCGGCCAGCAGCGCCGTCGCCGCGGCAAGTAAAAAGCTCTCTTTCAATTTCGGAGCTTTTGCGAAAAACTCCGGCCAGCAAAAAACCCGCGGCGCGCCGCGGGTTTTTTATTTCGGGGCAGTGGGCTGTCGCGCGAAAGGCGGATCAGCCTTCGTCGTCGGTTTCGATATCGCCGTCGATGAGGCCGGACACGTCGTCCTCGCCTTCTTCTTCCTCGAGGAAGGTGTCGTCATCGCCGTCGTCGTCGATCTCGACATCGTCCTCGACGTCGATCGTCTCGGCCGCAGCCTCTTCAGCCTCGACCTCGTCGAGCGAAACCGTGTCGACGCTCTCACTTTCGGTTTCCGCTTCCTCTTCCTGGGCGCGCGCGACGACGCGGCTCAGCGCGGCGACCTGAAAGATCGAGCCGCATTTCGGGCAGACGATCGGGTCCTTGTTCAGATCGTAAAATTTCGTCGCGCAGGACTGACATTGGCGCTTGGCGCCGAGTTCGGGTTTAGCCACGGTTCGTTAATCCTTGCGAATGAAGCAGCGTGGGAACGCCCGCCTTTGATGATTGACCGTCGGGCGCTGGGGTTAGTGGGCTCCGGCGGCGCTGTCAAATGGATAAATGCATGGGGGGCGCTGCGTAGATTCCGGCATTGCAAACCGCCGCGCGGATTGGCATAGAAAAGACGCGCGGGTGTAGCTCAATGGTAGAGCAGCAGCCTTCCAAGCTGAATACGAGGGTTCGATTCCCTTCACCCGCTCCAACCAATAAAAATTTAGGCTCTTTCAAGCGTTGCGCCTGAAACCGTTCAGCGCGCGAAGGGCTCGAATCGCTCAGGACCCTAAGCCCCCGGAAAGCGCACGGCTCCGCAGCCGCCATTAGCTGGCGGAGGAGACCCCGCGCCGCGAAGCGCAGCGCTCAGGAGCGCACGTCGCTCGTCTCCAGCGCCTTTTCCACCTGCGCCGCATGGGCCTGCGGCGTTTCGGCCTCGTCCTTCGGCAGGAGATGGCGCGGCAGGTAATAGGTGTTGGCGATGAGCGTCGGGATCACCGCCGTGCCGATGATCGCCGCGACGAGCGTCGAATATTGCGACTGGTCGATGACGCCGTTGGAGAGGCCGAACAGCGCCGAGATCGTGCCGAAGGTCAGGCCCGACGCCATCAGCAGCGTCGTGTACATGGCGTCCTTATGCGGCGCGTTGAAGCCGCGCGCGACCGGATAGACGCTCGCGACCTTGCTCGCGATCTCGACCGTGAGAAACACGACGACGCCGAGCGGCGCCGCGAGAACGGCGGGCAGGGAGACGAAATAGCCGGCGCGGATGAAGTAGAAAGGCGTCAGCAGTCCGATCGTGATGGTGCGCAGGCGGCGGATGAGCGCCGCGTCGCGTCCGACGCTGCCCGCGAGCGCCATGCCGATGAGATAGGCCGGCAGCACGGCTTCGCTCCCCGCCCAGGTCGCCAGCGCGCCAAGCCCCGTCAGCGTGAAGAGCAGGAATTTCGCTTCGAATTCGGAAGGGCGTCCGCCGAATCGCGCAAAGGCGAGCGGCGTGATTTTCGGCAGGTGGAAAAAGGCGGCGCCGAGCGCGGCGGCGAAAAGCAGCGTCTTCCAGGTGAAGGGCGCGAAGACGAGGCCGAGCGTCACCACAGTGCCGAGATCGGTGATGAAGCAGGCCGCGAGGATGGTCTTGCCGTATTCCGTGCGGTTGAAGCCATATTCCATCATCACCGTATAGACGACGGCGACCGAGGTGGCGGCGAGCGCGATGCCGGCGAGCAAAGCGGGCGAGGATTCCCAGCCGAGGAGATAATGCGCCGCCGCCCAGCAGGCGATGGCGGGGATGAGGAAGCTCGCGCCGCCGATCGCCGCCGCTTCCTTCCACTGGCGCTTGAAGACGTCCGGATCGAGCTCGGCGCCGGCGAGGAAGGTGAGAAGGATGGCGCCGATTCCAGCGAGCGTTTTCACCCAGGGCGCCTGGACGTCGAAAATCCAGGCGTAGCCTACAAGGCCGAGCGCGGCTTGCGCGCTGAGGCCCACGAGGATTTCGACGAGCGCCGTGGAGAGGCGGTAGCGATTGGCGAGGAAGCTCGCGATCAGCGCAAGGCCGAAGACGAGGGCCGCTTGCGCCCAGATGGGGGTCATCACCTATCCCTCGCAATTTATTCAGCGCGATTGCAGCGTGGTTCCCCTCCCCCTTGCGGGGAGGGGTTAGGGGTGGGGGTCGACAATCTTCATGGTTGTTGGGGCTCACCCCCCACCCTGACCCTCCCCGCAAGGGGGAGGGAGGCGGCTCACGACCAGCCTTTGTTGCTACTTCACGCCGAGCAGCTCGACATCGAAGATCAGCGTGGAATTGGCGGGGATCGGGCCCATATTGCGCGCGCCGTAGCCGAGATCCGGCGGAATGATGAGCGTGCGCTTGCCGCCGACCTTCATGGTCTCGACGCCCTCGTCCCAGCCCTTGATCACCTGGCCCATGCCGAGCGGAAACTCGAAGGGTTCGCCGCGATCCTTGGAACTGTCGAACTTCTTGCCCTTGGCGCCGTTCACATAGAGCCAGCCCGTGTAATGGACCTTGACCGTCTGGCCGACTTTCGGCGATTCGCCCGTGCCGGTCTTCACGTCCGTATATTTCAGGCCGCTCGCCGTCAGCGTCGTCTCGCCCGATTCGGCGCGCACGACCGTGGGCGCGAGCGCGACGCTGGACGCAGCGGCGAGCATGGCGGCGACGAGCGTCTTCGTGATGTTGCGCATTCCGTTTCCTCCCGATGAGATTCTCTTGGTCTTAGGCCAGAATGCCGTTGTCGCGGGCGAGCTGCAGCAAATCCTTCAGCGGGCGCGCGCCGACATGAGAGATGATTTCGGCCGCGGCCAGCGCGCCGAGCGCCGCGCTCTTCTCGTGCGGCAGGCCCTTCGTGTAGCCGGCGAGGAAGCCGGCGGCGAAGAGATCGCCGGCGCCGGTCGTATCGACGACTTCGTTCACCGGGAAGGCGGGCGCCGAGATCAGCGACTCGCTCGTGGCGACGATGCAGCCCTTCTCCGAGCGCGTCACGACGCCGAGGAGATTCTTTTCCGCGCGCAGCGCCGCGACGGCCGTTTCCCAGTCGGCGGTTTCGTAGAGCGCGTGCAGCTCGCTCTCATTGGCGAAGAGAATGTCCACGACGCCGTCGCGGATGAGCGACAGGAACTCGGCGCGATAGCGGCCGACGCAGAAGCTGTCCGAGAGCGTCAGCGCGACCTTGCGGCCATTGGCGTGCGCGACCTTGGCGGCGCGAAGAAAGGCCTGCTTGGCCCCCGGCGGGTCCCACAGATAGCCTTCCATGTAGAGGACCTTCGCGGAAGCGACCTGTTCTTCGTCGATGTCGTTGGGCTCCAGGGCCTGGCAGGCGCCCAGAAAGGTATTCATCGTGCGCTGGCCGTCCGGCGTGACGAAGATCAGGCAGCGCGCCGTTGCGGCGCCGTCGTCGGCGGCGGGCGTATCGAAAACGACGCCGGCCTTGCGGATGTCATGCGTGAATTCGCGGCCGGCGTCGTCGTCCTTCACCTTGCCGACGAAGCCGGCGGCGGCGCCGAGGCTCGCAAGGCCCGCCATGGTGTTGGCGGCGGAGCCGCCGGAGATGACGGTCGTCGGACCCATCAATTCGTAGAGTTCGTCGGCGCGCTCTTCATCGACGAGCGCCATGGATCCCTTGATGAGGCCGGCGGAGACAAGAGCGTCGTCCTCGGCGCGGGAAATGGTGTCGACGATGGCGTTGCCGATGCCGAGAACATCGAGAGAAGTCATGAAGCGATCCGAGTCTTGCGCGAGGCGCGAAAAGCAAAACCGGCCGACCCCTGAAGGATCGGCCGGTTGGCTGTTTAACATTGCGCGGCGGGCGCGCCTAGATCAGTCGATCATATAGCGGACGCCCACGCGGACCTGATGGCTGATGAGATCGCGCGAGACTGGCAGGTTATAGCGGTCCACGCCGGTGATCCTGCCCATATTGGCGAAGCGGTAGCCAACATCGATCTTCCAGTGATTGTCGATGTCGTAGGCGACGCCGCCCATGAAGGCGTAGGCGAAGCGAAGGTAGGTGCCTTCATACTTCGTGTCCCAATTCTGCATATAGACGGCGCCGTTGCGGGGGTCGGTGAAGGTTGTGCCCGCATAGGGCACGCCGTTCAGCATGTACCATTGCGTGGAAGCGCGCTGATAGAGGACGTTCAGGCCGACGCCGGCGCCGACATAGGGCGTGAAGCCGTACCACGTGCCAAGATCAATATAGGCGTTGCCGAGAACGAGCATCGACTCGGTGCGATTGCGCACAAAGGGGGAGCAGGCCGCATAGGTCGCGTTCACGACGCCGGGATTGAAGTTGGGATCCGGCTGATAGAGGCCCGTGATGCAGGGCAGCATCACGTCGCTACGGACCGTGTTCTTGTTGTAGAGGCTTTCGTAATCGACGGTGACGTCGGTGCGGAACCAATTGTTGAACTTGTAGCCGCCGCCGAGACCGATGGTCCAGTTGTTCGGCATGCTGTTGTTCAGCGCGACGCCGTTGAGTTCCGTCGGATAGGTCCGCGCCAGTCCGAGATCGCCGCGCAGATACCAGTTGGAGCCCCATTCGACGGGGCCTTCCTCGACCGGCGGCGGCGCCTCTACGGGGAAGGGCATATCCGCGGCCTTGGTCGCGGGCGCGAAGAGGGCGCCGAGCAGCGCTGTGACGATCGTCGCGCGGGCGCGCAAAGTGGAGCGGACCATTGCATTCTTCCTTGCTCAAGCGCCGGCCGGGCGCGAAGGCGCGGCGCGGGAATGAAGGAAGAATGAGGGATTATACTTAATGCGCGCTTAATGTGCGGAGATGGTTTCCACTTTCTTGCGATAGCGCGCAAAAAAGGCGCCCGCGAGGCGCGGGCGCCCGAATATTCATCCCTGTGCGGGGCTTTAGAAATTGACCGCCGAGAGAACCACTTCGATCGCCAGCACATAGAGCGCCGCCGTCACGAAGGCCGGAATCGGCCGCAGCGCGACGTGACGCAGCAGGAAGGCGTACATGAAGGCGGTCCACACGATGATCGGGAACAGCAGGAAGCGCGCGAGGCGCTCGGTCGGCAGGGGCGGCGGCAGCGCGACGCCGACGATGAGATGAAGGATGATGTAAGCGAGCGCCGCGACGGCGCCCATGACCGCCATGGCGGTGAGCGTCTTCACGAATTTCTCCTCCTGCTTGAGGAAGCGCAGGAGGAAGAAGGTCGCCCCGTACAGAACGGCCGCGCTGCCGACGCCGTAGAAAATGCTGACCACGAGCGACTTCGAGAAGAATTGCGCGGCGGCCTGCAGCACGACATAGGCCGCGAGCGCGCCCTTCATGAGCGTATCCGACTCGGGGAGCGAAAGCTGCGACGCCTCGAGATTCAGCATCTTGAAGAAGGTGCGGGGCGTCGGGTCGTTGACGAACGGAATATTGAGGGCCATGAACGTTGCATCCCTTGGGCGGCGGCTCTTTTGGCCGCGAAACAAGCGAAAAGCCGCGCTTTCCGAGACATGCGGACCGCGCGACCGATTGTCGCCTCTCTAACATGCTTTGCCGCTTTAGCGAAACAAGGCCCCGCGAGGCGGGTTTGCTGCATTGCAGCATCGCCGCTCACGGCAGGCGGGAGAGCCAGTCCTCGCGCGCGACGACCTCCACGATGCGCCGCGCCGCCAGCGCCCAGGAAATGTCGAGCGCCTTCGCCGGATCGGGGATTTTCTCGCCGGCGAGGAAAGCGCGAATCGCGGCCGTCAGCGCCGCGGGGTCGTTGACGCGGAAATAAAGCGCGCCGTCGCGCCCCACCTCGCGAAAGACCGGAATGTCGCTGCAGATGACGGGGCGCCCGCGCATGGCGGCCTCCACGATGGGGAGGCCGAAGCCCTCGGCGTAGGAGGGCAGGATCAGCGCGCGGGAATTGTCGTAGAGATAGGACAATTCGCCATCGTCCACGTCGTCGAACCAGAAGAGCCGCCGGCCGAATTCGGCGTGGCTCCGGATCGCGGTTACGATCGCCTCCTCGAACCAGCCGCGTCGCCCGACGATGACGAAGCGCGCGTCGACGCCCTGCTTCCACAGCGCGTCGAAAGCGTCGAGCGCGACGCGATGGCCCTTGCGGGGCTCGATCGTGCCGACCATGAGAAAGGCCGGCGCGTCGCCCGCAACGGCGACCGCGATCTTTTCGCGCGGCTTTCGGGTCGCGGGCGCCGCCAGATCGGCGCCGCACTGGAACCAGCCGATCTTGAGCTCTGGCCGATGCGGCAGGCCGCTGGCCACGACATAATCCGCAAGCTCCTCCGCCACCGTGCGCGAGATCGCCAGGAAGGCGTCGCTCTCGAGGAGCGCCTTGCGCAGCCAGGCGCGATAGCGCGGCACCGTCACTTCGTGGCAGGCGTGGGGATAAAGCTCCGGGATGAGATCGAAGATGCAGGTCACGATCTCGCCGCCCTGCGCACGGATGCGCTCGAAGACCGGCGCCAGCTCCTCGAAGGCGTTCCAGCTGTCTGAGAGCGTCAGGAAACGGTCGCCCGGTTCGATCGCCACTTCCGTGTCGGGGCCGGTCTCGGACCCGCCGAGCGCGGCGGTGAAGGCGTTGGCGGTGTAGAGCCTGCCCGCGTCGCAGCGCACGGCGAAGGCCGGGATGTCGAAGACGGCGCCCGAAGGGCAGGCGCGCGCGACTTCCTTGACGACGCGCTGGATGCCCGTGCCGGCGTCGCGCTTCACCGTGCCGGTGACGTCGATCAGCAGCCGCTTCGCGGGCAGGGCCTGCGTCGCTGCGACGGGAGCGCTCGCGGCGACAGGCGCCGGCGTTTCCTCGGCTTTCGGCCTCAGTCGCGCAAGGAGCGCGCCGCCGGCGTCAGCAAGGCGCTGCTCGATGGGGCGCAGGAAGCGGTAGAGATGGCCCGAGGCCGAATAGATCAGCCGGTAGCGCTCATGGGTGAGGTGCAGCAGTTCGGCGCGCAGATGGTCGAGCTGAAATTCCAGGAGCCTGATCCGCTCGGCGTCCTTCGACGGCGACTCGTCGCTCATGCGCGGCCGCTCGCGACTTCCGCGCGCCATTCGTCGAGCAGCGCGCCGAGCATGTCCTCGAGCGAATGGCGCGGGGCCCAGCCCGTGGCGGCGCGCAGCTTCGAGGCGTTGCAGGCCACGCTGGCGATGTCGGTCGCGGAGGGGCGCAGCAATTGCGGGTCGATTTCGACCTCGAAGGGCGCGCGCGCCATGGCGCGCAGATCGTCGAGCAGCGAGCTGATCGTGCGCGCCTCGCCGGAGCCGATGTTGAAGATCGAGACGCGCTCGGGGAAATCGCGCGCCTTGCCGATGAGGCGCATATAGGCGTCGACCACGTCGCGCACATCGAGGAAGTCGCGCGCCTTTGAGAGGTCGCCGACCTTCATGCGCGGTTCCGCCTTGCCGGCCTCGATCGCGGCGATCTGCGCGGCGAAGGAAGCGAGCACGAAATTGCGGCTGCGCTGGCCCGGGCCTGAATGATTGACCGGACGGGCGACGATCAGCCGCGCGTCCTCGCCGACGACGTCGGAAAGCGCGCTTTCGGCTGCGGCCTTGGAGCGGCTGTAGACGTCCATGGGCTTCAGCGGCACGTCTTCGGTCAGCACGCCGTCGCGAAAGCTCGCGCCATAGGCGGCGGCGGTCGAGGTGAAGAGCATGGCCGCGCGCGGCGCATGACGGGCGACGGCCGCTCCGAGCCCGAAGGCGCCGTGGAAATTCACCCGCCAGGTTTCCTCGGCCGCGCCCGCCGCCCGGCCGATCGAGGCCTGGCCGGCGAGATGCACGACGAGATCGGGGGAAAGGTCGCGGACAATCCGGTCGATCGCCGCTTCGTCGAGAAGGTTGGCTTCGACGGGCGCGAAGGCGCGATTGGCCCCGGTCTCTCCGGGCCGCAGCAGCACGACGCGCTTGGCCTGCGGATAGGCGCCCGCCAGCGCGGCCGCCATATGCGCGCCGACAAAGCCGGCCCCGCCCGTCAGTAGAATGCGCTCATAGGACGCCATCGCCGACCCTCTCGGCTTGGAATCAGGGTTCGAGCCGCAGCCGCTCGAGATCCGCGTCCAGCATTTCCCGGATCATCTGATCGAGATTGATTTCGGGCTTCCAGCCGAGCGCCTTGCGGGCCTTGCTGGCGTCACCGAGCAGCACGTCGACTTCCGCCGGGCGGTAGAAGGCCGGGTCGATGACGAGATATTTGTCCATGTCGAGACCGGCATGGTCGAAGGCGATGCGGCACATGTCGCGGACCGTGGTTGTGACGCCGGTCGCGACGACATAGTCGTCCGCCTTCTCCTGCTGCAGCATCAACCACATGGCGCGGACATAGTCCTTGGCGTGGCCCCAGTCGCGCTTGGCGTCGATATTGCCGAGGCGCAGTTCGTTCGCCTTGCCGAGTTTGATCGCGGCGACGCCGTGGGTGACCTTGCGGGTGACGAATTCGACGCCGCGCAGCGGGCTCTCGTGGTTGAAGAGTATGCCGGACGACGCGTGCAGGCCGAAGCTCTCGCGGTAATTCACTGTGATCCAGTGGCCGTAGAGCTTGGCGACGGCGTAAGGCGAGCGCGGATAGAAGGGCGTCTTCTCGCTCTGCATCGGCTCCTGAATGAGCCCGTACATTTCGGAGGAGGAGGCCTGATAGAAACGCGCGCCCGGCGCGCCGATGCGCATGGCCTCCAGCATATTCGTCACGCCGACGGCGGTGACGTTGGCGGTGAGAATGGGCTGGCGCCAGGACGACGCGACGAAGGACTGCGCCGCGAGATTGTAGATCTCGGCCGGCTGCACTTCCTGAACCGTGCGCAGGAGGCTGGAGAGGTCGGCGAGGTCCGCGTCGTGCAGATGGACCTTGCCGCCAATGCCGAGCCAGCGCAGGCGATGGTCCTCGACCCCGCGATGCGAGGAACGGCGAATGACGCCGTGGACCTCATAGCCCTTCTCCAGCAGCAATTGCGAAAGGTAGGCGCCGTCCTGCCCCGTGACGCCCGTCACCAGCGCGCGCTTGGTCATCAATCGTCCTTATCGAAGTTTTCTGGCCGAACGGCTTAAAGAATCGGGGCCCGCGAGGCAAGTCGGCGCGGGAAAACAGGTAAAACGAAAGCCGCCGGAAGGGCTCCGGCGGCTGAAAACAGTTAACAAGCGGCGGTTTCAGTAAAGGGACTTTTTGGTCTCGTCCTTTTCCGGGGCCGGCAGCTTGCCTTCCGGAGTCGCCTTGTCGATCGCCATGGGAAGATATTCGGCGAGGAGGTCGCGGGCCTTGCTGACGTCGACGCCGGCCGCCTCGGCCAGCTTCTTGACCTTCTCGATGCCGATCGCCTGGCCGACCTCGATGGCGCTGATCGCCTGATTCTGGCCCGTGGAAATCCAGGAATCGACCTGCTTCTTGTAGCCGCCGTCCTGGAACTTCTTCACGACCGCGTCGAGCCCGCCTTCCTTCTCGACGTAACCCTTGATGAGGGTGAGCGCTTCCGCGCCGATGGCGCCGCCAACGATTGCCTTGAGCCAGCTCATGCAGAACCTCCTGTGAAACTCGGGCGCGCTCCGCCGCGCGCGAGGTGTCAAATAGTGATCGACCTGCGCCGTTACAATGACGCCTCCGGCATTTTGCGGGGCCGCGGCAGGGCGGAACTGGGCCGGATTCGCGCTAAATAAGCGGATCGCCGCACTTTTCCCGCCACCGCAAAATTCCCTCCCAGATCTGCTGCGCCGTCTCGGCGTACCAGAACAAGGCGCGATCCTCGGGCGCGATGACCCCTTCCTCCACGAGGAAGTCGGGATCGAAGACGCGCCGCCAATAATCCTCGCCGACGAGGACGATCGGAACCGGTTTCATGACGCGGGTCTGTGCGAGGGTCAGGGTCTCGAACAGCTCGTCCAGCGTCCCGAAGCCGCCGGGAAAGGCGACCAGCGCCTGCGCGCGCAGCATGAAGTGCAGCTTGCGCATCGCGAAATAATGGAAGCGGAAGCAGAGGTCCGGCGTGATGTAGGGGTTGGGAAACTGCTCGCGCGGCAGGTGGATGTTCAGCCCCACGGTCGCGGCCCCGACGTCGAAAGCGCCGCGATTGGCCGCCTCCATGATCCCCGGCCCGCCGCCGGTGACGATGGCGAGGCGGCGGCCCTCGGTCAAATGCTCCGCTTCGCCCACGATCCGCCCGAACTCGCGGGCGATGTCGTAGTAATGGGCTTTGGCGGCGACGCGCTCCGCGATCCGCAGCCGCGTCGCCGCTTCGGCGTCGTTCGGCCGCGCCGCCGCCTTGGCTTGCGCCTCCGCGAGCCTGGCCGCGGCGGCTTTCGGCTCGACGATGCGGGTCGAGCCGAAAACGACGATGGCCTCGGTGATCCCGTAGCGGCGCAGCAGCAATTCGGGCTTCAGATAGTCGAGTTCGAGCCTCGGCCCGCGGGCGGCGTCCGAATTGAGGAAGTCGACGTCGGAATTCGCCTCGCGATAGGCGGGGCTCGCCAACAGGGCGGCGACGCGCTTCGCCGCTTCAGGATCGTCATGGACGGGCTTGGGCTGCTCCTCGGGCAGCGGCTCGCATCGGCGCAGCAGATGCGGCGGGTTGGGCTCCCGGCCTTCGTCCCTTCTCTTCATGCGATGCGCCTTCCTTTATTTCCGCTTCGCCCAAGAGTATAGACGGCCCGGACGGCGCGAGCGCGCATTCAAGAAAGTTTGAAGGACCAAAGGGCGAAGGACGATGGCCGGGCATAGTCAGTTCAAGAATATTATGCACAAGAAGGGCAAGCAGGACGCGATCCGCTCCAAGCTCTTCTCCAAGCTCGCCCGCGAAATCACCGTCGCCGCCAAGGCGGGCCTGCCCGACCCGAACATGAACGCCCGCCTGCGCGCCGCCGTTCTCGCCGCCAAGGCCGAGAACATGCCCAAGGACAATATCGACCGCGCGATCAAGAAGGCCTCGGGCGCTGATTCGGAGAACTATGATGAAGTGCGCTACGAGGGCTACGCCCCGGGCGGCGTCGCCGTCATCATCGAGGCGCTGACCGACAACCGCAACCGCACGGCCGGCGAGGTGCGCTCCTATTTCACCAAGGCGGGCGGTTCGCTCGCTGAAACCGGCGCCGTCTCCTTCATGTTCGACCGCGTGGGGCTGATCGAGTTCGACAAGAAGGTCGCCTCCGAGGACGCGATGATGGAGGCCGCCATCGAGGCGGGCGCCGACGACGTGTCCTCGACCGACGAGAGCCACGAGATCATCACCTCCGTGGAGAGCCTGCGCGACGTCGCCAAGGCGCTCGAAGAGAAGTTCGGCGATTCGAAGAAGGCCGCGCTCGTCTGGCGGCCGCAGAACACGATCAAGGTCGACGACGAGGCGGGCGAGAAGATCGTCAAGCTCGTCGGCGCGCTCGAAGACAATGACGACGTGCAGAACGTCTACGCCAACTTCGAAATCTCCGACGCGCTGATGGCGAAGCTCGCGGGGTGAGTTTGCCGGGTCGCTAGCGGCCCTGCGCGGCGATCCCCATACCTCCCCTTTACGGGGAGGTCGGCGGCTGAAAGCCGCCGGGTGGGGTTCAGGCAAGGACGACAAAGGCCGGGGCTTTACCCCACCCGTCGCGCTTCGCGCGCCACCCTCCCCGTAAAGGGGAGGGACGGGCTCGACGCCCAACGGTGTGGCGGTGTTCTGGGGGTGGAGCGAGCGTCCCGAGCGAACCGATGCATGTGAAACGCCGCTATCATCACGGTTCGCTCAAACAGGCGCTGGTCGACGCCGCGATCGACATATTGGCCGAGGGCGGCCCCTCCGCCCTCACCCTGACCGAAGCCGCCCGCCGCGCGGGCGTCACCCCCGCCGCTCCCTATCGTCATTTCTCCGGCCGCGACGCGCTGCTCGCCGAGATCGCCCGGCAGGGCTTCGAGACGTTCGGCGCGCGCATCGAGGCGGCGTGGGATGAAGGCCGGCCCGACGCCAAGGCCGCCATGGCCGCCATGTGCGCCGCCTATCTCAAATTCGCCCGCGAGGAGCCGGGCCTCTACGCCGCCATGTTCGGCCAGGCGGCGACGCTCGCCGATCCGGGGGCCGGCGGCGCGGCCGACCATGCGCTGGAAATTTTATGGCGCGCGGTGGTGGCGTGGCTGCAGCAGGCCGGCGCCCCGGCGCAGGGTGCGCGGCATGTGGCTTTGCAGATCTGGGCGCTGGCGCATGGCGTGGCGATGCTGACGATTTCCGGCCATTTCGATCCGGCGAAGACCGCCGATCCGGCATTGGTGCTGGAGGGCGCGGTGCAGGGAGTGATGGCGGCGGCGGTGGGGAAGTCCAAGGGGATTTAAGGCGACGCTTCCGGCGGAAAGGCGTCGTTGCGCTCCCTAATTATCGCGAGGCATCCGCCACCCGGGAGCCTCGCCATGGTTACGCTTTACTATCACCCCGGCGCCTGCTCGCTCGCCGCCCATATCGCGCTCGAATGGATCGGCGAGCCTTACGGCGCCAGGGAAGTCCAGTTCGGCGACAAGGAATATCTCAAGATCAACCCCGCCGGGGCCGTGCCCGCGCTCGATACGGGCGAGGGGTGGATCCTTACGCAGGACGCCGCGATCCTGCGTTATCTCGCCCGGCGCTTTCCGCAGGCGGGGCTGGAGATCCAGGGCTCCGCGCGCGAAGAGGCGGAGGCCGACCGCTGGAGCTTCTTCATCACCGGCGACCTGCATCCGGCCTTCTTCCCGCTGTTCGTCCCCAACCGCTACACCCGCGCGCGGGAGAAGGAGGCCTTCGACGACATTCGCGAAGCCGCCAAGGCGCTGGCGCATAAGAAATTCGCATTGATCGAGGCGCATCTTTCCGGCCGGCGCTTCTTTCTGGGCGAAAAGCGCAGCTATCTCGACGCCTATGTCTTCCCCATGGAGCGCTGGGCCCAGAAGCTGCTCGACGATGGGCTGTCGCAGTTTCCGGCGGTGCGGGCGCATCACGACATGATGGCGGCGGACCCCGCGGTGCAGGCGGTGTTGGCGGCTGAAGGGGCGTAAAGCTCGGCAGCAGGCGACGCAATCCAGGGGCGGGGGCGCGGCTCCGGATTGCTTCGCTACGCTCGCAACGGCGGACGGCGCCCCTCCTGCCGACCGTCTCCTCGATGCGGACTTAAAGGACCGCATCCTCCCTTGATTCTCTCCCGCGCGTCCCGTAACCTCTGCCGCGTCAAGGAACAAGCGGGGCGCGATGCGCGGTCTTCTCGTAGTAGATGTGGCGCCGGAGACGGAGCGGGGATAGCCCGCACTCCGCCGATGGCGCTTGATGACCGGCGCGGAAATGGTGGTCGAGGCCCTGAAGGACCAAGGCGTCGAGACGATCTTCGGCTATCCCGGCGGCGCGGTTCTTCCGATCTACGACGTCCTTTTCCAGCAGGAGAAGGTGCAGCCACATTCTGGTGCGCCACGAAGGCGGCGCGTTGCATGCGGCTGAGGGCTATGCTCGCTCAACCGGCAAGGTCGGCGTGCTGCTCGTGACCTCGGGCCCCGGCGCGACCAACACCGTGACGGGCCTTGCCGACGCGCTGATGGATTCCATTCCGCTCGTCTGCATCACCGGCCAGGTGCCGACGCATCTCATCGGCAACGACGCGTTCCAGGAATGCGACACGGTCGGCATCACGCGCCCGTGCACGAAGCACAATTACTGGTGAAGAGCGTCGCGATCTTGCGCGCGCGTGCTGCACGAGGCCTTCTACATCGCACGTCCCGGGCCGTCCTGGCCCGGTGGTGGTCGACATTCCCAAGGACGTGCAGTTCGCGCGCGGCGTCTACACGCCCCCGCGCGGCGCGGCGCACAAGACCTATCAACCCAAGCTCGACGCCGACATGGAGGCGATCCGCGAGGCCGTCGAGATGATGGCCGCCGCCAAGCGCCCGGTCTTCTATACGGGCGGCGGCGTCATCAACTCCGGCCCGAAGCGAGCCTCGACGCTGCTGCGCGAGTTCGTCGGCCTCACGGGCTTCCCGATCACCTCGACCTTGATGGGCCTCGGCGCCTATCCGGCATCGGGCAAGCAACTGGCTCGGCATGCTCGGCATGCACGGCACCTATGAGGCGAACACGCGATGCACGATTGCGATCGTGATGATCGCCGTCGGCGCGCGCTTCGACGACCGCATCACCGGCCGTCTCGACGCCTTCTCGCCGAACTCGAAGAAAATCCACGTCGACATCGATCCGCTCCTCGATCAACAAGAACGTCAAGGTCGATATCGCCATCGTCGGCGACTGCGCGCACGTGCTCGAAGCCATGGTGCGCGTGTGGCGCGCCGAGGCGATGCACGCCGACAAGCAGCCGCTCGACCATTGGTGGGCGCAGATCGACGAATGGCGCGCGAAGAAGTCGCTCGCCTTCCGCAACTCCGACACGACCATCAAGCCGCAATACGCCGTGCAGCGCCTCTATGCGCTCACCCGGGACAAGGACGTGTACGCTATTTCACGACCGAAGTCGGCCAGCATCAGATGTGGGCCGCGCAGCATTCCTCCACTTCGAGGAGCCGAATCGCTGGATGACCTCGGGCGGCCTCGGCACGATGGGCTATGGATTGCCGGCGGCGATCGGCGTACAGCTCGCGCATCCGAAATCGCTCGTCATCGACATGTGCGGGCGATGCCTCGATCCTGATGAACATTCAGGAGATGTCGACGGCGATCCAGTACCGTCTGCCGGTGAAGATCTTCATCCTGAACAACGAATATATGGGCATGGTGCGCCAGTGGCAGGAGCTGCTGCATGGCGGGCGCTATTCGCACAGCTATTCCGAGGCGCTGCCGGATTTCGTGAAGCTCGCCGAAGCCTTCGGCGGCAAGGGCATTCGCTGCTCGGACCCCAAGGATCTCGACGCGGCGATTCAAGAAATGCTCGACTATGACGGCCCGGTGATTTTCGACTGCGTCGTCGACAAGGCCGAGAACTGCTTCCCGATGATCCCCTCGTAACGACATGCTGCTCGCCGATCGTTCGGACGACGCGGGCGTCGACATCGGCGCCATCATCGACGAAAAGGGCAAGATGCTGGTTTAAAGTCCCCTCTCGCCGTTAACGGGAGAGGGTTGGGGTGAGAGCCGAAGCCGCTCCGCAGTCGATCTGGCCCCGATGATCTCCCAACCATGGGAAGGCCTTGCAAGGATTTCGCGCGGGCCGGATCCGATCTAGCGTCGGCCAGGCAAGGGGAATTCGTTGCGCAAATGACACAGGCGCGGGCGAAAGGCCGCCGCGCCTGCTTTCTGGCTGACTTCGCGTTGACGCTTCATACTCCTTCATCATTCTGGACCCAATAATCGTCGCAGCCGCCGCGCCCCGGCGGCGAGGATCGTCCAGATGTCCAAGAAGTCCCTGCTTTCCATCGCCGTCGCCATGGCGGGCTTTCCTGCTTTCGCAGCCGACCTTCCCGCCCGCAAGGAGCCGCCGCCCGCGCCGGCGCCGGTCTTCGTCTGGACGGGGTTTCACATCGGCTACAACCGCGGCTATGGCGGCGCCGTGCTTGACGCGAGCGTCGGGCTGGCCAACCCTCTCCTTGGAGGGACGGCGACGCGCACCTTCGACCAGGGGAGCGGCTGGTTCGTCGGCGGCCAGGTCGGCTATGATTATCAACTCGCCAACGGCGTCGTTCTCGGCGTTGAGAGCGACATGCAATGGAGCGACATCAAGTCCTCCCATCAGGCGACGACGGCCGCCTCCAATCCGCTGGTCGCGACATACGCCAATACAAGCCAGAGCCTCGAATGGTTCGGCACGACGCGCGCGCGGGCGGGCTATTCCTTCGGCCGGCTGCTTCCCTATGTGACCGGCGGCGTCGCCTATGGCGAGACCTCGGCCAGCGGCGTGCAGGCGCTCGCCGCGGGTCTGATCTCGTCGGGCTATGCGCGCCAGACGAATGTCGGCTGGGCCGCCGGCGCGGGCCTCGACATCGCGCTTTCGGGTCGGCTCTCGGCGCGGGCGGAATATCTCTATCTCCAGCTGCCGGGCGTTTCCGCCCCGGCGATCGGCCTGACGCCGCCTCCCTTGCCGCCGCTCGCCGGCTCCTTCTCCACGGGGCTGATGCAGGCCCATATGGTCCGCGGCGGACTCAATTATCGGTTTGGCGGCCTTTCCGATCTCATGCCCTCGACCGAAGGGGGGATCATGGCGCTGCTGTTCCAGAAACCCTCGCTCGACTGGACCGGCTTCTACGCGGGCGTGAACGCCGGCTATGGCGGCGGGGTGGTCGACGGGGTCACCGCCTTCGCCAATCCGGGCCTCGCCTTCTCGACCTATGTCTCCAATCGCACTGGCGGCGCGGTAGCGGGCGGGCAGGTCGGCTACAACCATCAATTCGCCAATCAGATCGTCCTCGGCGTGGAAACCGACGCGCAATGGAGCGGCGTGAGAGCCTGGCATCAGGCGACCACGATCGGCGGTCCCAACGGCTTCGTCTTCACCGACACGCCGAACGCCATGAACTGGTTCGGAACGACGCGCGCGCGGATCGGCTATGCGCGGGGTTCGTCGGTCCTGTACGCCACGGGCGGCGCGGCCTACGGCGAAATCGCGACCTCGGGCGCGCAGGTCGCGGGCGCGCTCTTTACGGGGTCCGGCGCGCGGACGCAGTTCGGCTGGACGGTAGGGTCGGGCACGGAATATGCGCTCACGCGCAATCTGTCGCTCAAGGCGGAATATCTCTATGTGAGCCTGAGCGGCGTGAATGGCCCCGCCTTCGGAGCTGGACCCGCGCCCTTTCTCGGCTCCTTCTCGACCGGGCGGTTCACGACGAACGTCACCCGCATCGGGCTGAACTGGCGCTTTGGCGGGCAGGAGCCGGCGCCGGTCGTCGCGAAATACTGAGACTCTTCCAGAAAAAGCCTTCGCGCCGGGCCGCCTTTCGAGGCGGCCTTTGACCTAGACGGCCGCGCCGCGTAAAAGGGCGCGCGAAATTCATGACGTCAGGCCGGGCGGTCCCGTCATCCGCCAAAACACCAGACAATCAAGGAACGACAGGAAATGCGCGTTTACTACGATCGGGACGCCGACATCAATTTGATCAAGGGCAAGAAGGTCGCCATTGTCGGCTATGGCAGCCAGGGCTTCGCGCATGCCCTCAACCTCAAGGAATCGGGCGTTCCGGACGTCGCGGTCGCGTTGCGTCCCGGCTCCGCCTCCGCCGCCAAGGCGGAAGGCGCCGGCCTCAAGGTCATGACCGTTCCGGAAGCCGCCAAATGGGCCGACGTCGTCATGATGCTGACGCCCGACGAGCTGCAGGGCGAGATCTACGCCAATGAGCTGGCCCCCAACCTGAAGCAGGGCGCCGCGCTGCTCTTCGCGCACGGCCTCAACATCCACTTCAACCTCATCGAGCCGCGCAAGGATCTCGACGTGATGATGGTCGCGCCGAAGGGCCCCGGCCACACGGTGCGCGGCGAATATCTCAAGGGCGGCGGCGTGCCCTGCCTCGTCGCGGTGCATCAGGACGCGTCCGGCAACGCCAAGGACATCGCGCTCTCCTATGCGTCGGCGATCGGCGGCGGCAAGGCCGGCATCATCGAGACGACCTTCCGCGAGGAATGCGAGACCGATCTCTTCGGCGAGCAGGTCGTGCTCTGCGGCGGCCTCGTCGAGCTGATCCGCAACGGTTTCGAGACGCTGGTCGAGGCCGGCTACGCGCCGGAAATGGCCTATTTCGAGTGCCTCCACGAGGTGAAGCTCATCGTCGACCTCATCTATGAGGGCGGCATCGCCAACATGAACTACTCGGTGTCGAACACCGCCGAATATGGCGAATACGTCACCGGCCCGCGCATCATCACGCCGGAGACCAAGGCCGAGATGAAGCGCTGCCTCGAGGACATTCAGTCCGGCAAGTTCACGCGCGACTGGATGCTGGAGAACAAGGTCAACCAGACCTCGTTCAAGGCGACGCGCGCGCGCAACGCCGCGCATCCGATCGAGGAGGTCGGCGCCCGGCTTCGCGCCATGATGCCCTGGATCGGCAAGAACAAGCTCGTCGACAAGGAGCGCAATTAAGCAAATGATGGGCGGGCGCGCGGTCGGAGGGGCTGCGCGCCGGCCCGAGGCGCAAGGAGGGTCAGGGGCATGGAGGGTGGGGGCAACCGCACGATTCGGCTGACCGCCGCCGACCAACGCCGCCTCATCGCCGAAATGCTCGAATGCCGAATGCGCCGGCAATATGAGCGCTTTCAAACCTATGTAGACCCTCTCGTCGTCGTCTATTGCAACGCATGGCGGGAGGGGATCATCGGGCCCGACATATGGGCCGGCGCGCCTGCGGTGCGCGATCTCTTCCGGCGCACGGATGAGAACTATTTTCCGCAAGATCACGAGATTCTCGACATCGTCGTCGACGAAGACCGCGCAGCGGTGCGCTGGCGCGGATATTGGCGCCGCCATGCGACGAGCAAGGTCTATCCGATCGACGCCGCCCATTTCCTGCGTTGGGAGAATGGCCTCGTCGTCGAGATGCACGAGTTTTTCGACGCGCAGAGCAAGGCTTCGTCGCCCTTCGCCGCGCTCCCCAGCCTCGAGAGCCTCATCGCGCCCCGTGCGCCAGAGCTGACCCGGGAGGAGATGGAGCAGCGCGCGCGCCGGCTCGTCGCCTACGACCAAGCGCCCGATCTCGATCTGGTCCGTGAACTCTGCTCGCCCGACATCGTCTGCGAGTTCGTGGGCGACCGCGCCCGGCTTCCCTATGCCGGCCGGCATGTCGGCGTCGAAGCGATGGTCGGCATCATCCGCGCCGTCAACGTCGATTTCGAGCAGCGCAATTTCGCCGTCTCGGAAATGATGATCGAGGAGGGACGGGTCTGCGGGCGCCGCCGCGTCCATTGGCGTCACCGCGGCACGGGCCGCGTCGGCGTTTCCGAGCTCGCCGATTTTGTTCGATTCGAGAACGGCTTGGTGGTCGAACTGATCGAGTTTCGCGACACGGTGTCGCTGGCGCTGATGAGCGACTAAATCTTTTCTGGCGAAATTTTTCTCTAAAATCGGGGCTTTTTTAGTGTTGTCCCGTTCATCGGGCGGCGTTTCCTCTCTAGAAGCCGGTCGACAACCGGCGCTCCGACCGGGCATATTGCACGGCGTTATTCCAGGAAAGTCTCCGTTTGGAAGCCGGAGACCGCCCGACGCAATTGCGGCGTCCGGGAGCTACGGGTCAGGGCGACATCTTATGCATGGGATGGGCGGAGGGCCAAGACAGGCCGCCGAGAACGAAACGCGCCGGCGCGTGCACGAGCTCATCAGTGTCCGCATGTCGGGAAACATAGCGGCGACTGTCAAGCTTTTCACGGACGACGCCGAGCTCAGCTACAATGGCAGGGTCGGCATGTTCCCCGCAGGTCACTGGCAGGGCAGCCAGGCGCTGGGCGAACATCTGCGCCGGACCGACATCGAATATGAGCCGCTCGACTTCGAGGTGAGGGACGTCGTCGTCGAGGGCGACCGTACGGCGGTGCGCTGGACGAGCCACTGGCGGCGCCGCGCCACGGGCGAAGTCTATTGCATGGACATGGCCCATTTTCTCCGCTGGCGTAACGACCGCATCGCGGAGATGCACGAATTTCTCGACCATCACGCTCCGTCCCGCATGGCGGATGAGCCGCAGAAGAGCTTCGAGGACATGTTGAACCCGCCTCATCCTGGCCTCAGCCGGGAGGAGATGGCGCGGCGGATGAAGGCGCTTGGCAGCTTCTCCCGCCAGGGCCCGGACATCAAGCTGTTTCGCAGCTATTACGCGCCCGACGTCGTCTGCGAATTCGTCGGCGACCGGCGCTCGATCGCCTATGCGGGACGCCATCGCGGAATCGAGGCGCTTTTGAGCGTCGTGCGCTCGGTGGCGGTCGATTTCGAGCAGGTGAGCTGCGCAACGCCCGACATGGTGATCGACGGCGGATCGGTCGCCACCCGCCGCACTGTGGAATGGCGCCATCACGGCACCGGGCGCCGGGGCATTGTCGAGGTCGCGGATTTCGTGCGCTTCGAGGAGGGGAAGATCGTCGAACTCGTCGAGTTCCGCGACAGCGTCGCGCTGCTGCAGATGCAGGACTGACGCGGCGACGTGACCCGCAGCCTGTCCTACGCCCTTCTCGACGTCTTCACCGACCGGCGTTTCGCGGGAAATCCGCTGGCGGTCGTCGAGGGCGCGCATGCTCTGGGCGGCGACGAAATGCAGGCGATCGCGCGCGAATTCAATCTGAGCGAGACGGTTTTCCTGCTCGAGCCGCGCGACCCCGTCCACACGGCGCGGGTCCGCATCTTCACGCCCGCGACGGAGCTGCCCTTCGCGGGCCATCCGACGATCGGCGCCGCCGCTTATCTTGCAGAGACGCGGGCGGGCGATCTTCTCTCGCGCCACGGCGTCGCCGTCGTGCTGGAATGCAAGCTGGGACTCCTGCGCTGCGAGGCGCTGCGCGGGCGCAGTGGCGTGACTTACGCCGAACTCGCCCTGCCGGTCGTTCCGGCGACGCTCGCGGGCGCGCCGGACGGGGCCGCGCTTGCTGACGCCCTGTCGCTCGCGCCCGAAGACATCGGGTTCGACGGCCATGCGCCGACCATCCGCGCCGCCGGCCCGGCTTTCGTCTATGTCCCCATCGCGTCGCGGGCGGCCCTCGATCGGGCGCGGCGCGCGGCTCCGTTTTCCGACGTGATCGGCGCCGCCGCCGGCGCTTTCCTCTACACGCGGGAGACCGTCGACCCGGCCAGCGCGGTCCATGCAAGGATGTTCGCCAATGGACTCGGCATCGACGAGGATCCGGCGACGGGCTCGGCCGCGGCGGCCTTCGCAGCGGTGGCGTTGGAGTTCGAGCGCCCCGACGACGGCGAACATGAATTGTTCATCGAACAGGGCTACGCGATGGGCCGTCCGTCGCGCATTACCTTGCGCATGACCGTCGAGCGCGGGGCGCTGACGCGCGTCGCGATTGGCGGGCAGGCCGTTCGCGTCGGCGAGGGGAGGCTGTTTCTGTGAGCATGGAGCCGAGCATCGTCGAGGTCGACCGTCTCGACTGTCGCCTCGTTCCGCATCGCTGGGCTTTCGCCGAGGCGGAAGCGGCGGCGATCGACCGGCATTGGGCCGAGCGGGTCGAGCGCAATCCGACACTTTACGACGGTCCCGTCCTCCTCGCCTGCCGCGCCGAAATCGGCGTGGAGGCGGGCGCGCGCGTGCTGAGGCTCGACGCCTTCGAGACCCGCTTCTCGCGTTTTCTGGGCTGGCGCGATTTCGGCTGGCCGGACCGAAGCGTTTTCAACTGCTTCGCCATGCCGGCGGTGCGCTCCAGCGATGGGGCCTATCTCGTGGGCGAAATGGGGCCCGGCCATTCGGCGGCCGGCCAGCGCTATTTTCCCGGCGGCACGCCGGACCCGCACGATGTCATCGCGGGCGGCGTCGTCGATCTGCCGGGGAGCCTCGCGCGGGAACTCCATGAGGAGGCGGGCCTTCCGGCCGGGGAGGGCGCCGCGGCGCAGGGCTGGACCGTGATCTTCGATCGCCAGCGCGTCGCCTGCATCAAGCAGATCGACTGGCCGCAGCCGGCGAGCGCCTTGCGCGAGCGGGTGCTGGGCTATCTCGGCCAGGAGGCGGAGCCCGAGCTTTCGGACGTTCACATGCTGGCGCCCGGCGTCCATGACGATCCGCGCCTGCCGGCCTTCATGACCGCCTTTCTCGCCCGCGCCGCCGAGAGGGGCTGAATTCGGCAAAACCTCGGTATAGATTGCCGCCATGACTCGAACGCAAACCCTTGGCGCGACGCCGGCGCCTGCGCCCGGCGGCGGGGATGACCGCATTGCCGCGATCCGGGACGGATTGCGCGGGCGGGCGCTCGTCTTCGTCGGCATGATGGGCTCGGGGAAAAGCGCCATCGGCCAGCGTCTCGCCGCGCGCGTCGGGCTGCCCTTCGTCGACGCCGACGCGGCGATCGTCGAGGCGGCGGCCGGCATGACGATTCCCGAGATCTTCGCCAAATACGGCGAGAGCTATTTTCGCGACGGCGAGCGCCGCGTCATCATGCGGCTCCTCAACGCCGGCCAGATCGTGCTCGCGACCGGCGGCGGCGCCTTCATGGACCCGCGCACGCGCGAGCGCATTTCCGAGCGCGCCGTCTCCATCTGGCTCGACGCCGATCTCAAGACGCTAATGAAGCGCGTGCGCCGCAAGAACGACCGCCCGCTGCTCCATACCGAAGACCCTGAAGAAACGCTGCGCCAGCTTCTGGAGAAGCGCAGGCCGCTCTATGAACTCGCCGACATTCGCGTGGAATCGCGCGACGAACCGCAGGACGTGATGGTGGAGGAGACGCTCGCCGCGCTCGCCGCCGAGCTGCCGCGCATCGACGCCACGCGCCGCGCCGCGCAGAAGAAGGATTTCACCAAGGCCATGACTCATTTGCATCTGGAGCGCGCGCAGACCGAGCAGGGCGCGACGCATCGGGAAACCGTGCATGTCGCGCTGGGCGGGCGCTCCTACGACATTCTCATCGGCTCTCATCTTCTTGAGGAGGCGGGCGAGCATATCAAGCGCGTCGCGCCGGGCGCCGCCTGCGCCATCGTCACCGACGAGAATGTCGCGCGGCTGCATCTGCCGACGCTGGAGGAGAGCCTCAAAAAGGCGGGCGTCCGCTACGCCACCATCGTGGTGAAGCCGGGCGAGCAATCGAAATCGCTCGCGACCTTCGGGCGCGTCTGCGACGAGGTTCTGGCCGCCAAGATCGAGCGGCGCGACCTCATCGTCGCCTTTGGCGGCGGCGTCGTGGGCGATCTTGCGGGCTATGTCGCGGCGAGCGTGCGGCGCGGGTCGCGCTTCGTGCAGATCCCCACGACGCTGCTCTCGCAAGTCGACTCATCCGTCGGCGGCAAGACGGGCATCAATTCCGCCTACGGAAAAAATCTCATCGGCGCCTTCCACCAGCCCTTGCTGGTGCTCGCCGACGTCGACGTGCTGCGCACGCTTTCGCTGCGCGAGTTCCGCGCGGGCTACGCCGAGGTCGTCAAATACGGGCTCATCGGCGACAAGCGTTTCTTCGAATGGCTGGAGGCCGACGCCGAGGCCGTGTTCCACAGCCGCGCCGAGCAGATTTGCGCCGTGGCGGTGAGTTGCGAGACCAAGGCGACGATCGTCGCGCGCGACGAGACCGAGCAGGGCGATCGCGCGCTCCTCAATCTCGGCCATACGTTCGGCCACGCCTTCGAGCTACTCACGAATTACGACAGCGAGCGTCTCGTCCATGGCGAGGGCGTCGCCATCGGCATGGCCTGCGCCGCGCGCTTCTCCGCGCGGCTCGGTTTGTGCTCCACGGACGACGCGGACCGCGTCGCGCGCCACCTGCACGGCGTCGGTCTGCCGACGGAAATCCGGCAGATCCCCGGCTGGAGCGGCGACGCGCAGGCCATTCTCGCCGCCATGTATCAGGACAAGAAGGTCGAGGGCGGCGCGCTGACCTTCATCCTCATGCGCGGGATCGGCGAGGCTTTCATCGCCAAATCGGTGGAGCCCGCGGAAGTCCTGAGCTTCCTCAACGACGAACTGGCGCGGGCGTAACCAACATGCATGGGCTCCCCTCCGGCGGCGGGTCGGGTTTCGACTGGACGGACGTCCTCGTCGTCATCGCCTGCGTCTTTCTCTCGGCCTTCTTCTCGGGTTCCGAGACGGCGCTGACTGCGGCGTCCCATGCGCGGATGCATACGCTGGAGAAGGAAGGCGACAAGCGCGCCGGCGCCGTCAATCGCCTGCTGCGCCAACGCAACCGCATGATCGCCGCTCTGCTGCTCGGCAGCACGCTGGTCAATATTGGCGGCTCGGCTTTTACAACCAGCGTGCTCACCGTCGTCGCCGGCGAGAACGGCGCGGTCTACGCCACGATCCTCATGACCGTGCTGCTGCTGGTCTTCGCGGAGGTGCTGCCCAAGACGCTCGCCATCAATCATCCCGACGCCATGTCGCTGCGCGTCGCGCGTTTCATCACGCCTTTCGTCTCGATCTTCGGTCCGGTGCTCGCAACCGTCGAATGGATCGTGCGCTCCGTGCTGAAACTCGCGGGCGTCGAGATCGGCCATGGCCGCACCATGCTCTCGCCCTATGAGGAGCTGAAAGGCGCGGTGGACATTCTGCACGAAGAGGGCGAGGTCGAGCGTTCGGCGCGCGACATGTTCGGCGGCGTGCTCGATCTGCAGGTGCTGCATGTCGCCGACGTGATGATCCATCGCACCAAGATGCGGACCATCGACGCCGATCTTCCGCCGGTCCAGATCGTGCGGGAAGTGCTTTCCTCGCCCTTCACCCGCATGCCGCTCTGGCGCGAGCGCCCCGATAATTTCGTGGGCGTCCTGCATTCGAAGGATCTGCTGCGCGCGCTCGACGCCGCCGGCGGCGACGCCTCGAAGATCGACATAGACGACGTCATGTATGCGCCCTGGTTCGTGCCCGAGGCGACGACGCTCGAGGATCAGCTCGAGGCTTTTCTCAAGCGCAAGACGCATTTCGCGCTGGTCGTCGACGAATATGGCGAGGTGATGGGCCTCGTCACGCTCGAGGACATTCTGGAGGAGATCGTCGGGGACATTCGCGACGAGCACGATCTCGCCGTGCAGGGCGTTCGGCCGCAGCCGGACGGCTCGGTGCTCGTAGACGGCGCCGTGCCCGTGCGCGACCTTAACCGCGTCATGGCCTGGAGCCTGCCGGACGAGGAAGCCACGACGATCGCGGGCCTCGTCATTCACGAGGCGGGCGCCATTCCCGAGGCGGGCCAGGTTTTCACCTATCATGGCTTCCGCTTCGAGGTGATGCGCAAAATCAGGAATCGCGTCACGGCGCTGCGCGTGACGCCGCAGGAGGCGGTCGAAGACTAGATTTCGGCCGTGAGCGTGGCGCGCACGCCTTCAGGCTCGAAGGCGATGTCGATGTCGCCGCAAAACTGCCGCGTGAGGACCGTCTTCATCAGATATTGCCCGACGCCCGCCCGCTGAGGGGCCGTGACCGGCGGCCCGCCCTGCTCGCGCCACTCGATGCGGAGCTTGCGCCCTTCGCTGTCGGCGACCTGCCAGTCAAGGACGACTTTCCCCTCCTCCGTCGACAAGGCGCCGTGCTGTTCCGCATTGGCGAGGAGTTCGTGCAGCGCCATGCCGAGCGCCAGCGCGACTTCCGAGCGCAGCTCCACATCATCGCCGGAGATCTGGACGCGATCACGAAGCCCGGCCGTGTCGCAGGCGAGCGCCGCCGTCACCAGCTCCCTCATCGGCGTCTGCGCCCATGATTTCTTGACGAGAAGCGTGGAGATGCGGCTCAGGCACTGGATGCGGTCCGAGAAACTGTTGCGAAAGCAGGCGAAGTCCGTCGCCGTCCGGGCGGTGATGTTTGCGATGCCCTGGATCATCGCCAGCGAATTGTTCACCCGGTGATGCAGCTCGAGATTCATCAGGCGCCGATGCTCCTCGGCGCGCTTGATTTCGTCTATGTCCGTCACGGCGACGATCGCGGCGATGACTTCGCCCCGTTCATTGCGGATCGGCGCGCCAGTGACGCTGATCCATCCCCAGCTCCCGTCGCCGCGTTGCATGCGGCATTCCAGCGCCGGCTTCTCCTCGCCGGCGAGCGCCCGGGCGAGCGGATATTCCTCCTTGAGCACGGGCTCGCCATTTTCGTGGACGGCGCTCCAGTACTCGTAGTTCTCGACCGCATCGGAATAGATCACCGGGCCGCGGCGGATCGCCTCCAGCGCCGAATTGCCTTCGAGAATCCGGCCGCTCGGCGCCTCCGCCAACAACACGCCGACCGGAAGGGCGTCGATGATGGCGCGCAGCTGGTTGTTGACGCTGTTGGTGGAGGCGCCGCCCGAACCGCGGATCAGTTCGGCGTTGAGGCGCGTGAGCAAAGCGCGTTTGCGCCGCAGCCTCTGCTCGAACTCCTCCAGCGTGTGGGCGATGTCGTCGACGTCCGGGACGCCGGTAACGGTCCAATTCGACAGTTCGCCGGCCTTCAGCCGCTGGGCCATTACGGCGAGGCCATGCGTCGCCTTGGCGGTTCTGCGGCGGGCGGCGTTTGCATTCCATAGGGCGACGAGCGTCCCCGCGAGCGCAAGGGCGAGCGCCGCCGTCGCCGCGCCCCAAAAATCAGCCGATGACGGCGGGGAGTCGGCCGGGGCCGCCGCCAATGCGCCGCCCGCTTCTCCGGCGACCGCCAACGCCGAAAAAAAGAGCCGCCAGAGTGCCTGTTCGACTGCCAATTCCGCTCCGCGCTTCAATGAGCCGACGGCTCGGGACCGTCGGCATTCAAGTTGGGCGCCGCAGGGGCCGCGACCCTGTGCGCCTAACCCCAAACCAGCGATACCTTCGCCGAGTTCCAGGCGTCTGAGAGCGAATTTCTCGATTTGGGCCTAAAGGGCCTTCGTGCTCTTCCGGGCGGCGAGGCCGGTCACGGTCGGATCGTAGTCGATCTCGTGGACGCCGCTGAGCCCGAGATGCTCGGCGAGCTTGGCGCGCGCCCGGTTCAAACGGCTCTTCACCGTGCCGACCGCGATGTTGCAGACCTGCGCCGCCTCCTCATAGGAAAGTTCGGTGATGCCGATCATGAGCAGGATTTCACGGTGCTCCGGCGCCAGCTTGTTCAGCGCCTTCTGCACGTCCTGCATGGTGACGTTCGATTCCTGCCCGCCCTTCACCGGGATCTGCTCGGCCAGCACGTTGTCGCTGTCCTGCACCTCGCGGGAGCGCTTGCGGTATTGGGAGAAATAGGTGTTGCGCAGAATGGTCACGAGCCAGGCGCGGAAATTCGTCCCGGGCTCGAAGCTGTCGGCGTGGGACCACGCCTTCACAAGCGTATCTTGGACGAGATCGTCGGCGACGCTATATGAGCCTGAGAGCGAGATGGCGAAGGCCCGCAAATAGGGAATCTGCGCCACCATCTGCTCTCCGAACGACGCGTCTGTCATTTCTTCTCGCGTTGTTTGGCTTCGAGCTGGGCGAGCAGCACCACGAATTTGTCCGGGATCGGCTGGTGAACCAGGTCATCGCAGAACGAGCGCAGGACACGCCCCAATTGTTCCTGAATATGCGGCTCCAGAAAGGCGACTTCCGCGCCGTCGACCGCCTCGTCCTCCATTGGACGCGTCTCGGCGAGCTCCGCCGTCGGCATTTTTCTTTCCTCTCTTTCGTTGCCCTGCGACATTTATGGCCTCTAGACGCCCGTCGAAAACGACGATGTCCCGTAAAAAGCGCCCTCGCTCCAGGCGCCTCGAAATAGGCAACCCGGTGGAGACGCAAACGTTCCAGACTCCAGTTGTGGATTTCTATCCGGGCACAACGTAATGCTCAACGGCAGCAGCTTTCCAACAAGACCGCAGGGTGTCGCCATGAACATCTCACGCGAGATCGCTCCGCATCTTCCCTATCTGCGCCGCTTCGCGCGCGCCCTGTGCGGGTCGCAGAAGAGCGGCGACGCCTATGTCGTCGCGACGCTCGAGGCTCTGGTGGCCGATATCGACGCCTTTCCGGCCAATATGTCGGCCAAGGTCGGGCTTTACCATCTGTTCATGGCCTCCTGGTCGTCCATACCGCTCAATGTGGAGGACAGGCCGGAGGACGATGACGAGGCCCCCGCCGCACAGCGCAATGTCAGCCTGCTGACGCCGCGCTCGCGCCAGGCCTTCCTGCTGCGCACGGTCGAAGGCTTCTCGATCGAGGACGTGGCGGATATTCTCTCCATCAAGCCGCAGGAGGTCGAGGCGCTGATCGCGCAGGCTGGCCGCGAGATCGCCGAGCGGGTTGCGACCGATGTCCTCATCATCGAAGACGAGGCGCTCATCGCGCAGGACATCGAATTCATCGCGCGCGATCTCGGGCATCAGGTGATCGGCATCGCCCGAACCCACAAGGAGGCGGTCGAGCTCGCGCAGGCGAAGCGGCCGGGGCTCATCCTGGCCGACATCCAGCTTGCCGACGGCAGTTCGGGGCTCAACGCCGTCAACGAGATGCTGCAGACCTTCGACTGTCCGGTGATCTTCATCACCGCCTTTCCCGAGCGCCTGCTCACGGGCGAGCGGCCGGAACCGGCTTTTCTCATCAGCAAGCCTTACAAGGTCGACACCGTGAAGGCGACGATCAGCCAGGCCCTGTTCTTCGAGCGCAAGGCCTCGCGCGTCGCTTGAAAATTCGGGGGCGGCGTCGGCGCCGCCCCCCCTCCGGGGGCTGGAACAAGGAAAGCGCGCGCGCGTTCTCGCGTAACGCTGGAGGCCTGTCCCAAGGAGACGAATATGAGCATGAACGTCGCCGAGTCCCGCGACACGGAGCGCGCGTCGCTCAACACGCCGAGCGATCTTTCCCCGGAAGCGACGGCGACCCTGGCCGAGCGGATCAACCGTCTCGTCGCGGACGCCTATGTGCTTTATCTCAAGACCAAGAATTTCCACTGGCATGTCAGCGGGCCGAATTTCCGCGATTTCCACGAAATGCTCGACGACCAGAGCTCGGAAATTCTGGAATCCATCGACCCGCTCGCCGAGCGCGCGCGCAAGCTGGGCCAGCCGACGCTGCGCTCCCTTGGGCAGATCCTGGAATTGACGGCGCTCACGGAGAACGAGAAGGACTTCGTCTCGCCTTACGAAATGCTCGTCGAGTTGATGAACGACAACATCGCCATCGCAAAATCGATGCGCGAGGCGCATGGCGTGTGCGACGATTGGGACGACGTCGCCACGGCGAGCCTGCTCGAGCAATATATCGACGCGACCGAGAAGCGCACCTGGTTCCTGTTCGAGGCCGCGCGCGCCGCGGATTCGGGCGGTCACTGACAGTGGCGGGCCTCTTGCCCCGGCGTCGCAAAGCCGCATAAGTTTCGGGAGAGCGATTTGGGTCCGGTCGGGCATGGATAACCGGCTCCCGATTGTTTCGCGCGCGGCGGCGGAAGGGGCAAGATGGCGTCCGAACCGGAGAAACTGATCGGCGCCGTGACGTCGCATTACGCGGCGGCGCGCGGGTTCCTCTCGCGCGCCTCGGCCTTCATCGCCAGGGTGACCTTCAAGATCCCGAAAGGCGCGACGCCCGGGGAGACGATCAACGAACTCGGCAAGAGATGGGCGCTCACGGAAGAGGAGCGGCTGACGCTCCACATCCTCATCCAGACCAAGCCGGGCGTCGCCTTTTTCGACGAGAAGATCCAGAGCATCAATCGCGCCGCCTTCCACCGTTCGGCCTTCGCCCTCAACGCCGTGACGCAGCTTCTCTTCGTGGATGTGGCGGCGCAGCTCTACGTGTCATTGCCTCAGCTCAAGCTGGCCCTCTTCGCGGCCAATCTGGCGCTGGCGCTCGTCGCGCATGCCGAGATGCGGGGGCTTTTCAACGCCATGATCGCGGGCCCCAACGCCCTCCCGCCCAAGCGCCGCTTCTTCGGCCTCTTCCCCAATCCCGACTATAACCGGGCGGTGAAGAAGCATTCCAAGCACTACGCCCGCAGCGCCTGGAAGGAAAAATCGCTCTACCGCCCCGCCTATTTCATCGACGCGGCGACCATTTTTCTCGGCGCCCAGTTCATCCTCGCGCCGGAAAAGATCATCTTTCCCTTCGGATTCATCATGGCGAAGGTGACTGGCCTCTTCACCACGCTGGTCATGATCTTCGATATCTGGCGCGGCGTGCGGGCGGGCGAAGACGCCCGCGTCGCGCGGGAGCGCGAGATCGCCGTCTATCGCGACCTCGACATCTGACCCGGCGCGAGCTTTGGCGGAAATCCGCCGGCGAAAGGCGTAAATGACGCCGTGTCGGCGCGGTCGCGCCAACTAGACTGACGTTCCGATTTTGCGCGGCGGAACGAGCCGCGGCCCAGATCAGGAATGCGCCAAATGACCAATATCACCAACAGAAAGATGCCCGAGACCGAGGAACGCAGCCAGACCCCGCTCTGGTTCGCCATTGCGGGACTGCTCATCGTGATGGCGAGCCGCAGTATGGCGGATGAGATGATTGGCGACGTCGTCGCCCTCGTTGGGGCGGCTTTCACCTTCATGGGTCTGCTTTACTGGTTGGTCCGCCCGCGTCACGGAATGTAACGCCGCAAAAGCGAGGGCGGCGGATTCCGCCGCCAGCCAGCCTGGGTTAAGGTCCCTTCGGCTTTGCGCCGGAGGGGCACGCATGTTTTCTGTTTCGATCAGACGCAAGATCATGGGCATCGCCCTGGCCTTGATCGTGCTGATGGCGATTACTTCCGTTCTGTCTCTCGTGATGGTCCGCCGCGTGGCCGACCATTTCGAGGAGCTGGCCGCAAGCTACATGCCGGCCTATGGGAGTCTCGCGCGGGCGCATATCCGCTCTCTCGAACGCGCGCTCGCCTTGCGGCGCGTCGTCGTCGAGACCCAGCAGCCGACGCCCGACAAGGAAAAGGTCGAGGCGCTCCGGAAGATCCTCATCGCCAAGGGTCAGGATGTCGAGCGCGAAGTCGGCGCCGCGCGCGCGGCGATCGGCGCGCTCATCCACGACGGCGGCACCTTCGAAGACCAGAAGACGCTGGTGCGGCTCGACAGCCATCTCGACTTGTTGATGAACGGAACGCGCCGCTTCCTGAACGACGAGATCGAGCGGCTGCTGCGCGCCATGGAGGCCAAGGACGCGCGCACCGTCTCGGAAGGGCTCGTGCGCGTCGATCAGTTTCGCGACGAGGTCAATAAAGGGTTTGAGACGATCCGGAGCGACATGCTCTCGATGCTGCGCGTAGACGGCGCCGTCACGATCGACGCGCTGCAGAAAGTCATGTGGTTCGCGATCGCATTGACCCTCATCGCCGCAGCCCTCGGCGTCATCTTCTCGACGCTGGTGAGCGACGGCGTGACCGGCCCCGTGCGTCGCCTGCTGGAAGGCGCGCGCGCAGTGGAGTCGGGCAGGCTCGATCAGGTGATCGACGTGACGACGCGCGACGAGATCGGCCATCTCACCGCCGCCTTCAACCGCATGGTCGAGCAGTTGCGTTTGAAGGAACGAATCCTCGACACATTCGGGCACTATGTCGATCCGCGCGTCGTGCAGGGCCTGATCGACAAGCCGACGCTCGCGGCTGACGGCCAGCGCCGCGTGATGACGATTCTCTTTTGCGATATCGCCGGCTTCACCGGAACGAGCGAGGCCATGACGCCGCAAGGGCTGGTCAGGGTTCTCAATCACTATTTTTCGACCATGTCGGAACCCATCCGACAAAATGACGGCATCATCGACAAGTATATCGGCGACGCGATCATGGCCTATTGGGGCCCGCCCTTCAACGCGGACGCCGATCAGGCGCGGCTCGCCTGTCTCGCCGCGGTCGATATGGCCGAGCGCGTCGCACGCTTGCGCGACTCCCTGCCAGAGCTCCTCGGCATGCGCAGCGCGCCGATCTCCTTCGACATGCGCATCGGAGTCGCGACGGGCGAAGCGCTCGTCGGCAGCATCGGCTCCGAGCAGATGATGAATTACACCGTCATCGGCGACACGGTGAATCTCGCATCGCGCCTCGAGGGCGCCTGCAAGCATTACGGCGCGCGCGCACTCGTGTCGGAAGCGACGGCGAAAGGCGCGGCGGATGTCGTCGAGACGCGCGAGATCGACTGCGTCGCCATGGCGGGCCAAGGGAAGCCGGAGCGCATCTACGAGATCATGGGCCGCAAGGGCGCGCTTGCCGATCCAGAGAGCTTCCTGCGTGAAAACTATGCGGCTGGACTCGCCGCTTATCGTCGCCGCGACTGGGACGAAGCGCGCCGCGCTTTCTCTTGCGGGCTCGACGCCGTCCCCGGCGACGGGCCGTCCTTGGCGTTCATGAAACGGCTGGACCGCATGGCGTCGACCCCGCCCGGCGACGACTGGGACGGCTCCTGGCGCCTTGGCGAAAAGTAAACATGATGGCGGCGTGGCGCGCCGTCATGCAGTATGCGCGCAGGATTCGCAGCGCATGGCGCGTCCTCAGGCGGTCTCGATGCGCGCGAAGCGCGCGCGGCGTTCGAGATTGATCGGACGATTTGAGCGGCGGGGCACATGCCATCCCGCGCGCCGCTCGAGCGCGAATGCGGATGTCACGACATCTTGCGCGTTGAAGGTCTGATCGGTCCCGGTACGTACGGGCGTGGTCGCGCCGGCCGGCTTGCGGCCATCTGCTTCAGACTTGAGCAGCATGAGATTCCCTTCCCTGGCGCTGTTATGCGCACCATCGACCTTGCTTATCTCGTGCCAGATCGTTGCGCGCATTTACAGGGCGGAGCGACGTGAAGGAAAGAACCACGCCATGGCCCTTTTCCTGGCGCCATCATAACAAGGCTTGCGCTTTTTAAATCCTGCCGAGCAGCGCGAGCACGATGATGACGGCGAGAACGGCGCCGACTGCGCCGCCGGGGCCATAGCCCCAATCGGCGCTGTAGCCCCAGTTCGGCAGGGAGCCGATCAGGAGTAGAATCAACAGCACGATCAGAATGGTCGAGATCATATTGGCCTCCTGCGCGACGTTCCGTCATACGGGTGCGTCAATGTGGTCCGTTGCAACTCTCGGGGCGGTCGCTCAATTTGGGGCATGATCCGCCCCCAGATTTCCAACCCCGTGGTGATGTCCGTTCTCTTCGCGGCCTTGGCGGGCGGCGCGATGCTGCTCATTGTCGGCGGGCCCGCCCTGCATCGCGCGGCCGCGGCGGTTCAGAGGTGCGATCTCCCGACGCCCGGGATCGCCTTTCACGGACAGGACTGACCTTCCCGCTATCCCGAGCAGGTCCAGACCCACACGCCGATCCGCTCGTTCAGTTCCCAGCAAACGCCCGGATTCGGCCGGCCGTAGAAATCGCTCCAGTCTCGATGCTGGTAACGCCAGTGTCCGCCATAGCGTTGGATAGAGCCGAGCTCCCTTTCGCCTTGAGCGGCGACGGGAAGCGACGACGCGACAATGAACGCCGCGGATAGGATCGTCGTGAGCCTGCGCATGCTTGCCTCCATTTGAGGCGCGAGCGCTGCGCGGAGCTGATGCGGATGCGCTTTTCGCCCCAATCTGCCCATCTATCTGGAGGGGGTCGAGAGAGGAGCAAGTGCGATGGCGAGCAAGTCAGATTTTGCGCCCGTCGAATGGAAGAAGCTGGTGCAGGCGCCCCTGCTTGCGGGCTTCGCGGTGAGCGCGGCCGATCCGAGCGGATTCATCGGCCTGTTGCAGGAGGCATTCGCCGCCGCACGTTCGCTTTCGGACGCGCGCGCGCAATCTGGAGACGCTCTGGTGCGCGCCGTCGCCGAGGAATTGTCGAGTTCTACGGGGCGCGCCGAAGCGCGCGAGGGCGTCCGCACCATCGTGCAGGGCGCGGAGCTCGAGGAGATCAAGCGCCGCGCCCTCGACGCCCTGAAGGAAGTCGGCTTGCTCGTCGACGCGAAGGAGGCCGAACATGCGCGTCCGTTCAAGGAATGGCTTCTGCACATTTCCCGGGTCGTCGCCGAAGCCGGTCTCGAAGACACCTTTCTCGGCTTTGGCGGCATAAGAATGAGCGAGAAAGAAAAGGCGACGCTGCGCGAAATATCGCAGATGCTTCATCTTGGAGCGGAAGCGCCGCCCCCCGCTTCCGCCTGATGAAAATCGGCGCCGCGCCCCGCGGCGTCGCTTGCTCTCTATGACAGCGGCCGCATCTGACGCCGGGAGCCCTGCGCCGAGCGATGAACAAGCGACATGTGCGGCGACGCACAGCCGGCGCAAGGCCGACTCCTTAACAATTGGTTAACGCCAGAGGAGAGGGCCATGCGAGCGATCCTAGCGACTTCAGTTCTCACAGCCATCGTCATCGCGCTGTTCACGGAGGTGATGAACGTCGCGGTCACGGCCAGCGCGATGCAGCACGTCGCCTCCTACAATTCATGGATGGCGATGTAGTTTTTTGCGTTATGGTCCGGCGCCGCCCAAGCCGTCGAGCGGGGCGGAGGGAGCCGGAGATGCGCAAGAAGCTTGTTTTCTCGATCGTCATTGGCGCAGGGGCGGCGCTTTCCGCTTCGGGCGCGGCCATTGGGGCGACGCATTGGCGGGACGGATTTTTGTCCCGCGTCGAAGTCCTGGCCTTGATTCAGACGTTGAACGCCTCCCTGCTTGCAAGCCGCAGCGCGACGGCGACGCTCGAAAAATGGTGCGCCGACCATCGCATGTCCGCCGATCCGAAGGTCGTCGCGCGTCGCGCGGCTGGCGTCGACAAGGCGCCAAGCGCAGAGACGAAGGAGCGCCTTGGCGTCGCTCCGGGTGAGACGGTGGCCTATCGGCATGTCGAGCTGAGCTGCGGGGGGCGCGTCCTTTCCGAGGCGGATAACTGGTATGTGCCGGGCCGTCTCACCCCCGACATGAATCGCGCGCTCGAAACTACCGAGACGCCCTTCGGCAAAGTCGTCGCGCCGCTCCATCCTTTTCGCCGCACCATCGAGATGAAGATGCGCTGGTCGCCGCTCCCCCAGGGCTGGGAGTTCGACGCCAATCTGCAATCCGGGAAGGACAACGGCGGCGCCCTGGCGCTTCCGCACGAACTCTTCGAACATACGGCCGTGCTCTATGGGACCGACCAGAAACCGTTTTCCGAGGTCCACGAGACCTATATGAGCGAAGCGCTGGATTTCGAGACGGGCGCCGGGGCCAGGGGAAAAGAGTGAAAATCTCGGAGTCTTGCCAAAAAAAGCCCTGATCGTGACGCTGTGGTAGAACACGCTGAGGCTCGGGCGGAATCGCCCCCTTACGGCTTATCGATACAAAGTCAGAGCGCGCGCCCCGTTGAAAGTCGGCCGTTTCGACGCGCACTCTGTCGTTCTCGCCGCGCGAGCGGCGGTCGCGAGAGGCGGACTCATGACGGACCAGTGGTATTGTGCGGAAGACGGCAAGAGCGTCGGCCCCCTGTCGACGCAGGACATTGCGACTCGCCTGAGCAGGATGGGCGGAAAGCCTTATCTCGTCTGGTCGCCCGGCATGCCGGAATGGGTCGACGCCCGTTCGCTGCCGCAATTCGCCCCGCGCCAGGCCGCGCCCGCGCCTGCGCGCGAGCCGGAGAAAAAGCGGCCGGCTGAGGCCAAGCGCGGCGGCGCGCTCGTCGCAAAGGCGCGCCATGAGCTGATCGCCTATATCGCCGTGTCCGGCTATCTCATGGTGTGGTTCAGCGCCGTGATGTTCTACAAGGCGACGATCCTGCGCAGCGTGGGGATCGAATTCGCGCCCTTCGGCCTCGCGGTCGTAAAGGCGCTGATCCTGGGCAAGTTCATCCTTGTTCTCGAAGCTCTCAGGCTCGGCGAGCGCAAGGAAAGGGGGGACATCCTCATCGTCCAGATTGTGAAGAAGGCGCTGCTCTTCACCGTCGCGCTCATCTTTCTCTCCGTCGTCGAAGAGCTTGTCGTCGGCCATTTCCACGGAAAGGCGGCGCGGGACGTCCTGGGCGAAATCGGCGGCGGCTCGCTGTCCCAGATCGTCGCGCTCGGCGTCCTCATGTTTCTGGTGCTGCTGCCCTATCTGGCTTTCCGGCGCGTCGCGCAGGAAACAGGAGACCTGCCCGAGTTGCTCTTCGCGCGCCGCAGCTTCACCCGGAAAACGTAGCGCAGGCGACGATCCGCGCGGCCGTCGATCAGACGGCCAGGCGCGGCGAGCGCGCCGCAGTCTTGCGCGGATGGCCGACCGCGCCGACGAAACCCGTATGCGCCGCGACGACCCACATGCCCGCGCAAACGAGGAAAAAGGCGAAAAGGAACAAAAGCGCCGTCGCCACGACGGCGCCGTCGTTGTCGAGCTTTAGAAAGAGATGCTTTTTCAGTCTGGCAGCCTGTGTCTGCATGGATGCCTCCGACGCGCACGCAAATTGATGTAACGGCTGCGATGATGCGCGGCGACAATTGCCGCTTTATTATCGCGATTATCGAATAGACGCGGCTACGCGCACAAATTCGCGGCAGAGCGTGAGCGGTTGCAGGCCCTGCGCCTATGGACACTCCATCGCTTCTCGTCTTATTCTCTTGAGGCAGTTCAATTTTTTTGATTTTCTCGAGAGGTTTCCAATGGCGTTTAAAATTTTGACGCTCGACGGCGGCGGAAGCTGGGCCTTGATCGAGGTCCACGCCCTTATCAAGATCTACGGCGAAAACGCGAAGGGTCACGACGTCCTGAAGGACTTCGACATGGTCGCCGCCAATTCGGGCGGAAGCCTCGTTCTGGCGGGGCTCGTCGAGAATCTCTCGCTCAAGCAGATCCTCGACTATTTTCTCGACGAGCAGAAAAGGCGTGCGCTGTTCTCGCCGACGAGCAGCATCATCGACCGGATCCTCAGCAGCCTTCTGAAAATCGGCCCCAAATACAGCGCCGCGGCAAAGCTGCCCGCCATTCGCAGCCTGCTTCCGCGAACCGGAAACCAGCACATCGAGGGCATCGCCAAGGACATTCCGGGCCCCAGTCGAAAGCCCGTGCATCTGATGATCGTGGGCTTCGATTACGATCGCAACCGCGCCGTCTTCTTTCGTTCGGCGCCGGCGCGCCGCCCCGGCTGGGGCGACGGCCAGCCCTCGAAGGCGAGCCTCGCCGGCGCCGTGCACGCCTCGACCAATGCGCCAGTGAATTATTTCGACGCGCCCGCGACCTTCCCGGAAGCGACGGGGCGGCGTTTCTGGGACGGCGGCATTACCGGTTGCAACAACCCATCGTCGGCGGCCGTCGTCGAGGCGATCGTGCTCGGCGCGAACCCGGCGGAGATTTGCGTGCTGTCCCTCGGCACCGGCAGCGTTTCCCTGCCGCTCGCCCCGGCCGGCGCCCCGCCGGGGCCGCTGGAGGCGCCGCGCGAGAATTCCAACCTGAGGAACGATCTGCTCAAGCTCGCCACCGCGATCCTCGACGATCCGCCGGACGCTGCGACCTTCATCGCCCATGCGATCACCGGCGCCGATCTGAGGCCAGAGGACAGCGTCAAGAGCCGCGTCGTGCGCATGAGCCCCCTCATCAGCCCCTTGCCAAGCGCCAACGGACTGAAGCCGCCGGCGCAATGGAGCATCGACCAGTTCAAATTTCTCTGCAGCATCGACATGGACGCCGTCGACGCGCTGCAGGTGACTTACGTGCAGGATTATTGCCTCGCCTGGCTGGACGATCAGGCGCCGAACCAGCCGATTCGCCCTAATGGCGCGAAGTTCGATCCGATGCATCCGGAGCTCGGCCAGCCGCTCTTCAGCGAGGCGCTGAAGGCGTGGCGCGACCTCGTCGCGGCGCCGGCCCTTGTCGCCGATGCGAGCGAGCCGGGCGGTCTCGCCTGACAGGGCAACTCAGGCTGCAGGCGTCGCCTCGGCCGTTTCCGCCTCGGCGGCGGCGTTGGGATCGCCGGGCGCGGTCTCCCAGGCGACGCCGGGAATCGCCACGATTCGGCGGCCCTGGCCGTCCTCGCGGCATACGATGACCTGGCGCTCCTCCATATAGGCGAGCAGACGGCGCGCGCGGCGCGGCGACTGGGTGCCATAGGCGCGGGCGACCTCCGCGTCGGAAGGGCACGGGCGGCCGTCGAAGGCGGCGCGGGCGAGCGACAGGAACACGCCCTGCGCGTCCTCGGGCAGCGCATCGGCCATCGTCAGCACTTCGCCCCAGGGCGAGCCCTCGGCCTCCGCCTCGGCGAGGTCGATCCCCGCATGGGCCACGGCGAGCCGGCGGCGGAAAGCGGCGAGGCTCAGCGGCTCGCCGATCCGGCGAATGCGGCAGCGAAGCAGGAAGTCCTGATAGAGAACGGCGGCGGTGCGGACCTCGGCGCCGCGCTCGCCGAGCATGTCCCGCAGCGTCGCGTCGATCGCCGCCTGCCGCTGCTCGGGCGTGAGGCCGGGCGGCGGCTCGGCGGTCGGGGCCGGTCCGGGCGGCGCGCTGCGGGCGAGCTGATCGAGCACCTCCGCCGTCGGCGCGATGGGCGGCGGTCGCCGGGGGACGAAGACGCTCGCTTCGTCGGCGCCCGGCGTGAACAGCAGATCGAGCGCGTCCTCGGCCGCGAGCGGCATCGGCATCGGCGCTAGTTTCGGATTGGCCGAGCGCGCCACGGTCTCGACGGGACCGATCCGCACAGGCAGGGGGCGGCGGGACAGAGCCGGGCCGAGGGCGACGAAATTCCCGCTTTCAAGATCGCGGAACATCTCCGCCTGCCGGCGCTCCATGCCGAGAAGATCGGCGGCGCGGGCCATGTCGATGTCGAGAAATGTGCGGCCCATGAGGAAGTTGGATGCTTCGGCCGCGACGTTCTTCGCGAGTTTCGCGAGGCGCTGGGTGGCGATGACCCCGGCGAGGCCGCGCTTGCGGCCGCGGCACATGAGGTTGGTCATGGCGCCGAGCGACGCTTTCCGGGCTTCGTCCGAGACTTCACCGGCGGCGGCGGGCGCGAAGAGCTGCGCCTCGTCGACGACGACGAGAAGCGGATACCATAGATCCCGCTCGGCCTCGAAAAGCCCGCCGAGAAAGGCGGCCGCCGCGCGCATCTGCTGCTCGGCTTCCAGCCCTTCGAGATTGAGCACGACGGAGACCCGGTGCTTGCGGACCCGCGCGGCGATACGCTGGAGGTCCGCTTCCCCCCGCTCGGCGTCGACGACGACATGGCCGTAGCGCTCCGCGAGGGAGACGAAATCGCCCTCCGGGTCGATCACCGCCTGCTGCACCCAGGGCGCGCTCTGCTCCAGCAGGCGGCGCAGCAAATGCGACTTGCCGGAGCCGGAATTGCCCTGCACCAGCAGGCGCGTGGTCAGCAACTCTTCGAGGTCCATCATGGCCGCGCCGCCACCGCCAGCGCGGGCGCCGAGATCGATGGAAACCTTGGCGGACGGCGTCATCGCGGCGCCCGCCATGCCGGGAGGGCGCAAGAGATCGTCGGGCGAAAGATCATCGGGAAAGTCATATCCATTCCCGCCGCGCGTTCAATGCGGCTTCGCCGCAATGCACAGGTCTTGCAGGCGGACCTAGCGCCCCTCGATCAGTTTTCGGGCCGCGTCGCGCAGGCTTTCTCGCCCCGCGTCATAAAGGTAAGGCATATGGCCGCCCCCCGTGACAACGAGACGAACGCGCTCGGGGTCGCCATAGGCCGGCAATTGGTCGAGCATCAGTTTCGTGGCGAAGTAGGGCGTCACCAGGTCGGCTGCGCCGTGGACAACCACCACTCTTAGCCTGGCGTCGAGTGCAAGAGAGTCCCGCAGATCGGACATGACTTCCGCATTGGCGCGGCCGCCCGAGCCGTAATCCCAGCGATGCGCGATGCGGTCGTTTAGGATGAAATAGCGGGCGTCGCCGATGGGCCAGGCGAGCTTCTCCTGAACGAGGCGCGTCATCGCCGCGCCGAGCGGGACGCGCCACGTTTCCAGCACCGGGTCCGCCCATTCGCTCGCCCGCGCGAAAGGGTCGGGATCGTAGCCCTCGACATTCGCGTCATAGGCGCTCGCGACGCGCTGCTGCGAACGGCCCCGCTCGCGGCTGAAGCTTCTCCCGTCGATGCGCGCGCCGAGCCGCGCGACGATCTGCCGGTCGAGCGCGGTGAAGCGCGCGACGCTTTCGCTCATGCGCGCCAGAGTCTGCGCATCCTTGGCGCCTTTGAGCAGATCGACGACATAGTCGCCCGAAGCATAGCTCTCGACATCCGCCAGATCCTTGCGAGCGCTCACGCCGCGCGCGGCAGCCGTCATCGAGGGCAGCAGCGCCGCGTAAGACAGGAGATTGCGGCCGCCGCCAAGCCAGGAGAAATCCAGCGCGGGCGAGACGAGAAAGAGACCGTCGACCCCGATATTCTCGCGATCCCTCAGGGGCGCAAGCAGCTTGACCGCGCGAAAGCCGCCATAGCTTTCGCCGACGATATATTTGGGCGAAGCGAGGCGCCCGCGCGCCACTAACCATTTGCGCATGACGACGGCGAGCGCTTCGGCGTCGCCGTCCGCGGAAAAGAAATGCTTCTCCACGTCGGTGCTGTCGGAGATGATCTTGCTGTAGCCCGCGCCGGGCGGATCGATCAGCGCGAGATCGGCGAAGCCGAGCCAAGTCTCAGCATTGTCCACGAGAATCGGCGGCGCCGAAGGGAAGGGGGCCGTTTGCGGAAGACGCAGCCGCCACGGCGACAGCGCGCCAAGCCCCAGCCAGGCGGAGGCCGCGCCCGGCCCGCCGTTGAAAACGAAGACCACTGGCCGCGTCGACGCGTCGACGCCCGTGCGCTCATAGGAAATATAGGCGACGTCCGCCTGCGGCGCGTCGCTCTTCGCATCCCGCAGCCTTATCGCGCCCGCCCTTGCAGTGAAGGCGATCTTCTCGCCTTGCAACGAGATGGTGTGCGAGGTGACGGCTTCGGCCGGCAGGCCGCGCGCCTGCTCCTCTACGCTTTTGGGATTGGGCGCGGGCGCATCGGCATGAGCTGGATCGCAGGCGCCGAGCGCCAGCGCCGCAAGAACGATCGAGATGAAACGCGCCATTCTGCATCCTCGCCTTCGAGTTTCGCGCCAAGCGCCGCCTTGAACGCATATAGCGCTCGCTCACTTGCGACGCAGTTGCAGTTGCAGTTGCACGAGCGAAAGCCTCCAAGCACAGACGCGGCCGCGCCAACACGGTTCCGAGACAACCGACGCCGCAAGAACATTCGCGCCTGCCGCCGAGTTACTCCTGCGGGCGCACAGTCGGAAAAACGGAGTCGGAGCCATGGTCGCGGTGGAAAGTCTCTATCTCGCAGCGCTTCTCAGCGCGTTCATTGGATTGATAGCGTTGTTCGTCCTCGCGGGGCGTTCCGAAGGAAGAAAATTTCTGGTCGGCGTGATCGTCGCCGCTGCGATCATCTCCCTTGGCTCGCTCTTGCTATACGCGTTGAGCCCGCACGCCGTCGCCCGCTCGGTTTACGGTTCGCCGCTCGCGGCCTCGGTGCAAATTTGAAAGCTGAAAGACAGGCAGGAGGCGCGCGGGCTTGTTGCCCGAGCGCCTGCGCGTCCTAGTTCTGGTGCATGGACTCCTGTGAGGTGACGGCGAATGTTGGTCGCGCTCGTTATGGCCCTTGTCGTTCTGGCCTCGCTGCTCTTCCACTTTCTCAGTCCTTGGCGACTGACGCCGATCGCGTCAAATTGGGGATTCATCGACGACACGCTCGCGCTGACTTTCATCGTCACGACGATCGGATTTGTCGCTGTCATCCTGTTCATGGCCTATTGCCTGTACAGGTTCCGTCACCAGGCCGGGCGGCTTTCCACATATGAACCCGAGAACAGAAGGCTCGAGCTGGTTCTGGGCGGGATAACGACCGTCGCGGTCATTCTCCTGCTCGCGCCGGGGCTTGCCGTTTGGGGAAAATTCATCACGCCGCCCGAGGGCGCGATGGAGGTCGAGGCGGTCGGCGCGCAATGGAGCTGGAGCTTTCGCCTGCCGGGGGCCGACAATAAATTCGGCGCGACCGACGTTCGCTTCATCGACGCGAACAACGCCCTGGGCGTGAGCCCCGCCGATCCGCGCGGGCGCGACGACGTGATCGTCGGCAATGGCGAGTTGCACGTGCCGGAGGGCAAGCCCGTCAAGGTGCTGCTGCGCTCCATCGACGTGCTGCATGATTTCTACGTGCCGCAAATTCGCGCCAAGATGGATCTCGTGCCGGGCATGGAAACCTATTTCTGGTTTACGCCGACAAAGACGGGCCAGTTCGAAATTCTCTGCGTCGCCTATTGCGGCGTGGGACATCCGCAAATGCGCGGCATGCTCATCGTGGACAGTGAGAGCGATTACCAAAACTGGCTGGCGGCGCAACAGACCTTTGCGAAAATGCGCAAGGCCGAGGCTTTTTGAAATAGGGGAGTGCGGCCGATGTCCGATATCTCGATCGAGGAGGATGGCGTTCCGCCCCAGGAGGTCGAGGACGTCGAACTCTATCACGCGACATCCTGGTTGACGAAATATGTTTTTTCGCAGGACGCCAAGGTCATCGCCATTCAATACGCCTGCACAGCCATCGCCATCGGCGTGCTTGCCCTCGTTCTTTCCTGGTTGATCAGGCTGCAGCTCGCCTTTCCGGGGGCCATCCCCTTTATAGACGCCAATGTCTATTATCAGGCCGTGACCATGCATGGCATGATCATGGTCGTCTACATGCTCACCGCGATCTTTCTCGGCGGCTTCGGCAATTATCTCATTCCGCTCATGGTCGGCGCGCGGGACATGGTGTTTCCGTTCGTGAACATGCTGAGCTACTGGGTCTATCTTCTGGCGACGCTCGTTCTCGTGGCGAGTTATTTTGTCCCCGGCGGCCCGACCGGCGCGGGCTGGACGCTCTATCCGCCGCAGGCGATCCTCACCGGAACGCCGGGCCATGAGTGGGGCATCATATTGATGCTCTCATCGCTCATTCTCTTCATCATCGGCTTCACGATGGGCGGCCTCAATTATGTCGTCACCGTGCTTCAGGCGCGCACGCGCGGCATGACGTTGATGCGCATGCCGCTCACCGTCTGGGGAATCTTCACCGCGGCGGTTATGGCGCTTCTCGCCTTTCCCGGCCTCTTCGTCGCCTGCGTCATGCTGCTGCTCGACCGCACGCTCGGCACGAGCTTCTTCGTTCCCGCGATCGTGGAGATGGGAGAGCGCCGCGACTATAGCGGCGGGAGCCCCATTCTCTTCCAGCATCTCTTCTGGTTCTTCGGCCATCCCGAGGTCTATATCGTCGCCTTGCCGGCTTTCGGGATGGTGTCCGATCTCATCAGCGTCCATGCGCGCAAGAACATCTTCGGCTATCGCATGATGGTCTGGGCGATCCTCGCCATCGGCGTGCTGAGCATGGTCGTCTGGGGCCATCATATGTATGTCAGCGGCATGAACCGCTCTTCGGGTTCTTCTTCGCGGTCACGACGCTGGCCATCGCCGTGCCGACGGCGATGAAGGTCTATAACTGGGTCGTGACGCTCTGGCGCGCCGACATTCACTTCACGACGCCGATGCTGTTTGCGCTTGGCTTTCTCGTCACCTTCGTCAATGGCGGCATCACCGGCCTTTACCTCGGCAATGTCATCGTCGACGTGCCGTTGTCGGCGACGCTCTTCGTCGTGGCGCATTTCCACATGGTCATGGGCATTGCGCCCGTCCTTGTCATCTTCGGCGCCATCTATCACTGGTTCCCGAAAATCACCGGCCGCATGATGGACGAGCGCCTTGGAAAGATCCATTTCTGGATCACCTTTCTGGGCGCCTACGCCATTTTCTTCCCCATGCATTATCTCGGGCTTCTCGGCGTGCCGCGCCGCTTCTACGAGATGGGCGAGACGTCCTTCGTTCCACATTCGGTCGACGGCCTGAATATCTTCATGACGGCGATGGCGCTCGTCGTGGGCTTTTCGCAGATCATCTTCTTCTACAACGTCTTCAGAAGCCTGAAGCACGGCGCCCTTGCCGGCGGCAATCCCTGGCGCGCCGCCTCGCTCGAATGGCAGACGCCTCAGACGCCGCCGGGCCACGGCAATTGGGGCGACGAACTCCCGATCGTCTATCGCTGGCCCTATGGCTACAGCATCCCCGGCGCGCCGGAGGATTTCGTGCCGCAAAACGCGCCGCCGCTCAGTGGAGAACATGCGACATGAGTGTGATGGGCCTGTTCTTCATCTTTGTCTTTTCAGTCGCGCTCGCTTACCTCTGGCGCGAAGGGGTGCTGGATGCGCCCTGGTTGAAAGAAGGCGAAGTCGCGGCCTATCGCAGCGGGCGCCCGCCCGGCGCCGCGAAAACCGGCCTTGTCGTCTTCCTCGGCGTAGCCTTGTGTCTCTTCTCCTTGCTGTCCGCTGCCTTCCTGATGCGAATGGGGGCGTATGATTGGCAAGCTCCGCCGCTGCCGAGAATACTGTGGTTCAATACGGCCGCGCTCGTTGCATCGAGCGCCGCCTTGCATATTGCGAGCGTCGCTGCGAGAGACGCATCCAGCGAGCAGATGAAGAATGCGCTTTGGGCCGGCGTCGTCGCGAGCGTCGTTTTCATTGGCGGGCAGATCTGGGCTTGGCGCGAGATGCTCGCCAATGGATTCTACGCCTCGCAAAATCCAGCCAACGCGTTCTTCTTCCTCCTCACCGGCGCCCATGCGCTCCATGTGCTTGGCGGGCTTGTGGCGCTGGTCAGGACGATGGTTCGGGCGTCACTGAGAGAGCCGGACGAAGCGCTGAGCTCGACGGTGGCGCTCTGCGCGACATATTGGCATTTCCTCCTGTTCGTCTGGCTGCTTCTCCTCGCGCTGCTCGTGGGGTGGGCCGATAATGTCGGCGCGATCTGCCGACGTCTCCTTGTGTGAGGAAAGGATCGTCGCATGGCCATCGACACGCTTGGGCGCATGAGCAAAGTCGAAGCGAAGCGGCCTTCAGGACTGCGCGGCGTCGTCGCGGACTGGGCTTCGGATCAGCGTTCGTTCAAGAGCGCGTCCTGGGGCAAGGCGATGATGTGGATCTTCCTCGTCAGCGACACGTTCATCTTCAGCTGCTTTCTCATCTCCTACATGACGGTGCGCATGTCGACGACCGTCCCTTGGCCGAATCCGAGCGAAATCTTCGCGCTCGACATTGGCGGCCGAAAGATACCGCTCATTTTGATCGCCATCATGACCTTCGACCTCATCACCAGCTCCGGCACGATGGCGATGGCGGTCAATGCCGCTTACGCGCGAGAGCGCAAGAAGGCGGCGTTGCTCATGCTGGCGACGGCTTTCTTCGGCGCGACCTTTGTCGGGATGCAGGCCTTCGAATGGACGACGCTCATTCGCGAAGGCGTGCGCCCCTGGGGAAATCCCTTCGGGGCCGCGCAGTTCGGATCATGTTTCTTCATGATCACTGGCTTTCACGGCTTCCACGTCACGGTGGGCGTGATCTTCCTGCTCATCATCGCGCGCTTCGTTTGGCGCGGCGACTATGACCGGGGAAAGCCCGGCTTCTTCACGAGCCGGAAGGGACGCTACGAGATCGTCGAAATCATGGGCCTCTATTGGCACTTCGTCGATCTCGTCTGGGTCTTCATCTTCGCATTCTTCTATCTGTGGTGACAGGAGTAAGAGATGCAAGCCGCTGAAACCAAGACCGTGGTCGCGACCGCCGCGTCGGCCGACGCGCATGGCCAGCAGCACCCGATCAGGCTGTACCTCCTCGTCTGGGTTCTGCTCTTCGTTTTGAGCGCCTGCTCCTACCTCGTCGATTATTTCAATTTCCAGGGATATTTGCGCTGGGGGCTCATCATCCTTTTTATGCTGCTCAAGGCCGGGCTGATCGTCGCCGTCTTCATGCATATGGCCTGGGAGCGGCTTGCGCTCGTGGCCGCCATTCTCGTTCCGCCGCTCGCGGTGCTCGTGTTCGTGGCGACCATGGCGCTCGAGGGCGGCTACACCGAGACCACGCGCGCCGCCTTTTTCGCAGCGCCCCCGCCGCCACGGGTCGAGGCGCATTGAGGCGGTAAATGCGTCAGCGCACGATGAGGACGGGGCAGGTCGCGTGCCGCGTAACGGCGTTGGCGTTTGAGCCGATGAGGAATCTGTCCATGCCGGGGCGGTGGGAGCACAGGACGATGAGATCGCTCTTCCAGCGTTCGGCTTCCTCGATGATCGTCTGATAAATCGGGCCAAACAGAAGCGCTGTCGTGACGTGCGTCGGGGGAAGCGATAAATGCGCGGCGACCGACGCAAGCTCGCCTTCCAGTCCGCGCTTGATGTTTTCGTCGAAGTCCTGCGGAAGGTAATCCAGAAATTTGATGGGCGTCAGAGACTGCACATTCACGAGCCTGATTTCCGAGTGAAAGGCCTTGGCCAGCGTCTCGGCATAGTCGATGGCGAGCTTGGTCATCTGAGGCTCTGCGAGATCGATGGGGACGAGGATCCTTGTGAGCATTGCCTTGACTCCCATGCGGTCGAGCGTTTCGCCTTTCATATATAGCGCTCACGCCGCTCGAGGCGCTCGCCCGACGCGAACTCACGCCTTCATCGCTGATCGCAGAGCTTTCAGATGAATGGATTCTTGCTTGCGGTATTGGCGGCGTTCTGGTCGCTTTGCGCGTGGGCTGACGACGCTGTCACGCTCCCAGGTCCCATTGCGAGATCTTCTGCCTCGTGATGGAAACGACCCTTCGAGACCCGCTGAAATGTCCATGAACGCCGCTCCGGCTTGGCTCGCGGCAAAAAGCGCGTGGACTAAGGCAGGGGCGCCGGCGCCCAACTTGCGCCTGCTTGCTGGTTCGATACTATTGACGCCAACCTCAAGTCCGGCGAGGCGCGACATCAGTAGCAAGCGATGGGCCGGCGATCGCGCTGAATCAAGCGAAAGCGAAATGAACGAGCGGAATCCGACCCCGTTGGCCGTCGCCATCATGGGGCTGTTGCTGGCCATTCTGAGTTACGCCATCAAGGACGAGCGCCTCGGCCTCGTCGTTTATGGCTCGGGACTCCTCTCCGCCGGGTTCGCCCTGCTTCACTGGTTCGCTCAACCCATGCAAAAGCAGAAATTTCCACCGCGGCTCTGACGCCTGCCGCGCTCAAGCTTGCGTCGCGCGTGGTTCGCTGGCCCTATTGCGTTGCAAGGGAAGGCAAGATGCTTCGCGCGGCTGTCATAACTTTAGCTTTGGCGTTCGCCTTCGGCGGAGCGAGCGCTTCTGCCGGCCAGAATCGCGTGCGGCAAACAAGTTGCCCGCCCGATTCGACCCAATGCGAAATCCCTGGCCTTGGCGTGTCTTCGGGAGGCGCAACCCGCCCGTCCGCTCCATCGCCGGTCCCTCCGGCGCAGCGGCAAACCGAAACATATGACCAGCCGGCGCCTCGCCCGAGCCTGGATCGAACCACAGCTTCGCCTTCGGTGATCCGATTGCCGCTTCGGATCACAGCCGACGCCGCCGGGCATTTCTGGACGGACGCGGATATTGACGGCGCGCACATTTCCAGGGTCTTGATCGACACGGGCGCGACCTTTGTCGTCTTGTCCTCCCGGGACGCCGCGGCCGCCGGCGTGACTCCCGAGCCCTCCGAATTCACGCATACGATCAGCACGGCGAATGGCATGGCGCGCGTCGCGCGGATGAAGCTCGGTTATGTGCGGGTTGGAGATCTCACCATTCGCGACGTCGACGCCCTCGTCGCTCAAAAGGGAGCGATGGGAAACAGCCTGCTTGGCATGTCCTTCCTATCGAAGCTGTCGCGTTTCACGGTGGAGTCCGGCACGCTCACCTTGCGAAAGTAATGGCGTTTGCGATGAAAAATCGCGGATGACCGGATCAGGTCGACTGAAGATTTGAGAAGATGCGTCTTCACCTGCGCCGAGTCGATCCGCGCTGTCAGCGTCGCTACCTGGGCGTAGATCAGGTCGAGGCTGGAGTTCAGGCCGCCCTTGCAGAGATCCATGGTAAGATTTTGGGCCGTCCATTGCGAAACCTCGACTGGAACCCTGAACAATCTCGAGTTGAAAGAGCTCCGAAACTAAGCGGCGGCCAACGGGATTTTCGCTTTAGCGGGTTGCTCCCCACTCAGATAGCGATCGGCTTCCTCTTTGGGCATCGGGCGCCCGAACAGATAGCCTTGCCCGTAGTTGCATCCTTGCTCTGACAGCCAGTCGAGGTCGGAAGCGCTCTCGATCCCCTCCGCCGTGGTCTGCAAGCTCAGACTTGCGCCCAGTTGGATGATGGCGTCGACCAACTTTGCGCGCTCGGCGTCGCGCGCCAAGGCGGTGACGTAGCTCTTGTCGATTTTGAGCTTGTCGAAGCGGAGCTCCCTGAGGTGATACAAGCTCGAATAGCCGGTTCCAAAATCATCGAGGGCGATCCGCACGCCAAGGTTCTGCAAGGACGTCAGAGTCGCGCGTGCGGCTTCCAGGTCGTTTATCAGCGCGGTTTCAGTGACCTCGATTTCCAGCCGACCGGGAGAAAAGCCGGTTTTCGTCAAAACGGCGAGAACCTGCGACGGCATCAAGGGATCCTGGAGCTGTTGGGGCGCGACGTTCACGGCCAGAGTCAAATTGCTGGGCCATTGTTGAGCGCTCTTGCACGCCTGATCAAGGAGGCGGTAAAACAGCTTGTTGATCAATCCTGTCTCTTCGGCGACCGGAATGAAGACATCCGGCGCAATGAGTCCCCTGGTGGGATGCGCCCATCGCGCCAGCACCTCGAAGCCAATCAACTCCTTGGACGGAAGCCTGACGATCGGCTGGAAAAAGGGCGTGATTTGATTGGCCGCAATCGCTGCGTGCAGTTCAGCTTCGAATTGGGCGCGCTTCTTGCGGCCCGTATCCAATTCTTCGTGGAAGAAGCAGAACCTGCCCCGTCCTTCTCTCTTTCCTTCGTACATGGCGAGGTCCGCCGCATGCAGGGCCTCATCCGCGTCACAGTTCGCGAGGTCGACGACCACAATGCCGATTGTCGCGTCGATATTGACCTGTCCCTCATTCCAGGAGATCGGACTTCTTATTACCCAAATGATCTCCTGCGCGAGCGCCGTCAGCTCTTCCTGATCGCCGCCGAAAGGCGCGAGAAGGACAAATTCATCGCCTCCCAAACGCGCGACGATGCTTTTTGCGGGGACCGCCTGAAGCAAACGGTCGGCGACCGCACATAACACCGCATTTCCGGCGGCATGGCCATGAAGGTCGTTCACGGGCTTGAAGCGATCGAGATCGATCATCAAAATCGCGAGCCGCGTGTCGGGTTGAAGCGTCCTCAGGCGCTCCTTGAAGCTGTCGAGAAAGAAACGACGGTTGGGCAGGCCAGTCAGCGCGTCGTGACGCGCCATTGCCGCGTTCTGTCGTTCCGCCTCGAGGCGCGCAATCATCGCCCTTCTGAGCAGAATTGACTTGCGAATTGCCGCGACGGATACGCCGAGCCCCATGCAACCGCTCAGAATTACGAGGTCCAACAGATTATGCTGGACTGAATAAGCCAGGGCCCAGTCGAAAAAACCTAGCTCTTGGCCGCCAAACCAGATGCAAGAGCCTATTAACATGAGACAAAGCAGCTCGTAGAGTTCGCCTTTTTCCCATGATACGCTCGAAATAACCATCGCGGCCACCGCTCAATTTGGGTTTTCAAGCTCGAAACTTGAGGTCGCCTCGCTTAACGATCTCTAAAGTGAAATGGATGATGTCGGTAATACTTAAGGAGAAAACAATGTCTCGCCATTTATTTGACGGGATGTTTTAAGCCGGCATTCAAGGAGGGGTTTGCTGTGGAGCTTATCGCGTCCGGGGTCAACGGAGGCGGCCAGTGGAGGCGGAGGTCGTCGTCCGGTGCTATCCTGTTCCGATGACCATCCATATCTACATCGACGCCGACGCCTGTCCGGTGAAGGAGGAGACCTACAAAGTCGCGATCCGCTATGGGCTCCAGACCTTCGTGATTTCCAACAGCTTTATGCAAATTCCAGCGTCGCCGCTGATTACGAGGGTCATCGTCGCCGCCGGCGCGGACGCCGCCGATGACTGGATCGCGGAGCGTGTCGTCGCGGGCGATGTCGTCGTGACGAGCGACATTCCTCTGGCCGCGCGCGTCCTCGCCAAAGAGGCGCATGCGATTGCTCCCTATGGGCGCCCTTTTACGGAGGAGTCGATCGGCCTGGCCCTCGCGCAGCGCTCTCTCATGGAGCATATTCGATCGACCGGGGAGAGGACCGGCGGCCCGCCGCCATTTTCCCAGACGAACCGGTCCCGTTTCCTTCAAGCGCTCGATCAAGCGATCGCGCGCGAAAGAAGAAAGCGCTCATTGCCGGAAGGGGGATAAGCGCGTGGGCGACAATCGCCTTTTCTCCGCCGCGGCGGCCCGCAACCGGGACCCCATTCTGGACGTCCTCCGCACGGTTCTGCCCAGGCAAGGTCTTGTGCTGGAGGTCGCCAGCGGTTCCGGCGAGCACGCCGTGCATTTCGCGACGGAACTGACGGAGCTGACATTCGCGCCATCCGATCCTAGCGCAAAGGCCCGCGAGAGCATCGCGGCGTGGGTAGCGTCCGCTGGCGTCAGAAACGTCATGGCGCCGCTCGCTCTGGACGCGGCCAGCCCGCCCTGGCCGATTGCGCGGGCCGACGCCGTCATCTGCATCAACATGGTCCATATTTCGCCTTGGCGGGCGACGGAGGGATTATTCTATAATGCGAGCGCAATCCTTCCCGCCGGCGCGCCGCTCTATCTTTATGGCCCCTATAAACGAGGAGGGTTCCATACAGCCCCGAGCAACGCCGAATTTGACGCGGGTCTGCGCGCGCAGGATTCATCCTGGGGCGTGCGTGATTTCGAGGCGGTGGCCGATCTTGCGCATCGGGCGGGTTTCGAAGGCCCCGAGATTGTCGAAATGCCCGCAAATAACCTAAGTCTCACGTTTCGCCGTGGGCGGGACGCCAGGTCCACGAAGTTGTCGACCCCGGCCGATGAACTAGAGAGGCGCGCGTGATTCCCTGGTCCCTGATCGACACGGCGCAGATTCCCGGCGGCGAGGGCGCGCTGCGGCTGATGCGCCGTGGAGCCGAATTCTCGATCATGCTGGGTCAGAATGAATTGATGAACAGCCGGCTCAGTGGATCGGAGGAGGCGCTCGCCACGCTCTCATGCGAGAGGATTCATTCCCGCCCGGAGCCTCGCATCCTGATCGGCGGGCTTGGGATGGGATTCACATTGCGCGCCGTGCTTGCGGTTCTGGATTCAAGGGCGCGCGTCGTCGTCGCTGAACTCGTTCCGGCGGTGGTTGCTTGGGCGCGCGGTCCGATGGCTGAACTGCACGGGGCGAGCCTTACAGATCCGCGCGTTTCGATCCGGGAAGGCGATGTGGGCCAGATCATACGCTCGGCGCGCTCGTCCTATGACGCGATCCTGCTCGACGTCGACAATGGCCCCGAAGGACTGACGCGCGAAGCCAATGACGGCCTTTATCACGCATCGGGACTGGCGGCCGCCCGTGAAGCTTTACGTCCCGGAGGCGTCCTGGCCGTCTGGTCGTGCGCCCCAGATCGCAGCTTCACGCAGCGACTCCAAAAGGCCGGATTCGGCGTCGAAGAGATAAAGGTGCGCGCCAACGGCAAAGGAGGGGGAGCGCGGCACGTGGTCTGGATCGCGACGCGCGTCGAACGCGCAAAGCGTTCTCAAGCCTGAGACGCTTCTCTTTTGCGTCACTGTAATGATCGCCCGAGATTGCCTTTTTGTTCTTGAATCACTATTAAAGAACAGGAGTAGACGGGTGTCGAATAGCCATTCGCGCCCCCTCGTAGAGGCCAAGGCAGCCAGTTCTCCGTTGCGACGCGAGCGTCTCGGTATTTCTCAAAAGAAAGCGCCTAACCAACTATGCGCCAGCCTGTGAGGCCGTTCATAACGGCATATAAAAACCGCTCGTCCAAATCTCGCACGGCTCGTCCCTGGGATATCGACGATCCGGAGAAGACCGCTGCGAAGCCTTTGACCGTCGACCTCGGCGCAACGCCCGCCGCGTCTGGACCGGACGCGGAATATTTGGCGGCGATGGCGGCTGCTGATGCGGTGTTTGGCGGGAAGGCGGTCGAAACAGCGGCGTTTCAGGAGCCGCCAAACGTTCCTGTCAGCCGTATTCTTCCGTGCCTCCTTCAGCCCGATGAGCAGCCGGCGCCTTCGGTGGAAAAGGCCAAGAAGGCGCCCCGCACGCCAAGAGCGGCGAAGCCGGCTCAGCGAAACGCGGATAAAGCTGAGGGCGTTGCGGCTCCGATCAAACGCGCTCCGGCGCAGAAGACGGTCGAACCCCCGCCGGTCGTTGTGACGACTGATAGCGAGAATGTTGGCGCGACGCGGCGCGAGCGCAGCTCCCTTCAAAGCCGTTGGGTGCGCAAATCCGCATTGAAGCCCGGCGAGAAATGGAAACGCCGCTTGTGCAAGGCGGCTCGCTAGTCGGCGCCATGATGAGCGCCGCCTATATGGCCTGTCGGGCCATCCGGGCTGAGCGCTCTCTCGCCGCTATCCCGCGAGCGCAAAGTGCGCTGTGAAATGGCGCAGGAAGGGCGGCTGCCTGATTATTCGGAACGGTTTGATCGCGTCGCGATGTCGATGGACGAAATCAAGAACCTCGACGACGTAATCAAAATGGCTCTGCGTGTAGACGCGTCTCGGAAAAGCCAGGCGAACCAATTCGTGAGGCGCCGGGGTTTCCGCGCCTCCATCTGAGGCCGGCTTTCCGAACATGACGCTGCCGAGCTCGACCGCGCGTATCCCTCCTTCAAGGTAGAGAGCGTTTACGAGCCCGATCCCTGGATAGTCGCTCGCGGCGAGATGCGGGCAGAACGCTGCGGCGTCGATAAAGATGGCGTGTCCTCCTGGCGGGCGGACAATCGGGACGTCCCGAGCCAGGAGTTTTTCCGCGATATACTCCACGGTCGCGTGGCGATAGCGCTGGTAGTTGATTTCCAGAGCCTCCATCAAGCCCACGGCGACCGCTTCGAGATCTCGCCCCGCAAGGCCGCCATAAGTAGGGAAGCCCTCCGTCAGGATGAGCAGGTTCCGAAAATCGTCCGCCCAATCATCGTTGTTGCAGGCGAAAAATCCTCCAATATTCGCAAGGCCGTCCTTCTTCGCGCTCATCGTCGCGCCGTCGGATAGCGCGAACATTTCCCGGGCGATCTCGAGAAGGCTGCTCTTCGAATGCCCTGGCTCGTATCGGTTGATGAAAAATGCGTTTTCCGCAAAACGGCAAGCGTCGATAATCAGCGGAATATCGTGCCGCACGAGTATCTCTTTCACCCGCCTGATGTTTTCCATCGAAACAGGTTGGCCGCCGGCTGCGTTGTTCGTTACGGTGATCATGCAGAAGGGTATGTTTGCCGGGCCTTCGTCTCGGATCACCTTTTCCAGTCCGGCGAGATCCAGGTTTCCCTTGAAGCGATCCTGCGACTGCAGATCCCGCGCTTCTGGCGTCAGGAGATCGACCGCAGTTGCGCCGACAAACTCGATGTTGGCGCGCGTCGTGTCGAAATGACTGTTGTTTGGAACGACGTTTCCCGGCTTCAGCCGCGTCGCGGCGAGCAGCCGCTCCGCGGCTCGCCCTTGATGGGTGGGGAAGATGTGCTTGAAGCCCGTGATGTTGCGGATCGTTTGTTCGAAGTGCCGCCACGACGCGCTGCCGGCATAGCTTTCATCGGCGACCATCATCGCCGCCCATTGCCGATCGGACATGGCGCCGGTGCCGCTGTCCGTCAACAAGTCGATTGTCACGTGCTGGGCGTCCAGTAAAAACACGTTATATTTCGCCTCGGCGAGAAGCGCCTCCCGATCTCCTCGATCGGTAATAGGCAGCGCCTCGGTCATCTTGATCCGAAACGGCTCGATAATCGTGCGCATGTGAGGTGCCCTCTCCGCCTGCAAATAGGGCCGCAAGGAGCGCCAAGGAGAGGTGGCGTCGGTTCAGTTGTTTGGCGCCGCTCGCTGCGCCGGTTTCGCGCCGGCGCGCCGAGGTCGGTTTCCGCCGATCGAAAACGCGAAATCAGGCGACGTCCGCCGAGAGGGTGAGGCGGCTCAGCAGCGCGACGACTTCAGCCTGGCGATTGCATCCGGTTTTCTCGAGTACGCCTCGCAGCTGGGAACGTACGGTGTTGCGAGATACTTTCGCCTCTGCTGCGATCTCGTCGAGCGTGGCGCCTTCCGCGAGGCCTTGGGCGACGCGCGCCTCTCGGGGGCTCAGGCCGAACATCGCCTGGATAAGACTGAGCGACGGCGCTGTCGGAGGGTTTACCGGCGAAAGCATTATCAACGCGCTGCCGCCGAAAATATCCCGAGCCTTGCCGGCGATCGGGATCACATGCACGAGCGACCGATCCTCGCCATCGCGACCGCCCGCCGGAAAGCAATGCTTTCCGACAACCGCGTTGCCCGAAAGCCGCTTCAACGCCTCTTTCAGCAACTTGTCCGCGGATTTGTCTCGCAGCGCTATCCGGTCGGTTGCGAGCCAGCGAACGAAATTCTGCTTTTCCTGGATGAGATCGTTCGCCGCCAGCGCGCGACCCTGGAAGTCGACGACGAGCGCCGGATGGCCGAGCAAGGCCAGGGTTTCGGTTGTAAGGCGTGCGCGTTCGAAGCGCAGGCGAGCAGCGATCTGAGCGCTTCGCATAAGATGCGGGTGCAGCTCATCCAGCTGATCAAGCGTCGTTCGCTCCAACGGTCCCCGCGCGTAATCGCGCTCGAGGCTGAGGACGGCGCTCCCTTCCCGGCCAAGCGGCAATCGGGCGGCGGCAGCCCAGCCGAAACCACGAGGCCAAAGGAAGTCTCTGTAGATCGGGTCCTGCTCCAGATCTTCTTGGGAAAATAGCTGCTTGTCGCTGACAAATCCCTTCGGCTTCAATGTGGATATCCGCTCCCGCCTCTTGGTGCGTCCAGCCCAACCGCCGTCCACGTAATCTGCTACGAGCCCGCGCAAGCCATCCGAGGCCTTCCAGCGCAGTCCGTCGGGACCGGGGAAATAAAGCGCGCCGCCTCGCGCGTCGGCTATGCCGGCGAGTTGATCCAAAACCTTGTCCCAAAGCTCCGGAAGAAAAGCGCACTCATAAATCAGCTCGATCAGAGATTCGCTCATGGCAATGCTTCTGTTTCCGAGCCGCACGAGGATTACACCCCGAAAAAACGCTCTCGGCAACCGTTGCCCGATCCGGACTTTTCGCTGACCCTGCACGGCGCTTTCAGCAGCAGGTTCTCGAAAGGACGCCGCGATGCGCGATTCGATGCAAGGTTACGCGAAATTCGCCTTTCGCCATGGCGCTTGGGCGCGCGATGTCTTTTATCGAGGCGCAGGCCCGGCGGTCATCGTGATCCACGAGATCCCTGGCCTGCATCCGCTTGTCTTTCGATTTGCAAATCGCCTCGCTGACGCAGGCTTCACTGTCTATTTGCCGAGCCTGTTCGGCGAGCCCGGTCGCGCTGTTTCCCTCGCTTACGCATTGCGCTCGTTTGTGGGTGTGATCTGCATCCGTCGGGAATTCGATGTCTGGAGCGCTAATCGATCGAGCCCCATCGTCGATTGGCTGCGCGCTCTCTCGCGGCGCGCGCATCAGGAATGCGGCGGGAAGGGGGTCGGCGCGATCGGCATGTGCCTGACCGGAAACTTCGCCCTGGCCATGATGACTGAGCCTGCGGTAATCGCGCCGGCGCTTGCGGAGCCGTCGCTTCCGCTTCCAGTCGGCGGCGCGAGACGCGCGGCGTTGGGCGTCTCGCCAGAGGAACTCGCCTGCGCAAAGCGTCGACTGCGCGAGGAAGATCTCCAAATGCTCGGGCTACGCTTCAAAGGCGATCCATATGCGCCGCCGGAACGTTTCGAAACGCTTCGCAAGGAATTCGGCAAGCGCTTCAAAGCGATCGAACTGAATCCGGAAAGCGCCGAACCAAGCGCGCCTAAGCCTGCGCATTCCGTTCTCACCGTGCATCTTCGCGACGATGACCCCATGGGCGAAACCCGCTTGGCTGAAAGACAGGTCATCGCATTTTTTCGAGAAGCGCTTTCCTGTCCATCGGACATACACGGAAAGACATGATGCGCTTCATCCGTTTGGATGAATGAATGTCGCTCGGGCCTGACACAATACGCAAATGAAGCGCCGAGGCATGTGTCGCGGCAAAGCATGGAAGCGGGTCGCCGCTGCGCCACTATGCAAGCGGCCGGATGACTGCGCGGAACCTAATGTGACGCCCAAACGTTGCTCCGTTTTCACCCTTTGGATGAAAGGCCGTCCAGCCAAAGCTCAAAGCGCTCAAAAAATTAAAGCCGAGGGAGGGGACCCGTGAAGATAGCTGGTCGAGACGTTCTCATTCCGACAAGCATGGTCGGCAACTATCCCAATCCACGCTGGTGGGACGCATCCTTCGCCAGATATTTCGAGGGAGATCGGGATCCGCCGGATTCTCTCAGCCGGGAAGCGTTGGAAGACGCGATCGGCGCGATTGCGCGGGACCAGGAGCAGGCGGGGCTCGACATCATTTCCGACGGCCGCGTTCATGGCGACAACTATGCGGATACGGCCGTCTATCATTATTTCCGCCGGCTCGGTTACAATCTGCGCGGCGGCCATCTTGGTTTCCCGATATACAGCCGCCTTCACACGGGCACGGTCGAGCACGAAATCAAGCGCCGCGGCTCCATCATGGTCGAGCAAGCACGCGCCTTGAAGCGCGCGACGAGCAAGCCGACGAAGGTCCAGTACACCGGCGTCCAGGTCCTGGCGCAATGCACGAACGATCTTTTCTACAAGAGTTCACGCGACCGGGCGCTGGCCATCGCCAAGGCGATGAATGAGGATATCCGCGAGGTCGACGCGCTCGGCGTCGACTTCATCCAGCTCGACGAGTTCACCTGGCCATATTTCTTCGAAGACTGGGCCATCGAAGCCTTCAATACGGCAGTCGAGGGCGTGAAGAACGCGCGCATTGTCGTTCATGTCTGCTGGGGCAATTGGGGCGGCACGCCGGCTTATTATCGCGACGAAACGGGAAAGCCCGGCGAAATTTACGATCTCACCAAGCGCAAGGACAACGCCAAGACGCCGGCCGCGACGCGCGCCATCGTGCCCAAGGCGTATGAAGCAAAGATCAACGTGCTCAATCTCGAAAATTGCGGTCGGCGCTTCGACGACATGTCGGGCCTCGACGCCTTCAAGGAATTTCCCCTACCGGACAACGTCGATTTCTGGGCTGGCGTCATCGATGTGAAAAGCACGATTACGGAGACCGCCACGCAAGTCGCAGACCGGATCAATAACCTTCTGAAGGTTATTCCTGCGGACAGGCTCGGCGTCACGACCGACTGCGGCCTGATCCTGCTTCAACGCTACATTGCGCAGGACAAGCTCCACGCGCTGGTGGAAGGCGCGAAGCTCGTGCGCGAACAGGTCAGACAACCGATCGCGGCCGAATAACGCCATCGCTGGCGCGGAGCCCCGCCGCGCCATTGGTCTCGCGGGAGCCGCCGGCATGCCCGTCTTCGTCGTCTCGTGTCCCGACTGTGGCAATGTCGCGAGGACGCTCGTCCTCGACGGTTGCCGCATGCCTCAAGAATGGGTTTGCGGTCTCTGCAGTGGCAGGCGCGGCCAGCCCGACTTGCGCGGCAGCGAAAAGCATCCATGGGAGGCGTCTCACGGATCGGGCTGTCTCTGCTGCGCGCCTGTGGCCGAGGCGGGGCCAGAATGTTCAGCGATCGATGAATAAGCGTAACGGAATGGACGCGACAGTCTTCGATTACATCATCGTCGGCGGCGGATCGGCCGGATGCGTGCTCGCGAGCAGGCTGAGCGAGGATCCCGATTGCAGAGTCCTGCTGCTCGAGGCGGGCGGGGAAAGCGACTCGCCTTTGGTCCGGACCCCGGCGGCTTACGGAAGCCTGCAGGACAGCGTCTTCGATTGGGGCGATCGCACGCCGCCGCAAGCGGCCTTGAACGGGCGACGGATTTTCGTGCCTCAGGGCCGCGCGCTCGGCGGATCCAGCGCAATCAATTACATGATCTATATCCGTGGGAATCGGGCCGATTACGATCAATGGGCCGAAGAGGGCGCAAGGGGCTGGTCCTACGAGGATGTGTCGCCCTATTTTCGCAAATCGGAAGGCAACCGCAATTTTTCAGATCGTTTCCACAATACGGAGGGGCCGCTCGCCGTTGTCAGCCACCATCCAAATCCGCTTGTCGAACGCTATATCGCGGCAGGGCAGGAAATCGGACTTCCCTTCAATCCGGACTTCAACGGCGAAACGCAGGAAGGCTGCGGGCCCTTGCAGGCGACGCTGGCGCGGGGCGAACGCTGCAGCGCCGCAGAGGCGTTTCTGACGCCGGCGCGCTCACGCAAAAACCTGACGATTCTCACGCATGCACGCGCGACGCGGCTGCGTTTCGAGGCGAGACGCGCCGTGGGCGTGGATTACATACGACTCGGTTCGGCTGAAGCCGTGCGCGCGGAACGGGAAGTGATCCTCTCCGCGGGCGCGCTACGCTCTCCGCAGTTGCTGATGCTGTCGGGCGTTGGTCCACGGGCCGAGCTTGAAAAAATGGGGATCGACGTCCGCATCGAGCTGCCTGGCGTAGGCAAGAACCTGCAGGATCATCTGCATACACGAGTGAGATGCGAAATCACGCAACCGCTTACCTTTGGGGGTCTCGCTGACGCTCAGAAGGATGCGGCGCGCCGGCAGTACGAGGTCGATCGAAGCGGTCCCCTGGCGTCGAATATGCTCGAGGCCGGCGCCTTCGTGAGACTCCAGGAAACACGCCCCGAACTGCAGCTGTTTCTTCTAGCGCAGCTCGCCCCCGATTACCCCGAAGCGGGGCCGGTCAATCGTCACGGACTCACATTCACCGCCTATATCAACCGGCCCCAAAGCCGTGGCGCAGTGTCACTCGCATCGTCGGATCCGCTGGACCGGCCACTGATCGATTTTAATTATCTGGCTCATCCCGGTGACATGCGGTTGGCCGTCGCAGGCGTGAGATGCAATCTACGCCTCCTCTACGCCAGGGCCTTCGACGACATTCGCGGTAGCGAGATCGCCCCGGGGATCACGACGCGGAGCGACGAAGAGATCGAGGCCTTTGTCCGTCGGACGGCCTCCACCACATGGCATCCCGTGGGGACATGCAGGATGGGCGACGACGACATGGCGGTCGTCGACCACGAACTTCGTCTGCGAGAGGCCGCCAGCCTGCGGGTGGTCGATGCATCCGTGATGCCGACGATCGTTGGCGGAAACACCAATGCGCCGGTCATCATGATCTCCGAAAAAGCCGCGGACATGATCCGCGGCCGTCACGCGGAGATGACCTGATGTTGTCCCCGCAGCGCCATATCTACACGGAGCCGGACAAGCGACGAAGCCTCGACGAACTCGCGTCAATGGTTCCCGACGGGGCCGTCGTCGCGGTTGGCGGCGGCCTGTCGTCGCGCGAACCCATGGCGCTGCTGCGCGCACTGCTGCGAAAAGGGGTGAAGGGCCTCACGGCTGTCGGGTCTGCGCATGGAATCGACATCGACCTTCTCTGCGCAGGCGGCGCATTGGCGCGCTCCGCCGAGAGCTATGTAGGCTTCGAACAGGATTTTGGCCTGGCGCCCAATTACCGCCGCGCCATCGAATCGGGGACTGTCGTGGCGAACGACTCCTGCTGCTACACGCTGGTGCAGCAGTTGCGCGCGGCTATTCAGGGGCTGCCGTTCATGCCGATACGTTCCATGCGTGGAACGGACCTCCTCGATTTGCATCCGGAATACAAGCGGATGATCTGTCCATTCACTGGCGAGGAGCTGCTGCTCGTTCCAGCTCTCGCGCCTGATGTTGCGCTGCTCCACGCTCAATATGGAGACAAGAGAGGCAACCTCGTCGTCGAGGGGCCGCCGGTCGCGGACCTGCTTTTCGCAAAAGCCTCGAAGGTCGTGCTGGCGACCGTGGAGAAAATCGTTTCGACGGAGACGCTACAAGGCGTTCGCGGCGCCGTCGTCCCGCATTTCCTGGTGACCGCCCTCAGCGAGACGCCGTTCGGCGCGCACCCAACGGCCTGCTATCCCTTCTACGCATATGACCGTCGGCACACCGCGTTCTACCACGCAGCCGCGCGTGAAGGCTCCGACGCCTTCAAGACCAAATATCTAGACGTCTTCGTTTATGGAGTGCGAAATCACGACGCTTATCTCGCGCGCGTCGGCGGCGACGACGCTCGCGCGCGTCTCGCCTCCTGGGCGGAGAGCGACGACCAATGGATGAGTCTCTATCTCGACGAGGCGACGGCATGATCACGAGCTGCACCCTCGGAGAGATGATGATAGCCGCTATGGCGCGCACGATCTGCGACGGCGAGCTTGTCTTCCACGGATTTGGTTCGCCATTGGCGCAGCTCGCCATGCACGTCGCCAAACGCACCCATGCGCCGCGAATGGCCCTCATCGCCGGCGCCACATATGGCGTAGACCCCGCGCCGAGCTTTCTCAGCCCGACAACCAATGACTGGGTGATGGACCGGGGCGCGGTGACTTCGCTCGATATCGAAGATTTGTTCGATCTCGCGGCGTCGGGGCGCCTTGGACGAATGTTTCTTTCCGGCCTGCAGATCGACCGCTGGGGTAATTGCAATGTCACGGCGCTCGGCTGGCCGCGCATCGCGATGAAGCTGCCGGGCGGCGGCGGGGGCGGCAATCTTTCCTGCGACGCGCGGCGCGTCACGCTCTGGACCCCCGCGCATCGCGCCGAAATCGACGCGAAAGGAGGGCGGCGCTTTCGGCTGGTCGAAGCCTGCGACTTCATCACCAGTCTCGGTCATCGCGACGGCGCCGGAAAGCGACGAGAAGATTATGGACATCGCGGCGGCGGGCCGCAGTTTCTCGTAACCGAACTCGGCCTGTTCGACTTCGACGCCGACGGCCATATGCGATTTCTTGCTCTCTATCCAGATATCACGGTGGATGAGGTGAGGGAAAACACCGGCTTCGAACTCGCTCTCGCTGATCGTGTGGAGACCATGGCGCCGCCGACACAGGCTGTCGTCGGCCTGATCCGCAAGCTCGATCCGCTGCGGATCCACGAAAGGGAGTTGAGACGCGGCGATCTCGAACGACGCTTTGGATTAGCGGACGCGCAAGAGGAGCTGCCCAGATGATGGAGGCGGCCAAGCCGGCTTACGCGCTTCGCGGAAGGCCTAATCTGGTCCCGTTGCCCTATCGGGGCGTCAGCGTGCAGCCCTATGGCGGCGCCATGACCGAGCTGGCGATCGTCGCTCATCTGCTCGGTCGTGAAACATACCGACGGACGGAATTCATCGTTCTCAAGGCGCCGGATGGCCGGCACGCGGTCGCCGCCGTGCAGGCGAAGGATCGGGCGCCGCTCTTTTCGCCGATCACGGCGGTCGAGTTGCTCGCGCCGCCCGAACTGTGCGTATACGTCCGGAGCCCGGAGACAGATTGCGGCAACCGCTCGGCCCTGGCGGCGCTCGCCATGAAACAAGGGCTGGAGCGGAACCGTACGCTGATCTGCGAAGGCAAATTCGACCACGTCAATTTCATCCATTGCCCTCAGCCGTTGATTGTCACGATTGTCGAGGTCGCGCCGCCGGAGCCGCCGAAGCTCTACGACCTCGTGACGCATGTGCTAAGCTACGCCGATCTGCCCCCCATCCTTCCGGTTCTCGAACGGATCGACTTGAGAGAGCTGGTTCACGGCGCTCCGCCCCCAGCCTTTCTTGTGCCTTGCCGCTCTGGCGGACTCGAGAATCTCGGCGCGCCGGTCCATTACCTCGACGAGCGGCCGCCTGTGCGCGAGGACTGGACGCTCATCGGCTGTGAGCGCAGCCTCCAGTTTCACCGGCATTATTACGGCGACGAACCGCCGCGTGTGGAGATGTGTCCGCGCGCCATTGCGGGCCGACGCATCGAGCCGACGATCCTGAAATGCTGTCTCCTCGAATTCGACATCGAGCGTGATGGCGAGATGATGATCGTGCCGTGGGGAGCCGATCTGCCGATGGTCGAACGCGCGCTACGGGCGCTCTCTACGCCGAAGGAGCCACGGCCATGAACGGACTCGACTCTGCCTGGAAAGGCGTTTGGTCGCTCGATGCGATCGTGAACCGCCGCCTGCGCAGGCCACGAACGACCGGCGTGACGATGGTCATCGACACGGGCCTCGGCCTCTCGGCCATGCGCGACATTCTCGATCTCGCCGACGAGCATATCGACCATTGGAAATTCGGTTTCGGCACGACCGCGCTCATGCCGCGTTCGGCGCTCGAAGAAAAACTCTCTCTGCTGCGCCAGCGCGATATCCTGACCTATCCGGGCGGGACGCTGCTCGAGGCCGCGATCGTGCAGGAACATTGCCGCGTCTTCATGACGCGCGCCGCCGCGCTTGGCTTCGGCGCAGCAGAAATATCGGAAGGCACGATCGATCTTCCCGGCGAGCGCCGCCGCAGAATGATCGACTGCGCGAGAAATGCGGGATTGCAGCCAATTACGGAAGTGGGAAAGAAGGATCCCGCTCGGCAACCCAATGCGGAAGAACTGGCGACGCAGGTGTTGCGCGATCTCGATTGGGGCGCTTCCTGGGTGATCGTGGAGGGAAGGGAAAGCGGGCGCAGCGTTGGAATATACGATTGCGCAGGCGACATCCGCTCCGCCTTTCTCGATGAAGTGACCCGTCTCGTCGGAGACGCTGCGTCGCGTATGATTTGGGAGGCCCCCCTGCGCGCGCAGCAGGCATATCTCGTGTGCCGCTTTGGCGCCAATGTCAGCCTCGGCAACATTCCCCCGCAGGAGTGTCTCGCGCTGGAGGCGTTACGCTGCGGCTTGCGGTTCGAAACATTTGCATCGGTCGCGCAACATTCCAAGGAAGCCGGCGTCTGGGACCCGACGCGCATCGAAAGCGGGGCGTCCTTTGGCGGACTTGTGAGCGACAAATGACGGAGAATACGCGCGCCGCAGTGCTGGAGATTGGCGAACGCCTCTCGCAACCGCCCTCGGCGCGTCTCGTCGCGCAGGCCTTTGGCGCGGAGCTCGACGCGCAGCTCGACCTTTCAGAGATGGTGGGCTGGGCCGATCTCGCCCACACGCTCTGTCTCGCTGAGACGGGCGTCATTCCGGACCGGGCTTCGCGCGACCTGATCGCCGCATTGCTCGAATTGCGGGAAACGGCTGATTTCAAGCCTTCAGCCGAATTCGGCGATCTCTACACGAACCGCGAAGCCTGGCTCGCACACAAGACCCCGGCGGTCGGCTGGCTCGGCGTCGCGCGCGCGCGGCGGGAGGCCGTGACGACAGCCTACCACCTGAAAGTCTGCGACACGCTTTGCGATCTCTGCGACGCTTTGCAAGCCACAGTAGATGCAGTAGCGGCCCTTTCTCTGCGTCACAAAACGAGCCTGATGCCTGATTACACCTACTTGCAGGCCGCACAACCAACGACCTTCGGGCACTATCTGCAGAGCTTCGCTTGGGCCATGCTGCGCGACATGGAGCGATCCATGGCGCTTCATGGGCGCGCGAACCAATGCCCCGCGGGCGTCGGCAGCTCAAATGGGTCCACGATCCGGCAGGATCGTTCTGCGCTGGCGAGGCGTCTCGGTTTCGCCGCGCCGGCGCCGCATGCGCGCGACGCGATGTGGATGCACGATCTGTCGATCGAGGCTTGCGCGATCGCCGTTGCGGCGGCCGTCAATCTCAGCCGGCTGGCTGAAGACCTGATGATCTTCGCGAGCGCCGAGTTTGGCTTCGTCCGGCTTGCGGACCGACATTCGCGGGCGAGCAAGATCATGCCGCAGAAACGCAACCCATTTGCGCTCGCCTTTGTGCGCGCGACAGCTAATCGCCTCATCGGCGCTCAAGCTGGCGTCGCGACGGCCGGTCGCACGCCTTCGGGGCAGATGGATAATCGCCTATATGTCTACGGCTCGGCCCCTGACGCATTGCGCGCCGCGAGCGACGCGGCCCTGCTGGTCGCGGAATGCGTCGACGGGCTCGAATTCGATGAAGCGCGCGCTGCGCAGGCGCTTGCAGATCGCTCCGTTTGCGCCGGCGATCTCGCGGAGCGCCTGACAGCCGAAGCCAACATCGATTTCCGGTCCGCCCATGGCGCGGTCGGTCGTCTCGTCACGGAAATGGAGGCGTCGGGGCGTCGCCTCGCGGATGCGACTCCGCAAGATCTGCTCGCCGCGCTGGAGAGCGCCGGCGTCGCTCTTGACCCCGCAAAAGCCAGGATAGTGCTTGCCTCCGCCCTTGATCTGAAGAAATGCGTCGCCGCGCGGACGGACATTGGATGCGCGGCGCCGGACGAAGTCGCCGCAATGGCGGAAGAGTTGCGCCGTTCCGCTCGTGAGCGCCGCGGTCAGGTCATGCAGATGCGCAGGCGCCAGAGGGCGGCGATCGATGCGCTTCTCGCCGAAGCGCGCGCCTTTGCCGGAGTTTCCACATGACGGGATGGTCCTTCGGCTCCGATATTTACGGCGGCGCCTGGGCGACTCCGGAGATGCGCGCGCTTTTCGACGATATCCCTCGCACGCAGCGCTGGATCGAGATTCTCGCCGTCCTGGCCGAGCTGCAAGCCGAATATGGCGTTATCCCTCGTGATGCGGCTCTCGACATCAAGGCGAGTTGCGACGCGATTTGCGTCGACTCAGAATTTCTCGCGGAATGCCGCGAGGCTTACGAAGCGACCGCGCATTCGACGGCGGGCCTCATCGCCGCCGTGGAGCGTCGCTGCGCTTCCTCCGGCGCCGAATGGTTTTATTTCGGCGCGACCGTGCAGGACATCGCCGACACCTGGCTCATGCTCGCCTTGCGTTCCGCTCGCCGCCTGCTCATTACGGACGTGGAAAGGGCCATTGCAGCCTGCGAAACCTTGTGCCGGCGCCATCGCAACGCGATCATGGCCGGCCGAACGCACGGTCAGCAGGGCCTGCCGATCACCTTCGGCTTCAAGGTCGCCGGCTGGCTCGCGGAGCTGCGGCGTCATCGAGTTCGCATCGACGAAATTGCGGCGCGCATGGATGTCGGCCAGCTTTGCGGTGGCGTCGGCAGTCTTTCGGCGTTCGGGCCGGAGGCGCTCATCCTGCAACAGCGCTTCTTCGAGCGGCTCGGCCTGCGCGCCCCGGATATGTCCTGGACGGCGAGCCGCGATCTTTATGCGGAGTGGGCCCAACTCCTCGCGCTCATCTCCGCCACGGCGGATCGCATCGGGCATGAAGTCTATAATCTTCAACGCGACGAAATCGGCGAATTGCGCGAGGCGTCGCTCGCCGAGGGCGTCGGCAGCATCACCATGCCGCACAAACGCAATCCGGAGACTTCGGAACATCTCGGCGCGCTCGCGCGCATCGTGCGTGCAAATGCGAGCCTGCTGCTGGAGAGCCTCGTGCACGATCACGAGCGCGACGGCCGGTCCTGGAAGGTGGAATGGCACGCTGTTCCAGAAGCGACGATGGCCGCCGGAAAAGCGCTCTTCGCGCTCGCCGGATTGCTGGAAAATCTCGAAGTCGATACGACGCGCATGCGCGCCAATCTCATGGCGAATGGCGGTTTTGCGCTGTCGGAAGGGGTCATGGTGGCGCTCGCCGGTCATATCGGAAAACAGGCTGGGCATCGGTTCGTCATGTCTCTCGCCGCCGCCGCGCGCAGGGAGGGGCGCTCCTTCATCGACGCGGTGGGAGACAATGAGACGATACGCGCGCATCTCTCCCGCGAAGAGATCGCGCGACTGCTCGACCCCGCCGCGCAAATCGGGCAATGCGCCGCGCTCGTCGATAGCGTTCTCGCTCGGAGGGCGCCGCCATGACGGGCTGGGGCGAACGACTCGACGCCTTGCCGCGGTTGTCGCTCATCGACCAGCCGACGCCGTTGCACGCGGCGCCAAACTTGTCCGCCGCGCTCGGGGGGCCAGGAATCTGGTTCAAGCGCGACGATCTGATCCCGGCCGCGTTCGGCGGCAACAAGGTTCGAGCGCTCGATTTGATCGTTGCGGACGCGGTTCGACAAGGCGCGGATACGCTCGTGACGGGCGCCGGGATTCTGTCCAATCACGTGCGCGCCACATCGGCGCTTGCGACGCGCCAAGGACTGTCCTGCGTCGGCGTCTATTGGGGCGCGCCGCCGCCGCGCGCCGAAGGCAATCACCGCCTTGCGCGTCTACTCGGCGCCGCGATCCGCTTCACGCACGACGATGACCGCGCCTCCGTCGACGCGGGGATCGAGCGGGTCGCATCAGACATCCGCGCCAGCGGAGGAAATCCCTATGTGATCCCGCGCGGCGGCGCCTGTCCCCTCGCAGTCCTGGCGCACGCGCGCGCCGTGCGCGAAACACTGGCGCAGTGCGCGGCTCTCGGCGTGTCGCCGACATGCGTCGTCATGGCCGTCGGCGGCTCCGCGACGCTCGCAGGATGGCTGCTTGGCGGCGCGCTTTTCTCGGCGCCATGGCGGATCGAAGCCTTCACCGTGAGCAGGCCCGCGTCAGAGGCGGCGGCGCGGGCGCGCCGGCTTGCGACGGACGCGGCGGCGTTGATCGGCGCGCCGTTTGCGCTGGGCGAGGGCGCCTTTCGCGTCCATGACGGCTTCATTGGCAGGGGCTATGGCGTTCCCTCGCGAGAGGGGCGCCAGGCCATCGAGGCGACGGCGCGCGCCGAGGCGATCTTTCTCGATCCCATCTACACCGGCAAGGCCATGGCCGGATATTGCGCGCTGTGCGCGCGCGGCGAATATGCGGACGTCCAGGACGTTCTTTTTCTCCACACTGGCGGCGCGCCCGCGCTGTTCACTTCCTGCGGGGAAGAGGCATGAGCGACTGGCGCGAAGCGTTGTTCAGCCCCCGTCGCGTGGCGATCGTCGGCGCCTCGGAAACGCCCGGGAAAGCCGGGGCGCTTTTTCTCCGCAACCTCATTTCGCCCGAAGCTGGCTTTACGGGAGAAGTCATTGGCGTGCACCCCACCGCGACCGAGTTGATGGGGGTTCCGGCCTTCCCGCGTCTCGATGCGGCGCCGGCGCCTGTCGATCTCGCAGTCGTCGTCACGCCGCCCGCGACGCTGCCATCGGTCATCGAAGATTGTGGCCGGGCGAAAGCGCCGGTCGCCGTCGTCGTCACGGGGGGATTTGCGGAGACCGGCGCGGAAGGCGCGGCGTTGCAGCGCAAGACAATTGAAACGGCGCGCGCGCAGGGCGTCAGGCTCGTGGGGCCCAATTGCTTCGGCGTCATCAGCACGCAGAGCGGTCTCAACGCCTCGCTTTCCATCGGCCTTCCGAAAAAGGGCGGCGTCTCGCTCGTCACGCAAAGCGGCGCCTATGGCATGGCCGCTTATTCGAGATCGATGGATGAAGGGATGGGCTTTTCAAAGATTGCGGCGCTGGGCAACAAGGCTGACGTGGACGAAGCGGATATCCTCGCTTATCTCGGGGCCGATCCAGAGACGCGAGTCATCGCGCTGCTGCTCGAATCGCTCCATGACGGGCGTCGTCTTTTCGAGACGATCGCCTCGATTACGCCGACGAAGCCGGTCGTGGCGTTGAAGACCGGCCGGCATCCGGGCGCGCAACGCGCAGCAGCGAGTCACACGGCGGCTTTGTCCAGCGACGCCGCGATCGTCGACGCCGCCTTGCGCCAAGCGGGCGCGCATTTGGTCGAAGATGGTTTCTCGCTGCTCGAAGTATCGGCGTCGCTCGACCGGCAGCCGCCGCTGCGCGGGAAGAAGGTGGGAATCGTCACCAATTCCGGCGGCGCGGGGGTTGAACTCACCGATCTCCTGGAAGCGCAGGGGCTGGCGGTTCCGGTCCTTTCAGCCGCGCTTCAAGAGAAAATCGCCTCGACGCTTCCGTCCTATGGCTCTCCCGTCAATCCGGTCGACGTCACCACCGACTGGGCGCGTTTTCCCGCAATGTATGGAGCCTCGGTCGAAGCGCTGATGACGAGCGACGACGTCGACGCCGTCGTCCCTGTGCTGCTGCAGCGCTCTGCGCTGATGCCGGAAGTCGCAGAGGCGATCATCGCCGCTTACGCTAGGTCGCGCGACGCAGGATCGACAAAGCCGCTTCACGTCTGCTGGGTGGCCCCGAAAGCGGCGGACGGCAATCGCGCGCGCTTGCTCGCGGCCGGAATACCTTGCCATCTCTGGCCGGCCGGAACCGCCACGGCGCTCGCTGGCGTCGCCGCGCGGCCTGCGATCGCGCCGCCGAAGCCGGCCATTGTAGGGACCGCCGCTCCGAAGAGGCGCGACGCGGATGGCTGGGCGTCGGCGCCGGAGGCCTTTGCAATGCTTGCCCAGGCCGGGTTCCCGGTCGCGCCTTTCGCCATCGTCTCCAGCGCCTCGGCAGCGGCCGCCATGGCCAAAGAGATGGGCTTTCCCATCGTGCTCAAGGCCGAACGGGCCGGCCTGACGCACAAGAGCGACAAGGGCGCCGTGCGCGTGGGACTGCGCGACGGCGATGCGGCCGCGCAAGCCTTCATCGATTTCGAACGGCGGCTCGGGCCGGGACCGGCGCTCATGCAGCCGCAAGCGCCGCCGGGACTCGAACTCGTGATCGGCGGCCGGCGCGATCCTTCCTTCGGTCCAATCATCCTTGTTGGGCTTGGCGGCGTTCTAATCGAAATATTCAACGACGTTGCGCTTCGTCTCGCGCCAATCGACGCGCGTGAAGCGCGCGACATGCTCGAAGGACTAAAGTGCCGCAGGCTTTTTCAGGGGCATCGAGGCGCGCCGCCGCTTGGCGTTGAAAAATTCGCGCATCTTCTTGCGGATGTGTCGCAATGGTTTCAGGCCGCGAGTTCAATCGCGGAACTCGACCTCAATCCAGTGATCGCCGACGGCGACCGCTACACCATCGTGGATGTAAGGATGCGGCTGGCATGATGGGACGAACTGATGAAGCCCACGCAAGAAGCCTTCGCTCTCGATCGTTCCCAGCACGCCAGGCGGCGCGCGCAGCAGTCGCCGGACAGCTAATTGCTCCCGGATGGCTTGGAGCTTCCGGTGGCATCTGACGAGTTATTTGGTTGCTTCGCCGCCTCCTTCGCGAGATCTGCGCGGAGCGTCACGATATCGGCGACAAGCCTCCTCTTTCGTTCGTCGATCGGCTCCTTCACGATCCTTTGGAAATCATCCCTGGACGCGCCATAGAATGCCACGCCGAGGCCTGTGAGTCTTTTTTCCAGATCGCTGCATTTTATTTCGATGACCTTAGTGAGCGTTTCGGCGGACTCGCTGGAAGACGGCACAAGGCTTTTCATCTCCGCGGCCAGGCAATTATCGAAAGCGCTCGACGCTTCCTTCAGAAATTTCGTCCTCTCGAATTCGACTTCCTTCGTATGATCCTGAGGAAGGCTCCCTGTTTCTTCTCCGGCCGGCGGTTGCGCAGGCCGCCTTTTTTCGTTCTCACGTCGTATCTTTTCGGCGTAGGCGGCTTGTTCGAATGAAGAGCGGAGCTCCGGCTGAATTGACGAATAGGCGGCCCGAATCACGGCATTTGCCTCGCTCCGGCTAAAATTGCCGCGAAAAAGCGCGTCGCGCGCTTGATCGATTTGAAAGCCGCAAGCCGGGCGGAGCGAACTCTCGATGCGTTCAAAGGTATTCGCCGGCTCTTTTTTGGCGGCCTGTCCCAGGAACTGCTTGGCGCATTCCGCATATGCGGCAAGATGCGGCTTTACATGGGACGCAATGAATTGATCCGCTCCTTGAGCGGAGGCGAAGGAAGACGCGGCTAGAAAGCAGCAAAAGCTTAAGGAGATAAGCCGGACGATTTTGCCCATATTGCACCTTTGGAAGGCCGGAACGCGCTATCATTTTCGCGTCCGCGAAAAACGAGCGCGAGGCGACGACGATCTGATGCTTGCGAATCAAGATTCAAAGAATCTACCCCGGAAAGGACGGGCGCAAAAGCAAACGAATCAAGAACTTAGTTCACGCATCGCTTCATTGGGAATATTTACCCGTTTTACAAGCCTTTCATCGTCTGCGCCCCCGCGGCTTTCTTTGCTCATTGGTGCGCGCGGCGGGCAAAACTGAAGACGGCGCCATTTCGCCGCGATTCTCGCGCATGTCTTTGCGATAGGCTGCAATCCAAGGTGAGGGGGTCCTGCCGTGAACGATCTCATTGCTCCGCCTGACCCGCAAAAGAAATGCGAACCGGCAAGCCTTCCAGTCGAATATGTGATCGATGCGCGGCCCCGCCGCTCCGCCATGGCCCGTCTCGGTTTAGCTGGCGCCTTTGCCGGCGGTTTACTTGCGTTCGCGTGGTCCGCGATGGCGCCAACGCCCGACAGACCGAAGCCCGCGCAACAGTCCGAAGCAGCGAAGCCACAAGAGGCGCCTCAGACCGCATCGAATGACGTCGCCGGGCGCCAGATCCTCGCCTTGCAGACCGAAGTGCAGGCGCTTCGCGCCAAGCTCGATGAGTTGGAAAAGCGTCAGTCGGAGCGGGACGCGGCCGCGCAAGCCGAACCCGCAAACATCCGTAATCAGACTCAGCTCCGGCGGGAGCCGCGCGAGATCGCGCAGCCAGCAGAGCCGCGCGAGATTTCGCAACCAACGGAGCCGCCGGCCGAGGGCGCGTCGGAAAAGCCTGCCGTCACGACGGTGGGGCGGGCGCCCAGAACGCTGCTTGGCTACAAGGTCCGCGACGTCTATCGCGGTTCGGCCCTGATCGAGACGGGCCGCGGCGTGACGAGTGTCGCCGTTGGGGATGTGTTGCCGGGCGCCGGCCAAGTGACGGCGATTCAAAAACGGGCGGGCCGTTGGATCGTGGCGACGGAAAGCGGCGAGATCGCGGGGGACATGCGCCGGCAGGCGCGCGCGGAACCGCCACGCCGGCATTTTGCGCCTGCTCCCTATCCGTCGTCGTTCTTTTACCTGCCGTTCTGATCGGATCTCCTGACGAGCGGCGGGCAAACAGCGGTCTGACGGCGAGGGACGGGCAAGCAGAGGAACTGTGCCCGCGCAAATAGCCAAGTCTGATTCGTTTTCGCGTGCAATTGTCGCCGGTTAAAGCCCGGGTTCCAGAGCCGCAAGCTGGTCAATAACAAGAAGCGAGGAACAGGAGCACTGTATGAAAGAGGTTCTTCTCAGCGACTGGACCCTCGCAGCATTCATGCAAAGAGAAGAAGAGCGACGTAGGAAGGAGCAAACCGAGGCGCCTGTTGCTCCCCTTCAGAAGCAAACGCAGCGCAGCGCAGAACCTCTTCGCAGCGACTTGACGATTGCGGCTTTGCAAAAGAGATTCGTCGCCCTGGAGCAACGAATCGAAACTCTGGAACAAATGGTAGGGGAGCGGCGCCGGAAAGAGCCGGCTGAGGCGCCTGCCGTCGCCCCAAGAGCAGAGACGCCGCGAAGCGAACCCACTCCCGTCGAGCCTGTTTTAGTAGCGCAAACGGCTCGGGTCGCCGCAGCCAGGATGGAAGACCTGCGAGTGGAAGCCCCTGCCTTCGCCAGCGAGCAAAGGCTGAAGCGAAGTGAGCCCGAGCCTTTAAAGGCCGATGCGCGAGGCTCTATGGCGAGAGATTCGATTGACTTTCGCCCGCCGCAGGCGCCGCATGTAGAGCCGAGCCATAAAAAGGCCGGCGGCCTAACCTCCTTCATGATCACGGCTCTAACCGCGGCGACAATTGGTTTTGGCGCAGCGATTTATGAGGTTCCGGTCGAGAAGGCCGTCGAGTTTCGATCGCTGGCGAAGCGCGGCCTCGACACTATCTACGAGGGCCTCTCATCGTCAGTGAAACAATAGTCCAGTCGAGATGGCCGTGGCGCATGCTGCTCCGCTCCGGCTGCAGTTGTCGGAGGCGCGCTTGCAACAGCATTGAACGCGAACGCATGCTTGGCGGTTGCAGGATCTTAGGCGCGGGGCAAAACCTGGATTTTAAGAGCGATGGCGCCGCCCTCGGGTTATTAGGTTGAGCACGACGTCGACGTCCTCGCCAAGTTGCCGCCTAACGCTCGTATCGTAAGCGCAGTTCAGGGGCCGGAGAACTCGACGCGTAACGACGTTCCAGCCTCCTGTGCTATCTCCAACGGGCCACCAAGTTGCTTTGCAAAAGACTCCATAATGCCCATGCCGAGGGAGCGTGCTTGCGCATCTATCACCTCGGCAGACATACCGGGCCCATCATCCTTGATCAGAAGATGGAGATGACCGCTCTCATCCTTCGACAGCGCGACATCAAAGCGTGTGCCTAGTCCCTTCGAGAAAACATGCTTTGCAGCGTTGAGAGCCGCTTCGTTCACCAGGAGCGTTATCGCCGTCATCCGATCTATGGAAAGGTCGGGCATATCGCCAATGTCAACCTGGAACGTCACCGGTAGCTCGCGGAATGCGTTGGACAGCATCTCTCGAAGCAGTGTGTTAAGCCCATAGGTGAACGCTGTCCCGTCGTTAAGGCGACGATGCAACTGCGACATCGCCATGATGCGCTCCTCGGCGTCGACTAGCGTTTCCGCCGCCACCACGGGGTTGCGCAGGTTGCGCTGAGCGTGCCGGAGCAAAGACACAACAAGTTGCAGATTATTGGCTACGCGATGCTGCAGTTCGCTGAACAAGACGTCCTTTGCGGCGTTCGCTAGTTCGACACGCCTGATCGTCTCTCGCAGAGCTGCGACCAGAAGGATGAAAAACGCGCCAACAAGCAGAAATCCGCCGACCGTCCCAACCGTCGTTTGGTCCTTTACGGCGAACGAGTGGAAAGGCTCGATGAAGAAATACCACGCTGTCAAAGCGGACAGGACCAGTACGAAGACTCCCTGTCGCCAGCCACATATCAGAGTGGCAACCGCTATTGCGGGCCAGAAAGTGAGAAACTTCATCCCGTCTAATACCGGATCGAACAGGACCCGCAATGCGACGCTTGTGGTGAACAAGCCAAGCGCTACCGTCCATGACAAGGGACCTTTGCGCTTGATCGAGAAAGTATGGATTTTGTGGACCCACGGCATCGTTCACCCCCGTCGCTGCGTGGCTTGTTATTAACTAGGCGTCACCCCGTCTGTTCCGTGGAGAGGCTTTTCACAGCGCCATGCCGATAACAGGAAAGCCTTTGTCTACAAGGTCGTGCGAAACGCATTCATGAAATTTCGTTGCAGCAATGCTGTTTGGTCTTCGTTTGAAAACAGTGTTCTCGGGGACGGCCTCGCCTTGCGAGCCGCTGCTTTTGAAAAGACAGGCGATGAATCCACAGTGGTTGCCGCTCGAACTCGCTCCAAACCCGCGTATTTCCTCAACCGAAGCAATTGTTGTAGCCTCTGCCGTCCCCTTCAAGACGGGGCTGCTTTTTAGGAGGATACGCATGTTTCCGCTTGGATTTCAGCAACGGCTTCGCGTCTTTGCGTTTCTTGCTGCGCTCGCGCCGGGCGTTGGGTTGGCTCAATCACTCAAGGTTGGCGTCCTGCAGTGTCACCTTTCGGGTGGCGTTGGAATGATTCTGATGCAGAATCAGGCGCTCGACTGCGTTTTCCGGAGCCAATCCGGAGGCCCAACCTCCCACTACATCGGCCGCCTGACCAATGTTGGCGCAAACATCGGCATCAGCGGCCCGGGGAGGATGGTCTGGGGCGTTTTGGCCGCGACGAACAACCTCGCGCCCGGCGCGCTGGCAGGCGATTTTGTAGGAGCGCAAGGCTCCGTCGCGGTCGGGGCAGGCGCCGGCGGGGCTGTGCTCGTCGGCGGCTCGAATCAGTCAATTTCCCTGCAGCCAATCTCTGTCTCTGTCGGCACCGGCCTGAATTTGTCCGCGGGAATCGGCAGTCTAAACCTGCAATACATGCCGGTTACGCCACCGCCACCGTTCCCTCGCCTCCCGCGAACAGCCTGGTGACTGTCTTTCAGCTGCGAGTGCGGTTCCATCAGAGATCAGAAGCGGGGCTCTGCAAGAGCTTCGCCTCAGCGCGCTCCGCCGAGGCGGAGCTTGCGCAAATGCCGGGACCGGCCCCCAGGATATTCTGCTACCCGCCGTAATCAGGTTGAGCGCGGCGTCGACGATACGCCGCATGCTCACGCGCCAGAACGGCGGCGATCTCCGCGCCATCTTGACGCGTGAGCACAAGTGCAATCCTCCGCGTCGCCGCCGAGCGCGCCTCGCATTTGCAAACGTCGATGCTTCGCCAGTGCAGGCTTTACCCCTGGAGCGGGGCAAATCGGATCGGAACCATCAAAAGCTCGCAGCGTTTCCGTGATACGCGCTCGAAATTTGGAGGGTACGATGGAACGACGGTCGTTTTTGCGGTTGTTATGCGCGGGAATAGGCGCACTGTCGATTGCAGAACCCGTGAACGCTCTGGGTATGTTTGCGCCTTTAGCTCCCGACGACGCCAGGTCGGCTGAAACGCCAGAGAAAAGCGTCGCGACGCCAAAAGATATGGAAGCGGTACGGGTTGAAAAAGTTTGGCACGGCCATTGGCGCCGAGTGAACCGTCGTCATTATCGGCGCGTTACGCGACGGGTTTATCGCCGTCACTACTATTACCGCCGCCCTTACCATTACTAACCGAGAAGCGGCTTCCGCAAGGATTTCGCCCGCTGCTGGACGCGTGCGCGTCCAGCGAATCGGGACAGGCGGCGCCGCTTATGCAATGGACCGTCTTGGGTCGAATATGCGTTCTTTGGGAATGTCGTTGCTACTAACGAAACCCTCCGATCAAAGCGGCATCGTGAATGTCTCAAATTTATGTGTTTTGATCTTGCAAGCGCTTCCCGCGCGGTTTCTGGCTCACGGATCTCGTGGGTGGAGCGCGGCCGTTAGCCTGCTTTTGGCGTTAGGAGCCAGCGAGCTACATTCACAGCCCCTGCCGCCGAGAAGGCCGCCAGAGCCTGGATCTGCGAGGCTCGCTCACCCCCGCGAAGCCCAAGAGGTCGACGCGCTCGACGCCGAGACCTGCCTCGCTCGACTGGCCGAGCTGGAGATAGAGTTCCACAAGGAGGCGGCGCCGTCTGTCGCCGAGGCTTGCGCCGTCGCCATACCGGTCCGCCTTCAGAGTCTTGTCGTCCGCCACGGCTTCGGCGGCCTCATCCATTTTCCCGCTCGGCCGCTGGTCGATTGTCGCTTGGCCGAACCCTTGGCCTTGTGGATCGGCAGGGTGGTCGCCCCCGTGCTTGCAGAAAGTTTCTCCTCCTCCCTAAGGACGGTGAGGACAGGGCCGGGCTTTGAATGCCGCAACCGCAACAATGAAACCGCCGGGAAGATGAGCGCGCATGCGATCGGGTTCGCCCTCGACATTTCTGGATTCGAGCTGGCGAACGGGAAAGCGCTGTCCATCGGATCAACTGGCGAACCTGTCGTGCAGGAGGCGCTCCAGACCGTGCGCACCGCCGCATGCGGCTGGTTCACGACGGTGTTGGGCCCCGGCTCGGACGCCGCTCACGAAGACCATCTCCACGTCGACATCCAGCCGCATGGCGCCAACGGGCGCTACCGGATCTGTGAATAGCCCTGCTTGCCGGTTGGATCGGGCGCGCCATAGCCCATTCGGCTTAGATCAATTCTCGAGGCGCGTGCGCAACTGTTCCCGCAGGCTGCTTTTCGCGTGCGAGAAAAGTTCGCGCATAGGACGGTGAGGCCTTTTTCCCAAGGCGCTCAATGACCATCGTTCGAGAAATGCTGATAATCGACGCTTCTTCTCCAATGCCCTCCCCAACGCCAACCCTGTCGCGCAAAGGCTCTGGTCACAACGTCGCCGTCGACGATTAGGCCCACGACATCGCGACTTCGCTTGGCGGGCTGGTCATAGTCTCTTCCTGCTTCCGGCGCGGTAATGTCTCCTTCCCGGTAAGGGTTCTGCACGGGGTTGATATCTACGGCCAGGCCCAAAGCGTGCCGCGACATCGCGCCGCGATCTGTGGTTCGACAGTTGAACGCGCTGGTATTGTTGGCCGCCATCGACCGGTCGTCATCGCCGTCAAATTCGTCGATCAAGGACATTCGATAGATCCGAAACTTTCTGGAATTATAGATTTCCTGAAAAGCGGCCGCGACTTTTGTTGCAACGCTTTTCGCTACAATCATCAAGCCGACCTGTGTGGCGCCGTCGAAATCTAGGTAGGGTATCCGCAACAGAGCGAGTTCGGTTCTTGCGGGGCATGGTAGCTCGGCACGCCAGGACCTCCCCTGCATGTGACTCCATATCTCATCCGGAATCGGGCTAACCGAAGCTCTGGCGCGTTCTGCGCGTGCGTCGGTCCCTGCCTGCAATGACAGCAGAAGCGCAGTCGCTAACGCGGTTTTGAAGCGGTTGCTTCGGAGCATTCAAGTCCTCGTGGCGTCTCTTCGCGAAGCAGATTTTTTACTCCTTAGGGGGCGGGGCTTCAAACGGAGCTTCTTTTGCCGAGCGTCTCGCGTCGCTCACCCTGTGCCGCGCGCGCCTGGGACCAAGCGCTGACAGACATCCAATGCCGGCCGGTCGGCTTGGCGCTCAGAGGCGGCCGGGTTGGGGATGGCTCCGCTGGAGGGGCTTTGCGGCGTAGCTTCTGTCAGGACAGAAACTGAAGGCGGCGTTGGCGCTCGCCGCCGAGGACCAAGAGTTTCGCCCGCCGGCGATGCCCGCTGTGCCCGCAAGCCCAGCGGGGCAAGGCGCGCAAGGCCGTGCTCGCCCCGGAACAGGTCGCCCAGCTTCCTCGAGGCGGCCCGGCACGACGAGGAATGCGTCTACGTCGCCTTCCCCTTCCTCGCCGGCGCTCGGCCCTCGTAGCAGCTGCGCCTGCTTGGGGATGACGTGGACTTCGACGCCAACCTCATCCACATTCGCCGCATTCAGCTCAGTTACGGAACGCTTTCGGAGTTCACCAAGACGGCCGCCGGCGCGCACAAGACCCGAAAGTCGGCGACCGCGCCGCGCCTGTAGCGCGGGCGTCTATTCGCTCCAGGGAAATTCGAGCTTCGACGTATCGTAGCCGAGGCGCCGCGTGCGGTTGACCAGTTCCGTCAGCTGCTTTCGCGATGGCGGTTTGCGCGTGAAGATGAAGACATTGTCGAGCGTCGGACTGGTCTCGATGAACCAGCTATAGTCCGCCGCGTGGTCGACGATGTTATATTCGACAGAGAGCAGCGGATTGTATCGCACCATCAGCTTCGAATTGACGCCCGGATCGAGAATTTCCGCCTCGCCGTTCAGCACGGTCTCCTCGGCGCCCTTGCGGCAGGCGTCGCGCACGAGAAAGCGGTCCGGCGCGGCCCCGCGCGCATACCCCGTCGTGCCCTTGATGCAGCCATCGGTGATCCACATCGGACGACGCGCAACTTCCAGCCATGTTCCCCTGTAGAAGCGGGCCGGATCGATCGGCCGTGCGGCGTGGTCCTGCGCCAGCGCGTCGACGCCAGCGCCAAAAGCGAAAAGCGCGAGAAGCGCGGAAAGCGGACGGATGGTCTGGCCTCTCATTTTTGCTCCTCCAACGCGACAGCTCAGCGCGACACCCGCGTCCAGCTGATCGATTTGCAGACAATGCCGGCAAGCACGCAGCCGCGCGTCTGCATCGCCTCCGGCCCGTAATTGATCTCCAGGCTGTAATTGAGCTTGCGCTGCGGATCATAGGCCGTGCCGGACATGGACGAGCCCGCGCCCGAGACCTTCATCACCAGGCGATCGCCGACATGTTCGCCGCTCGACGGGTCGCGGATCCAGGTATTGATCGCGCAGAGCGCGCCGCCGCAGGGCGCGATGCGCACGCGCGCATTGCCGTCGCCGCGCGCCCAATTGCCGACTATCCCTTCGCTCCTCGCCTGAGCAGGCGGGAGGATGAGCGCCGATGCGACAAGCATGGCGAAGCTTTGAACTTTAAGATATTTGCGCATCGCTTCCTCCTGTCGTCACGCATGCGTAAGTCGATACAGGCCGACATCAATCGCCCCGGCGCGGAACCCGCCCTCGCAATAGCAGAGGTAGTAATCCCACAGCCGCCTGAAGGACGGATCGAAACCCAGCGCTTCGATCTCGTGCCAGTTCGCATGGAAGCGATGCCGCCAGTCGACCAGCGTTCGCGCATAGCCCTCGCCGAATGTCTCGACCGTTTCGAGGCGCAGGCCGGCGCGCGCCGCTTCTTCGTGGAGCGCGCGCGGACAAGGCAGCGCGCCGCCCGGGAAGATGTAGCGCTGAATGAAGTCCGGCGTGCTCATATACTTGTCGAAGCGGCAGTCCTCGATCGTGATCGCCTGCAGCACGATATGGCCGCCTTTCGCGAGCCGATCGCGCAATGCAGCGAAATAGACCGGCCAGTAATCGCGGCCGACCGCTTCGATCATTTCGATGGACACGATCCGGTCGAAGACGCCGCCGACGTCGCGATAGTCCTGAAGCCGCAGATCGACTTGCGCCTGCAGTCCGCGCCTCGAAACGACATCCTGCGCATTGGCGAGTTGCTCCTTCGAGAGTGTCAGGCCGGTGATCGCGCCGGCGCCGGCTTTCGCCATTTCGGGCGCGAGACCGCCCCAGCCACAGCCGATTTCGAGAACTGTTTCACCCTTATGGGCGTCGAGCAGCTCGATCACACGGTCGATCTTGTTGCGCTGCGCCTGTTCGAGCGTGTCATCATCCGATCGGTAGATGCCGGAGGAATAGAACATCTGCGGGTCGAGCCACAGGCGGTAGAACGGATTGCCGAGATCGTAATGCGCGGCGATGTTGCGCCGGCTGCCTGAGCGCGAATTGGCGCGCAACCTATGCATCAGCCAGTTGGCGAAGCGCGCTGGCGAGGAGCCCTCTACCGCGCGCATGAAGGCGTCGCCATTCACCGCCGCGACTTCGATCGCCGCCGCGAGATTGGGGCTGCTCCACTCGCCGCGAATAAAGGCCTCGGCAAAGGCGACGTCGCCCGAAAGCAACAGGCCGCGCAGAGCGGACATCTTGTGAATGACGATGGTGGCTTCCGGTCCACTTCGCGCGCCGCGGCAGTCGACGCGCGTTCCATCGGGCAGGACGAAAGTCAGCCGACCCTTTTCCATGGCCGCCATCACTTTGCGCAGAACGAGCGTTGCGAGTCCCATGCCGCTCCCGCCGATACGGCTGGAGAGCGAAAAGGATGGCGTGCCGGGGGAAATCAGATCTGACATGAAAGGCTTTCCTTTTCCCTGTTCTTGTTGGCGACGACGGTGATAGCGCGGCCAGGCGGCGGTGGCCGCACATGCAGCCCGACGCCCTTGAGCCAGATCAGCAACGCTTCGTAATGAATGCCCGCGATCACTTTCAGCGTGAGCAGCGGATGCGAGAGGAAGACTCGTATCAGCGCGCGATCGTCGAGCGCCTCGCGCGAAAGACGCTGCGTGGCGAACAGCATGTCGCCGTCTTCGTCGGCCACCGAGATCGAGATGGCGTAGTCCTCATCCGGCGGCTTGATCCGGAAGCTGTAAGCCATGTCCATCGCCATGAAGGGCGAAACATAAAACTGCTTCGCGCAGGCGTGGCGTAGCACGCGCCCCTCTGTCCCGACCGGAAAAAGATAGCAGTGACGCTGGCCGAATGTGTTGTGGACCTCGTAGAGGATCGCCTGCAGCGCGCCATCGACGCGGTAGCAGAAGAAGATGCTGAGTGGATTGAAGCCGTAGCCGAGAATGCGCGGCATCGTCAGCAGGCGGATCGCGCCGCCTTTGGCCTCAAGACCGGCGTCAAGAAGCACCGCCTCGACCTCGCCGCGAAGATCGCCGCTGCGCGCGAAGAGATGGTCCTGCGGGTTGAAACCGAAAAGATTGAACCGCCCGAGCGAAAACACCCGAAGTTTGCGATCGAGCGTCGGCAATTCGTCGAGATCCAGCAGCAGCGCAAAAATGCGATAGCGCAGCCGATGCGATTTTGGCCGAAGCCGCCGGTGCGCGACCGAGCCGACATAGAGCGCGGAAGTCATCCCCATGATCCGCTCCTATGCCATTGGCGCCGGGCCGACATGAATGCGGCTGGATTCATTTTCGACGGTCCATGGCCGGCGCACGCCGCCGAGTTGCTCGGCGACGGCAAGGCCCGCCTGCAACCCGTCCTCGTGAAATCCGGCGCCGAAATAGGCGCCGCAGAACCAGGTGCGCCGCACGCCCTGCAGCGACCAGAGTTCGCGCTGCGCGTCGATGGCGGCGAGATCGAAAATCGGATGTTCGTAAACGAAGCGCCGGTAGATGAGATCTTCTCGCGGCGGCGTCATCGCGTTCAGCGTGACGAAGAGGGGAGTCGACGGCTCTAGCCCTTGCAGGCGATTCATCCAGTAGGTGACGCAAAGCGGCGCGTCTGGCCCCGACGCAAGATAGTTCCAGCTCGACCAGATGGAACGCAGTTTCGGCATCAGCCGCGCGTCGCCATGAAGGATTGTTTCGTTGCGGCTGTATTTGAAACAGGACAGCAGGCGCGTTTCCTCGGCCGAAGGATCGGCGAGCATGCCCAGCGCCTGATCGGCATGGGCGGCGATCACGACATGATCAAAGCGCCGTGAGCCGCCGGGCCATTCAACGGTGACGCCATCGGCGTCGCGCGTTACGCGCTGGATCGGCGCATTGAGTAGGACACGTTCGCCGACAGGGGCAATCAGCTTCCTGACATATTCCCGGCTTCCGCCGGCGACCGTTCGCCAGAGGGGACGCCCCGCGATCTTCAGCAGACCGTGATTTTCGCAAAAGCGCGTAAAAGCCTTCGCTGGATAGGCGGCGACGTCGCGGGCCGGCAGCGACCAGATCGCCGCCGCCATCGGATAGAGGTGATCCTCACGAAACGGCGCGCCATAGCGATGCGCGTCGAGATATTCGCCGAGCGTCATGCCGTCCATTCGCGCGATATGGCCGGGGGCTTCTGCGTAAAAGCGGCGGATGTCGAGCAGCATCGACCAGAAGCGACGACTGACAATGTTCTTCTTCTGCGCAAAGAGCGTGAAGAGGTCATTGCCCGCATATTCCAGCGCGCCATTCGCGATCGACACCGCGAAAGTCATCTCGGTAGGATTGGTGGCCACGTCGAGATGGCGGAAGAGACCGGTCAGGTTCGGATAGGCGGGCTCATTATAGACGATAAAGCCTGTATCGACGGCGATGGCGCCGTCCGGCCCCATGACGTCGACAGTATTGCTGTGTCCGCCGGCATAATCGCCCTGCTCGAAGACGGTGACGTCATGGGCGCCGGATAGCAGCCACGACGCGGAAAGCCCCGCGACGCCGGCGCCGAGCACGGCGACTTTCAGTCGCTTATTCAAGCTACTAGCCGCCATCCGCCGCCTCTTGCGAAAAATCTTTTTGGCACGCTGTCACAGTTGTGTCCTTTGCAAACCGACTTGTTATACGCTCGGACTTGGCGGTTGGATCACTGGCGCCGACTTTGCGGAAAATGGCGGGCCTGTGATCCAAACTCGCGGGCCGCCCGTAGAAGGGAGCATGATTGGCATCGTTGCTACACAAGCGATCGAGACCGCTGAACCGAGATGCGCGACGGGCCTCCCCGCGCTCAGAACGGCGCCGATGATTGTGCGGACGACTCCCGCCACATTGTCGGCAGCAGAGGCGAGCGGCCTCATCCGCGAGATCGCCGACGCGCATGATCGACAGGCATTCGCGGTCCTGTTCGCTTATTATTTTCCGCGCGTGAAGGCGTACATGTTGCGCGTCGGCGCGTCGCCCGCCGCGGCGGAGGAGTTGGCGCAGGAGACGCTCCTGCGCGTCTGGCGCAGAGCCGCGAGCTTCGATCCCGCCGTCGCCGCGGCCTCGACCTGGGTATTCGTCATCGCCCGCAACCTGCGCATCGATCGCCTCCGCGGCGAGCGCAGCGCCGACGCCTTCGATCCCGATCCAAGCGACGAGCCCGACTCGCCGCCGACCGGCGAGGCGCTCGCCATTTTGAATGAACGCCGCTCACGCGTGCGCGACGCGCTTGCCGCGCTGTCCGCGGAGCAGGCGCGCATCATCGAACTCTTCTATTTCGAGGAGCTTTCGCACTCGGAGATCGCGCGCATTCTCGATTTGCCGCTCGGCACCGTGAAATCGCGCGTCCGGCTGGCGATCCAGCGCCTGCGCGCGGGGCTCGAGGATCTCGGATCATGACGGATTTCTGCCGCGCGCCCGAAGACCTTCTGCTGCGTCATGCGGCAGGCGCCCTCGACCCCGCATTTTCGCTGCTCATCGAGACGCATCTTTCAATGTCGCCCGTGTCGCGGCGGCTGCATGGGCGGTTCGAGGCGCTGGGCGGCGCGCTGCTCGACGAAATCGAGCCCGCTCATGTCGATCCGGCCGCGCTGAACCGCGCGCTCAATGCGCTTGAGGATGCGGAGCCGGCGATCTCTGGCGATGCAGATGCGCCGAGGGCCGGAAAGCATCCCGACATGCCGGAGGGATTTTCCTTGCCAGCGCCCCTTCGCGCCGTCGACATCGGCCCATGGCGCTGGATTGCGCCAGGCGTGCGCTCCGCGCGCATCGCTTTGCCGGTCTCATCCGCTGCGCGGGCTTTTATGCTGGAGATTGCGGCCGGGGTCACTGTTCCCCGCCACGGCCATGAGGGCGATGAAGCGACATGCGTGCTGCGCGGCGGATTCCGCGATCGCGCCGCGCAGTTCGGGCCGGGCGACGTCGCGCAGGTGGATGAGACGATCGAGCACGACATTGTGGTCGATCCCGGGGTTCCATGTCTCTGTCTCATCGCCATGGAGGGACGCACGGTGCCGAGCAGCTGGTTCGGCCGCCTCTATCAGAAGTTCAGGGACATATGAGCGTCAGCCTTCTCTTTGTCGCGACGGCCTGTGGCCTTTCCACGCTGATGGCCTTTGCGTGGCTGCTGCAGCGCAAGACCGGACAGTCGGGTTGGATCGATGCGACCTGGTCCTTCGCTATCGGCGCCGCGGGCGCGTTCCTCTCGCTTGCGCCGATCGACGGAGAGGGGCCCGGGGCGCGGCAATATATCGTGGCCGCCTTCGCTGTGGCGGGCGCGGCGCGGCTCGGTCTTCACATCGTCGCGCGCAGTATCAATGCGGCCGAAGACCCGCGCTATCACGAACTTGCCCTCGAATGGGGCGCGGATTTTCCGCGACGCTTGTTTGGCTTTCTTCAGATTCAGGCGGCCTGCGCGTTTCTGCTGTCTCTCGCGGTCTTTCTCGCGGCGCGCAATCCGATCGCTTTCCCGGCGCTCACCGACTTTGTCGGCGTCGCCATTCTCGTCGCGGCGATCGGCGGCGAAGCCTGGTCCGACGCGACGCTCGCGCGCTTTCGCGCGACACGAGGTCCGGGCAAGAGCGTCTGCATGGACGGGCCATGGGCGTGGTCGCGGCATCCAAACTACTTTTTCCAGTGGCTGAGCTGGGTGGGTTTCGCGGTCATCGCGATGGATGTCACGGGCGCCTGGCCGCAGGGTTGGTTCGCCCTCCTCGCGCCAGCCTTCATGTATTGGCTGCTCACATATGTGTCCGTCGTGCCGCCGCTCGAAAAACATATGTTGGCGTCGCGCGGCGCCGCGTTTCGCGCCTACCAGGCGCAGGTCAACGTCTTTTTTCCGGGGCCGCAAAAGCGCGCGTGAAATCGCTTTTCTGGAGGATAACGCATGTCACTGATCGCTTCCGCCGTCAGCGTCGTCGAACGCGCGCCGCTACCCGACGCCGTCCTGCGCATGGGCGTCGGTTATCTCGTCGGCCGCACCCGCGAGCGTCTCAGCGCGGCGCCGCCAACCTCTGTCGACGCCTTTGCGCGGGAGATGGCCAATTATCCCATCGCCATCCATACGCGCGAAGCCAACGCCCAGCATTACGAAGTGCCGGCGCGCTTCTTCGAGCTGGCGCTCGGTCCGCGCCGCAAATATTCCTGCTGTTATTACGAAAGGCCCGAGACGACGCTCGCCGAGGCGGAAGTGCGCGCGCTGGAAGAAACCGTGCGGCATGCCGACCTTGCAGATGGCCAGAGCATCCTGGAGCTCGGCTGCGGCTGGGGATCGCTCTCGCTCTTCATGGCGCAAACCTTCCCGAATGCGCGCATCACCGCCGTCTCCAACTCATCTAGCCAGCGCGCCCATATAGAAGCCGAGATCGCGCGGCAGGGATTGGCGAATTTGCGCGTGATCACCGCCGACATGAACGACTTCAAGACGGAGGGACCGTTCGACCGCATCGTGTCGGTCGAGATGTTCGAGCACATGTCCAACTGGCGCCCGCTTCTTTCGCGCGTCCGTGAATGGCTCGCAGCGGACGGGAAGCTGTTCATCCACATCTTCACCCATCGCAATCAGCCTTACCGCTTCGACCACAAAGAGAAGGCGGACTGGATTGCGCAGCACTTCTTTACAGGCGGAATCATGCCGAGCCGCCAGCTCATTCACAGCTTTGGCGATCTCTTCGAGGTCGAACAGGAATGGCTCTGGAACGGCGTCCATTACCAGCGCACGGCGCTGGACTGGCTGCGCAATTTCGATGCGCGGCGCGACGAGATCGACGCAGTGCTGCGGGAAGCCTATGGCGCCGACGCCGCATTGTGGCGCCGGCGCTGGCGGCTGTTCTTCCTCGCGACCGAAGGCCTCTTCGGCGACAGCAATGGCGAGGAATGGGCGGTGAACCATTATCGTCTGCGTCCGTCACGTGGCTGATTTCGAGGCGCTGTGGCGGCGTGTGCGCGACTACGCCGCCGCCCCCGATCCGCTGACCGCGACCTCAAACAGGCTGGCGCTGATCCTCGCGTCAAACCAGCCTTTCTATCCATTTTACGTGCGCTGGGTCACAGGGGAAGCAAATCCGCTTCTCGCGATGACGCTCTTGTCGACGCCGTTCTTCCTGGCGTCGCCTTGGGTCGCGCGACGTCTGCCGGATGTCGGGCGATTGTGGTTTCCGGCAGTCGGCGCGATCAACACCTTCTTCTGCGCTTTCGTGTTCGGCCAGGGATCCGGTGTAGAATTCTTTCTCGCGCCCTGTCTCACCATCGCCGCCCTTTCCTGCCGTCGGACGCATATCCGCGCCCTTGCCGGTTACGTGGCCGCGCTTCTCGGCGGATACCTGTTACTGCACGGGAATTACGGCACCCCACTCTACCCGCTGGATGCACGCCAGCAGGACGCTCTCGGCTCCCTCAATTTCTATAGCGCCCTGACGTTGAGCGCGATCGCTGTGTGGATGTTCCTGCCCGCGCGGCGACACTCTCTGCGCATGACGCGGTGAGACGTTACGGGTTGCAGCGTCTGGCCGCGAGATAACCGGCTGTGGCGGCGACCGCCGTGAGCAACGCGCCCCAGCACAGATCGACGAGCGTCACCAGCACCGGCCAGAGCTTTAGCGTCGCCTGATTGGTCAGATCATATGTGCCATAGGCGACAAGGCCCAGCACGGCGCCGTTCAGCGCCGCCTTGCGCCAGTCGTCATCCTTCAGCGCCGGCGCCGCCGCAAAATAGACGACGCCGAAGAGATAGAGCGCATAAAAGGCGATCGCCGGCCCGTCCCTGAACTCATCAGCAAGCAGCGGCCCGAGCTGCGGGCGATAGAGACGCTCCGCCATCGACGACACCCAGATCGCATCCAGCGCCACCATGCTCAAAGCGGCCCCTGCATAGGCAGAGATAAGGCGAAACATCGCAGCTCCCCAAAGACCCCGTTGCTATTTACGAACAGGACCGGCAAGCGGATCAGCGAAACCAGCTTAGTGGGCCGCTTTCCGGAATCGCGCCGACGGCCTCATTCTACCCGGAGCTCCATCAGACCATCGGATGCGCGGCGACGAGGACGCGGCGGCGGCGCTCGATACGGCCTACGGACGAGGCGGCGGGTAAACGCCGGACGGGATTTTCAGGGATTGCTGCGGCGGTCGCGCCGACGTTTGCGCACCGCTGATCGCCGATCTTTCTCCCTGCTGCACAAAGCCCGCTCCCGACGATGCTCAGCCTGGATCGAATGGACGCCAGGGCAAAGCACGCGGAGGCGCGCGGAGGCCAGCTGATGCTTGGACCGGCTGAGTTGCGCCCAACAATCGAAAAAATCAATATGTTTATTCGAAAAATACGATTTTACTATGTAGCGTCGATGACAGAGACTGAGCTTCTTCTAAACCAAAGCGCAAGCCGGTTATCCAATTGCGGAGTTCAGAACCGATGCTCAAGGACCTCCGTGAAACAGGCGATCCCTCGGCTCGGGCGTGTTCACAGGAACAAGCAACGCCTCGGCACGACACAAGCGGCCCGCCACAATCCAATCAGTCCGCTCTCTGCAAGAACGATTCAGCCTCGTACCCGCTTGGCTATTCATCGCAGGAGGCATCCCGGCTCGAGCAGCAGGCTGCTTTTCTGAATAAAACGACTGAGGAACTCCTCATGTGCGCGGGTCTGCGCCCTGGCATGCGCGTCCTCGATATCGGCTGTGGCATGGGCGACGTGTCGTTGCTGGCCGCGAAAATCGTCGGTGCGACGGGATCGGTTGTCGGCGTAGACCGCGACCCTGAAGGCCTGAACCGCGCCCGTACCCGCGCATACGACGCCCAGATCGCCAATGTCGAGTTTCGGCAGGCCGAGCTTCCCCATATCTACGGGGCCACGCAGTTCGACGCCATCGTAGGACGGCTGGTTTTGATTTATTTCCCAGATGCAGCCGCGGCCCTGCGCGAATTGCTGCGCCTAGTCGTTCCTGGCGGCGTCGTTGCATTTCATGAGCCCGACCTTTCCCGCATGGGCGCCGTTCCGCCGATCCCGTCCGTCGCTGAAAGCGTCGCGCGCCTGAATCTCGTCTTCGAACGCTGCGGCTTTAATCCCCGCATCGGCGTGTCCATCGGGCGGGTCTTCAACGAGGCAGGCCTCTCGCCATCCCTAGTTGGCGCGACGCGCATGGAGCAGGGCGGCGGCGGCTTTTGTCCGACCTGGCTTGCTACTACGATCAGAAGCCTGGCGCCCACAATGATCAAAGTGGGAGTGGCCACAGAGGCGGAGATCGAGATCGACACGCTGGATCAGCGCATCCGCGAAGAGGCAGACGCCGCTAACGCGCTTCTACTCGGCCCCCTGATGGTGGGCGCCTGGGCCATAAAGCCTGCCTAACTTAAGCGACAAGTTGAATGCGCTGAAGGCCCTCGCTCACCCAATGGGCGATCGCATCGGCGACGCTTTCCCAACCAGGTTCAAGCATCATGTCATGCGCCATGGGGAAGATGATCGGCTGCGTGGCGTAGGATGCCGCAATTTCGTTTTGCGTCTTGACCGGAAAAATTGCGTCCTTCTCGGCGCCCAGTACGAGAACCGGGGTTCCTTTCGCCGGTGTGCAAAGGTCGCCAAGGAGCATGTCCAGATAAGCAAAGAACGCTTCGTTCCCTAACTTCGAGGCATAGAATTCTGCATCCTTGTCCGGCACGGATTCGGAAAAGAACAAGCGCTTGACGCGGTCCGGCGTTGAAACAACCAGTTCAGGTCGTAGAGTTAGATTGGCTTGGAGCACGAGGAGCGGATCCGTGCGGATCAGCTTTCCGACAAACCCCGCAACGCCGCTCGGAGGCATTGAGGCCAACAGAACTGCCCCTGGCAGGCGGCGCCGCTCCATGAGCTTTTGCGTTAGGAAACCGCCCATCGAATGGCCAACGACGACTGGGGAGGCGAACAGGCTGTCTGCGACCTCCTCTATATCGTCCACGAAGTCGCGCACGCGCGTTGTGCGCAACCGCTCATGTCCCGCGCTGTTCCCATGACCCCGAAGGCTCATCGCGAAAACGTCAAAACCGTGCTTGGAGACTCGCTCCAGGAAGCCAAAATCCCAGCACCATGCCCCGTGCCAGGCGCCATGAACGAACAAGAGTGGTGGATTTGTCCTACCGGGGTCGCCGTTCCGACGAATGACCTCCAGCCGCGGATGTCTCGGATGCTCAGATCCCTGCATTGCTTGGCTCCCATCGGGCCTGCCGGCGCTGCGTCCTTTTCGGGCTGTTGGATCTCTGCATATCTGGCGATCGGTTAAGTTCTCCTTAGACGATTGTTCTACGGGTTTCTGCGATTGAGCTTGGCTGGAAAGACAAGAGCCTTGGCTAAGATTCGGTTTCTGCGACAACCGCTCGGTCGAGGCGGCCTTCGACGCCTCCGCCCGCCGCCCAGCCGACCTCGGTTCTCGAGCGGAGCTTGTGAAAATGCCGGGACCGGCGCCCACGATGTTCCTAATTCCGCCGCCGCTCACTTGCCCATAGGCGAGGCCGCCGGTGACATAAGGTAGAAAACCGGTCGATGGCGTAGCCGAGACAAAGCCGGGACGTTCCAAACCAGTCCAGCGCGATCACGAGGTCGTTAAGCCCGTGGCCATGCTCGAGGATGCACTGCTCGATCTGGCGAAGATCGGCGATCTCGTGCTCGACCCTTTCCTGGGTTCGGGCTCGACGTTGATGGCCGCCGCGAAGACGGGTCGCGTCTGCCCCGGTCTTGAGCTCGACCCGCTTTACGCCGATGAGCTTCGATAAGAACTTTCGCCTGACTGAAAGGAGTTCGAGTCCGCGCGCGGTCCTCGCGATCGTGGGGAGTACTATGGCAGCGGACGTAAGCGCAGCGGATTACCATCGGCCCGGACGGGATCGTGACCCCGACAATTACGACAGACGCGAGACGTACCCCCGCGACAATAGGCGCTAAAGCTGAGGAAACGGAGAAAGCCATGACGTCGGGAAGGCTGGCGGCGTCATTCTCGCAGAGATCACCAAAATCGAGAGAATTCTTCAGGAGCCTCTCAGGGAACCCGGAACGATTGAAGTAAAACGATTCCGGGCTCCCTTCGGGCGCCGTGAAAGAGCCCGTCGCAAAGTTAAGAACAAAATGCCTAGTTATGGCGGGGAGCCCCTGCCGCTGAGAATTCTGGAATAATCCATTCCTCGAAATCGCGCCCGCTTAAACCAGATAACGACGCAGACACCTTTGCTGGCTCTGGAGGCGCTCGAGAGAATGCCAACCCACGAGAGCGAATTCCTTCTAGTACGCGGCGGAGGGTCTCGCTGTTATGGGCGTCTTGCGAGTCTCGCCTTTGCCGTCGCTCTGATTTTCGCCGGGTTTGCGACCTGGAGCGACGCGGCCTTTGCCCCTCGCAGCTCGCATATGACGCTTCACATTGTCACAATGAACGCCATCGCGCCGCTCGCCGCGATCGGCTGGCTGCGACTTCCACCAGCGCGCCGCATTTCTTCTATGGATCGCACGCTTGTCGCTGGGCTCTTGTTGCAGATCGGCGTTCTTTACGCCTGGCATCTGCCCGGCGTCGTCGCAACGGCTGAAGGCCGTCCGTTCTTCCACGCTGCGATGCATATCGCGCTTCTCGGCTCGGCGATCCTTTTCTGGGTCGCGATCCTGTCGCTGCAAGGAGCCGCGCTGTGGCGCGGCTTCATGGCGCTTATTCTGACCGGGAAGCTCGCCTGCCTCCTGGGCGCGCTACTTCTTCTTGCGCCGGGCGTCCTCGATGGCGGAACCAGAGCCGCACCGGACGCAGAGCTCGATGACCAGCGCTTTGCCGGGCTGATGATGCTCGCCGCTTGTCCCGTGTTCTATCTTGCGACCGCCGTCCACATGGCGGTGAGATGGCTCAAGGAGGTCGAAGCCGGCGCGGCGCGCCTTTCCGACCGCCGAGTCTCGAAATCGGGCTGACTCAATGGCCAAAGCGAGGACCTGGCGCTACGTGATGACGGCGGCGGGCGCGCTGGGCGCCGCAGTCCTCGGCGCCCTCCTGTTTATGGCGAGCGGCCTGTATGACATCGGCGCCAGCAAGCCGCATCTTGCCGTGACTCACTGGCTGCTGGATTTCGCGAAGCGTCGCTCGATCGAGACGCAGAGCATCTTGATCCGCGCGCCGGCCTCGCTCGAGGATCTGGATCTCGTTACGCTCGGCGCCGCACATTATCGTGGCGGCTGTGCGCCATGTCACGGAGCCCCGGGAGAGCCTCGCAATCCGATCGCGTCCAGCATGTTGCCGCAGCCGGCCGATCTGCTTCGCGTCGCGCCGTCATGGACGTCGGCCCAGCTGTACTGGATTGTCAGAAACGGGTTCAAATATACCGGGATGCCCGCGTGGCCCGATGTCGCGCGTGAGGATGAGGTATGGGCCCTCGTCGCATTCCTTCGCACCCTGCCCACGATGACACCGGAACATTATGCGCGGCTTTCGGCCGGGGGGCTCGCATCTCCCAGTCGAAGCGGGCGCGAGATCGCCGAATTCGGGGCCGGGGTCGACGCGCTTTCACGCTGTGCGCGCTGTCACGATCCACCGGCTCCCGGCGCCGCGAGCGCGCTTGTCCCGAGGCTCGCGGGTCAGTCTCGCGCCTATCTGGAACTGGCGCTGCGCGATTATGCGGAAGGCCGGAGGGCGAGCGGCGTCATGCGTCCCGTCGTGGCCGAACTGGACAAGGAGAGCATTGGCCTTCTCGCTGGCTATTACGCCGAACTGCCGCCAATGCGCAGCGCGGCCGCGCCCGAGGACGCAGGGATGAAGCGCGGCAGGACGATTGCGGAGCGCGGAGACCCGGAAACCGGCGTCCCTGCGTGCCTCGCCTGCCACGGCGCCGCGAGCGCCGCGACATTTCCGCGTCTCGATGGCCAGAGCGCGCGCTATCTCGAATCGCAATTGCGTCTGTTGAAAAGCGGCCAGCGCGGGGAGTCGGTTCAGAGCCGGATCATGGCCGTGATTGCGGCAAGACTGAGCGACGAGCAGATCGACAGCGTAACCCGTTACTTCGCAAGCGTGCAGCCGGCTGCGAAGCCTGCGCCGTCGACGCAGCGACCCGCACGGCGGTGACGCGATGCGCCGCGACGCAAGAACCTTCCTTCTCGTAGCCCTAGCGCTGTTCGCAGCCGGTTGCGAGGGCGTACAGTCGGCGCTTGCGCCCGAAGGCGTGCATGCCGAGCGCTCGGCCTTTCTGTTCTGGGCGATGACCATCGGCGGGACCTTGATTTTTGCCGCCCTGATCGTTCTGACCGGCTTCGCGCTTCTTGCTCCGCGCCGCTCGCGTCAGTGGATGACTCAGGAGTCCCTTCTGATCGGCGCCGGAGTCGTTTTTCCGGTCGTCACCCTCTCCGTCTTGCTGACCTACGGCTTCATCGTCACAGGAAGGCCCGTTTCAGGCGACGGCGAGCCGCGACCGATCGAGATCGCCGTCGACGGGCGGCGTTGGTGGTGGAGTGTGACTTATCGGGACGAAGATAATCGCCCGGTCGTCTCCGCCAATGAATTGCGCATCCCCGCTGGCCGGCCTGTCGCGATCAAACTGACGAGCCCGGATGTCATTCACAGCTTCTGGATCCCGAAGCTGGCCGGAAAGCTCGACATGATTCCCGGCCGCGTCAACCTGTTGACGCTGAACGCACGGCGCGTCGGCGTCATGCGCGGCCAATGCGCTGAATATTGCGGAGGCGCTCACGCCCTTATGGCGTTCAACGTCGTCGTCATGGCCCCCGAGGCATTCGAGGCATGGCTCCGACGGGAGCGCGCGTCAGCGCTGGAGCCCGCCGACGCGCTGGCGCAGCAAGGGAAAGCCCTGTTCTTCGCCACGGGCTGCAACGCCTGCCACAGCATCCGCGGCGCGGCGGCGGCGAGCGAGCTGGGTCCCGATCTCACCCATGTCGGCGGCCGCACCTCGATCGGGGCCGCCACGCTCGGCGTCGACAAGGCGAATTTCGCGCGCTGGATCAGGGACAACCAACACATCAAGCCGGGCAATCTGATGCCGGCCTATGGCATCTTCACGCCGGGCCAGCTCGACGCGCTGGCTTCCTACCTTGCGGGCCTCCACTAGCAGGCTGCGCTTGAGCGCGCTTGCGGCCGCTCTACCTGCAACGTCAGCCGCACCCGGTGAAGGAGCGCTCGTGCAAGATGATGCCGCCTCCCGCGTGAAGCTCCCCAACGAGACGCCGCGTCCCGCTGGCGAACGCGAGGAGCTGGAGCGCATCTGGGCGCTTCCGCGCGGACTGCGCAGGCTCACGGCCGTCAACAACACCTCGATCGGCCTGCTCTACATCGGCGCCGCTTTCGCATTTTTTCTTCTGGCGGGCGTGCTTGCGCTGTTGATGCGCATGCAACTCGCCGTCGGCGACAATCGCCTTCTCTCACAGGAGAGATACAATCAGATCTTCACGGTCCACGGGACCACGATGATGTTTCTTTTCGCGGTCCCCGCCGTAGAGGCGCTGGGCGTCATCCTGCTTCCGCAAATGCTGGCCGCGCGCGATTTGCCCTTCCCGCGCCTGAGCGCCTTCGCCATTTGGGCCTACGTCATCGGCGGCGCCGTCTTCTTTGCGACGATCTTTTACGACCTCGCGCCGGATGGCGGCTGGTTCATGTATCCTCCACTGACATTGACCCGGTACTCGCCCGGCGACAACGCCGACTTCTGGCTTCTGGGCATCGGCTTCATCGAAATATCCGCCATCGCCGGCGCAATTGAAATCATCGTTGGCACGTTACGCACGCGGCCGCCTGGAATGTCGCTCGACAAGATGCCAATCTTCGCGTGGTCCATGCTGATCTTCGCCGCGATGATCGTCTTTGCGTTTCCGGCAGTGATCCTCGCCACCATGCTGCTCGAGATCGAGCGGTCTTTCGGCTGGCCCTTCTTCACGGCGGCGAAAGGCGGCGACGCGCTGCTGTGGCAACATCTGTTCTGGTTCTTCGGACATCCCGAAGTTTACATCATCTTCCTGCCCGCCGCCGGCCTCGTGTCGATGATCATTCCAACCATGGCTCAAACGCCGCTCGTCGGATACCGCCTCATCGTCGTCGCGCTGATCGCGACCGGCTTCTTCAGCTTCGGCCTGTGGGTGCATCATATGTTCAGCACCGGCCTGCCCGCGTTGAGCCTGGGCTTCTTCTCCGCGGCAAGTATGGCCGTCGCGATCCCGTCAGGCATTCAGGTGTTCGCCTGGCTTGCGACGATCGCATCGAGCGAGCGCTTTCGGTTGACGACCGCTTCGATGTTCATCCTGGGATTTCTCTTCATCTTCGTGCTCGGCGGGCTCACCGGCGTGATGGTCGCGCTCGTGCCGTTCGACCAGCAGGTCCATGACACCTATTTCGTCGTCGCGCATCTCCATTATGTGCTCGTCGGCGGCATGGTGTTTCCGCTGTTTGCGACATTCTACTACTGGGCTCCCATGGTCAGCCGCAACATGCTCTCGGAGCGGCTCGGAAGCTTTGTCTTCTGGCTCATGTTCATCGGCTTCAATGTGACGTTCTTTCCCATGCACCTCACCGGCCTCATGGGCATGCCGCGCCGAGTCTGGACCTATCCTCACGCCATGGGCTGGGACAATCTCAACCTCGTCTCCACGGCGGGAGCCTTCATCCTTGCGGCCGGCGTTGCGCTCTTCGTCATCGATATCGCCATCCGGTTCAGGCCCAGCGCTGTGACGACTGGCAATCCCTGGGGCGCCGGCACGCTGGAATGGCTGCCGACGGATGTTTATTCGACGCGCAGTATTCCCTATGTCGTTAGCCGCGAACCTTTGTGGGATCAGCCGGACCTTGCGCGTGACGTCGAGGCGGGCGCCTATTATCTGCCGAACGCGCCGACGGGTCGGCGCGAGACGATCGTCACATCGCCGATTTTCGCCGAGCCGGAATATGTCGTCTTGATGCCAGGTCCGGGCTGGGCGCATTTCTTCGCAGCCGTGTTCACCGCCGCATTTTTTCTTCTGCTCACCGTCAAGGCGGTGGCTCCGGCGCTGATCTGCGGGCTCGCCGCCATCGCCGCATGTTTCATCTGGGCGTGGGAGCTCGATCCCGGTCCGGCGAAGGGCAGGATACCCATCGGCGACGGGATCGAGGCGCCAACCTATGTGACGGGTCCGTCATCGCATTCCTGGTGGGCGATGGTCGTGCTGCTGCTGGTCGCCGCCTCCCTCTATCTCTCCTATGCCTTTTCCTATCTCTACCTGTGGACGGTCGACCCGAAGAACTGGCCGGGCGGAAATGCGCTCCCGAGTCTTCACTGGCCGATCGGGTCCTCGGCCCTCGCGCTCTGCGGCGCCGCGGCCTTTGCTCTCGGCGGGCGCCTGCTGCCGCGTCCCGGCCGCGCCGGCGCGTGGACCATGCTGATGATCGTCGTCGGGACTGTCAGTCTGGTCGGAGCGATCGGCGCCGACATTGCAGGGTTTTGGCGCGTGGGCCTGCGCGCCACGGACAGCGCTTATGGCGCGATGGTCTACATGTCCACGCTGCTCAATGGCCAGCTTGCGATCACCATCGCGATCATGGGCGCCTATGCCCTCGCGCGGCTGATTGTCCGCAAGCTCGACGCTGGTCGTCGCGTCTCCTTCGATAATATGGCGGTGCTCGCTTACTACACGGCCGGACAGATCCTGTTCAGTCTGCTTCTGGTCCACGGTTTTCCGAGGGTCAGCAATTGAGACGCGGAGAGGCGTTTTGACGCGCGCGCTGTTTCGGACGCTTTTCGGGCCGCTGCTGTGGGCGGTCCATTTCTCGCTGCTCTACCTGCTTCACACTGCTTTTTGCGTCATGGACGTTCGGATTGGCGATCCCGCCGGCGTGATGCTGGCGTCGAGCGTGTTTTTGACAGTCGGCGCAGTGGCTCTCCTTGCATGGTTCTTCGTCCTGCGCTGGCGCAGCGCCTCCCTCCAGCCGGCGAAGGCCTTTCTGGACGAGGCGTCGCTGCTGCTGGTGGTTCTTTCCGCCGCCGGCGTCGTCTGGGCGGGCGCCGCCGCGGGGTTTATCCACGCCTGCGCGCCCCTGCGTTAGGCTCGCGGCCCTCCTTCCCTCTCAGGGATGCGCCACGGTTGCATGGAAGGCGAGATGCGAAGCCGCGGTAATGTCGACCCTAAAATCCACCCGATGCCCGATTTGCGCGCCCTCGGGGCGGATCGCGACCCGCAACCTGTATGCGTCGTCATGGGGAAGCGTAACCATGCCGCTGCGACCCTGCTTTCCATGGAAGCTGAAGACGGGCGCTTTTGCTGAAAGCGGGCTCACCGAAACCTCGAGCCATCTTATGCGCGCGGAGTGGATTTCGATCTTGACGCGCTGGCCCGCGCGGCCGTGGAAAACGTCCTCATGTGTCTCCGAGCCCTGCAGCGTCCCTCGCACATGGATGGGCAAGTGACCGTAATGGCGCCCCTGCGAGACGGCAAAGGCGGGCGTTGCATTGAGAGCCAAAAGGAGAGCCGCGAGGAAAGCGGGTTTCATTCTTCCTGTCCCTTTCGAGCCGCGCTCGCGGCTCGTTTCGTGTTGAGCCCGACCGAAATCGTGCCGTCGTTTTCCAATATCGCAAAACGGACCCTTGAGAGCGAGGCGCAGCCCTCGCGCCGCAAGGCTTCGGGCGCATCAGTTTAGAACGTCTCGGGAATGAGCATCGGCGTATAGTCCCTTCCAAGGTGCTCATCAATTTTGCGCTTCGGAAAATCGACCTTCCTCGGAGGCGCTTTTTCATACGGGATCGCCGTCAGGATGTGTGTGATCACATTCAGCCGCGCGCGCCTCTTATCGTCCGATTTCGCGACGCGCCAGGGCGCCCAAGGGGTATGGGTCGCAGCGAACATTTCGTCGCGGGCGCGCGTGTAGTCGTCCCACCGCGAATATGACTTCAAATCCATATCCGTCAGCTTCCAAAGCTTGCGGCCGTCATTAATGCGGTCCTCGAGGCGCCTCGTCTGTTCCTCCGGGCTGACCTCCAGCCAATATTTCAGGAGAACGACGCCCGACTCCACGATCGCCTGCTCGACCTTCGGCGCCGCGCTCAAGAAAACTTCTACCTGCTTTTCAGTGCAGAACCCCATCACACGTTCGACGCCGGCGCGGTTGTACCAGCTTCGATCGAAGATAACGATTTCACCTCCGGCGGGCAGGTGCGGGAGATAGCGCTGGATATACATTTGAGACTTCTCGCGCTCAGTCGGCGCTGGCAACGCGAGGATCCGAAATGTCCGAGGGCTTACGCGTTCGGTCAAAGCCTTGATCACCCCGCCCTTGCCAGCCCCGTCGCGACCTTCAAACAGGATGCAGATCTTTTTCTGCTCGCGTCTGACCCATTCCTGAAGCTGAACGAGTTCGACATGCAGTCGTGAGAGTTCCGCCTCGTACGTTTTTCGCGGCAGCTTATCCGGCGTCGCCGATTGCACAGCGGAGACGTTTGAAACATTACCGGACTTCTCGGCCTTAACCTTGGACTTGTGCTTCTTGCCCATCGTCGGTTCCTGACGCTTCAAACAAAATGTCCAAGGAGAATAGCGATGGACGTTACAAGGCCAAAGGAAAGAAGGGCGCAGCGACTTGCTTGAACTAGGCATTTAGCGCGCGGCGAATGGGCGCAGGGCGCTGCTGGCGCATTTACGGGTCATTGGAGTCTCGGTAGACTTTTTGCGCTGCGGCATCGACCCAGCTGACCGAGAACCGCGCTGTCGCAACGATGCGCAACGAGGAAAGGCGTATGGCTGAGACCGCCCCTTCCATAAGCTATTGGTTCGATTATTGGCGGGATGCTTGTGAGCGTTCGGTCCTTTTTCTCGACATCCTTCGTCGTCGAGGCAATGACTATCTTGAGCAGAGCATGCGCCTGGCGCCCAATGTTCTGAATTTCCAGCCAGAAGTTTTGATCGATGGGCGCACGCTGCAGAGGCCCGTAAATTACGCCCTCGTGCGCATCGTTCCACCTGCGGACGTTGCGATAAATCCGAGCAAGCGGCCTTTCATCGTTTTCGACCCGCGCGCAGGCCATGGGCCAGGCATAGGCGGAATGAAGCATGATAGCGAGATTGGCGTGGCGCTGAGGGCGGGCCATGCTTGCTATTTCGTCGGCTTCCTGCCGCATCCGATTCCCGGCCAGACGATTGAAGACGTCTGCCGCGCGGAAGCGCACTTCGTGCGCAAGGTCATCGAGCTGCACCCCAGGGCCGAAGGCAAACCCGTTCTCATCGGCAACTGCCAGGCGGGCTGGCAGATCATGATGATGGCGGCGCTCGAGCCCGATCTGCCCGGCCCCATTCTTATCGCGGGATCGCCGCTTTCCTATTGGGCTGGCGTGCGCGGCAAGAATCCCATGCGTTATCTCGGCGGGATGTTGGGCGGCACATGGCTCACCGAACTCACGAGCGATCTTGGAGACGGCGTTTTCGACGGCGCATGGCTGATTTCGAACTTCGAATCCAGTAACCCGTCAAATACGCTCTGGACCAAGCAGTACAACGTCTATTCCAAGGTCGACACGGAGGGACCGCGCTATCTCGAATTCGAGAAATGGTGGGGCAACCCTGTGCTCCTCAATGGCGGAGAAATTCAGTTCATCGTCGACGAGCTCTTCGTCGGCAATCGTCTAGCGGCCGGCGAGATCGTCATGGGCGGCCAAGCGGTCGACCTGCGCAACATCAAATCTCCAATCATTGTCTTCTGCTCCTTCGGCGACGACATTACACCGCCCCAGCAGGCGCTCGATTGGCTGCTCGATCTCTACAGGGATGCGGACGACATCATCGCGAGCGGCCAGACAATCGCATACTGCCTGCATCCGAGCGTCGGACATCTCGGTATTTTCGTCTCCGGGAAAGTCGCGAAGAAGGAGCATGAAGAGTTCGTCTTCAATATCGATCTGATCGATGTGATGCCGCCGGGGCTTTACGAAATCGTCCTGTCGGAAGCCGACCCCGCGACGGCCCATGTAGAGTTGATCTCCGGAAAATATATTGCAAAGCTTTCGCCGCGCACGCTCGACGACATTCGTGCGCTCGGCTGCAACGACGCCGCGGACGAGCGCCGCTTCGAGACGGTCGCCCGAGTTTCGGAGATCAATAAAGGGCTTTATGAGCGCTTCCTGCAGCCGACGGTACAGGCGCTTTCGACGCCGGCGACAGCCGAATTCCTGCGTGAAACGCACCCAAACCGCGTGGCTTTCCGCGCCTTCAGCGACCGCAACCCTTCGATGCGAGCTGTCGCCGTCGCGGCGGAAAAGGTCAAGGCGAACCGCCACCCCGTCGAGCCGAACAATCCCTACCTCGCCATGGAGAAGATCGCTTCCTCGTGGATCGTCACAAATCTGGACATCTTCGCCAAATGGCGCGAGGCCGCGACGGAAAATATCTTCCTGTCGGTTTATGGCATGCCGTGGCTGCAGACGGGTGTCGGCCTTGCGCCAGCGCGGGCGGAAGCGGAGGCGATCGCTATCGAGGCTCCAAAGGCCTCGGCGCTTGTGGACGCGGCCATGTTGCAGGGCGGTCCGATAGAAGCCGGGCTGCGCGCGTTGCTTTACATCCAGGCTGGGGAAGGCGCCGACGAGCGTCACTTCAACGCCATAGAGGCGCTCCGGAAAAGCACGCCCGAAGGCGCGACGGTAGGCAGGCGGAAGCTCAAGGAGATGATGCGCGCGCAAGCCGCTTTGCTGCGCGCCGACTCCACGGCCGCGCTCGACGCAATATCGAAAATGCTGCCCAATGACGCAGAGCGCCGGGCAAGGTTGCTTGTGACGGTCTTTGACGTCGCGACGGCCGACGGCGCCCTTCCGCCGGACCAGATGATCCGATTCGATCGAGTCAGGGAAGCGTTTGGGCTCGCAGGCGCGCGCATCGACGCTCTTTCCGACCTCAGAAAAAGCAAGGTGGCGTGATGAAGTCTGCGGCCGGACGAGGCGCCCATGAAAAATACGACCGGTTGATCGAGGGCGCGTCGCGCGCCGGCCCGATCGCCGTCGCGGTGGCGCATCCTTGCGATGAGGTATCGCTCGCAGGCGCGATGGAGGCGGCGCGGCTCAAATTGATCGAGCCGATTTTGGTCGGTCCCACGGCGCGCATTCGGGAGGTCGCCGACCGGTCCGGCGTCGGGATCGCCGACGCCCGGCTCGTTGATGCAGCGCATAGCCATGACGCGGCTGCAAAGGCTGTCGAGCTTGTCCGCAACGGCGAGGCGGAAGCGTTGATGAAGGGCAGCCTGCACACGGACGAAGTGATGTCCGCCGTCGTCGCGCGGGAAACAGGGATTCGCACGTCGCGCCGCATCAGCCATTGCTTCGTCATGGATGTGCCGGATCATCCCGATCCGCTCATCATCACCGACGCCGCCGTGAACATTGCGCCTACGCTCGAAGAGAAGGTCGACATCGTGCAGAACGCTGTCGATCTTGCGCATGCTCTGAGGTTTCCGGAAGTGCGGGTCGCTGTCCTGTCCGCGATGGAAACGGTCAACCCCAAGGTTCAATCGTCCATGGACGCGGCGATGCTGAGTAAGATGGCGGACCGGGGCCAGATCACCGGCGCCTTTGTGGACGGCCCGCTGGCGCTGGACAACGCCATCGACGAAGAGGCCGCGGCGACAAAGAAGATCGTCTCGCCAGTGGCCGGCCGAGCAAATGTGCTCGTCGTCCCGGATCTTGAAGCCGGCAATATGCTCGCCAAGAGTCTCACATTCCTTGCGGGCGCCGACTGCGCCGGCGTCGTGCTCGGCGCGCGCGTTCCGATCATCCTCACGAGCCGCGCAGACTCGCTCGTCGCCCGGCTCGCTTCCTGCGCGGTGGCCGCGCTTCTCGTGCAATCTCGGCGCGACGCTGCGGCGAAGCGGAGTTGACCGCAGCCATGCAGACGCAAACAGCGCAGGTTCTCGCCGGCAAAAAGGCGCTCGTTATCGGGATCGCCAATGACCAGTCCATTGCTTATGGGTGTGCCAAGGCTTTCCGCGCCGCAGGCGCTGACATCGCCGTCACCTGGCTGAACGACAAGGCGCGGCCGCATGTCGAGCCACTGGCGACGGAGGTCGGCGCCGAAATTGTCGCGCCGCTCGACGTGACCAAGCCCGGCGAGCTCGAGGCCGTCTTCAATCTCGTTTCAGAACAATGGGGGCGGCTCGACATTCTCGTCCATTCCATCGCCTTTGCGCCGAAGGAAGATCTGCAGGGAGGCCTTCTCGACTGCTCGGCTGAAGGCTTCGCCAAGGCGATGGATATTTCGTGCCATTCTTTCATTCGAATGGCGCGCCTCGCGGCGCCCTTGATGGCGGAGGGAGGCGCGATGTTCGCGATGAGCTATCTCGGCGCCGAGCGCGTCGTTCCCAATTACAATGTGATGGGACCGGTCAAGGCGGCGCTGGAATCAGCGTGCCGCTATCTGGCCTATGAACTCGGGCCGAAGGGCATTCGGGTGCATCCCATCTCGCCGGGCCCGTTGAAGACGCGCGCCGCATCCGGCCTCAAGGACTTCAACCTGATGCTGAACGAAGCCGCCTCCAGGGCGCCTCTGGGCGAGTTGATCGACATTATGGATGTCGGCTGGACCTGCGCCTATCTCGCGACGCCCTTCGCCCACCGGCTCACGGGCGACACTGTGTATATCGACAGCGGCGCCAACATCGTGGCCTGACGGGAGAGACAATGTCCGCCATCGCCGTCGTCAATGCGGGTTCCTCAAGCATCAAATTCGCGATTTTCGACGCGGCGGAGGCGCCGGCGCTGCGGCTGAAAGGGCTGATAGAAGGGATCGGCGCCACGCCTCGCGCCCGGCTCTCCGGCCCCAGCGGCGAGACGCTTCTCGAGGAAGACTTGGCCGGTGAAGGCTTCGATCACGCTGCAGCGACGCGTGCGATGATGCGCATCGCCGCCCCCTGGCTGAATGGCAGGAACATCGCCGTCGTGGGCCATCGCGTCGTGCATGGCGGCGGCGAATTTTCCGCGCCGCTGCGGGTTACGGATGCGATACTTGAAAAACTCGCCGCCTTCATTCCTCTGGCGCCGTTGCACCAGCCGCATAACCTTGCGGTGATAAAGGCGATACTAGCCGAGCATCCGCAGCTCCCGCAGGTCGCCTGCTTCGACACGGCGTTCCACACGAGCCAGCCGCCGATCGCCCAGGCCTTCGCGATCCCCCGGAAATATTCTCAAGCCGGCGTGCGACGCTACGGTTTCCACGGCATCTCCTATGAATATGTCGCACACAGGCTGGAGGAGATCGCGCCGGACGTCGCGAGGGGGCGCGTCATCGTCGCCCATCTCGGCAACGGCGCCAGCCTCTGCGCAATGAAGGGCGGCAAGAGCGTCGCGAGCACCATGGGTTTCACTGCCGTCGACGGCCTTGTGATGGGCACGCGTTGCGGCGCGATCGACCCCGGCGTTCTTGTGCATATGATCGACCGATACGCCTTCGACGCCCGCGATCTCGAAGACTTGATCTACCGCAAATCGGGGCTGCTCGGCGTCTCCAACATTTCCTCGGATATGCGTACGCTTCGCGCCTCATCCGAGCCGGAGGCTAAAGAGGCGATCGCACTTTTCGTTTACCGCATCGTCCGCGAAATCGGTTCACTTACGGCGGCGCTTGGCGGCCTCGACGCTATCGTCTTCACAGGGGGCATCGGCGAGAACGACGCAGATACCCGCGCGGAAGTCGCCTCCGGCTGCGCTTGGCTCGGAGTCGCGTTGGACGATGCCGCAAATGGCGCCTCCAGCGCAAAGATATCCGCCTTGAACTCGACTGTTGAAGTCTACGTTATACCAACGAACGAGGAACTTGAGATCGCGCAAAGCGCTTGGCGCATGATTTTTCCATGAAAACGCCTGCGAATCTCTTGTGAAAAACATCCTTTGGTTGCGTAGCGGCGTGTCTGTAGTGTTAACGTCGCGTTAACGTGCCGAATCGTCGCGCTCTCGGTGGACGATCGTAGGGAAAATGCTCCGATGTCTGGAAGAACTACGCTGTTGATCGCCGCGGCCGTCATCGGAGCGGGAGCGTTTTTCGGCTATCAATACTGGCGCGACAAGCAGAACGCGCTTCCTGCCGGCATCGCCTCCAGCAATGGCCGCCTTGAAGCCAAGCTCGTTGACATTGCTCCAAAGGAATCGCTGCGCGTCAAGCAGATCCTCTTTGAGGAGGGCGATCTCGTAAAGCCGGGCGAGGTGGTGGTGCAGATGGACACCAACACCCTAGAGGCTCAGCTCGAAGAGGCAAAGCTCAACGTCATCGCCACACAAGAGAAGGAGGCGGTCGCCAAGGCGACGATCGCCCGCAGCAAGGCTCAAATCGACCTCGCCAAAGTCGAAGTCAATCGCAGCAAGAATCTCGTCGCTCAGCGCGCCGGCTCACAGCGCGAGCTCGACGTGCGCAACACGACGCTGAAGACAACCTCCGCCGCGCTTCAGGAGGAAGAAGCCAAGCTGCGGACAATCCAGCAGGAGGTGAACGTTGCGAAAGCGAAAGTCGCGACGATCCAGACGCGCATCGACGATGCGACGCTGCGCTCGCCTATCCTCGGCCGCGTCCTCTACAAGCTCGCTGAGGTCGGCGAAGTGCTGGCGGCAGGCGGAAAGGCCATGACGCTCGTCAATCTTGAAGACGTCTACATGGAAATCTTCCTTCCTTCCGCCGACGCCGCGCGCGTGAAGCTCGGCGCCGAGGCGCGCATCGTCGGCGACCACATGCCCGGCCGCGCGGTGCCCGGCTTTGTGAGCTTCGTCTCGCCGGAGGCGCAATTCACGCCAAAGCAGGTCGAGACGAAGAGCGAGCGCGAGAAGCTGATGTTTCGCGTGAAGATCAAAGTGCCGGAGAAAATTGTCAGCGCCTATATCGACTACATCAAGACCGGCGTGCGCGGCGTCGGCTATGTGAAGCTCGATCCCGCCGTCGAATGGCCGGCCTTCCTCCAAAGCGCGGCCATTCCCTCGGAGACGCCGGGCAAGGACGCTCAGCGTTGACGCGTCCGGAGGCCCGCAGACCATGAGCGAGGCGGCGCTTCAGACGACGAAGCCGGCAGAGCAAGGCGCTTCCGGGCGTGCGCCTGTCGTTTCGGTTTCCGGCGTCACGCATCGTTACGGCGACGCCATTGCGGTCGACGACCTGTCTCTCGACATCCCGGCCGGTCTCATGGTCGGCGTCATCGGTCCCGACGGCGTCGGCAAATCGACGTTGATGGCGCTCATCGCCGGCTCGAAGAAAATCCAGCAGGGCAAGGTGATCGCGCTCGGCGACATGGCCGATGCGAGGCATCGCCGCGACGCCTGTCCGCGCATCGCCTACATGCCGCAGGGTCTCGGCAAGAACCTCTATTTCGAGCTCAGCGTTCAGGAGAACATCGATTTCATGGCCCGGCTCTTCGGCCTCTCCGCCGAGGAGCGTCCGGCCAAAATCAAGGAGCTGCTCGACGCGACGGGCTCGGACCATTCCCGAGCGCCCCGCTCGGAAAGCTTTCGGGCGGCATGAAGCAGAAGGTCGGGCTCTGCGGCGCGCTCGTGCACGAGCCCGATCTTCTCATTCTCGACGAGCCGACGACCGGCGTCGATCCGCTGTCGCGGCGCCAATTCTGGGAACGTCATCGACGACATTCGCGGGACCGCCGAGCATGAGCGTCATGATCTCCACCGCCTATATGGACGAAGCCGAGCGATGGGATTGGATCGTCGCCATGGACGCCGGCAAAGTGCTGGCGACCGGCACCCCGGCCGAGCTGATGGCGCGCACGGGCACGAGCGACCTTGAGAAGTGCTTCATCGAGCTTTTGCCGGAGGAGAAGCGCACGGGCCATGTCGAGCTGACGATCCCGCCACGCCCGAAGGGCAAGGCCGAGATCGCCATCGACGCGCAAGGGCCTACGCGCCGCTTCGGCGATTTCGTCGCGGTCGATCACGTGACGCTGACCATCGAACGCGGAGAGATTTTCGGCTTCCTCGGCTCGAATGGCTGCGGCAAGTCGACGACGATGAAAATGCTCACGGGCCTGCTGCCGCCGACCGAAGGCAGCGCGACGCTCTTCGGCCAGTCCGTCGAAGCCGGCAGCATCGAGGTGCGCAACAATATCGGCTATATGACGCAGGCCTTCTCGCTCTATGGCGAATTGACCGTTCGTCAGAACCTCGTCTACTCGACGCGCGCCTTTATCACTCCCCGCCGACAATCGAGGACGCGCATCGACCAGCTCGTCGAGAAGCTTTGGGCTGTCAGGCCCCTAATAAGCGCTGGCGGAAGATCTGCCCATGGGCCTGCGCCAGCGGCTATCCCTCGCGGTCGCGGTTGTTGCACGACCCGAACTTCTCATTCTCGACGAGCCGACCTCGGGCGTCGATCCGGTCGCGCGCGACGGCTTCTGGGAATTGCTGATCGATCTCTCGCGCAATCAGGGCGTGACGATCTTCGTCACGACCCACTTCATGAACGAGGCGATGCGCTGCGACCGTATCTCGCTCATGAACGCCGGCAAGGTGCTTGCCTGCGACGACCCACAGAAGCTCATCGAAGCGCGCGGCGCGGCGACGCTCGAAGAAGCCTTTATCGGCTACATGGAGGACGCGATCGCCGAAAAGGCAAGACCGAGGAAGCCGCCCAGGCGGCGGCCGACAAGGCGCTCGAAAAGCCGGAGCCCAGGCATCTCTCCGGCATGGCGTTGCGCATCGGGCGCATGCTTGCCTATAGCGCCAATGAGGCGATGCAGATCCTGCGCGACCCGTGCGGCTCGCCTTCGCCTTTGTCGGCTCGGCACTTCTTATGCTCGTCTTCGGCTTCGGCATCACGACCGATGTCGAGCATGTCGCTTTGCCGACCTTCGATCTCGACCAGACCGCCGAAAGCCGCGCCTATCTCCAGCAATTCGCGGGAACGCCGCGCTATTTCACGGAGACGGAGCCGATCAGCTCAGCCGACAGCGCATTGAGGCGTCTGCAAGCGGATGACATCTCGCTGGTCATCGAGATGCCGCCCAATTTCGGTCGCGACTTGCGCAAGGAGCTTGCGCCGCCCCGAGGTTTCGGCGCAGGTGGACGGCGCCAACACGTTCCGCGGCGAGACAGTCTCGCAATATGTGCAGGGCGTGCAGGACAAGGCCCTGCAGGATCCCTCGAACGGACTGGATCTGAAGCCGCCGAAATACAGGGCGAATTTCCAGGACCGCTACATGTATAACCCGACGTTCGAGAGCGTCTATGCGATGGTCCCGAGCGTTCCGCCGATCCTGCTCATTCTGATCCCCGCCATCCTAATGGCGATCAGCGTCGTGCGCGAGAAAGAGCTGGGCTCGATCATCAATTTCTATGTGACGCCGACGGCGCGGCTGGAATATCTGCTCGGCAAGCAGCTCCCCTATATCACCATCGGCATGCTGAACTATTTCATCCTCGTCGTGATGGCGGTCGTGGTGTTCGGGATTCCGATCAAGGGGAGCTTCCTCATGCTCACCCTCATCACCCTGCTTTATGTGACGACGACGACCGGGCTGGGTCTCGTCATCTCCACCTTCGTGTCGAGCCAGGTCGCCGCCGTCTTCATCACGGCGATCATCACATTGGTGCCGACCATCCAGTTTTCCGGTCTTCTGCAGCCGGTTTCAACGCTCGCCGGCCGCGCGAAATTCGTCGGCACGATCTGGCCAACGACCTATTACATGCATGCGAGCAAAGGCGCCTTCACCAAGGGGCTCGGCGCCGAGCTCCTCATGCAGGACGTGATTTTCCTCGCCTGCTGCATCCCTGTTCTCTGGGCCGTGAGCACGCTTGCGCTGCGAAAGCAGGAGAAATAGGCGATGAAATCCCTGCTCAACATCTTCTGGCTCGGGATCAAGGAGCTGCGCAGCCTCAGCAGCGACCTCGTGATGATGTTCTTCGTCGCCTACGCCTTCACTGGAACGATCTATATCCAGGCGACCGGCACGTCGAGCGAGGTGAACAACGCCTCGATCGCCTTTGTCGACGAGGACCATTCCGCCCTTTCAAAAGAACTGATCAACGCCTTCTACCCGCCGCGCTTTCAGGAGCCGGAGCTGATCGACGCCTCCGAGGTCGAGACGACGATGGACGAAGGGCGTTTCATGTTCGTCGTGACCATTCCGCCGCGCTTCGAGTCCGATCTGCGCGCCGGCCGCCATCCCGACATTCAGCTCAGCATCGACGCGACGGCCATGCAGCAGGCTGCGATCGGCAGCGGCTACATCAAGAACATCATCAACCAGCGCGTGACGTCCTTCTTCAGCCGCGCCAGCGGCGCGACGCAGCAGCCAATCAATCTCGTGATCCGTCGGCTCTTCAACCCTAATGGCATAACGTCATGGTTCGCGAGCGTCGTCGGCATCATCAATCAGGTGACGATGCTCACCATCATTCTGACCGGTGCGGCCGTGATCCGCGAGCGCGAGCACGGCACGCTGGAGCACTTGCTCGTGATGCCGCTTTCGGCCTTCGAGATCGCCATGGCCAAAGTCTGGGCGAACAGTCTCGTGATCCTGCTGGCGACGGCGGCCTCGCTCTATCTGATCGTCATGAAGGTGCTGGAGGTCCCCTTTGCGGGCTCGATCGCTCTTTGGTTCTCGGGCGTCCTTCTCTACCTCTTCTTCGCCACGGCGCTTGGCATCTTCCTCGGCACCATCTCGCAATCCATGGCGCAATTCGCGCTGCTGATTATTCTTGTCGTCGTGGTGCTGCAGTTGCTCTCCGGCGGCAATACGCCCGTCGAAAGCCAGCCTGTCTGGCTGCAATATATGACCTTCTTCCTACCCTCGCGGCACTTCGTGAGCTTCTCGCAGAAGATCATCTATCGCGGCGGCGGCATCGAGGCGGTCTGGCCGCAATTCGCCATGGTCGCGGCAATCGGCCTTGCTTTCTTCAGCTACAGCCTTTCGCTGTTCCGTAAATCCATCGCGGTGACCAAATAATGCGCAAGCGCTCGTTCAAGGCTTTCGCCAGCAACAAACAGAAGGGCGCCTTGCCGGCCCTTGGTCTCGTATTCGCCCTGGGCGGTTGCGCGGTGGGACCGGATTTCAACCCGCCCGAGGCCGCCCTCCAGGCCAACTGGATCGAGAAGGGCGATAAGCGCGTCGCCAGCAAAGAGATCAAAAGTGACTGGTGGCGGACCTTCCACGATCCGACGCTGGACAGGCTCGTCCATCTCGCCGCGGAACAGAACCTCCCCGTGCAGATTGCGGGGCTGCGGATTCTCGAGGCGCGTGCGCAGCTCGGAATCGCGATCGGACAGCTCTTCCCGCAGGATCAAGCGGGCTCCGGCGCGGCGACCTGGAACAAGATCAGCGAACAGGCCGCCAATAAAGCTAATTTGCCGAAACACGCATTCGCCGATTATTCGATAGGCTTCGACGCGACCTGGGAAATCGACTTTTGGGGCCGCTTCCGCCGTAATGTAGAGGCCGCCGACGCCAATATGACGCGAACGATCGCGGATTATGATAATGCGCTCGTCTCGCTGACGGCCGAAGTCGCTCGCACCTATGTGACGATCCGAACTTTCGAATCCTTGCTTGCGATTGCGCAGGAAAACGTGCGACTCCAGAAGGAGGGCCTGCAGATCGCCGAAGCGCGGTTCCGCGCTGGCGCGACGTCCGAACTCGACGTCGCGCAGCAAAAGGCGCTGTTGCAGAATACGATCGCCTCCATTCCGGAACTGCAGACGGGCTTGCAGCAGGCTAAAAACGCTCTGAGCGTTCTCCTTGGCCAACCACCCGGCGGCGTCGAGAGACTACTGCACGGCTCACAGAAAATTCCCTCCGCCTCCCCGCGCGTGAGCGTCGGCGTCCCTGCCGAACTGCTTCGACGCCGGCCCGACATTCGCGCCGCTGAGATGAACGCGGCTGCCGAAAGCGCCCGCATCGGCATTGCCGAATCCGATCTTTACCCGCGCTTCTTCCTTTTCGGCGACATCGGCGTGCAGGCCTCCGACCTCGGCAAGATCTTCGCGCCCGGCAGCCTCTTCCTCACGGCCGGCCCGAGCTTCCGCTGGTCGATTCTAAATTACGGCCGCATCGCAAACAACATCCGCGCTCAGGACGCCCGCTTCCAGCAGGCGCTGGTCAATTACCAGGACATCGTGATCAAGGCGGCTCGGGAGGCGGAGGATGCGCTCATCGCCTTCCTCAAGGGACAACAGCGCGCCGCGGCCCTGCAAAAGTCGGTCGAAGCCGCTCAGCGCGCGGTCGAGCTTTCCTTCATCCAGTATCGCGAAGGCGCCGAAAATTTTCAGCGCGTGCTCGACGCGCAGACGCGGCTCCTCGACGAACGCAACCGTCTCGCAGAGACGCGCTCGTCCATCGCGACGAACCTCGTCGCGCTCTACAAGGCGCTTGGCGGCGGTTGGGAGATCCGCAATGGCAAGCCCATCGTGCCGGAGGTCATGCAGGCGCAGATGATGAACCGCACGGACTGGGGCAATCTCATGCCAGCGCAAACGCCGCCGCCGGCCGCCGATTTGCCCTTGCCCACGCCAGTCGGAGAAACGCCCCTCCTGATGCCGCCGGATTACGAGGCCGCGCCTATGCCGCCGGGAAGACCGGCGAACTAGCCGATAGGAGATTTAGGGGGAGTCTGAAAAGCGCCGGCGGGCGCTCTCTGAAGGATCAGAACGGCGCTCAATAGCATGTGACGATGTTGTCGTAGAATACATACTCAGGGCCTGTCGACCCGTCGCACAGCCAGCGATATCTCGGCGTGAGGCGGCATCTCAGGAAACCGTCCGCCCTTGCGCCGCCATTGAGATAAACGACTCGCGCATTAACCGGCTGCGGGATCGAACAGCAACAAGGACTTTTCGCCCACGCTGCAGTTGGGGCCGACAATTCCACTACGAAAGCCAAAATTACAAAATGCCTGAGCATGACGCTACTGTCTCCACTGCATAGGAAACGTCTTCTCCGTAACGATGGTTCCCGTTCCCCTCCGGGTTAGCTACGCTGCTCGAGGCGTGCGCAGCTTAAAGTGCCCGAACAGAGGCGATTGTCGCCGTCCAATAAGCTGCTTGGCTAATCTACTGCGGGGATGTGTCGCGAGATGCTCAGGTCTCTTGCCTGTCGTTCTGTTGTCGCCGGTGTGATCACCTTGATCGCCGCGCCACAACCCGGATTAGCCGGGGACGTTGTAGCTTTTTCATCGCCGGCGCCACCGGGCGCAATCGTCATCGTCGCTCCCCAGCGCAAGCTGTATTTTGTCCTCACTTACGAGAGCGCTGTTCGTTACCCGATCGCCGTTCCTAAAAGCGGGCGGGAATGGTCCGGCAACGCGACCGTGAATGGGAAATTCGTGTACCCAGACTGGGCTCCGCCACCTTGCGTTAAGGCCGACCACCCTGAATTGCCGGACTTCATCCCCGGCGGCGCGCCGAACAATCCGATGGGCGCCCGCGCAATTACGCTCGATCGCTTCGAGGTGGCGATACACGGGACGACTGCCAAGATGCGCCGCTCCATCGGCACTGCGGCCTCCTATGGGTGCATTCGCATGCTGAACGAAGACGTAATCGATCTGTTCAATCGCATCGACATCGGAACGCCGGTTCTGATGATCCGCTGATCTTGGCGACGCACACTCAAGCGATTGCTGGCACGGCGAGAAGCGCGGGGCGACGCCGACGTCACCGGATGCCAGCGCCTTCCTCTTGAACCGGCATGAGATGTGTCAGGATAATCGAGGTCGGCTGAGGTAATCCAAGGTGGCGTGGCGTCTAGTCCAGCGACTTCGCGCAGATAACCTCGACGCGCCGCGCATCGTCATGATATTTGTGACGACGTCGAAAAGCCGATCCTCTTCATTGTGGAGCGTACATTAGTCGACCTTGGCCGGTTCAAGGTCTCCATGGACCGACGCGCGCCCGAGGCAACTCCTGTCTACTTCAGGCCCCAGTTCATGCTAGCGGACGACCCCGCTCGGCAGACCCAGATCGCCTTTGAGGAGAAGCTCGCGGCGACCGGGCCGTTCGAGCCGGACAAGCGCGAGCCGGCATGGATGGAGGTCAAGGAGAAACTTAGGGACGTATGTGCGCTTTGAGCCGATGGTCCCTCTCCCGATCCGGGTTAGATGCTCTCACGGCAATTGCCCATGATGCTCCAATGCTCCGGATACGCTCGACCTCCGCCCTGCTCTAAGCCTGCGGTAAGACCCCGCAAATCGACGAGCGCGTAAGACCCAGTGTCGGTCGGCGGCTGCGTGCGAAACTTTCCACCACGGCGACTCGGTGGCGACATGAGTGAAGGCCCGCCACTACGGGGCAGCTTCTGTTGTCATAACTACTTGGATTTAATGGTACCGCCACCCCGGCTCGAACGGGGGACCCCCAGATCCACAAGCGCGGGTGCAGGGTGTTGAGGGCATTCACAAGGCTGCAAAGGGGTGCAAACGGGTGCGCGGGAAGGCAGGAAAATGCGGGGAGGGGCGGTCTTGAACGGACGTGGACAGGCTTGAACAGACATGCACGCGCGTGGAGCGGCGAGATTGTAACCGCGAAGTAACCGACAGAGTTGTCATTGCGAGCACAAGCCGCTCCCCGAGCTGAGAAGCCGAGCGCGCACGACTTTTTGCCCGCCGCTCCTCGCCATGCTATCAAAGCGCCGGAGAACGCAATGAAGCTAAGCTGGCTGCGCCTTATCGTCTCCGCGATGATCGTCTTCGTCGCCCTGTCAGGGTCGGCGGCGAGTTTTGCTGCGCCCTCGGCCCATGACTGCGCGTTCATGTCTGTCATGGACAAGTGCCCGGACCATGCGGACGGCCATGCGACCGCGCCCCAGCGCTGCGATTCGCTCGTTTGCGGGGCCCTCCAGATTACGCCGCCCGAAACACAGGCGCCGACGACGCTCACGACTGTCAGCTCCCTCCGCCTTATCTTCGACGATGCGGCCCATTTGGGCCTCTCGGCCCCGCCCGACCTTCGTCCTCCCATCATCTGAGACTCAGCAGGCGCGCGCACATCTAAGCGTGCGCCTTCCGTGGCGATCGACGGCCGGCGGCGTCCATCCAAGGCGATTGCGCCTGTGCGCGTTGTCGGTTCGTCGAACCTTACAGTCTCAACGCTCCGTCGGAGCGGCCTTGCGGGCGGCGACGCTTGCGCGTTGGCGTGACAGAGAAGTCAGATGCAGAAAAATTTCCTGCGGCTCGTTGGCTCGCTGAGCTTCTTGGTGCTCGGCGTCGGATATGCCCACGCAGCCATCGGCGACTACGCGTTCGAACTGGTCCAAACCCAAATCAAGAAGGGACAAAGGGCCGTGGATGTCCGCCTAGTTCGCAAGCCCGACGGCAAGCCGGTCGAGGATGCCGTCATTTTTGCAACGCGACTGGATATGGCCCCGGACGACATGGAAACGATGACGGGCGCGATTGGACTTGCGCAAAGTTCCGGGCCAGGGGTTTACCGGTTCAAGGTTGACCTGACCGATGCGGGGCGCTGGCGCATCTCAATTGCGGCGAAGATTCAGGGCGAGACCGGAACGCTCCAAAGCCGGCTGATATTGCAGGCGACGCCATGAGACGACTCCCTCTGATCCTCTTGCTGGGCGCTGCTGCGAGCCTTTCCGCCGTGAACGCCCCGGCTGCGGAGCGAAGCCAGCCGGGCGCGACGGTGGAGAGCGTCGTATCCCTGGCCAGGCGGCTGAGCCCCGAATTGCGCGGGTCCGTTCTCGAGGCGGACGCGGCGTTGCAGCGGGTCGGCGCCGCCGGGGTGCAGCCGGACCCTACGGTCACGCTGCAAGCCTGGGACGTGGACAGAAAGGGCGTCGGCCAGACCTGGATCGGCGCCGAGCAGACTTTCAAGCTGTGGGGGAAGACCGACCTCGAAAAAGGCATAGCCCATGCCGACGCCGACGCGGCGAGGCGCCAGAGCGAGGCGACGGAGGTGGATCTCGTCGCCCGCGTGAAGGCCGCCTACGCTCAATACAGCGCGGCGCAGCGCGCGCTGGAACTGTCGAAATCTCTGAAGCAGCGCGTCGACCAACTCCTTGAGCTGCTGCGGCTGCGTTACGGCGCGAGTTCGGTCGATCAGCAGGAAGTGATCAAGGCGGAGCTTGAAGCGGCGAACGCTGCGGCCGACGTCGCCCGTCGGGAGGGCGACGCCAAATCCGCCGCCGCTCGATTGAACGCGCTCATAGGCCGGGACGCGCGCGCGCCGTTCGCTCCCACGAAAGGCTTTGCGCCTCTCAAGACAAAACTGTCGCTCGCGGGCGTGCAGGAGCTCGCACGGTCGTCGAACCCGCTGCTTGCCGCGACGCATGCGCAGGTGCGTTCGGCTACGGGAACGAAAGCCCTGACCGACCTCAATTACTACCCGGACATCACCGTCGGCGCGAATCTCGTCGAGCGCAGGAACGGCGAGACGAACGGCATGTTCCTGCTGGGCTTCAAGGTGCCCCTGCAATACGAGGCCAAAGACGCAGAGCAGCGCGCGGCGAGCGCCAGTCTCGGGGCCGCCCAGGCGCGCAGTGACGCGCTGCGCATCCGCCTCGATGGAGAGGTCGCCGAGGCCTGGTATCGGCTGGAAGCCATCCGCAAGGCGATCAAGATCTTCGAGCAACGCCAGCTTCCGCCGGCGAGGCTCTCGGTCGAGACGGCGCGCAGCGGTTTTGACGCCGGTACAACGCCGCTCGCGACGCTGCTCGAATCGGAACGGCGCCTGCGCGCCGTCGAACTGGAGCTTCTCGCCCTGAAGGTCGAGGAGCAGAGCAAATACGCCGATCTCGAACGCCTTGCAGGAGGCGCGCTATGAGCCGCGCGAAACTTATTGGCGCCGCTGTCGTCGTGGTGACGACCCTTGGCGGCGGCCTCCTGCTGTGGCGCGCCAAGGCGCCGGAGCCGACGCCCGCGATCCATGCGCACGGGACCGGGCCGGTCATCTATTATCGCGATCCGGACGGCCCCTTCTATTCGGCCGGGCCGAAGAAGAACGCCTCTGGCAAGGATTACGTCGCCGTCCGGGCCAGCGAGGACGTCTCCTTCGAGGACAAGCCGCCGGAGGTCGCTCAACCCCAATCGTCCAGCCGGCGCATACGATATTACCGAAATCCGATGGGCCTCCCCGACACGTCTCCGGTCCCGAAGAAGGACGCCATGGGGATGGATTATGTTCCTGTCTATGAAGACGAGACGCAGGACGCGTCGACCCTGACGATCAGTCCCGGCAAATTGCAGAAGACGGGCGTGCGCTCCGAGCCTGTCGGGCTGCGCATCGTGACGGCTCCTATTCGCGCGGCAGGGCGCGTTGATTTTGACCCACGCCGAACCTCGGTGGTCGCCCTGCGGTTCGAGGGGTTCATTGAATCCGTCGAGAAGGTCGCGGAGGGAGATTATGTGCGCAAGGGCCAGCCGCTCATGCGCGTCTACGGGCCCGACCTTTCGAGCGCGGCGGCGGAATATGTGGCCGTGCTCAACGCGCATTCGGCGCCGCGGGTCGAAGGCGCGCGCCGCCGTCTCGTCAATCTGGGCCTCGATGACGCGACGATCGCGTCGATCGCGAAGAGCCGCCGCGTCCCCCGCGTGATCGATTGGCCCGCGCCGCAGGAAGGCCATGTCATCGAGCGCACGGCGCTGGCCGGGATGCGCGCCGCTCCCGGCGAGACCCTGTTCCGCATCGTCGACCACAGCGTCGTCTGGATATTGGCGGACATTCCCGAGCGCGACGTGGAGGCCGTCGCGCCGGGGCAGACGGCAGTCATCCGCGCGCGTTCCTATCCAGATCATCCCTTCAAGGGCCGCGTCGCGCTCATTTATCCGCATCTTAACATGGAAACCCGCACGGCGCGCGTGCGCATCGAACTGCCGAACCCGGAAGGCCGACTGCTAGGCGACATGTACGCCGACGTCGAGATCGAAGCCGGCGGCAGGGAGAAGGTTCTCGCCGCGCCGGAGGGGGCGATCATCGACGCCGGCAAACGGCAGGTCGTGATCCTCGACAAGGGCGAAGGCCGCTTCGAGCCCCGCGAAATCAAGGTGGGCCGGCGCGGCGATGGCTATGCGGAGATTGCGAGCGGGCTAACGGAAGGCGACAGGGTCGTGACCTCGGCCAACTTCCTGATCGACGCCGAGAGCAATCTGCAATCCGCGCTGAAGGGCTTTGACGCATCGGCCATGACGCCATCCAACACGGAGGCCAGTCAATGATTACGCGACTCATCGCGTGGTCGGCGCGCAACCTGATGCTGATCTTCATCGCCACGGCTTTCGCCGTCGCCGGCGGGCGTGTGCGCTGCGGACTTTGCCGCTCGATGCCATCCCAGACCTCTCGGACACGCAGGTCATCGTCTACACCGAATATCCCGGCCAGGCGCCACAGGTGGTCGAGGACCAGGTCACCTATCCGCTGACCAGCGCCGATGCTGACGGTGCCGCGCTCGAAGGTGGTGCGCGGCTTCTCGTTCTTCGGCGTCTCGTTCGTCTACGTCATCTTCGAGGATGGGGCCGACATCTATTGGGCGCGCTCGCGCGTCCTCGAATATCTCAACGCCGCCGCCAAGCGCCTGCCGGCTGGCATCACGGCCCGTGCTCGGCCCAGACGCCACGGGCGTCGGCTGGGTCTATCAATATGCCCTCGTCGCCAAGGAGATGACGCTCGCCGACTTGCGCTCGATTGCAGGACTGGAGGTGCGCTTCGGATTGTCCAAGGCCGAGGGCGTCGCGGAGGTTGCCAGCGTCGGCGGCTTCGTCAAACAGTATAGCGTGACGGTGGATCCGAGCCGCCTCCGAAGCTTCAACATCCCGATCGACAAGATCCGCGACGCCATCCGCAACAACAACATGGATGTCGGTGGGCGCACGCTCGAACTCTCCGAGTTCGAGTTCATCGTGCGCGGCCGCGGCTATCTCAAGGGTGTGCAGGACATCGAAAACATCGTGCTCAAGGCCGACGGCGGCACGCCGGTGCTGCTCAAGGACGTCGCCCGCGTGGAAATCGTCGGAGACGAACGGCGCGGCATCGCCGAACTCAATGGCGAAGGCGAGGTCGCGAGCGGCATCGCGCTGCAACGCTACGGCGCCAACGCGCTGACGGTCATCGACAACGTCAAGGCGCGGCTCGCGCAGATCGCTCCGAGCATGCCAAAGGGCCTCGAGATCGTCCCCGTCTATGACCGTTCTGAGCTGATCCACGCCGCGATCGAGACGCTGCGTGGAACGCTGGTCGAGGAAAGCATCATCGTCGCGCTCGTCTGCATCGTTTTTCTGCTGCACGTCCGCAGCGCGCTGGTCGCCATCCTCATGCTGCCGTCGGCATGCTGATGGCGTTCATCGCCATGAAGGCGCTGGGCATCGGCTCCAACATCATGAGTCTCGGCGGCATCGCGATCGCCATCGGCGCGATGATCGACGCCGCGATCGTGATGATCGAGAACGCCCACAAGCATCTGGAGCGCGCGCCCAAAGGAAAACCGCGCATTCAGATCCTCGTAGACGCGGCATCGGAAGTCGGTCCAGCGTTGTTCTTCTCGCTGCTTGTCATCACGGTGTCGTTCCTGCCGATCTTCACGCTGGAGGCGCAGGAAGGACGGCTGTTCAGCCCGCTGGCCTTCACCAAGACCTTCTCGATGGCGGCGGCGGCGCTGCTGTCGGTGACGCTGGTGCCGGCGCTGATGATCATCTTCGTGCGCGGCCGGATCGTCTCCGAGGCGCGCAACCCGATCAATCGCGCTTTGATCTGGGCCTATCGGCCGGTCATCCGCCTCGTGATGCGCGCAAAGACTCTCACCGTCCTTCTGGCGCTCGCCGCGCTCGCCGTCACCATCCTGCCGGCGCGCCAGCTCGGCAGCGAGTTCATGCCGGCGCTGAACGAAGGCGCGCTGCTGTTCATGCCCACGACGCTGCCGGGCCTCTCGATCACAAAATCGGCCGAGCTGCTGCAGATGCAGGACCGCATCATAAAATCGTTCCCCGAAGTGGCCTCGGTTTACGGCAAGGCGGGCCGCGCGCGACGGCCACAGACCCGGCGCCGACGGAGATGTTCGAGACCATCGTCAACCTCAAGCCCAAGGAAGAATGGCGGCCCGGTGTGAACATCGACAGCCTCGATCGCCGAGATGGACAAGGCGCTGCAGTTTCCCGGCGTCTCCAACGCCTGGACCATGCCGATCCGCAACCGCATCGACATGCTCGTCGACTGGCATCCGGACGCCTGTCGGCGTCAAGATGATGGGGCGCGACCTCGCTGCGATGGATGGCGTTGCGCGTCAGGTCGAGAAGTCCTCAAAACCGTGCGCGGCGCATCCTCCGCCTATGCCGAGCGCGTCATGGGCGGCTACTATCTCGACATCGTCCCGACCGCGAGCGCTCGCGCGATACGGCCTGATGATGGACGACGTCCAGGCGACCATCGCGATGGCGCTCGGCGGAGAGACCCATCACCACGACGGTCGAAGGTCGCGAACGATATACGGTCGCGATCCGCTATCCGCGCGATCTGCGCTCTGACCCGCAGGCGATCGCCAGCGACGTGCTGATCCCGCTTCCCGGCGGCGGAACGATTCCTCTCGGCGAGGTCGCGAAAGTGGAGCTGGTTCGCGGCCCGACCACCATCCGCACCGAGAATGGGCAAGCTCGCGACCTACGTCTACGTCGACATCCGCGACCGCGATCTCGGCGGCTATCTCGTCGCCAAGAAGCGCAGAAGGCCGTGGCTGAAGCAATCGTGTTTCCCCCTGGGGCCTACGCGGTCTGGAGCGGGCAATACGAATACATGGAGCGCGCCGAAGCCCGCCTGCAGATCGTCGTTCCGGTGACGCTCTTCATCATTTTCCTGCTGCTCTACCTCAACTTCCAGGGTCACGGAGACCTGATCGTTATGCTGTCTTTGCCATTCGCGCTGGTCGGCGGCGTCTGGCTGATGTGGTGATGAACTTCAACCTGTCGGTCGCGGTGGCGTCGGCTTCATCGCGCTCGCCGGCGTCGCGGCGGAGACCGGCGTGGTGATGCTGATCTATCTCGACGCAGCGATGCGCGAAGTCGCGGGCGGAATGCGCCGCCGAGGGAAACGGCCCTTCACGCGCGGATCTCCGCGAAGCCATCATGCTCGGCGCGGTCGAGCGCGTGTCCGCCCAAGATGATGACGGTGGTCGCCATCATGGCGGGGCTGGTGCCGATCATGTGGAGCACCGGTACCGGATCGGAGGTCATGCAGCGCATCGCCGTGCCGATGATCGGCGGCATGGTCTCGTCCACGTTGCTGACGCTCATCGTCATCCCGGCGATCTACGCACCGTCATTGGGCTTGAAGCGCATGGCCTTCAAGGTGGCCCCCGGGCTGAGTCTCGAAGGATTGGCGCAGGGCGTCAAGGTGGCCTTCACCGTCTCGAAATCCCCGCAGGGCGGCTATGTGATCGAGCAGATTAAACGCTCGGAGTAGAGCCCCGAGACGCTCTTTCCAATGGAGGAAGACATGCGCAGGATCATGCTGCCCCTCATCGCATCCTGGCTCGCTTTAACGGGTTCAGCGATGGCGCAGAGCGAGGAGCACAGAGAACACAGCGCCATGCAGCACCTCGGCGGCCATTGGCGGCATAGCCATCGCGATTTCGCTTAAGCCCTCGACGGGGCGAATGGCGGTGACTTTCGGGCTTTCCCTCCGTCAGCGTACCGGTCTTGTCCACGACGAGCGTGTCGATCTTCTCGAAGCGCTCCAGCGCCTCGGCGTTCTTGATGAGCACGTCATGCTGCGCGCCGCGCCGGACGCCGACCATGACGGACATGGGCGTGGCGAGGCCGAGCGCGCAGGGGCAGGCGATGATGAGCACCGAAACGGCGGCGACGAGGCCGTAGCTCATGAGAGCATGGTGTCGGCGCCCACGCGCTCCGCCCGCATGATGAAACCGCCGGTCTGGTTGAGCGTGCCGCCGATGAGCTTGTCGCCGACATTCTTCGTCACGGGCATGGATTCGCCGGTGATCAGGGACTCGTCGACCGAGCTGCGGCCTTCGAGAAGCGCGCCGTCGACGGGAACTTTCTCGCCCGGACGCACGCGGAGCCGGTCTCCGACATGGACCTCTTCGAGCGCCACCTCTTCGTCGGACCCATCTTCCCTGACGCGCTTCGCCGTCACGGGCGCCAGATCAAGGAGCGCGCGGATCGCCGAAGATCGGCCAGCCGGCCCACAGCACGACCGGAGCGGCGAGGAGAAACTGCGCCCAATTGGAGAGTTGCGGCTGGATGTAGTGGTGGAGACCGAGGAAAGGGCCGCCCATTTCCAGGATGACAACCGGAACCGCCAGCGCCAATCCGATTCAGAAGCGCCTAGTCATGTCGATGAGCTCGGCGCTCGGCGCCTCCTCCGTCGTCGTGACGAGAGGCTCCAGGGCCATCCCGCAGATCGGGCAATTGCCTGGGCCAAGCCGGCGGATCTGTGGGTGCATAGGGCAGGTGTAGATGACGCCTTCCGCGGCGGTTGGGACAGCGGATGGATTTAGGTCGGCAGGATAAAGACCCTCGCCGGGCGCGTGGCGACGGCCTTGATCCTCGTGATGACTTTCGTGCGCGGAATGCTCATGACTGTGTTTGGGACTCATGAAACATTCCTTCCAAATTGTCGGCGCCGATCAATTAGAACATGAACTTTGATCCGGCCAAATTTCTTTCGAATGCCGATCGTCGCAGCAGCAGAGGTCAAGAAACCAACGAAACGCTGCGAGCGGTTTAGGGACAAGCAGAAACTGGAGCGCTTTCTTACGCTGGATCACGACGCCATCAGGAGCACGCCGAGGAAGCGGCGGGATGCCAAACCACCCGCTGAAAGCCTAATTGCCGGTTCGGTTCTCCGCCTCTAACCTGAGATAATGGGTTGTCTCGATGCCTGGGGATGTCACTTGCATAGTCCTTCAGATGCCGCGCGCCATTGGCTTCTAGATGCTTGCCCGAAAGATGCGCAGCAGTCTTATCTCAAGACCCGACTTCTTGCTTACTCAAACGAGGGATTTCTCGGGCCCGAGGATGAGACTGCGTGGGCTTCCTGCGTTCTGGCGTTCGCCTCTATCTGCGACAACCAGTACGGCATTGGCGCGCTGATCGTCGATGAGGAGTTTCACATCGTGGCTCACGGGCATAATGAAATTTGTGGTCCGCCATTTCGTAGTGACGCCCACGCAGAAATGATCGTGCTTGATGACTTTGAGCGCAATTATCCCAATAGGCGAAAAGATAGGCTGGCTTTGTATACTTCGCTCGAACCCTGCCCTATGTGCTACACGCGCATTCTTATTTCAGGAATTTCGAAAGTCATGTACGTGGCAGAGGACGATTCCGGAGGAATGGCGCGACGAGGCCATTTAATGCCTACCTATTGGCGAGACATGGAGAACCGTTGCCGCTTTACGCAGGCACAAGCGCACTTGAAATTGAGAGAAATCTCGATAGAGATCCTCACATCAAACATGACCGCCTTGCAACACGAAGTGAAACTTCTCCCATTCACGCAAAACGAATAATCGCTCTGAAAAATGCGCCAGGACGGCTAGTTTCCGAAAGCCTCGCGTGCCCCTTTTCTCACGAGTGACTTGTCGTAACTCGGCCGGCTTCCCCTCAGCAACGCAGCATTGCCTCGATGCCGGCCGGTCGCCTTCATGCTCACGGGCGGCCAGACTGTTTTGTGGAAACCTACTTGGAAGAATCTTCCCGTGTTTTCTCAATGAACCTTCGGCAGGCGTTGTAGAGAGCGTTGATTAATTTTCGCCGCGCGGCAACTACCTCGCCGTTATTTTCAAGTTCGTGTTCTCTTCGGCGCCCATCTGGCCAGTGGGGCACAGTCTTGATATCAGCTTTCGCTAGTAACCCTCGAATTTCATCGAGGAGCCATGTCTCCATCAGTTCGGGAACGTCGTCGTGGAAGCGTTCGATTGCAAGCCAGAAATCCTTTTTATCAGAAAATTTCTTGCGTAGACGTTCTCTTGCGCCGGCACCCAACGAAAACTTTCCTTCGGCATCGGCCGCCAGAGCGCGGTCCGATCGCACAGGGGGCGTCACCAAGGTCTTTTCGGATTCGGGGGCGGACTTAAGCGCCTGTAGGCCCCTGATCGCAAGGTCGCGGTAATGCTGGGACGCCATCCAACGAAGGACCGCGTCATCTGAATCGGCTCGTCGGCCAGTCTTGGCTTCACCGAAAAGCGCCTGCATAGCCGTCTGGAGGCGATCCTCACGGGTACGCTGGCCCGCAAGCCCGGATCGCTTCTCACCCTCGGTCGGGTAGGCGTCGATAATGGACAGCAGGAGGCGTTCGAAGAATGGCGTCAGACGGTCAGCGTCCCCGCCGGCGAGCATGCTCTTGGCGCTCTTGCGATCTCTGCCGCGCTCGCCGCGCCGCTGCTTCACCTATCCGGGCAAGAGAGCGGCGGCATCCACTTTTTCGGGAACTCTTCGACAGGCAAGACGACACTGCTGCGCTGCGCGGCGAGCGTGTGGGGAGACGCTGGCTTTGTTCATTCCTGGCGCGCCACGGCGAACGGCCTCGAAGGCATCGCCAACCGCACCAACGACATGGCGCTCATTCTGGATGAACTCGGCCAGGTCGATTCGAAAGAAGCAGCCAGCGCCGTCTATATGTTGGCGACGGGCGTCGGCAAAATCCGTATGAATCGCAATGCGACGGTCAAGGATATCAAGACCTGGCGGGCGTCGATCCTCTCGTCGGGCGAGATGACGATCGAGAGCAAAATCCAGCAGGTGCGCGGCGCGACCGCCTTCACTGGCGCAACGCTGCGCCTTCTGAACGTCGCAGGGGACAGAGAGCGGGGCTTCGGCGCCTTCGACCACGCCGGCCCTACGGGCGACGCCGGCGACATGGTGAAGGAGATCGCCGCGGCGGCGAGCCGTTATTACGGCGTTGCTGGTCCGGCGTTCGTCCGCTGACTCCTCGCGCACGGCGATGTTGTCGAGCGCGTGCGGGACGCAATCGCAAGCTTCATCAAAAAGAATGTCCCGGTAGACAGCGACGGTCAGCTCGGACGCGCAGCAAAACGCTTCGGGCTGATCGCGGCCGCCGGCGAACTGGCGACCGAATTCGGCGTGACAGGCTGGGAGCGCGGTCAGTCGACAGCTGCTGCGGCGCAATGTCTTGCAAGATGGAAGAAGACGCGCGGCGGAGACGGCAAGGAGCCGGCCGAAGATCGGCGCGCAATCCTCCATATAAGCCGCTTTATCGTCCAATACGGCGATAGCCGTTTCGACGAGTTGAACGAATATGGCTACCCTGTTGCTCTGAGCGTCGATGCAGAGGGGCGGCCAAGCGGCGTACGTTCAGCGCAACGCGCTATGGCTGGCGCAAAGGCTCCGGTGCTGATCGCATCTGGATGATCGACGACTCCATGTGGGAAGAACTCTGCCACGGCTTCGACCCGATCCAAGTCTCCAACGCGCTCGCGCGTCACGGCATGCTGAAGATCGCCAAGGATCGTTATACCTACGCCGAACGCTTCGAGGGCAAGCGGAATAAGCTCATGATCCACACAGTCCACAACACCGTCTCGGACGTCAACACATGACCGGTCGGGCGGGATTCTCTGCAAGGCTCTATTCTGTTTCCAAGCGAGCATTGGGTCACTTGATAGGATTCTCAAACGCGCTCAACTTTGAGAGCGTCGCTTGCCGCAACAGTGCGCGGCAAGCGATTGCGAAATCGACGACGTCAGATTCGTAACCGGAATGAGAACCCCGCCTGCCAATTCTTGGCGATCTGTGGCCCATTGAGATTTTGATAGACAGGCAGGCCCGCCTCGAAGGCAATTGACGCGGCGTCGAAATTGACGAGCTTGCCGCTGACGACGCCGCCACCAAAGAGCTCCACCCGTTGTCCGCCGTAGAAGGCGGGGTTAGTCGGCACCGCACGGCCGAGGATTTCGCGATCGAAGCCGGAAATCTGCCCCTGCGTCGCGCCGCTGACACGGAAAGTCGTCGTTATGCCGGGGATCAGCGTATAGCCGGCCCAGCCGTTGAACTCATGCAGATCGCCGAAGCGCCAGTTCTCTGGATTATTCGTGAGCGGAATACGTCCCCGATAAGAGAGGCCCCAGGACCATTGACCAAGGTTACCAGCATAGACAATCCCCGGCATGATATCGAATGTGCCGCTACCTGGCTGCATTCCATAGAAGGCGCGGATATTTGGCACGCTCCCATCCGGCTGCAACAGATCGAATCGGGCGGTGTTGAAGCTGAAGGGATAGGCGAAGCCGAGATTGACCTGAATTCTATGTACTGGATCCTGATAAACTCGGTAGATCGCGCTCGTCGTGAAATCCGACAGCCCGAAAGTGTTGGGGTAGCTCCTACCCAGCGGGGTGATCCCGGATTGCCCCCTGAAGGTCAACGCCTCGAGCCGCTTCTCGGCAATCGATGCGGTCACAATGACAGAAAGATCATTCGTCAGACCGTAGGAAATCGCCCCTGTTTGCGCCGCGACGGCGATGTTCTGCGGCACCAGTCGCAGCTTCTTGGTTGGATCGACCCACCAGGGGACGTTTGCGACGATAAATTCTGGGCTGACTCCCCGTGTGCCGATCCGCTGCCCCGAGAGATTTGCCCACATCGGCGTGATCGCTAAAACGAGTTTGCCCTTGGCCGGCATGTCGGCGCCGAACACGCCCATCGGCGCCGGCGGCCGCGGCGGCGCCGGGGGCGTTTCGGCTTGTGGCGACGCCTGCGTCGCGATCTGCGGCGGGGCCTTCGTGACAACCGCGCGCTTTGGAGCCGCCGACGCCGGGAGCGACCCAACGCTCAACGATAGGGCAGAGCCGGCGACGAATAGTTGTCTCAACAGCCGGCCACGCATGGCCGTCTCTCTTGCGTGATGATTCATTTCCGAAAGCCTCGGATCGATGGGTAAGGCACAGGGCTTTTTTGCATTCGTCTCGTCCTGCCGCGGACGAAGCGTCGAAAGCCGACGCACAAAAACCTGCTCTACCTTATAGAATTAATCAACTAAAGGAGCTGAAGCGGTAAGGCGGCGTGAAAGCCTGCTATTCCAACTGGTTGCGTGAATCGGAGAATGAAAAAATATACCCGAGAGTATAATAATAAATGCATTTTCCTGCACGACCCGCCCGTCGTGCGGCGCCGGCGCAACAGTGCGACAGCGCCGCTCCGTGAGATGGATCCCTTTCAATGCTCCGCTTTTGCGGACCCATGACCTGCGCGCTTCACGACAACAGCTTTTCGGCGATTTTTCGCGCCTCCAACGCTGGCGCAGGGATTTTCTTGATGGCTGCCTTGACGATCGCGCCGTCCATCAGGAGATCGAGTTGTTGCGTCAGCAATTCGACGTCGTCAGCGCCCGCTGCATGGACCAGCGCACGCAGTTGCTCAAGCACATGGCTCTTGTGGGCGCGGATGATCTCGGCAAGTTTCTCGTCCGTGTTGCGGCTTTCCATTGCAGCGTTCATCAGCGCGCACCCAAGATAATCATCACGCCGAAACCATTCGTCCATGATGTCGAACAGGGCGAGCAGCCTTTCGCGCGGGCTTCCGGACGTTTCGGCAAGTCGCGTGAAGAACCAGGCGCGCCAGACGCTCGCCTCATGCGCGAGCGCCGCGTGGATGAGTGCGTCCTTCGAGCCGTAACGATTGTAAAGCGTCATGCGCGCGACGCCCGATTCCTCGATGATTTCATCGACGCTCGTCGCGGCGACGCCCTTGCGGCAACATAATCCGATCGCCGCTTCGAGGAGACGCGCATTGGCTTTCGGGCCAGTCGGCTGCGCGTCCTTCTGGACCATGCGGGCCCGGCCGGCGCGTTTGGCGGCCGTCGGCGAAAGCAGGCTTTTTCGCTTCTGCGACCCTACCAGGCTCTTTTCCATTTTTTCTAGACCGTTCGTTCTAGGCGCTCTTGCTCGGCACAGGGATAACTTTTGATTTTCAATGAAGTATGGTGCGGTTTATGCATCTAATCCACAGACTTGATAATATCTATTAATTTTGTAGTCTGTCAATGAAAGGAGCTGCCGCCGTGTCATCTGTTCCAATCATCGAAGTGAGGCGCATCACGCATCGCTATGCGCGCCACACCCCGCCGGTTCTCTCGGACGTCAGCCTGCGCGTCGCGCCGCATGAATGTGTCGCCATCATCGGCCGCAGCGGTTGTGGGAAGTCGACGCTGCTGCAGATCATGGCCGGCCTCGTGCCGCCGACGGGTGGCGACGTGCGCTTCGCCAGTCGCGGCGACGCCGCGAAGCCCGTCAGGCGCACGCTGATGTTTCAGCGCTCCTTACTCTTTCCCTGGCTCGACGTCGCCGGCAACGTTGCCCTGGCGCTACGCTTCGACGGCCGCAGGGAAGGGACGCCGGTGCGCGTGCAGGCGCTGCTCGAGCAGGTCGGCCTCGCTGGATACGCGCGCGCCAATGTACGTGAACTCTCCGGCGGGCAGCAGCAGCGGGTGGCGCTCGCGCGATCGCTTGCGGTCGATCCCGACCTTCTTCTTCTGGACGAGCCCTTCTCCGCCCTCGATCCGCTGACGCGTGCGGAGTTGCGTTGCGAATTGCGCGAAACGCAGCGAATATTCGGCTTCTCGATGGCGCTCGTTACCCACGATGTCGACGACGCGCTCGATCTGGCGTCGCGAGTCGTCGTAATGGCCGCGGAACCCGGGCGGATCATCGCCGAATACGAGATCCCCGAGGAAATGGACGGCGAGACCCGCGCAAAATTGCGCGCATGTCTCATCGACGCTCTCGAATCCGAACCCTATCCCCTCGCCATGGGCGCCTGACGAAAGCCAAAAGCAATGTGCAAGGACTGCGATCAATACGATCTTCACTATGCGCCCGGCGCAGGGGTGTCACGCCGCCATGTTCTCGACCAACTCGCCATGGGCGGCCTCGCAGCGCTTCTTTCTGGGCTGCCCGCCGCGGCGCGCGCCATCGAGACGGACGACGAAACGCTGCGCATCGGCTACCTTCCGATAACCGACGCAACGCCGCTGCTCGTTGCCCACGCCAAGGGCTATTTCGAGGAAGAGGGGTTAAAGGTCGCCAAGCCGGAACTTATTCGTGGTTGGGCGCCGCTGATCGAGGGCTTCACCGCCGGCCGCTTCAATCTCGTGCACCTTTTGAAGCCAACGGCGCTCTGGCTCCGCTATGGCGGCCATGTGCCAGTGAAAGTTGTCGCCTGGGCGCACACGAATGGTTCGGCGCTCGTCGTCCAGGGGGACGGCGGCGTGAAAAGTTTCGCGGATCTCGCTGGCAAGCAGCTCGCCGTGCCCTTCTGGTATTCCATGCACAATATCGTGCTGCAATACGCGCTGCGCAAAAGCGGGCTTACGCCCGTCATCAAGCCGCAGGGCGCGACGCTCGGCCCCAAGGAAGTCAATCTGCAAATCCTTCAGCCGCCGGACATGCCGCCGGCGCTCGCCGCCAAGAAGATTGACGGCTACATCGTAGCGGAGCCGTTCGACGCGCTCGGCGAGCTGAACGCGTCTGCGCGCGTGCTCCGCTTTACCGGCGACATCTGGAAGAATCATCCTTGCTGCGTCGTCTCCATGCTGCAACCGCTCATCGAGACGCGGCCAGAATGGGCGCAGAAGGTCGTCAACGCCATCGTGCGCGCCGAGATTTACGCCTCGCAGAACAAAGAAGAGGTTTCTCAATTGCTCTCGCGAGACGGCGCCGGCTATCTACCCGCGCCGGCGAAAGTCGTGACGCGCGCCATGACGGCCTACACGCAAGAGCCGGCCTATAAGGACGTGATCCGCCACCCCGATTGGGGGAATGGGCGCATTGATTTCCAACCCTGGCCCTATCCGTCGGCGACGCGCCTGATCGTGCAGCAACTCAAGGACACGAAGATCGAGGGCGACCGCGTCTTCCTCGACAAGCTCGATCCCGACTTCGTGACCAAGGATCTCGTCGATTATGCCCTCGTGAAGAAGGCTTTGGGACGCTACCCGGAGTGGCGGCGAGACAAGAGCGTCGCGAGCGGCGACCCATTCACCCGGCAGGAGATTGTTGCTCTATGAGTAGCGTCGCGATGATCTTCCCCATTCGCCGCAGCCGCGCCGCAACCCGCCTGCCTTCGATTGGCGGGCGCATGGCGAGGGCTCTCGTCGATTTGACTGGCCTTGCCGTCCTGCTCGCCCTATGGGCGTTAGGCGGCTGGTTGATCGCCCGCAATCCGGCGACCGTCGCCTTCGCGGGTTTTGCGCCCGAGCCCGCCCTGCGCCGCCTCTACGAGATGGTGGCCGACGGCTCGGCGCTCGCCGCCGCAAGCCCCAGCCTTGGGCGCATCGCTGGCGGCCTCGCGATCGCCTTTATGCTGGGCGCGCCGATCGGCGTCCTTGTCGGGCGCAGCGCCCTGTTCCGCCGGGCGACGCACTTGCCCTTCCAGCTCCTGCGCATGGTGAGTCCGCTCGCCTGGATGCCGCTCGCCATTCTCGCCTTTCCGACATGGAACGGCGCGATCATCTTCCTGATTTTTGCGGCGTCGATCTGGCCCATCATTTTTTCGACCGCGCACGGGCTGCGCAAGCTCGATCCCGACTGGTTTCGACTGGCCAATAATCTCGGGGCGAGTCGCTTGCACATTCTTCTCGCGGTCGTCTTGCCCGCAGCGGCGCAGGATGTCCTGACCGGTCTGCGGCTCGCGCTCGGCGTCGCCTGGATCGTGCTGGTCCCCGCTGAATATCTGGGGGTCACCAGCGGGCTTGGCTACGCCATCAACGACGCCCGCGACACGCTCGACTACTCACGCCTTGCAGCGACGGTCATTTTGATCGGCCTCATCGGCTCTTTCCTCGACGCGCTCATCCTTGCAGCGATCACGCGCGTCTCCTGGACACATGAAGACTAGCCCAAAAAAGGAACCTCCCAATATGAGCAACGACGCCCCGGTCCTGACCTCTTGCCTCGCCCCGATCAGCAAGGACGGCCTAGACGCCCTCATCGCCGCAGGAAAAGCTAATCCCGCGGCGATCAAGACCGTCAAATGCCGCACTGTCGCGGAAGGCCGGTTCCGCCATCTCAATCTCATTCGCAATCTGCCGCCGCATATCGTCGACGAGCCGCCGGCGTTGCTCGGCGACGACACTGCGCCAAATCCGTCCGAGGCGCTGCTCGCCGCCCTTGGCTCCTGCCTGGCCGTCGGCATTCACGCCAACGCCGTCGCCAATGGAATTGCAGTGCGCTCGCTCGCGCTCGATCTCGAGGCCGACATCAACATCACTTCTGTCTGGGGAACAGGCGATACGTCGCCGAAGCCCGTTGGCTTCGATGCGATCCGCGTGAGCGTGGAGATCGACGCCGACGCGGCCAAGGACACGCTCGACGCGCTGATCGCGCATGCGCAGAAATGGTCGCCCGTCGCCAATACAGTAACAAAGCCAGTCGCGCTTACGGTAGCACGCATCGATAAGGCTAGCGCATGAGTCTCGCCGAAGCCGCTCCGCCCTTACCGCTCGTGCGTCGGAAAGACGCTGTGCTTCAAAGAGTGCGCGACGTCGTTGCGAGCGAGCTGCGGCCGCTCGCCGCGCGCATCGACGCCGAAGGGCTGTACCCGTCCCACGTGCTGAAGCAGCTCGGCGCGGCGGGGGCCTTCGCACAACATCACGAGGGAAAAGGCGAAGAAAACGTGATCGATCTCGGTCTCGCTATTCAGTCGATGAGCGCCGTTGCCGAGGCCTGTCTCTCAACGGCTTTCTGCACCTGGTGTCAGGACGCCCTGGGTTGGTATCTGCAGAACTCAGAGAATCCCGGGTTGCGGGCGCGCTTTCAAGGCGACGTCGCGAATGGCGCCATTCTCGGCGGCACGGGCCTCTCCAATCCCATGAAGGCGCTCTCCGGCATCGAGCCGATCAAGCTCAAAGGCGTAAGGGTCTCGGGCGGCTATCGTGTCGACGGCGTTTTGCCTTGGGTCTCGAACTTGGCGAACGGCCATTACTTCGCCTTTTGTTTCGAGGCCGATGGAGAATCGCTCGCCGCCATCGCTCGCCTTGGTTCCGATGGGGTCGAAAGCCGCAAGGGCGCAGAATTCATTGCGCTTGAGGGCACGGCGACGGTTGCTGTCGGCTTCAAAGGAGCAATCGTTCCAGACGAGATGATTCTGTCAGATCGGTTTACGCGCTTCGCGGGTCGCATTAAGCCCGGCTTCCTGCTGCTGCAGACGGGCATGGCCGCCGGTCTTGTGCGCAATTGCGCGCAGCTCATGCGTGAGATGCCTCCGCGTGTGCGCGCGGTCAACGCCTATCTGCCGATTGGTCCGGCGGCGCTGGAGGAACGTCTAACGGCGCTGGAAAGTGAAATCATGGCGCTCGCCGCTACGCCTTTCGAGAGTGAGCGCGCGTATTTGCGCTCGGTTCTCCTCGCGCGGCTTGAAGGATCGCGCCTGTCGCTCGATGCGACGCAAGCCCTCATGCTACACGCCGGCGCTAGCGGCTATTTACGGAACTCGGCGTATAATCGCCGCCTTCGCGAATCCTACTTCGTGGCGATCGTGACGCCTGCGACAAAGCACCTGTTGAAGGAGCTATCAGCAAAACCTCAGGACGCTAGGAAATCAGACAAGAAACCGCTCTAGCCTGCTCCAGGCATTGATTTACCAGGCATTGATTTACCGGGCATTGATTTACCGGAGTCCGCTTTTGGCGGATTGTGTTGAAAAACTCTGTTGTTGCCGGGCGCCAGGGCGCGTGATTCACTTTTCCCCGCTGATTTGCAGGAGACGCGGCGATGATGGGGACACAGGCCACAGCCGCTCGGTTATTCTATGACTTCTGCCTCGACGATCATGTGCCGATGGACCATCAGTTGCGCGGGATCGACCGGCATCTCGATCTCGAAGGGCTTCGCGCCGCGCTAAAGCCCTTCTACAGCAGCACCGGCCGCCCTTCGGTGGATCCGGAACTGATGATCCGCATGCTTCTTGTCGGCTACTGCCTGGGCATTCGCTCGGAACGCCGCCTGTGCGAGGAAGTGCATCTCAATCTCGCCTATCGCTGGTTCTGCCGCCTGGGGCTGGACGGCAAGGTCCCAGATCATTCGACCTTTTCCAAGAACCGGCATGGTCGCTTTCGCGAGAGCGACATTTTGCGCCAGCTCTTCGAAAGCATCGTTGAGCGCTGCATGGCCGAAGGCCTTGTCGCAGCCGAAGGCTTTGCCGTCGATGCAAGCCTGATCGCTGCCGACGCCAACAAGCAGCGCTCGGCTCCGAGCCGCGACTGGCATCCAGGCGACATCAAAGATGGCGCGTGTCGCGCGGCGCGCGAATATCTTGCAACGCTCGATGACGCCGCGTTCGGTGCGGCTTCGCCGGTGACGCCGAAGTTCATCGCGCGCTCGGACCCCGCGGCGCAATGGACCGGCGCACACAAGGGCCATGCCTTCTTCGCCTACGCGACCAATTATCTGATCGACACGGATCATGGAGTGATCATTGACGTCGAAGCGACGCGCGCCATTCGGCAGGCCGAGGTGGGCGCTGCGAGAACGATGCTGGAGCGCACGGAAGAGCGCTTCGGCCTGAAGCCGGATTATCTCGTCGCCGACACCGCATATGGTTCGGCGGAGAATCTCGCTTGGCTCGTCAAACAGAAGCAGATCACGCCACACATCCCCGTGTTCGACAAGTCGGCGCGAACCGACGGCACGTTCTCGCGTTCGGACTTCACCTTCGAACCCGAGGCCGACCGCTATATCTGTCCGGCGGGTAAAGAGTTGGTCCAGTTCCGGCGCACCTACGCCGCGCCACGCACCGGCGTTGGGGCGGACGGCACGCGCCGTTACCGCGCCAGCAAGAAGGATTGCGACATCTGCGAGCTCAAAGCGAGGTGCTGCCCGAATGCAGTGGCGCGGAAGATTCCGCGCGATCTGGACGAAGATTCCCGCGACGTTGCGCGAGCGCTTGCTGGGACGCCCGAATTTGAAGCGGCCTGTCGGAGACGAAAGAAGGTCGAGATGTTGTTTGCCCATCTCAAACGCATATTGCGGCTTGGGCGCCTGCGACTGCGTGGCCCATGTGGAGCCAAGGACGAGTTTCTGCTCGCCGCGACCGCGCAAAACCTACGACGGCTCGCCCGACTGCGACCGGCGGGGCTCGTAATGGCGGCATAAGCCGCCCACGATGGCGCCCTAGGCGCCGCCGCCGCGAAGAGCTTACCGCTTGAAATCTCAAAAACGGCTGCGACGGAGACCAAAAACTCTCCGTCGCGGACTTTTTCAACGAAATCCGCCAGAAGCCGTCATTTCGGGAATGAAAGACAGGCAAAATCCCTCGAAGTAATTCTTAACAAGAAAATATGGGAAGTATTTACAAATGACACAAGCTACAAAGGTGAATCCGATAGAACGCCCCGCTCCACGTGTTCCTCCGCGAAGGATAATCTGAATGTAGCGCCGCCGCCTAAGGTCTCGGCGACGACGATCCTGCCCCCATGCGCATCCATGATCTCCAGAGCAATCGGAAGTCCCAACCCTGCGCCAGGCGTGGCGGCATCCTTTCGCCAGAAGGGTTCGAAAACCTTGTCACGGTGTTCGTTTGCCACGCCTTCCCCATGATCCTCCACATTGATCTCGGGTCCGGGGCCGACTCGAACGATGACCGTTCCGCCGTTGGGTTCGGCGCGTAGCGCGTTATCGATCAAATTCCGCAAGACGCCTTCGATCCCCGAGCGATCCGCCAAGACGAACTGGTTCAGCGCGCTCGATTGGAATTCGATTTCTTTACCGCACTTTATTGCCAGCAGTGCATGGTCGTCGACGACCCCCTGAGTCAAATCGACCAGATCGACTTTTGTCCTCGGCGCCGGGTTGTCTCTTCCATGGCGGCCGAATGCAAGCAATTGCTCCACGATGTTCCGCAGCCGCTTGACGTCACGTAAGAGCTGATCCTTGAAGCCCGGCTTCTCGGGGCTCTCGATGCGCGCATTGAGAATCGTGAGCGGAGTACGTAATTCATGCGCGGCGTTCGCGATAAATCGACGCTGCCGGGAAACGCCCGCGTCGAGGCGCGCCAGAGCTTCATTGATCGTATCCACCAGCGGCGCTAGTTCGGTCGGAATGCCTTCACGCGGAATTCTTTGGTCCAACGACCAAGTGTCGATCTTGCGCACGCTTCTGATGACATTGTCGATTGGCGCGAGCCCGCTTCCGAGAGAAAGCCAGCCAATTGCGACCGCCACGACAAAAGACCAGCCATAATATGAAAGGATGCCAAGGATGTCATTATAGAGATGGTAGCCAAAATCCTGCCATTCGAACACGTATCCATATGTCGCCATCAGCACAAGGCCGAAGGGAGTCATTTCGGCGTGATATCTACCGCTTTGCTGGCCTTCCATAAGGCCTCGAATCTTGAATAGCGCCATTTCAGTGGTGAGTATGTCGCCATGTCCCCTCAATGCTTTCGCCAGCTCGGGTGAGGATCCGCGCAAAGGCGCGCTTGTCTCTGGGTCGAAGGCGGCGAATTGAATAGTTGGATGCTTCGCCATTAGCGATCGAAGAGATTCGTTTGGTTCAATGAAAATCGAACCGTCGGGCGCTTGCGCCAATGACTGGTTTACGGCCGCGCGAACACGAATCTCCGCCAACGAGTTCCACGTCGTGAGCGATAGTGCATTGTCCTCGATCAGCCCTCTCGCATGGTTGATCGTCAGGATTGCGACGAAACACAAAAACTGCCCGATAATCAAATGAAGCGACAGGCGCAGACGCAAAGAAGTCGAGCAGTTCACGGCACATCCTCGGTCAAGAGATAGCCGCGGCCTCGTACGAGGTGGATCACCACCTTCGAGTCGAGTTCGTGCAATCTCTTCCGCAGGCGAGAGACCAGCGTATCAAGGGCGCCGGGAAGAACGGCTTCCTCGAAGCCATAGACTTCCTGAAGAAGAACGTTCCTTGGCGCGACCTGATTGACGCGCCGCACCAGCGCCTCGAGCAAGCAGAATTCGCGGCGATTCGCGACGAATGGCCTTTCGGCAATGGTCAATTGGCCAGTCGCATGATCGAACGCGATTGCACCGATTTGGATCGGCGGCAGCGGTGTCGCGCTCGTTTGTCTCAGACGCGCTCTTATCCTCGCGACGAGCTCCGCGCGGTCATAGGGCTTTGCGACGTAATCGTCTGCGCCGGCGTCGAGACCATTGGCCTTGTCGAGCGGGGCGTCGCGCGCCGTCAAGACGATGATGCGCATGTTTGGCCGTAGGCCGCGGATTTGCGGGATCGCGGCGAGCCCATCTCCGTCGGGCAGTCGTCGGTCGAGCAGCACGAGTTCGTACGCGAAGGATTTGAGCGCCATGAGGGCGTCCCCGATGGTTGCCGCACGGTCGCATTCCAGCCCGGAGTCCTGAAGCTGTTCGGTGAGAAGCTGCGCGATTTCAGGCTCGTCCTCGACGATCAATATTCGCATAAACCACCTGCCGAACGCGTCACGGAGCATCTGCCGTATCGATCCGGGCGTTCAGCGTGAACGATTGTCGATGCGCTTCAGAGCCCGAAGGGTATACGTCACAATCCCGCACATGTGGCGTGATTGCAACAACTTCAAGAAATGATGGCCTGACAGACTCCCGTAAGGTTCCGACAGAAGGCGGAAAGCTCGGCGGTGCTATCTCTGCCGACGCAACAAGAGAGGTCTCGAGCTCCGGCCATTGGGCTCCGAGACCTCCAGGGAAAAGCGGCGAGACTGCAATGCGGCATAAAATCTTTCTGGCTTCGGCGAGCGCGGCGGCGCTAACTCTCTCTCAAGCGGCTTACGCTCAGCAAAGCCTGCCGACCATCGACATCGGCGGCGGCGGCGCGCGCGCTGCACGCAGTGCATTTTCGGGCCAAGGGACGGGCCGCGCCACACGCCTCGGACAGGGAGCCGGACAGCCGTCCGCACTGTCAGCAGCATCCGACGCTGCGACGCAGGAAAAGGAGAAGACTTCGTATCGGCGGGAGAGCGCGACAACCGCGACCAAGATGAATACGCCGATCATGGATACGCCAGTATCCATCCAGGTCGTCCCGCAGCAGGTCATTCAGGATCAACAGGCGATGACGATCGGGCGTGCGGTCGACAATGTCAGCGGCGTTCGGTCCTTCGACGCGTCCTATGTCGGCGGCAATGATCGTTTTCAGATCCGCGGCTTCGACACGAATTTCGTCTATATCGACGGCTTGCGAATTCAGAACGCTCTGCCTGGAACGTCGTCGCTCATCAATGTCGATCGCGTCGAGGTGCTGAAAGGCCCAGCAGCGATTCTCTATGGGCGAGCCGATCCCGGTGGCATCGTCAACATCGTCACCAAGAAACCGCTTGCATACCGGCAAACGTCGGTCAGTCAGGCTTTCGGGTCCTATGGCTTCTACCGCACGACGCTCGACACCACGGGGCCGCTGACCAAAGACGATACCATTCTTTATCGGGTTACGGCCGAGGCCGATCTAGACCATACGTTCCGCGAGACGGACTATTACCGTAACTATTTCATCTCGCCTGTCGTTCAATGGAATATTTCGAAGGCGACCCAAATCACCGTCAATCTTCAGTACAGCCATCAGGCCGTTCCCTTCGACGCAGGTCAGATCGCCTTTACGAGATACAATCCGCTGTCGGCCCTTTTCGGCGAAGGACCGGTCGCCTTTCTGCCGCGTGGCCGGACCTTCAACGAGGCGAATTCAAGCAGCCGCGTAGATACGCTGAAGTTCGGTTACAACTGGTCTCATAAGTTCACGGAGGACTGGGTCCTTACAAATCGCTTCGAGGGAGTTCAATTTCAGGATCATAGCTTCCTTGTCGTCCCTATTGGCTTCGACCCCACCGCGCCGACGCAGCTCAGTCGGTTGGCGATCGCCAATAATGATTCGCGGCACGCTATTACGACCAATCTCGACCTCACAGGGAAGTTCGACACGCTCGGCATCGGTCACACTGTTTTGATCGGCGGCGACTATCTTCTCGACAGGTCCTTCAACAGCTTCTTTGGGATCTCAAGATACTCGCAGTCGAACATAAGCTACGTGTTCCCCGTCCACACGTTTACGCCAACGTATAACTGGCTCTACGCGAACCTGAACCCCGGACTGACTGCGCTCTTTCGGCAGCAATGGTTTGGGTTCTACGTTCAAGATCAGATGAAACTTCCCTACAATTTTTTTCTCCTGGCGGGCGCCAGATATGACAGAGCGCTGAATCATTCGAATGCCTTCGACGGCAATCCGGAGCAACTCGGCAATAATTCCCAGCGTGTGACGCCACGGGTGGGGCTGCTGTGGCGGCCAATCCCACAGCTCAGCCTCTATGGCAGCTATATGGAGAATTTCGGCGCGCCGGGAGGATTATCCGGCCCCGGTCTCCAGCGGCAAATATTGCCATCAGAGAGCGCTCAACAATGGGAGGTTGGTGCGAAGACGGAACTTTTCGATCAGCGGCTCACCGCGACTTTGGCGCTTTACGACTTGACGAAGACCAATATCGCCGTGGCCGATCCCGACCCCGCGCGAGCGGCGCTCGGCTACCGGATCGCGAATGGCGCCGTGCGCAACAGGGGCGTCGAGCTCGATGTCGCCGGGGAATTGCCGGGTTGGCGGGTCATTGGCGGTTACTCCTACATCGACTCGGAAGTCGTGAAGGACACCGGCGTCATCAGAGATCCATTCGGCAACATTGTCAGCGTCAACGGTTTTCAAGGCTTCACGCCGCCGGACGTTTCACGCCACATGGGCAGCGTCTTTAGCACCTATGAGATTCAGGATGGAGATTTGACGGGACTGAAATTCGGCGGCGGGGTCAATGGCCGCACCAAGGCATATGGCGACAGCTTCAACTCTTTCCATGTTCCGAGCTACGCCATCTTCAATCTCATGGCTTCCTATGCCTGGAACTTCAATGGCTACAAGCTGATGGCCCAGATGAACGTCGATAATCTCGCCGACACTCGATACTACCCGTCCGGCTTCAGAGGTCCACTGGGTGTGAGCGTCGGCGCTCCCCGCACGATCAAGGCTCAACTCCGATTGGATTTTTGAGCGTGAGCCGCGCCTCCTGGGTGAGCGCGCATCGATGGGCTGGTCTGACGATGGCGAGTTTTCTCGTCATCGTTGGTCTTACCGGAAGTGTGCTGGCGTTTCGGGACGATTTGGACCTCTGGCTCAACCCCGATCTGCTGACAGTCGCGCCGCGCGAGGCGCCGATGCTCGATCCCCTGACGTTGAGAGATCAAGCGTTGCGCTTCTATCCTGATGCGAAAATCGACGAAGCTCCGCTTCATATGAATCGTCGCCGATCATACGAGCTTCGGGTTTGGATAAAGGATGACGGTGCAACGGATCGATTGCTGTTTCTCTATCTCGATCCCTATACGGGCGCGCGCATCGGCGAGAGGGCATGGGATCATGATGTGTTAGGAACGCGAGGCGTTCTGTTTTTCATCTACCGGCTGCACTACGCGCTGGCGGCCCCTGCGCCTTTCGGCGCATTGGGGCGCTATACGCTCGGCGTGATCGCGCTCATTTGGACGGTCGACTGCTTCGTCGCGTTTTTCCTGACGCTCCCTCCTGCGCGCCGCGCAAACGGAAGCGGCAAATCATGGTGGCGACGCTGGGGGCCTGCCTGGCTGATTAAATCGACCGGCGGGTTCTATCGATTCAATTTCGATGTCCATCGCGCTTCCGGCCTTTGGGCTTGGGGAATGCTCTTGGTCTTCGCGTGGTCGGGGGTGATGTTCAATCTCGATGAGGTCTACACGCCGGTCACGCGCACGCTGTTTGGAGCATCGAATGACGTCGTGGCTATTGGTTCGCCCGGAACGCGCCTCGGCGAGCCGAGACTATCCTGGCCCGAGGCGCGCGACAGAGGGCGATCATTGATGGCGGAGCTGGCGATCCGCGAACGGGTCGAGATCAACGGCGAACAAGCGCTGATCCACGACCGGGAACGGGGCCTTTATGATTACGTCGTCCGTAGTTCGAATGACATTGGCGAGCAGGCGCAGACCACGGTCGCTTTCGATGCGATTGACGGCTCTCTTCGAGTCTCCTCTTTGCCGTCGACCGAACAAGACCTTGTGGGCGACAAACTTTCGAGATGGTTGCGCGCATTGCACACGGCTAATGTGTTTGGTCTGCCATATCGCATTTTCGTGAGCTTCCTGGGCGTCCTCGTCGCGATGTTTTCCGTCACGGGCGTTTACATCTGGTGGAAGAAGCGGGCAGCGCGGGTGCTTCACGCGCGCAGCGTGACACGACGCGGCGTGGTTTTGGGTCAATCTCTTCATTCTTGATCGATTTGCACGAGGGCGTATTCCGATGAGTCTTTCCGACCGCGACCAGGATATGTTCTTCTGGCGACTTCGTCGCATGCTGCCGCTAAAGGCGCACGCCCGGCCTCCACTTCTGGGGTTCCTGCGCGAGCATGGGAAGTCGAACGGCTCCGCCCCATGTTTGAAAGTGACGAATATCTTTCGTGGGGGAGATGGCAAAGACGTCCTTTGCCAATTCCTGCTGATCGAATGCGCCGCAGCAAGCGGACCTTACGTGGCACCGCTTTCGCATCTGACCTTTGGCCGCAACCATCCCATCACGCGCTGCCTCTCCGCCCTCCCTTCGTCGCCCGCCATCGGACGGAAGGGATGAGGTGGTCGCTCGCCGCTCTCATCATAGTCGGCTGCGTCTCCTCCGCTTTCGCAAAGGAAGCAACGGAGAAGAAGAAAGTCGCGGAAGCGAAGGAAAAAGATGAGACCTCGCAGCGAGGCGCCGATCGACCCAGCGCGCAGACTCTTGGGCGGGACCAGAGCGGCGTCGTGATCAACGCCCCGGCTGCCAATACGGGCTATTCTCCCAGCTTCGTCATGCGTGGTTTCCCTTCTGGCGTGACGCTTTTCGACGGCGCCGCGCACGGCTTCACCTCTCAGGGCGTCAATCTTTCCGCAGTGGATCACGTCGAGTTCTATAAGGGGCCGTCCGCCATGCTCTTCGGTAAGGCGCTCGGCGGTTATGGCGGCGCGGCCAATTACTTTCGTAAAGAGCCGAAGCTGGAGATTTTTGGCGAGGCGAGCGCGACGAGTGGAGCGTTCGGCGTGAACCGGCTGACAATCGATCTCAATGGACCGCTCAATCAGAACAAAAACCTGCTGTTTCGCTTGACGGGCGCTGCGCAGACGACTGGCAGCTTTGTCAACTTTGTGCATGGGCGCAATTTCGACGTGGCGCCGATGGTGTCCTTCGACGCGGACAATGGCGATCGTTGGACGCTGCGCGCCGAGCACAGCGGCGACCGGCTCGTTTACCGCGACGGCGTTCCGGCCGACCCTATCTTCTTTCATATTCCACGCGAATTCTATGCTGGTCTGCCCGCCAACGAACATGAGACGCCGATCTCCGACGACGTGACCCTCACCTACAGACACGCCTTGAACAAGAATTGGAAGCTATCCGCAGTTGCGGATTATTATCTGCTTGCCAGCCGATGGGGCTGGTTCACCGGCTGGGGTTTTAATGGCGTTCAATCGGTCGTCTTCGGCAATCCGGCGCGCACGCGCAGCGCCGTCCGCAGTTTCGATGCGCAATTGCGGCTCGAGGGCAAGTTCAACACCGGTTTCCTGTCACATAATGTGTTCCTCGGCCTGGAGCATTGGGACTATTTTTTCGGCTATTCCAACGCGATCTCTCGTTTCGAAGTCGCGCCGCTCAACATCTTCTTTCACTCCTACCAGCCGGGCGTCGATTACACAGGCGCACTTTGGTCGAACGGCGTCGCCCGCGCCATCGGACGCTCTATCTACGGCCAGGACCTCGTCGACATCAGCGAGAATGTGCGTCTCCTCGTCGGCGGGCGCTACGACGTGCTGGCCCAGCGCGAGCGCGTCTTCGATCCCTTTGGTTCGCTAGCGGGTGAACCCACGGCGAGTCTGAGCAAGGGGATCCAGGGCTATTTCAATCCGCGCGCGGGAGTTCTCTTTCGGCCGGACGACGTCCACGAGCTCTTCTTCGCCTATGGCCAGTCGCTCATCCCCAATACTGGAGTGCGCCTGCAAGGCGGTGAGGCGCCGCCGCCCCAGCAGGACACCCAATATGAGATTGGCGCGCGGCGGCGCTTCCTCGACGACAAGATGACCTTCGAGCTCGGGCTCTTCGACGTCACCCGCGACAATGTCGCGATCGCAAATCCCGCCAATCCCTCTGGCTTCTATTCGCTCGTTACCGGCCAGCAGCACAGCCATGGCGTCGAGGTCAATCTTTCCGGCGAGCCGCTCCCCAATCTCAAGGTCAATGCGACGGCGACTTTCCTGCACGCCGTCGTCTCGAAAGACGACAACGTCCCTTCCCAGGCCGGCAGCGACCTGCTCGGCGCGCCGCGCCGCGTCTATAATTTCTCGACAAATTACAACTTCGACAGTGGCGATCTGAAGGGGCTGGAGCTGGGCCTCAGCTACTATTACGCTAGCCGCACCGAAGCGACGCTGCCAAACACTTACGGGTTTACCCTCCCGCCTCAGCAGATGCTCGGCGCGACGCTCGGCTATAGCGTCAACGACAATCTGAAGTTCGACGTCAGCCTCACCAATCTCACCGACCAACCGAACTGGACCTCCAATGGCGCCATGTTCCACGGAGAGCCGAGGGCCATATCGGCGAGCGTGAGTTATAAATATTGAGGAGATTCCTTGAGCTGGATGCGGCGGATGCGGAGGAGGTTGGCGTCGAAGTCGACGTCCTCCCACAGCAGCCCCAGCTGCTCCGAAGGCCGCGTGCCGGCGAGGAAGGGAAAGGCGACGTAGACCCCCTTGTCGTCGTCCTGGGCGGCGCCCAGGAGCCGCGCGACCTGCTCAGGGGCGAGCACGGCCTTGCGCGCCTTGTCGCGCTGGCGCTGCAGCCTGGTGGGCATGGCCGGCGGGCGGAATTCATGGTCCTCGGCGGCGAGCGCCAAGGCGGCCTTCAGGATCATCATCGCCTTGTTGGCGGAGTAGACCGATACCTCCTCCGAGATGAGGCGATGCCATTCGCGGATTTGCCGCGTCGTCAGCTCCTGCACTTTCACCGGCCCGAGCAGCGTCATGCCTCGCGCATTGGGCTTCGCGCCGGTGCCGGACTGAATGGCCGCAAGGCGGGCTTCGGCGGGGAGCAGCGGGCCGGCGACGTAGCGCGCCTGGAATTCGTAGCTCGCGAAAGTGTTGGCGCGGACGACGGCGCGCTTCGCGTCGACCCACGCGGCTACGGCCTCGGCGACGGTCACCTTCTTGCGCTCGGCGGAATAGGAGCCGCGCTCATAGGCGGCGATGAGCGCCGCGCGCTGTTCCTGCGCATCCTTTTGGCGCTCGAAAAATCGCTGCTCGCGCGAACCAGTGCGCGGGTCACGCCAATCCAGAACATAGCGTTGCTGTTCGATCGTCTCGCCGGAAGTGAGCTTGCGACGACGGATGCGTTTGGTCAGGGCGATGTTGAGGGTCATGGGCCAGAGAGGTTGATATTCAAAGGAAAACACAGGCTCGATGCCGCGCACAATTATCTGGGGGTCAAGGCGAACCCTCGATAGCGCCGCGTCTGTAACCGCAGTTGCAATCAGAGCCCTGGCGCAGCATTGGACGGGGCGCGTCCATCACAAGCCGTTGCGATTAAAAGGCGGAAGGGGCGCAGCCCGTTGAAGCGCGGGCCAAAACGACTTCATGCTCGTTTGGCTCGGGGTCACTAAGCGCCAACTAAGCCAAGGTAGCAGGTATAACATGCGAGACATGCTGCGCCGACGCCTCTGGCGGAGGGCGAGGGATGAGGCTCCTCTCCCTTCCGATCGTCGGACCTAATAAGGTGACATGTTACTCCCGCTACGCCCGTTATCACTTCAGAAAGGAGCGGGCGGCAGCTCTTCGCCGTCTTTGATCACGCGCTGATAGCCCCTTGCATTGCAATCCCTCATTTTGAGCTGCAGCGGTCCTTCTCCAACCGAGTTTGCGCATAATTCCCGCAAGCCTTTTGGCGTGCTGCTGGTGTTGCTTTTCGGTCGGTATCTTGAGGATGTCGTTGATGAGCGTGAATGTTGAAACGCGGACGAACTCGCCGCTCGCATGCAGATAAGTGGAAGGAATATCGGCAAGTTTCTCCTGCCACGGATCCTCCTCCAGACGCGCCTCCTGCTCCGCGGCCGCAACGAGCCAAAGCTCCTCTGGAAGGATGATCGATGCTTCGCTCTCCTCGCAGTGGGCAGCCTCGGCCCATAGCTGATCTCGATCTCTCCTGAGGGCGGCCAGGTCAATGACGCCAGTCTTCACCGGCCAGAAGCGGCGATTGCCGCTCATGCCTCGCAGATATCTGTCGTCGTTCGTCGTGCCGATGAAGACGGCTTGCCGCGGCCGCACGTCTATGAAGCGCCCATAAGCGGGACGCGCCCGATCATCCGTTCTCGAGATGAAGGCTTTCACTTTCGTTGTGTCGGCCCGAGATAGACCTTCGAGCTCCGCGATCTCGTAGATCCAGACGCCCTCGAGCGCCTCCATTTGGGATTTGTGGTCGAGCGTAAGGATGTCCTGATCAGAGAAATTCTCCTCGCCCGCGAGGATTTTGATCGCGGTCGCCTTGCCTCCGCCCTGTGGCCCCTCCAGCACCATGATCGTGTCGAACTTGGCGCCGGGAAAGCGAATGCGGCGAACGGCCGCGATAAGGATAATGCGGCCGATCGCGGCGTTGAGCTCAGTGTCCTCGGCCCCAAGATAAGTCGTGAGCCACCTCTCGAGCCGCGCGACGCCGTCCCATTTGAGCGCCCCCAGATAGTCGCGGACGGGATGATGGGGGTTTTCCAAGCTGAGCGCGTGGGCCGCGTCACGGATGTTTTCTTTGCCCGGGTCAAATCCTAATTTTTCCAGGGCCGCGTGCCGCAGCTTCGCGCAGGCGTCGTCGCTCAAATCGCCCTGATATTCCTGGATCGCCACGACTTCGACCGTCTTGCGATAACGAAACTTGTCGAAGGCGAAGGCAATGCCAAGGCGCCTCATTGCCAAGATCGCGTTGCGAAACGTCGCCCGCGGCTGGCCGGCTTTCGTCATGTCCTGCCACCCGTTGCTCGCCGCCTCGATAGCGCGCTGAGCTTGACGTAACGCGTAAGCATGGGCGTTGCGACGCTTCTCCAGAACTGAAGCCGAGATGCCGTAAGACTGGTTGATTAAAACGCCTGCGATCTGGGCCAGGAGCAATTCGCCTGGGCCAAGTCGCGCGCCACGCGCCAGAGTGCTTCGCTGCGGGATTTGAACCGCGGCTTGGACGAGCCGATGGGGCGATCCTTGTCATCTCCTTGCTTGATGAGCGCACGCGTTTCTTCGGACACTTTTTCCGGCAGATCGGTCAGGTCGACGGGGGCGAGGTCGCGCGCGGTGACCGCGACGACCGTGAGGAGCGCAGCGAAGTCCGAGAGCTCATAACGACGTGACCAATCCGTTTCTTCCGAAACGAGATAGGCGAGCGCCTCGACACGGCCTTTCGCGCGCTTCTTTGCGTCCGGCACGTTGATGGTGCCGGGCAGGCGCATGATGCGGTCGATGTTGTGGCAATTGTCGCCCCCGAGCGAGCCGGCGATCGCCTTATTGATCGCTTCCACGCGACCCAGGTCTTGCATCGGCTCCTTCAAGAGCCAGAAAGCCTGGTAGCCGCCGCCCGAGAACACGACCGCCGTCGGCTTTGGCGTGAAGGCCGAGACGCGCTCAAGCGCGTCCGGATCGTCCACGTCGACGTGCAGCATGAGGGCGGCGGCCACATTTTCTTTCTTCGCCTTGCGGTTCATGAATCCGTCAGCGAGGCGGTTGGCCGCGAAGTAGATGTTCGAGCGGCCCTCACGCTGTTGCACCCATAACAGCAGCGCGCGCCGCTGCTCGGGAACAAAGCTCTTGGCTTCCGGCGGCTCGCCCTCGGAGATTGCAATGAGATGCAGCGTGCCCTCGGGGCCGAACATGCACTCGAGAAAATCGAGCGACTTCAGCGGATCGGCGATGATCATCTCGTTCATTGGGCGCCTCCCTTACGAGAGGCCTCGATGAATGCGATGATTTCGGAGATTCGTACGAGCGGCCGACGACCAAATGGCCGGTAGCTCGGGATGAGCCCCTTTTTCGCGGCGCGCTGGATCTGAAAATAGGGAAGCTGAAGCCGCTTAGCGGCCTCTTTCAATGTGAATAACGGTTCGGTATTGGCCATCTGTGCATCCGTTCAGCGGACTGGAGATGGCTATCTGACTCATGCAGACAGACGCATCCCCAGCCTGGGGGGTTCCCCAGGAGTTCAGGATGCGTCTCACGGTCACAGCGGCCTTGCCGCCCGCTTCGTATATGACCTCTCGTCGCGCAGAAAGTGCAGCGAAACGCAATTTCATCTATATCTAGTTTTTCGTTTGAGGTCCCTGAGAAATCTCGTCCGTCACCACCAGAAGCTACGCCGTAAAGGCCCTCGCGCACGAAATAAATGACGACGAGCAGAATGTCAGAGTGGATGTCCCACGAGGAATCCCAAACTCGGCCTTTGTCAGCAGCGTTCTGCTGGACGGTTCCAGGTCGGTTGGCTGGTCGAGCATTAACTCTCCTTGCGCTGGTCTTTCTTCATCGTAGCTTCTCCCCGCGCAGGAGCCTTGGCGGCGCTGGCGAACTCTTCTGCGAGAAAATCGAGAAGCCCGCGGACTGCCGGCAACAAACCTCTGCGTGACGGAAAGACCGCGTGAACGATCCCAGCGTGCGGCTTCCACTGTGGAAGGACGTCAATAAGGGTCCCCGCTGCAAGATCATCGTCAACGACGAAGTCTGGCAATTGCGCGACCCCGATCCCGCGCAGCGCCGCAAGCCGCATTTGCACGAAGTCGTCGGTGATCAGCCGTGGATGCTGCGTCACCAGCGCCGTTTCCCCGTCGGGGCCTTCCAGACGCCATTGGTGGGGGCGTTGAGGCGGACCAAAGTCGATGCTTGGGAGGTCCGCGAGATTGGCCGGCGTCTGCGGCTTCGAGTTTCCGTCAAAGAGCGCGGGGCTGGCGACGAGATGTTGCGGGCTTTCCGCCAGGACCCGCATCACGAGATCGCTTTCCTCCAGCGGCGGAAAACGGACCCGAATGGCGATGTCGAAACCTTCAGCGATCACGTCGATCGGTCGGCTCGTGCTCTTCAGATAGACTTGGACGCGGGGATGCTTCTCCATGAAGCGAGCGATGATCTCGCCAACCTGAAAGCAGACGAGACCCGGCGGGCAACTCAACCGCACACGGCCCTGCGGTTCGGCGCGCGAGCGGTCGATCACGTCCTGGGCGGCGTCGGCCTCGACCAGCATCGCGACGCAGTGGCGGTAATATTCCTGGCCGATTTCCGTCACTGCAAAGCTTCGCGTGGAGCGTTGAATCAGGCGCATGCCGAGGCGCTGCTCCAGCGTGAGGATACGGCGGCTGAGCCGTGACTTCGGCAAGCCCAGCGCGCGGGCGGCGGGCGCGAAGCCGCCGTGGTCGACGACTTGAGCGAAGAAAAAGAGGTCGTTCAGGTCGCGCATAAGATCATTGTTCACGAAATAGGACGGTGAGGTCAATTTTTGCCTTCTACCGCTCCGATCGTTCTGTGGGCAAGTATGCGCCAACGCGGCCGCAGGCGCCGCCCTTCAGGAATGAAATCTATGAGAAACATCCTCGGCGTCTTTTCTGCGCCTCGCCCCCATTGGGTCGGCGACGGTTTCCCCGTTCGTTCGCTTTTCTCACAACAAACGCTCGGCGAGCACATCAGCCCCTTTCTGATGCTCGACTATGCCGGTCCCCACATATTCGATCCGGCGGATCAGTCGCGCGGCGTCGGCCAGCATCCGCATCGCGGTTTCGAGACAGTGACGATCGTCTATGAGGGCGAAGTCGAGCATCGCGACTCGACAGGCGCCGGCGGCGTCATCGGTCCCGGCGACGTGCAATGGATGACGGCCGCCTCCGGCATTCTGCATGAGGAGTTTCACTCGCGCGCCTTCACCGAAAAGGGCGGCGTGCTGGAAATGGTTCAGCTCTGGGTCAATTTGCCGGCCAAAGACAAGATGGTGGCGCCCGGATATCAGGCCATTCTCGGAAGACACATTCCTTCTGTCCCTCTGCCGGGCGGCGCCGGCTCCGTGCGCGTGATCGCCGGCGACTATCGCGGCCACAGGGGACCAGCCCGGACGTTCACGCCAATCGACGTGTGGGATGTTCGCCTGCGAGACGGACAGCGCACGGCGCTTACATTGCCGGAAGGCCGAACGCTCGCCGTCGTCGTCCTCGCGGGAGAGATCAAGGCAAACTGCATTCAAGAGGCTCGGGAAGCGGAGATCATCCTGTTCGATCGCAAGGGCGGAGGAATCACGCTGGAGGCGACGGGCGACGCGAAGTTGCTCGTTCTCTCTGGCGCGCCACTTGACGAGCCCGTCGCCGCTTATGGTCCCTTCGTCATGAACACGACCGAAGAAATCAGGCAAGCGATGGCCGACTTCAGCAGTGGCCGCTTTGGCGTCATCCCGGCGTGATCTCGCCGCGCCTAGGAGCGCGCGGATGCCCATGGCGTCTTCACCCGACGCCAATCCTTCCCTGAAAACAACCCATGAGGAGACCGCTTCAATGACCAGCGAAGCCATACGCGACCCCGCCGCAGATCACCTCTTGACCTCGCAGAACGCGGCCTTCGTGATCATCGACTACCAGCCCGTGCAGGTGAACTCCATCGCCTCGATGGATCGGCAACTGCTCGTCAACAACATCGTCGGCGCGTGCAAGGCGGCCGTCGCCTATGGGCTGCCAATCGTGCATTCGACGGTGAACGTCAAGACGGGATTGAACAGGCCGCCGATTCCGCAGGTCCGGCAAGCTCTGGCCGATGTCCCCACCATTGACCGCACCTCGATCAATTCCTGGGAAGATGTCGAGTTCCGTCGCGCTGTTGAAGCGACCGGACGCAAAAAGCTGATCATGACGGCGCTGTGGACGGAAGCCTGCTTGACCTTCCCCGCGCTCGACGTGCTCAAGGCCGGCTATGAGGTCTTTGTCGTCGTCGACGCCGTCGGCGGAACGTCGGTCGCGGCTCACGAAGCGGCGCTGCGCCGCATCGAACGGGCTGGCGGCGTTCCCATCAGCGTGGCTCAACTCTTTTGCGAATTGCAGCGGGACTGGGCGCGCAAAGAAACCGTGCCGGCCTTCATTGATCTCTTCATCGGAACCGGCGGCACGGCCGGATTGCAGTTCGCCAATGACAAAGAATAGGCTGTTTCGATCACCGGCCGGCAATCCCTTCCTGCTCACGAAATAATACAAGGAGGAATTTTCGTCATGACTTGCATATCAAGAGGCTTCAGGAGGGCGTTATTCGCCTTTCTGCTATTCATCGGCGTCGAAGGGACCGTCGCCGCCGAGTCCACGGCGCCCGCCTTGCCGCCCGAAGAGACCTACGCGCTCGCGCGCGACGCCTATCTTTTCGCCTATCCGATTGTGAGCATGGATGTCACGATGCGTCAGGCGACCAACGTGCCGGACGCGACCACGATTAATCTCCGCGCGCCGGTCAATCAGTTTGCTCATGCGCGGGCCTATCCCAAGGCCGCCGACAAAGACGTGGTGCGGTATAATTTCGATACGCTCTACTCGATGGCCTGGCTCGATGTGTCGTCCGAGCCGATCATACTGTCCGTCCCAGATACGCAGGGCCGCTACTACCTCCTGCCGATGCTCGACATGTGGACGGATGTCTTCTCCGTTGTCGGCAGCCGCACGACGGGCGCGAAGGCCGCAAACTACGCGATTGTTGCTCCCGATTGGCGCGGCGCGCTGCCGGCCGGCGTCGAAAAGATCGTCGCGCCGACGCCCGTCATCTGGATATTGGGACGCACCAAAACGGATGGGCCGGCCGATTACGACAACGTTCACAAGGTTCAGGACGGCTACCGGCTGACGCCTCTCTCGCAGTGGGGCAAGGCCTATGCGCCGCCGAAGTCGCTCCCGACCGATCCGTCGATCGACAACAAGACTCCGCCGCTCGTTCAGATCAACAGTCTCGACGGCGTCGCCATGCTCACCCGGCTTGCGCAGCTTTTGGCGAAGCACCCGCCGCACGGCAATGATTATCCAATTCTGTTCCGCCTGCGCGCGCTCGGGATAGAACCCGGCAGGCCATTCGACGCGACGAAGCTCGCCCCGGACACGGTTGCGATTATCAACAAGGCGGCGAAGGACGCGCTCGCCTATTTGCCGGCGGCGATGCTGAAGGCTGGCGACCATGTCAACGGCTGGAACATTGGCCGCGAGAACATGGGCACTTACGGCACGTCCTATCTGCGGCGCGCGATCGTCGCCCTTGGCGGACTTGGCGCCAATCTTCCCGAAGACGCCATCTATCCAACCTCCTTCGTCGACGGGAAGGGGAAGCCGCTGACGGGCGCGAACAAATATGTCCTGCACTTCGATAAGGGCAAGACGCCGCCGGCGGACGCCTTCTGGTCGATCACCATGTATGACAAGGACGGCTTCCAGGTTCCCAATCCGATCGATCGCTACGCCGTCAGCAGCCACGACGATCTGAAGTTCAACGCCGATGGTTCGCTCGACATCCATGTACAGGCGAACTCGCCCGGCAAGGATAAGGAAGCCAACTGGCTCCCAGCGCCGAAGGCGGCGTTCCAGCCGACAATGCGCCTCTATTCGCCACGCGCGGATGCGCTCGACGGTTCCTGGGCGCCGCCGCCTTTCAAGATGGTCAAGTAGCAATGACGCGTGGACCGGACAAAACGTTCGGTCCGCGCTCACGTGGTTTCATGCCAATTCCATAGGAGAAGACCATGCGAAATTCACTAATTGCAGCCGCATGCGCGGGTCTGACGCTGTTGGCGCCGGCCGCTCATGCGCAGCCGGATGTGTCGGCCGAGGAAGCGCGGGAAATCGCCCGCGAAGCCTATATCTACGCCTACCCGATGGTGCTGATGGAGGTCACGCGGCGCGCGAGCACGAACGTCGTCGAGCCTGCCGGGCTGACAGCGCCCATCAATCAGCTCGCGCACGCACGCGAGTTCCCGGACGCCTCCTTCACCATCGTCGTGCGGCCGAACGCCGATACGCTCTACTCTGCGCTGACCTTCGACGTATCGAAGGAGCCTCTGGTGTTCAGCGTTCCAGATTCCGGCGGACGCTACTTCCTGCTGCCATTCCTGGACTATTGGACAGACGTGTTCACCGTGCCGGGCAAGCGGACCACCGGCACGGCTGCGCAGACTTTCGCCATCGTCGGGCCGGGCTGGCGCGGGAGGTTGCCGCGTGGCGTCGAGCGCTATGACAGCCCGACGGCGTCCGGTCTCCTGATCGGCCGCACGCAGACCAACGGCAAGGCGGACTATGAGGCGGTGCGCGAATTTCAGGACGGCATAAAGATCGTTCCGCTGAGCGCCTATGGTAAGCCTTTCACGCCGCCGAAGGGCAAAGTGCGCCCGGATCAGGACATGAGCCCGCCGCCGGATCAGGTCGACAAGATGGACGCAGCGACGTTTTTTGCGATGTTCGCCGAGTTGATGAAGCAAAATCCGCCGCACGCCAACGACTATCCGATTCTTGATCGCATGAAACGTATCGGCATCACACCCGGCAAAGCCTACTCGGTAGCGTCGCAGCCGCAGGACGTTCAGGACGCGCTGAGCGCCGCTCCGCCTTCTGCCCTGAAAGACATCAAGGAAGCCTGGCGCAAGGCCGGCGTGCTCGCGAATGGCTGGCGCACCAATCTGACCGCGATCGGCACATATGGAACGGATTATCTGCATCGGGCCGGCGTGGCCTATGGCGGGCTCGGCGCCAATGTCCCCGACGATGCGGTGTATCCGACGGCTTTCGCGGATGCGGATGGCCAGCCATTCGATAGCGGCAAGCGCTATGTCCTGCACTTCAATAAGGATCAGATTCCGCCGGCGCGGGCCTTCTGGTCCCTGACGATGTATGACGAGCGGCAGCTCTTCACCGCCAATCCGATCGATCGCTACGCAATTGGTGATCGCGACAGGCTTACCTTCAATTCCGACGGTTCGCTTGACCTCTATATTCAGCGCGAGTCGCCGGGGAAGGAGAAGGAGTCGAACTGGCTCCCGGCGCCCGCGAGCGGCTCCTTCACCATGAACTTGCGCCTTTATTGGCCGAAGGCGGAGGTTCTCAACGGCTCCTGGGCGCCGCCGCCGGTGAAAAAGGTCAACTGATTGCGCACCTACTGGGCGTCGGAGGTATTTTCGTCCGGCGCCCACGACATCTTCCACGGTCGCCTCATTTTGCTCGACCGCCGGAGTATTCGCATGAGCGCGACCGGGGTGTATCGAGCCCCCCAAGAGCTGTAGACGGTTTACGACATTTTGGACATCAATTCGATTGTCTCCCCGTCGACAACGAATTTGCCAAATCCCTTATGGTGAATCGTCTTCCGATGTTCCTGCGCTGGATCGATCCAGGCCTTTACCCCTTCCAGAACAAAGAGGCCGTAACGGTTCACGAGGCCGAGTTCCGCGACCAAGAGGCGCGACGGTCTGATTCTGCATTTCTTACATCTCCACGATCGGCAAGTCTTCGAAGGGCGTCTCGAGCAGCGGCTTTCCGATCCAGCGATAAGGCTGACCCGTCGTCGGGTGGATCGTCGGCGGAATGACACAGAGCTTTTTTACGACGAGCATCTCGGCAACTTGCTTCTTGCGGTCGCCATTCACGCGAAACACCGCGTTCTTCGGTTCGCCGCGGATGCGGACGAAGGCGACGGCGCCCTTGCTGCCGATGCGGCGGCAGACGGGATTGCCCAGGAGCGCCAGGCCGAGGCGCGTATAGTCGTCATGGTCGATGTCGAGCGCGCCGAGCGTCGTCCCGTCCGGGAAAGGACTGCCCATGAGGAGGCCGACGCCATGATCGTCGTGGCTCGAGAGCCACGACGTGAGCGCGTGATGGCCGTATGAGCAGCAAGATTCAGAGCGACGTATGCGAGATCAAGATCGGCAGCGAGTGGGTAACGATCTCTATAGAGGAGGCCCTAGAGCTCGACGGGAGCGCCGAGAAGCGCTGTCCAGCTTGCTTTGGGCGCATGAGAGCTCACAAGCCTTCAGAATACGGGAAAGCACATTTAGAGCACTACGCGCGTCACATCGGATGCTCACGGATTGGGTAGGATTTTTGCGGGGTCCGGTCCGTACACCCAGACCCGCTAATTTAATGCAAAAGGCCCGCCGCTCGATGGGGTTGCGGCTGCGACAGTGCGAGATGTCTGGGATCGCCCCCGCCGGCCTGATTTGGCGGCGAACCTTACCCTTTGTCGCCGGTGAGCATGAGGGCGACCGGCCAGCATCTAAATTAGCCAGCCTCACGCATGATCTTACTAAAGGCACGAACGAGCGTGCAGCAGTTAGGCAACATCTAAAGGCCATCAAAAAGCGGCGTCGACAGGTAGCGTTCCGCAAAAGACGGGACGATGACGACCACATTTTTCCCTTTCACCTCGGGCCGCGCGCCGACTTCCAGCGCAGCGGCGATAGCGGCGCCGGAGGAAACGCCGACGGGCACGCCCTCAAGGCGCGCCGTGAGGCGGGCCGTGTCGAAGGCCGTCTGGCTTCCAATCGTGACAATCTCGTCGATGACGCCGCGATCGAGTATCGGCGGTACAAAGCCAGCTCCTATGCCTTGGATTCTGTGGGGTCCCGGTGGCCGGCCGGACAACACCGCCGAATCCTCGGGCTCGACTGCTATCACGCGTAGCGCTTGGCGGCGCGGCTTCAAGACCTGGCCGACGCCCGTAATCGTTCCGCCCGTGCCGATGCCGGAGACGAGGAAATCGACCTCGCCGTTTGTGTCGTTCCAAATTTCCTCAGCCGTCGTCAAACGATGGATCTCGGGGTTGGCCGGATTTTCGAATTGTTGGGGGATGACGGCGTCGGGATGTTGCCTCACAATTTCGTCGGCTTTGGCGAGCGCGCCTTTCATGCCCTGCGAGGCGGGTGTGAGGACGAGTTCCGCCCCGAGCAGCGCGAGCATCTTTCGCCGTTCGAGCGACATTGAGTCCGGCATGACGAGAATCAGCCGGTAGCCGCGCGCCGCGGCAACGAAGGCGAGCGCGATACCAGTATTGCCGGATGTCGGTTCGACCAGCACGGTGCGACCCGGCGCGATGCGGCCGTCTCTTTCCAACCGCTCGATCATGGCGACGCCAATGCGATCCTTCACGCTCGATATCGGATTGAAAAACTCCAGCTTCGCGAGAATGTTCGCCTCCACGCCTTTTGCGCGTGCAATGCGGTCAAGGCGCACAAGAGGCGTGTCGCCGATTGTCTGTGTAATCGAATCGTAGATTCGCCCGCGTCCCGGCCTGGCGGCCGGCGTGAAATCCAGATTGTGGATTGTCATCCTCTTGCTCCCTGCTTGACCGCTGCTCAAGTCCCCGGGTTAAATTCCCGCGCCATGGTCGAAGACCTCGATCCGCGCCTTGGCCTGCGTGATGTTGCTGCCGGGCGGCACGCTATGGGTGAGCCAGACATTGCCGCCGATCGAAGAGCCCCGACCGATCGTGATGCGCCCGAGCACGGTGGCGCCCGCATAGATCACGACCTCGTCCTCGATGATCGGATGGCGCGGCTTGCCCTTTTCGAGGGCGCCGTTTTCATCGACCTCGAAGCGCTTCGCGCCGAGCGTCACGGCCTGATAAAGACGCACGCGCTTGCCGATGATCGTCGTCTCGCCGATGACGACGCCGGTGCCGTGGTCGATGAAAAAGCCTTCGTCGATCGTCGCGCCCGGATGGATGTCGATCCCCGTTTCGGAATGGGCGATCTCCGCGACGATGCGCGCGATCATCGGCGCGCCGAGGAGATAGAGCTGGTGCGCGAGGCGGTGGCGGATGACCGCCGCGACGCCTGGATAGCAGAACACCACCTCGTCCAAGCTTTTCGCGGCGGGATCGCCGTCGAAGGCCGCGCGTATATCGGTGTCGAGCAAGGCGCGCACGTGGGGGATGGCGCGCGCGAAATCGCGGATAATCTCTTCGGCGCGGCGATCGACATCGCGTCTGCCCCCTTCGGCCCCGAATAAATTGAGTTCGCGTCGGATCTGCTCTGCCAGCATGCGCAGGGCGCGGTCGAGCGTGCGTGCGATGAAGATGTCCGTCGCTTCGAGCGTCAGCTCGAACGGGCCGAAGTGGCGCGGATAGAGAACCGAGACGAGCGATTCGACGAACTCGACGATGGCGACGCGCGAAGGAAGGTTTGGCAGACGCGCGTCGCCATAGCGAATCGCCTGTGATCTCTTTCGCAGATCGGCGAGATCCGAAACGATGCGTGCGATGTCGATCGCACCGGCGCTCGGTCCGACTAAGCTGGTTTGATTCATTTTTCCTTGCCCAAAAGACGGTTGTGCGATGAGCGCTCGCCATCTATCTATAAAGATTATAGACTAAATGGCAATGTCAAAAATGCGCCGAGCGACGCGGGCGCCGAGGCCTCGGCGACGACTTACCTTTTCACTAGAATTTGGAGACGTATGCATTTTTGCTAGACTATTAAATATTAGGCCCCGCGAATACTTTTTATTCGACTTGAATAAGTAATAGTACTTGTGTAATGACCTTTCTGTCGAAAGCAATTCGTTGGCGGCTCCGCGTATTGGCGCTTGGCTCCGAAGCTCGGTCTCGCGCTGACGGACATCCGGCTCCCGTCGACCTTTCCAGGAAGCTTGCATGACTACAGAACCAGAAGTTCGCCGAACATTGAGCGAAGCGGCGGCGCGTCAGCTCGCCAACGCCACGAAGACGCGCCCGCAATGGTCGGGAATCACGCCGCGCTGGCTCGTGTCCTTCCTGCCGTGGGTGCCCGTCGAGGCAGGCATCTACCGCCTCAATCGCGTCAAGGAAGCGACGGCGCTTAGCGACGCCGACGTGCAATGCAGCCCGGCGCGCGACCGCGACGCCGACCTGCCCGAAACCTTCGTCGACTACGAAGACGCGCCGCGCGAATATTCGATGAATGCGGTGACGACGATCCTCGACGTGCAGACGCGCGTCTCGGACCTCTACAATCACCCCTACGATCAAATTCAGGAGCAGGTTCGCCTCCTCACCGAAAAGGTGAAGGAGCGGCAGGAGGCCGAGCTCATCAACAATGCGGAATATGGCTTCCTCGCCAATGCGCATCCGTCGATGAGGATCAAGACTCGCCTCGGTCCCCCGACGCCGGACGATCTCGACGAACTGATCTCGAAAGTCTGGAAGGAGCCGGCTTTCTTCCTTGCGCATCCGCGCGCCATTGCGGCCTTCGGCCGCGAATGCACGCGCCGCGGCGTGCCGCCGCCAACCGTCACGCTCTTTGGCTCGCCTTTCATCACCTGGCGCGGCCTGCCGCTCGTCCCGAGCGACAAGCTCTATATCGACGAGAACGGCAAGACGAACATCCTGCTGCTGCGCACGGGCGAGAAGAAGCAGGGCGTCATCGGCCTCTTCCAGCCGGGCGTTCCGGGCGAAGTGGCGCCGAGCCTGTCGGTGCGCTTCATGGGCATCAACCGCAAGGCGATCGCGTCCTATCTCATCTCGCTCTACTGCTCGGCCGCCGTGCTGACGCATGACGCGCTCGGCGTGCTCGAGGACGTCGATGTGAGCAAGTTCCACGAATATGGCGACAAGCGCGTCTGATTAAGCAATGGACCGCCGGCGGCCGAAAGCCGCCGGCGTAATCGATCAAGCCGAGGAAGCCGCTTTTATGTCTCCAGTGAAGCCCGCCATTCCAGCTTCCGCCGATCTCCCGCTCGACGCTGTTGCCGTTCAGGACGCGGACCATCATGCCGTGCCCGTTATCGATCCGGACATGATCGCGCGCCTCGCCAACGCCTTTTTCCAGCAGCCGCCCGTGCACCCCGCCGCCGCGTCGCCCTTTGGCCCGCCGGTGTTGACGCCGAGCCCCCCCGACGCCCCGGCGCCCTCGGTCACGACCACAGTGGCGCACCACACGCCCGCTCGCGCGCCTTACGGCCCGCCCGATATTCCCCAGACGACCATTCCATCCGTCGTTCCGACGCCGAACATCCCCGCGCCCGCCGCGCCGACGGGGCTGCAATCGCCGACGCGCCCGCTCGGCCTCGACCACGTCCCGCAACCCGGTGCGTCGCGCGGCAGTTCAGGCCCCTCCGGCGTCCCGTCGGATGTCGATTACAGCCTGATCCCGCGCCTGCTCGCGGCCGATCTGACCCTCGTGCCGTCGAACCACGTCGCGCCGCCCTCGACCATCGGCTTCGGCGAAGCCGGCGTGCCCGGCGGCGGCGCGGCCGCGCCGGCCGATAATCTCTATTTTCTCCATGAGCGCGCGGTCCCCGCGAGCGCGCCCGGCGCACCGGCGCCTTCCTACGCCCCGACCCATACGCCCGCCGTCCCAGCGCAGCCCGAACTCGGCCCCGCCAACATGACCGTATCGGCTCCGAGCGCTCCGGCGCTCGCCGAGGCGACAGCGCCCGCAGCGCCGGAAAGCTTTGCGATCGGCGGTCCGTCCGAGGCCGATCCACACCGCCTCTCCGACGCGGCGTCACTCGCGACGCCGCCTGTCGGTGGCGAGCAGTTTTCGAGCGGCTTCGAGAGCTTCCCAACGCCCGGCCAGTCCGGCCCCGCCGCGAGCGACGCGCTCTATTTCGTCAGCCATGCCGGCGGCCATCCTGGAGTTGCGGCGCCCGCGCCGGCGGAGGCGCCGAAGGGCTACGCGCCCGAACTGGCGCCCAATACGGTCGAAACGCGCCAGGCCTTCGACCCCTATCGCGTGAAGCGCGACTTTCCAATCCTGCAGCAGCAGGTCCATGGCAAGCCGCTCATCTGGCTCGACAACGCCGCGACGACTCAGAAACCGCAATCGGTCATCGACCGGCTGACCCATTTCTACGAATATGAAAACTCCAACATCCACCGCGCGGCCCACGCCCTCGCCGCGCGTTCGACCGACGCCTATGAAGCGGCGCGCGAAAAGGCGCGGCGCTTCCTGAAGGCGCCCAGCGTCAAGGACATCGTCTTTGTCCGTGGCGCGACGGAAGGGATCAATCTCGTCGCGCAGGCCTGGGGCCGGCGCAATGTCCGGGAAGGGGACGAGATCGTCGTCTCCTGGCTGGAGCACCACGCCAATATCGTGCCCTGGCAGATGCTCTGCGCCGCGAAAGGCGCGCGTCTGCGCGTCGCGCCGGTGGACGATCGCGGCCAGCTCATTCTCGAAGAATATGAGAAGCTCCTGAATCCGAAGACCCGCATCGTCGCGATGACGCAGGTCTCGAACGCGCTCGGCACGGTGACGCCGGTGCGCGAGATAACGGCGATGGCGCATCGCCACGGCGCGCGCGTGCTGATCGACGGCGCGCAATCCGTCTCGCACATGCCGGTCGACGTGCAGTCGATCGACTGCGACTTCTTCATCTTCTCGGGCCACAAGGTTTTCGGCCCCACGGGCATCGGCGTCGTCTACGGCAAGGACGAGGCGCTCGAGCACATGCCGCCCTGGCAGGGCGGCGGCAACATGATCGCCGACGTCACCTTCGAGAAGACGATCTATCCAGGGACCGCCGGAGCGCTTCGAAGCCGGCACCGGGAATATCGCCGACGCCGTGGGCTGGGCGCGGCGATCGATTATGTCGAGAGCATCGGCATGGAGGTCATCGCGCGCTACGAGCACGACCTCCTCGTCTACGCCACCGAGAAGATGCGGATGGTGCCGGGCCTGACCTTCATCGGCGCGGCGGCCGAAAAGGCGTCGGTCTTGTCCTTCGTCCTCGACGGCCACAGCCCGATGGATGTCGGCAAGGCGCTCGACCGCGAGGGCATCGCCGTGCGCGCCGGCCATCACTGCGCCCAACCCATCCTCCGCCGCTTCGGCCTCGAAGCCACGGTGCGTCCGTCGCTCGCCTTCTACAACACATGCGCCGACGTCGACGCGCTGGTGGCGGCGCTGCTGAAGCTCCAGGCCGGCAGAGGAGGCATCTAATATCACCATAGTCTATAGACTCACTTGACTATTTGGCGTCTCCCGGTATAGAAGCGTGGACATTCCATTTGAGGGAACCAGTCCGCGTGCTCACCAAAAAAGGGAAATACGGCCTCAAGGCCATGGTGCATCTGGCTCAGGCGACGCCAGGTCGGCCGATTCCCGTGTGGGAGATTTCCGAGAAACAGAGCATCCCCAAAAAGTTTCTCGACGCCATCCTTTGCGAGCTGCGTAATTCAGGCTTCGTCCATTCCAAGATGGGCAAGGGCGGCGGCTATATTCTGGCGCGGCCAGCCGCTGAGATCACCGTCGGCGAGCTTGTTCGCGCCATCGACGGCCCGCTCGCGCCCGTTCATTGCGCAAGCAAGACGCGCTACCGCCGCTGCGACGACTGCTTCGACGAGAATACATGCGCCGTCCGCCGCATCATGCAGCGGGCGCAACAGGCGCTTTCCGAGGTTCTGGACAACTGCTCGCTTCAGGACATGCGCGACCGCGCAAGGCAGCAAGCCGCAGAGGTCCTCTTCTACGACATCTAGGCTGGACCGAAAACCGAAGGCCTTCTTCAGCTCCAGAAAGGAACGCGGCAAATGAAGCGGGGTAATCGCATGATTAAAAAGGCGCTCGAGCATGGGGCGCTCGCCGCCATCCTCTCGGCCCTGGCGTTCGCGTCGGGGCCCGTTTCGGCCGGGCAATCTCTCTTGAACGTCTCCTACGACCCGACCCGCGAACTCTACAAGGCGGTGAACAAATCTTTCGCCGCCGAATGGAAAAAGAAGACTGGCGAGGATGTAGATCTCCAGGCCTCGCATGGCGGCTCTGGCGCGCAGGCGCGCGCCGTCATCGAAGGTCTGCCGGCGGATATCGTCACCCTCGCGCTCGCCAACGATATCGACGCCATTGCGGCGAAGACGGGAAAGATTCCGGCCGACTGGCAGAAGCGTCTGCCAAACAACTCCTCGCCCTATACGTCGACGATCGTGATCGTGGTCCGCAAAGGCAACCCAAAGGGCGTCAAGGACTGGGGCGACCTCGCCAGGCCCGACGTCGGCGTTGTGACGCCCAATCCGAAGACGGGTGGCGGCGCGCGCTGGAATTTCCTAGCGGCATGGGCCTGGGGCCTGAAGAACTTCAAGGGCGACGAGGTGAAGACGCAGGATTTCGTCAAGGCCATCTACGCCAATGTTCCGGTGATGGACACGGGCGCGCGCGGCTCGACAGTCACCTTCGCCCAGCGCGGCATCGGAGACGCGCTCATCACCTGGGAGAATGAGGCCTTCCTAGCTCTACAGGAGTTCGGCGCCGATAAATTCGAGATCGTCACGCCATCGGTCTCCATCCTTGCCGAACCGGCCGTCGCGCTAGTCGATGGAAATGTCGACGCAAAGGGGACGCGCAAGCTCGCCGAGACTTATCTCGCTTATCTCTTCGAACCCGAAACGCAGGCGCTTGTGGCGAAATACGGCTATCGCCCCGCCTTTCCCGAGCGCGCCGCGAAAGAAGACCTGAAGCGATTCACGAAGACCGATCTCGTCACGATCGACAAGACCTTTGGCGGCTGGCCGGCGGCGCAGAAGAAGTTCTTCGCGGACGGCGGGATATTCGACGCTATCCAAAAGAAGTGAACCGAAGCGTCTGGGAGGGAGCGGGCATGACAAAGGTTCGGCTTCTAATAGCCCAGCAGACCGTCTTTGCAGCGGCTCTCGCACAGGCGATTTATTGGTTCTGCACCGTCGGCCTTCTGGGCTTTGGGCTTCTACCGTTAGACCTCATCTTCCTATGGATGGTCCTCCCAGCCCTGATTCTAAGCGCTATAGGCGTAGGCACACCTATGGGCGCCGGCTTTGCGACCGGCGCCTTTGTTCTGAACGTGTTCCTTTTGGCGCTGCTTGCCGCGTCATGATCCACGATCACTGCAGGGTGTCGTCGGAGACGCCGCCGCCTCTAGACGTGCGATCACCATGCCTCACCCCCACAGCCTCGCAGGCAAGGTTAGCTCCACGCTCGTCCATGTCTGTTCAAGCCTCTCCACGTCCGTTCAAGACCGCCCCTCCCCGCATTTTCCTGCCTTCCCGCGCACCCGTTGCACCCCTTTGCAGCCTTGTGAATGCCCTCAACACCCTGCACCCGCGCTTGTGGATCTGGGGGTCCCCCGTTCGAGCCGGGGTGGCGGCACCATTCTTTCCTACAATTTTCGGTAGACAGACGTGCACGGGCTCGCATCCGCGTGCAACCGGGAGGCGTAGGCGCGGGCGTCGGCGGACGAGGTCCGAGCGGGAGCGGAGCCGCGTGGTTACCGCTCGGTTACAAGTTCGGAAAACGACCGCTCGGTGCCCGAGTTCGAGGAGGTTGGGCCCCCAGATGACTACCAGCCCGACGGAATGCTCGCCCGCCAAATCGAGCTCGTGAAGGGCAAGCCGTTCGACATCAAACGGGCGATCCGGGAGGAGTGGAAGGCTCGCGAGCAAAGAGGGCGCTGGGTAGCGGGCAATCGCCATGAGGAGATGTGCGAGGCGTGCGCCGCGCTAGAGGACGATGGGAAGTGCGCGTCGGGCCTTGAGCTCCTGGGCGCGCGCTGATACCGCTCGACTGGCCAACGCGAGAAGACCACTAAACATCTACCGCTCCGAAGAATCTCCCGATTCTCCGGCGGCTGGATCAAACTTACACAGCCAGTTGGCAGACCCCACCAAAATTCACTTTGAGCAAAAGCAGCAATCTACAGAAAGCTGCCCACACGCTCGCAGGGCCCTTCCGCTCACACATGAACCAACCCGCTATCCCTGGCCCGCCCAGCAGCCAGAGGCCACTCATCGCCCGTCTCCGCCCCACGACGACGCCGGCGAATGGCAGGTTACGCCCCGTCTCGCCCGGTGATGCGAAGACACGTTCACCACCGTTTCAGAGGGACACCGCCTCCGCCTGCTTCAGCAATTCGTAGGGATCCACGCCGATCGCGCGAGCGAGTGCGATGTACTCGCTTGGATCGAGCAGTCGCTCTCCCTCTTCGTAGCTCGAGACGAACGCCTCGCTCTGCCCGAACCAGGCGGCAAGGGCTTCTTGCGTACGGCCCGCCTTTTGTCGCGCCTCAACGAGCAAGGCGAGAGCGGTCTGATAAAGCTCCGGGTAGAATGAGGCCATCGAGTCGTTCCTTCCTGTTACAAAAACGGGAAGGAAAACACGGAGAGGCACGGCGCATAAGTTGCCGACCGCGTACGAAGGCTCCCAGGGACCGCCTCACCGGGGGAGCGCTTCTCTTCCGCTATGCGCCGATTTCGTTGAAAAAGTCTGCGACGGAGAGTTTTTGGTCTCCGTCGCAGCCGTTTTTGAGATTTCAAGCGGTAAGCTCTTCGCGGCGGCGGCGCCTAGGGCGCCATCGTGGGCGGCTTATGCCGCCATTACGAGCCCCGCCGGTCGCAGTCGGGCGAGCCGTCGTAGGTTTTGCGCGGTCGCGGCGAGCAGAAACTCGTCCTTGGCTCCACATGGGCCACGCAGTCGCAGGCGCCCAAGCCGCAATATGCGTTTGAGATGGGCAAACAACATCTCGACCTTCTTTCGTCTCCGACAGGCCGCTTCAAATTCGGGCGTCCCAGCAAGCGCTCGCGCAACGTCGCGGGAATCTTCGTCCAGATCGCGCGGAATCTTCCGCGCCACTGCATTCGGGCAGCACCTCGCTTTGAGCTCGCAGATGTCGCAATCCTTCTTGCTGGCGCGGTAACGGCGCGTGCCGTCCGCCCCAACGCCGGTGCGTGGCGCGGCGTAGGTGCGCCGGAACTGGACCAACTCTTTACCCGCCGGACAGATATAGCGGTCGGCCTCGGGTTCGAAGGTGAAGTCCGAACGCGAGAACGTGCCGTCGGTTCGCGCCGACTTGTCGAACACGGGGATGTGTGGCGTGATCTGCTTCTGTTTGACGAGCCAAGCGAGATTCTCCGCCGAACCATATGCGGTGTCGGCGACGAGATAATCCGGCTTCAGGCCGAAGCGCTCTTCCGTGCGCTCCAGCATCGTTCTCGCAGCGCCCACCTCGGCCTGCCGAATGGCGCGCGTCGCTTCGACGTCAATGATCACTCCATGATCCGTGTCGATCAGATAATTGGTCGCGTAGGCGAAGAAGGCATGGCCCTTGTGTGCGCCGGTCCATTGCGCCGCGGGGTCCGAGCGCGCGATGAACTTCGGCGTCACCGGCGAAGCCGCACCGAACGCGGCGTCATCGAGCGTTGCAAGATATTCGCGCGCCGCGCGACACGCGCCATCTTTGATGTCGCCTGGATGCCAGTCGCGGCTCGGAGCCGAGCGCTGCTTGTTGGCGTCGGCAGCGATCAGGCTTGCATCGACGGCAAAGCCTTCGGCTGCGACAAGGCCTTCGGCCATGCAGCGCTCAACGATGCTTTCGAAGAGCTGGCGCAAAATGTCGCTCTCGCGAAAGCGACCATGCCGGTTCTTGGAAAAGGTCGAATGATCTGGGACCTTGCCGTCCAGCCCCAGGCGGCAGAACCAGCGATAGGCGAGATTGAGATGCACTTCCTCGCACAGGCGGCGTTCCGAGCGAATGCCCAGGCAGTAGCCGACAAGAAGCATGCGGATCATCAGTTCCGGATCCACCGAAGGGCGGCCGGTGCTGCTGTAGAAGGGCTTTAGCGCGGCGCGAAGCCCTTCGAGATCGAGATGCCGGTCGATCCCGCGCAACTGATGGTCCATCGGCACATGATCGTCGAGGCAGAAGTCATAGAATAACCGAGCGGCTGTGGCCTGTGTCCCCATCATCGCCGCGTCTCCTGCAAATCAGCGGGGAAAAGTGAATCACGCGCCCTGGCGCCCGGCAACAACAGAGTTTTTCAACACAATCGGCGCATAGCAGACGATAAGCGCTCCCTCGGTTAGGCGGTCCCTGGGAGCCTTCGTACGCGGTCGGCGACTTATGCGCCGTGCCTCTCCGTGTTTTCCTTCCCGTTTTTGTAACAGGAAGGAACGACTCGATGGCCTCATTCTACCCGGAGCTTTATCAGACCGCTCTCGCCTTGCTCGTTGAGGCGCGACAAAAGGCGGGCCTTACGCAAGAAGCCCTCGCCGCCTGGTTCGGGCAGAGCGAGGCGTTCGTCTCGAGCTACGAAGAGGGAGAGCGACTGCTCGACCCGAGCGAGTTCATTGCGATAGCTCGAGCAATCGGTGTCGACCCGTATGAATTTCTCAAGCAGGCGGAGGCTGCGTCGCTGTGAAACGGTGGTGAACGCGTCTTCGCATCACCGAGACGGGGCGTAACTAGCCATTCGCCGGCGTCGTCGTGGGGCGGAGACGGGCGAGGAGTGGCCTCTGGCTGCTGGGCGGGGCCAGGATAGCGGATGCTTGGCATACGCCATATTCGCACGCGGCTTACACGCCAAAAACGAACGGCAAGGCCGAGCGCTTCATCCAGAGCGCTTGAGGTTCGCGAATCGCCATGCCTCGCGGCCAGGAGTGCGGCACTGGACGCGCCACACCTGCGAAAAAAGGACCGGACGATCGGACGGAACGGACGCACGCAGAGCATGTGGGGGAGAGGGGAGGGGGGGGCCTGCGGCGCAGATATCCCCCCTCTATCCCTATCTCTTCAGTGTCCGTTCCGTCCGATCGTTCCCTATGCGGCCCCAGCCAATTGCATGGACTTCTTCGATAACGGATCTGCCCGAAGGCGATCCGTTAGCCGAGGCGATGCCTGACGCGTGCTAGTTCTACTCTGAATGGCAAGGGCTCGCCGAAAGCGCTTTTGGCACGAAGCGGCCGAGATTGGCCTCTCGTCGAGGCGTTGATAGGCCGCGGCGAGGGCCAGCCTGCCCAAACGTTGCATTTCACCGGCTCGGAACATAGACACGACCAATCGATTGTCGGCCTGACGACTTGGCCCGGCTTCACTTGTGAAGCCCGCTGACGACCTCTTTCCCCAATATCGATCGAATTGGTCCGACGTATCCGGACCTACCATGCTTGGAGACAGAGACATGGCCACCGGGACGGTGAAGTGGTTCAACGCGCAAAAAGGCTTTGGTTTCATTCAGCCAGACGATGGCGGCGCTGACGTTTTCGTGCACATCAGCGCCGTCGAACGCGCGGGCATGAATGACCTCCGCGAGGGACAGAAACTGAGCTACGAAATCGTGCAGGACCGCCGCTCGGGCAAGAGTTCCGCGGATCACCTGAAAGCGATCTGACGACGCTTTGCCCGTGCGGTTCAAAGCCGCCGGTCCTCTCGGCGGCTTTTTTTATGTAGATGAGGCGCGTGTGGTTCCCTGGTCCCTAATCGACACGGCTCAGATACCTGGCGGCGAGGGCGCGCGGCGGCTCATGCGACGAGGAGCCGAGTTCTCGATCATGCTGGGCCAGAATGAACTGATGAACAGCCGCCTCAGCGGATCCGAGCAGGCGCTCGCCACGCTCTCATGCGAGAGAATTCAGACCCGCCCGGAGCCGCGCATCCTTATCGGCGGGCTTGGGATGGGTTTTACTTTGCGCGCCGTCCTCGCGGTTCTGAATACAAAGGCCCGCGTCGTCGTCGCGGAGCTCGTTCCCGCGGTGGTGGCGTGGGCGCGCGGGCCAATGGCCGAATTGCACGGGACAAGTTTAACGGATCCGCGCGTCTCGATCGAGGAAACGGATGTGGGCCGGCTCATCCGGTCGGCGCGCGCCTCCTATGACGCAATCTTGCTCGACGTCGATAACGGCCCCGAAGGGCTAACGCGCGACGCCAATGACAGCCTGTATAACATGGCAGGATTGACGGCCGCTCGTAACGCATTGCGTCCCGGCGGCGTTTTGGCTGTCTGGTCGTCTGGGCCGGATCACCGCTTCACGCAACGCTGCAAAGGGCCGGCTTCGACGTCGAGGAGGTCAAGGTGCGCGCCAATGGCAAGGGAGGCGGAGCCCGGCACGTCGTCTGGATCGCGACGCGTGTGGAGAGCGGAAAGGGTCCGCAGGCCTGATATGCCTCTCTTCAACGTCACTGCTTCTTTTGTTGCCCGGGATCCCGCCGAGCGAATACGCTTTGCGGGCAGTCAGTTCGACAGCTTGAAAGGTCCTTGCCTTCACGGCCGACCCCCAGCGTGCTGGCGAGTGATATGGAAATGGGGCTTCAGAGCTCCCGCAGGGGCGCCGAGATTAGGGCAACGACACGAGCAACACCGTTACGCCCGCAAGAGCGAATAACACAGCAATCATCGGCAAATAGTTTTGCATCTGTGGAATTATAGGCGCCAAAAATCTCGTTTCGTTCTCTCCGCCGTTTCTCAACCGTGTTTGCTCGAAGCCGGCGCCTTCTTCAGCCGCACGCCTACGCCGCCGCCGTTCTCGGGGATGAACTCGACGCCCGCTAATGCGGCAACCGAGCGCAGGGCAGTTTGACACATAGGAAAATCGATCTGCGCCCGATACTTAAGCGGCGACGACAATCCTCCCTGGAAGAACTCAGCCCGGCTCCGTGCCGGGCTTTTTCTTTAGCCGCACGCCAGGACCTTCCCCGTTTTCGTCGATAGAGATGACGCCAGCGGCTTCGAGGGCGGATCCTGAGCGGCTGGTCGAGGCCGTGCGCGCCTTCGCCAGCGATCGGGTGGCCGCAACCCCGCCTGCGCAGGTCTGGATCACCAGCGGTTCCCCGGAGTGGGCGGTATGGCGCGAACATTGGCTGCGCACAAAAGGCAAATCCCCGCCGATCGACCGCAACGGCGGCTGGCGCTTTCCGTCAGGCACGCGCCGCCATCGAAGCGCTTCTGGACGCTGACGAGGTCTTCAAGAACGAGCGCCCGGTTCTGCGGATGATCCTCAACGACGCTTTGCGCCGGCTGCTCCTGGATGATGACGTCTTCCGCGTTCTGTTCGTCAGTGATGGCGACGACGCGCATTGTCTGGCGCTGGGAACGGTAAACTCGATCGCGCGCAAGGTCGCGCTCGCAACAATCGACGCCCATATCGAGCCGGCAGAAGCAGATGGGGCGGAGCTATGACGCGCAGCTACGACTGCGCGGCCGTCATGCGCGACGCGCACAAGAGGTTTAGGGACGGCAAGCGGCTGGGGCTCGGTTGGACGTTCGGCCGTTGCTTGTCGACGGCGTGGGCGACGGCGAAAATGCCGCGGCACGCTGTGAGACAAAATCACATGCCGCGACTGCCCCGCGAGATTAGAGAGATTGATTATGGACACTCCAATTTTCGAAGCGCTCGACGAGTGGACCCGTTTGGAGTCTGCGCACCATCGGGCTGAAGCGGCTTTGCCCACCGTTCGTGCGAAGGCGCTCGAAATATTGGCAATGCACCCTCGAACGCGAGAGGGTGCGTTTGTCCATTTGCGCTTCTGTGCGACTTTCTTGGAATGGGACGGCGCCAAGGCATGCCCTGCCTCTGACGCGATCCGGAATGCCGCCGGCTTCCTTTGGTCTTGCCCCAGTATGACCGCCTCCTAACGGCTACCGTAGACGCGCTTGATCTGGATATCCGAGCGGTGGGGTCGGTAGATGCGACGGCGGGGGAAATGACTCCGAAAGGGGGCAAAAGGCCGCCCCGCCTAAGCAATTAGATTGGAAAGAGCGCGGACGCTCGGAAAGCCTAAAACGAACAGGAGAAACGGTCGAGCCCATTCCCCTTTAAGGCAGGCCGACCGTGAGTCTCGTCTGCAGGGGCCTGCAAACCGCGCGTGGTGTTCTTGTGGGCGCCATTTTGCGCGCCGGCAGTATACGGAGCGGGACACTAGTCAACCATTGTGGAAGTTGCTTAGCGGGCTATCGTCCCGGCCACGGCGTGCTGGCTCCCATGCCTCTCGACCGAATGAGCCGCAGCGAAGCTGCGTCGGGGCATGGCGGCATGGCGCCCGGTATTGAAACCGGACTCAATTGGCGCTAAAGGGCGCGTTGTCAGAGAGCCGAATGCGCCAAGACAAAAAGAGCGTAACGGCGGAATTGGGAGAACAACTCAGTCTTTGCTCTGACAGACGCCCGCACTCCTAACAGAGGCGGGCGTCTTTGTTTCTAGCGCCAGGGCCACGGCGCCGGCGCGACCGACATGACTTCACATTTTCCGGCGCGCGAGCCGTATGTTGCTAAGTCCACGAATCCACTTGATTATTTCGATGGCCCCAATTTAGCCTGGCGGGGCGTTGTTTTCCCGCCTGTGCTCAAGGGGCCGGGAAGGATGACGGGAGGGCGGGCTACCAGCTCTTCTCCAAGCGGGCTTGTCGCCTCTCTATAAGACGGCCTGGGCGCTCTGCCTCGCGCTCAGGCCGCCCCACTTATGCAAGTAGAGTGGACAGAGCGCCGACGATCACAAAGCCTAAAATGTATGGGAGCAATTCCAGCGTCTGCATTGCAGCCTCCCTTTTCGCTTCTTGGATGGGCGACTTGGGGCAACGTTCGGAACAAGATTCAGTTCCGCCCGTTTGTGTCCAGACACAGAAACGCCCCGACGTGGATGTACCGGCGCGGCGTTTTTGCTTTGCTTCCGTCGACGGAACAGGGCGCTTCAAAATTTCGCGTCTGATTGAGGCGCCCAAGGCGCTAGTTGTGTAACTGCGCGAGCGTAGGCATTCCTAGCGCAGCATCGAACGTTGCAGCGTCAATCTATGTCAGCGTTGGCGTCTTTCTTCGGCTTCTTTTTCTTCAGGACGATCGTGATCTTATCGCCGTCCTTGGATGTTTCGAGGGACTTCAGGAGGCTTTGCCCCAAGTCAATATTTCCGCCGACTTTGGTGAACCACTCGTGCAAGCGAATAACGTCCTGCGTTTCATCGGGTTGCTTACTGGCCATATTAGGATCTCCGTCCTGTGGCTCCTGATAAGGAGGACTGACAGTAACGCCCGATTGTAAAGGGCGGCATTCCATGTTTATCGGCACTCCTCGGAGTAAGAGGCCGACTTGATAGATGTGGGGGATTGCGCTAGCGTCGACATTCGGTCGAGTTATTGCAAGGAATGCTGCGCGTCTCAAAGTCCCCCAAGTTGTCTCGGGATATTCTTGTTTTAAACACTCAATAAGTTTCTCCCCGTGCGATCCTGCGCACGCATGCCTGATGAAGCAGGCGGCAAGCAGCCTGTGGTCAGTTTCGAACATCTAGCCGTCTTTCGAGACGTAAGACCTGATCTCGCGCCACCTCGCAAATCATGCCACCCTCTTGACTTCGGATGATGCATCCATCCGCCATTTGTCCGCCGAAATGCACGTTATCGATGGCTCCTCGCGCATATAACTGCGCGTGATCGATTGTCTTGATTTGTCGCTTTTCGATTGCGAGCGTGACACTGCTTTCGTCGTCAAGACGAAAAAATTCAAGGATGATTACCAACCGCCTCCTTCACCTAAGGACCGTAGCAAGTCGCTTAGTGGCATTGGAGTGACTATTCGCCGCATGATGGCTCAAAACAAAAAGAGGGAGCGCGGGCTCTAGCCGATAAACCGGCGCACCCACGCTCCCGCCTCGAAATGCCTGTACGTAACGACCTAACGCTTAGACAACGATTGCCACAAGTTGATGACTTGCCCCAATCTCAGGCGCGGGGTCGCGCCGGACGCCTGAAAGCAGAACGCCCCGACCGTGGATGTATCGGCGGGGCGTTTTTGCTGACGATAGGCCTGCTTTATGGTGCAGTCTCACCGGCACACGCTCAGAGGGCTTTTTCGTTAGTCGACGGCTACCATCACGTCAGACGATTTGATCACGACTTTTACTCTTCCGCCCACCTGGAGGCCAAGCTCCTTGACCGACTCATTCGTGATGGACGCGGTCAGGGTCTGACCATTGACGTCGACCAAGACGTGCGCGGTCGTCGCTCCCTCTTTGATTTCCTTGACGGCGCCCTCAAGAACATTGCGCGCGGAAATTTTCATTTTTTCTTAGCCTCTCACTGGATGCATTAGATTGGACAAAAATCCAACGGAGTGGTGCTATCGGTTTGAGGTGAACCTAGCAATATGTTGATTTGACGCAGCTATCCCACTCGCCACATGCTGGGACCAGTCGGGCCAACGTCGAACGGCCTTGCCTTTACCTGAAACGCCTCGACGTGGATGTACCGGCGGGGCATTTTTTGTTTTGTTTTGAGATCAGACGGGATTAAACCGCGACCTTATGGCATTCGTCGGCGCAGGCCTTGCACGCCGCGCCCATGGCGTTGCACTCGGCAACGTCGGGGAACTTGTCGCACTCTTTCTTACAAGCCTCGCAAATGGTCGCCACGGTCTTGGCCATCGCGGGCGTAAAGGTCGAATTTGTCGCCGACAGGCTCTCCAGCGCCGCGCAAGCGGCAATCGTGTCGTAGGTCGCCTTCGTGCATTCAGCCATGCTGGAGTCGCCCATCGACAGCATGCCAAAGCAATGGCGGAGGCAGTTGCTGCCTTCCAGGACGCACTTGGCCGCCGCGTCGGACAACCCCTTGTACTGCGCCGGATGGTGGTGAGCGACTTTCTTTTCTTCGGCGAACGCCGAGGATACGGACGCGGCCGCGGCGACTGCGCCAAGCGTAGCAATAAAATCACGACGTTCCATAGTTAAGTCTCCTAGTGATAGATGCGACGCGCATTTTCATGAAAGCGAACGTTAGTTAACATGCATAAGACGCTTTACAATTTTCGGACCTGGGCGCGCACGGCGGCGCCGACTTGATCAGGATGGCTCTCGCTGGAACTGGCCAGCGACCTACCGCCCCATTCCTCGTGGGATCGAGCAGGTGTGATAGTGCGGCAAGGGCAGGGGGCCCGCCGGTTACCCTTCCGCCTTTCGACGATTCTCACGCGGAGCTTTCCCGCCCTTCGCGCCAGCTTGGGACGCGAGGGCGCGGTCTACTGAAAACGAGCGCTTGCCCGGTTTCAACGATTTCCCGCCTTTCCTACCAGCCTTTGAAGCCAATGCGGGATCCTGAGAAAAGCTGCGTTTATCGGATGGCACGCTTTTGCCGCCCTTGGTTGCAATCTCCCGGCGCCTCTCAGGAGACATGGAGGCGAAGCCGCGCGTGCTTTTTTTGGGTTCTTCCATCATCCGCCGTCCCGATTAACCCCTTATCGACACAGCTAAATTCGTGGTTGCGATTCGGGCAAGCGTGACCGTTTGTGTATCGCCGGTGTGACCAAACCGGCAGGCCCAACGTGTCGACGCGCGATGGGTGGGCGGCCCGAGCGCTAGGAGGGGCGCAGACGCTCGGGCCTACTACGCTGACGAGGAAAAGGTTGGGGGGGCGTCAGCGCGCCCGTCCTGTTAGCTCGCCGGGTTCATTGAGTCTGTGCCGATCGGGACAATGCTTTCGTCCCGCGCCCCAATGTCGCAGCCCTACACCGTCCCGCCGCGGTCGGGTGAAGTTGCGACTATGCTCTGCATGTTCTCGAGATCCATCGACGGGCCAGTGTAGCGGGTTGGGGCGGACCCATCCGGCGAGCGCAGGGTTTAGCCGGCGGCAAGCCAAAGCGCGATGATAAACACCCCGACGAGAACGGAGAGCATGATGGCGTAAGAGATTTCGTGTCGGATGAACATGCCGCCGCACGCATTGGGTAAGTCAGCTGGCGTTGGGGAACGCCGAGTCGAAACACTTCAGAACGTCAGCAAGGTCCGAGGCGTATTGTTTTGCGCCCATCTCGGACAATCGGCGGATATCGTCCCGGATCAAGCGCCGCACGTTTGCAGCCCCGAGCTTGCGATTCAGCAAATACGTCGTCAGCAATTGGCCACGCCGGCCGGACATGGCCTCGCTACAGGAAAGAGAAACGTTTTTGTAATCTGGCAACTTTCGGCCTTTCGTTGGTTGGGGGAAGGTGGCTTCCGATAGACTAAATGGCGAGTAGGATTTTTTCATGTCCCCCATGTGTCACGGGGCTAACTTGATAGATGAGATAGGGCGCGCGACGCCAAGATCGGCGCTCAGTCCTGCTTTGCCTGCCCGACGCAATACACCGCCCACGCCCCCATGAGCTCGCGCCGCTTCTCGAACAGATCGCCGTGCCTATAGGCCGCTTCGACGGCATTACCCACGAGATGGGCGAGCGCCATCTCAACCACGTTGTTCGGGAAGTCCGTCGTCTCGGCGGCCCAGTCGCGGAACGCGGATCGGAAGCCGTGGCCGGTTCTTCCCTTGCGGCTCAAAAACAAATCCTACGATAAGATCGCTGGAAGAATAGTAATGGCCGAGCTATGCCCCTTGGCCTGCGCTCGTCGGACACTCCTCAGAGCGAACTTGTAACCGAGCGGTAACCACGCGGCTCCGCTCCCGCTTCGAATCAGTCGGACGACGCTCGCGGCCACGTCTCCCGGTTGCACGCGGATGCGCGCCCGTGCACGTCTGTCTACCGAAAATTGCAGGAGAGAATGGTACCGCCACCCCGGCTCGAACGGGGGACCCCCAGATCCACAATCTGGTGCTCTAACCAACTGAGCTATGGCGGCCCGAAGCGGCGCGAACCTATTCGCAAGCGCATTGGATTGCAAGCGTTCCTGTGCGCGCGCGCGAAAGTCGCGGGGCGGGGCGGCGAAACGCCCGGCGGATCAGGCTTTCCGTCGCGCCGCCAAGGCTTTCTCCCCCAGCCGCACCAGCGCCGCGCGCAGGGCTTCTTCGTCCACGCCCTCGGTCGCGGCCTCGGCTTTCGCGTGCGCCGCCGGGTCGGGGGGAGCGGGGCGGGGGCGCTTTTTTTCGGCGCGCGGGGCGAGCGCCTGCTGGCGGAGCGTCACGCGGGCGACGCAGCGCCAGCCCAGATGCGCGTTGACCCTGTCGATGATGGCCGGGGCCATGTGCTGGATGTCGAGCCCGAAGCCCGGCTCCACGCGCAGGATGAGCGTCGCCGGCTCCTGCGGCTTGTCGGGCGCGGGCTTGCGGGCGCGGGCGGGCCATTGCAGGCGTTCGGGGGCGCAAATGTCGGCGACCCGGGCGCCGACGATCTCGCGCCACTGCATGAGCAGCGACGCCTCGCCGAAGCCCTGCTTCGCGACGAGCGGATCGATTTCCCGCAGAACATATTCTGCGAGCGGGCGGGCGAAGACGCCCTTGACGCGCGGCGCGACGCTCATGCGGCTCTCCCTTGCCCGGGCGCCGGCGCGCGCCCTAATGATGGGCCGATGATAAAGCCCCCCGCAAAGCGGCGAAAGCCCGGGCCCGCCCTTCTCGCCTGGTACGACGCGAATCGGCGCGACCTCCCCTGGCGCGCGCAGCCGGGCGAGCGGGCGGACCCTTACGCCGTGTGGCTCTCCGAGATCATGCTGCAACAGACCACCGTCGTGACGGTGAAGGGCTATTTCGAGAATTTTCTGTCGCGCTGGCCCACGGTCGAAGCGCTCGCCGCCGCGCCGCTCGAGGAGGTTCTGGCCGCCTGGGCCGGGCTCGGCTATTACGCCCGCGCCCGCAATCTCCACGCCTGCGCGCGCAAGGTGGCGAACGAGCATGGCGGCGCTTTTCCGGACAGCGAGGCGGCGCTGCTCGCCCTGCCGGGCGTCGGCCCCTACACGGCGGCGGCGGTCGCTTCCATCGCTTTTGACAAGCCCTGCGCCGCCGTCGACGGCAATGTCGAGCGCGTCATTACGCGGCTATACGCCATCGAGACGCCGGCGCGGCAGGCGAAGCCCCTCATTCGGGAGAAGGTCGAGGCGCTCCTGCCGCCCGCCCGCGCGGGGGATTTCGCGCAGGGGCTGATGGATCTCGGCGCGACGGTCTGCACGCCGCGCGCGCCCAATTGCGGCGCCTGTCCCTGGGGCGCCGATTGCGCCGCCTTCGCGGCCCGCGCGCAGGAGGCCTATCCTGTTAAGGAGAAAAAGGCCGAAAAGCCCAAGCGGCGCGGCGCGATCTTTATCTTGAGGCGCGGGGAAGAAACGCTCTTGAGCCGGCGCCCGGAAAAGGGCCTCTTCGGCGGCATGAGCGCCTTTCCCGCGACCCCCTTCACGCAGGACGTCGCGCCGGAGGAGCAACTGGATCATGCGCCCTGCAAGGCGGAATGGCGGGCGCTGCCGGAGCCCGTGGCGCATGTCTTCACCCATTTCGCGCTCACGGCCACGGTCTTTGTCGGGCAGGCGAAGGAGGCGCCGCCGCTTGGCGCCAATTGCCGCTGGGCGGCGCGGCGCAATCTGGATAGAGAAGGGCTGCCCACCCTCATGCGCAAGGCCGCCTTGCTGGCTGGGCTCATCTGACGATCGGCGAAGGGGGCGACCATGGCGCGGGCGAAGATCAAGGTCGAGATGACGGAAGGCGCGATCCGCGTGCATCAGGACGGACGCACGCTGACGATCCACGCCGAGGCCCCCGACGCGGAGTCGGGCGAGGAGACGGATTTCGTCGTTCGGCTCGACGAGATCGACGCCTGGGACGCGCCCGATCAGGACAAGGAAATCGAGATCGAGGATCTGCAGCGCATTCTCGACGCTGTGGAGAAAGAGCTGGCCAAGCACGGGCTGACGGTGGATTTCGATTGAGGCGGCTCTGGATCGCTTCGTCGCTTTGCTCCTCGCGATGACGATGTCGGCGCCTGGGAGGGGCGCGCCGCGGCTTACGCCCACCCAAACGACCGCTCGACCGCCTTCTCCCAACCCGCGACGAGCCGCCCGCGCTCGTCGGCGGACATCCCCGGCTCGAAGCGCTTCGAGGCGCGCCAATGGGCGGCGACGTCCTCGACGCTTTTGAAGAAGCCCACGGCGAGGCCCGCGGCGTAGGCGGCGCCGAGCGAGGTCGTTTCGAGATGCCTTGGGCGCACCACGGGCGCGTCCAGAATGTCGGACTGGAACTGCATCAGGAGATCGTTCGCCGCCATGCCGCCATCGACCTTCAATTCGCCGATGGTCGCGCCGGAATCGGCGACCATCGCCGCGAGCACTTCCCGCGTCTGATAGGCGGCCGCCTCCAGAGCGGCGCGGGCGATGTGGCCCTTGTTGGCGAAGCGCGTGAGCCCGGCGACGATCCCGCGCGCGTCGCCGCGCCAGCGCGGGGCGTAGAGGCCGGAGAAGGCGGGCACGAAATAGACGTCGCCATTGTCGGGGACGCTCCGCGCCAACGCCTCGATCTCGTGGCTGTTCTCGATCAGCCCGAGATTGTCGCGCAGCCATTGCACCAGCGCGCCGGCGATGGCGATGGAGCCTTCCAGCGCATAGACGGGCTTTGCGTCGCCGAGCTTGTAGCCGAGCGTGGTGAGAAGTCCCGCCTTCGAGACATGCGGCGTCTCGCCGGTGTTCATCAGCAGGAAGCAGCCGGTGCCGTAGGTGTTCTTCGCGTCGCCGGGCCTGATGCAGGCCTGTCCGAGGAGCGCCGCGTGCTGGTCGCCGAGCGCGCCGGCGAGCGGAGCGCCCGCGAGAGGGCCGACGCCGGCGCCATAGACCTCGCTCGAGGAGACGATCTGAGGCAGGCAGGCGCGGGGGATGTCGAATAGGGCGAGCAACTCCTCGTCCCAGGCCAGCGTCCCAAGCTCCATGAGATGGGTTCGCGACGCGTTTGTCGCATCCGTGACATGGCGTCCGCCGTTCGGGCCGCCTGTCAGGCTCCAGATCAGCCAGCTGTCGATCGTCCCGAAAAGCGCCTCGCCGCTTTCGGCCTTGTGTCGCGCGCCGGGGACGTTGTCGAGAAGCCAGGCGAGTTTCAGCGCCGAGAAATAGGTCGCGAGCGGCAGGCCCGTTTTGGCGCGGACGAGGTCGCCCGCGCCCTGCGCCGTCAGGCGGTCGACGAGCGGCTGGGTGCGCGTATCCATCCACACGAGCGCATTGTGAAGGGGGGCGCCGGTTTCCCGGTCCCAAAGGACGCTCGTCTCGCGCTGATTCGTGACGCCGACGGCGGCGAGGTCGCCGGGGGAAAGCCGCGCCTTCTCCAGCGCGCCCGCGATGGCGGCCTTTGTGTTGGCGAGGATTTCCGATGCGTCGTGCTCCACCCAGCCGGGGCGGGGATAGATCTGCCGGTGCTCGCGCTGGTCCATGGCGCGGATGCCGCCCGCCTCGTCGACGACGACGAAGCGCGTGCTGGTCGTGCCCTGGTCGATCGCGCCGATGAAGCGCTGCATGAAAAGCCCCGCTAGCTTAATGGCTTATGAACGAGGGCTTCAGCCCCGGTTCACCGCGCGCGCGTCAGTCTTGGCCGGTCGAATTCGGTGGAGAATGCGCCATGAAATCCGTCATCGTCAAAATATCGCTCGTCGCTCTGATCGCCGCCGGCGCCTCGGCGGTTGCGTCCGCTCCCGCCCGGGCGCTTCCGGGGATCGATCCGGGCGTCGCCGCCGGGGCGGGTCCGAAAGCGGACAAGGTCTGGTGCGGCCCCCTATGGCTGCGGTTGGGGCGCCGGCGGTTCCCCCTATGTCGGCGGCGGCTATGGCTGGCGCCCGCATCCGCGCCCCTGGGGCTATGGCTATGGCTGGCGCCCGCGTCCCTACTATGGCGGCGGCTGGGGACCGCGCCCCTATTACGGCGGCGGCTGGGGCGGAGGGTGGGGCTGGTAAGCGGAACGCTCCTTGCATCCCTCGCGCGACGCCCATCGCGCGAGGAAGCCATGCCCCTCTACGCCTATTCGTGTAACGAGTGCGAGGCCGAGTTCGAGCTTCTGGTCCGCTCGTCCGACACGCCGGAATGCCCCGCCTGCAAATCGCAGAAGTTGACCCAGCAGGTCTCCCGCATCTGCAAGGAGATCAAATATCCGGCCATCGCCCGGTCCTGGCGCCGCCGCGCGGCGGCGGAGGGGGATCTGTCTAATTTCAGCAAGGCCGAGCGCGGAAAGATTTGAGGGGTTTGCCCCCTCCCTGTCCCTCCCCCGCAAGCGGGAGAGGGGACGCTCGCGATCAGCATACTGGATTTGGGCGCCGGCCTGCTCCCTCTCCCGCTAGCGGGGGAGGGCTGGGGTGGGGGCCTTAAATCAAGGCGATGACGCCTCCGACTTGCTCCTTTCCGCGCGCCCGCGCATATAGTGGCGCATGCCTCCCGCGCCGACAAACCGCCGCCCCGCCTCTCCCAAGGAAGCTCCGCAGGAACCGTTCAAGCGGGCCGTCGCCGGCGCCATGCGCGCCATGGCGAAAAGCCCCAAGCTCGACGTCGCCTTCGCGCCCGAGCGGCCCTCGCTGATCCAGACGGAGGACGGCGCCAAGGCCCGCATCACCGAGCCGCCGCGCAAGCTCTCCGCCAAGGAGGCCGCGGTCGTGCGCGGCCAGGCCGATTCCATGGCGCTGCGCCTCGCCTGCCATGACGACGCTCTGCATCGCCGCTATGCGCCCGAGACGATGGAGGCCCGCGCGGCCTTCGACGCCATGGAGCAGGCCCGCGTCGAATCGATCGGCGCGCGGCGCATGACGGGCGTCGCCGCCAATATCGGTGCGATGCTCGAAGACCGCTATACGCGCAGCCATACCGAAAAGATCATGAGCCGCGAGGACGCGCCGCTCGAGGACGCGCTCGCGCTGATCGCGCGCGAACGCCTCACCGGCCTCGAGCCGCCGCCCCATGGCGCGAAGATCGTGGAGTTCTGGCGCCCCTTCCTCGAGGAGCGCGCCGGCCCCGATCTCGACCGGCTCGTCGGCGCGGTCGAGGACCAGCGGCATTTCGCCCAGATCGTCCGCGAACTGCTCTCGCATCTCGACATGGCCGGCGCCGAGGCGCCCGACGAGACCGAGGCCGAGGACGAAACCGACGAGGCCCCGCAAAATCCGGACGAGGGCGAGGAGCAGGAGCAGGAAGAGAACCAGGCCAAAAGCGCCGCCGAGATGGAGACGGCGCTCGCCGCCGAGGATTCCGAGCAGGAAGGCGAGAGCGAATCCGCCGAGGCCCCCTATGGCGAGACGCCGGAGGAGTCCGACGACGGCGATATGGAGGAGGCCTCCGAGGCCCGCCGCCCGACCACGCCGAACGCCGACCGCTCCGGCTCCGACTACCGCGCCTACACCACCCGCTTCGACGAAATCGTCCGCGCCGAGGAGCTTTGCGATACGGAAGAGCTCGACCGGCTGCGCGCCTATCTCGACAAGCAGCTGCTGCATCTCTCCTCGGTCGTCGGCCGCCTCGCCAACCGCCTGCAGCGCCGCCTGATGGCGCAGCAGAGCCGCAGCTGGGAGTTCGACCTCGAAGAGGGCATGCTCGACCCCGCCAAACTGCCGCGCGTCATCATCGACCCGCAGCAGCCTTTGTCCTTCAAGCGCGAGAAGGACATGGAGTTCCGCGACACGGTTGTGACGCTGCTTCTCGACAATTCGGGCTCGATGCGCGGCCGTCCGATCACGGTCGCAGCGACCTGCGCCGACATTCTGGCGCGCACGCTGGAGCGCTGCGGCGTGAAGGTCGAGATTCTCGGCTTCACCACACGCGCCTGGAAGGGCGGGCAATCGCGCGAGCTGTGGCTCAACGAGGGCAAGAAGGCGAATCCCGGCCGCCTCAACGACGTCCGTCACATCATTTACAAGGCGGCCGACGCCCCCTGGCGGCGCGCGCGGCGCAATCTCGGCCTGATGATGCGCGAAGGCCTGCTCAAGGAGAATATCGACGGCGAGGCGCTCGACTGGGCGCATCGGCGGCTTCTCGCGCGGCAGGAGCAGCGGCGCATTCTGATGATGATCTCCGACGGCGCGCCGGTCGACGATTCGACGCTTTCGGTGAATCCCGGGAATTATCTCGAGCGTCATCTGCGCCAGATCATCCACGACATCGAGACGAAATCGCCCGTGGAGCTGATCGCCATCGGCATCGGCCATGACGTGACGCGCTATTATCGCCGCGCGGTGACGATCGTCGACGCCGAGGAGCTGGGCGGCGCCATGACCGAAAAGCTCGCCGAGCTCTTCAGCGAGAACAATGCGCCGGCGCCGGCGCCCGCCAGGGCGCGTCCGGCGCCGCTCGCCGTCGCGCGCGCTTAACGCAAGCTTCACCGTAACGTCGTATGACGTCGTCGCGACAAAAATTGTCGCGGCGACGATTACAATTGCAACCTTTTCCCATGGCCGCGCGTTAACGGGAGCGCGCCAACGTCAATGAGCGCGCGGGAAGAAGCGTGGCCGGGAGTGAGTGAGATGGCGTTGGTGAGAAAGATGCGCCAAGAGGCGCCTGAGTTTCAGAAAGTTGCGTGCGTGACGGCGATTTGTGCGCTGGCGACCTTGCCGCTGGCCTTTTGCGCGGCGATCACGATCTTCGCGTGAACGTCAAGCAGGAATGAAGAAGGGAGCGTTGGCGCTCCCTTTGTTTTTTCAGTTGCCGTTTCGTAAAGATCAGGACGGTTCGGCGATCGGCCATTCGCCCTTGTAGACGCCGCCCTTATTGTCATGCGCCACGACGCGCATCGTCTTTGCGCCATTCGGGGCGTAAGAGAAGCGGAAGTTCGGGTCTTCCGACAGCGAAATCCCGCCCTCCATCTTGAAGATCAGCTCGTCGCCCTGCCAGACCTCGACCGCGTCGATGTAATGCGCGGGCGTATAGGCGCGGGTGATCTGGTCCATCTGCATGCCGGAATTGTTCGGATGCCTGATCATGATCTGCGCTTCACGCTGGCCCGCGACTGCGCTCCTGAACTCGCGATATTTCATCTTGCCCATATTGGCGAGCGCCTCGTCCGGGTCCTTCCCGGCCGGCGCCGAGCAGCCGCCCGACGCCTTCACGAACTTCATTTCCGAATGCAGCTTCCCGTCGCGCGTCTCGGCCACGGCATGGACATTGGTGTAGCTGTTCACCCGCACGCGCGTCTCGATGAAGTCGACGCCCGACTTGTCGCCAAGCGCGAAGCTCGCCGCCATGGGCATGGGGTTCTGGTCGATGACGAGCGTCGCGGCCTTCACCTTCGCGGGGTCGGAGAAGCGCATGGTCATCGGCACGATGGCTGCGTCCTCGGCGCGCTTGGGCGCGTCGAGCGAGATGGTCCCGTCGGCGGGCGCGATCTCGCGGCCGTGGAAGATGTCCGTGACGAGGCTCGGCCAGGGATCTGCGGGTTCAGCGACGGCGTAAGTGGAAAATGCGACCGCGAGCAGGGCTGCGGCGAGCGCGGTGCGGGTTCCAGACATTCGGTTCCTCCCGGATTTTGGCCGGAGATTAGCGCAGGTCGGGGCGGGACGGTGAGACAAAGTCACGGCGCTCTCGTCGCTCGCGCATAGACTGCGGATCGCATTCGTCCTGTAATGTGGACGGCGCAGGCTCGAGCCGCGCGAGCGAGGACGGCCCATGGATAGAAGAAGGCTTCTCATCGGCGCGGGCGCGCTCGCATTTGGCGGCGCCCGCGACTCGGCCGCGATGGAGCCCGTCGTCCTCCCATTCGCCAATGGCGAGCGTCCGCTGGTTCGTTATCCTGGAAAGCGCCAGCTGATCCTGTTGACGGCGCGGCCCCCGCAACTGGAGACGCGCTTTTCGGTGTTCGACGAGGGCGTCATCACGCCCAATGACGCGTTTTTCGTCCGCTACCACCTCTCCGGCATTCCGCTCTCGATCGACCCCGAGACCTTCCGGCTCGCCGTGAAGGGCAAGGTCGCCCGGCCGCTTTCGCTCTCTCTCGCCGAGCTCAAGAGCGGTTTCGCGCCAGTCGAGATCGTCGCCGTCAACCAGTGTTCGGGCAACAGCCGCGGCTTCGTCAGCCCGCGCGTCGCGGGCGGCCAGCTCGCAAACGGCGCGATGGGAAACGCCCGCTGGCGCGGCGTCCCCCTCTCGGCGATCCTCGACAAAGCCGGCGTGCAGACGGGCGCGCGGCAGGTCGCCTTCAACGGGCTCGACGGCCCGCCGCTCCCCGAGACGCCGGATTTCGTCAAGGCGCTCGATCTCTTCCATGCCGGGGACGGCGAGGTCATGGTCGCCTACGCCATGAATGGCGAGGATCTTCCCTGGCTGAACGGCTATCCGCTGCGCCTCGTGGTTCCGGGCTATTACGGAACCTATTGGGTCAAGCATCTGAGCGAAATCATCGTGCTCGACCAGCCCTTCGACGGCTATTGGATGTCGAAGGCCTACCGCATTCCGGACAATGACTGCGCCTGCACGCCGCCGGGCGAGCCGGCCGTCGCGACGACCCCGATCAAGCGCCTCGCCACGCGCTCCTTCATCACCAATCTGGCCGACGGCGCGAAAGTGCGCGCCGCGGCTAAAACCGCCCTGCGTGGAATCGCCTTCGATGGCGGGCAGGGGATCGGGGCCGTGCTCGTCTCGGCGGATGGCGGAAAGAACTGGACGCAGGCCCGGCTGGGCGAGAATCTCGGCCGATATTCCTTCCGCGAGTGGCGGGCGGAGCTTTCTCTCCCCGCGGGCCCGCATGAGCTGAAGACGCTCGCGATCGCCGGCGCCGGCCGGTCGCAGCCTCTGGAGCCCTTATGGAATCCCCCCGGCTATATGCGGAACGTCGTCGAGACGATTCGCGTCCAGGCGAGCTGAGGAGAAGGACGATGCGGATTTCGCTTCTTGCCGCCGCCCTCGCGCTGATCGCAGCGCCCTGCGCGGCGAAGCCCTTGTCCTACAGCCTCCCCGGCGAGACCGCTGAGCTGCGGCCCGGCCCGGGGCTCGAGACGGCGCAGAACAATTGCGCGGCCTGCCATTCGGTCGACTACATCCTCACCCAGCCGCCGAAAATGGGACGGAAATTCTGGGAAGGCGAGGTCGACAAGATGATCCACTCCTATCATGCGCCCATCGACGCTGCCGACGCGCAGAAGATCGTCGACTATCTCACCGCGACATATTGAAAGCCGCGACCGCCTACTCCCACTCGAGGTCCGCAAACCCGGCCGTTGCGTTGCGGGCGTTGTAATCGTCGAAGAGCTTCCATTTCGGCCGCTCGTCGCCCGCCGCCGTCGCCGCCGCCTCCTTCACGCTTTCGCCCTTCTTGATCGCGGCGCGCAGGCCGGCGGTGAGCTTGGTCAGATAAGCGCGCTCGTCGTCGAGCGCCCTGGGCCAGGGCGCGACCTTTGGACCGTGCCCCGGCACGACGCGCTCGGCTTTGATCTCCGCGAGCTTGTCGGCGACGTCGAGAAAGCCGAGCAGGCTTCCGTCCACCACCGGCACATGCTGAAGAAAGAGCAGGTCCCCGGCGAAGAGCGTGCCTGTCTTCTTGTCCAGGATGGTGAGGTCTGCCTCGCTATGGGCGGTGCGCCAGGCCTGCAACTGGATCTCGCGCCCGCCGAGATCGAGCGTCATCGAATCGGCGACGGTCAGCGTCGGCGCGACGATGGTCGTGTCGTCGAGCGCGTCGCCCATGATCTGGCGGAAGGCGGCGAGATAATGCTCGCCCCGCGTTGCGAGCGCGCGTGGCAGGTTCCTGTGGCCGACGAATGTGACGCCGTCCGCGACGAAGGCGCCGTTGCCGAAGACATGGTCGGGATGGGCGTGGGTGTTGATGACGTAACGGATCGGCTTTTGTGTCTTTTCCCGCAACGCGGCGAGAAACGCCTTGCCTTGAGCGAGGCTCCCGCCCGTGTCGATCACGGCGACCGCGTCGTCGCCGACAATGGCGCCGAGATTGGCGATGCCCCCGAAATTTTCCCGAGTCATCAGGGAGGTTTCGCCCATCGGCGACGTGATGTACCTTCACTCGGCGTTCCCGAACGTCGTCTATGCTCTGAACCTCGCCGACGAGCAGAAGATCATCTGGAAGTACACGCCGAAGCAGGATCCGTCGGTCATTCCGGTGATGTGCTGCGACACGGTCAACCGTGGTGTGCAGTACGCCGACGGCAAGATCTTCCTCCACCAGGCCGATACCGCTCTCGTCGCTCTCGACGCGAAGACCGGCAAGGAACTGTGGAAGGTCGTCGACGGCGATCCGAAAGAAGGGTGAGACGGGCACGGGTGCTCCGCTTGTCGTCAAGGACAAGGTGATCATCGGTATCTCGGGCGCCGAGTTCGGCGTTCGCTGCCACGTCACCGCCTACGACATCAACACCGGCAAAAAGGTGTGGCGCGCCTACTCGATGGGTCCGGATTCCGACATCCTCGTCGATCCGGAGAAGACCATCTCGCTCGGCAAGCCGGTCGGCAAGGATTCTTCGCTCAAGACCTGGAACGGCGATCAGTGGAAGATCGGCGGCGGTTCGACCTGGGGCTACATGGCCTACGATCCGGACCTCAACCTGATCTATTACGGCACGGGTAACCCCTCGACCTGGAACCCGGCTCAGCGTGCCGGGACCGGACGGCAAGCCGATCGACCAGAAGTGGTCGATGACGATGTTCGCTCGCGACGTCGACACCGGTATCGCCAAGTGGGCCTACCAGATGACGCCGTTCGACGAGTGGGACTATGACGGCATCAACGAGCCGATCCTGGCCACTCTCGATATCAAGGGTGAGAAGCGCAAGGTTGCGGTTCACTTCGACCGTAACGGCTTCGCCTACACGCTGGATCGCGTGACGGGCGAGCCGCTCGTCGCCGAGAAGTATGATCCGGTCGTCAACTGGGCGACCAAGGTCGATCTCGACAAGTCGAGCCCGAACTATGGCCGTCCGATCCGCGTGAAGAAGTACTCGACGTTTGCAAACGGCGCGGACTTCAACACGAAGGGCATCTGCCCTGCGGCTCTCGGCTCGAAGGACCAGCAGCCGGCGTCGTTCTCGCCGCTGACCAAGGCTGTTCTACGTTCCGACGAACCACGTCTGCATGGACTACGAACCGTTCAAGGTCTCGTACACGGCTGGTCAGCCCTACGTCGGCGCCACGCTGTCGATGTTCCCGGCCCGGATAAGCCGGAGCGTATGGGTAACTTCATCGCTTGGGATGCTACGACCGGCAAGATCGTCTGGTCGAAGCCTGAGCAGTTCTCGGTTTGGTCAGGTGCTCTGACGACGGCCGGCGGCGTTGCCTTCTACGGCACGCTCGAAGGCTACTTCAAAGCCGTCGACCAGAAGACCGGCAAGGAACTGTTCAAGTTCAAGACGCCGTCGGGCATCATCGGCAACGCCATGACCTACATGAGCATGGTGGCAAGCAGTACGTCGCCGTGTTCTCGGGCGTTGGTGGTTGGGCCGGTATCGGTCTCGCCGCTGGCTTGACGAACCCGACCGATGGTCTGGGCGCTCGGGCCCGGAAGCTGTCATGGCTTCCGGGTTTTTTCGTTTTCTCGTGGCGAACGCCGCGGGCCGGGACTATTTGTTGGAAAACATTGGTCCATCGGCGCATATGCGCGCGTCAAATCGGGAGCGTCATCGCGTGAAGCGGCAGAAGCACTTCAAACAATCATGGAAGCAGGCCCTCGCTCTCGCGCTCGGCCTCGCCGCACTTCCCGCCGCCGCGCAGCATATGGGACCCGACGCCGGCGCGAAGGGCTCGGACAACGCCAGCGGCATCGAATTGATCGATCCCAAAGTGCTCCGCGTCTGCGCGGATCCCAACAACCTTCCCTTCTCGAACGAGAAGGGCGAAGGTCTCGAAAACAAGATCGCGGAGCTTCTCGCCGCGAAGCTCCACAAGGAGCTCGCCTACGCCTTCTATCCCGGCGCGACCGGTTTCGTTCGCAATACCCTGAATGCCCATCTTTGCGACGTTATTCTCGGCATGCCGCAAGGCAATGACCTCGTGCAGCCGACCAATCCCTATTACCGCACGACCTACGCCATCGTGACCCGCGCGGGCTCTGATCTCGACGGCGTCAAGGATCTCGACGATCCGCGCCTCAAGGAAAAGAAGGGCAAGATCGGTCTCGTCGCCAACACGCCGCCGGGAAATATTCTCGCCAAGAACGGCATGATCGGCCTCGTGAAGCCTTATCCGCTCATGATCGACACGCGCGTCGAATCGTCGAGCGCCACGATGATCCACGATCTCGAGACCGGCCAGATCGACGCCGCGCTGCTCTGGGGTCCGATCGCCGGCTATTACGCCAAAACGTCGACCACAAAACTCAATGTCGCGCCGATCCCCGAGACGCCCGGCACGCGCATGGCCTTCCGCATCGCCTTCGGCGTCCGCCATTCGGATCAGAACTGGAAGCGCGAACTCAATACGCTGCTGTCGCAGAACAAGGGCGAGATCGACCAGATCCTTGCGAATTACGGCGTGCCCATGCTGGACGAAGCCGGCCAGCCGGTCCAGAAGGCCGCGCGATGACGCGCTGGGCATCCGCCCTTCTCGCGCTCGTCCTCGCCGCGCCCGCCCAGGCGCAGATGAAGGCCCGGCCGCCGGAGCCCGAGGGCTATCGCATGGAGGCATTCCGCGCGCCTGTGCCCGCGTCGCTGAAGGGCGCGACGGTGATCGACACTGCGAGGGCTTTCGAACTGTGGAAGGCGAAATCGGCGGTCTTCGTCGACGCGCTGCCGCATGCGCCGAAGCCGGAAGGCTTACCCAAGAACGCCGTCTGGCGCGAGCAGCCGCGCTTCGATATTCCGGGGAGCGTCTGGCTGCCCGATACGGGCTACGGCGCCCTTTCCGAGGCGACGCAGCGCTATTTTGAAAAGGGGCTGGAGAAAGCGACCGGCGCCGATAAGAAGAAGCCGCTTGTTTTCTACTGCCTCACGGATTGCTGGATGTCGTGGAACGCCGCGAAGCGCGCCCAGACTCTCGGCTATGCAAATGTGAGCTGGTATCCGGAAGGCACGGATGGCTGGGCCGCCGCCAAACATCAGCTGGAAGAGCGCAGGCCCGAGCCGAGAGAGTAGCTGGCGGGTTCGATCGGACCCACGCGACAGATTCGAGAGCGCGCGCGAAAGCCGGATTGCTTTTGCTGCGCACGCAATGACCGCGGCGCCACGCTGCCTTACTCCATCTCCGCGATGATCTTACGCGCCAGCGCGCCGAGGCGTTGTTCGATCAGCGCGGGGCTCTCGCAGACATAGCTCACCATCTTGCGCTGCTCGTCGAAGAGGCGCACGCGCCATTGCAGCGCTTCGGCGGCCTTCTTCACCGCCTCCGGCTCCGGCGGCTTCTTGTTCTGCAGGTCGTAGAAAGCCTGCGTCTCATTACGCGTCTTTTCCGCCATTTCCTTGAGCCGCCGTCCGAAACGGTCGAGACCGTTGACGATGTCGAGCCGCTCGCCGTTCAGCTTCTCATAGAGTCCCGCAAAAAGGAGGGTGAGCCGCGACTTGCGGTTCGCCCCGGCGCTCTTGGCGAAATCGTCGATAAGCTTTTCCGCCTCTTCCTGCGGCGTGCGCCGGGGCGCGATGCGCGCGACGAGGTCGGCGACCGCGGCGTCCTCGCGCCAGCTCTTTCTTTCCTGTTCGATGGACGGCCCCGTCCAGACGCCGCCAAGTGCGATTTCCGGAACCCGCACCTGCTTGCAGGGCCAATCGCCCTGCATGGTCTGCGCGGATACGGGCGCGGCGGAGAGGGCGAGCGCAAAAAGCGGGGCGCGGAAAAAGCGGATCGTTCTTGTCGTCGGCATGCGCCTATAATGCCTCATGCAGGTCATTCCCGTCATCGATATTCGCCACGGCGCGGTCGTGCGCGCGATCGCCGGCCGGCGCGATGAATACGCGCCGATTGAAACGCCGCTCGCGCCGTCATGCGCGCCGCTCGACGTCGCATGCGGGCTGATGGCGCTTCATTCTTTCGAGACGCTCTATATCGCGGATCTCGACGCCATCGAAGCGCGCGGCGAAAACAGCGGCGCAATCGTCCGGATCTGCGAGGCCTTCCCGAAGCTTCGTTTATGGGTCGACGCCGGAATCAGGAGTTTGGACGAGGCGCGCGATCGGGCGCAATCGCCGTGCGTCGATCCCGTGATCGGAAGCGAGAATTGTGCTGATGTCGCGTCGCTCGAACCGCTGCGAAACGATTCGCGCGTCATTCTCTCGCTCGACTATCTCGGAGAGCGATTTTTGGGCAATCCCCTTCTTCAGGATTGCGATGCGTTCTGGCCGGAGCGGGTCATCGTCATGACGCTGGCGCGCGTCGGCGCGGGCGCAGGGCCGGACGTCGCGCGCGTCGCCGCCTTCGCAAAGCGCGCAAAGGGGCGTCGCGTCTATGCGGCCGGCGGCGTGCGCGGCATGGAGGATCTTCATGCGCTGAAAGTCGCCGGCGCCGCAGGCGCGCTGGTCGCGACGGCGCTGCACGACGGACGGCTGACGCGCGAGGATCTCCTGCGCCTCGCGCAAAAATAAAAGGGGAGCCGCGTGGGCTCCCCCTTGCAGACGCGCGCGGCGTTGCGATCAGTTGGCGGCGAAGGGATGCTTCGCGGTGACGCGCTCCTGGACGACGCGCTGGGCCTTGGGGTCGCCCTTCATCGCGCGGGCGATGGCTTCCTTCGTGGCCGTATAGTTGAAGTCCTGGATCTTCTGGTCGTCATTGGCGTCCCAGTGGATGAAGACGCCGACGCAGATGAAGAGGTCTTCGGCCTTCTCGAGCGGGATCACGCCCTCGGCGACCGAGTCGGCGACGGCCTTGGCGACGCCGTGCTGCGCAGGGCCGAACATCTGAACGGCCTGCTTGGCGTTCTTGATGGTCACCTTGTTGAACATCATGGTGTAGGGCTTGACGAGCAGGTTCGGCGCGATGACCGCGAGCAGCGTCGTGAAGCCGTCCTTGTTGTTCACGAGGCCGTTGGCGAAAGCCTTTTCGGCCGCCGAACCGCGCGGACCCATGATGAGGTCGATATGGGCGACCTCATTGCCATCGCCGACGAGCGACTCGCCGACGCCGGTCTTGGCGTTCGCCGATCCCGTGAAGCCGCCGGCCGACGGCTTCGGAAACAGCGCGCCCAGAATCTTTTCGAAGAAAGAAGCCATGTTTTTCATCCCTCCCGGCGCCATTCGCGTAGAGCGGCGTCTATTGGTCGCGCATGCGCGCGGAGTCTGATTCTTATGTCGACGCCCGGCTGCGCGGCGCGTCTTTTGTACGGCTGAACGGGGAGCCGGCGAGGGCTCCCCGAAAATCTTGCGCTAAGGCGTCCGAAATCAGTTCGGAGCGAAGGGGTGCTTGGCCTCATTGCGCTTGGCGACGACTTCCGAAGCCTTCGGCTCGCCCTTGACGGCGCGGGCGATGGCTTCCTTCGTGGCCTGGTAGTTGTAGTCCTGGATCTTCTTGTCGTCGTTGGCGTCCCAGTGAATGAACACGCCGACCGAGATGAAGAGGTCGTCGGCTTCCGCGACCGGGATCACGCCTTCGGCGACCGAGTCGGCGACGGCCTTGGCGACGCCGTGCTGGGCCGGGCCGAACATCTGGACGGCCTGCTTGGCGTCCTTGATGGTGACCTTGTTGAAGAGGATCGTGTTGGGCTTGCAGAGCAGGTTCGGGGCGACGACCGCGAGGAGGGTCGTGAAGCCGTCCTTGTTGTTGACGAGAGCGTTCGCGAAGGCGAGCTCAGCGGCCGAACCGCGCGGACCCATGATGAGGTCGATGTGAGCGACTTCGTTGCCCTCGCCGACGAGCGACTCGCCGACCAGCATCTTGTTGATCAAAGCCATGTGCGTTTCCTTTCCAGTTCCCCCTAAGCGGCAAGCGCGCCTTGCGCAGCGACCGCTCCTATCTTCGTTTTCGGCGTCGGACGAAACGGCCCGACCGGTTGGCCAGATAGCCGCGAGACCACCCCGCGCGGCGCGGACTCAACCATTTTTGCGCGCGCTTGCCAAGAGTGGCTGGAGGGAATCGGCGAAAAGAACGGCCACCGTCAGGTCCGCGCTCGTGCCGGGATTCAGCCTGTTTTCCTTAAGCTTCCGGTCATAGGCGAGGGCCAGCGCGAAGGCCGCGTCCCGCGTCGCGCCTTCGATCTCCAGGGCGACGTCCGCAGCTTCCGCGCGCACGGCGTGCGCGGTCTCGAGCCCATATTTGCGGGCGATGTGGCTGTCGGGAAAGGCGGCGAGGAAGGCCATATAGACTTCGAGCGTCGCGCGCGGCGCGTTATGGCCGCGCGTTCGGGCGCGTTGCAGGGCGCCAAGGCCCGTGTCGAAGATGTCCTCGAATCCGCTGGCGTATTGATAGCCGATGCGGTCGCGATCCGCCGAGGCGCGCATCGCCTCGAGCAGCGTGACGTCGGCGGGGCCGGCGACGTCATGCGCTTCGGCCGAACCGAGCCCGGCGGGACTGGCGCGCGAAATGGCGCGAAAGGCGGCGTCGGCGTCTTTCATGTCGAGCGCGCCGAGCACGCGCCCCGTCTCCCGGCGAAGATCGTCGCTCTCGGCGGTGAGCGTCGCATGGGCGAGCGGGGCGCAGAGCAGCACGATGCCGAGATTGGTGTTCTGGCCCACGGCCGCCCATGTCGCCTCGACCGCGCCGAGAATGCGCTCGCCGACGCTCGCCCCCTGCGCGGCGATGAAGGGCGCGGCGGCGCGGGCGCTGTCGACGAAGTCCTTCGCCTCCATGCCGTGGCCGGGCGCGAAGTGATGGACATTGCCGGGCTTGGGCGCCGCGAGCTCCGCTTCGCAGGCGGCGACGAAGGCGGCGGCGACGGACGTCTCCCTCTGCCCGCTTGCGGGGAGAGGGTTCGAGTGAGGGGCAGGGGCGAACTCCCTCTCCCCGCTCGCGGGGAGAGGGTTGGGGTGAGGGGCAGGGGGATGCGTCAAATCTGTTACCCGTTCATCCGCGCAAAGCCGGAAAAGGAGAGGGCGTCGCCTCGTTCCTCACCCTAGCCCTCTCGCCGCGTCGCCGGGAGAGGGGATCAACGCGAGCGCGTCCGCCGCAAGCCGCTCGGCGATGGAGAAGGGCGTGATGCGCTGCAGTCCGCTCCAGCCCGGCATGGAGTTCACTTCCAGGACCATGGGCCGGCCATCGGCGCCGGCGATGAGATCGACCCCCGCCATGATCGTTCCCATGGCTTGCGCCGCCGCGAGCGCCATGTCGCGCTCTTCCTTCGTCGGCGCAACTGCGACCGGCCTCGCGCCCTGGCGGACATTCGTGATCCAATGGCTCGACCGGCGCTTCATGGCGGCGACGACCTCGCCCCGTGAGACGAGGATGCGCATGTCCTCGTAAGGCGGGCGGCTGGGGCCGACGAAGCGTTGCAGATAGAAGACGCCGCGCGCCTCCTCGGCGGAGGGAATGTCGCTCTCCGTCTCGATGAGCCGGATGCCCCAGCCCTGCGCGCCGAAAAGCGGCTTCATGACGAGCGGGCCGTTCGGCAATTCGCGCCTTGCGATGGCCCGCGCCTGGGCGAGGCTTTGGGTGGCGAAAGTCTCGGGCGCGGGAACGCCGGCGCGGGCCAGCAGGAAACTCGCCATGCTCTTGTCGGTGCAGCGCTCGATGGCGCGGGCGCCGTTGACGAGCGGGACGCCGAGCGCCTCCAGCGCATGCAGCACGCCGAGCCGCATGGTGATGGCTTCGAGCGAACCGTCGCCGATGGCGCGCACGATGGCGAGGTCGGGCAGCTCATGGAAGCCGGGAATGGCGAGGCCGTGGGGCCGGCTCGTGTCGATGCGGCAGGCGAAGAGCCGCGCGGCGACGGGCGTCGCGTCCAGCGCGCGAAAGGCCGCGAGCGTATGCTCGACATGCCAGTCGAGCTTGTCGGTGAAGATCGCGACGCGGGGTTTTTTCGCCCTCTCCCTGTGTGCAGGCAGAGGGCCGGGGCGAGGGGCGAGGGGATGACAGGAATCTTTCAACGCCGCCACGAACGCCTCGCCCCTCACCCTAAACCTCTCCCCGCTTTCACGGGGAGAGGGGACGACATTAACCCCCGAAGGACTTATCCAGCAGCTCTTCGTTGATCTTGCCGGCGCGGAAGGTTTCGCCGGTCTCGACCGCCGTCACCAGCGCTTCCGCCGGCGAGAAGAGGCTGCCGTCGATCTTGTAGAAGTCGCCCTTATAGGCCTTGAAGATGTCCGCGAAGGGCTGGCCGTAATCCTTGGAATTATGGCTCGGCAGCTTCTCGGCGAGCTCCTTCGCCGCCGCCGCCGGACCCTTCACGAAGAGATGGGCGCGGCCGGCGTAGATGATCGCGTCATTGGTGCGGCCCATGGCCTGCACGAAGTCCGGATGAGGCGGCGAGAGCGGCGCCGTCGCGATGCCGTCGACGATGTTCTCGAGCGGGAAGTGCAGCTCGTGCGCCTTGTGCAGCGCGACCTCGAGAACGCGGCCCACGACCTGCACGCTGCCGGCGAGCGACTGCGTCGGCGCATAGACGAAGGCGACCTTGTCGGGCGAGACGCCGGATTTCGACGCCACCTTCTCGACGACTTCCGGCGGCGGCGCCTTGTCGCTTTCGAGGACGATGGTCACGCGGCCCGCCTGATCCTTGTAGGAAAGCTCCTCGAAAAGCTTCTCGACGCGCGCCTGGGCGCGGCCGGGGCCGGAGCCGAGCGCGAAGAATTTCTCGTGGGAAAGGCTCCAGCCGGCGTATTGGCTGGCGAGGCAGGCGACGACGGGATCGTTCGACGCGACGGTGAGCCAGAACGGCCATTTATGAGCGCCCGGCGCATGCGAAAGCGTGACCTTGCCGAGGCCGCCCATGCAGATTTCGGTGAGCAGCAGGCCGGCGTCGACGCCGCCCGCGGCCTTCGCGCCCGCATCGATCAGCAATTCGCCGAGGCTGCCGCGCGAGACGGCGACGCGATAGCGATCCGCCCCGGCGACGAGCCGGTCGACGATCTCGCCCGCGAGAGTGTTGACGCTGGCCGTCGCGCGGCCCGAATTGTCGCTTGCGGTCACTTCTGGTCCTTCCCTCGAAAATTCTGTGGCTCTTCCCTTTGCCTCGGTTCGGTCATAATCGATAGGACCGCCCGCGGGAGGCGCGGGCGCAACTTATAGAGCTTTGCGGCCAAAACGAAAGCGTCCAAAGTTGGCGAGGCTTGAACCGGATCGCGCGAGTTCATCTCAGCGTCATCCGGCCCCGGTAGACAAATTTGGGACGGCGTTGGGGGACAATGAATATGAGCGGGGAAAAGACCGCCCGGTCGCCGGCCTGCGAGGGGGCGCGTTTCTCTTTCAGAGACGTCGCGATTGTGATCGCCGCCATCGCCATGATCGTGCTGGGCAATTGCGGCGTCGTGCGCGCCCTCGACATCGCGTTGGACGCCATCCGCCGCTAAAGGCCTTTCTGAAGTTCGCGGATCAGCCTTCCTGGCGATCGAAATCGCGTGCGATGCTGGCGCGATGGTGGCCCTCGAAAACAAGGTCCAGCCGCGCCAGCTTCTCGCGCGCCTTCTCACGACGCCTCCGATGCGGCGCCATGCGTCCTCCGGCTCTGCTGAAAGCAGGGCTTATGCGCCGAGGATCTGTGATATTTCCCCGAGCGTCGCCTTCTCCGCGTCGCTGACTTTCACGCCGCCGAATCCAAGGAAGCCGCCTTCGGTCCCCGCTTCGGCCACTGTCCTCGCGATCTGCGCGAGCCACCCGTTGAAAGCCCTGGCCTCGCCCGGCGCCTTCTGATTGACGAGCGTCGCCGTCTCTTTCAGCGCTTCGAGCGCCCTGCTTTTGATTTCGTCCATCTGCGCGCCCTGCACGATGCTGCGAATTCCTTCGCGCGCATCGGCCCGCCCGGCGGGGGTGAGGATTTCGTCGGCGACGGCCTTGACCAGATCGCCGCCGCTACCTGTTTTCGCTTCGGCCAGTTGCTTTGCGTTGGCGAAGGCCTCCTGCAGCGCGCCGACGAAACCCGACGGATCCGCGGCGCTGACGGCGAAGCCCGCGAGCAGCGGCGCTTGCACCAACTTCTTCCATTCCGCCGGAGCAAAATCATTCTTCGTAACCATTCTGTCCTCCGATCCGCTTGTCTTCAAACCCCGTCCATCAAACCTGCCGCCGCGCTTTCCGTTGTCCAGGCGGCTATTCGAGTCGATTGACGACCGCCCAGCTCGCGAGAAAGACGAGCGCGACGAGCGCAGCGGCGACCGCGGTGATGAGCAGCGGCTTGCTTTGGTTGAACATCGGCCCCTCTGTGAACTGGCTGATGCCTTGCAGAACACTTCATAAATCGTTTCGCATTGGCGTAAGGCAACAGCTGGAGACGCCTGCAAGCGAGGATGCGCGAGCCTCTGGAGCGAACTTTCCGCTCGTTGGAGGGGAAGGTTTTTGTTTTGCCTGCTCTTTTTGAGATTTCCGCTTCGCATCGTCAAAATGGATGAAGCTGTGCGCTAGAGCGGATGGCAGGATTCGTTGTCTTTTTGTCGTTGCGCCCCACGGCATGTGGCGAGAAACTGATGACATGGTCAGCAGTAAGCCACCTTTTGATTTAAGTGTTTTCGAGCGCGAGGCGGATCGCTCGGCGGTCCAGGGGGTCCGCAGAATCGGTTTTTTGATTTATCCGAATTTCGAGATTCTCGACCTTTGCGGTCCTCTCGACGCCTTTTATTATGCCGAACGCGCCCTCGGCATGACTGGGCGGACGACGGAGCCCGGCTATCAGCTTCTTGTGATCGCGCCGGCGAAAGGTCTCGTGAAATCCAAATGCGGACTGGAAATTCAAGCCGGTCATGATCTCTCGGAGATCGTCGGCGGGATCGACACGCTGATCGTCTCGGGCGGAGAAGGCGTGATCGCGGCCTGCGCCGATGACGAACTCGTCGACTGGATCAAGGCGATGGCGTGCCGCGCGCGACGCGTCGCCTCCATCTGCAACGGCGCCTTTCTCCTTGCCCGCGCGGGGCTGCTCAACAATCGCAAGGTCACGACGCACTGGCTCTATAGCGAGCAGCTCGCGGCGGCTTATCCTTGCATCAATGTCGAGCCGAACCTCATTTTCGTGCGCGACGGCGGCGTCTATACCTCGGGCGGCATCACGGCCGGGATCGACCTTGCTCTGGCGCTGATTGAAGAAGACCTCGGCCGCGAAGTGCCGCGCATCATCGCGGGCGTGATGGTCGTCTTCCTTCGTCGGCCTGGCGGCCAGGCGCAGTTTAGCCCTTTCCTGCAGGGCGAGACCTCCAGTTGCCGAGACATCGCCGAACTAAAATCGTGGATTCTGGGAAACGCCGGGGAAAACCTCAACGTCGAGCGTCTCGCCGCCAAGGTCGCCATGAGCCCGCGCAATTTCGCGCGCCGCTTTCATGCGGAGGTCGGCGTGACCCCCGCGCGGTTTGTCGAATTCGCCAGAGTCGAAGCGGCGCGGCGCCGGCTCGAACAGTCGGATCTGTGCCTTCAAATCATTGCAGAAAATTGCGGATTTGCGACGTCGGAGCGGATGCGGCGGGCTTTCCGGCGCAGCCTCGGCGTCGGTCCGCATGAATATCGGGAGCGCTTTCAATCGACTTTCTAAGAACAATAAGGAGGGCAGCCAATGAACATACTTTTTCTCACCACCGCGCATAACAGCCTGAGCCAACGTCTGCTGATCGAACTCACCGAACGCGGGCATCGAATCTCGGTGACGATCGCGGACAGCGAAGCGGCCATGCTCGGCGCCGTCGCGCGCGAAGATCCCGACCTCATCATCGCGCCCATGCTGAAAGCCGTCGTGCCGGAGGAGATCTGGTCGAAGCGCGTCTGTCTCATCGTGCATCCGGGAATCATGGGCGATCGCGGGCCGTCCTCGCTCGACTGGGCGATCATGGGCGGCGAGAAGCGCTGGGGCGTGACGGTGTTGCAGGCGGCGGCCGAGATGGACGCCGGCGCGATCTGGGCGAGTCATGAATTCCCGCTGCCCGTCGTCGCCGACGCCAAGGGAAGCCTCTATCGCAACGAAGCGACCGACGCCGCCGTCAAGGGCGTGCTGGAGGCGGTGGAGAAATTCGAATCGGGGCGCTTCCGTCCCATTCCGCTCGACTACAAGCGGCCCGAGGTGCGCGGACGCTTGCGGCCGACCATGACGCAGAAAGATCGCGCGATCGACTGGGCTCGCGATCGCACGGACGATGTCGTGCGCAAGATCCGCGCGGCCGACAGCGCGCCCGGCGTGCTGGATACGCTTTTCGGCCTGCCCGTGTTTCTTTACGGCGCACATCACGAAGACCGGCTGAAGGGCTCAGCCGGGGCCGTCATCGCGAAGCGGGACGGCGCCGTCTGCCGCGCGACGGTGGATGGGGCGGTGTGGGTCACGCATCTCAAGCTCAAGGGCGATGCGCATGGCGTAAATTGCCGCTTCGGCGAGAACGTTTGCGCTTTTTGCGACGCCGACTTTTGCCCCGTCGCCGGAATCAAGCTGCCCGCGACGCAGATTTTGGGGCCGTTGCTGCGCGGCGTTCCGGAAAGCGTGCTGCCGGTCGTGGCCGAGGTCGACTATCGCAGCTTTCGCGAGATCCGCTATGTGGAACGCGATGGCGTCGGGCATATTTATTCCGATTTCTACAATGGCGCGATGAGCACCGAGCAGTGTTATCGCCTGCGCGACGCGTTTCTCTTCGCGCGCAGCCGGCCGACGCGCGTCATCGTCCTGCATGGCGGCAGGGACTTCTTCTCCAACGGCATCCATCTGAACGTGATCGAAGCCGCCGAGGATCCGGCGCTGGAATCCTGGCGCAACATCAACGCCATCGACGACGTGGTCCATGAAATCCTCAACACCATGTCGCATGTCGTCGTCGCCAGCATGCGCGGCAACGCCGGCGCGGGCGGCGCCATTCTCGCTCTCGCCGCGGACAAGGTCTTCGCGCGCGAGGGCGTCGTGCTCAATCCGCATTACAAGGGCATGGGCGGTCTCTATGGGTCCGAATACTGGACTTATCTGCTGCCCCGGCGCGTCGGAGCGGAGCGCGCCCGCGATCTGACGGAAGGCTGCCGGCCGATGGGAACGACGGAAGCAAAGTCGATCGGCTTCGTCGACGAGGTCTATGGCGGCGACGTCGAGACGTTCGAGCGGCATGTCGCGGTGCAGGCGGCGGCGATCGCGCGGCGCGCTGATTTCTGGAGCCTCTTGCGCGACAAGCACGACAAGCGCGTGCGGGACGAGCGCGTCAAGCCGCTCGCGGCTTATCGCGCCGAGGAGCTTGCGAAAATGAAGGTGAATTTCTTCGGGCCGGACCTCGCCTATCACCGGGCCCGTGAGAATTTCGTCTACAAGGGACGCGCGCAGGCGAAGCCCGCCGTCCATGCCGCCGCGCGGGAGGGCATGACGGCGGCGATGTAAAAAGGCTTATGGGCGACGCCTGGCCGCGTCGCCCGTTCTCACGCCTTCGCGCCCCGTCGCGCCAGCGACCAGGAGCGATAGGCGCCGGGGGTCATGCCGGCGTAGCGGCGAAAAGCGCGGCGGAAGCTCGGGCCGCCTTTCGACTGGTCGAAGGGCGGCCCCCTCCGTCAGCTCTTGTCGATGAACTCCAGCGGGACGCCGCCGGCGACCGGGGCGTCGCCTTTCTCCTTCGCGTCGGCGAGGCGGTCGAGGCGGATCAGGGCGAGGCCCTCTTCGCCCACGGCCGAACCGGTGACGCCGATCTCGATCTCGCCCGCGCGGATCGATTGCCCCGGCGCCGGCGCCCCGCCAGCGGCGCGATAGGGCGTCACGCGCTTGCGCACGAGATTGCGGTGTTTCATGCGCGAGACGACTTCCTGGCCGACATAGCAGCCCTTCTTGAAGTCGAGGCCCGACAGAAGGTCCATATCCGCCTCGTGCGGAAAAGCGTCGCTATAGGCGAAGTCGACGCCGCCCAGCGGCACGCCGGCGCGGATGCGGCGCGTTTCGTAATCTTCGAGCGGCCCGGAAGCGTCGATCTTCCCCTTTTCGGCGAGCGCGCGCCAGCCGAGAAGCTCCGCGCGCGGGTCGACCGCGAGCGCGACGGCCTCGATTTCGGGGCGCGACGCGGCGTCGGGGAAGGCGATGGTCTCGAGCGCGTCGCTAAGGTTGGTCACGACGATCTTCGAGCGAAGCTTGTACATGTTGAGCCGCTTCTCGAGATCGCCAACGAGGGAAAGCGGACAATCGAGTAGGAAACGCCCCTCTCCCAGCGCGAAGACGACAAAATCGAACAGGATCTTTCCTTGCGGGGTGAGCAGCGCCGCAAAGCGCGCCTCGCCCGCTTTCAGCGACGCGATGTCGTTTGTCACCAGATTATGCAGGAACTTCGCCGCATCTTCGCCGGTGACGTCGATAACGCCGCGGTCCTTGAGCAGGATCGCCGTGGTCATTGTTCTTTCCCGTATTTGGCGCGCAACGCTTGGCGCGTCATCAACTTGTGCTTATCTAGGGCGTTGTCACTGCAAGCGAGGCGCCATTCATGTCGCAGACTTTCGACCTCATCCTTTCCGGGGGCACGCTCGTCAACCAGGACGGCGAGGGGTTGAGAGACGTCGGGGTCCGCGACGGCAAAATCGCCGAGATCGGCGACCTCTCCCGCGCTTCGGCTGGCGAGACGATCGACTGCCGGGGCCTGCACATTCTCCCCGGCGTCGTCGATTCGCAGGTGCATTTTCGCGAACCCGGCCTCTCGCACAAGGAGGATCTCGAATCCGGGTCGCGCAGCGCCGTGATGGGCGGCGTCACCGCCGTGTTCGAGATGCCGAACACCAGCCCGCTCACGACGACCGAGGCGGCGCTCGCCGAGAAGGTCGCGCGCGGAACAAACCGGATGCATTGCGACTTCGCCTTCTGGGTCGGCGGCACGCATGAGAACGCCAGGGACCTCGCCGAGCTCGAGCGTCTGCCGGGCGCGGTCGGGATCAAGGTGTTCATGGGCTCGTCGACCGGCTCGCTGCTCGTCGCGGACGACGAAGGCATTGCGCAGGTGCTCGCGCATACGCGCCGCCGCGCCGCCTTCCACAGCGAGGACGAATTTCGCCTCGAAGAGCGCAAGCCCCTGCGCGTCGAGGGCGATCCGAGTTCGCATCCCGTCTGGCGCGACGTGGAGACGGCGCTACGCTCGACCCAGCGACTTCTGCGCATCGCGCGCGAAAAGCGCGCGCTCATCCATGTGCTGCATGTGACGACCGCGGAGGAAATCGACCTCCTCGCGCAGCACAAGGACGTTGCGACCGTTGAAGTTACGCCCAACCATCTCATGCTCGACGCGGAGGCTTATCAGCGCATCGGCACGCTGGCGCAGATGAACCCGCCCGTGCGCGAAGCGCGCCATCGCGACGCGCTGTGGGAAGGGCTGCGGCAGGGCGTCGTCGACGTGATCGGCTCGGACCACGCGCCGCATACGCTGGAGGAGAAGGCGCAGCCTTATCCGAAAAGCCCCTCCGGCATGACGGGCGTGCAGACGCTCGTGCCTCTGCTGCTCGACAGCGTGAACAAGGGCAAGCTCACCCTCGCCCGCTTCGTCGATCTGACGAGCGCGGGGCCGAACAGGATTTTCGGGATGGCCGGCAAGGGGCGCATCGCCAAGGGCTACGACGCTGACATCACCGTGGTCGATATGAAGCGCCGCGAGACCATCCGCAACGAATGGGTGGCCTCCCGCGTCGGCTGGACGCCCTTCCACGGCGCCGAAGTCGTCGGCTGGCCGGTAGGGACATTCGTGCGCGGGACGAAGGTGATGTGGGAGGGCGAACTCGTCACGCCGTCGACCGGACAGCCGATCAGGTTTCAGGCGGCGCTGTAGCGGCGCTACTCCGAACAGCTCGCCTTCTTCCCGGTCCGCGCTTCCGTCAACTGCCCGGTTATGCGCAGCCCGTCATGCACCTTTATGCTGACGATGTCGTTGTAGAAACCGAAGCGGTAGTCGCGCTTCATGGGGTAGGAAGAGCCGTTCCCGTCGACGTAAAAGCAGAACGAGCTGTATTGCGGATTCGCCATGCGCGAGATGGAGCAGTGAATCTCGTAGGGAAGCGGCGCGCAATGCATCGCCACGTCCTTGTTGGGCACCATCCAGTTCGGGGAGGCCACGGAGCCGGCCAGCGCGCTCGCTGGAGCGGTCGCCGACAGCAGGAGCAGCGCGATGCGACGCTGCGCGTTCTTTGGAGGTTTCATCGTCGATCCTGGCTGCAACCGCGCGGGCCAGACGCGCGGTTGCAGAATATCGTTTAAAGCCCGGCGCATCATAGACCGGACGAAATGGCGTCACCAGCAGGTGCAGCCGCCATAACCGCCATAAGGATAGGCGGCGCCGTAAGCGCCGTAGCCGCCATAGGGATAGCCGCCATAGCCCCACGCCCCGTAATAGGGCGAAGAGGCCGCCGCGCCGAGCGCCAGGCCGCCGAGCAGGCCGGCAGCCGCCGCGCCGCCATAACCCCATCCGCCGCCCCAGCCGCGGCCCCAGCCGCCGCCCCAGCCGTAACGTCCCCAACCGCCATGGCCCCAACCGCCACGGCCCCAACCGCCATGGCCCCAGCCGATGCCGCGGCCAAAACCGCCGCCGCCCCAACCATAGCGGCCCCAAGCCGCCGCCGGCGTCGCCACCGACAGCGAGCCTGCGAGAATCGTCGCGGCCAGGGCGGCCGTCATCGCTTTCCGAACATTGGTCATCGCCACATCTCCTGGGTCCTTGTCCGCCGCAGCCCCAAGCCACCCCTGCAACGCAAACCGGTTTTTGTTGTTCCGGCTTTTCTATTGCAGGCAGGCAGCCTCCCGTCTGAGGCCGACATGCTTATGCGCCTGTGCGGACAATGACTTGGGACGATGCGCGAAATTTTGCGACGCCCGAGGATTTCCGCTCCCGGCGAAGGCGCTAGCTCATTGGTTCGAAAAGAGGAGAGCCACATGGGCAACGCGAACGACACGGCGCCGCGCAACGAGGGCGAGGGCAACCGCAGCGCGGCCAAGACGTACAACGACGCGCAGCGCAAATTCGTCGAAAGCGGCAAGGTGGAGCGCGCGGCGAAAGACGCCGAACACGCGCTGGAGACCGATGAGGCGGAGGAGTTGCAGCGCGCGGAGGCGGAAGGCCGCAAGCACGCCAAGCCGCACGAGCAGAAACGCGAGATCTAGTCCTCGCTCCAGAAGTAATGCCACACGCCGTCCGACGCGACGCCCAGCCGTGTCGGACGTAGCTTTCTTTCGGCGTTGGCGCGGGCAAGATCGGAAAAGCGGACGCAGCGCCAGCGCGCTTGCGCCTCCTCCTCATTTGCGGGTGGGGTTGGATGGCGCCCGAAGGCCGGCCACTCGTAAAGCGTCACGGGCCCGCGCGCGATCCTGACATAAGGCTGCGCCAGCACGGCGCGCATGATCTCGATCGTCTCGCGCCCCTTGCCGTCGAAAGAGAGCGTCTTCAGAATTTCGACCGGGTCCGTCCCCGCCTTGAACGCGCCGCTTTTCGCGAAGAGCGGACGGACTTCGTTCCAGTCGATCGGTATGCGGAGGGCTTCCACGTCGTTCTTGTCGAGCGCCGCGAGGATCTTGTCGCGGATCGCCCGCACCGGCGCGGGCAACGCGGCGAGGTCGGCGGAAGGCGCGGAGACGATGTCGGCCTGATTTTGCGTTTTTGCGCGCGGCATGGCGCATGTTAACCGGGTCGCCCCGCAAAAGGCGAATTTCTCGTCATTTGCTTACGGCCGGGGCCGCGAGATTGTATAGTCGCCGTCGAGCCGCCATCTAGGCGCATATGCCTCTCGCCGGAGAGCGAATGAACGACATTCCCGAAAAGCAGGAGCCTCGCGCCGGCGAGGCCGCGCTGGAATACGCGCTGCGCCGTTCGGCGCTTGCGATCCTTGCCGAGCGCCTGCTGCGCCTTGGCGCGGGCCTCGCGACGCTCGCGCTCTTTTTCGTCGCGCTGTCCTGGCTCGATCTTTGGCGCGCTTTGCCGCTCGAAGCGCGCATGGCGGGCGTCGCGCTTTTCGGCTTCGCGGCTCTTTATCTCGTGGCGCGGGAGATCGCCCGCGGCCTGCCGCGCCGCCGCGCCGCCGCCGCCCGTCTCGACGAGGCGGCCACGGGTTCGTTGAAGCCCGCCGCCTCTCTCGACGATACGCTCGCTGACGCCGAGGCCGTCGATCCCGCAACCGCCGCCCTCTGGGCGCTGCACCGCAAGCGGCTCGAAACGGCTCTGGCGAAGACGCCCGTCGCGCCGCCGCGCCCGCGCCTCCCCGAGCGCGATCCTTACGCCTTGCGCGCTTTCGCCCTCGTCGCCGTCGCCGCCGCCGCCTTCGTCGCGGGCGACGAGAAGCGCGCGCGGCTCGCCGCCGCTTTCGACTGGCGCGCCGTTCACATCCTCGGGCCGTCGCAGCGCATCGACGCCTGGTTCGATCCGCCGGCTTATACGGGCCGCCCGCCCATCGTGCTCTCGCAAGAGGGCGGCGCCGTGGAGGCGCCGGTGAATTCCATCCTGCGCCTGCGGCCCGCCGATGCGTCCGTCTCGGTCGACGGCGCGCTGACGCCCATGGAAAGCGCGGACAAGAAAGAGCGCGGCTTCACGCTCGCTGGCGCGGGACGGCTATATCTGCCGGACGGCCGCACCTTCGAGGTCGCCGCCATTCCCGACCGGGCGCCGTCGGTCGCGCTGGCCGGCCGCCCGCGCAACAATGCGCGCGGCACCATGACGCTCTCCTATCGCGCCGAGGACGATTACGGCGTGACGAGCGCGGAGGCCGTCTTCAGCAAGAAGGAGGCGGGCCGCGCCCTCTACGATCCGCCGCGCCTGCCGCTCGAACTTCCCGCCGGCGCCGGCGGGCTCGGCGAAGGCCGCGCGACGCTCGATCTCGCCGACAGCCCCTATGCCGGGGCGAAAGTCACGATGCGCCTTCTCGCCAAGGACGCCGCCGGCAATGAGGGTTCATCCGATGCGACGGAGGTGACGCTGCCGCAGCGCCGCTTCACAAAGCCGCTCGCCAAGGCGCTCGTCGAGCAGCGGCGCATCCTCGCGCTCGAACCGGACGCCCGCGCCAATGTCCGCGCCGCGCTGGAGGCGCTGTCGCTCGCGCCGGAAGCCTTCGAGACGCCCTCCGCCATTCATCTCGGCCTGCGCGCCGCGCGTCGCAGCCTGGAGGGGCCGCGTAGCGACGACGAATTGCGCGGCGTCGCCGATATGCTCTGGGCGATGGCCCTGAGCGTCGAAGACGGCAACACCTCCGAGGCCGAACGCGACCTTCGCGCGGCCGAGCAGGCGCTGCGCGAAGCCATGCAGCGCGGCGCCTCCGACGAGGAGATCGCCAAGCGTAGCCAGGAACTGCGCGCCGCGCTCGACAAATTTCTGGAACAGCTCGGCGCCCGGCCGCCCAAGCCCGGCGAGCCGCCGCGCGAGGCGTCGAACGATCCCGACAGCGTCACGGCGGAAGACCTGCAGGGAATGCTCGACGACATCGAGAAGGCAATGAAGTCGGGCGACATGGCGCAGGCGCAAAAGCTCCTCGACGAGTTGCAGGACATCATGGAGAACGCCCAGACGGGCGACGAGAGCGGCGCGCAGAGCGCGGCGCAGCAGCAGCGCCGCCGGGCCATGCAGAAGGCCTTGAACGATCTCGACCAGCTCTCCCGCGAGGAGCAGCAGCTTCGCGACGATACGTTTCAGGGGATGAAGAACCCGGCCGACGAAGGCCGCCCCCAGCAGCGCGGCAAGAAGGGCCAGCCTTCCGCGAGCGACGACGCCAGCCCCGAGCGTCAGCGCCAGCAGGGCCTGCGCGAGAGGCTCGAGCGCCAGCAGGACGCCATGAAGGGCGAGGCCGGCGAGGCCGGCGAGGCGCTCGACGACGCCCGCAAGGCGATGAAGGAGGCCGAGGACGCGCTCAAGCCCGGCGGCGACGGCCGCGGCAAGGCCGTGGACGCGCAGGGCCGCGCCGTCGAGTCGCTGCGCAAGGGCGCCGACAAGCTCGCCGAGCAGATGCGCGGGCAGGAGGGGCAGGAAGGCGAGGAGGGCGAAGAGGGCCAGGGAAGGGGCAAGGGCCGCGGCCGCGGGCGCTTCGGCCAGGGCCGCGATCCGCTGGGCCGCTCGCAGGGCGGAAAGAGCGCGTCCCATGAGAAATACGATCCGCTCGGCCTGCCGCCGGCCCAGCGCGCCCATCGCGTACAGGAGGAGCTGCGCCGACGTCTCGGCCAGCCCGAGCGCCCCACCGAGGAGCTCGATTATCTGCAAAGGCTGCTCACCCGATAAACGGCTTGCTCCCAGGCGGGCCTTTCTCTACTTGCTCAAGTGAAACGGCGGGGAGCGAACCTTGTCCAATCTTGTGGTTTTTATTGCCGCGGCGGCGGTCTTCGCCGTCGTGCTCGCGGGTTTCTTCAACATGATCCGCGGGGGCGTCGGGTCGCCGGAGCGCTCGCAGACCCTGATGCGCTGGCGCGTCGGGCTGCAATTCCTGGCGATCGTCATCGCGTTGACGGTGCTCTACTTCCGAGGACGTTGATTCACGTGGTCAAGCTGGACAGGATTTATACGCGGGGCGGCGACAAGGGCGCGACCTCGCTCGCGACCGGCGCGCGGCGCCGCAAGGACGACATTCGCGTCGAGGCTTATGGCGCAGTCGACGAGACCAACGCCGCGATCGGCGTCGCGCGTCTCGCCATCGAGGCGGGCGACGCGTCGCTCGACGCGATGCTGGCGCGCATCCAGAACGATCTCTTCGATCTCGGCGCAGAACTCGCGACGCCGCACGATCCCGACAAACCCCTCGATCCCGCGATGCGGCTCGTGATCCTGCCCTCGCAGGTGGAGCGGCTCGAAAAGGAAATCGACGAGCTCAACGCGTCGTTGGAGCCGCTGCGCTCCTTCGTGCTGCCCGGCGGCACGGCGCCGGCCGCGCATCTCCACATGGCCCGCACCATCTGCCGCCGCGCCGAGCGCGTAATGGTGACGCTCATGGAGACGGAGGGCGAAGAGTTGTCGCCGAGCGCGCTCTCCTATGTGAACCGCCTGTCCGACTTCCTCTTCGTCGCCTCGCGCTACGTCAATCGCGAGAAGGGCGACGTGCTGTGGAAGCCGGGCGCGACGCGGTAGGCGAAGTCAGCGGAATCGAAGACTCTGGTCGATCGATTGGCCGATCTGTGATGAGAAATGCAGAAAAGCCGCGCTCTGATCCAGACCGCCTCCGCCGGCCGGACGCAGGCGCGAGCCATCCGGCAGAAGCGCCAATTCACGGATGGCTTTCCCTTTTTGCGGTTTTTCCTTTTGCGCCGCCAAAAGCTTGTCGGGACCGAACGTGATCAGAAGGTCGTGAATTCGTTCGCGGCTGGCGTCGAAGAGCTTGCCGTCGGTCGCCGAGACGCGCACGAGGCTCCAGCTCGGGGTGATGGATCCTCCCGTCGCGACCTTGAATTTAACTTCATGCTGGATGGCGTTTTCAGCATGATCCCCTTTCATATTCAGCAAAAAATCGTCGCCTGCGATCTGCTCTGCGAAAATGGCGTTTCCAAGCGCATTTTGAATCCCGAGGTTGCTTTGCATCAGGATCGGCGACTGGAAATCGGCTGAGCGCGGCTTTCCGTGTGGAGAGTCCGGAGCCGTTTCGTTGTGCTGGATCACATAGTAGCGACCGCCCTCGGATGGGCGCATATGCTTGCAAAATTTGTCGGACTTCCTGTTGTCCAGCATGTCGACCACAGTGAAATACAGATTGATTTTATCCATGCGCTTGGCGCTTGCTCCGACACGGCCGCCAACGCCGAATGCGAAACTTTGGCCGACGCTGGAGAGATCGACGCCGGGGAAGCCGACGGCGGCCGGCGTAATCGGTTGTTTGAATGTAATGCCGGGATTGAATTCGCTTGCCTCGTCCACAGTCAATGTGAGCGTTATTTGCGCGCCCCACTTTTTGAGCCAGTCAGCTTTGAAATCCTTCCCATGGCCTTGTTCGCCAAAGGCGTCGTTATCTTCTTTGAGAATGGAGCTGACCGCATCCTCCAATTCGCAATAGACGCCCTTGACGATGCGGCGGACCATCTGTTGTCCGCTGCGCTCATCTCCCCATGGCTCCTGCAATTGGGGGACGGCGAGGCCGCAACCTGCAAGGGGCATGCCAATAAACAGAAGGGCCAGACGGCCAACACAATTCGATGAAAGCATTTCTCGTCCCGCACAGCCTTAAATGCTGCGAAGCTAGGACGATTCGGGCGGCCTTGTCTGTCGCGAGCTCGCAACACTCCCCGTCCGCGCGTCGCCCGCCTGCGTCTTCGTCTTCGCCAGGCGGGCGGCGGCAGGACGCGGCGAGCGCGCTCAGAGCTTGAGAGGTGCGTTATCTCGCCCGGGTCTCCAGCCACTTCACCACGAGCGGATCGTCGATCGCGCCCGTCACCGCGGTCACGCCGCCGTCCGGCGCCACGAGCGCGGTGAAGGGAAGCTCCCCGCGCCACATCTTGTCGGCTTCGAAATAGAGCTTCTCGACGAAATCGTCGGAGAAGCCGTAATGCGTCGCCTTGCCGAGACCGGCCCTTTCGGCGCGCATTTCGGCGCGGGCGCGATCCTCGTCGCTGTCCGTGTTGACGAAGACGATGTCGACGCCCTTCTGCTCCGAAACCATCTTCGCCCATTGCGGCAGCTCGGCGACGCAGGGCGGGCAGGTCACGGACCAGAAATGGACGATCAGCGGCTTGCCGGAGTGGGCTTTCACAATCTGCGCGAAAGCGCCCCGGCCATAAGGCTGGAAGTCAAAGGCCTGCGCGCCGCTGGAAGCGAGCGCGAAGGCAAGGGCGTATCCAAGAAGACCCTTCATCGCCATCACTGCGCCGCCGCGCTCTTCTCGTCGCGCGGGAGCGGGATGAGGCGATAGCCTTCCTTATGCGTGACCCAGGAGAGATAGGCGGCGCTCTTGTTGGCCACGAGTTCGGGATGATCCGAGGCGTCGTCGGTCTGTGCGATCACGCGCGCCGCGCTCCAGCTCTTGCCGCCGTCGCGCGACATCTGCATCGGAATCGTCGTCGTCGTCCCGTCGAACTCCTTCCAGACGCGGTAGAGCCGCCCCTTTGCGGCGATCGCGATCGGATGCCCCGGCGCCTTGGCGTCGTCGCCGAATTTCTCAGGCGCCGAGAATGTCTTCCCGCCGTCATTGCTGCGCGCGTAGAAGAGCCCCTGCCGGTTCTTGCCCTTGGTGAACCAGACGACATGCCAGCCATTGGCGTCGATGGCGATGCCCGGCCCGTGATGCGGGCAGGAATTGATCTGCCAATTGTCGTCGGAGACGCGGCCGCCCGTGAGCGTCGCACCGTCGGCCGAAAGCTTCGCGGCGTAATGGTCGCGAATATTGCCGTCAAAGACCTGTCGCCACAGGAAGACGGGCTGGCCGTCCTTGTCGAGCGCCGACGACATGCGGCAGCATTCGCAGGCGTGATCCATCAGGATCTTCTTGCCGGCGAAGGTCTGGCCCTTGTCGTCAGACCAGCCGAAGGCGACGCCGCTGCCTTCGAATTCCTTGCCTTCGGCCTTCGCCTTCAGCGCGTTCGTCTTGTCGAGCCAGCCGGCGTAGATGCGGCCCTTGGGCGTGACGACGAAGGTCTCGAAACGCTGGCCGCCTTCGGAGAGCATCGCCTGCGGCGCGGAGAAGGTCTTGCCGCCGTCGGTCGAACGCGCGGTGAAGATCGTGCCGATCATCTGCTTGTCGGGGCGCGTCGCATAGCTCGCGAGGAGCGTTCCGTCCGCGAGCGCGGCGATCTTGGGGCGCGCGTCGCCATGCGCGTCGATCACGCCGTCGGCGGCCGTTGCGATGGTCACGGGCGCGGAGAAGCTTTTGCCGCTATCCGTGGACGAGGCGACATAGACGGTCTTGCCGACAGAAAAGGCGACCCAGAGCTTGCCTTTGGCGTCGAAGGCGGGATTGACCGTCATGGCGCAGGCGGGCTTCGCCTCGGCGCAGGCGGGCGCGGCGTGATGGCTACCCGACGCGGCGGCAGGCTTCGAGTCGGCAGGCTTGGCGTCAGGCGCCTTGGCGTCAGCGGCCTTGGCCTCGGCAGGCTTCGGGTCGGCCGGCGCGGGCTGTTCGGCGCGCGCGGCGCCGGCCAGGGCGAAAGCGGTCGCCGAGGCGAGAAGCAGGCGGGAAAGGGACATCGGGCATCCTCCCAAATCTGTGTTTTTATCTTGAGCTTCAGCGAAATTTGAAAGTCTGGCCGACATCCATTGCGCCGTGGGGCGGCGGCGGCGTCACGACGGCGGCGAGGATCTTCCTGACGATCTCGGCATGGGCCGGGCTCGACGTCTTGTCGATCGTCACCTTCTCGACCTTGCCCGAGGCGCCAACGATGAAGCTCGCTGTCACCTCGCCGGGGCCGGCCGGATTGTCCTCCGGCGTGTGCTTGGCGATCTCGGCGTAGAGCAGGCTCAGATATTTGCTTTCCGACATGGCGGAGCCCGCCGGCGACGCCGCGGGTTTGGCCGCCGGGGCGGTCGCCGCGGCGGGCTTTGTCGCGGGTGAGGGCTTGGTTGCGGCTGCGGGAGCGGGAGCCGGAGCAGCAGGGGCCAGCGTCGGGGCGGGCTTTGCGACCGGGGCCGGCGTCGGCGTCGCCGGCTTGGGGGCTTCGGCCTGAGCCGCGCCGCCAATGAGTAACGCGCAGACGAGCGTGGCCCGTCCGCAAGACAAGACGTTCATGACGTGGCTTCCGAAAGAGAAGCGGCGGGCGCCTGAGCGCGCCCGCCGGCTGACGTCAGTGGAAGGCGAAGGACTGGCTAACGAAAGCCGAGCCGCAATTGCCGGGGCCGCGCGACGAGGACACGATGCGACGCGCCAGCGCCGCATGCGCCGGCGTCGAGCCGGAAGACGATGCGACGGAGATGCCGCCGCCCGGGCTCACATGGAAGGTCACATGCGCGGTGCCCGCGCCGAGGCTCGTCGAGCCCGGCGTGTGCGAACGCAGCGACGCAGCGACGTGAGCGAGGCAGGTCGCCGAAGCGGCGCCGCCCTGCTTGCCATTGCCTTCCGGCGAGCCGGCATGGCGGCGCGCCTGCGCTTCGCGGGCCTGCTCGGCGCGCTCGACCTGCTTTTGCTCTTCTCGCTTCTTCTCGACCTTCTCGACGTCTTCCTTCTTCATCGCGAGCGGGATGGCGTCGGGCGACATGACGACCGGCGGCGGCAGCGCGAGCTCGGGCTGCTCGACCGCGACGGGCGGCGGCGTGTCTTCCGCGGCGCTCACTTCCTCCTGCTCGACGAAGTCGCCGCTTTCGAGGTCGACATAGTTCTCCGAGAGGGCCAGAGGCTCCGGCTTCGGCGCCATGATGAAGGCGGCGAAGATCGAGGCATGGAGGGCCACGATGGCGACGATGGCGACCGGGCGCAGCCAGGGCGGATTGACCGGCGGCGGACCGGGCGGCGGTTCGTCGCGCCGACCCGCATATTCGGGGCTGAGGGCGAAATCCGTCATTTGGCCCCTCCCGCCGCGGACGCAGCGGGAGCCGCCTTCACGGCCGCGCCCGTCTTGCTGCGCGAATTGGTCATGATCGCGATATGGGTGATGCCGTTGGTCGCGAGCTTGTCCATGACGGCGACGACTTCGCCATAGACGGCCTCCGAGTCGCCGCGCACATGCACGACGCGCGTATGGTCGTCGCCCATCATGGCGCGGATGCCGTCGATCAGCGCCTCGGGCGTCGTCTCGTCGGCGCCGAGCGAGACCTTGCCGTCCTTGCCGACGGTCACGACGATCGGGTCCTTCTGGTTGATCGGCGCGGCGGAACTCGCCTGGGGCAAATTGACCTTCACGCCTTTCGCGAGCAGCGGCGCCGTCACCATGAAGATGATGAGCAGCACCAGCATCACGTCGACGAGCGGCGTGACGTTGATGTCGGCGAGGGGTTGATAGAGGTCGTTATTGTTCTTGAAGCGGGAGGGCATCGCCATGTTATGCGGCCTCCTTCTGGGACTGGCGGCGGGGGTTGGGCTGGCTCGTCATGCGCAGCGCCTCGTCCTCGATGTAGTGGGCGACCTGCTGGCCGAGCCGCGAGAAGGCGGCGCCGATGCGGTTATAGCCCACCGACGCCGGAATGGCGGCCGCGAGGCCGTAGGCGGTGGCGGCGAGCGCCTCCGCGATGCCCGGCGCGACGACGGCGAGGCTCGTATCCTGCGACGCCGCGATGCCGGCGAAGCTCGTCATGATGCCCCAAACCGTGCCGAACAGGCCAACGAAGGGCGCGACGGAGGAGATGACCGCGAGGTTCGGCAGGCCGCCTTCCGCCTTGGTCAGGAACTCGCGCGCGGCGCGGCTCATGTTCTCGGCGATGCGTTCGCGCTTGTCGCCCGTCGTCTCGTCGGGAAGGTCGAGGGCGAAGGATTCGCGGCCGGCGGCGGCGATGGGTTCGAGCAGGCCGACCGGGCCGCCCGCGCGGGCTTCCTTCGTCGCCTTGCCGATGCGAATGACGGCGGCGGTCGCTTCAATGATCAGAACCCAGGTCCAGACCGAGGCGAGAAGCAGCATCGCCATGACGACCTTGCCGACGGGGCCGGCGTTCAAAAACATGGCGAGCGGGGAAAGCGACGTATGATCCATGGAACTTCACTCATCTTCGATGACACGCGCGCACAACTCACGCGGCGGCGGCGTCTGCTTTGATTTTTGTTGTGATCCAGACGCTAAAGGCGTCCCTGATCGGCCATTCTACCCACATGCACCCGATGGGCCAGCAGAAGGGTCCGCCGATCGGAAAGTTTCTAAGCTAGCGCCGGCGGCGCTCTTGCGCCGTGAGCGGATCGAGATGAGAGATTTTCGGGCGCGTCGCTGTTTTCGACGAGGTAGAAAACGGGCCTCGGCGCCGGAACGGACGCGACTCCCGCGGCGACGCGCGACGGCAGGACGGCGGCGACAGCGGCCGCCGCAAGACAGCAGGGGCAACGATGTTTGCTGGCGTGATCGCCTTCGGGCGCCGCCTTGTCGCTCGTCGCGTCGGCGCGCTGGGTCATATGGCGCTTGAAGCAGGCGAACAAGCCGCCATTCGCTGCGGCGGCGCTCTTCAGCCCGGCGTCCGTGGCGTTCGCATTCGCGGCGCTCGTCAGAGAGGCGCCGAACATCAACGCCCATACGGTGACGATCGCAATCGCCACGCGCATTCTGACGCCGATGAGCCGCAACTGTGACATAAAAACCTCTTAATGGATTTTTTAATCTTTGACAACGCAAGCAACCTTGGAAAGGTTCGACTTTGACGGCAAAGTGGCAATAGTCCAGCAACTAAGGTTAATTCTTGTAACCGCCTGATTTTGCTGGAGCGCCGCCAAGCGGGCCGAAAGGGCGCTTGCGGGTTGGTTCAACTTGCCGGGCGGCACATGCGTAAAAGGCTACTCGCATCGCTGATTGTCTGTGTCGCTTTGCTGACACAGATCGGCGCGTCCTTATGGGGCGCGGCGGCGGCGCGCGAAGGCTATGCGCCCTGCCATCGGTCGGCGGTCGCCCTGGCGGACGGCGTCGCGTCGGGCGTCGCGGGCGGCCAGAGCCTTCCGACCGGCGCGCCTGTTTCCCACGATCATGGTTCCTGCTCGCTCTGCCAACTCGGCCTGACCGTCATTGGCGGCGAAGCGCCGGTTTTGCCGGTGCGAGCGGTGGCGCATGCATGGCGCGTCCCGGCAGATTGGGTCGAAGCGCATCCGCCGGGCTTCGCCTACAATAAGAGCGCGCCGCCCCGAGCCCCTCCTTTCCTCGCCTGATCCGACAGCGTGAGGGCGCATCGCGCCCGAGTGATCAGACGCGCCGCTTCGCCGGCGCCGGGAAGGGTTCAAAAGAATGTCTCGTTACGCACTCCTGCGCGGCGTCTCCGCCGGCGCGATGATTTTCGCCGCTCTGCCGGCGCTCGCCATGCATACGCTTCCGACCATCGACGTCAGCGGCCAGCGCCGCAGCGTCTCGCATGGTCCCGCGTCGCCGCCGCGCGGTCCGGCCCAGCCGACCGCGGCCCAGGGTGCCCCCGCCACGGCGCCTGTTACCGCGGCCCCGTCGCCCGTCGTGTCGCGCTGGTCGCCCACGCTGCCGGACGGCCGCGCGGCCTTCGTCGAGAAATGGCAGCTTCCGAACACGGTCGCGAGCGTCACGCGCCAGCAGATCGAGCGGAAGATCAACATCGTCGACACGGAAGACGCGGTTCGATACATGCCGAGCCTTTTCGTGCGCAAACGCAACAATGGCGACACGCAGGCCGTGCTGCAGACCCGCACCTGGGGCGTCAGCTCCTCGGCGCGCAGCCTTGTCTACGCCGACGACCTGCTGCTGACCGCGCTCATCGGCAACGACAACACGATCGGCGCCCCGCGCTGGGGCCTCGTCGCGCCGGAAGAAATCGAGCGCGTCGACTTCCTCTACGGCCCCTTCGCCGCGCAATATCCCGGCAACTCCATGGGCGGCGTGCTGAAAATCACGACCCGCATGCCGGAGAAGCTTGAAGTGTCGGTCAAGGACACGCTCTCGGTTCAGGACTTCTCGCTGTGGGGAACGAACAAGGGTCTCGTCAATAATGTGACGAGCTTCTTCGCCGGCGATAAGACCGGCGATCTCTCCTGGACGATTTCGGGCAATTGGCAGCGTGGCTCGCAGCAGCCGCTGACTTATGTCACCTCGCCGAATTTCTATCCGAACGCCTATCTCGCGACCAACGTCTACGGCACGACCTTCGCCAACGTGATCGGCTCCACGGGCAATCTGGCGAACGATCAGGTCAACGCGAAACTCAAGCTCGCCTACGACTTCACCAAGGACATTCGCGGCACGTACACTTTCGGCTTCTGGTCGAATGACGGCACGTCGACTCCCGAGAACTATCTCTATTCCGGCTACGGGCCGGTCTGGGGCGTGACGACGGCCGGGCGCGGCCTTCCCAACGCGACCCTGCAGAATTTCGCGCAGCAGGGTTATTACCGCGTGCAGGAAAAAATCATGGTCAACGCCGCCGCGGTGCGCTCGAATAGCGGCGGCCTGTTCGATTTCGAAGTCTCGGCGTCGAACTTCACCTATCTGCAGTCGGATCAGGTCTCGCCCTGGTCGGCGGCGCTTCCCGCCGGCTACACGCAGACGGGTCGCAATTCGGTCTTCGGCGGAACCTATTGGACGCTCTTCGACGCCAAGGGCATCGTCCGCCCGCCCGAGGGACTGCTCCAGGGTCACGACATCAGCTTTGGCGTTCACGGCGACCAGTTCCACCTCAACAACCCCGTCTGGCTGACGTCCAACTGGACGGCGGGCACGGCGGCGAGCACGGGCGCGGCCATCACAATCGCCCAGGGCACGACGCGCACCCAGGCGCTCTGGTTCCAGGACGCCTTCAACATCGCGCCAAATCTGAAGTTCACGACGGGCCTTCGCGGCGAGCACTGGCAGGCCTCCGACGGCTACAATCAGCAGGCCGGCGTCAACAGTTTCGGCACGGGCCTGACCGGATCCATCGCCTCCTGGCTGCCGATCTATCAGCCAAACCGCTACAGCACGCGCTTTTCGCCAAAAGGCACGCTGGAATATGCGGTCGACGACAATTGGACCGTCAAGGGGTCCGTCGGCATGGCCAATCGCTTCCCGACCACGCGCGAGCTTTATAATCTCGCGACCGTGGCCGTCGGCGGCGTCGCCACCAATCCCAACCCCAATCTGCGGCCCGAGTCGGCCCTCAGCAAGGAGCTGACGGTCGAGCGCAAGCTGGGTCGCGACGGAACGGCGCGCGTGTCCTTCTTCGATGAGGAGGTGCGCGACGCGATCATCAACCAGCAGACCTTCGTGCCGGGGACCGCGGCGGTGCTGGTGCAGACCCCGACCAACGTGCAGCGCATACGCAATAGCGGCGTCGAAGTCGCCTTCCAGAAGGACAATTTCGGCTTCAAGGGGCTGGAGGTGCTCGGCAGCGGCACCTGGCTGAACTCCCGCATCATCTCAAACCCGACCTGGGCGCCGAGCGTCGCCAATTTCGAGTTCCCATGGGCCACCTCGGTCGCGGGCAAGACGGTGCCGAACGTGCCCGAATGGCGCGGCACGCTCGCCTTCACCTATCGCCCCGACGATCGCTGGGCCTTCACGCTCGCCGGCCGTTACCAGAGCAAGCTCTGGCGCACCATGGCGAACAACGATCGCGCCTACGGGATCTATTTCGCCTTCGACCCCTTCTTCGTGGTCGACACCAAGGTCAACTACAAGTGGAACGAACGCCTGTCCTTCGACTTCGGCATCGATAACATCGGAAACTACAAATACTTCCTGTTCCACCCCTTCCCGCAGCGGACCTTCTTCTTCGCCGCCAAATACGATTACGGCGCGAGCAAGCATCCCGAGCGCGGCATCTTCTATGTGGATCATGAAGGCGGCTTGCCGGACGTATCGAGCTGGTTCCAGCCGGTGGCCTTCGCGATCAACTGATTGGCGCGGGGATCGAAATGGAAACGCCTGGGAGAGATCCCGGGCGTTTTTCGTTTGCGGCGCCTAGACGGTATGCGCGGGCGCAAGGCGGCATTCGCCCTCGCCGCGTTCGATCTGGATGGTCGCGTGCTGGATGTCGAAACGGGCTTCGAGTTCCTGCGCAATGTCCATCAGGAATTTGTCGTCCGGCTCGGCCTTCGCGACGGCGGGGGCGCTTCTTGGCGTCGCCGCGGCGTTGCCGAAGCAGCATCATAGGTATGCGTGTTGTCGCGGTAGAACACAGGGTTGTCGATACCCGCATAGCCGGACGCCAGCGAGCGCTTGTTAAAAAACACCGTTCCGGCTTTCCAGACGACTCGAGGACCGGGGACATGCCGTAGATCGGCGAAGAACAGCACCGTCTTGTCGAGGATCTTCCGGTCCGCCGGATTGACACGTCATTGGCGCCGATCACGAAGGCGACATCGGCCTGCGCGAACTCGCTGTTGATGTCCTCGAGCTCGAAGACCTCGTCATAAGGGACATTCGCCTCGGCGAGCAACACGTTCATATGCCCCGGCATGCGCCCGCGACCGGATGGATCGCGTACTTGACCTCGACGCCCTCCTTCTTCAGCAGTCCCCCATTTCGCGCAGCGCGTGCTGCGCCTGCGCGACCGCCATGCCGTAGCCGGGCACGATGATGACCTTCGAGGCGTTCTTGCATGATGTAGGCGGCGTCCTCGGCCGAGCCCTGCTTGACGTTGCGCGTCTCCGCCGCCCGCAGCTCCGCCGCGGCCGTCTCGCCGCCGAAGCCGCCCGGATGACGGATGAAGCTGCCGGTTCATCGCCTTGCACATGATGTAGGACAGGATCGCGCCCGAGGAACCGACCAGCGCGCCGGTGATGATGAGCGCCACGTTGCCGAGCGTGAAGCCGATGCCCGCCGCCGCCCAGCCCGAATAGGAGTTCAACATCGACACCACGACCGGCATGTCGGCGCCGCCGATCGGGATGATGAGAGTCACGCCGAGCAATAGCGAAAGCGCTACGATCAGCCAGAACAGCCATGCCGAGCCGCCGCGACGAACGCATAGATCAGCGCCGATCAGCGACGCCGAGCATGATGTTGATCGTGTGGCGCTCCGGCAGCAGGATCGGCTTGCCGCTCATTCGCTCGGAGAGCTTCAGAAGGCGATGATCGAGCCCGTAAAGGTGATCGCGCCGATCGCCGCGCCGAGCGACATCTCGAAGAGGCTTCCGCCCGGATGTGTCCCGGCGCGCCGATGCCGAACGCCTGCGGCGCGAAGAAGGCGCTGGCGGCGACGAGCACGGCGGCGAGGCCGACGAGCGAATGGAAGAAGGCGACGAGCTCCGGCATCGACGTCATCGGAATGCGCGCGCGGTCTTTGCGCCGATGCCGCCGCCCGATGCCCGCGCCGATCATGATCCATGACGAAGCCGTCAAGGGGCTCAGGCGATGCAAAAGCAGCGTCGTCGCCACGGCGACGGCCATGCCGATCATGCCGTAGCGATTGCCCTCCGCGAGGTCGCCGGAGAGGAGAGGCCGCGCAGCGCGAGAATGAACAGAACGCCGGCGGCGAGATAGAGAAGGGCTGCGATATTCGCGCTCATGGCGGTCAGCCCTTCTTTTTATACATGGAAAGCATGCGTTCGGTGACGAGGAAGCCGCCGAATATGTTCACGCAGGCGAGGATGAGCGCGATGAAGCCGAACCAGCGCGCCCAGCCTGCGCCCGTATCGGTGACGCTCGCCTCCTCGACGCCGACGGACAGCAGCGCGCCGACGACGATGACGGAGGAGATGGCGTTGGTCACGGACATCAGCGGCGTGTGCAGCGCCGGCGTCACCGACCAGACGACGTAATAGCCGACGAACACGGCGAGCACGAAGATGGCGAGACGGAAGACGATCGGGTCGATCGCGCCGCCGCCGAGTCCATGCGAGGTGGCGGCCGCCGCGGTCTGTGCGATCTGTTCGGAATATTGCTGCGCCTGATCCGCGAGATGTCGGGCGGCCTCCGCCGCCGCCCGCGCCTTTTCGAGCAATTGCTGCGTAGAGTCGGTCATGGTTCGACGCCCCTTGTTGGAGAATGCCGTTGGCTCAGGCTTATTTGAAACGCTCGTCGGTGACGGCGCCGTCGCGCGTGAGGGCGGTGGCCTTCACGAGCTCGTCGTCCCAATTGATCGCAAGCTGCTTCGTCTCCTTCGAGACCAGCGTCTCGACGAAGGCGAGCAGGTTCTTGGCGTAGAGGCTCGAGGCGGTGGGCGCCATGCGTCCGGCGAGATTGAGCGCCCCGACAATCTTCACGCCGTTCTCGACCGCGATTTCGCCGGGCTTCGTCAGCTCGCAGTTGCCGCCGCGCTCCGCCGCAAGGTCGACGATGACCGAGCCGGCCCGCATCGAACGCACCATGTCGGCGGTGATCAGTCTCGGCGCCGGCCGGCCGGGGATGAGCGCGGTGGTGATGACCACGTCCTGCTTGGCGATGTGGCTCGCGGTGAGCTCCGCCTGCGCGGCCTGATATTCCTTCGACATCTCCTTGGCGTAGCCGCCGGCGGTCTGCGCCTGCTTGAACTCTTCGTTCTCGACCGCGAGAAATTTCGCGCCGAGCGACTCCACCTGCTCCTTCGTCGCCGGACGCACGTCGGTCGCCGTCACGATGCGCCGAGGCGGCGCGCCGTGCGATCGCCTGCAGGCCCGCGACGCCGACGCCCATGATGAAGACCTTGGCGGCGGGCACCGTGCCGGCGGCGGTCATCATCATCGGGAAGGAGCGGCCATATTCGGCCGCCGCCTCGATCACCGCGCGATAACCCGCGAGATTGGCCTGCGAGGAGAGGACGTCCATGGATTGCGCGCGGGTGATGCGCGGCATGAACTCCATGGCGAAGGCTGTCGCGCCCGTCCTGGCGAGATCGGCCAGCGCCGCCGCGTTCCCGAACGGGTCCATGATGCAGATGAGGGCGAGGTTTTGCTTGGCCCCGGCAAGCTCGGCCGCCGAGGGGCGGCGCACGCGCAGCGCAATGTCGGCTCCCGCGAGCGTCGTCGCGGCGTCGGGGCCGATCTTCGCGCCGGCGGCGGCGTAATCGGCGTCGGAAATCTGAGACCCGGCGCCGGCTCCGGACTGAACCGCGACCTCGGCGCCGAGACTGATTAACTTCTTGACGGTTTCGGGCGTCGCCGCGACTCGCGGCTCGGCTTTGTCCGTTTCAGCCAATACGGCAATGCGCATGACGAACTCCGGTTGCTTGAAAAGCGAAAACCGTCGCCGTCATGGTGGCCCCTGACGGCTTGGCGTGAGGGGCTTGGTTCTTCTTACCGCGCGAAGAGGAAGTAGAGAGCGGCCAGCGTGATGGCCGAGGCCGCCGCCGAGAATTTCAACAGCCAGAGGAAGCCGTTATAGGTCTTTACGTGTTCGGACCAGTCAACGTCAGTCGACGCCGACCCGCGATTGCTCGCCATCGGAATGCTCCCAGATCTTGGTTTGACGCGCGAACAGACCCGCCGCGCATGCGCTTGATGCTAACCGACGGCCGTAAATGGCGCAACGCCTTGCATCCGCGCGCTTTCGTCGCTCCCGCACAATGCGCCGGACTCGCGGCGCGCCAAAGCGTTTTTCAGGTGAACGCGACCTCGATCCGTCCTTGGATTTCGCATCGGCGAAAGAAAATTCCGCTTCTGTTTGGCGAATTCTTCAGCTTGACAATTGTGGTCTGTCGTTTCTGATGACCGCGTCCCGTTGATTTCCGGCATTGCTTCTGACGGGTTGAGAAAAAATACGTTTTTGCGCTCTGGCTTCGCCGGGCTTTTTCGGGACATTTCCTTTTGCAACCCGCGGCGCGCGCGTTGCGACTCTCCGGGGCGATCCGCGATATGGCGAAGACAAAACGGATAGAGGCGGCTTCCAGCCCGCTCGACGACCCCGACACTCGGGTGGAGGCGCTGGAATTCGCGGTCCAGGCGTCCAAATGCGGGCTCTGGGCCTGGGACTTCGACAGTGACGCGCTCGCCTGGTCGCCTGAGGCGGCGGCGATGCTCGGCGTCGAAAGCATAGAGCCCACGATCGAGGGCTTTCTGCGCCTCGTCCATCCGGGCGACGTCGACAAGGGGCGGGCCGCCTTCACCCGCGCGCTCGCGGCCGGGTCAACGCTCTATCTCGAATTCAGGCGCACATGCGCCGATGGCGGCGCTTCCTGGTTCGCCGCGTTCGGCAAGCCGCACTATGACGGCGGCGGGGTGGCGCGCTGCTTCGTCGGCGCGATCTCGCCGCTGCCGGCAAGGGCCGCGCGCGAGGATTTCTCCCGCCTCGCGGAAGATCCCCGTTTCGTAACCCGGGATCTGGCGTTGGCGCGGCTCGCGCGTCTGCGCGAGGACGTCGCCGCCTGTCTGGCGGGAACGGACGACATAAGGCGCGCGGCCGTCGAAGAGGACATCCTGCAGTTTCTGTTGTGCCGGATCGTCATGCCGGACGTCGCCGCGCGAGACGCCGCCGCGCTGATGGCCCGCTTTGGTTCGTTGTCGACGATGTTTCTGTCGCCGCAGGTCGCGGCGACGGTTGAGGGCGTCGACGAACGGCACCTGATGCTTTTCGAAACGGTGCGGCTGTCGATCCAATGTGCGCTGCGGCCGACGCGCGAGCCGGTCCAATTCACGTCGGAGAGCGCGATCGTCTCCTATCTGCGAGTCGCCCAGGCCTATAAGACTCGTGAGCAGCTGCGCGTCATCTTTCTGGATCGCTCGCGCCACATCATTTGCGACGAGGTGATGCAGGAGGGAACGGTCGATCATGCGCCGGTCTATGTGCGCGAGATCATGAAGCGCGCGCTGGAGCTTTCGGCCTCCTCCATCATCCTCGCCCATAATCATCCGTCCGGAAACGCCATGCCGTCCTTCCAGGATATTCTCAAGACGCAGCAGATCGTCGAGGCCGCGCGGACCCTGGGCATCACGGTCGACGACCACATCATCCTGACGCGGCACGGCCATACGAGCATGCGCGCGTTGAAGATGATGGACGGGTCCGAGGGGGAATAGCGGTCAAAGTAAAGGGGGGGGCTCAGGCTTGCTTTTCGTTCCCACTGCCTGCGGCCCTGTATTTTTGTCCCGGATGCTTGACCATTTCAGGGTATAGATAAATCAGCTTCCCTTCGCGGACCATCCCGTAAAGGTATTTCTGTGAGACATAGGACGTTGTCTTTTTAAGAAAAGAGGCGATTTCTTCCGCTGACAGAGGACGCCACTTACACAAGTCAATAATAAGGTCCCTAGCCTTTTCTGGCTCTAACCTCTTCCCGATTGCCTGTAAGCGAAGCCTAAGCTCTGGCGGTAGTTCGGATGTTGAAGCTAGACGATCGCCGCTTTTGCCATATATCTTATGTGCGCTAGCATCCATGCTAACATCTATGTTTAAGGTTCCCGGGGCGGGAAAAGCAGGGCCAGGGACGTAGTAAGTTCGCGCTCCGCTACCTCTATCTGAGATGAGGTTCAGCGACCTAAGTTGCCTTAGGCTTTTGCTCGCTCCAAGGGTGTCAGACTGCGTCAGGCTCCTGTAGGTCGAATTATCAATCGCGCCCACCTCACGCATGAAGATGAGCGCTCTCATTTGGTCTTCCGTTAAGTCCATTGCCTTAAAATGTGACAGCCACTCCCAATCGTTTTCGTTCAAGAAGTGATGCAGTAGAAATATAGCTCTAAATTCATCATTGTCTCGATCCGAGTCAAAAGTTGGAGATGACAATCCGCTGTTCGCCATATATTTGCGCATCACTCGGATCCCACTTCCCTTTGTTTCTGCGAAGCGAGTTTCGTGGAGTATCTCCGCAATATGAGGATTGCGGATAAGGGACCCCGGTTCGTCGAACCGCTCCTGAGACTTCAGAGAGTATCCAGGGTTTTTAATTTCGATCCTGTTTGAGTATCGAACAATCTGAATTGGTTGAGCTATTTGGTAGCTGCGATGCATAAGTGAATTTACAACCGCCTCGCGTATTACCCTGTAGGGGATGACTGGAAGTTCGGTTCGCTGACCCGAGCCATTTTCGTCTATGCCAAACGCTTTAGGAAGATCGTCTATTATTGCCGCAATCACGCGCGGGAGGAGTGTAAGGATCGGGCCGCGCATATCAACAGACTCAAAAACCCTGTCGGGGTCAGAGACCCAATTATTGCCCGGTATTCTTATGTAATCCACCCGATGGCTTGGGAATAATCGGCGCAACGCGGGCTGCTTTCCAAACATAACCAGACCAGTCACTGTAATTTTTAGAGCATCATTTGATCGCTTTATAGCACCTAGGGCGTAGAGCATATCCTCATCTGTCCAAGTAAGCTCTTCTGCTAGTCTGTTAAATTCCGCTCGCGCGCGTCTATAAGCTCCAATCGCAGACTCGTCCAAGTCTTCATAGGTAGCATCATCAACGATGCAAGAATCCCCATGCCGCCCATGCCGCCGCCGCCCTTGGAGCATCCGGCGTTTTTTGCGGAGCGAGTGGCCAGCGTCCTTCTTCGGCACGTCAGCGATCATGGCTTCCGTCGTGATCACGAGGCCGGCGATCGAGGCCGCATCCTGCAGCGCGGTGCGCACGACCTTGGTCGGGTCGATGATGCCGAGCTTCACGAGATCGCCATACTCGCCCTTCTGGGCGTCGAAGCCGTAGCCGTAGTCCGTGGCTTCGAGCAGCTTGCCGACGACCACCGCGCCGTCGCCGCCGGCGTTCGTCGACGATCTGACGGGCCGGAGCCTGGATCGCCTTGCGCACGATCTCGATGCCGGTCTTCTGGTCGCCATTCTCGGTCTTCACGCCGTCCAGCGCCTTGATGGCGCGCAGCAGCGCGACGCCGCCGCCCGGCGACGATGCCTTCCTCGACCGCCGCGCGGGTGGCGTTGAGCGCGTCGTCGACGCGATCCTTCTTCTCCTTCACTTCGACTTCCGTCGCGCCGCCGACGCGGATCACCGCGACGCCGCCCGCGAGCTTGGCGAGACGCTCCTGCAGCTTCTCACGGTCGTAGTCGGAGGTCGTCTCCTCGATCTGCGCCTTGATCTGCTTGCGCGGCCTCGATGTCCTTCTTCTTACCGGCGTACCATCGATGATCGTGGTGTTCTCCTTGTCGATCGCACGCGCTTGGCGCGGCCGAGCATGTTGAGCGTGACGTTCTCGAGCTTGATGCCGAGGTCTTCGGCGATCATCTGCCGCCCGTGAGGATGGCGATGTCTTCGAGCATGGCCTTGCGGCGATCGCCGAAGCCCGGAGCCTTGACGGCCGCGATCTTCAGGCCGCCGCGCAGCTTGTTGACGACGAGCGTGGCCAGCGCCTCGCCCTCGACGTCTTCGGCGATGATGAGCAGCGGCTTGCCGGTCTGGACGACGGCTTCGAGGATCGGCAGCAGCGCCTGCAGCGTCGACAGCTTCTTCTCGTGGATGAGAATGTAGGCGTCGTCGAGCTCGGCGATCATCTTCTCGGCGTTGGTGATGAAGTAAGGCGACAGATAGCCGCGATCGAACTGCATGCCTTCGACGATGTCGGTCTCGGTGTCGAGGCTCTTGGCCTCCTCGACCGTGATCACGCCCTCATTGCCGACCTTCTGCATCGCCTTGGCGATTTCTTGCCGATGAAGGTGTCGCCATTGGCCGAAATGGTGCCGACCTGGGCGATTTCGTCGTTCGGAGGTGACCTTCTTCGAGTTCTTCTTGAGGTCGCCGACGATCGCCTCGACCGCGAGGTCGATGCCGCGCTTCAGGTCCATCGGGTTCGAGCCGGCGGCAACCGACTTCGCGCCTTCGCGAACGATCGCCTGGGCGAGAACGGTCGCGGTCGTGGTGCCGTCGCCGGCGAGGTCGTTCTGTCTTGGAGGCGACTTCACGGACCATCTGCGCGCCCATGTTCTCGAACTTGTCGGAGCTCGATTTCCTTGGCGACGGTCACGCCGTCCTTGGTGATGCGCGGCGCGCCGAACGACTTCTCGATCACGACGTTGCGGCCCTTGGGGCCGAGCGTGACCTTCACGGCGTTGGCGAGAATATCGACGCCGCGCAGCATGCGGTCGCGCGCGTCGGTGGAGAAACGGACGTCTTTGGCTGCCATGTTGAGTAACTCCTAAGTTTTGCGAATGGGGGGGAACGAACTAAGCGGCGGCCTTGGACTTGGCGGGTGCCGAGAGAACGCCCAGAATGTCGCTCTCCTTCATGATCAGAAGGTCTTCGCCGTCGATCTTGACCTCGGTGCCCGACCACTTGCCGAACAGCACGCGGTCGCCGGCCTTGACGTCGAGGGGAACGAGCTTGCCGCTTTCTTCGTCGCGCGCGCCGGGGCCGACAGCGACCACTTCCCCCTGGGGCTTTTCCTTGGCGGTGTCCGGGATGATGATGCCGCCCTTGGTCTTCTCTTCGCCTTCGATGCGCTTGACCACGACGCGGTCGTGCAGGGGACGGAACGCCATCGCCGGGCAGGCGGTCATCGTCGCGGGGCTCTCCTGGTGGATGTGGCGGGCGCCGAATCGGCTGACCACCCTCGCCGTGGGCCTCGTGATCGGCGGCGCGCTCGGCAACGCCGCGGACCGGCTGACCCGGGGCGCGGTCGCGGATTTCTTTTATCTTCACACGACGCTGCCGGTGGGGCCGCTGGCCAATTACGTCTTCAACGTCGCCGACGTCGCCATAACGGCGGGTGTGGCGCTTTTGCTCTACGAGAGCTTTTTCGCGGCCGACCCGCCGCCCGAGAAGGCCGCGTAAGCGCCGGCGCCACTAAATCGCCAACAAGTCGCGCACATGGTGCGCGCTTGACGAGCAGGGTAGGGCCCGCGCGCGCAGCGCGCGGCATTCGGGCAAGGAGTTTGAATATGAAGCTTGCACGGTCTTGGCGCCGCGCGCTCGGCGCCGTCGTTGGCCTCGCGGCCCTTATGGGCGCGTCGGCTCAGGCCTATGACGACAAGTCGACGATCAGCTCGGTCGGCGAACTTCTCGGCTATTCGTCCGATCCGAGCGCCGACAAGATCGACTATAGCGAGCGTCCCAAGCTGGTGCTGCCGCCGCGGGCGGGCGATCTGCCGACCCCGCAGGAGAAGGCTGGCCGGCCCGACGGCTGGCCGAGCGACATCGCGGCCGCCCGCCGGCGCAACACCGACCGTTACGCCAAGGTCGCGAACGCGCCGGAGGAGGAGAAGAAGGGCCTGCTCGAGCGTATCCGTGGCCCCAAGCCGGATTATGCGCCCGGCACGGACGACGAGCCGGGCTTCCTCCAGAGGGCGCTCAATGCGGGGGCGCGCTCCAACGCGCCCGTGCTGGACGAACCCACCCGCCGCATGCTCACCGAGCCGCCGTCGGGCTATCGCCGCCCCACCACCGACCTCTCCAAGGTCCGCGACGCCGACGCGAAAAAGTCGACCTCCTGGTGGAACCCCCTGAGCTATGTGGGCGGCGGCAATGATAGCGATCCCGTGGCCCAGACCGCCGGGACGGCGCCCGCGCAGCAGCAGCGAACGGCAAGCAGCGGCGGCGGGCTCTTCTCGGGCATGATGCCGACTTTCCTCAGAGGCTCTGACAACTAGACTTTTTGGGCCTATATTGGGGAACAGGTTTTCCCGCTTCGGGCGGCCTTGACCGCCAGAAAGGCCCATTCATGTCGTCTTCGCCTGCGTCGCCGACCGTCTCGCTCACCCCGGGCGCGGCCGGCGACTCGGCGCGCGCCAGCGCCAATATCTCCAATTGCAAGCTCGACAACGGTCTCGAGGTCGTGGTCATCCCCGACAGCCGCACGCCCGTCGTCACGCACATGATCTGGTACAAGAACGGCTCGGCCGACGATCCGCTCGGCAAGTCCGGCATCGCCCATTTTCTCGAACATCTGATGTTCAAGGGCACCAAGAACCATCCGCAGGGCGAGTTCTCCAACCTCGTCGCCGAGCTCGGCGGCCAGGAGAACGCCTTCACCAGCTACGACTACACGGCCTATTTCCAGCGCATCGGCAAGGAGCATCTCGGCACGCTGATGGGCTTCGAGGCCGACCGCATGAGCAATCTCGTCCTCACCGACGAGGTCGTGACGCCCGAGCGCGACGTGGTGCTGGAAGAGCGCCGCATGCGCACTGACAACGATCCGTCGTCCCAGCTCGACGAGGCGGTGCAGGCGGCGCTGTTCGCGCATCACCCCTATGGAACGCCGATCATCGGCTGGAACCACGAGATCGAGACCCTCGATCGCGAGGACGCGCTCAACTATTACAGCCGCTTCTACACGCCCGAGAACGCGATCCTCGTCGTCGCCGGCGACGTCGAGGCCGACGAGGTGGTGGCGCTCGCCAAGGAAACCTATGGCAAGGTCCCGGCCCGCGCCGAGCCGCCGCGCCGCAACCGCACCAAGGAGCCGCCGCATCGCGCGCATCGCCTCGTCTCGCTTTCGGACGAGAAGGTCGAGCAGCCGGCGCATGAGCGCGTCTTCCTCGTGCCCTCCTACAGGACGGCCGCGCCCGGCGAGGCCGAGGCGCTGGAGGCGCTGACCTACATGCTCGGCGGCGGCGCGACCAGCGCGCTCTACGAGACGCTGGTCGTCGAGGAGAAATACGCCGTCGGCGCCGGCGCCTATTATCTCGGCTCCGCCGTCGACGACACGCGGCTCTGGGTTTACGCCACCCCCGCGCCGGGCGTGGCGCTCGAAGATCTGGATCAGGCGATCGACCGGGTGATCAAGCGCTTCATCGAGCATCCGGTGGACGAGGCCCATCTTTCCCGCGCCAAGACGCGGCTCGTCGCCGACGCCGTCTATGCGCAGGACAGCCAAGCCTCGCTCGCCCGCTGGTATGGCGAGGCGCTGGCGACGGGCCTCACCATCGAGGACGTGCAGGCCTGGCCGGCGCGCATGGAGGCGGTGACCGCCGCAGACGTGACCGCCGCCGCGAAAAAATGGCTCGACAAGCGCCGTTCGGTGACCGGCTTCCTGCTGCCGGCCGAGACGGAAGACGCCTGAGCCTGTTCCGGCCGGCGCTCTCGCGCGCCGGCCCTTCTCTTTTTTGGATTGCCGCATGACCGCCCACGCCCCCGCCGTCACCGTCGCCTCACGCGCCGAGCATGTGCAGAAGATCGTCACGCCCGGCGGCGTCACCGCCTGGCTCGTGGAGAGCTACGCCGTGCCGCTCGTCGCGCTGGAGTTCTCGATGCGCGGCGGCGCCGCTCAGGACCCCTTCGACAAGCCCGGCGTCGTGACGCTGCTGTCGGGCCTGCTCGACGAAGGCGCCGGTCCCTATGACGCGCGCGGCTTCCACCGGGCGGTCGAGGACCTCGCCATCCATATCGGCTTCGGCGCGGACCGCGACTCGGTGTCCGGCCATCTGCAGACGCTCTCGAAGAACACCGCCAAGGCTTTCGAGCTGTTGAAGCTCGCGCTTGTCGACGCGCATCTTTCGGACGCCGACGTCGCCCGCGTCCGCAGCCAGCTCGTCGCGGAACTGAAGCGCGATCAGAACGAGCCGGACGCCATGGCCTCCAAGGCCTTCCGCGAAGCGGCCTTTCCGGATCATCCCTATGGCCGACCGGTGCGCGGCGAGCTCGCGACGATCGAGACGATCTCGTGGCCCGATCTCGTCGCGATGCGCGAGCGGCTGTTCGCCAGGAAGGACCTCAAGATCGCCGTCGTCGGCGCCATCGACGCCAAGACGCTCTCCGACCATCTCGACGCGACCTTCGGGGCGCTCGCCACGCAGAACGACCTTGCGCCCGTCGCGCCGATCACGCTCGCCGGCGTCGGCTCGCGCCACATGGTGACGCTCGACATTCCGCAGACGACGATCCGCTTCGGCCGTCCGGGGGTGACGAAGCGCGATCCCGATTATTTCGCGGTCGTCGTCGCGAACCACATTCTCGGCGGCGGCACCTTCACCGCGCGCCTCTTTAGGGAAGTGCGCGAGAAGCGCGGCATGGCCTATAGCGTCTATTCGCAGCTCAACGAATATGACCAGTGCCCGATGCTGCTCGGCGCCGCCGCGACCAAGAACGAGCGCGCGGGCGAGGCGCTCCGCATCATCGAAGAGGAAGTCCGCCGCTTCGCGGACGAAGGCCCGACCGAGGACGAACTCGACAAGGCCAAGAAATTCCTCATCGGCTCCTACGCGCTGCGCTTCGACACCTCGACCAAGATTGCGAGCCAGCTCGTCCATCTGCAGCAGGACGGCTTCGAGCCCAGCTATCTCGACGAGCGCAACGGCAAGATCGCCGCCGTGGGTCTGGAAGACTGCAAGCGCGCGGCGAAGAAGCTGCTGGGGGATGGCGGCCTGCTGGTGACGATGGTGGGGCGGCCGGAGGGGGTGTGAGGGGGCAATTGGTCCGATTTGTAGGTTTTGAATTGCCCTCTCATCAATGGTTCCGGCTGGCAGTTAGCCACGCGTTCGAGATGGATCCAATCTCGATCCTGGAGCAAGAAACGGTCCTAATTTTTATTCTAGAAATTGGAGATTTGAATGTTCAGATGGCTAAGCCGTCTATTTCGCTCGGTCTCTCGCCCGTCTGAAGGCTCGCTGCCCTCCACACAGGCGACTAATGGTGGCTTAACGGACTTATTCAAGAAGAATGAATACAGGCCGTCATTGGATGCTGGTGGCGATGACGGCCTTGTCACTTTGTTTCGACAATGCGCCTCCTCGCACGTCCACGATTGGTTATCAAATATTCCCGAGCGGATAGCATTTGTGGATGTGGAGACAACCGGCTTGTCCAGCTCCGATCGGGTTGTCAGTATTGGACTAATACATCTTCAAACTCGCTCGCTTCAGGAAAACCTCCTAGATGCTTCAATCCAGCACCTGATTTTCGACCCGGAAAAAAAGTCGGCGCCGAAGGCAGAGGAAGTGCATGGTTACGATGACTGGATATTAAGGCACCAAGATAGGTTCGTTGAGCACGCCGATAAATTACGGTCTCTCATCGACTCATCAGATCTATTGGTTGCTCATAACGTGATGTTCGATCTTCAATTCATAAATAGGGAATTCAGCCGCTGTGGGATGCCTGACGTCGCAACCCCGACGTATTGCACCATGCAACGTTACAGAGGCTTGGGCGTCGGTGGCAGCTCCTCTCTTGATAATGTTTGCCGGAAGCTCGGGCTTTCTAGGCTAGGGAACACTCACGGGGCACTTGAGGACGCTTGGCTCGTTATGCAGGTCTACCTCTGGCTGCATGATTGTTCTTATTACGCGAGTTTGCCTTTCTCAGTTTGCCCCGACGCCAGTGTCATGAATTTCAAAGAGCCCCCGGCACGTCCAGAGGGAGCAATACCGCGTCGAAGAAAGCGAGCGATGCAAATTGCCGAAGCGCATCAAACTAACTCAGGCCGCAATTGACGGCCGACAACCTGCCGCTCGCACTAGGTCGATGGGCGCGGCTCGCTTCCATTTTCCCTGCCATGCGCGCTTGGTGACGCCCTGCTTCTCTTTATGTCCGTGGCGAGCTGCGCGGCGATAACTCGCCGCTTCGCCTTTGAACGCTGCGGCGACGATGCTATTCTAGTCAGTATGACCAAAAAAACCAAAGCCTCTCCCCCTTCTTCTCCCGCTCTCGGAAGCTGGCAACTCCAGGACGCCAAGGCCCGCTTCAGCGAGCTGGTGCGGCGTGTGCGCAGCGAAGGGCCGCAGCGCGTCTCCGTACATGGGCGCGACGAGGTCGTGGTGGTGTCGGTGGAGGAATTCAACCGCCTCAAGGGCGAGCGCACGGGCGCGGCGCTGATCGACGCTCTGCAGGCGTCGCCTTATCGGGACGTCGAGATCGAGCCGAAACGCGCGTCCATGCCGGTGCGTGGCATTGATCTGTGACGGGCTGGCTTCTCGACACCAATGTGCTTTCCGAGCTGCGCCGTCCGAGGCCCGAGCCGAAAGTCGTTGCTTTCGTCGCGGAGAAGCCGCTGGGCCTTCTTTACGTCAGCGCAGTCACGCTCGCGGAAATCCGCTTCGGCATTGAATGCGTGGACGACCCCGGCCGGCGCGCCGAACTCAATGACTGGCTCGCCCACAAGGTGCGCCCGATGTTCGAGCAGCGGGTACTGGAGGTGACGGAAGACGTGATGTTCAAATGGCGCCTCCTCGTCGAGGAGGGCCGCAAGGCCCGGCATACGTTTTCGCAGCCGGACCTGATCATCGCCGCGACGGCGTTACAGCATGGTTTGACCGTCGTCACGCGCGACGCTTCTGAATTCGAGCGCGCGCGCGTTCCCGTGCTCAACCCCTGGAAGGGGTGATCACTTCTCCTGCGGCAACAGCGCCAACAAATCCGCCATCTTCGGCGCGGCGCTCGGATTCATCATGCCGACGACATGATAGCCCGCGTCGACATGCAGGATTTCGCCGGAGACGCCGCGCGACATGGGGGAGAGGAGATAAACGGCGGACTCGCCCACTTCCTCGATCGTCACGACGCGGCGCAAAGGCGAGTTGTATTCGTTCCAGCGCAGAATGTAGCGGAAGTCGCCGATGCCGGAGGCCGCCATGGTCTTGATCGGGCCGGCGGAGATGGCGTTGACGCGGATGTTCTTCACGCCGAGATCGGCGGCGAGATAGCGCACCGAGGCTTCGAGGCCGGCCTTGGCGACGCCCATGACGTTGTAATGCGGCATCCACTTCTCGGCGCCGTAATAGGAGAGGGTCAAGAGCGAACCCCCTTCCGGCATCAGCTTCTCGGCGCGCTGGGCGATGGCCGTGAAGCTGTAGCAGGAGATGTTCATCGACATCAGGAAGTTGTCGAGCGTCGTGTCGACATAGCGGCCGTCGAGCTGGTCCTTGTCGGAATAAGCGAGGCAGTGGACCACGAAATCGATCTTGCCCCAGAGCTTCTCGACTTCCGCGAAGACGGCGTCGATCGTCTCGGTTTCGGCGACGTCGCAGCGGCCGACGACGGTGGCGCCGAGCTCGGCGGCGAGCGGGCGCACGCGCTTCTCCAGCGCCTCGACCTGATAGGTCAGCGCGAGTTCCGCCCCGGCCTGCGCGCAGGCCTTGGCGATGCCCCAGGCGATCGAGCGGTTATTGGCGACGCCCAGGATGAGGCCCTTCTTCCCGGCGAGGATTCCGGCGAAAGGAGCGGCGGGCGAGGCGGTCTCGGTCATCGGGGCGTCCATTTCTAAAGCGTAAAGATTTGTGAGGCGCCCTTTAGCGCGGTTTTTGTGCAAAGGAAACCCTGGGCGCGGCCTTGCGCTCCACCAATGGCCTAAGCAAAAATGCCAATATGCGCCTTATGGCCATTTGCGGCCGTTTGACCTATCATGCGATAGGAAACGCCACTAATGGCCAAGCCTTTCTGAATGGGCGAAGTATGGGCAAGAAAGCCGACATCCTGGAAGGGCTGGGCGGAATCGCTCCCGCGTTGCGCCGCTATTCGCGGGCGCTTTGCGCCGGCGCCGGTCATGCGCTCTCGGACGAACTCGTGCAAAGCGCCTTGCAGAGCGTCGCCGCCCGCATCCGCGCCAAGGAATTGAAGCCCGCCGACCCCGCCGAGGCGCGCATCGAGGCCTATGTCGCCCTGACCGCCATGGCCGCCAAGCGCCTCGTCGACGCGGGCCGCCCCGCGCCCCGTCATCCGCCCGTCGTGCATGGCCTCGCCGAGCTGCCTTTCGAGGATCGCGCGGCCCTGCTGCTCGTCTCGCTGGAAGGCTTCGGCTACGAGGCGGCCGCGCGCATCGTGGGCGCGCCGCGCGAGACGCTGCTCGCCCGGCTCATGCGGGCCCGCGCGGCGCTGCGGGTCGAAAGCCTGCGGCCGGCCGCCGGCGCCGAGGGCGTCCGCCGCGTCGCGGCGCATCTTCGCGTCGTGAAATAGGCGCGCCGTGACGGCCGGGAGCGTCATGGAGGAAGCCGATCTTCACGCCCTCGTCGACGGCGAGCTGGACGCGGAGCGTCGCCGCCAGGTCGAGGACCATCTACTCACGCATCCCGAGGACGCGGCGCTCGTCGAGGGCTGGCGGCGGCAGAACGCCGCCCTGCGCGCGGCTTTCGAGCCCGTCGCCCTCGAAATGCTGCCGCTCTCGCTGAAGGACGCCGCGACCCGCGCGCCGGGGCCCGCCCAGGGACCGATCGAGACCGGGGCCATCCATTGGGGGCGTCCGGGCGCCTCGCGTCCCGCCCAGCGGCTCGACCAGCTTCGCGCCAATCGCCGCAAGCAGGCGCTCCTCTCCACCATGCTGACGCTTCTCGCCGGCGCCGCCGTCGCGGGGCTTGGCGCGCTGGTTCTGGCGGGCAGGGGCGAGGCGCCGCATCCGCCGGTCGCCGCGTCGCTGACCCAGAGCTACGCCGGGCGGGCGGGGCTGACCTACGCCACCTACGCCTACGACGCCCGTCCCGTCGAGATCGACATTTCCCGCCGGGGCGAGCTCGTCGCCTGGCTCACCGAGCGGGTCGGCTTCTCGCGGCCCCCCGACCTCGCCGATCTCGGCCTGCGGCTGATCGGCGGGCGCGTCGCGCCGGGCGTCGCGGCGCCGGCGGGGCTGCTGATCTACGAGCGCGCCGACGGCGCCCGGATCGGGCTCTATTTCGAGCGCGCGGACGCCGCGGGCGCGCCGCAGGAGCCGCGCGCCGGGCAGGGCGTCACGGCGATCGAGTGGCGGGCGGCCGGCTTCGCCTTCGTGCTCGTCGGGCCGCTCGCGCAGGAGGACATGCAGGCGGCGGCCGAGCGGGCCGCGACGGCGGTCGCGAGCCCGGAAGTCGAAAAGCGTTAACCGCCAAATGGCGACGCCCTAGAGTCCGCCATTGTTTGGTGGAATAGTCAGCGGGCGAATCGCGTATGGAGCGATCGCAGCGCGCGCTTGATGAGCGCGCCGCAAGAATTCCTCGAAAAACCGGAGCTAAACGAATGCGTCTCGACGCCATTCCGATCGGCGCGAACCCGCCGCATGAAGTCAATGTCGTCGTCGAAGTGCCGCTCGGCGGCGAGCCGATCAAATACGAACTCGACAAGGCTTCGGGCACGCTGTTCGTCGACCGCTTCCTCTACACGGCGATGCGCTATCCCGGGAATTACGGCTTCATCCCGCACACGCTGTCGGATGACGGCGATCCCTGCGACGTGCTCGTCGCCAACACCCGTCCCGTGGCCCCCGGCGCCGTGATCGCGGTGCGTCCGATCGGCGTGCTGCGCATGACGGACGAGGCCGGCGGCGACGAGAAGATCATCGCCGTGCCGTCGACGCGCCTCACCCAGCGCTACAAGGACGTGCAGAACTACACCGACCTTCAGGAAATGACCTGGCGGCGCATCGAGCACTTCTTCGTGCACTACAAGGATCTGGAGCCCAATAAATGGGCCAAGGTCGCCGGCTGGGGCGACGCCGCCGACGCCCGCGCCCTCATCGCCGCCGGCATCGAGCGCGCCAAGGCCGAGAAGAAGTAGGGCCGAAAGCCTGTCACTGCGAGCGAAGCGATCCAGTGGGGCGGAGGCTCCGGATTGCTTCGTCGCTCCGCTCCCAGCAATGACGTCCCGGCTTACGGCAGCGGCGGCGTACGCGAAATGACGCCCTTGCGGAAGCAGGTCGGGCGGTCCTTCCAGGCGACGATTCCGTTCTCGCTTTCCGCGAAGCGCTGCGCCGAGTCGATGACCTCGTCGAGATGGGCTTCGAGCCCGAGATCGCCCAGCACATAGGTCCATTTGTCGGCGCCCGTCAGCGCGATGGTGGCCGGCCGCTTGCAGACGGCCATGCACTCGACGGGCTCGACCGCCAAGGCGAGATTGCGTTCTTCAAGACGGGCGCGCAGCGCGTCGATGAAGGCCGCGCCCGGTCGCCCTTCCGGGTTGGCCGAGTCCCGACAAGACACGCAAACGAAAATCGTCACAGCCGCCTTCGACACGCTTTTTCTCTCCTGTCTTCGCGGGGCTCTTTTCGATCAGCCTCGCGCGAAAGACAAGGGCCTGCGCGCCGCTAGGGCTTGTAGGCGCAGCGCGCCCCGCCGCCAGCCTTCGCGGCGACCTCGGCGGCGTCGATCTCGCAGTCGAGCCCGGTGACCGCTTCGTGGATCGAGCCCGCCGCGCCGTCGGCGGCGACCCCGTTCTCGATCAGCGTTGCGTAAAGCTCATGCGCCTTGCGCCCGGAAAGCTCGATCTTGCGGGGGCCGAATGTCAGCGTGCAGGCATGGGACGTGATGTCGACATTGCTGGCGCGGCAGTCGATGGCGTCGGCCTTCACCGCAATGCGCTTGCCCTTCGAATAGGGCGCGTCGGCGGCGCCGTTGAGCCAGGCGGCGAGCAGCCGCTTGTCCTGAAGGGGGACGAAGGGGGAGGATTCGCCGGCGATCGCGGCGAGCGCGAGCGCGGCTGAGCCGGTCGCATTGCCGGCGACGGCGGATTGCGGCGAGAGACAGCAGAGAGAAAATGCGAGGGCGAGAAAAGGCTTGCGTGACGCCATGGGCGCCTCCTGCGATCGGCGAGAGAACGCCCGCAGCCTAGCCGCGCGCCGCCGTCGCGACAATGAGGGACGTTCCTGGCCTTACGCGGCGTCTTCCCGGCTGGCCGGATTGGCCCGCTCCGAGGGGAGCCGCCCCTGTCGGCCGAGCTGGTCGCACTGGTCCGCGAGGCGCGAGACGCTTTCGACGAGAACGTCGCGCGTCTCCGTTCGCACGCCATGCTCGCGCAGCTTCGCGAAGGCGCGCGAGAGCGTCTCCTGCTTCACGCCGAGCCGGGCCGCGATGAGGCGCTTGTCATAGGGTAGGCGGAAGCGGCATTGCTCCTCGCCCGGCGGGCATAGCGACAGAATGAAATTCGCGAGGCGCTGATCCGCGTTCTGCGCCTTGAGCGACTCGATTTCCGAGATCAGCGCCGCGACCTTTTCCTTTCCATCCTGCATCACCGCCATGCAGAGCGAGGGAGACTCCTTCATCAGCCGGGCGAAGCGCGCGGCCGGAATCTTCAGGACGGAAGTCGGGCCGATGGCCTCGGCCGACACGCGGCAGGTCTCGTTGGGGCTGGCGGGCGCCTCGCCCACCGTCTCGCCGTCGGAGCTGATGCCGACGAGAGTCTCGTCGCCGCAGGAGGCGATGCGCAGGATCTTCACGAAGCCGCGCAGGATGACGATCACCGCGCTCACGGGATCGCCTTGCCGGAAGATGACCGCGCCGTCGTCGAAGGTCTCGACCTTCGCCTCAAGCGTCAGCCGCGTGAGCGTCTCGTTGTCGACATTGGCGAAGAGACGGAGGTCGCGCAGGGACGGCGGCTCGACGACGGCGGCGCGCGCGCCGCGACGATTGCCGCGACCTTTACGCGGCTCGGCGAGGCTCAGTGCGATGTCCGTCTGTGTCGCCACGCCTGCGTCTCCCGTTCCGGCGAATTCCTCGCGCGGCCTCGTTTCGTCTCGAAGCTTGTTTTCTCCCGGCGCCGCCAGCTCAAATGCAATGGGGCTCATCCGATGGAATTACTGGAGGCTAACGCGAATGCGCGCGCCGCGAAAGGCGAGCGCGCGGGACAAACCGTCGCATGATCCTTCACGGCCGAAACGCGGGCGCCGATGCGGCGCCCGCGCGTCAACTCGAACGCGGGCTTGCGGCGCCGTCGCGCGCGAGAAGGAAGACCGCCTGCTCGCCAAGGAGATTCCAGACCCACCAGGGCGCGTTGACGCGGATCGGCGCGCCCGCGTGATCGAGCGCGACGCCGCGTTCGATATGGGCGTCGAGCGCGTCGACGAGTTCGACGAAGTCGCGGATCGTGCAGAGATGGATGTTGGGCGTGTCGTGCCAGCTATAGGCGAGATTGCCGGTCACCGGCATGCGGCCGCGAAAGGCGAGCTGCGCGCGCACGCGCCAATAGCCGAAATTGGGAAAGGAGACGATGGCGCGCCGGCCGATGCGCAGCATGTTTTGCAGCGCTTCGCGCGGCTGGCGCGTCGCCTGCAAGGTCTGCGAGAGGATCACATAATCGAAGCCGTCGTCGGGATAGTCGGAGAGATCCGTATCGGCGTCGCCCTGAATGACGGAAAGCCCCTTGGCGACGCATTCGTTCACGCCCCGCTGCGACAGTTCGACCCCGCGCCCGTCGACGCTTTTGGCTTCGGCGAGGAGTTGCAGCAAGGCGCCGTCGCCGCAGCCCACGTCGAGGACGCGCGCGCCTGTTTCCACCATGTCTGCGATCAGCAGGTGATCGAGGCGGTTCGTTCCGCTTTTCGTCATGCGCGGCCCCTCAATCCGCGCGCCGCGGCGGCTGCTTCGAGAAAGCCGCGCGTCGTCGCGATGAACATGGGTTCGTGCAGGAGAAAGGCGTCATGGCCCTTGTCCGATTCGATCTCGACGAAGGAAACCGAAGCGCCGCCCGCATTGAGCGCATGGACGACCGCGCGCGAGTCGGAGGTCGGATAGAGCCAGTCGGAAGTGAAGGAGACGACGCAAAAGCGCGTCTTCGTGTCCTTGAAAGCCTTGGCGAGCGAGCCGCCATAATCGGCCGCGAGATCGAAATAGTCGCAGGCGCGCGTCACGAAGAGATAGGAGTTCGCGTCGAAACGCTCGACAAAGGCGACGCCCTGATAGCGCAGATAGTTCTCGATCTGGAAATCGGCGTCGAAGGAGAAGGTCGGCGCCGAACGGTCCTGCAGCTTGCGGCCGAATTTGCGCTGAAGCGCGGCCTCCGAGAGATAGGTGATATGGGCCGACATGCGCGCCACGGCGAGGCCCTTTTCGGGACGCACGCCCTGTTCGAGATAGCGCCCCGCGCGCCAGTCGGGATCCGCCATCACCGCCTGCCGGCCGACTTCGTTGAAACCGATATTTTGCGCAGAGTGCTTGGCGGCGGTCGCGATGGGCATGGCGGCGAAGACGCGCTCGGGATAGCTCGCGGCCCATTGCAGCACCTGCATGCCGCCCATGGAGCCGCCCGCGACGCAGAACAGCGTGTCGATGCCGAGGTGATCGACGAGCATGGCCTGCGCCCGCACCATGTCGCGAATGGTGACGACGGGGAAGTCGAGACCATAGGGCTTGCCGGTCGCGGGATTGAGGGAGGAGGGGCCGGTCGTGCCCATGCAACCGCCAACGACATTGGAGCAGATGAGGAAATATTTGTCCGTGTCGAAGGGCTTGCCGGGACCGACCATGGCGTCCCACCAGCCGGGCTTGCCCGTGACAGGATTGACGCCCGCCGCATATTGGTCGCCGGTCAAGGCGTGGCAGAGCAGGATGGCGTTGGAGCGGTCGGCGTTCAGTTCGCCATAGGTCTCGTAGCCGATCGCCAGCGGCGCGATGCGGCCGCCGCCATCGGTGCCGAGCGCCTGCCCGGCCGGGAAGACGACCGTCTTGCCATGCGGTTTTCCATTGGCTGAAAGGGTCTTGGGGCGGGGCGTCCCCGCCTCGGGCGCCGGCGCCTGCTCAGAATTGCTCAACCGATCCTCGCGTTCGATATGCCGAACGAATTGTTCGGCAACATCGAGAAGCGGGTCCGCGCTGTCAAGGCCCGAATTAGGGGCGCCTAATAGGGCGTGATGGCGCGCGGCCCTCGCAGGGCCTGGGCCGGCAGACCGTCGATCGCCGTCCCGAAGCCGGCGCCGCGCCCGGCCGGCGCGCTCGCGGCATATTGCCCGCTGCCGCCGCCGGCGTCGGAAACCGGGCCGAGATAGCGACGCCCGTCGGAGGGGACCGAAGGCGTGGGCGCCTGCGCGGGCGCGGGGGCCGGGGCCTCCGTCTCCGCGGCGGGCTCGGCGGGCGGCGCCTTGCGCGCGGCGCGGCGCACGGCGCGCTTGGCGGGGCGGGGCGCGGGCGCGATTTCATCACGCTCGGCGGCGCCCCCGAAGAGGCTCCCTTCGAGCGAGTCGACCGAGGCCCGCACGCGACCGCCGCCCGGCTCGGCCGTAACGACCGGGCCGAGGGAGCCGCCGGGCGCGCTGGCCGGGCCGCCCATCAGACTCCCGCCCATCAGGCCCGTCTGTCCCTCTATGCCCTGGATCGCCATGTTGCGGCGCATGGAGTCGGCGATGCGCGCGAGATTCTGCTCCGAGACGCCGAGATGCTCGTACCAGGAGGCGAGCTCGTCCGCCGTCACGCCGCGCCGGCACAGGCGCATGCGGATCGAGGCGGGCATGTCGCCATTGCTGAAGAAGCCCGATTTCTCGCCGCGGCCGCCGGCCCCGAAATTATCCACCCATTGCCAGGCGAAGGCGCAGCGCAGCCCGCCGGCGCCCGCGCCGATCGCAAGGCCGTAGGGGCCGAGCGCATTGAACAGGGGACGATTGACGATGCGCATGGGCGTGCCCTGGAAGCGCGCCAGAATTTCGCGGCGAATGCTGTCCTGTGTCGGCTTGGCCATGACGAGCTCGCCGCGTGCGCCGCCCGGCGGCGCGGATTGGACCTCCACGGAGAGGTCGTTCCAGTCGCCGCCCTCCTTGGCTTTGTCGAGCGACATGCTCTGGCGCCAGCCATTGATGAATTGCTTCTCGGTCACGCGGCCGTTGCGCACGGCCTCCGGCGGCAGAGTAAGGACGGAAAAGTTCGCAGTGTCGTCCTTGAGGTCGGCTGAGGTGATCGGGGCCGACAGCGTCTGGCCGGCGACGAACTGGCCGGTGACGGCGGCGTTGGGGTCGGTCGCGAATGTGCGCTCCGGCTGGCTCTGGCCGCAGGCGGCGAGGCCAAGCGAGAAAGCCGCGCAGAGCGCGGCGGCCATTCGGCGGGAGAGGGAGGGGAGGCCGTTCGAGCGGGTCATCTCATCGGCTCATTGGCGGTGGATATTGGCCGTAGGCGGGCGCCCGCGGCGGCGTTGCGGGCGGCGAATAACCGCCCAGATAATTTCCGGCTGAGCCCGCCCCGAAGGAGCGGCTCGGCGGTTGCTGGCCATAGCCGGCGACAGGCTGCTGGCCATAGGTCGCGGCGCCCTGCCCGCCCGGGGCGAGGCCGCGGGCGTTGGACGGGCTGCGCGAATCGAAGACGGCGAGGCCGCTCTTCGTCGGGTCGGCTTCCTGATCCGCCCACATCGTGCCGGCGGGCGCGATCTGCTGCGAATAAGGCGGCCAGCTCGCGGTCTCCTGGCCGTTCCAGCCCGGCAACAGGCTGAAGCCGTATTTCTCGTAAGGCATGGGGCCGACGCCCGGCACGCGGCGGGCGACGAGCGGCGCAGGTTCGGTCGCCGGATCCTTGCGATAGCCCCCGTCCACGGCGACCGGGAAGCCCATGGCCGGCGCGCGCTGCGCGAGGAGCGAGGGAATGGGCATGGCGCGGAAGCGCAGCGGGTTCGACATGTCGACCTGCGCCGGGAACTTGCCCTTGATCGCCTTAAGGAGCGCCGCGACGCGCTTGTCTTCCTGCCCCGGCTGCATGTCGACCGGGTAGGTCGCGTTGTTCTGGTCGCCGTAACTCGGCGCCACGGGCGCATAGACGGGCGGCGCGTTCGGGATCAAAGCGGGTCCCGGCGCGATGAAGGCGGCGGTCTTGACGCCCGCGCCGTGCAGCTTCTCGGCGCCCTTCTGATCGCAAGGCGACGGCGGACGGACGAGGCCGTCCGGGAACAAAATGCCGACGACCTTGGCGAAGAGTCCGTCATAGCGGTTGGCGAGGGTGTAGAGGCCCTTTTCGTCCTTCACGCGCTTCGAGGACATCGCAAGGCCGTAGACGGTCGAGTCTTTGGGGAACCAGGCGACCGCGCGCTCGAACCAGAACTTGGCGACGTCCCACTGGCAGCTGTTATAGGCGTACCAGCCGAGCGCCTGCGCGCCTTCGCCTGCGCTCGCCTCCATCGTCACCTTGGCGTAGCGAGCGAGGCGATCCGCCTCGATATAGGGCGGGATCTCGCGCGTCAGCTCGGATTCGAGCAGGTCGAGATAGAGGATCGCGTTGTTGGCCAGCGGCTCGTGCCAGGCGTAGGCGACTTCCTCCGCCTCGCGCTTCATGCCGAGCGCGCGCAACGAGTGGGCGAGCCCGTGGGCGATCATCGCGTCGCCGTCATATTGGATCGCGAGCTTGAACCATTCGAGCGCGGCGTTGAAATCGCGCCGCTTGTAGTCGTACCAGGCGACGAGGCCGATCTGGTTCGCGTCCTTGCTGTTCCGGGCGTAGGCCTCGAACTTCGCCATGTCCGCCGGCGGCACTTCCTCGGTGCGCTCGTCATGCAGATAGGCGGCGATGCGCGCACGGGTGATGTCGATCGCCAGCGGCGCGAACTCGCCCGTCGCCTGGGACGCGCCCGGGACGGCGGCAAGCAATGTTTCGACTTCAGCCATGCGGAGCGAGCCAAGGGCTTTCTGAATCGTTGCGACGCGGATCTGCGGATCCTTCGTCGTCGTTAGAATGCGCTTGAACATGTTAACGGCGTCTTCATTCTGTCGCGCGCGGGCATACGCCTCCGCGATCGTCCACAGAACGTCGACGTCGTCCTGAAGCTCGCTCGTGTCCTCCTTCTTGAGATAGTCGACGAGATCGAGAATCTTGTCGGCCTTCCAGAGCGCCGAAATCTTGAGCCGCAGCTCCTTGCGGCGCAGCTTGCTGGCGAGGTCGGCCGAGGGCTTCCAGCCGGGAATCTCGCGCTCCTTCGCGTCGATGGCGGCCTTCAGCTCCTCGATCTTGTCCGCCGCGAAGAGCGCCCAGAACGGCTCCTCGTCGATGGCGTTGGAGGCGGGCGCTTCATAGAGGTCCTGCGGCGGCTCATAGCTGGGATAGAGCGTGTGCAGGCGCGCGAGCTCGGCGTTGACGCGCGCGGTCTGCTTCAAGGACGCATAATAGCGCAAAGCGAAATCGTCGGGCGCAACGGGACCGCCGACGATCGGAATCGACTGCCGCTGGCGCGTCGCCCTGGATTTGGGCTTGCCGTCGAGGGCGGATTGCGGGTCCGCGGCGTCGATGTCCTGCGGCTTCGCCTCCTGCGCCTTGGGATCCTGCAGCTTCCCGGGTTGCGCTTTCGCGGGCTTGGGATTGGGATCGGGCGCTTTGGCGCTCGCCGGCCTGGGGCTGGGAAGCGGCGCGGCCGCGCGCGCGCCTCCCGCCGCCAGCGCGGCGAGGATCGCAACGAGGACGAGGCGGGTCATCGCAGGCATGAGGCGTACCTCATCTGCATCGCGAGGACCGACAGGAGCTGCAGCGTCGCGGGATAGTAATTGTCCTGGGGCGCCAGCATGAAGAGCTGCGGCGGCGCCTTGGAGCCTTCGACCACGCAGGCGGTGAGGGCGCCGATGGCGCCGATGCCGGCGTCGCCGAATTTTCCGACTTCGACCCCATTGGTGACGTCGATGATCGACATGGAGCCGCGCGTCTTGCGCACCAGCGCCATGAAGGGCTCGTACTGCTCGCGCTCGCCAATGCCTGCCCAGGCCATGTACAGCGGCACGCGCACGGCGTTGTAGGAGAATTGCGCCGGGAAGCCGTCGGCCGGCTTGTAGGTCCAGTCCTTCAGCGACATCCAGTCCGGCGGCAGCGTCTCGGGCGTCGTCCGGGTGACGTCGAGGAGATTGAGGCCCGTCTGGATCAGACCCGGCCAGTCCACTTCGGGCGCGACGAGCTTCAGCCGCGTGAAGGCCGGGAAGATGTAATAGGAAAGATTGACGATCGGGCCGTCCCCGCGGTCGCTCTCGTGAAAGCCCGAGACGGCCGGCAGCAGGATGGCGCCCATCTTCGTCTTGAACATCACCGTCTTGCGGGCGACTTCGACGGCGATGCGCCGGCCCGCGGTGCGGTAGCTCATGTCGTTCCAGAAATCGCCGGCCTCGGCGAGCGCCCAGGCGACGAGGAGATCGCCGTCCGAGGCGTCGTTCATGTCGGCGATGGCGGGGCGCTTGCCGGGCTCCCAGCGCCAGGCGAGCAGCGCGTCGTCGCGCACCATCAGATTGGCGCGCGTCCAGCTCCAGATGCGGTCGAAGGCCGGGCGGTCGTTGGCGGCCACCGCGAGCAGCATGCCGTAGCCCTGGCCCTCGCTGTGGCTGATCATATTGTTGCCGGTGTCGATGACCCGGCCCGCTTCGGTGACGAAGCGCGATTTATACGCCTGCCACATGCCGGGGATCTTCAGCGCGCCGCCGAGCGGCAGGGCGCGCGCGTCTAGGATGAGACGCGGCGGCTTCTTGGCCTCGGGGGCGGGAGTCTCCGCCGGCGCGGCGGCCGGATCGCCGGCTTGCGGCGCTTCCGGCTGCGGCTGAGTCTGCGCGACCGCCGGGGGGGCGATCGTCGCGACGAGGCCGAGAAGGACGAGGCGCAGAAGGCGGCTCACGGCGTCCTCCTGCCGACATTCTTGACGAAGAGGCGCGTCGTCACGGCGAGAAGGAGCCCGAAGACGAGAGCCGCGCCGACATAATAGAGCGAGTGCAGCGACAGCCAGCCGGCGGCGATGAGCCGCGCATTGCCGACCGAAAGCGGCTGGGTGATCACAAAATGCGTGTTGGAGACCGGGATCGCGTCGATCTTCGCCTTGGAGATGTCGAGGAGCGACAGGCGGCCCGCGATCTGGCGCGACACGCGCGGGTCGACGAGGCAGGCGACGCTGTCGGCCAGCGCGTCGGCGTTGGGCGCGGTGAGGATCGTCCAGACGTTTTCATTCGCGCCGCCGAGAATGTTCTGGCCGAGCGCCAGCGACGTCTCGGAGGACATTTCGGCGGGCGAGCCGCCGCGCTCGAAACCGCGGAAAAGATCGCCCGCGTCGGTGAACTTGGCCTTGCCCCACTGGCCGACGCCGCGCGCGAAGTCGAACAGCCAGCTCAAGCGATTCTCGTTGCGCAGGCGGGCGTCCCATTCCTGGAAGAGGTCGGATGACGCTTCTTCTTCCTCGCCGGCGGGGGCGGCCGGCGCGTCCTCGGCGACTTCCTCTTCCTCTGTCGCGCCGGTGGCGAAGCGGTCGATGTTTTGCAGCATGGCGCGGAAGCCGCCGAGCGAGTGCGGCGGATGGCAGGCCATCGGGAAATTGTTCTGCAGCACGAGACGATTGCGCGTCGCGGCGTCGACGGCGACGGCGCTGTCGTCGACCTCCGCGCCGCCGCGGCTCTCGACGCCGATCTTTTCGCGCCAGACGCGCATGAGATCGTCGACCGGCATGTCGAGCTTCTTCATCAGGTCGGGGTCGAGCGCGTCGAACGGCGCGACGGCGAGCGTCGGGCTCTTCGCCTTGAGCGGCGGCGTTTGGGTGATCTCGAAGTCGATCGGCCGTCCGGCGACGACGGCGAGATGCGCGACGAAGGTGGCCGCGGCCCCGATCGTCTTGGGATCGATGCGCGGCATGAAGAGTTTGGAGCGCCGCTGCGAGCCGGCGAAGGGGAAGCCGCCCGTCGCCGTAACGGCGAGGTCGGGCAGGCGTCCGACGCGGGCGATCGGCGGAATCTCGATCTCGGTGGAGTCGAGGAACAGGAAGCGATTGGGCGCGTCCTTCGCCGCCAGCGTGTCGCAGCTCTCGTCCGAGGGCGTCGGAACATGCGCCTCGACCTCGATGCGGTTGAGGCCGGGGCGCAGGAAGCCGAGCGGCACCGGCAGCGGATTGTCCTTGAAGACTTCGCCCGTCGATTTGAGCAGCGGCAGGCTGACCGCGGTGCGCTCGTTCACATACATGACGAGCTGCGCCTTTGAGGTGAGGCCCGGCGAATAGCCGCCGGCGACGCGCACCGTCGCGCGGCCATAGTCCGCCGGGTAGAAGTCCGACGGCATGATGATGTTGAAGGCGGTCCTGAAGAGGCGGCCGTCGAATTCGGCGCTGCGCACGCCGATATCGGCGAGGCGCAGGCGCTGGCCCCCCTCGACGCGATAGCCCGGGAAGGCGGCGGCGGCGCGCAGGCCCGCGGCGGCGCCCTTCGGCTTCGTCGCGACGAGAAACTGCTTGATCGCCTCGTCCACCTGCTGGGCGTCGGCGCCGGTGACGACGATGGTCGTGCGCCGGCCCGGGGTCAGGGGCAGGACGAAAGCGCGCGGCTTGGTGACGAGGCCCACCATTTGCGGACCGGCGATGGCCGCGAGTTCGGCCGCCGTGCCGACGAGAAGATTTGCGCCGTAGAGGCCGCCCGCGATCGCGCCCGTATCGACGACCGGCTGCTCGAAGCGGCCGATGATCGAGATGAGCTGCACGACGCGCAGCATGCGCTCGATGTCGCGCGTGGTCGGGTTGGCGGGCATGACGGCGCGCAGCGGCAACGCGCCCTGTTCGTCGGCGGGCAGGGCGCCGAGATCGGAAATGGCGTCGATCGCGGCGTCGGACTCGTCGAGGATGAGGCCGGTCTGCGTCGGATCGATCTGCGTCCACAGCTCCTGCGTCGCCTCGATCGAGCAATCCACGCGATGGCGCTGCTCGGCGGTGATGCGCACGGAATTGAAGCCGGGGCGGAGCAGGCCCGCGGGAATGTCGAAGACGACGGTCTTCACCGACTGGACGGCCGTCAGCGGCGTCGCGCCGACGGGCTGGTCGTTGATCGACAGGGTGAGGCGGGAATATTCCGGCATCACCGAGACGGCGGAGAGATAGCCGAGCTGGAACTGCAGGCGCCGCCGCGCCTGCCTGTCCGTGATGTACATCGGCCATTCGGACGAACCGATCTCGCCGGCGAGACGGTAGCCCTGAATGTTGTTGGCGAGATGCCTCAGCATTGTCTGCCGGGGCTTGAGAATCGGCCGCGGTCCGGTCGCCGCCGGACCCTGGAGGACCGCGCCGGGCATCACCGGCGCGACGGCGGGCGCGGGGAATTGAGGCGCAGGCGCAGGCGTCGCGGCGGCGGGAAACTGGGGGGCCTGCGCCGGCGCCGGAGCGGGAGCGGCGGCCGGTTGAGGCCGGGCCGGCGTCGTGTTCACGGGAGCCGGGTCGATGACGACGGGCGGCCGGTTGATTCGCGAAACCTCCTGGGGCGCGGTGAGGAAAATCGCCTGGGCCAGCGCCTGCGACGCGACGAGCGCCAGCGCGCCCGCGGCCGCGAAGGCGCGAAAACCGCGCGAATGGCGCGCGCTATGGGAGGGGAGTCTCGTCATGCCGATTTTCGCGCCGCCTGTTGCGGGTCCCCCTCGGCCGGTTTCTTCTCGCCGTCGCTCGCCTGCGCCACGAGACGCTTGAGCCACGCGGTCGAGGTTTCGGGCGGCGGCGCGGGGGCCGCGGCGGCTTCCTCTTCGGTCTTCGGCTTGGGCTTGAACAGATAGGCGAGGGCGCGGAAAGGCTCGACGAGACCCCACCAGATGAACTGGCCGGTGCCGGCCCAGATGCTCTTGTGCTTGCGGCGGCTCGCCAGGAAGCGCGGCAGCGCGTCGCTGTCGCCATACATGAGGTCGGCGAGCACGAAATATTCCTCGGCCTGCATCGTGTCGAACTCGCAGCCGAAAATATCGTCGCCGGTGTTTGGGCCGCGGCGGAAGATGAGCGGCAGGCTGCGCTTGCCGACGAGATCGCCGACGGGTTCGATCGTCAGGCGGGCGCGCGTGTCCTCTGCCTCGAGCAGCATGGGCGGCATCTCTTCCATGAGACGCACGGCGCAACCGCCGGCCGAGACGTTGACGATCTCCACCGCGACGCGCTGGTCGCTGAAATCGAGCCAGCCCTTGCGCTTGATGGTGAGGCGCGGATGACGGTCGGGCTGCTTGCGCTCGGAGACGGCGCCGAGCGCGACGCCGGCCATGATGAGATTGAAGGTGTTCCAGATGCCGACGATCATCATCAGATTGCTGACGCCGGGCTCCACCACGTAGCGGAAGGCGGCGACCAGCGTGCCGGTGAGCAGCATCAGATAGATGGCGAAGAAGGGCCAGGCCAGCTCGGAGAGATGGTCGTTGTCGAGCGTGAGGCCCTTCGCCGTGACGTTGAAAGTCGGCTTTCTCGGATTCATCAGCACGGAGACGATCGCCTTGCTGAGGAAGACGCCCTGGCAATATTCGTAGAGCTCCGAGACCCATGGCCAGCGCACGGTGCCGAACATGTAGTTCTGCAGCATGACGTTGGAGATCATGTAGGTCGCGGTGAAGGCCACCGCCTCGTCGACGTTCGAGACGAAGATCTTCACGTCGAAGAGGATGTAGGCGAGCGGCGCCAGCATGAAGATGAGGCGCGGGAAGGGGAAGAACCAGAAGGTCATGCTCGAGAGGTAGCCGAGCTTCTGAATGGGCTTGAGGCCCTTCTTCAGCGCGGGATTCTTGAGCACCATGATCTGCAGCATGCCCTGGCACCAGCGCACGCGCTGTCCGACGAAGGACGCGAATGTCTCGGGCTGCAGGCCGGCGATCAGCGGCTTGTCGACGAAGATGCTGTTATAGCCCTTGGCGTGGAGCTCGAAGGCCGTTTCGCAGTCTTCCGTGATGGTGACGCCGGAAAAGCCGCCCGCCTCCATCAGCGCCGAACGGCGCAGAAGCGCCGCGGAGCCGCAGAAGAAGGAGGCGTCCCATTTATCGAGGCCGCGCTGCGTCATCGAGTAGAACATTTCGTTCTCGGACGGCATGCGGTCGAAGGTCTTGAGGTTCTTCTCGATCGGGTCGGGATTGAGAAAGACGTGCGGCGTCTGGACGAGGAAGAGCTTCGGATAGTCGATGAAATAGGCGACCGTCTCCTGAAGGAAGGCGCGGAAGGGCGCGTGGTCGGCGTCGAAGACCAGCACGATGTCGCCCTTCACATGGGCGAGCGCGCTGTTCATGTTGCCGGCCTTGGCGTGTTCGTTCTTGGCGCGGGTCAGGTAATGGGCGCCGAGACGCTTGCACAGCTCCTGCAGCGACGAACGCCGAAGCTTGGCGGCTTCGGCCTTGGCGGGGTTCTTGTCGTTGCACTTCTGGTCCGTGCCGCCGTCGTCGAGCAGCCAGACATTGAGCTTTTCCTTCGGATAATCCATCGACAGCGCCGCCGCCGCCGTCGTGGCGAGGATGTATTCGTCCTCGTTGTAGGTCGGGATGAAGACGTCGACGACAGGCAGATCCTCGTCGTCGCGTCGCGTCAGCGGCTTGCGCTTCACCGGATCGACATTGACGATCAGGCTGATGATGAGGATCAGGACGCAATAGAGCTCCGCCGAGAGCAGGATGAGGCCGAAGCCGAGGCCCACCCAGTCCGAGGTCGGCGGCAGCGTGCAGGTCAGGCGCCAGTAGACGTAGCGGATGACGATGAAGCTGGAGAGCGCGAGATACGCCTGGCGCGCCAAAGGGCTGCGGCCGAAACGCCACAGGACGAGAAGAACGGCGATGATGGTGACGCTCAGGGACAATTGCGCCTGCACGCTCACCGGCTGCGTCAGCAACGCAACGGAGAGTACGCCAGTCGCGATCCACGCGAACGCACGCAACCCTAACATCCATGACCTCGCGATCTTCCCTTCCCGAAATGTAGACGGGGGAGATAAAAGCCACGTTAACGATGGGACCGCCGAGCCGTTTACCTAGGCGGATTAGAAAGTTACTCGCGTGTCGACCGTCCCGTAGAGGCCGCCGCCGCGCACGCGATCGTTAAGAAAGCCCATCGCGGCGCCGAATTGCAGCATGCCGAACCTGATGCCGGTCACATGGCCGCCGACGCGCCATTGCTGGAAGAAGTTGTCGCCCAGCATGCCGACCTCGGGGCCCACATAGATGCGGTCGGCGAAGGCCATGCCGAATTTCAGGCGGCCGTAGTAGGAGCTGAAATTCGAGGAGTAGGAGAACACGCCCGCGATCATCGTCTCCTTGGTCGGCGTGACGTAGAAGTCCGTCGCGACCTTGATGCCGACGCTCGTGCCCTTGGCCTGGTTGTTCGGGTCGTTGGGCGAAATCGTGGTGTTGACCATCTCGCCGCCGAGATAGACCGAGACGGTGGCGCGCTTGAAGACCCACTCATAACCCATGAGCAGGGCCCCGCCGGTCAGATTGCCGTTAACCTTGCCGACGTCCGTGGACTCATAGGTATAGGTGCCGACGATGCCGCTGCCGCGGACGCGGAAGCCGCTGCGGTCGAGCGGCGTGAAGGGGGCGATCGTGCCGATGATCGCGGCCGAATAGGCCGCCTGGCTGGTGCCGTCGAGAGCGATGTCGAGTGTCGCGCGCGGGGCCTTGGGGATCGGCGGCCCATCGGTCGGGACGCCCGTATACCAATCGGCGGCGCGCGCGCTCATCCCGAATGTCATCGAGATCGCTGAAGCGACGACGAGGGCCAAGATTCGAGACGCGCGCATGGTCGAGACAACTCATTTGTCTGGGGGGCGGTTTTCCGCCCTTCGCCGCATTCCGCGCCTGTCATGGCGCCTTTTGCGCGACCAGAGTTGCTTTACGGGACTTAACAAATTGATGCGGTTTTTCAGGAAGGATTTCTTATGCCTAAGATTGATTAAACAGCCGCGCTCTGGCGAAATCCCTCCTCAGGAAAAGAGGTCCGGCGCCGGGACGCCGGCGGGCGGCGCGCTCATCAGCGCCACGGCGGCGCCGAGCTGCGCGAGGTCTTCCGGGCGCGACAGACGGTGGTCGCCGTCGGCCACGAAGGTCAGGGTCACGGGGTCCGCCGAGAGATGCTCGACAAGCGTCAGCGCGTGGCGCCAGGGCACGTCCGGGTCCGCCATGCCCTGCAGGATATGGACGCGCGCATGGGCGCGGATGATTCCACCGAGCAGCAGATGCTTGCGTCCGTCCTCAATCAGCCGGCGGGTGATGGGGGTCGGGTGATCGGAATATTGCGAGGCGCGCATCCAGGCGCCTTTCTCCATGATCTCGCGGCGCGTCGCCTCGTCGAGATTCCTCCACATCAGTTCTTGCGTGAAGTCGACCGCCGGCGCGAGCAGCACGAGGCCCGCGAGACGATGGCTCTCTTTCTTCTCGGCGAGGCGGCGCGCCACCAGCAGCGCGATCCAGCCGCCCATCGAGCTGCCGACGACGATCTGGGGGCCTTTGGTCGAGCGCTCGAAGAGGGCCGCCGTCTGCTCCAGCCAGTCGCCGATGCAGCCGTCCTCGAATCGCCCCTCAGACGCGCCATGGCCGGAGTAATCGAATCGTAGAAAGGCGCGGCCTCTTTCCTGCGCCCATGCGTCGAGAAAGCCCGCCTTGGTCGACTCCATGTCAGAGGCGAACCCGCCGAGCCAGACGAGCCCGGGACCGCCGTCGCCCTTGCCCGTCGCCTCGCGCAGGCGCCGCGCAATGCGCCAGGGCGCGCCGCCGCAAGGATTGGAGACGTCGACGAAGTCTATTGCGGTCTCGCTCAAGCTGATCTCTCGGTTTAAGGGAGGCGCAAGTCCCGCGCGCTTGAATTCCCGCGTTTCGCTCATAGTTGGTAAATAATCTCGTAAGAGAATGCGAGCGTTCGCAACGTGACCAACGGCCCGCTCGTCCTTTATCAAATGTCCCAGTCCCTCGCCCCTCTCGCCGCCGCCGACTGCCTTCTGACGGGCCGCACGGTGCTGCAGATCGTTCCCGACCTTCAGTCGGGCGGGGCGGAGCGCGCCGCCATCGATATGGCCGAAGCCCTTTCGCAGGCGGGCGGCCGCAGTCTCGTCGCCTCGCGCGGCGGGCGCATGGTGAGCGAGCTCCAATCGAAAGGCGGCGTATGGCTGCCTTTCCCGGCGGCGACGAAGAATCCCATCTCCATGGCGCTCAATTCCGTGCAGCTCGCGCGAATCATCCGCGACGAGGGCGTCGACATCGTTCACGCCCGCTCGCGCGCGCCGGCCTGGGTCGCCTATTACGCGACGCGGCAGACCGGCGCGAAATTCGTCACCACCTATCACAGCGCCTATTACGGAACCTCGCCGATCAAACTGCGCTACAACGCCATCATGGCGTCGGGCGACGTCGTCATCGCCATCTCCGAATTCGCCGCGAAGCGCATTCGCGAGCTGCATCCCGAAGCCGCCGGGCGCGTCGTCGTCATTCCGCGCGGCGCGGATCTGCGCGCCTTCTCTCCGGCGTCCGTGTCGCCCGGGCGCGTGCAGAGGCTGCGCGCGGAGTGGGGCGTCGCCCCGCATGAGCGCGTGGTGCTGCTTCCCGCGCGCCTCGCCGCGCGAAAGGGCCATGGCGTGATGATCGACGCGGCGAAGCGCCTCGCCGCCGACTGGCAGGACGACATCCGTATCCTCTTCGTCGGCGATCCGCATAGCGACAGCTTCCGCCGCAACATCGAGACGCAGATCGCCCGCGCCGGCCTCGAGGGTTTCGTGCGCAATGTCGGCCATTGCGACGACATGCCCGCGGCCTATCTCGCGAGCGCCGTGATCGTCGCGCCCTCCACGGAGCCCGAGGCATTTGGCCGCGTCGCCATCGAGGCGCAGGCCATGGGCGCGCCGGTGATCGTCTCGGACATCGGCGCTTCGCCCGAGATCGTGCGCGCCCCGCCGCAATGCCCGCTGCACGAAGCGACCGGCTGGCGTGTGGCCCCTGGCGATCCGGCGGCGCTGGCGCGGGCCGTGGCCGAGGCGCTGGCGATGAAGGCGTCGGCGCGCGACGAGATGATGCTGCGGGCGCGGCTGAACGTGCAGTCGCGCTTCTCCGTCGAGCAGATGCAGCGCGCGACGCTCGAGGCCTATAAACGTCTGCTTCAGCCTTAGCCGCGACGAGTCCCCATTAACGCCGAAGAATCGCCCTTATGCGGCGGGATGCTTCCTTCATCGCCACGAAAAGGAGCGATCGAAATGAAGCGTATTTTTGTATTCGATCCCTTCGCGCTTGGTCTGGCGCGTCTTGCGGCCCCGGCCGCGGCTCTCGCTCTTCTCGCCGCGCCGGTTGCGGCGGTGGGCGCCACCGATCCCAAAGATCCGCACGGCGTCTGGCTGCGGCCGGAAGGCGGCGAGCAGTTCAGCTTCTACGATTGCGGGGCGCAGCTCTGCGCCAAGCTCATCTCGGTGAAGAAGGCCGAGGACGAGAAGTCGATCGGCACAGTCATCCTGCGCGGCGCGACGAAGAGCGGCCCCAACGAATGGAAGGGCAAGCTCTACAACGCCCAGGACGGCAAGACCTATGACGGTTTCATCACCATCAAATCCGCAAACGAGCTGCGGTTGAAAGGGTGCCTCTGGGGCTTCCTGTGCAGCGGCGAGACCTGGACGCGCGTCGCCGCGGCCAAGAACGCCGCCGCGGCGCCCGTGAATGGTAAGGAGTCCGCGCGCGCCGAATAGTCCCGGTTCAGGCCGACCCTCCAGCCAACTTTTAGCGCCGCCTTTCGGGGCGGCGCTTTTTTGTGCGCGCCAGAGACAAAGTTTTGTCCTGAGCGCGCTCGCCAAACGCGCCGTCGCCTTTACATTCGCTAAGTCGAATCAATGTCGCGGCGGCGGGGGGCTCATTGGGGGAAAATCCGTTACATCTGGAGTCTTATCGCGAGGCGCTGGTCTTTCTCGCCACGGCGGGCGTCGTCGTCCCGCTGTTCCATCGCCTCCGCGTCAGCCCCGTCCTCGGCTTTCTGCTCGCCGGCGCGGCGCTGGGGCCGCATGGGCTGGGGCGTTTCGCCGCGCCCGGCAATATCGCCTCCTTCTTCACCATCGCCGACGTGCAGGGCGTCTCGCAGCTCGCGGAGTTCGGGCTCGTTTTCCTGCTCTTCATGATCGGGCTGGAGCTCTCCTGGGAGCGCCTCGCGCGCCTGCGGCGCCTCGTCTTCGGTCTCGGCCTCGCGCAGGTCGCGGTCTGCGCGACCGTTCTCGCCCTTGTCGGCCATCACTGGTTCGGCGTCGGGGCGGCGCCCTCCATCCTGATGGGCGCGGCGCTGGCGATGTCCTCGACCGCCGTCGTCATGCCGGTCCTCTCGGAGGGAAGGCGCATCAACAAGACGCCCGGCCGCGTCGCCTTCTCGGTTTTGCTGCTGCAGGACCTCATGGTCGCGCCCGCGCTGTTCTTCGTCTCCTTCATGGCGCAGGCCAAGGATGGTTTCAGCGCGATGCAGGCGGTCTCCGCCTTTCTGCCGGCCTTTCTCGCCCTCGCCGGCCTCATTATCTTCGGCCGTCTGCTGCTGCGCCCGCTGTTCAGGCTCGTGGCGTCGGCCCAGCTCACGGAGCTGTTCATGGCCGCCTGCCTGCTCGTCGTCGTGGGCGAGGCGCTGGTCACGGCGGCGGCAGGGCTCTCCATGGGCCTCGGCGCCTTCGTCGCCGGCCTGCTGCTGGCCGAGACCGAGTTCCGCCGCGAGATCGAGGTGACGATCGAGCCCTTCAAGGGTCTGCTGCTCGGCCTGTTCTTCGTGTCGGTCGGCGCGGGCCTCGACATCGGCGCCGTCGTCGCCGATCCGGCCCCGGTCATGCTGAACGCGCTCGGCCTGACGGCGGTGAAGGCGGCCATCATCTTCCCGCTCGCTCTGCTCTTCGGCATCGAATGGGGCGCGGCGGCGGAAGCGGCGCTGCTTCTGGCGCCCGGCGGCGAATTCGCCTTCGCGCTTCTCACCTCCGCCATGCTGGCCGGGGTGCTGCCTGGCCATTTCGGCGCGGACGCCATGGTCGTGGTGACGCTGTCGATCTTCTTCATCCCGTTTCTGGGCCGGATCGGCGCGCGGCTCGGCCAGCCGGCGGAGCGCGAGGACGACGAAGCCAAATACGCCCATCTCGCGCCGGAAAGCGGGATCGCCGAGGGGCGCGTGGTCATCGTCGGCTTCGGGCGCATTGGCAGCCTGGTGGGCGAGATGCTCTCCCGCCACAACGTGCCCTTCGTCGCGGTCGAAAATGTCGTCTCGCTGGTCTCCCAGGGCCGGGAGAAGGGCGTCGAGATCTATTGGGGCAACGCCGCGCGGCGGGAGTTTCTGCTCAAATGCGGCCTGGAGCAGGCCCGCGCGCTGGTCGTCACCATCGAGAACGCGCCCGCCGTCGAGGAGATCGTGCGCCTCGCCCATGAAATCCGCGACGACCTCATCATCGTCGCCCGCGCCCGCGACGCCCGCCACGCCACGACGCTCTATGGACTTGGAGCCAGCGACGCGATCCCCGAGACGATCGAAGCGAGCCTCCAGCTCGCCGAGACCGTGCTCGTCGATGTCGGCGTGCCCATGGGCTACGTCATCGCCTCGATCCACGAGAAGCGCGACGAGTTCCGCAAGATTCTGCAGCCCACGGGCGAGGAGGCGCGGGCGCGCCAGACCGAGCGGCGCAATGAAATCAAGCGCGAACAGGCCCGCCGCCGCATCTCCGGCCCCGCGAAGGAGGCGGAGGAGGAGGCTTAGGCTTTGCTTTATTGTCGGGTCGAAAAGCTCGTCGAATCCGACAATTGACTAAACCGGGTTGGAATAAAAGAAATTCGACTTGCCCCGTGCGGCGGGAGGATATATTGGCTATTATGTAGTTTACAAACCACGGACGATGATGTAGCTTAAGAGTCAAGGAGCTAGTCATGTCCGTTCTTTCGAAGCCGTATTTCCACGATGAGGCAAAAGCCTTCGAGCATGTGGAAAAAATCCTATGGCCCCTCGGCCCGGTTTGCCCGCATTGCGGCTCGGTCTCCGAAAAGCACTACGATCTGCGCAAAACCCGCATGGGCCTGCGCAAGTGCCGGGATTGCCGCAAGCAGTTCACCGTGAAGGTTGGGACGGTTTTCGAGTCGGCGCATATCCCGCTGAACAAGATGCTTCAGGCCGTTTACCTGATGACCGCCTCCAAGAAGGGCGTGAGCGCTCACCAGCTGCACCGCATTCTTGAGGTTCAGTACAAGACGGCGTGGTTTCTGGCTCACCGCATCCGCGAAGCCATGCGCGACGGCACGCTTGCGCCTATGGGTGGCGCTGGTGGCGTTGTGGAAGCCGACGAGACGTATTTTGGCGACAAGGACGTGGTGACGAAGCGCACGAAGCGCGGCAAGTCTGCCCTGTCGTCCAAGCGCGCGGTTGTGGCTCTAGTTGAGCGTGGCGGCTCGGTTCGCTCGTTCCACGTCGAGCGCGCGGACAAGAAGACCGTCGCCAAGATCGTGGCCGACAACATCGACCGCGAGGCTACACTCTACACGGACGAAAGCCGCCTTTATCCAGAGGTTGGCGAGACGTTCGCCAAGCATGACACTGTGACGCACAGCCACGAAGAGTACGTTCGCGGCGATGTCCACACGAACACGGTTGAGGGCGTTTTCTCGATCTTCAAGCGCGGTATGCGGGGCGTCTATCACCATTGCGGTGAAAAGCATCTGCATCGCTATTTGGCTGAGTTTGATTTCCGCTACAACCACCGCTCGAAGCTTGGTTGCGAGGATCAGGAGCGCGCGTCTCGTGCGCTGAAAGGCATCAGCGGAAAACGCCTTACCTACCGCTGGCCTGACGAAAACTCCTTGACTTGATAAGAAAATAGTACAGATCGAGCGACTTTTGCTCTTGACGATTCGTGGTATTTTCTTATTGTCAAGAGCAATCCACAGCGATTCTGTCGCGGGTGGAGGGACAAGCTACGCTTGGATGGCCCCCGTTTCGGGGGCCGTTTAGCGTTTAGCTCTAGTTGGTCGCCAGAGGCGACCATAGCCGTCTGGTCTGCCTTTCCAATCTCGATAAAACTTTTCCTCCTCCAATATACCGCAGAGAGTTTGAACGAACGGCCCTGTTATTGGGTGCCGTCGTGTGTGCATAAATCTCACATGCTGAAGCGCGGGTCCGGCGATAAGGTCGGCTAACTGCGCACCTGGCTTGCAATCAGATTTTGTTACTATGTTCAATTCTTTCGAACAAAATACAGAAGAAAGCTTCTCTCCTGAAATGTAAGTGTATCCAGTCTCTAGTGCGTTCTTATATTTTTCTTTAAGTTTTTGGTCTCTGCCTTGGTTCTTTGTTTCAATATTGACCTCCGCTATCATGTCCCTGCGTAAAAAGTAATAGGCCCTTTCTAACACAGCTTGGACAAGAACCTCATAAAAATCGCCTGACCATTCAGGGTAGCGCCAATACCATTCGACCTTATCTACACATGCGGTTATGACGACATATTTCGCCCTCTTAAACATTGATAAGGCGTCTGCATCCCACGCAGCGCGCTTTGCGTCGTCTCTAAGCACAGAAAACGGTCCGTGATCTGGGGGAGAATTGAGTACTCTTCGGTGCAGGTTATGAGGCGTACCGTCCGCCTTCGTCCCGAAATGCCTCTCAACCAGCATGGCGAAGCTGCTATTGAAGACCTCGTCAAGGTATTGGGCTTCTAGGATAACGGCGGAGATCGAACCATATCTTTGGTTGTGATCGTTTGTGGCACTCGCGTCCACGTTCCCGCTGTCATCCATGTAAATTCGGTAGAGGGTCTTCGGCATGGTCACCAAACAGAAAACGGGAGCGTCAGGATCGCAGTCTGAGCGATTCGCTGAAGCGGCAAAAGCGCTTGAATGCGACGAATCCGAAGAGCGCTTTGACGAGGCGCTAAAGAAGGTCGCGCGGCATAAGCCTACAAAAGAAGTGATCGCCACCCCATCTGGGAAGGATGCAAAAACAGATGACGAGCGCTGATGGCGCAGAAGCGCGGCTGGAGAGCTTTCTTTCTGACCTATCGAAAGTAGGCCGCTTCCACGGAATCGCCCTCACGGGCGAGTTCCGTGCCTATCTGATGGAGCCGGAAGATTACATGTTCGATTATTCGTCGGACAGCCACGGTTCCATCGTTCTCGGAGAATCACCGAGGGATTCTAACGGAAATTCCTGATCCCGGACCCGGAGGGATGCCAAGAGCGGGCTCTACGCCTTGGCTTTTGCGAAGGTCGATTAGAAGAACCTCTGGCTCGCACAACAACCCGATCTTCTCTTCGGATTCAGGACGAGGAACCGCAACTTGTTTTGCGCGGTAAACCTCAAGCCTAGGCAGCCCGGCTTCTAAGGCCCTGCGACTCAAGCCGCGGCAGTAGTAGCGGTTGAATTCGCTTTCGGCCAAAACGTCCGCCGCATTGTGTGGAACCTTCGCTTGGATCACCTTGCCGTTGGCGAGTTGTCTCGTGGGCATTGCATTGAATGACCCAGCCATCTGCAAAGTTCTAGATAGCGTTTCGTCGGAGCCCGTTCGCGCAGCATCGAGGAGATATTCCGGCCAATTGCCTTGTCCGGTCTGTGTCAGGTAGCTGCTTCGGTAAATTTTATCTGACGCGATATCCATTTCGATCTCCTCGACCATGAAGCGGCGTGTTTCTTCATCGAGGTTCTCGTAAGCAAGTCCCATCTTCCGAATCCTGTAGCTGCGCAATTAGATGAGCAGCTTAGCCGATTCGGGCGGTGGTTTACAAAGTACATAATTGCGGATATATTCCTATCTAGGAATTCTTCCCGCCACGGCCTTTCCGATGACCGACATTCTCTCTCACGCGCAGATCTGGGCCGCGCTCGACGCGCTCGGCGAGCGCTACGGCCTGACCCCTTCCGGGCTCGCGCGCAAGGCCGGGCTGGACCCGACCACCTTCAACCGCTCCAAGCGCGAGACGCCGGAAGGGCGCCAGCGCTGGCCCTCGACCGAGTCCATCGCCAAGGTCTTGCAGGCGACCGGGGCGAGCCTCGACGAGTTCATGGCGCTGGTCTCCGCCAACAGCGCGGCGACGCGGCGCCATACGCGGCCCTTGATCGGCCTCGCCCAGGCGGGGGAGGGCGGCTTTTTCGACGACGCCGGCTTCGCCGTGGGCGCCGGCTGGGACGAGATCGACGTGCTCGCCGACGCCGACGAACACTCCTATGCGCTGGAAATATCCGGGGACTCGATGGCCCCGCTTTATCGCGACGGCGACATCGTCATCGTCTCTCCGGCTGCGCCCATTCGCCGCGGCGACCGCGTCGTGGTGAAAACCATTGCGGGCGAGATCATGGCCAAGGAGCTGAAGCGCCAGACCGCCCGCCTGATCGAGCTGCGTTCGATCAATCCGGCCTTCGCCGACCGCGTCATTCCGCGCGAGGAAGTGAGCTGGATGGCGCGGATTTTATGGGCGAGCCAGTAAGAAGAGCTGTGCTATAGAACGATTCCCGTGCTTTCCGGAGATGGGTCCGAACATGCGTCACTCCCTCATCGCCTCGCTTTTCGTTCTTCTGCCGCTTGCCGCGGGCGGCGCCCGCGCGGAGGACGCCCTGCGCGATCAGGCGAAGGGGCTTTTCGAGCCGATTCCAAAGACGGCGCCGGCCTTTGCCGACAATCCCGCGACGCCCGAGAAGCTCGCGCTCGGCAAGATGCTCTATTTCGAACCCCGCCTCTCCGAAAGCCGCGCCTTCGCCTGCGCCACCTGCCATAATCTGAGCATGGGCGGCGTCGATGGCGGCGCGCTCTCCAGCGGCGCCGCGCAACTCGCGGGCCGCGAGGTGCAGACCGTGTTCAACGCGGTCTTCAACAAGACCCAATATTGGGACGGCCGAGCGGCCGACCTGCAGGATCAGGTCGTGAATTCGGTGATGGCGAATCCGAAGGCCATGCTGAAGACGCGCGGCGGCCCGATGGCGATCAACCCTGCCGAACTCGCCGCGACGAAGCGGCGCGAAATCGAGCAGCTCAAGGCCATCCCCGCCTATGAGGGAGCCTTCAGGAAGGCGTTCCCCGGCGACGCCGAACCGCTCGACTACGACAATATCGGCAAGTCCATCGCGGTGTTCGAGGCGACCCTGATCACGCCCGACGCGCCTTTCGACCGCTGGCTGACCGGCGACGACGCCGCGCTTTCGGACGACCAGAAGGCGGGCCTCAAGCTCTTCATGGACAAGGGCTGCTCGGGTTGCCACAACGGCGTCAACATCGGCGGCAAGAGCTACGCCAAGTTCGGCGTCATCGCCAATCCCGGCCCCGAGCATCTTCCGGCGGAGGACGCCGGCCGCTACGCCGTGACGAAGAACATCGCCGACCGCTACGTCTTCAAGGTCCCGTCGCTGCGCAACGTCGAACTGACGGCCCCTTATTTCCACACGGGCTCGACTTTCGATCTCCGCAAGGCCGTGAATGTGATGGCCGAGTCGCAGCTCGGCGTGAAGCTCTCCGACGACGAAACGACGAAACTCGTCGCCTTCCTCAAGTCGCTGACCGGCAAGCAGCCCGAGATCGTGCTGCCGATCCTGCCGCCGCGCGATCGGTGAGCCTCTGAGTGAACCAATAAAAAGGCGGGCGCCGCGAGGGCCCGCCTTTTTTGTTGGGCGCTTTGCAGCGCTCGGTAAATCCCGAGGGCCCCTCATGCTGGGGAGCCGGCGAAGCAGGCGTCCCGAAGCGAGAGGGGCGTCAGCCTGTCTGTTGCGTTTTCGCTTACGCGGGGTCCCACCTCAGAACCGGCTTTCGCGCCGCGAGCGTCTCGTCCACGCGGCGGCGCGGCGCGAAGCGCGGCGCCTGGGTGAAGCGCTTCGCATCGCCCTCCTTCGCGCTTTTCGCGAGATCGCGCAGCGTGGCGATGAAGAGATCGAGCGAGTCTTTCGACTCAGATTCCGTCGGCTCGATCAGCATGGCGCCGTGAACGACGAGCGGGAAATACATCGTCATCGGATGATAGCCCTCGTCGATCATCGCCTTGGCGAAATCGAGCGTCGTGACGCCAGTGCCTTTCAGCCAGGCGTCGTCGAACAGCACTTCGTGCATGCAGGGCCGGTCGCCGAAAGGCTGGGTCATCACGTCGCGCAGCGAGGCGCGCACGTAATTCGCCGACAGCACGGCGTCTTTCGACGCCTGCGTCACGCCGTCGCCGCCATGCGCGAGCATGTAAGCCAGAGCGCGCACGAACATGCCCATCTGGCCGTGAAAGGCCGTCATGCGGCCAAAGCTCTGCGTCCCTTCCGCATGTTCGACCATTTCGAGCGTCTCGCCGTTGCGGCGGATGAAGGGAATGGGCGCGAAGGGCGCGAGGCGCTCGGAGAGAACGACAGGCCCGGCGCCCGGCCCGCCGCCGCCATGGGGCGTCGAGAAGGTCTTGTGCAGATTGATATGCATGGCGTCGACGCCGAAATCGCCGGGGCGCGCGACGCCGGCGATGGCGTTGAAATTCGCGCCGTCGCAATAAAAGAAAGCGCCCGCCGCATGCACGGCCTCGGCGATCTCGACGATTTCGCGCTCGAAGAGCCCGCATGTGTTGGGGTTCGTCAGCATGATCGCCGCGACGTCGGGACCGAGCGCCGCGCGCACGGCCTCGGCGCGCACGGTTCCGTCTTCCGCCGCCGGCACGACGCGCACGGAAAAGCCGAGCAGCGCCGCCGTCGCCGGATTGGTGCCATGCGCCGATTGTGGAATGAGCACGACATTGCGCGTCGCGCCTTCGCCCTTCGCCGCAATGGCCGATTTGATCGCCATCATGCCGCAGAGCTCGCCATGCGCGCCCGCCTTCGGCGAGAGCGCCACGGCGTGCATGCCGGTGAGCGTCATCAGCCAGTGGGCGAGCGACTCCATGAGAGAGAGCGCGCCTTGCGCGGTCGAGACCGGCTGCAGCGGATGAATGTCCGCGAGGCCCTCGAGCCGCGCCATCTTCTCGTTCAGGCGCGGATTGTGCTTCATCGTGCAGGAGCCGAGCGGATAGAGGCCCGCGTCGATCGAATAGTTCTTGCGCGACAGGCGCACATAATGGCGCATCGTCTCCGGCTCGGTGAGGCCGGGAAGGCCGATGCCGCCCTTGCGTTCGACGCCGCCAAGGCGCGAGGCGACTTGCGGCGCCTCGTCCAGGTCGACGCCCGTGGCGTCGAGACGGCCGATCTCGAAGAGCAAGGGCTCTTCCTGATCGAGCGCGCGATTGCCCGTGAAGGTCTCAGGCGTTTCGTCAATGTGAGCGGGGCGATCGAGCATCAGAGCGCTTCCTCGAGGGCGGCGACGAGCGCCGCGCGGTCTTCATGCGTATTGGTTTCGGTGCTGGCGACGAGAAGCAGATCGTCGAGGCCCGCCTTCGGGAGGAGCCGCGATACGGGAACGCCCGCGAGCACGCCTCTCGCCGCCAGCTTCTCGACGAGCGACGCGGCGTCGCCCTTCACGCGAATGGTGAATTCGTTGAAGAAGCTCTTGTTGAGGACTTCCACATTCGGGAGCTTCTCCAGCATCTCCGCCAGCGCGACGGCGTTGGCGTGATTGAGCTTTGCGAGCCTCATGAGCCCCGCTTCGCCGAGCAGCGTCAGATGGATGGTGAAGGCGAGCGCGCAGAGGCCCGAATTGGTGCAGATGTTGGAGGTCGCCTTGTCGCGGCGGATGTGCTGTTCGCGCGTCGAGAGCGTCAGCACATAGGAGCGCCGCCCGTCGGCGTCGACGCTCTCGCCCGCGAGGCGGCCCGGCATTTGCCGCACATAATCGTGCCGCGTCGCGAAGAGGCCGACATAGGGGCCACCGAAATTCAGCGCATTGCCGATGGACTGGCCTTCGCCCACGACGATATCCGCGCCAAACGCGCCCGGCGGCGTCAGCAGGCCGAGCGACACGGCTTCGGTGAAAACCGCGATGAGCAGCGCGCCATGCTTGTGGCAGGCTTCCGCGATCTTCGTCAGGTCGCGCAGATTGCCGAAGAAATCAGGCGTCTGCACGACGACGCAGGACAGCGTGTCGTCGATGCGCGCGATCAGATCCTCCGCGCCGAAGACGTCCGGCGGCAGATCCGCGACTTCGTCCTCGGCGAGGCGCGAGATCGTGCGCACCACCTCGGCGTAATGGGGATGCAATCCGCCCGAGAGCAGCGCCTTGCGCCGTTTCGTCAAGCGGTGCGCCATCAGCACGGCTTCGGCGGTCGCGGTCGAGCCGTCATACATGGAGGCGTTCGCCACATCCATGCCGGTCAACAGCGCGACCTGCGTCTGAAACTCGAAGAGATATTGCAGCGTGCCCTGCGAAATCTCCGGCTGATAAGGCGTGTAGCTCGTGAGAAATTCCGAGCGCTGTATCAGATGATCGACGCTCGCGGGCACGTGATGCCTGTAGGCCCCGGCGCCGACGAAAAAGGGGACGCGGCCCGCCGGCGTGTTGAGCGCGGAGAGGCGCGAAAAGATGCGCTCGACCTCGAGCTCGGATTTGTGGGGCGGCAGATCGAGCGGCGCCTTCAGAAGCGTCGACGCCGGCGCGTCCGCGTAAAGCGCCTCTACGTTGGCGACGCCGATCTTGGTCAGCATCGCCTTTCTGTCGGCCTCGGACAGAGGATGATAGCGCATCTTTTTCCTGCCCCTTTCAGCTACAAGGTCTTCACGAAGCCGGCATAGGCCGCTTCGTCCATCAGCGTTTCGGGCTCTCCGGCGTTTTCGACGCGCAGCTTCACGAGCCACCCGCCCGCGAGCGGATCGTCATTGACGAGGGCGGGTCTCTCGCCGAGTTCGGGATTGACCTCGACGACTTCGCCCGAGATCGGCGCATAGACTTCGCTCGCCGCCTTCACGCTCTCGATGACGGCGAGCTCCGATCCTTTCGTCACCTTCTTTCCGATCGTGGGCAGATCGACGAAGACGATGTCGCCGAGCTGCGCCTGCGCATAATCGGAAATGCCGATCGTGGCGACGTCGCCGTCGAGGCGCAGATATTCGTGATCCTTGGTGAAACGCAGGCCGCTCATGTCGTCTTCCTTAGTTCGGCTTGAAGTAGCGATGCGCGACGAATGGCAGCGGCGCGACGTCGACGCCGATGCGATTGCCGCGCAGCTCGGTGAAAACGGTGACGCCCGTCGCGGCGAAGGCGCGCGCGACATAACCCATGGCGATCGGCCGCTGCAGCGTCGGCGAGAAGCCGCCCGAGGTGACGTGCCCGACGACTTCGCCGCTGTCGGAGATGAGCATGGCGCCCTCGCGCACCGGCGCCTTCGATTTTGGCAGCAGGCCGACTCGCAGACGCGCCGGTCCGTTGCGTAACCCGGCGTCGATGCGGTCGAAGCCCGGAAAGCCGCCTTCCATGCGTCGCCTCTTGCCGATCGACCAGGCGAGGCCCGCCTCTACGGGGTCGGTCGTCTCGTCGAGCTCATGGCCGTAGAGCGGCAGCCCCGCTTCGAGCCGCAGCGCGTCGCGCGCGCCGAGACCGACGGGCGCGACGTCGGGATTTTGGAGAAGCGCCTTGACGAACATTTCGGCGCGGTCGGCGCGCAGGGAGATTTCGAACCCATCCTCGCCCGTATAGCCGCTGCGCGAGACGAAGAAGCTCGAATCGCCCTCCTCGAAGGCCTGCCAATGCATGAAGCGGATGTCCTCGGCGCCGGGGAGGAGGGCGCCGAGGACTGACGCCGCGCGCGGCCCCTGAAGGGCGATCAGCGTGCGGCCCAATGGAAGAAAATCGAATTGCGGCAGGCGCTCGCGAATGAGCGCGAAATCGTCCGCCTTGCGCGAGGCGTTGACGACGAGAAGCAGCCGCTCCTCGACGCCGGGGAGGCGCGTGACGAGAAGGTCGTCGAGGATGCCGCCTTTTTCGTTCAGGAACTGCGTGTAGCGGGTGCGACCGGGGGCGAGGCCGGAAATGTCGCCGGGCGTCAGGCTCTCCAGCGCCCGCGCTGCGCCGGCGCCGGCGAGAATCGCCTGTCCCATATGCGACACGTCGAAGAGCCCCGCCTTTTGGCGCGTATGCAGCGTCTCCGAGACGATGCCGCCGGCATATTGCAGGGGCATGTCATAGCCCGCGAACGCGGCCATGCGCGCGCCAAGGCTGCGATGCAGCGCATCGAGCGGCAGTTGCGCCAGCGGCGCGCTCTCTTGGTTGGGCTCGGCGGACATTACGAAACTCTCCGGCATGGGGCCATCGGCGCGGAAAGCGGGATCCCCCCTGTCCGCGCGCCCCCTCTGTCCGGTGACCTGAGAGATTTCCCCGAGCCCTGACGGGTCTTGCGGGTTACGCCCTTCGGTGGACGAAGCGCTTGCGCGCCGCGCCGCTTTCCAGAGTCTCTTCTCCGTCGCGGTCCTTTTGCCTGAGCGTTTCCGGGGCGGTTTCGCCTTCGGCGCCGGCATGCGCCGGTCTCTCCCGCGAAGGAGCTAGCCGTTCAAAGATGTGCCTCGTTTTGCGTTGCGTCAAGCCGAGCCTTCGCGAAATTTGCGCGCAAGGGGCCCACCCGGCTATTCTTTCGGCGCCTTTCCCCCGCATGGCTGGCGGCGCCATGCTTCATCTTGGCTTTCACTCTGGGCGCTGCGGCGAATGTGGCAGGAGCAGTTCGACTATTTTTGGGACGGCCGGCGACGGCTCGTCATCGGCGGCTTCGACGGCGCCGAGCCCGCGCCCTCTCCGGCGGCGCGTCCGGCGCTCACCGTGGTCTCGGCGCGCGACGCCGACTTTGAGAAGGAGCCGACGCTCGTCGACGCCATCGACGCCGCGCGCTGGCGCGCGGGCCCCGCGGTCTTCGACGTGCCGGCCGATCATCGTTTCGTGCGCCTCGTCGCCGCCGATGGGGGCGAACTGACGCTGCATCTCGGTTCCGAGCGCGACCAGCCGCCTTCGGGCGATTACCGTCTGCTGATGACGCTTCTGCCAGAGAGCAGCGGCGCGGAAGCGGTGTTTCGTCTCGTCTCTCTTTCGCCGCGCGGCGATGTGGAGCGCCTCGCCCGCGAGCAGACGGCGGGCGCGGGGGCCCGGCTCGTCTGGGCCTTCGGCCAGCGCCGCGCCTTCGAACAGGCGCCGAGCGGCGAGCTGATCGCGCGTCTCTCGCCGGCGCGCCGCATCTTTCCCGCCTATCAGAGCCGGTTGTTGCTCGAAGCGCGCGCGCTCGAGACCGAAACGGCCGCCGACACGCGGGAGGCGCCTTTCGCCGTCATGCAGCATTGGCTGCGCGAGAACGGCGCGCCGCGCGCGGCGCTGCGGCTGCGCATTCCCGATTCGCTCGAAGAAAGCGCGACCCTCCTCGGCCGCACCTCGGTCGCCCTCGCCCTCAATCAGCGCCGCCGCCTGCGCGGCTGGATGCAGGAGCAGAAGCAGGCGGGCGAGCCGATCATCGACCCCTTGACCTTCGACGACATTCGCCAGGCCACGGGGGAGCCCGAGGAATATCCCGACGCGGTCGAATCGAACGACGCCTTCGTCGTCGCGAATCTCCTCAACCTGCTGCTCGACCCCGATTCGCCCGAGGCCGACGGCGTCGCCGTGCGCCGGAGCGCCGAGAAGAACGGCGCGGGGCTCGGCGAGACCATCGAGATCGATTTCTACGGCGCGGCGTTCGGGGACGATGTCGGCCTCGTCTCGCCGGCGGCGCGCGCGGGCGATCTTGGCGCCGCGCCCATCGACCCTGGCGGGCCGCCTTTCGCGCGGCTGTTTCGCGTCGAGGCGGATGGGCTCGTCCCTCGCCGCCTCGCAGACGACGATCCGCTGCTCGACGAATTGATGCGCCGAGCCTCCGCAGCCTCGGCGCGCGTCAGCACCGGCGCCGCCGCGCGAGCCTTCGCCGAGCGTGCGGCGGGGCTAAAGGGGCGCCGCGAGAAGCTCGTCGCCGGCGCCAATGACGCGCTGGCCCGCGCCGGCTTCCCCGCACGCTTTTCGGCGGCGGGCCTCTGGGATGTTTTCGAGCCGTTGCAGCAGGCGAATTTCGCGGCGCTGGTCACGGAAGCCAGCGCGCCTGCGCGAGAGGCGCTGCAAAAGGCCGGGGGCTATGCGGCCTATGGAGCCGATCCGGCGGTCGCGGTTCTTCTCTCGCGCGGCGGGCCTTTGGTCGAGAACCCTCGCATTGGCGGGGAGCCGCGCGGGGCCGTCTCGCTCGCCGCGCGCTATGCGGCCGCCTGCGGCGCCGAGGGCATGCTGCCGCCGGGGCTCAACCTCGCGGACCAGCTCGCCGCGCTGGGCGCGCTGTCGCAGGAGGAGGATGCGCGCATTATGCGCGAGGCGCGCATCGGCCTGTCGCCCGATTTAAACCTGCGCCGCGCCGCCGCGCTCGCCGCGCGCCATCTCCTCGACGCGGCCGGCGTCGAGCGCGCCATCGCGCATTTCGAGGGTCACCGCGATCTCGAAAGCGCGTCGGCGCTCACCGACTATCTCGCCGCGCGCCGCGCGGGCCGCTGGGTCGCGGCGTCGTCCGCCCCCGCGCTTGCGGCCCTCATCGCGCGCGCGGGGGTTGAGCGCGAGGAAGAACAGACCCGCGTCGCCGCCGGGATGAGCGCCGCCGCCGCCGCGCCCCCGCCTGCGACGGAACCGCCGCCGCCGGAAAAGCCGAAGGGATTTTTCAAGCGGTTGTTCCGGGGGTGATCCTCCCTCTTCCCGTTTTACGGGGAGAGGGAAGTCGATGCGGGCGCCTCTCTGTAGATCTCGGGAAACAGCTTCTTCAAATTCTCGATCTTCGGCAGATCGTTATAGACGATATAAGGCGCGCGCGGATGCTGGATCAGATAGTCCTGATGATAGGCCTCCGCCGGATAGAAGCGGGCGAGCAGTTCGAGCTTCGTGACGATCGGCTTTTCGAAAGTCTTCGCGGATGAAAGCTGCGCGATATAGTCGCGCGCGGCCTTTTCCTGCTCCGGCGTCGCGACGAAAATCGCCGAGCGATATTGCGTCCCTTCGTCCGGCCCCTGGCGGTTCAGTTGCGTCGGATCGTGGACGACCGAGAAATAGACCTGCATCAATTTGCCGAGGCTCACCGCCTTGGGATCGTATGTGACCTCGACCGACTCTGCGTGACCCGTGTCGCCCTGCGAGACGAGATCGTAATGCGCGGTCTTTTCGGATCCGCCCGCATAGCCGGAGACGGCGCGCGTCACGCCCTTCACATGCTGAAAGACGCCCTGCACGCCCCAGAAGCAGCCGCCGGCGACGACGAGCTTTTGCGGCCCGCTCGCCATCGGCGCCGGGTCATAGGCGGGCGGCGGCAGGCTGACGGCGCGCTCGGCGGCGGCGAGCGGGGCTGCGAGAAAGGCGAGGGCGGCGAGCGTCAGAAAAGGGCGCTTCATTTCGGGCGCCCTCACGCCGCGCCGCGCGGGACGAAACGCAAGGCGACGCCATTCATGCAATAGCGCAGCCCCGTCGGCTTCGGCCCGTCGGTGAAGACATGGCCGAGATGCGCGTCGCAGCGCCTGCAGGAGACGGCGACGCGGCGCATTCCATAGGAGTTGTCCACGCTCTCGACGACATTGGTCTTCGAGATCGGCGCGAAGAAGCTCGGCCAGCCGGTGCCGGAATCATATTTCGTCTTCGAGTCGAACAGCGTCGTGTCGCAGCAGATACAGCGGAACAGGCCGTCGTCATGCGCGTCCCAATAGGGCCCGGTGAAGGCGCGCTCCGTGCCCTCATGGCGCGTCACGTCATAGGCCAGCGCCGAGAGCTGTTTGCGCCATTCGGCGTCGGTCTTGACGACCTTGTCGACGTGCGCGACGCCGAGGCTTTTTCCCGAGGCGTCGAAGGATTCGATCTCGACGCTCTCCGCGGCGCGGGCGCGCCAGGGGAGGAGGGAGAGCGCGGAGGCCGCCACGATTTGTCGTCTGTTCAAGAAACGCTCCTGCAATCCGTCATTGCAAGCCGAGTGAAGCGATCTGGAGCCCCCTCCCCAACCCTCCCCCGCAAGCGCGAGAGGGAGCAGATTCCCGCCTTCCCCGACGTCGCTGATCGCGAACGTCCCTCTCCCGCTAGCGGGGGAGGGACAGGGAGGGGGCGCTTCGTTCGTCCTGACGGCGGGCATGCAGCTTAGATAAGTTCCGCCATCCCCCGCTCAAGCTCACTTCCGGCCAAAAAGCTTCTCGATGTCGGAAAGCTTCAGCTCCACATAGGTCGGGCGCCCGTGATTGCATTGCGCGGCGCCCGGCGTCGTCTCCATCTCCCGCAGCAGCGCGTTCATCTCGGCCGGCGAGAGGCGACGCCCCGCGCGCACGGAATGATGGCAGGCGCAGGTCGCGAGCACATGGTCGAGCTTGCGCGAGAGGGCGCGCGCGTCGCCTTCTTCGGCGAGCAGATCCGCGATGTCCTCGACGAGCCGCTTGTGGTTGACGTCGCCAAGGATCGCGGGCGCCTCGCGCACCAGCGCGGCGCCGGGGCCGAAAGGCTCCAGAACGAGGCCGAGCGACGCCAGTTCCTCGAAGGCGGGAGCCAGCGCGTTCATCCGCGCCTCGTCGAGATCGACCACGACGGGCATGAGCAGGATTTGCCGCGCGACGCCGGTCTCCTCGCGCTGCTTTTTCAGCTTCTCATAGACGAGCCGCTCATGCGCCGCGTGCTGATCGACGATGACGAGCCCGTTTCGCGTCTGCGCGATGATATAGGTTTCGTGTAACTGCGCCCGCGCGGCGCCGAGCGGGGCGTCGTCAATCGCTTCGACCGGCGCCTCATGCACGCGCGCTTCCGGCGCGCCGACATCGAAGGCCGCTTGCGGCGCCTCTGCAAAGCCCGACGGCGCAAAGGGCGAGCGCGCAATGTCCCAATTGGCGGGCGGCGGCGCGCGATAGGGCGATCCGTAACGCGGCGCGCCGCCTTGCGCCAGCATGTCGATCGCCGTGCGCGCGTTTGTGTTGGCGCTGCGATGGCTTTGCGCGCTCAGCGCCTGTTTCAGCGCGCCGACGACGAGGCCGCGCACGAGGCCGGGATCGGCGAAGCGCACTTCCGCCTTCGCCGGATGGACGTTCACATCGACGATGCGCGGGTCGCAGTCGATGAAAAGCGCGACGGTCGGATGCCTGTCATGGGCGAGGAAGTCGAGATAGGCGGCCCGAATGGCGCCGGCGAAGAGCTTGTCGCGAACGGGCCGGCCGTTGACATAGACATATTGCGCCTGGGCGTTGCCGCGATTGTAGGTCGGCAGGCTCGCAAGACCCGTGAGCCGAACGCCCTGCCGCTCGGCGTCGATCGGAAAAGCGTTGGCGCGGAACTCGTCGCCCAGCACCTGCGCGATGCGCCGCGCAATGTCTTCGCCGCAGGCCGGGTAGTCGAACAGCGCACCGCCGTCGGTCGAGAGGGAAAAGCGCACGTCGGGATGCGCCATGGCGAGACGTTTCACGACATCGATGACGGCGGCCGTCTCGGTGCGCTCGGTCTTGAGAAATTTCAGCCGCGCCGGCGTCGCGGCGAAAAGCGCGCGCGCCTCGATCCGCGTGCCGCGCGGCCAGTTCGAGGCGGCGAGCCCGCGCTTCTCGCCGGCCTCCACGCGGATCGAAAAGCCGCAATCCGCGCCGCGCGCGCGGGTGTCGATCGTAAGGTCCGCGACGGCGGCGATAGAGGGCAGCGCCTCACCGCGAAAGCCGAGCGTCGCGATCTGCGTGAGATCGCCATCGGGGATCTTGGAGGTGGCGTGGCGCTCAATGGCGAGGGCGAGGTCAGCTTCGTCCATGCCGCAACCATCGTCGATGACGCGAATGAGCCCGCGCCCGCCTTCCTCGATGGCGACGTCGATGCGCGTCGCCCCCGCGTCGAGCGCGTTCTCGACCAACTCCTTCACGGCCGAAGCCGGGCGCTCGACGACTTCGCCGGCGGCGATGCGGTCGACGAGAATGGGATCGAGGCGGCGAACGGGCATTCAGCGGTCCAATGAGGGGGCGTCAGCGCACCCTATCGGATTCGCTCGATCAAGCCCAATGCAGACGCCGCCGACTTCCGCCGGCGACGTTGCATGTCAATCGGATGCTGGCGCTCAGATGTCGAATTTTTCGGAGCTGTCCGCCCATTTCACGATAATGCCTTTCGTTCCGCGAACGCCGTCGAGCGGCAGGCTCTCGTGATAGGCGCCGATCGCCGGCAGCACGATGCCGGGAACGCTGGCGATCACCTCGATCTCCCAATATTCCGGCTGGCGAATGTAAACGAGCGGCGAAAGCTTCACCTTCATGTTCAGATAGGGCTTGCTGCCCGAGACGATGAGAATGAACGTGTTGTTGACGAAGCCCGGCCGCACTTCGGCAGAGGCCTTGTTGCCGGCGATGGTTCTGGCGAGAAGCTTCCAGCTCGCAGCGGCCGGCGCTTTTTCGAAATCATAGGCTGCTGACATGTCTTTTTCTCCAAAAAATTGAAAAATTGTCGCTCGCATAAAACGACTTAGGGAAACGTCGCTCGAGCGCGATGGTTCCCTCGTCACTCGCCCGACGGCGCCAGCACCAGCACGAGATTCTCCACCCGCGCCACCCGCGCCCGGGCGCCGGGCGCGAGGCTTTCAACAGGCGCATCGGCCGCGAGCCGGGCCTCCCAATTGAGGCCGGACCAGTGCACGCGGCCGCCATCCTTCGTCACTTCATGCGTCGTGACGAGTTCGCGGCCGATGAGGTCGCTGCTCTGGTCTTCCTGCACGTCGGCCGACTGAAAGCGCTGCAGCCAGCGCCAGCCCAATCGGGCGATGACGAGGCTGGCGACGGCGACGATGGCGAGCGTCTCGGCGAGGGCGGGGCGCCAGCCGGTCGCGTAGAAGAGGAGGCTTGTGAAAATCGAGCCCGCGCCGACGAACATCACCGGCGAGAGGCCGATGACGAGAATGTCGACGGCGAGCAGCACGAGGCCGGCGACGAGGCTGGCGTTGGCTGGATCGAAGAGGAAAGAGGGTTCCATTTTGTCACCGATTTGGGTGTTGCCCCCTCTCCCCGCCTGCGGGGAGAGGGTTGGGGTGAGGGGCGGGGCGTCCGTTCGAGCGCTGCGCGGACGCTTCGCCCCTCACCCTCGCTTCGCTCGACCTCTCCCCGCGATGCGGGGAGAGGTTAATGTCACGCCGCGCGTCTTACTCCGGCCGCTGCTGCCAAGGCTGCGTATTATTGCGCGCGGGCGCCTGCGGCGTCCCGCCCTTGTTGACCGTGTTCAGCACCGCCATGGCCTTGGCGATCCAGCCCGCGGGATCGGCGCCGTCGCCCATCAGCACGAGGGAGTTCCCCGCCTTGGCGAGGCGGCCATATTGCTCGATGGCGCTCTTGGCCACTTCGAGCTGCACGGCCGCGTCGCCGCCCTGCTGCGTGATCTGCGAGCGAACGAGTTCGATCGCCTTCGCCTGGCCCTCGGCGCGCAGGATCGCGGCCTGCTTCTCGCCTTCGGCGCGGTTGATCTCGGACTGTTTCACGCCTTCCGATTCCAGCACGGCGGCGCGCTTGTCGCGCTCGGCCTTCATCTGCCGCTCCATGGACTGGCGCAGCGACTCGGGCATCTTGATGTCCTTGATCTCGTAGCGCGTCACATGCGCGCCCCAGAGCTGCGCCGCGTCGGAGACAGCGCGCACCACGCGCTCATTGATCTCGCTCCGGTTCTCGAAAGTCTTGTCGAGCTCCATGGAGCCGATCGCCGAGCGCATCGAGGTCTGCGCCATATTGACGATGGCGCGGCGGATGTCCTCCGCGCCATAGGCGGCGTCCTTGGCGTTGATGATCTTGTAATAGAGCACGCCGTCAATGGTGACGGTGGCGTTGTCCTTGGTGATGGCGTCCTGCGCCGGCACGTCGATGACCTGCTCTCGCATGTCGAAGGCGTAGGCCACGCGCTCGACGATGGGATAGACGAAATTGACGCCCGCCGTGAGCGTGCGGTTGTAGCGCCCGAGGCGCTCGATCACGAGGACGCTCTGCTGGCGCACGAAGCGCACCATGCTGGCGAGGGCGAGCAAGGCGAGGTAGGCGAACCAGAACAGCGGATTATGCAGGATCGACAGGCCGATGCCGTAATGCTGGTCGAGGATCAAAAGGCCGATCGATACGACGCCGAAAATGAAAAGCGGGAAACCCATGGATTCCTCCAGAGCGCATTCCGCACAAGCTGAGACTTCTGCGATCGGAACGCGCGAAAGGTCACGAGACCGGCGCGATTTCTGATCGCTCCCATGATTTCATGCAAGCGGAAAGCGCGTCAGCGGCGAATATGAGCGAGGATGCGGCGTGCGCATCCTGCGTCAATCTCGCGCGGCCGCGCCTTTCTCGCCGTGCGCTGGCGCATGCGCCGCGCGCAGGCTCACCGCGCCGCCGGCGCCGCGCAGCTCGACGATTGGGCAGGCGGGCGCAACCTCGAGCCGCGGGGCGCCGGCGCCGTTGCAGAGCGCCGCAACCGAAACGAGCGCCCCATTGGCGAGCAGTCCCGCGCGGCCGAGATCGGCGAGGACGGAAGCGGGCGCCACGAGCCGCACCGGCCCCAGCGCGTCGAGCGTCTCGACAAAGCGCGCGGCCGTGAAGGGCGCGAGGAAATGCAGCGGACAGCCGGCGAGGAGCGCCGCGAGCGGACCGGCGACGAGCGCCGACAGCGAACTCGGCGCGCAAAGCGACAGGATGGGCGCCTCGCCTGCCGACCGCGTTGCGCGCACGAGGTCGAGCGCGGCGCCGAGCAGCGCGCCTTGCGTGGCGAAATCGACCTGGCCCAGATCGTCGAGCGCGCCGATCAGCCGGCGCTCGTCGGCGCCCCATTCATCGTCGAGCCGCACGCGCGGCGCGGGCTGCGCGGCGAGGGAAGCGGGCGAGAAGTCGGTCGCGCCGTCGAGCGTCCCATGCAGCGCCCCGATGAGGCGGATGGAGGGCGTGTCGGCGGCGATCTCCAGAAGCGGCGCCTCGAAATCGAGGCCGCAAAACTGCGCGGGGCCGAAAAGCGCCGAAACCTTCAGCGCTTTCGCCGCATTGGCGACGGCGTCGCGCGAATAGGGCAGAGGCAGCGGCGCGAGCACGGGATCGAGCCCGGCGGCGAGCGCCGCGGTGAGGGCGACGAAGCTCTGGGCGCCGGGCGGGCAGCAGACGAGCGCCCTCTCGCCGCGCGCGAACTCAAAGCCCCGCAGACGCGCCAGCGCCGCGCCGACGCGCTGATAGAGGTCGGCGTATGAAACCTCGTCCGCATCGCCGTCATGGTCGTCGCGAAAGGCGGGGGCGCCGGGGCGCGGCCTTGCGGCGCCGGCGATGAGCGCGTCGAAGCCGAAAAGCGTCAGAGGATGGGCGCGGGCCAGAGCCGCCTCGTCATTCTCCGAGTATGCGGCGCGGGCGGTCATGGATTTTTTCTCCACCAGCTTTCCAGCGTCGGGCCGAAAAGCGGCGACCCATAGTGCGGCAGCCGCTCGGGCCGCGCAATATCGGTCGAATGCGCGATCCATTGCTCGGAGGCGTGAAACAGCGGCACGACGTAGAAACCCGACAGCAGCACGCGGTCATAGGCGCGCACGGCGGTCACGAAATCCTCATGGCTCCGCGCGGCGAGCAGCGCGGCGATCATGCCGTCGATCGCGGGGGAGGCGGCGCCGGCGAGGTTGAAGGACGATTCCTGGTTCGCCGTCGCAGAGCTCCAGCGCATGCGTTGCTCGTTTCCGGGCGACGCGGAGGCCAGATATTGGCCGATCATCATGTCGAAATCGAATTTTTGGCGCCGGCGTTGATATTGCACGTCGTCGACGAGGCGCACGCGCACATCGACGCCGATGCGCGAAAGCGAAGAGGCGTAGGCGAGCGCCAGCCGCTCCTGGTCGCGATCCTTGACCATGATCTCGAAGGAAACCGGCTCGCCGTCCTTCATCAGCCTGTCGCCATCGAGCTGGTAGCCGGCGGAAGCGAGAAGATCGAGCGCGCGCTTCGCCATTTCGCGGTCGCGGCCCGAGCCGTCGCTCACTGGCGGGCGCCAGTTGCCGTCGAGAATGTCGGCGCGCACCGCGTCCGGCCAGGGCGCCAGCAGCGCCTTCTCCTTCCCGCTCGCCGGGCGGCCGGAGGAAGACAGTTCAGATTCGTCGAAGAAGCTTTTCGTGCGCGTATAAAGACCGGCGTAATAGTTGGCGTTGACCCATTCGAAGTCGAACATCATGCCAAAGGCTTCGCGCAGCCTTGCGTCCGCAAAGATCGGATGGCGCGTGTTGAAGACGAAGCCGCTCAATCCCTTGGGGTTGTCGTTCTTCAGGGATTCCTTGACCATGCGCCCGTCGCGCACCGCCGGGAAGTCGTAGCCGGACGACCAGCGCGTCGTGGAGGTCTCGTCGCGATAGTCGATCAGACCCGCCTTGAAAGCCTCGAAGAGCGAATTGCCGTCGCGGAAATATTGCAGGTCGATCTCGTCGAAATTGTAGAAGCCCTTCTGGCTCGGCACGTCGGCGCCCCAGTAGTTCGGGTCGCGCTTCAGCAGCATGCGCGCGCCGGCCTGCGTGTCGGCGATGACATAGGGGCCGGAGCCGATGGGCTTTGCGAGCGTCGCGTCGGAAAAGCGCTCGACGTCCGTGGCGTGTTTCGGCAGCACGGGCATGATGGCGAGAATGAGCGGCAATTCGCGGTCGCCGACGCCGGTCAGATCATAGGTCACGGTATGCGCGTCGGGCGCGGCGATCGACTTGACCAGCCCATAGGCGATGCGCTGCTGGGGGCGGCCCTTCGATTTCAGAAGGTCGAATGAAAAGAGCACGTCATCCGACGTGATCGGCTTGCCGTCGGAAAAATGCGCGCGGGGGTCCAGATGAAAGGTGACGTGCGTGCGCGCCGGGTCGATCTCGATCGACTGCGCGATCAGCGGATAGAGCGTGAAGGGCTCGTCCTGCGAGCGCGCCATCAGCCCCTGAAAGACATTCCCGACGAGGCCCTGGGCCGCGGTGCCGGATTTGACGTTGAAGGGATTGAGGCTGTCGAAGGTGCCGGGGAGCCCGACGCGCAGCTTCCCGCCCTTTTTCGCAGCCGGGTCGGCATAGGGGAAGTGGTCGAAATCCTTGGGCAAAGCCGGCGCGCCGTGCATTGCGAGGCCGTGCGTCGGCTCGGCGGCGGAGAGCGGACCGCCGAGCGACAGGGCCGCAAAGAGGGCCGCCAGGGCCAGTGACGAGCGGCGAATCGCGCGAATCGCAAGAAACCTCATGGCGTGACCATAATCGAACCTATGGCCTCTTGAAGTCGAAGACGGGCGTCATTCCGCCGTATTTTCAAATTTTACGTAGGGAAGCGTCCTGGGTTCGCTGGCGTCAAGCAAAGACCCGCTGGAATTTGGCGCGCCGACAATGTAAGAGCTTTGCCGTCGATCCGGCGCGTGACCGCGCCGGAGAGAAACCGCGACAGGGGCAAGGGTTCCACGGCGTTTCATTTTCGCGCCCAGCATGCGGGCGGCCCCGCGCGACGACGCGACAACAATAACTCTTTGCGAGAGCCGGAAAGGCCCCGGCTAGCAGACAATCGAAAGGGACTTCGCAAAATGTCGATCCTCTTCTCGCGGTCCGCCGCGGTCGCGCTGGCAGGCGCATTCCTGCTCGCCGGCGCTTCGGCGCAGGCCCAGCAGGCTCCGGCCGCCGGCGCCGCTCCGGCCCAGCAGGCTCCCGCGGGTGCGCAGCCGCAGGGCCCGATCACGGCCACGCTGCAGGCGGTGCAGCCCGACTGGACCAAGGTCTGCGGCTCCGATCCGGCGACCAAGAAGGAAATCTGCTACACGACCCGCGACTTCGGCGCCGCCGCCAAGGAAGGCGACGCGCCCCAGCCGCTGCTCGCGCTGGCCGTCTACGACCCCAAGGCCGACGACAACAAGATCATCCGTCTGCTGCTGCCGCCGGGTCTGATGCTGAAGCCGGGCTTCCGCTTCGCGGTCGACAAGGGCGCGATGGAGGCGGGCGCCTTCGAGATCTGCTTCCCGAACGGCTGCTTCGCCGAGGCCAAGGTCAAGAAGGCGACCGTCGACGGCATGAAGAAGGCCCAGCAGATGACGGTCATCGTCAAGAACCAGGCCAACGCCGAAGTCACCTTCTATCTGCCGCTGGCGAATTTCGGAAAGGCCTTCGACGGCCCGGCCATCGACCCGAAGGTGCTCGAGGAGCAGCAGAAGAAGCTGCAGGAAGAGCTGCAGAAGAAGGCCGAGGAAGAGCGCAAGAAGCTCGAGGCCAAGGGCGCCGCCGAGAAGAAGTAAGCGCTTTTCGAGCCGCTTGAATTTGAAGACGCCCGCGTGACAGCGCGGGCGTTTTCTTTTTGGCGTCGTCGCCGCGCATCCCGCCCGCTCATTGCAGCAGCGAAGCCTTCCGGACCGTTATCCCGGCTCTGGATTGCGACGTCGCATTTCCCGAAGTCGGGCATTACCCGACTTCCAAGAGGCTCCTCGCAATGACAGGGAGGCTATTAGCCTGAGATCAGTGCCTTTTCGGCGCGCGCATGCGGTAGACGCCGTCGTCGTCGCGCTCGAAGGTCTCCTCGACCTGCGGGTGGCGGACGGGATCGCCCGAGGTGTCGGGCACGAGATTCTGCTCCGACACATAGGCCACATATTCGGTTTCGGCGTTTTCCGCGAAGAGGTGGTAGAAGGGCTGGTCCTTGCGCGGACGCAGGTCCTCGGGAATCGACAGCCACCATTCTTCGGTATTCGCAAATACCGGATCGACGTCGTAAATGACGCCGCGAAACGGGTAGCGGCGGTGCTTCACCACCTGCCCGATCCCGAATTTGGCTTTATTCTCTGTCGGCATTCTTGCGACGCCTTTAACGCGGATTTTACGCTCGCAATTTGGTAGCGCAGCGCCGTCGCCCCCGTCAACGGGGCGTTACGGCGCAGCGCAAAAACGCTTTTTCGTCAGGCCTTTAGGGCGGCTACGCCGGGGAGGGTCTTGCCTTCCAGCCATTCCAGGAACGCGCCGCCGGCGGTCGAGACATAGGAAAACTCCTGACCGGCGTGCGCCTGGTTGAGTGCGGCGACCGTGTCGCCGCCGCCAGCGACCGAGAGCAGCTTGCCTTCGACGGTGAGACGCGCGGCCGTCTGCGCGACGGCGTTGGTGCCCTCGTCGAAGGGCGGCAGCTCGAAGGCGCCGCAGGGGCCGTTCCAGACAAGCGTCTTGCATTTCGCGAGCAGGCTCTCGACATGGGCGACCGATTTCGGCCCCACGTCGAGGATCATGTCGTCGGCGCCGACATGATCGACCGAGACGATGTGGGACGGGGCGTGGGCCTCGAATTTCTGCGCGACGGTGGCGTCAACCGGCAGGACGACCGTGCAATTGGCCGCCTTCGCCTTTTCGAGGATTTCCAGAGCCGTCGGGGCGAGATCGTGCTCGCAGAGCGACTTGCCGACCGCCTTGCCTTGTGCGGCCAGGAAAGTGTTGGCCATGCCGCCGCCAATGACGAGATAATCCACCTTGGCGACGAGATTGCCGAGCAATTCCAGCTTGGTGGAGACCTTGGCGCCGCCGACGACCGCCATCACAGGGCGCGCGGGACTGGTGAGCGCCGATTCGAGCGCCTCCAGCTCCGCCTGCATGGTGCGGCCCGCAATGGCGGGGAGCTTCTTCGCGATGCCTTCGGTCGTGGCGTGGGCGCGATGCGCCGCCGAGAAGGCGTCATGGACGAAAATATCGCCGAGCTTCGCGACTTCGTCGATAAAGGCCGGATCGTTCTTCTCTTCGCCCTTGTGGTAGCGGGTGTTTTCGAGGAGCGCGACATCGCCGTCCTTCATCGCGGCGATGACGGCCTCCGCCGGCGCGCCGACGCAGTCGTCGGCGAAGGCGACCTTGCGCTTGAGATAATGCTCCAGCGTCGGCAGCACGTGGCGCAGAGAGTCCTCTTCGACGCGCTGGCCCTTCGGCCGGCCGTAATGCGAGAGCAGGATGACCTTGGCGCCCTTGTCGGCGAGCTCGTTGATCGTCGGCAGGATGCGTTCGATGCGGGTCGCGTCGGTCACGCGGCCTCCCTCCATCGGCACGTTGAGATCGACGCGCAGCAGCACGCGTTTGCCTTTGACGTCGACGTCGTCGAGAGTGCGGAAGGAGGTCATCTGCGCGGGCTCCAAAGGTCGTCAGAAATGACGACGCGGACCGAATAGGCCCGCGTCTGGATTTTATTTCGATCGGGGCTCAGATCAGCGAGCCGATCAGCGCCGCCGTATCGGTCATGCGGCCGGAGAAGCCCCACTCATTGTCGTACCAGGACAGGATCGAGACGAGGTTGCCGTCCATCACCTTGGTCTGGTCGAGATGGAAGGTCGACGAGGCCGGGCAGTGGTTGAAGTCGATCGAGACGAGCTTTTCCGAAGTATAGGCCAGCACGCCCTTCATCGGACCGTCGGCCGCCGCCTTGATGGCCGCGTGGATCTCGTCCTTCGTCGTCGGACGCTTGGCGACGAACTTCAGGTCCACGGCCGAGACGTTCGGCGTCGGCACGCGGATGGCGTAGCCGTCGAGCTTGCCGTTCAGCTCCGGCAGAACGAGGCCCACCGCCTTGGCGGCGCCCGTCGAGGTCGGGATCATGGACAGGCCGCCGCGCGGGCGCGGTAGAGATCCTTGTGGAAGGTGTCGAGCGTCGGCTGGTCGCCCGTATAGGAGTGGATCGTCGTCATGATCCCCTTCTCGATGCCGATGGCGTCGTTGAGGACCTTCGCGACCGGCGCGAGGCAGTTCGTCGTGCAGGAGGCGTTGGAGACGATCAGGTGATCCTTGGTCAGCTTGTCATGGTTGACGCCATAGACGATCGTCAGATCCGCGCCGTCGCCGGGGGCCGAGACGAGCACGCGCTTGGCGCCGGCGTCGAGCAGCAGCTTCGCCTTGTCGCGTGCGGTGAAGATGCCGGTGCATTCCATCGCGATATCGACGCCCAGCTCCTTATAGGGCAGCTCGGCGGGGTTCTTGATGGCGGTGACCTTGATCTTTCCGCGGCCCACGTCGATCGTGTCGCCGTCGACCTTCACCTCGTAGGGGAAGCGGCCATGCACGCTGTCGTAGCGCAGCAGATGGGCGTTGGTCTCGACGGGGCCCAGATCGTTGATCGCCACGACCTCGAGATCGGTGCGGCCGGATTCGACGATGAAGCGGAGGACGTTGCGGCCGATACGCCCGAAGCCGTTGATGGCCACTCTGACGGTCATATGGAATTTCTCCTTGTCGCCGCAGCCCGCCGACGCCGCCGCCGAGAAGCTCGACGCGGCGCTTTCCCGCCTGAAGACGGCGCTGGACCAGTTAGAGCGCACGGTGGCCCTGAAGCTCGAGGACGACCTTTCCAGCGCCGAGCTGGAGGAGGAACTCGCCATCATGCAGGACGATAGGGGCCGCCTCGCGCTCGATCTCGACGCCGCGCTCGCCCGCGTCAGCGCGCTGGAGAAGGCGCGCGACGAGGTGCTGCGCCGGCTCGACGGGGCGGGAGCGGGCGTCGCCGCGGCGCTCGGCGCGGCGGCCTCGGCCGTGCGGCGGGCGGATTAAGCCATGGCCGCCGTCATCGTCACAATCGCCGGCCGCACCTACCGCCTGTCCTGCGACGACGGCGAGGAGCCGCGTCTCGAACAGCTCGCCCGCTATGTCGAGGGCAAGATCCTGTCGATGAAGGACGGCTTCAAGGACATTGGCGAGCAGCGCATCGTGGTGATGGCCGCGCTCGCCATCGCGGATGAAGCCACCGACGCGCGCGGCAAGGCGCAGGCGATGGAGATGGACATCGCGGCGCTGCGGGCGGAGCTGGATTCGGTGAGGAAGACGGCGGCGGCGCTTGAGGAGCGCGCGGCGGCGGCGGTGGACGATGCGGCGCGGCGGATCGAGCAGCTGAATGCGGAGCTGCAGAAGCCGGCTGTGAAGGACGATTTTCCGATTTAGCTTTTTAGCACTGTAGACGTAAAGACCGCCGGCTTGACAGAAAATACAAGCAATGTTTGCCTTGCGATGATTTTTCCAAGCAAACAGAGGCTTTGCCATTACTGTGGTCAAACATATAAACATATTCCATTCTGTAGTCTTCGCCCTGTCCTGCCTTTTCATCTCAGAGGCGACGGGTGAAACCATCAGTGAGGCCCCAAAGCCTGTCACATCCGAGCATTTCGTGACTACGGCAGGCGGGTTTCAGTATCAGGTGGGGAGAAAGTCCGACAAGGAACGTAGGCATGCCTACTTTTTGTCGGTCGACGTTATTAAGCCGTTCGAAAACAAGGTTTTTGCTGAATTTGAGTTTGAAAACCCCGCAGGCTCGAAGGCGGCGCCCTTGCGCGTCGAAAGGCAGATTGAAACCGTCGACAAGAAGTTGTCAGTGGAATCTGCGCCAGTAAAAGGGGTTCAGACGTCGCACATCTACACAGTGGCGCTTCGAGTCTATGCCGACAGTGAGAAAACACGCCTCCTGACCGAGCATATCCAGAAAATCCAGGGCCCCACCGAGTTCCAGAACCAATGGGTCGTCGCTTTGTCAAAAGGCTTTTCGCCGCGTAAATGCGAGGGAGTCCGTGCGACGATCCTCGCGCCTCCCGGGTGGTTCCTGAAGGAAGCAGGCAACGAAGACTCCGCGGCCTGCTTTCTCACTAAGGAAGAAATTGCAGGCCCACAGGGGCGCTATCTGACGGGCGTGACGATCCAGCGCTTCAAGAACCTGCGCTCGGAAGACGGTAAAGAGCTGCAGCCGCAGAATATCGCAGGCATCGGACTCAAGGCGCTAATGGAAAAGCAGAAGGTCATTCGCGTGGTGGCGAACAGCGAAGGGCCTCTCCCGGGATACGAGATTGAGTATCTTGCCCGAAGCACGACGCCGCCCACGCATATTTTCCAGGTCTGGCGGTCGGAGGCGCCCGGCTCGGCGACCCTCATAATGGCCGAGGCGCCGGCGGCGCGTTGGCGGACGGATTGGGAAGTTCTCGAGCCGATTATCCGGACGATAGACGTCGACCCGTATCAATAGGCTAGGTCGGCTGCGCGCGCCGGTCGCTAAATCGGCGAACCTTGGAGGAAAGACGCCTCCAAGGCTTCGCTCTTCGTGAAAAAAGATCGGTCCTACGGCTTCACTTCCCCCAATTCTCGATGCTCGCGTCGCGCTTCGCCTTCTGAAGGTCGTCCGCGAAGGTCGAATATTGGTGATTGAGCTTCTCGGCCGTCATCGCGACGCCGCCGTCGGACATGATGGCGATCTTCATCTGCTCGGTCGCCATGCGGTCGAGTTCGTTGATCCACTGGTTGACGTTGGCGAGCAGCTTGTCCTTGCGCTCCTTCTGGACCGCATGATCGGGGGACGTGTCGGTGGCGATGGCGATCTCGGCCTTGGTGTCTTCGATCAGCTTGTCGACTTCCTTCAGCTTCGCCTCCAGCGCCGCCGCCTGATCCGCCGCGCCGCCCTTGGCCTTCTCGAGGGCGGCTTCCGTCTCCTTCTTGGCTTTCTCCAGATTGTCGAGGCCGTTCTTCAGCCAGCTCGACTGGATGGTAAGGAGCGAGTCGCGGGCGATGCCGGTGAGGTTGAAACCGTTCGGGATGGGGAAATAGGGACCGATTTTGGCCGCCTGAGCAGGCGCGGCGAGACCGATTGCGCCGGCGACGAGGGCCGCGGCGAGGGCCGCGCGAAGGCTGAGGAACATCTATTTCTCTCCCGGATAGGCGCGACTTTTTGGTGTCTTGCGCGCGTTGTCGTCGCCTGAAAGTGGGCTATCGACGCCTCTCTTGCAAGACTGCTTCCTGCCATGCAGCCGCCATCGGGCGCCGTCGCGGCGCTTGACGCGGATGGGCCTTTGGCGCGATTCTTCGCGCAACCGGGGGAGCCCCGCCAGGGGGCTGAGAGGCTGCAGGAGCGTCGCGAGGCGCGAGGCGCGGCGACCCTTCGAACCTGATCCAGTTCACTGCTGGCGGAGGGATGGTGTCGAATTTTCTTCCCATAAGGGGCGCGTCATGCTCGCGCGGGTGATCGGGGCCGGCGTCGCCGGGCTCTGCGCGGCCTATGCGCTGGCGCGGGGCGGGGCGGCGGTGGAGCTTGTCGAGCGCGCCGCTGCGCCCGGGCAGGGCTGCTCGCGCTACGCCGGGGGCATGATCGCGCCCTGGTGCGAATTGGAGAGCGCCGAGCCGCTCGTCGCGGAACTCGGACAGGAGGCGCTGGACTTCTGGACCCGCGAGGTCCCTGTCGCGACGGTCGCGGGCAGCCTCGTCGTCGCCGCCCCGCGCGAACGCGCCGAGCTTGCCGACTTCGCCCGCCGCACGGAGCATTTCGAGCGGCTCGATGCGGCGGGGGTGGCCGCGTTGGAGCCGGACCTTTCCGGGCGCTTCGAGGAGGCGCTGTATTTCCCGCAGGAGGCGCATCTCGATCCGCGCGCGGCGATGCGGGCGCTCGCCGAGCGCCTCTCCGCGATGCAAAATGTTGCGCAGCATTTTGGCGTCGACGCCGAAAGCCTGATGACCGCGCCCGACTGGACGATCGACTGCCGGGGCTTCGCCGCCCGCGACGCGCTGGCGAAGCTTCGCGGCGTCAAGGGCGAGATGCTCGTTTTGCGCAGCGACGACATCTCGCTCTCACGCCCGGTTCGCATGCTGCATCCGCGCCGTCCGGTCTATGTCGTGCCGCGCGGGGAGGGGCTTTTCATGGTTGGCGCGACCATGATCGAGAATGAGGAGCGCGCGCGCGTCACGGCGCGCTCGGTGGTGGAGCTCGTCAACTCCGCCTTCGCCATCCACCCCGCCTTCGCCGAGGCGGAGATCGTCGAGACGGGCTCGGATGTGCGTCCCGCCTTTCCCGACAATCTGCCGCGCCTTATCCGGCGCGGTCGGACGCTCTACATGAACGGGCTCTACAGGCATGGTTTCCTGCTTGCCCCGGCGCTGGCGCGGCGGGCGGCCGAGGTCGTTCTCGGCGGCGCCTACTTCCCGGAGGTGATGGATGCGGATTCAGGTGAACGGGCGTCCGCGTGAGGTCGAGGCCTGCACGCTGGAGGCGCTGCTGCGCGAATTGGGCTATGAGGACCAGAAGGTCGGCACCGCCCTCAATCATGAATTTGTGCGCGACAAGGACCGCGACAAGGCCCTCCTGCATGAGGGCGACGCCGTGGAGATCGTGACGCCGAGGCAAGGCGGATGAACGCGAAAGTCGAGATGCCGGCCGATCCCGTCTTCTTCTACGGCGCGGCCTTGCGTTCGCGCCTGCTGCTTGGCACGGCGCGTTACCCGTCGCCCGCGATCCTCGCGGAGGCTATTCGCGCGTCGGGATCCGAGGTCGTGACCGTCTCGCTGCGCCGCGAGGCTGGCGGCTCGCGCGCGGGCGAAAGCTTCTGGAGCCTCGTGCGCGAAACGGGCGTGCGGGTGCTGCCCAACACCGCGGGCTGCCGCACGGCGAAGGAAGCGATCACGACCGCGCAGATGGCGCGCGAGGTTTTCGAGACCGACTGGATCAAGCTCGAAGTCATCGGCGAAGAGGACACGCTGCAGCCCGACGTCTTCGGCCTCGTCGAGGCGGCGAAGGCGCTCGTCGCGGATGGCTTCCAGGTCTTTCCCTATACGACCGACGATCTCGTTGTCGCCGAGAAGCTGCTCGACGCGGGCTGCAAGGTTCTGATGCCCTGGGCCGCGCCGATCGGCTCGGGTCGCGGCGTCAACAACGCTTTCGCGTTGCGGGCGCTGCGGGCGCATTTCCCGGATGTTCCGCTCGTCGTCGACGCCGGCCTCGGGGCCCCGTCGCATGCGGTTACGGTGATGGAGATGGGTTACGACGCCGTGCTGCTCAACACGGCGGTGTCGCGCGCCGGCGATCCCGTCGCCATGGCGCGCGCCTTCGGCCTTGCGGTTGAGGCCGGGCACCTCGCTTTTCGGGCGAAGCCCATGACGCCGCGCGACATGGCGGAGCCGTCGACGCCGGTGATCGGACGGCCGTTCGGAGACTAGGCCGGCGCGTTCGCTCGCGTCTGCATGTGGATCAGGACGAATTCGGCGGGTTTCAGCGCTGCGAAGCCGATGAGGATATTGACGACCCCCGCGTCGATGTCGGCCTGTGTCGTCGTCGTGGCGTCGCAACGGACGAAAAAGCACTCATCCGCCTTCGCGCCCTGAAAGGCGCCCTGCCGGAACAAGCCGTGTAGAAAGCCCTCGATGGCGAGGCTTATGCGCGCCCAGAGCGGTTCGGCGTTGGTCTCGAAGATGGTCCATCCGAGCGACGCGGCGAGACTGGACTCGATGAAAAGCGCCAGTCTGCGGACGGGAATGAATTTCCAGTCCGAGCCCCGCAGATCGTCGCCGTCGAGCGTGCGCGCGCCGAAGACGAGGAGGCCGCGCTCGGGAAAGCGCCGCAGACAATTCACCCCGCGCGGATTGAGCAGGCCGTTTTGCCGGTCATCGAGATGCGCCTTCAGATCGAGCGCGCCGACAAGCGAGGCTTCTGCGCCCGCCGGAGCCTTCCAGACGCCGCGCGCCGCATCCATGCGCGCATAGACGCCCGCGACGAAGCCGCAGGGAGGCTGCGGACCCTCTGGCGTCATGATCCAGGGATAATAGAGCGCCGCGTTCATTGCGTCGGGGCCCGTCAGCGCGGGCAGGCCTTGCAGGAGGCTCTCGACTGTCGCCTGTTGCGGCGCGTCGAGAATGAGAAAGGCGCGCTTGCGCCGGCAGAAGGCTTGCAACGGCGCGATCGCCGGCGCTTCGGTGAGGCCCGGAACGCAGAGCAGATTGAAGGCCAGCGCGTCGGCCGCGCCGCCTTCCGCAAAGGCGCTCGCAAGCGCGCTCAAAAACGAATTGCGGTCGCTTGGCGCGCTGTCGAGACGCAAGACGATCGCGCGCCTGCCGCCATTGTCGAAAAAGGCGCGAAGACTCGCCGTGAGCAGGCTGGGGCTTTGCCCGTAGAGGCGTGCGTAATCGGAAAAGCTCGCGACCGGCGTGGCCTTCAACGGACCGTCAGGCGATTCGCCGACAAAGAGCGTCACATCCGTGGGCGCGCTCGCGACCGGCGGCGCGCCTCCCGCATTCTCCGCGGTGAAGACCTGCGGAAACTGCGTAAAATTGGTCATGTCCGCTTCCCCTATTCCCCTCGGCCCCCGCCGCGTCTATTTGGGGCCGACACGAAGCGTTCTCCGGAGCCGCCTTTGCCCGCCTGTAGCCTGGACCCCTTCTACCTCATTGTCGATCGCGCCGACTGGTTGACGCGGCTTCTGCCCCTTGGCGTGAAGCTCGTGCAATTGCGGGTGAAGGACCGGTCGGAGTCGGAGGTGCGCGAAGAGATCGTTCGCGCGCGGGATCTCTGCCGCGCGGCGGGCGCGCAGCTCATCGTCAATGATTATTGGCGCCTCGCCATCGACGCCGGTTGCGACTTCGTGCATCTCGGGCAGGAAGATATCGACGACGCGGATATTCCCGCCTTGCGACGCCATGACGTGAAGCTCGGCGTCTCGACGCATGACGAAGACGAGCTTGAGCGCGCCTTGTCGCTCGCGCCCGGTTATGTCGCTCTCGGCCCGGTTTGGCCGACGCTGCTCAAGGAAATGAAATTCGCGCCGCAGGGACTCGAAAGGGTCTCGCGCTGGAAGAAGCGCATCGGCGACATTCCGCTCGTCGCCATTGGCGGGCTCACGCCGGCGCGCGCCTGCCTCGCGCTTGCGGCCGGGGCCGACAGCGCCTGCGTCGTCACGGACGTGCTGCGCGCGCCGGATCCCGAATCGCGCACGGTGGAATGGGTGACCGCCACCGCGCCCTGGCGCAGCGCGCCGGAGCTGACGAGAAGCTTTACGCCCGATTACGCCGGCGCAGTCGCTTTCCCGTCGCCCAACCACGGACCGCGCGCGAAGCCCATCTCGGCGCTCATTCTGCATTACACTGGGATGCCGACGGCGGAGAGCGCGCTGGAGCTTTTGTGCTCGCCCATCCGCGAAGTGTCGGCGCATTATTTCGTCGAGGAAGACGGCCGCGTTTTGCAGCTCACGCCCGAAGAACGACGCGCCTGGCATGCAGGCGTGAGCTATTGGGCCGGCGAGACGGATATGAATTCCGCGTCGATCGGAATCGAGATCGCGCATCCCGGCCATATCGATCCGCATCCTTTTCCCGCGCCGCAAATCGAGGCGGTCATTGCGCTCTCGCGCGACATTTGCGAGCGGCGCAAGATCGCGCCAGAGCGCATTCTCGCCCATTCCGACATCGCGCCGCGCCGGAAGATCGATCCCGGCGAGTTCTTTCCCTGGGAGGAGCTCGCCGCCGCGGGCGTCGGCCGCTATCTTGCGTCGACGCAAAGCGACGGCCCTGCGCTCGAAGCGGACATGGCGGGCGCGGCGGTCTCGCATCTGCAAAGCCAACTCGCCAATTTTGGTTATAAAATCGCCGAGACCGGCATTTACGACGACGACACGGTTGCGACAGTCGCGGCTTTCCAGCGCCATTTCCGGCGCGAGCGCGTGGACGGCCGCGCCGACGCCGCCACGATCGACATTTTGACGCGCCTTCTCGCGCAGTAAGGAATTGCACATGGCGAATGAATCGAAGCGCGCCGTCGTCGTCACAGGCGCGTCCACCGGAATCGGCGCGGCCTGCGTCGCGTCTCTGGTCGAGGCGGGTTTCTTCGTCTTTGGCTCCGTGCGCAAGGAGGCCGACGCCGAGCGTCTGCAGGCGCGTTTCGGCGACAGCTTCGCGCCGCTCCTTTTCGACGTCACCGATGGCGAGGCCGTCGCCAAGGGCGCGCAGGCCGTCGCGTCGTGGCTTCACGGCGCGACGCTCGCCGGTCTCGTCAACAACGCCGGCGTCGCCGTGCCGGGGCCGCTGCTGCATCTGCCGGTCGCCGATTTGCGACGGCAGTTGGAGATCAATCTCATCGGCCAGCTTCAGGTCACGCAGGCTTTCGCGCCGCTGCTCGGCGCGCGCCAGCCTCTGGCCGAGAAGCCCGGGCGCATCGTGATGATGAGCTCGATCGCGGGCCGTTTCGCCTCGCCGTTTCTGGGCGCCTACAACGCCTCGAAATTCGCGCTCGAAGGCATGTCCGACGCGCTGCGCCGGGAGTTGAAGGTTTATGGAATCGACGTCGTCCTCATCGAGCCCGGCATGATCGCGACTCCCATCTGGGACAAGGCCGAAAGCGCCGACTTCGCGCATTTCGACGACACGATCTACGGCCCGGCCGCGCGCCGCATGCAGAAATGGGCGGTGGAGGAAGGGCGCACCGCGCCGGGGCCCGAGATCGTGGCGGAAGCCGTGCTGCGCGGACTGACCGCGTCGCGTGCGCCGCTTCGCATTCCCGTCATGAAAAACCGGTTCCTCGGCTGGACGCTTCCGGGCCTCATGCCCATGCGGCTCGTCGATTGGCTGACCGATTATCAATTGGGCTTCTCGGCGCTGCGCAGGAAGCTCGCGACCGCTCCCGTGAAAGGAGAGCAGGATGGCGAATGAGATGCAATTCGTTCACGGGGCCGTGTGCTGGAGCGAGCTCGCCGTCCGAGACATCGCCCGCGCGCAAAAATTCTATGCTGACGCCCTCGGCTGGCGTTTTGAGGCGATGCCGGCGCCGGACATGACCTATTGGATCATTCTGTCCGGCGAGGCGCGCGTCGGCGGCATGTTCGAGATGACGGGCCCGCAATTCGAGGGCGTGCCGGAGCACTGGCTGACCTATATCGCCGTCGACGACATCGACGCGCGGCTGAAGAAGGCCGTCGGCGCCGGCGCGAAGATCTGCAAGGAGGCCTTCGACATTCCCGGCGTTGGCCGCATGGCCGTGCTGGCGGAACCCGGCGGCGCGGTCGTCGCCTGGATGACGCCGAAGCCGATGTGAAGAGGCCGCGCCGTCCGTCCTTGCGAGCGCAGCGAAGCATTCAGAGCCACGCTCTTGGCTCTGGTCGTTCATATCCGCGCGATGGCGCCAGCTTGATGACGTCGATCTAAAGACGCGTCGTCTCGTCGATCTCGCCAGGCCGGAAGTGCTTGATGAATTCGCAGGCGACGCCGTCGTCGAGAATGCGCACGACCTTCGCCGGGGTGTTGCCGACCATCACCTCGGCGCCCATCGGAATGATGTGGTCCGTTTCGAGCGCGACGCCCGAAAGCGACAGGCTGCGGATGCGCACAATGTGTTCGTCCCCGCGGGTGAGGCGCAGCACGGTGAGGTCCATGAGCGGCACGATGCGGTCGTGGCGCCGGCGCTCCTCGATATCCATCGAACTGCGGTTGGCGTACCAGGTGAGCTGATCGGCGAGCCTGTCGCGCTTTTTAGGCGTCAATTGCAGGCTCATCTCGAAGCCGGTCTCCGTTCCGTTCAGGACGGCGCCGGTGAAGCGCCCCAACTCGTTGAGGTAGAGCACCACCTTTTCCCCCGGCATGGCGACGACAGGCGCGAAGAGCGAAACCTCGCTCGTCGATATCTCGAAAGTCCGGCAAGGATACTCTTCGTTCGACTTGAGCAGCATGTAGCGTCCCTGGAAGTCGATCTGGACGCGCTGCAAGCGATCGGCCGCGAAATGATTGATCGAGTGGAGGAGATTCACGCCCATTGTCGAATCCGCCATGTCCTTGTGAGCCGTCCTGCAGCTTCGCCTCGGGGGAGAATGCTCAGGTTTGATGCGAGAAAGTTACATGAGAGAGGTTGCGGCAAAAAGTTTCGCACGCCGTTTTCGACGCCCCTTTTGCGGAACGCCGTGTGCGAACAACTGCGTTAACTCGGACAATTTTACGCGCCGGCCGCCAAGCGCTCAGATTCATTGGCGCCTCGGCGGACGAGTCCCGGAAAATCGAAAAGGCGGCTACGCTGCAAAGTTCGTCCAGCGCCGCCGGACCCTGGAGTTTTCGCCGCGAAGTTTTGAAAAACGGTTCTGATTTCGATGCACAGGCGCGCGCGTTAGTTATCCCCAGCCTCCAGGCTGGCGTTACCTTGCCGCCCCGCCCCGCCCCGCCCCGCCCCGCCCCGCCACCGACATGCGCCGCGCCTTCAAAACATTATTAACTACAAGCGCCGCGATAAGCTTAATCAAATGGACCCGGACCCCTTTTGGTCTTATGGTTTAGTTTAAGAGATTTTGCAGGTTTAACGTGACGTCGCCGCGGGTTTTCATAAGGTCGCTCCTTTGTTGCGGTTTGATGGTCGCTCCGCTCGCGCCGGCGCGCGCGTTCGACTTTTTCGGCTTGTTCGGCGCGCCCGAAAAGGCGCAGCCCAGGCCCGACGCCGTCGCCTACGACATCGAGTTCAAGGGGCTCGATGACGGCAAGCTGGAGCAGGTCCTCGAGGACGCCTCCAACAGCTGGCGGTTGCGTCTCGATTCGCCCGGTTCCGGGGTTGGCCTCGCGCGGCGCGTCGTCGCGGATTATCCGCGCCTTTCCGACGCCCTGTGGGCGAGCGGCTATTTCAACGCTTCCGTGAGGGCCAGCGTCGCGGGCGTTTACGTCTCGCCCGAAGGCAAGGGCGTCGAAGCCGCCGCCGCCGCCGCCGAAGCCTACCGCGGAGCGGGGCTTGCGCCGGTCGTTTTCGAGATCGATCAGGGGCCGCTCTTCACGCTGCGCCACGTCGTCGTCTATGACGCGCGCACCAATGCGCCGATCGATCCGGCGCTTTTCTCGCGCAAGGCTTTGGAGGCCGATCCGGACCATCCGGCTCGCGCCGCGAACATGCGCGCGCGCGGCGCCGAGTGGGTCGACCAGTTGCGCGAGAAATCCTATCCGCTTGCGAAGATCGTGTCCGTCCGTCCCGTCGTCTTCCACAAAGAGCACGTGATGGACGTGGCGGTGACCATCGATCCGGGACCCAAGGCCGGCATCGGCGCCGTCGAGCTTTCCGGCTCGCCGGGCGTCGATCCAAACGTCATCCGTTCGTTCATTTATCTGGAAGAGGGCGAGCCTTACAGTCCGAAGAAGCTCGCAGGCACCCGCAAATCGGTGGCGCGCATCGAGGCGCTCGGCGGCGTCAAGGTCGAGGATGGCGCGCATCTCGACAAGAACGGCAATCTGCCGATCCTCGTCGAAACCAGCGAGCGCAAACGCCATGCGATCGGCGCCTCGGCGATGTTCTCCAACATCAACGGGCCGGCGCTGCGCGCCTATTGGGTCGACCGCAATCTCTTCGGCGGGGCCGAGCGGCTGCGCTTCGATCTCGAAGGCGGGCTCGCTTATTACAACAACTCCGCCGCCTTTCTCTCCTTCCCCGAACTGAAGGCGAGCAATCTCGTCGGCGTCGCGCATGTGGGCTTCGTCAAACCGGCGCTTAGCGGCACGCGCAACGATCTGTTGCTCGACGCCTCGGCGGTGCGCGAACGCACCGTTTATTACTGGGCCGCCTTCGGCAATTTCAACGGCGCGATCCGCCACCGCTTCAGCGATACGGCGTCGATCCAGGCGGGGCTCGAAATAGAAGGCGGGCAATATTTCGACGTTTACGGCCTGCATGATTATTCGCTGCTGGGCTTTCCGATTTCGGGAACCTATGACAGCACCGACAATGCGCTGGCCCCGACGCGCGGCGTGCGCGTCAACGCCCGCGTCGCGCCTTACGTGAAGGCGCTGCCGCATGGCGTCGGCATGGTGGAGTCGAAGGGGCAGGCTTCGACCTATTACGCGCTGGACGAAGACGCCTGGTATATCCTCGCGGGCCGCGTCGCGGCGGGCTCCATCGTCGGCGCGTCGGTCGAGAACGTCCCCGCCAATCGCCGCTTCTCTGCGGGCGGCGGCGGCTCGGTGCGCGGCTATCGCTATCGCTCGATCAGCCCGGAAAACGGCTTCGGATGGCCCACGGGCGGGCTGAGCCTGTTCGAGGCTTCCGCCGAGGCGCGGATCAAGGTGACGAAGAATATCGGCATCGTGCCTTTCCTCGACGCCGGCGCCGCCTTCTCGACCCCCTGGCCCGATTTCGGCTCCACCATGCGCGTCGCCGCCGGCGTCGGCCTTCGTTATTACACGGGCATTGGTCCCATTCGCGTCGATCTCGCGACGCCGCTCAATCCGCGGCCGACGGACAGCCGCTTCGCGCTCTTCATCGGCATTGGGGAAAGCTTCTAGATGCGCAGGCGCTCGCTTTCCCTCGCCGCCGGCTTCGCCGCTCTGGCCGCTCTCGGCGTCACGGCCGGCGTCGTTTGGCTCGACAGCGAGACGGGCGGGCGCTGGCTCGCGCGCATGGCCTCGGGGGCGGCTTCGTCGCCGGATATGAAGGTCGCGATCGGGGCGATCGACGGCGCCCTGTCTTCCGCCCCATCCATTCGCGACCTGATTATTTCCGATCGCGACGGTCCGTGGCTCAAGGTCGATCGCATCGGCGCGAAATGGTCTCGCTTCGCGCTGCTCGGACTGACGCTCGACATCGACCGCATCGAGATCGGCGAAGTCGACGTGCTACGGCGGCCCGCGCCCGCCGTCGCGCCCAAACAGGCTGAAGCGAAGGCCGGGGCGTCCGCATTCCCGCCGAAACTTCCGGTCGCCGTTCGGCTCGGGGAATTGGCGCTCGCAAAGCTTGTCCTCGCTGAGCCCGTGGCGGGCGCCGCCGCGACGCTTTCCGTCTCCGCCGGGGCGGAGCTGACCGGCGCGACGGCGCGCGCCAGGCTTCTCGCCGAACGTCTCGACGCGCCGGGGTCGATCCGCGCGGACGCCGGCTATCAACCCGGCGACGGCAAGCTGCATGTGAAGATTGCGGCCTCGGAGCCCGGCGACGGCCTCATCGCGCGTCTCGCCAATCTCCCCGGCCTGGCGCCGGTCGAAGCGTCGATCGACGGCGATGGGACGCTCGACGCTTTCGCCGCGACGATCGTCGCCAAGGCGGGTGAGGCCGGCGCCGAGGGCGCTGCGAAGATCGCGCGCGAGGGCGGTGCGCGGCGCCTTGAGCTCGATCTGACCGCGCGGCTCGCCGACGCTCTGCCGCGCGACCTCGCGCCGCTTTTCGCCGAGACGACCAGGATCGAAGGGAATGGGCGTCTTGCCGATGACGGCGCCGCCGCGCTCGAAAGGCTGAAAGTTGCGGCGTCCGGTTTCGAGCTCGGGGCCACGGGCCGTCTTTCCGCTACGGGCGAAGGGCAGGGGACGCTGCGCCTCACCGCCGCCGATCTTGGCCGCTTCTCGCGGCTTGCGGGACGCGATCTCTCCGGCGCGCTCGATCTTTCCGCCGATCTCACGGGCGCGCCGCGAGAGGGCGCGATCGTCGCCGCGCTCGACGGCGCCGTGACGGGGCTCGGCTCGGGCGTCGCGGCGGTGGACGGGCTCGTCGGCGAGCGTCTTTCCTTGTCGGGCAAGGTCGCAACGCGCGCGGATGGCGGGTTCTCGTTCGAAAAGCTCGCGCTGAACGGCGCGCATCTCTCTGCGCTGATCGACGGCGAGGCGGCGAAGGAAAAAGCGGCGATCGAGGCGAAGATCGACCTTCCCGACCTGAAATATGCCGGCCTGCCGCTCACGGGCCGCGCCAATGTCGTCGCCCACGTGACGGGCGCGCTCGACAAGCCCGACGCGACGCTCGCGGCGACGCTGGAAGACGCGGCCGCCAATGGTCGCCCGATCCCGAAACTGACCGTGCAGGGCGAAGCGCACGACGTGCTGGGCGACCTCACCGCGCTCGCCACGCTGGACGGGACAGTCGATCGCAAAAAGGCGAGGGGCCGATTCTCGCTGGCGAAGGCCGGCGCGGGCTGGAAGCTCGACGAACTCGACCTCGCCGTGGGAAGCGCGACCGCGAAAGGCGCTTTGGCGCTGGATGAAGCCGGGTTGGCGAGCGGCCGGCTCAGCGTCGCCGCGCCCAATCTCGACGAGGTGTCCGCGCTCGCGCTGCAGAAGCTCGGAGGTCGTCTCAACGCCGACATTGCGCTCGACGCGGAGGGCGGCGGGCAGAACGTCTCCGTCGATGCGACGGGGGCGAGCGTCGAGACGAGCGGCGCCTCAATCGCGCGGCTCGGCGCGAAATTCACGGCGCGCGATCTATATCGTCGCCCGGCGCTCGATGGCGAGGTCTCGCTCGACAACGCCCGCGTCGGCAAGGAGACGATCGGCAAGGCGCGTCTGCTCGCGCAACCCGCGGGCGCTGGCGCCGCGGCGCTCGATCTCGCGCTCGATGCGCGCGGCTTCAACATCGCAGGCCGCGCCACATTGACGCCTGGCGAGGTCACGCAACTCGACATCGCTTCCTTCTCCGCGCAGCGCGCCGGAAAAAAGATCGCGCTGGCGCAGCCCGCTGTCGTGACGATCCAGCGCGGAGCGATGAATCTGCGGGGCCTTTCCGTTGCGCTCGGTTCGGGCCGGCTCGATGTGGACGGCCTCATCGGCGAGCGTTTCGACCTCGCCGTGAAAGCGCGCGCCGTACCGCTTTCGGTCGCATCCATCGTTGATCCGTCGCTCGGCCTCGACGGCGCGGTGGAGGCCGAAGCGCGCATCACGGGAACGAAGACCGCGCCCATAGGCGATTGGCGCGTGAAAGCGAGCAAGGTTACGGCGCCGCAATTGCGGACGAACGGCCTGCCCGCGATCGAGGCCGCCGCCAGCGGGCGTCTCTCCGGCGCCCGCACGAGCGTCGATGCGGACCTTGCGCTTGGCGCGACGAGCAAGCTGAAGATCACGGGCTCGGCGCCGCTCGGCGACGGTTCGCTCGATCTTGCCGTAAGGGGCGCGCTCGATGCGGCGCTCGCCAACACCATGCTCGCCGCGAACGGCCAGACGGTGGCGGGCAAGGCCAATGTCGATCTGCGCCTCACGGGCCCCGCCGCCAATCCGGTCATTGGCGGTTCCGTCGTCATCGCGGACGGCGCCTTCAACGATCCCCTGAACGGCGTGAGCCTTGCGAAGATCAACGGGCGGCTCGAAGGGCGCGGCCACGATCTCACCATCAACGGCCTGACGGCGCAGACGAAGAATGGCGGCGAGATCGCCGTGGCGGGCCGCGTGACGGTGGCGCCGGACGCCGGCATGCCGGGCGCGCTGCAGATCGTCGCAAACAACGCGCAGCTTGCAAGCACCGACATCGTCAATACGGTGGGGGATCTCAACCTCGCGATCAGCGGTCCGCTCGCGCGCAATCCCAAAGTCGCGGGCAAGGTCAATCTCGACCTGATGGAAGTCAGCGTCCCCGACCGGCTGCCCGCCAATCTCAAGCCGCTTCCGGGCTCCACCCATATCGACGCCAAGGGCTTCGCCGCGCAGATGCTGGCGCTCGAGCGCAAGCAGAAGGAGAAGGCCGGGCGCAAATCCAATTTCGACGCCGCGCTTGATCTCGCCCTTTCCGCGCCCAACAAGATCTTCGTGCGCGGGCGCGGCATCGACGCTGAATTCGGCGGCGATCTGAAGATCGGCGGCACGATTCAGAAACCCAATGTCATTGGCGGCTTCGATCTGCGCCGCGGCAAGATGCAACTCCTGACCCAGCGCATCGAGATCACGCGCGGCAAGCTCTCCTTCACCGGCGGCCTTGCGCCGCAGCTCGATTTCCTCGCCGAGACGACCGCCGCCGACATCACGGCGCGCATCGGCGTTTCGGGACCGGCGGCTTCGCCGGCCTTCACCTTCTCATCGACGCCGGAAATGCCGCAGGACGAAGTGTTGTCGCGCCTGCTCTTCGCGAAAGCCTCCGGTTCGCTCACGCCTTTCCAGGCGGTGCAGCTCGCGGCCGCGCTCGCGCAATTTTCCGGGGCCGCGACGGGCGTCGACGCATTCGAGAAGATGCGCAAATCGCTTGGTGTCGACTCGCTCGATCTCGACGCGGGCGGCGCCAACGGCCCCACCATCGGCGCGTCACGCTACATCATGGACGGCGTGAGCGTCGGCGTGAGGACGGGCGCCAGGCCCGAGCAGACTTCGGTAAATGTCGGCGTCGACGTTACGCGCGGCGTGCGCCTGCAGAGCGAGACGTCGGTCGACGGCAAGACCTCGATGGGCATTGGCGTCGAGCACGAATATTGAGACTTATGATCGAGGCTCGGCCTCATCCTTCGAGACGCGAGCTCCGCTCGTTCCTCTGGATGAGGCCTAAGTGGCGATGGCCTCTTGAGAGCCCCTCATGCTGAGGAGCCTGCGCAGCAGGCGTCGCGAAGCACGAGGGGCGTTGTCATGCGGTTCGCAAACCGCATCAGCCGCAGACCCACACCCAGCCGCCATAGCCCGGGCGCCAGCACGAGCCTGTGCCGTAGGGATACCAGCTTCCGCCCCACCAGCGGCCGCCGCCGCCCCAGCCCCAATGGCCGTGCCATCCATGACCGCCATGCCATCCATGGTGGCCGCCATGCCAGCCCCCGCCCCAGCCGCCATGACCGCCCCAGCCATGCGCGAAGGAAGCCGTCGGGAACATGAGAGCGCCGGCGAGCGCCGTGACAATCGCAATTTTACGCAACATTTTTCGCTCCTTTTCCGAACCAATGTTCGGCGCAGCAGGAACCGTGGTCAGAATGCGCCCTTGCGAGAGGGGCTGCTGTGCGGACCCGCACATGTCGGCGCGAGGGCGCGAATTGGCGAAACTTGGCTTGGCGCCCGGGAGCCGCCTGCGTCATGCTGCAGGAGAGGGAGGAACCCATGCTCGATAGGTTGCCGCAGCCGCTTCAAAAGCCGATCGGCCTCACACTGGGCTGGTCCTTCTTCGTCTTCTCGCTGCTCGCCGTGCCCTTGAGCGTCGTGACGCTCATGCGCTGGTTTCAGCTTTCCTGGTGGATGGCGCTCATCGGCGTTTTCGTCGCCAGCCTCATCCCCTATGCCGGGCGATTCGCCTATTTCGGCCTCGCCGTCATCGGCGCCTATTACTGGATCGAGGCGGGGTTCAGCTTCCCGGAGGCGGTCGGCCGCTTCATTGATTGATCGGGCAAACTTTCCCGGCGAGCGTCTGATAGAAATACGGGACTTTGCCCCATGTCGCCCTGGCCGGATAATCGCTGCGCACGGCGCCCGTCGCCATATGGCCGGCGAACCAGCTTCCGCCGTCCGAACGATAGGCCTGTTTCGCGCAATCGAAGCGCGCGCTTTCAATCTCGGACAGGCCCTTCTCCGCGAGTTTGAAATCGATGGCCTCGGGCGAATGCGGATTATAGTCGGTGAGCGCCTTGGCGAGAGTCGAGCCGTCGTCGCCCTTCTTCACGGAGGCGGGGTCGAGATAGATTTTGGAGAAATCGTCCTGCCAGACGAGCGACCATTCGGCATGGGCCGCCGTCGCGTAGAGGAATGGTGCGAGAATGAGAAGAAAAGCGCTTTTCCGCATGGGCCTGCCTCTGTCGCCTGATCGCGCCAGTCTTCCATCCTTTTGAGGAAAGCGCAAAGCTTGGGGGAGCGGCAATGGCCTTTTCATTGAGCAAGCTCGTCTCCGCCGTCTTCAACGGCGCGCCGACGCCGGAACTGACGGAAAAGTACACGGCGCAGATCACCGCGCTCATCTCGCTCTACATTTGCGCAGTCGCCGTTTTTCTCGTCTGGCTTTACATCCGCGCGGTGAAGAAGCGTTCCGACCTCACGGAGGAGCGCCGCCTCTTCTATGTCTGGATCGCGTGGTCTTCGATCTACGCGATCCTCATGATCATGGCTTTTGTCTTCTATTTCCTCTTCTCCGTAAGCTGAAAGGCGGCGACGCCGCAGGGCGGCAGAATGGTCTCGCCGAGCAGGAGCTGCGCCTCGCCGACCTGCGATGAAATATCGACGGGCTCGGGGCCGTAATTGAAGACGTAACGCAGCCCGCCATTGTCGCGGATGCGAATGTCTCGCGGCGGCGAAACTGTTTCGACGCGGGCATCCGCGAGGAGTTTGGAGAGCGCGCAATCGAGCAGCGCGTCATTCGGCCAACCGGCGAGATAGTAGTGCTTCCATTGGCGCGCGAGCGCGCATTCGTCGTCATAGGAGGCGATGACGCTTTCGACGCCCTCGCCGAGAACGACGAATTCGCGCCAGCGCTGGAAATGGCCGGTTTCGGTCGGGATGACGGCGTCCGGCCGCAGGCTTTCGACGCGGCGAACGCGCAGATCAATGAGTTTTTGTAACGCGCCGGGCGGCAAGGCCGGCGGAATCTGGAAATCGGCGGTCTTGGAGCCTGAACGCGGGCCCATCAGCAAATGAGCCTCGCTCGCGGCGAGCGCCTCGACGAACGCGTCCGAAGCCGTAAACAATCCCGGCAGCAGAATGAGCTTGCGGTTCTGCACCGTTTCGGCGGTCGGCTGGCCGATATCGACGGAAAGCCCGGCGCGGCGTAGGCCGCGATAGAAATGCAGCACGAGTTCATAATAGGAGAAATCGCGCCCCTGCGGCTCGATCTTCCAGGCCCATTCGCTTTCATAGTCGAAGATCAGGACGACATCCGCGCGCTTTGTCTCGACGCACGCATCGAGCGAGGCGAGTTCGGCCGCGATGGTCTTCACCGCGTCATAGGCTTCGCTCGCTTCCGAGTTTGGCGGCAGCAACCCCTCGTGCATCTGCTCTTGCGCGAAAGGCGCCTGTCGCCAGCGAAAATAGCTCACCGTCTCCGCGCCCGCGGCGAAGGCCTCGAAGGTCCACAAGCGCACGGCTCCCCTGGCCGGGGCCGGGTTCCACGGCGCCCAGTTCACGGGGCCCGGCTGCTGCTCCATGACCTGCCATCGCCCGCGCCCGCAGCCGCGATAGAGATCGTGGTGGAACGCCTGAAAGTCGGGATCGCCGACGCGCATGTAGCGCGCCTTGAAGGCGTCGTCATTGGCGCTGCGTTCGAGAAAGCCGAGCGGGTAGCTGTCCCAGCTCGCCGCGTCGAGGTCCTGCGACACCGCATAATGGTCGAAGGCCGTGAAGGCGCCCATGAAATTGTGCAGGATCGTCCGTCCCGGCGAATGCTTGCGGATGATCTCGACCTGCCGCCGGTTGAAGGCGACGACCTGATCCGAGGAGAAGCGCTGGAAGTCGAGGAGATGCGCCGGATTGGCTTCCGTGACGGTGAGGTTCGGCAGGTCGATCGCGTCGAAGCTCGAAAGCTCCATCGACCAGAAGACATTCCCCCATGCGGCGTTCAGCGCGTCGCTAGCGCCGTATTTCTTTTCGCACCATTTGCGGAAGGCGTAGAGCGCCGCGTCTGAATAGCTCTCCACCGTATCGTGACAGCCATATTCATTGTCGGTCTGCCAGGCGACGACGCCGGGATGCGCGCCGAATTCTTCCGCGAGTCGCGTGACGATGCGGTCGCATTCGCGCGCATAGCCCTCATGGCTGAAACAGTAATGGCGGCGCGAGCCGAATTTGCGCGGTCGCCCCTCAGCGTCGCGCGCCAACATGTCGGGCATGGCGTCGACGAGCCATTTGGGCGGGGTCGCGGTGGGCGTGCCGAGAACGACGTGAAGACCCGCGGCATGGAGCGTATCGATCGCTTCGCGCAGCCAGTCGAACGCATAGACGCCGGCGCGCGGTTCGAGGCGCGACCAGGCGAATTCCCCGATGCGCACGTAAGAAAGCCCGATCGCCTTCATGCGCGCCGCGTCTTCCGCCCACAAGGAGGCGGGCCAGTGCTCTGGATAATAACAGACGCCGAGTTTCTGCTTGGTCATCAGGGACGCTCGCCAATGATCGAAGGGCGAGCCGTGCCCTTGAAATTTAACAGCCCGATGACGGCCCGGATCGGCTACTATCCTGCGACCCCTTCCGAACGGAGAATGACATGACGATGAAGGCCTTCGGCTATGCGGCGCATTCCGCGACGTCGCCTTTGGTTCCCTTCCATTTCGAGCGGCGCGATCCGCGCGCCGACGACGTGACGATCGATATCCTTTATTGCGGCGTGTGCCATTCGGACCTGCATCAGGCGCGCAACGACTGGGCCAACTCGATTTACCCCATGGTGCCGGGCCATGAGATCATCGGCCGGGTCGTCGCCGTCGGGCCCTCTGTGACCCGCTTCAAGGTGGGCGACCATGCGGGCGTCGGCTGCATGGTCGATTCCTGCCTGACCTGCGAGGCCTGCGAGGAAGGGGAGGAGCAATATTGCCGCTGCTTTCCGATATTCACCTACAACGCGCTCGATCGGGAGGGTGCGCCGACCTATGGCGGCTATTCCGACCGCATCGTCGTGAAGGAGCGCTTCGTGGTGAAAATCCCCGACGGACTCGACCTCGCCGGCGCGGCGCCGCTGCTTTGCGCGGGCATCACGACATGGTCGCCGCTGCGGCATTGGAATGTGAACGACAAGAGCAAGGTGGCGGTCGTGGGACTCGGCGGGCTCGGCCATATGGCGATCAAGCTCGCCAAGGCGCTCGGCGCGCATGTCACGCTCTTTACGCGCTCGCCCGGCAAATCAGACGACGCCCGCCGCCTCGGCGCGGACGACATCATTCTCTCGACTGACGCCGATCAGATGGCGACAGTCGGCGGGCGCTTCGATCTCATCATCGACACGGTTCCCTATGCGCACGATCTGAACCCCTATCTGCCGACGCTGGCGATCAACGGCACGATCGTGCTCGTGGGCTATCTCGGTCCGCTGGAGCCCCCCGTGGACAGCGTGCCGCTGATCATGGGGCGCAAATCCGTCGCGGGCTCGCTGATCGGCGGGATCGCCGAGACGCAGGCGCTTTTTGACTTCTGCGGCAAGCACGGCGTCGTTTCGGATATCGAGGTGATCAAGATGCGGGACATCAACGAAGCTTACGAACGTCTGCTCAAGGCGGACGTTAAATATCGCTTCGTGATCGACATGGCGTCGTTGAAGGAGTGACGGCGGGGTCATTTCGGCCTTGCCCCTCACCCTAACCCTCTCCCCGCCCTGCGGGGAGAGGGGACAACAGCTCCTACCCGGCGTCGTTACAACTGATAGAATTTGAGCAGCGCCCCCTCTCCCCGCCGGCGGGGAGAGGGTTGGGGTGAGGGGCGGGCGGAATAGCGAATGCTGCGCGTATCACCGTCACGCCTGCGCAAGCGCCGGATAATCCGTATAACCCTCCGGCCCCGGCGCGTAGAAAGTCTCGGGCTTAGCCTCGTTCAGCGGCGCGCCGCGGCGGAAGCGCTCGACGAGGTCGGGATTGGCGATGATGAGCTTGCCGAAGGCGACCGCGTCGGCCTCGCCCGCCGCGAGCGCCGCCTGCGCCGTCGCGAAGGTGAAGTTCTCATTGGCGATGAAGGGGCCACCGAATTCTTTTTTCAGATAAGGCCCGATCGCCCCTTCCCCCTGATGCTCGCGCGCGCAGATGAAGGCGATGCCCCGCTTGCCGAGCTCGCGCGCGACATAGCCGAATGTCGCCTTCGGATCGGAATCGCCCATGGAATGCGCGTCGCCACGGGGCGCGAGATGCATGCCGACGCGCCCCGGTCCCCAGACCTCGATGCAGGCGTCGGTCACTTCGAGCATCAGCCGCGCGCGGTTTTCGATCGAGCCGCCATAGCGGTCCGTGCGCTTGTTCGTTGCGTCCTGCAGGAACTGGTCGAGCAGATAGCCATTCGCGCCGTGGATCTCGACGCCATCGAAGCCCGCGCGTCTGGCGTTCTCGGCGCCCTGCCGATAGGCGGCGATCACGCCCGGGATTTCCTCGGCCTCCAGCGCGCGCGGGACGGGGTAGGGCTGCTTGGGGCGCAGCAGGCTGACATGCCCTTCGGCCGCAAGAGCGCTCGGCGCGACGGGGAGCGCGCCGTCGAGATAGACCGGATGCGAGATACGGCCAACATGCCAGAGCTGCAACATGATGCGTCCGCTCGCCGCATGAACTGCCCGCGTGATCTCGCGCCAGCCTTCCACCTGCGCCTGCGACCACACCCCCGGCGTATCGGGATAGCCGACGCCCATGGGCGTGACGGAAGTCGCCTCGGTGAGGATGAGGCCGGCGCTGGCGCGCTGCACGTAATAGTCGCGCATCAGCGCGTTGGGCGTGCGCCCCTCAAGGGCGCGGCAGCGCGTCAGCGGCGCCATGACAATGCGGTTGGGAAGGTCGATGTCGCCAAGGCGGATGGGGTCGAAAAGCGTCGGCATGGGCGTCCTGTCTTGCTGGGCCGCCCCTTCTACCGCAAAGGCCCTGTCGAAGAGAATGGGAGAGGCCGCGCAGCCGGCGCCTCGCTAGAGCGAGCGTTTCTCGCGAAAGGTCTCCACCGCCGGTGCGCCCGACCGCTCGACCTCATATTGCTCCAGCATCTCGTCGAGTTCGTCGAGATGCAGCTTCAAGCGCGAAATGGTTGCGGTCGTGACGTCCACCCAGCCATGCCCGCGATTCTCGGCATGACGCATGCGGCCGGATTCTAGCGAGGCCGCCAGTTTCCTTGCCCTTTGCCGCTCTTGCCGGCACCATTCGACGAGATCGATCAAAGCAGTCATCGCCGCCTCCGATAATCAACGGGACCGCTGGAAGACTTAGGATGTTGCGGTAAAATTCAACCCGGGCCTTACGGGCTGACGCATCCCATCGTCGCTGGCCGTTGATCGCCCTGGAGCCGGATCACACGCCCATGGCGGCATCCAAAATGGGCGCTTGCGATCGTCGGAGTCGACGATCTCGGCGCGGAAACAAACTTGCCGAATTCGGGGGGCCTCGCGGGAGCTTGCGGCGGCGGCCGCACGTAAATGTTGGGCGCAGGCGCGTAGGTTACGTTTTGCTGGTCGTTTGAATATCCGTCCCACCACCAGGGATACCAGCCATAGTAATAGCCGCTCCCACCCCTGAATCTTCCGAATCCTCTGAACCCAAACCCGCCGCGTCCGATGCCAAACCCGCCATAGCGGCCGAAGCGCATTCCGGGAGCCAGGAAGACCCGGCCGAAACCCCCGCGACCGCCATGCCCGAACCCGCCCCCGAAACCGCGGCCAAATCCACCCCCGAAACCGCCACCCCCGAAACCGCCGCCACCGAAACCGCCGCCACCAAAGCCGGCGCCGCCAAACCCGCCGCCCCAGCCGGCGTTCGGGCTCAGGAGCAGAGCCGCCAGCGCACATGAAAAGAGAGCCGAATTCCGCATTGCGACGCTCCTGCATCCGCCCTCGCCCATTCGTCAAATAGGGCCGGCTGGGCGATAGACGCAGCGCGAGGGGGCTTTCCGGAGCCGCAAGCGCCCGGCTTTAAACCTTAAGCGCCAGATTTCTAAATACATATCCCAGGCCGTTTCAATGACCTATTCCCTGGCGCTTCTCATCAGCCGCGCGGCGGCGCTGCTTTTCGCAACCGGACTCACTCTCTTTGTCGTCGCGTTTCTCGTGGTTGCGGCGATCGAGCCGCCCCGAACGCGGCGCCGTCAGCTACTTTGACGCTGCGCCTATTCCGCCGCGTTCTTCATCTCCACATAGGCGCATTGCGCTTGAGGGGCCGCCGCCCGCGGGCGCAGCGGAATGACCTTGGCGTCCGTGAAGGGAAGATCGAGGAAAATCCACACGTCGACCACCGCCTCGACCAACTCTACGACATGAGACTCGTCGTGGCGCGGCGTTGGCGTGATGCGAAGCCTTTCCGTGCCGATCGCAACCGTCGGATAGTTGATCGGTTGTATGTAGATCGAATGGCGCCGCAACAGGAGGTCGCTCGCAGCCTTGCAGCGGGCCGCGTCGCCCACCATCAGCGGCACGATATGCGAGTCATTGTCCATGACCGGAAGCCCTGCTGCTCTCAGCGCATGCTTGGTGAGGAGCGCCATGTGCTGGTGCCGCGCGCGTTCCTGACCCGAATGTTTGAGATGACGCACGGCGGCGCGGGCGCAGGCGGCGACCATGGGCGGCAGTGTGGTCGTGAAGATGAATTGCGGCGCGAAGCTGCGCACGGCGTCGACAATGGCCGGGCTCGCGGCGATATAGCCGCCAAGCGCGCCGAACCCTTTGGCGAGCGTGCCCTCGATAATGTCGATGCGGCCCTCGACGCCTTCCCGCTGGGCGATGCCGCCGCCGCGCGCGCCATACATGCCGACCGCATGCACTTCGTCGACATAGGTCATGGCGTTGTATTTTTCCGCGAGCGCGACGATCTCCGCGATCGGGGCGATATCGCCGTCCATCGAGTAGAGGCTCTCGAAGACGATGAGTTTTGCGCGCTCCTTGCCAGCGAGTTGGAGCAACTCTTCGAGATGCGCGACGTCGTTATGGCGCCAGACCTGCTTCTCGCAGCCGGAGCGACGCACGCCCTCGATCATGGAATTATGATTGAGCGCGTCGGAAAGGATGAGGCAATTGGGGAGCAGCGACGCAATGGTCGAAATGCCGGCGAGATTGGAGATCCAGCCCGAGGTGAAAACGAGCGCCGCGCGCTTGCCGTGGAGATCGGCAAGCTCCGCTTCGAGTTCGACGATCGGATGATGCGTGCCGGAAATGTTGCGCGTGCCGCCCGCGCCGGCGCCGTGCCGCTCCAGCGCGCTGCGCGCGGCGTCGAGCGATGCAGGGTGGCCCCCCATTCCGAGGTAATCGTTGGAGCACCAGATCGTGACCTCGCGCGGCGCGTCTTCCTCGCCCTCCGGCCGCCACAGCGCCAGCGGAAAGCGCGCCGCGTCGCGTTCCAGATTGGCGAAAACCCGATAGCGATTCTCCATCTTCAACTGCGCGATCGCCGACTGGAAATGCTGGTCGTAGGACAGGACTGTCGAATTCATCTCAACTCTCCATCGGCGTAACGGTCGTTCCCAACTGCGCCCTTCATTGTGGCGCTAGATTCTTCCCGCGGCGCGGGCCGCCTCAATGGCGGCGACGCGCAGCGAATCGCTGTCGTCGCGCTCCTCGGCGTCATTCGACGCATGGCCGTCCTTTACGCCCCAGGACCAGAGCGCATTGGCATGCAGCGGCGCGACGAGAAACCAGTGTTCGGCGACAGCAAGCGTCATGAGCGTCGCGAGGATTGTGTATCCGACGATCTCGAAGGGCGTCGTAGCGACGAAAGCCTTTTGCGCGATCAGCACAGTGACGATGGTCGACACGGTGACGGATACGGGGAAAAAAAGATTCATCGGCCGGCGGCGCATATAAGTGACGAGATAGCGCAGATGCTCCGGCAGCAGTTCTTCGCTGAGATTGGGCGCGCCGAAAAAGAGATTGAGCTTGGCGCTGCTGTGCATCCACCACAGCACGAGGAAGGTCCAGAGGCCAATGAGATTCGGCTGGCCCCATGTCAGCGCAATGAGCGCGGCGGCGCAGACGATGATCGCGATTTCGTGATAGAGGCTTGTTCCGATCGCCGCGATGAAGCGCCCGAAGCCGGCAAGGCCCGGCGGGCAAGGCGCGTGGTTGGGTCCGGTGATGAAGCCCATGTAGTAGCTGACAAGTTGCCAGGCCCAGGCCATGAGGCCGCAGGCGAAGGCGCAATAGGCCGATGCGGCGCTGGTTTCCCCGCTCGTCGCGGACATGCCCCACAGCGCCAGCAGGAAAAGCCCCGTCGATCCCGCCATGCTCCACGCAAAGGTGCGGCGCGAGAGACCGTCGAGATACAGGATCGCGCCAGTACTCGCCCACCACATGAGGAGCGTCGCGGCGATCGGCGGGGCGTAGGCTGACATGGGTCGCTCCTCACCACACCGGCGCGAGACGGATTTCCGCCGGCAAGGCGTTGGACTTCGCCGGCAGGAAGTAAAGGCGCGCGAAAGTCGCGGCCGCCGCCGCGGCGAGCCCCGCCTGCTTGATGCGCCCCATGAGGCCGCCCTGGGCCTTGGCTTGCGCGATGGCGCGCTCGATCTCGACGAGACGATCGAGCCCGGCCTTGAAGGCCGGATGGTCGAGGTCGAGCGTGATCGGGAAAACCTGCTTGGAGATTTCAGATGTCAGATGCAGAACCTTGAAGTCGTATTCGTCGGGATGCACGCCGATCGCCTCGTGAAAGGCCGGTCGGCAATGGTCGCGCACATACATCGTCGCGAAGACCGCGAGCAAAAAGAACTTGATCCAGTAGACATTGTATCCCGAGATCAGCTTCGGGTTCGCGCGCATCAGCAGGGCGAATGCCTCGCCGTGACGAAACTCGTCATTGCACCATTTCTCGAACCATTTGAAGATCGGGTGGAAGCGACGCTCGGGATGGCGCTCAAGCTGCCGGTAAATGGTGATGTAGCGGGCGTAGCCGATCTTCTCGGAAAGATAGGTGGCGTAGAAAATGAACTTTGGTTTGAAGAAGGTGTATTTCTTCGTCTTGGTGAGGAAGGACAGATCGATGCCGATGCCGAAATCCTTCAGCGTGTCGTTGATGAATCCCGCGTGCCGCGCTTCATCCCGGCTCATGAAGGCGAACAGGTCTTTCATGTCCTGATTATGCGCGCGCTTCTTCATTTCGGCGTAGAGCACGCAGCCCGAGAATTCGGCCGTGATCGAGCTGATGAGGAAGTCGCGAAATTCCTTGTCGAGCGCTTCGGGATAGACGAAATCCGCGTTGAACTCCTCGGTGCGCTGGAAGTGCCTGTTGTTGGGGTCCGAGCGCATCTCCTCCATCAGCGCGTCCCACTCCTTGCGGACGGGAGAGACGTCCGTCTTGTCGAGCTCGTCGAAATCCGTCGTGTAGAAGCGCGGGCTCAGCAGGGTGCTTTCCTGGGCGACGCGCGTCGCTTCGAGCGAGACATTGTGGCGCAGCGGGGCGTTCATAGCGCTCTCCTGTTCGTGAAGCTGACGTCGTAAAGTTCGTTGAGTTCGAACTGGCCGCAGAAACGGGTCCACAGACGTTCAAGGAGCCCGGCGCGAATGATAGTCGCGCGTCGCGCGACGGTTATGCGATAGCCGAAAGGCGTCTCGGTCGGCGCGTTCTGCACCAACACGCGGTCGCCCGGGCGCATCTCGAAATCGCCGTCGATCTCGACATGCGCGAAAAGGCTCTCGGCCGTGTGGCCGATTTCGACCCGGCAGGGCGCGTCGAAGCTCTGCCGCGTCAGGGGAAAAAGCCAATCCGTTTTCATGGCTGATCCGGCCTTTCCTTGAAGAGCTGCGCAAAGGCGCGAGCGTTGTCGGGACCGAAGGCGTCGAGATTGACGCGGCGGCCCGTCGAAGCGTCCTGGAGCGACACCGTGCCGTCGCTCCACCGCGTGAGCGTGAAGGGAGTCGACGCATCGAGGTCCGAGCGCCTGCGCTCGCGCGCAAGACCGCGCAAGGTCGAGCGGATGAAGCCATAGGCGCCTGGCTGCACGATATAGATCGCGTGGCTGTCCTGCGCATCCCTCACGGCGACGGACCCATCGGGCTGATCCTCGAAACGAAGAGCGAGCGTTTCCACGGCGCTCGCCGCGGGCATGTGCAGCGTCCCGACATCGGTGATCCGGGACATGCCGGCGGCTAGAAGCGCAAAGCCGATCAGGATCGCGGCGCCGCGTAAAATTTGGCGTGGCACGCCATCATGCGGCGAATGGCCTTTTTCGATCGACGCCTGACTCATTCGTCACTCCCCTCGTTCGATCTACGCCGCGATCGCGTCGGCCGCCATGGCGGTCGGATTCACCGCGGGGACTGTTGCTTCCGGCTCGGCGATATGTGCGTCTCCACGTTCCTGCGCGGCGGCGACAAGCGCCCCGCCGAGGATGTCGCCGACATGACGCGCATCCGCCAGGCCGCGCATGGCGGGCTCGGGGTCGCCAAACCGGAACGGTCGCGCGAAGGGCCAGAGATTGAGATAGCCAATGCGCTTGCCCGGCGTGAGTTGCAGCGTTACGTCGCCCGAGCCGTCATTCTCGACGCGCATCGCCGCATTGCGGATCTGCGCAAAAGGCAGATTGTAGAAGACTTGCAGCGCAACGCCGATCTTCATCACGACGCGTCGCGACGTGACGACGAAGAGCGCCGTGCGCGCGGACGCCCAGGCCAGCAGCGCGAGCAACGCCAGCGCGGCGAAGCCGATCGCCAGCGCCCGCGACGCCGCAATGGCGGCCGCCGCCGCCCCGGAGGACGACGCGTCGATTGCGTTCCAGATCGCGAGCAAGGCGAAATAGGCCGCGACAAAATCGGCGCGATAGGCGCGACGATAGAGCGCAATCCAGTTCGGCCGCCCGTGCCAAAGGATACGTTCCCCTTGCGGAATATCCTCGGGCAGGAGCTTTTCGAGATTGACGGCTTTCACAGCATCGACTCCGTGCGTGCGGGCGTGGCGTAAAGCGTGCCGGCGGCGTAATAGGCGGCGATCTTTTCTTCTTCGAGCAACGTCACCTTGTCGGCGTCCCGCGTCCTCGGCACGCCGGCGAATTGCTCGCCGAGGATCGCGTCGACCTTGATCAGCCGCTTGCCGCCGTCGACATTGGCGAAACCGACCGGGAGGAGAGCGCGGCCGCCGCCCTCGAGCGCGATCTCGTAGTAGCGCAGCATGCTTTCAGAGCGGTCGACCCAGACGTCCCTGACGGCGCCGACGACGTCGCGGTCGGCAGCGACGACCTGCATGCCGATCGGATCCGGGCCTTCGCTGGCGACGGCGAAATTGGTGGCGATGCGCAGGGGCGCGATGAGATCCCGGCCGTCATGCGTCTTCTCCGTGACGTCCGCGCGCAGCGCATAGGCGCCGGGCCCAACTTCGGCGCGCATCGGATCGCCATTGGGCGTGAGCGGGGCCCCGGGGAAAAGCGCGGCTTTCTCGGCGTTGGGCGCGCGCGCGTCACGCTCGAAATTCGGCGCGAGGACGACGGATCCGTCCGAACGGAGGAACGTCTTGGGATCCGGGATGAGCAGGAAGCCCCGATCGCCCACGCCGCGATCCTCCGATTCCAGCGGATAGCCCTCGCGGCGATCTTCGCGGCGCAGATAGAAGATCAGGCCGGCGAAGAAGATCCAGAAGGCGTAAAGAACGACTTGCGCCACATCGATATGGCTGGTGATGGCTCCGCGTATCATCGCATGGCTCCCGAGTTGAAACTGGGCGAGGTGACCAGGTGGAATTCCTTCGGCGCCTCGGCCGGCGGCTTCGCGAAGCGGACGAGGGGTCCGATCGCGACGACCGTTGCGACGAGCAGAAGAATTTCGACGACATAGACGATGGCGTAGCCGGTGGCCGGGCCGACAAGCGCCTCGCCGAACGTTCCGCTGAGCGCGAGCGATGAGGCCGCGTCATTGACGAAGCCGCTCGCCGCGATGGCGAGACCGGCGGCGGTCGCCTGGGCGGCCCCCCAGGCGCCGAGCGCGAGACCGCGATCCTCTGGCTGTGCGTTTTCCATGGAGGCGGTCAGCGTGCCGTGCGCGAAGAGGCCGCCGCCGAGGCCGATGAGCGTGACGCCGATGCTGAAGAGCGTCGACGACTCGGCCGGCGCCGCGAAGATCAGCGCGCAGAAAGCGACGACTCCCGCCACCGCGCCGACGCCGGCGACGCGATGGGCGTCCGCGCCGCGCGAAAGCCAGCGGGCCGCGATGGCGAGACCGACCCCGCTGCCGAAGGCCAGCATCGCGGTGAGAGCCGTTGTCGCGCCCACCGGCAAATGCAGAACGCGTCCGCCGTAAGGTTCGAGCAGTATGTCCTGCATGCTGAAGCCGGCAGTGCCCAAGGCGGTCGCGAATAGCCGGCGACGGGCGCGGCCGGCCGTGGCGAAGCGACGCCAGGCGTCGGAGAAGTCGACGTCCTGCGCCGGCGGCAGCGCGCCGCGCGCTTCCTGCTTCCACAATGCGACGCAGTTCAGCGCCATCGTCACGACCGCCGCCCCCTGCACGACCTGAATGAGACGAATCGCGCTGAAATTGGCGAGGAGCGCGCCGAATGCGAGAGCGCTGACCCCCATGCCGACGAGCAGCATGGCGCAAAGCAGCGCGACGACTTTGGGACGCGTATGCGCCGGCGCGAGATCCGTCGCGAGGGCGAGGCCGACGGTCTGCACCGTATGGAGGCCTGCGCCGACGAGAAGGAAGGCGAGCGCCGCGGCGGCCTGCCCGATGACGATCGGTCCCGTCGTGTCGCCGGAAAGGATCAGCAGCGAGAAAGGCATGATGGCGAGGCCGCCGAACTGCAGCATCGTGCCGAACCAGATGTAGGGCACGCGCCGCCAGCCGAGCACGGAGCGATGCGTGTCGGAGCGAAAGCCGATCAGCGCGCGGAACGGCGCGACGAGCAGCGGCAGCGACAGCATCAGCGCGACGAGCCAGGACGGCACGCCGAGTTCGACGATCATGACGCGATTGAGCGTGCCGATCAGCAGCACCGCCGCCATGCCCACCGTCACCTGGAACAGCGACAGGCGCAAGAGGCGCGGCATCGGCAGCTCGGGCGAACCGGCATCCGCGAAAGGCAGGACGCCCGGCCCAATGCGCATCAGGCCTTTGACGAGGGCGGCGCTGGCGCGATTCATGAGCGGCGCGCCTCCACCGCCTGGGAGATGTAGAAGCCGCTGAAGATTTCCTCGGTCTGTGCGACGTCCCAGTCGTTCAGCGACGCATGCATCCGCATGTTTTGCGCGAGCCTTCCTATTGAGATGGGCGCAATAGCGGGCGAACGATTGCCGCGTGGGAAGAGCTGCCCAACGGCATGCATCACGGTGAGCGCAGGGGTGCGCGGCGCGATGGTGAAAATAAGCGAGCCGCCGACGCGCGGCGCCAGCGCCGCCAGCGTGCGCGCGATGTCCGCGCCTTCGTAATGGATGAGGCTGTCCATTGCGACGACGTAATCGAACTGTCCGAATGCGGGATCGAGCAGATCGCCGACGGCGAAGCTCACGCGGCCCGAAAGATCGCTCGGCGCGCGCTCCTGCGCGAGCGAGATCAGCGTGGCCGATAGATCGACGGCGACGACATCGGCGCCGCGCCGCGCCGCTTCGATTGCGAGCGCGCCGGTGCCGCAGCCGGCGTCGAGAATGCGCAGACCATGCAGATCCTGCGGCAGCCAGGACAGCAAAGTCTCGCGCATCGCGTCGCGGCCGGCGCGCACCGTGGCGCGAATGCGATTGACGGGCGCGTCGGAAGTCAGCCGCTTCCAGGCTTCGACGGCGGTACGGTCGAAATAGGCTTCAAGTTCGCCGCGTCTGGCGACATAGCTCGGCGTCGTCATCAGTCGAACCCCAGAAATTCGAAGAGATCGCGATCCTTCATCGGCGCGGCGTCGAGCGGCTCGTAGCCATCCCACAGCTCCTGGGCGAGGCGCAGATATTCGTTCTGCACCGCTTCGAGCTCGGGCGATGGCTCCATTTCGAACAGCGTCGATTTCTTGAGCCGGCTGCGCCGGATGACGTCGAGATCCGGGAAATGCGCGACGCGCTTCAGGCCGACGGCGTCGTTGTAACGGTCGATTTCGTCCGTCTTGGCGCTGCGATTGGCGATGACGCCGCCGAGCCGCACCTCGTAATTCTTGGACTTGGCGCGAATGGCTGCGACGATTCGATTCATCGCGAAGATCGAATCGAAATCATTGGCGGTCACGATCAGCGCGCGCCCGGCGTGCTGAAGCGGCGAGGCGAAGCCGCCGCAGACGACATCGCCGAGCACGTCGAAAATCACGACATCGGTGTCTTCGAGGAGATGATGCTCCTTGAGGAGCTTCACCGTCTGGCCGACGACATAGCCGCCGCAGCCCGTGCCAGCAGGCGGCCCGCCGGCCTCGACGCACATCACGCCATTGTATCCCTCCACGACGAAGTCTTCCGTGCGCAGCTCCTCGGAATGGAACTTCACGCTTTCGAGCGCGTCGATGACGGTCGGCGCGAGTCGCTTGGTCAGCGTGAAGGTGGAATCGTGCTTGGGATCGCAGCCGATCTGCAGCACGCGCTTGCCGAGCTTCGAAAAGGCGACGGAAAGGTTCGACGAGGTCGTGCTTTTGCCGATGCCGCCCTTGCCGTAGATGGCGAAGACTTTCGCGGTTCCGATTTGCAGGTCGGGGTCGAGCTGGACCTGGAAGGAGTCCGTCTCGTCGGGTTTGCGGATCTGAACATTCATGCCGCAATCTCCTCAGTCACGCCTTCAAGGCGGTCTTCCAGTTCCTCGCTCGCCTGCTGAAGCGCGGCGAGCGTGTCCTGATCGGGCGTCCAGTAATGGCGCTCATGCGCTTCGATGAGGCGATTGGCGATGCGCGCTGAAGCCGTCGGGTTGAGCTGCGCAAGGCGCTGACGCATATCGGCGTCGAGCACGTAGGTTTCGGTAAGGCGCTGATAGACCCAGGGCTCGACCTGGCCGGTCGTGGCCGACCAGCCCATCGTATTGGTTACATGCGACTCGATGTGGCGCACGCCCTCATAGCCGTGTTTCAGCATGCTCTCGTACCATTTTGGATTCAGCGCACGCGTTCGCGTCTCTAGCGCCACCTGCTCGTTGAGCGTGCGCACGACGCCTTCGCCGGTGGTCTGATCGCCGATATAGACAGGCGTCATCTCGCCTTTGGCGCGCCTCACCGAGCGGCTGACGCCGCCGAGGGTGTCGAAATAGTGATCGATCGTGGTGATGCCGAGTTCGACGGAATCGAGGTTCTGATAGGCGAGATCGACGCGCGCCAGCACGCTGTTCAGCACCTCGTTCTGGCGCATCGGCTTGCCGGCGACACCATAGGCGAAGCCCTTCCGACGCATATAGGCTTCGGCGAGTTGATCCTCGTCCTCCCATGCGCCTCCGTCGATCATCGTATTGACATTGGCGCCATAGGCGCCGTCGGCATTGCCGAAGACGCGCAGAGCCGCCGTCTCCATGTCTCCGCCATGGGCGGCGATGAAGGCGAGCGCATGTTTGCGCACGAAATTCTGTTCGACAGGTTCGTCAGCGGACGCGGCGAGGAGGCATGCTTCCGCGAGCAGCTTGATCTGCAGCGGCAGAAGATCGCGGAAGATGCCGGAAAGGGAAATCATCACGTCTATGCGCGGCCGGCCGAGCTTTTCGAGCGGCGTCAATGTCGCGCCGGCGAGCCGGCCATAGCCGTCGAAACGCGGCTCGGCGCCGATGAGCGCGAGCGCCTGCGCGATGGGACCGCCTTCCGTCTTGAGATTGTCGGTGCCCCACAGGACGAGCGCAATCGTTTCTGGCAACGCGCCGCCATCGCTCATGTGGCGTTCGAGCAGACGCGCGGCCTGGCGCGCGCCGTCGCGCACGGCGAAGACGCTTGGAATATGGAACGGGTCGAAGCCGTGAAGATTGCGGCCGGTGGGCAGCACCTCGGCGGTGCGCAGCACGTCGCCGCCCGGCGCCGGCGGCACGAAACGGGCGTCGAGCGCGCGGATGAGGCCGGCGAGTTCGTGGTCTTGCGCAAGCGCGGCGTTGGCGGCGGCGAGAGTCTGCAGCGTTTCGCGCGCTGCTGGGTCTGAAGAAATCGTCTCGGGCGCGACCTCGCGCATCAGCGCGTCGATCATGTCGCCGTCGATCCTCGGACCCTGTGTGGCGTCAACCATGGCGAGAAGCATGTCCCGCCGCGCCTCGTGCGCCATCGGTTCGCCGACGACATGCAGCCCATGCGGAATGAGCGCATATTCGAGTTCGAGCACCTTTTCGCCGAGCTTGACGATCTTCTGCGCGGCCGCTTCGCGCCAGAGCGGTTCGGCGGCTTCGAGATCGACGGCGGCGGCCTGCGACTGGATGAGTTCCGCGAGCTCGCCGCGCTCCATTGCCTCGGCGGGGTCGAGCGCGCGCCAGCGATCGATGGAGGCTTTCAGTTCGGCGAGGCCGCGATAGAGCCCTGCATTTGCGACGGGCGGCGTCAGATAGCTGATCAGCGTCGCCGCCGAACGTCGCTTGGCGAGCACGCCCTCGGACGGATTGTTCGAGGCGTAGAGATAGAAGTTCGGCAAAGCGCCGATCAGGCGATCCGGCCAGCAGGCGCCGGAGAGGCCGGTTTGCTTGCCAGGCATGAATTCCAGGGCGCCATGCGTGCCGAAATGCAGCACGGCGTCGGCTCCGAAATCTTCCTTCAGCCAGCGATAGAAGGCCGAGAAGGCGTGCGTCGGCGCGAAGCCCTTCTCGAAGAGCAGGCGCATCGGGTCGCCTTCATAGCCGAAGGCGGGCTGCACGCCGACGAAGACATTGCCGAAGCGCTCGCCATAGATATGTATCGAGGTTCCATCGCTTTGCTGGCGGCCAGGCGCCGGACCCCATTGCGCTTCGATTTCATCGAGCCAGGTCTCATGCCGTACATGCTGGTCCGTCATTACGCGCGCATGCACATTGGCCTGCGCGCCGAAGCGCTGAGCGTTGCCGTCGACGATCGCCTTGCGCAAGGCCTCGACCGTCGCCGGCGGCTCGACGCTATAGCCGCTGCGCTTCATCTCGTGCAGCACGCGATGCAGGGACTCGAAGACCGAGAGAAAGGCGGCCGTGCCGGTCGCGCCGGAATTGGGCGGGAAGTTGAAGAGAACGATCGCCACTTTCCGAGCCGCGCGCTCGGCGCGGCGCAGCGCCGTGAGCTTTTCGACACGCGCCGCGAGCATATCGGCGCGCTCCGCGCAGGCCTGCATGTCGCGAGCGCTGTCGCTGTCCGGGAAGACGCAGTTGCGCGCGCAGGCGGTGCAGGCGCCCGCGCCATACGGACGGCCGCCGAACACCATTGGGCCGGTCGCGCCGTCGAGTTCGGGGATAGACACCATGACGGTCGCTTCGACCGGGAGAAGGCCACGATCCGAGCCGCGCCAATCCGACAGCGTCTGAAATTCAACCGGGTGCGCGGCGATATAGGGCACGTCGAGCCGCGCCAGGATTTCCTCGGCCGCTTTCGCGTCGTTATAGGCGGGGCCGCCGACAAGCGAGAAGCCGATCATCGAGACGAGCGCATCGATGATCGGCCGCCCGTCGCGCATGAAATATTTCTCGATCGCCGGACGCGCGTCGAGGCCCGTGGCGTAAGCCGGGATGACTTTGAGGCCGCGCGCCTCCATGGCGGCGATGACGCCGTCATAATGGCGGGCGTTGTCGGCGAGCACATAGGAGCGCAGCACGATGAGCCCGACAGTCGCCTTTGCGTTGGGCGGCGTCGGCAACTGATCGAGGCCCTCGCAGACATGGCCCGGCAGCGCGGGGTGGTAGAGGCCGGTTTCCGGATATTCGACGGGCGCCGCCGGCTTCAGGCGGCCGCGCAGCGCGCGCCGGGGGCCATCGGCGTAGCGGTCGACGAGAAAGCGAACCATATTGGCCATGTTCTCGTCGGAGCCCGCGAGCCAATATTGCAGGGCAAGAAAATAGGCCCGTACGTCCTGCGCCGTCCCCGGAATGAAGCGAAGGATTTTCGGAAGGCGGCGCAGCATCTTCATCTGCCGCGCGCCGGCGGCTTCAGACTTGCCCTTATTGCCGCGCAGGCGTTTGAGAAGCGACATGAAGCCAGACGTCGGCGCGCTCATGTCGAAGCGCCCCATGCGGGTGAGTTTCGCAACCTCTCCCGCGGACATGATCGTGATCATCGCGTCGCAATGGGCGCGCCGCGCCGCAAGAGCGGCGAGCAGCGGCTTGAAGTGCTCTTCGAGGAAGAGCATGGCGTTGACGATAATGTCGCCTTCGCGGATTGCGGCAAGACAGGCTTCGAGGGCCTTCGGATTGGTCGTGAACTCCGACGCCGCATGGACGCTGAGCGAGAGGCCCGGCAGATCCTGCGCCAGTTTGCGGCGCGCACGGTCCGTCGCCGTGGCCACATGCGTGTCCATCGTCACGATGACGACCTTCACGGCCGCCGCTTCAGCGTGCAAAGTATGCTTTTGCATCATAGAGCGTCTCGACGGTGATAGTCGCTAGGCCGCGTTCCGCGGCGAATTTCTCCGTGTTGCGGCGGGCTTTGCCGCGCACGAAGAAGGGTACCTTCTTCAATTCCCTTTCGGCGTCGTCGGCCCAGGCGACGACGATGTCGCTCATGACAGGCGCGATGGCCGCCGGCGGCGCCGGTTGCTTGCCGCCGAGATGAGATGGCGCGGCTGCGTCATGGAATTCGACGTCGTCGCGGAACATGGTGAGCAGATGCTCCTCGAGGCCCATCATGAGCGGATGAACCCAGGAGTCGAAGATCACATTGGCGCCCTCGAAGCCCATTTGCGGCGAGTATCGCGCGGGGAAATCCTGCACATGAACAGGCGCGGAGATCGTCGCGCAGGGAACGCCGAGGCGTTTGGCGATATGGCGCTCCATCTGCGTGCCGAGCACGAGTTCGGGCTGCAGCTCCGCGACCTTGGCTTCGACCTCGAGGTAATCATCCGTGACGAGCGCCTCCAGCCCGTAGCGCGCCGCGGCCTCCCGGACGTCGCGGGCAAATTCGCGCGAATAGGTCCCAAGGCCGACGACCGTGAAGCCCAGTTCGTCCCGCGCGATGCGCGCGGCGGCGATGGCGTGGGTCGCGTCGCCGAAGACGAAGACGCGCTTGCCCGTGAGATAGGTCGAGTCGACGGAGCGCGAATACCAAGGCAGACGCGAGGGCTCGGCCATCTTTGCAACCGCCGCGTCGAGACCCGCTAGGCGCTCGACTTCCGTGATGAAATCGCGCGTGGCGCCGACGCCGATCGGGACGGTCCGGGTGAAGGGCTGCCCATGCGTGCGCTCGAGCCATTGCGCGGCCGTGAGCGCGATCTCGGGATAGAGCAGGACGTTGAAATCCGCGTCGCCGATACGCGTCAAATCGCGCGGGCTGGCGCCCAGCGGGGCGACGACATTGACGTCGACGCCGAGAGTCTCAAGCAGCGTTTCAATTTCGCGCACATCGTCGCGGCAGCGGAAGCCGAGCGCCGTCGGCCCCAGAATATTGCAGCTCTTGCGCGACCGCTCCCGGCGTTCGCGCTTCGCGCCGGCGAGTCCGCGCACAAGCCGGTAGAAGGTTTCGGCGGCGCCCCAGTTTTCCTTCTTCTGATAGGCCGGCAGTTCCAGCGGAATGACGGGGCAGGGAAGATCGAGCGCCTTGGCGAGACCGCCGGGATCGTCCTGCAGCAGCTCGGCCGTGCAGGAAGCCCCGACGATCATCGCCTCCGGGGAGAAACGCTCATAGGCTTCGCGCGCCGCGTTCTTGAAAAGCTCCGCCGTGTCCGAGCCGAGATCGCGCGCCTGGAAGGTGGTGTAGGTGACGGGCGGGCGGGCGCCGCGGCGCTCGATCATGGTGAAGAGGAGATCGGCGTATGTATCGCCCTGCGGCGCATGGAGTACGTAATGCAGACCGCGCATGGCGGTCGCGACGCGCATGGCGCCGATATGCGGCGGCCCTTCATATGTCCAGAGCGTCAGCTGCATGGCCTAGACCTCCAGCCGCGCGCGGCGGTTCAAGGGCCGCGCAAAGAGTTCCGCGAGGTCGCCCGCCTGATCGAATCCCTGGATGGGAGAGAAGAGGAGTTCGATCGACCATTTCGTTGTGAAGCCTTCCGCCTCCAGCGGATTGGCGAGCCCAAGGCCGCAGAGGACGAGGTCGGGACGGGCGGCGCGACAACGGTCGAGCTGTTTTTCGACATGCTGGCCCTCGACGATCGGCGCGTCTGGCGGCAGCAGGTCGAGTTCGCTCGCCATGAGGCGGCGATGCAGATAGGGCGTGCCGATCTCGACGATCTCCATGCCCATTTCGCGCGAGAGAAAGCGCGCCAAAGCGGGTTCGAGCTGCGAATCGGGAAAGAGGAAGATGCGCTTGCCAGCGAGTGCGTCGCGATAATGCGAGAGCGCCTGCGCCGCGCGTGCGCGGGCGGGCGCGACGGCGGCCTCAAAGCGCTCTTGCGTCACGCCGAAGACTTCGGCCGCGGCGCGCAGCCAGAGCGTCGCGCCCTCGACGCCGAGCGGGAAGGGGGCCGCAATGGGGCGCGCGCCGCGCTCCTGCAGCATGTAAGCGGTGTCGCCGAGGAAGGGTTGGGCGAGGAGAAACGACGTGTTGGGGCCGACGGGAGGAAGGTCGGCGGCGCGCCGCATGGGGAGGAAGCGCACAGGCGCGATTCCCAACGCGTCGAAGAGGCGGGCGAACTGGTCTTCCACGACATCGGCGAGCGCGCCGACGACGAGCAGCGACTGCGGCGCGTCCAGCGCCTCTTGGGGGAGAGCCGGAACCAGCGCGGCGAGGCAGGCGTCTTCGCCCTGGGTGAAGGTCGTCTCTATGCCGCTGCCGGAGTAGCTCAGTATCCGCACGCGCGGCGCGTGCTTCTTCGACTGACGCGCGGCGGCGCGCGACAGATCGATCTTGATGACTTCGGACGGACAGGAGCCGACGAGGAACAGCAGCTTGATCTCGGGACGTCTCGTGAGCAGACGCTCGACCGCTGCATCGAGTTCGTCGTCGATGTCGGCGACGCCGGCGAGATCGCGGTCTTCGAGAATGGCGGTGGCGAAACGCGGCTCGGCGAAGATCATCACGCCTGCCGCGGATTGCAGCAGATGCGCGCAGGTGCGGGAACCGACGACGAGAAAGAAGGCGTCCTGGATCTTTCGGTGCAGCCAGACGATGCCGGTGAGGCCGCAGAAGACCTCGCGCTGGCCGCGCTCCTGCACGATGGGCGACGCGTGACAGGCGCCGGAAGCGACAGGCGGGAGCGGCGCGAGCGCGTTCATGGCGCAAACTCCATCTGCAGTCTGACGCGCGCCGCTTCGTCCAGCCTCGCCGCGCGCAGCTTCAGAAGGAATTGCGTGGCGTTGACGACATAGGTCGCATAGGCGGCGAGCGCGAGAAGCATGAGGCCGCGGGCGTCCAGCCAGCCGAAGGCGAGCGCCGCGAGGTAGGCCGTGTGAAGCGCCAGCACCAGCATGCTGAACACGTCTTCCCAGAAGAAGGCCGGCGCGAAGAGATAGCGGCCGAAGACCACTTTCTCCCAGATCGAGCCGGTGATCATGATGGCGTAGAGCGCAATCGTCTTGACGACGACGGAGATTGTCGCGGCGCTTTCTCCCTCGCCGGTCAACAGGTAGCGCAGCACAAGAATGAGGCTGACGAGGAAGACAAAAAACTGCACCGGCGCCAGCACGCCCTGCACGAGCGTCCAGATCGTCTCGTCGCGACGGCGGCGTTCGTCGGCCGTGTAAAGAGGTTTGGCATTCTGAAGCCGGTAATCGCTCATGCCGCTTCCTCGCCTCGCCATGTCTTTTTGAGGGACTTCCCTTGGCGCGCGATCCGCCGCCAGGCGACCCTGACGCGAAGCTTAGAGCGCTTTACAGGAAAGTGTCAATGAAAATTGACGTTCACTTTGTGTGACAATCGCGCGAGGATGCGCTATTCTGCCGCAAACAAAATTTCCTTCGGCATCGCCCTTGCTTTCAAAAAACTGGGCAAAACCGTTGAGATTCAGCGCGACGCTTTGCTTGGCCGATGAAGAAGGGGCTATAGGGTGCTCGCAGCAAGCGAAGGGAATAGAAAACGCCGAAGCGGGCGCAGGACGCCAGACGGATCGCGCAGCGTCGGGCGCCCCCATCAGAAGATGAAACGTTGCTAAGGTTTGGCCTGCCCAATAAAAACGCACACTTTTTCGTGTCGACTAAAATGGTCAGAAAGCGAGATTAGCGCCGTGAGCGACGCCACGACCTCCGCAGCTTCCAAGGGCTTTTCCGCCCCCGACGCGCAGTTGGGGAAGATCTCCGTGGAGAATGTCGGCGCGCTGCTCGCCGCCGCCGCCGACGTCACGCTTATTCTGGATTCCAAAGGCGTGATCGTCGACGCCGCCGCTGGCGCGGGCGACGCCGCTCTGGCCAAGGCGTGGATCGGCCGACGCTGGGTCGACACGGCGACGGTTGAAAGCCGTCCGAAAATCGACGCGCTGTTGCGCGACGCGCTCAAAGGCGCGCCGCCGCGCTGGCGGCAGATCAACCATCCCATAAAAGACGGCGCAGATCTGCCGATGAATTATGCAGCGACGCGCAGTCGTCCTGGCGGGCCGATCGTGGCCTTCGGACGCGATTTGCGCGACTTCGCGTCGCTGCAGCAGCGCGTCGCCGAGGCGCAGCAGGAAATGGAGCGCGAATACGCGAAGATCCGAAGCGCCGAAAAGCGCTACAGGCTGTTGTTTCAACTCGCGGCTGAGGCGATTCTCATCATCGACGCCGGCACGCAGCGCATCGTCGAGGCCAATCCCGCCGCCCTGGCGCTGATCGGCAAGCCTCTGAAGAAGATCGTCGGCGGCGTCTTCACCGACCTCTTCGACGATGCGAGTCGGCGCGCGGCGCAATCTTTCGTCTCGGCGCTGCTCGTGGCGCCGCGCCTCGACAATGTGCATGGCGCGCTCGCCGAGAGCGGCGAACCCCTTCTGCTCTCCGGCGCGATGTTTCGCCAGGACGGCGTCAGTTCCATTCTCGTCATTCTTTCGCGCGTCAATGGCGGCGCTCCCATGTCCATCGACGCAGCCGGCGCGCTGCTCGCGCTCGAGCGGATGCCGGACGCCTTCGCGCTCACCGACAAGGACCGGCGAGTCCTGATGGCCAACGCCGCTTTCGTGGATCTCGCGCAGGCCGCCTCCGAGGACAGATTGCGGGGCGAGCCGATCGAGAAATGGGTCGGCCGCCCGGGGCTCGACGTCGACGTGCTGTTCGCGAATTTGCAGACGCATGGCGCGCTGCGTAATTTTTCGACGGTGATGCGCGGCGAGCATGGGACGATCGAGGACGTGGAGGTTTCGGCCATCGATGTCTCCGACGGCGCTCGGCATTGCCTCGGCTTCTGCATCCGCAACGCCAGCCCGCGCGGCGGGCGTGAGCGGCTCGGCGGCCGCGAATTGCCGCGTACGGCCGAACAGTTCGCCGATCTTGTCGGTCGCGTGCCGCTGAAAAATCTCGTGCGGGAAACCACCGATCTCATCGAGCGCCTCTGCATCGAGGCGGCGCTGGAGCTGACGAAGGACAATCGCGCTTCCGCCGCGGAAATGCTCGGCCTGAGCCGGCAGGCGCTTTACACGAAGCTGCGCCGCTATGGACTTGGCGACCTCGACGAGGAGGCGCTGAGCGACTGAGGTTTCAGGACGATTCAACACGATCAATGCCACATGTGTAAATCCACATTGACAGATGCTAGTGTCAAGCATACCGTCCAGGGATGCAGACGCCGAAACCCGCAGCCGTTCTTGAGCTTTTAAAGCCGATTACGTGGTTTGCGCCGATGTGGGCGTTCGGCTGCGGCATCGTCTCGTCAGGCGTTTCTCCTCTTTCGCGTTGGACTTTCGTGCTCGCCGGCGTCATGCTGGCGGGCCCTCTTGTCTGCGCGACGAGCCAGGCGGTGAACGACTGGTATGACCGCCATGTCGACGCCATCAATGAGCCGAACCGTCCGATTCCGTCCGGCCGCATTCCCGGAAGCTGGGGCTTTTACATCGCCTGCGTCTGGACGCTGCTCTCGCTTGCCGTCGCCGCGGCGCTCGGCCAGTGGGTTTTCGCCGCCGCCGCGCTCGGGCTTTTCCTGGCTTGGGTCTACAGCGCGCCGCCGCTGCGGCTGAAACAGAACGGCTGGTGGGGGAATTCCGCCGTCGCGCTCTGCTACGAAGGTTTGCCGTGGTTCACCGGCGCGGCCGTCATGGCGGCCTCGCTTCCGGACTGGCGCATCATCGCGCTCGCTTTGCTCTACAGCTTTGGCGCCCATGGCATCATGACGCTCAACGACTTCAAATCGGTCGAAGGCGATCGGCGCATGGGAGTCGCGTCTCTGCCCGTGCAACTCGGCGTCGACGAAGCCGCGCGCTTCGCCTGCGTCGTGATGGCCGCGCCGCAAGTCATCGTCATTGCGCTGCTCGTCCACTGGGGGCATCCGCTCCACGCCGCCGGCGTCGCCGCGCTGCTCGCCGGCCAATTTTGGCTGATGCGGCGCCTGCTCGCCGATCCGCGGGCGCAGGCTCCCTTCTACAACGCGACGGGCACGACCCTTTACGTGCTCGGCATGCTGATCAGCGCCTTCGCCATGAGAGCGTAAGCCGACAGAACAAAGAGCCGCCAGGGAGGCTTGGAATGAACGCAGCGCCGCTCGGTTGGTCCGGCATTGTCCGGTTGGGTCTCGTGCAGACGGCGCTCGGCGCCATCGTCGTGCTCATGACCTCGACCATCAATCGCGTCATGGTCGTCGAACTTGCTTTGCCAGCTTTCGTCCCGGGCCTGCTCGTCGCGTCGCATTACGGGATACAAATTCTTCGGCCCGCCTGGGGCTATGGCGCCGATGTCGGCGGCAGGCGCACCCCATGGATCATTGGCGGCCTCGCGGCGCTCTCGCTCGGCGGCGTCGGCGCGGCGCTCGGCGCCGCGCTCACGGCCAGCAATCCCGTCGCCGGGCTTGCGCTTGCGGCTTTCGCCTTCCTTCTCGTCGGCGTCGGCGCCGGCGCGGCGGGAACGTCGGTCCTCGCCATGCTGGCGACGCGCGTGGCGCCGCAACGCCGCGCCGCCGCCGCGACGACCGTCTGGGTGATGATGATCCTCGGCTTCGCGGTCAGCGCGCCGCTCGCCGGCCATTTCCTCGATCCCTTCTCTCAGCAGCGCCTCATCGTCGTGACCGCCTGCGTTTGCGCGATCGCGTTCCTCGTTGCGACGCTCGCAGTGATCGGCGTCGAAACCGATGCGCCAGCGCCTGTCGCGGCGCATCAGAAGCCGCCTTTTCGGGTAGCCTTCGCGCAGGTCTGGCGGGAGCCGGCGGCGCGCCAGTTCACTATCTTCATCTTCGTCTCCATGCTCGCCTACAGCATGCAGGAACTGCTGGTCGAACCCTTCGCGGGCGTCGTTTTCGGCATGACGCCGGGCGCGACCACCAAGCTTGCGGGGTTGCAACATGGCGGCGTGCTGCTCGGCATGATCGGCGTCGCCGCAGCGGCGACGGGGATTGGCGGGCCGCGTCTCGGGTCGCTGCGCATGTGGACCGTCGGCGGTTGCGTCGCGTCGGGCGCGTCGCTCGTCGCCGTCGCCGCGAGCGGCTATACGGGCCTCGCTCTCGCGCTGCGCGCCTCCGTCTTCGCGCTGGGTGTCTCGAACGGCGCCTTCGCGGTGGCGGCGATCGGCTCGATGATGGGTCTCGCAGGATCGGGAGCCCATGCGCGCGAAGGCACGCGCATGGGACTGTGGGGCGCGGCGCAGGCCATCGCTTTCGGCTGCGGCGGCGTTTTCGCGACGATTCTCGTCGACATTGCTAGATTGCTCACCGGGGCCCCGCTCTCCGCCTACGCCATGGTCTTCGTTGGCGAAGCGGCGATCTTCATCGTCTCCGCCATCCTCGCCAGCCGCATCGCCGCGCCGCAGACGCCGCGCGCTTCCGTCTCTCTCCCGGCGCATGCGGCGCCGGCGCAATCGTGAGGAGGGCGCGCGATGCCCGATGACATGATCTTCGATGTGGCCGTCGTCGGCGGCGGCCCGTCCGGCGCGACGGCGGCGCATGATCTCGCGCGGCGCGGCCACAAAGTGGCGCTCATCGACAAGGCCGGGCGCATAAAGCCCTGCGGCGGCGCCATTCCGCCGCGTCTCATCCGCGATTTTGGAATTCCCGATCATCTGCTGAAGGCGCGCGTCACCTCGGCGCGCATGATTTCGCCGAAAGGCGTCGTCGTCGACATGCCCATCAAGGGCGGCTTCGTCGGCATGGTCGACCGCTGCGAATTCGACGAATGGCTGCGCGCGCGCGCGGCGTCCTCCGGCGCCACGCGCGTCACGGGAGCCTATGAGAAAATTACGCGCGACGCCGAGGGCTTCGCGCATGTGCATTATCGCGTGAGGGGCGAGGCCGAGCCGCGGACCTTGCTTGCGCGGCTCGTCATCGGCGCGGACGGCGCGCTCTCGCAGGTCGGGCGGCAGGAAGTGCCGGGCGCCGACAAGACGCGTTTCGTCTTCGCCTATCACGAAGTTATCAAGACCCCATCCGACGAGACGAGCGACCCCAATCGCTGCGAAATCCACTATCGCGGCGCGCTGTCGCCGGATTTCTACGCCTGGATCTTCCCCCATGGCGACACGATGAGCGTCGGCTCCGGCAGCGCCCATAAGGGATTTTCGCTCAAGGCCTCGGTGAGCGACCTTCGCGATTGCGAGCGTCTCGCGGAAGCGGAGACGATGCGCCGCGAAGGCGCGCCCATTCCCTTGAAGCCGCTGAAGCGCTGGGACAATGGCCGCGACGTGGTGCTCGCTGGCGACGCCGCCGGCGTCGTCGCGCCCGCGTCTGGCGAAGGCATCTATTACGCGATGCTTGGCGGGCGCCTCGCCGCGGACGCCGCCGACGAAGCGCTGCGCACGGGCGATGCGCGCGCGCTGGCGACGGCGCGCAGACGCTTCATGAAGCTGCATGGCCGCGTCTTTTTCATCCTGGGGATGATGCAGTTCTTCTGGTATCGCAACGACCGTCTGCGGGAAGCCTTTGTCAGCATGTGCAAAGACCCCGACGTGCAGCGCCTCACATGGGAAGCCTATATGAACAAGGAGCTGGTGCGCCGCGATCCGATGGCGCATGTCCGGATCTTCTTCAAGGATCTGGCTCACCTTCTGAGATTGGCGTCGCCATGATGTCGCTTGCCGCAGATCGATGGATGCTGATCGCCATCGCGACGTCCATGGTCGGCGTCGTCGCATTGCTCGGCGGGCTCGCGACGGAGGTCGGCGAATGGTATGAAGGCTTGCGCTTCCCGCCCTGGCGTCCGCCGAACTGGATTTTCGGACCGGCCTGGACCCTTATCTTCCTCCTGACGGCGACGAGCGGCGTGCTCGCCTTCGAACAGGCGCCGGATGACGGCGCCCGGACTCGGCTGCTGATCCTGTTTGTCGTCAACGCTGTGCTCAATGTCGCCTGGAGTCCGCTTTTCTTCAAATTGCGGCGGCCGGATTGGGCGATGGCCGAGCTGATCTTGCTGTGGTTGTCGATCCATACTCTGGTGATCGGCGTCGGCGCGATTTCGTCTTTCGCAGCCATGCTGCTCACGCCCTATTTCGCCTGGGTCAGCTTCGCGGGCTATCTCAATTGGCGCATGGTCGTGCTCAACAGGCCCTTCACGACTTACTGGCCCTATTCGAAACGGCAGACGGAAGCTGCGGAATGAATTTCATCGCTCAGCCGCATTTCGTGGACGCGATTCTGGCGCTTGTTGCGCTCGAAGCGGCCGGGATTCTCGCCTTGCGCGCCTTTCGCGGGGCCGGCCCCGAACCGGTCGCCTTTCTGTGCAACCTTTTCGCTGGCGCCTTCCTGCTGCTCGCGCTGCGCCATGCGCTGGCGGGCGGTTCCGTCTATGCGATTGCGCTCAGCCTCGCTTTCGCGCTCGCGGCGCATCTCGCTGATCTCGCCCTGCGGTGGGATGCAAGACGCGTTCATCCAACGATGGGGAAACAGACGGCGATCGCCCAGGCGAGTCCGAACGCCGCACCCAGCGCCCCGGGCCGCGGATCGCGGGTGCGCGCGTAAACCCAGCGGCCGACCAAGCCGTAGACCGTCAGCAAAATGATGACGACGATCGCGATGATGACGAGAAAAAACAGCCGCCGAGGGTTGAGCGCGACGGCGATTCCCAGCGACGCGATGAAGCAGAATTTGCTGAAGGCGTAACCCCCCGGCGCGACGCAGGCGCCGCGCGTCATCCACTCGTCCGCAAGGAAATACAAGGCGCAGCCGACGAATATGGGAGGGATGAGAAGCGCCCTCTGCGCCGTCGGGAAGAAAGAGACGACATAGGCGTCGAGCGGAACGCCGAACACAAGCGTGTAATAGGCGCCGACCGCCAGGCTGGCGATGACCAGCGGCGCGAACGGCGCCGACGGAAGTTCCGCCTGCTTCCCCATCAGCCGCAACCCCGACGCCGTCAGCAATCCGTAAAGTCCGAGATGGAGGGCGAGGTAATCGCCAAGCAGGATTGGCATGACGTCCGTCGGAATTTTCCAGAGCAGCAACGGCGTCAGCACGGCCGGCGCAAGCGCGAGGGGCGCGAGCCGTCGCCAGGGCAAGCTCGCGCCGAGCGGCGCGGGCGACACGACTGGAAGCAGCCCCGCCAGCGGACGCGCCAGCGCGATCAATCCGGCGAAAGCCAACGCCAGCCATTTGCCGCGTCGATCGACGAAGCCCTCTTCGTTGCGGCCGAAAACATCGTTCAGCCATGCCACGGTCTCGGAGAGCGCATCCTCGCTGTAGAGCACGCCGATATGTTCGACGCCGCGGGCGAGCGCCAGCCGACGCCCCTTGCCGGCGGCGATATCGCCATAGGTCACGCCCGGCTGCGCGGGCGCTTTCGCCGTTTCGGAAACGACGTGCAAGCCGACATCGATCAGCCTTCGGGATTCCCATGCGCCGTCGACGATCAGCAGGTTCCTGGGACTGTCGGGCGTGACGTCTTGCGCGAAGAAGGAAAAAGCGACGACGGCCGCGATCGAGGGATCCCGCCGCGCCTGTCTCACAATGAGATCGGTCGCCATCGAATGGCCGGCGACGGCGACGCGACCGTCGACGCCAGGAAGGCGTCGCGCGAAGGCGACGACTTTCTCGATATCGGAAAGAAGGACCGCAGTGCTCTGCTGGAGATCCCTGACGCCGCCCGTCATCGGCGCCGGGTTTCGCCCGTGGCCTGAAAAGTCGAAAGTCACAGCCACATAGCCGTTCTGCGCCAGGGTCGTCGCCATTGGCGCCATCAATTGTTGTGATCCGGAGAAACCGTGGGCGATCACGATGACGGGCGCTGGCGGATGATCGAGCATTTTGAAGATCGTCGCGTGAATGTCGCCGACCTTAACAACGGTCGTTTCAACGCCGCGCGTCTGCGCGCTCACCAGAAGAAGCCCGAGACAGACGCTCAGGAAGGCAAAAGCCGAAAAAATTTTTTGACGCGCGCTTCTCACAGGGAGGGTCTCATACTTGGCGGATTCTGTTGCGTGTTCCCCGTCGCGAACTGTCGGGGCAGCCTGACATAGTTTGCGCTGGCCGCGCGAGGGCCGTCAATTTGACTTTACTATTCCCGGGTTGTGAGGTTCACTTGGTTTCAGGTGAACAGTTGAGACGCTTCGCGCTATTCCGCGCCATCACGATAATCATGACATAGACCAAGGAACGCCGGCGAGAACGCGCGGGGCCGCGTGCTTTTCATCGGGCGGAGACGAAGCATCGCATTGAGCGAATGCGGTCGTTTGGGCTGACGATCGAAAATCAGAGCGCGCCGGCGTCGATCTCTCTCGTCGTAAGGCATGCGCCCGGGAGGCCAGTATGACCAGCTGTGGCGACACAGATCTCGGCGCGCGTCGGTGCCGCGAGCCGCTTAGGGATATGTTGGCGAGCCGGCCGGGCGCGAACGAGGCCCGGCTCGCCTCCGTGATCTTCGACGACATCGTCCCCCGCTTGCAAATGCTCCATCACGAGCTCTCGGCGAAAAACGCCGAGTCCGCCTTCACAAGAAATGAAATTGCCGAATTCGCAGAGATCGTGGTTGTTGACGACGCAAAGGCGGCGGATCAGTTCCTTCAGCGTATGCGCGCCTGCGGTCATTCGGAGGAGACGCTGTTTCTTGGGCTCCTGTCCGAAACCGCGCGCCATCTGGGCGCGTTGTGGGAGGATGATCGCTGCAATTTCGTCGACGTGACGATCGGCGTCGCGCGTTTGCAGAAAATTCTCTGCGCCTCGAGCGGACATTGCGAGCCTGCTTTCGGCGACAGTCGCCAACGCCTGGCGCTCTGCGCGCTGCCCGGCGAACGACATATATTCGGCGTCGACATGGTCGCCTGCTTCATGCGCCATGCCGCCTGGGAGGTCGACCTCCACAAGGATGCGGAAGCGGATGATGTCGTCGAGATTGTCGCAGGCGACTGGTTCGCCGTTCTGGGCTTTACCGTGAGTTCGGAGCTGGGACTCGACGCGCTCTGTCGGGCCATTCAGTCCGGGCGGGCCGCTTCGATCAATCCACAGATCGGCATTCTGGTCGGCGGGCCGCTTTTCCGCAGAGAGCCCGGTCTCGTCGCGCAGGTCGGCGCCGACGCCATGGCGGGCGACGCGGCCAGCGCGACTTTATTGGCTAAAAAATTATTGCTGCGCCAGCAGTCCAAGGCCGCAACGCAAGAAAACCATCAGGCCACGCGCGGCGCGACCGCCCGCTCCACGCCTTTCATCCAGGCGTCGAAAGCCTGAAAAGTCGCACGAGCGGCGGCGATGACGGCCTGTTCCTGGCTGCGGTCGTCAATGGCGTTCAACCGCGTCAGAACATTTTCCCAGGCGCGCGGTCGGGCCCCGTCATTTGAAAAGAATCGGCAACCCTTTCCGTCTCGCCGCAGGAGATTCGCGCGAAGCGCCTGCGCGATGCGGGCGCCCCCGAGGGACGAACCTTCGACGACATAGAGCGCTCCCAGCGCCTCCGCCTCCTGCGTTATCGACGGCAACGCATCACAGATGGGGAGATAGGCGCATTTTTCAGGCGTGACGCCGAGCGTCTGGAGATCGCTCGCGAGGAGCTGCGAGCGCGCAAGCGCCTCTCCGGTTCCTGCAAATTCTCCCAGGCGCGATTCGAAGGCGCGGTGAAATCCGTAAAGGCGCATGAGCAGCGCTCGATAATCGTCCATATCGATCGCGCCTGACGCCGCCGCGGACAGGCCCGGATGCCGATGCAACCGCTCATGCAGGTCCGCCGTTTCGGCGCGCAATCTTCCGCGTAGAACGCCTTCCGTCATCACTCTTTTCCGGCTCCCTCGCCGCGCGCGCTCGCGGCCTGGGTAACGGCGCGCGATATCTGCTCGAGGACCTCGGCCGCGCGCGCCACGGAAGCGCGAACGCTTTCCAGCGTCTCCGGGATGCCGGCCGTATCGAGGCCGTCGGCGATTTCGAGCGCCGCGAGCTGCGCATTGTCGATGATGCTCGACATCAGGCTCTCGACCGTCAGCGCCGCGTTCGATTCGATGCGGCCCATCAGGCGACGCTGGCTCAGCATCACATTGTCACGAAAGCGCTCGCGAGCGCGATCGGCCGCCTTGCGCTCCGTCAGGTCGGTGAACAACAGGACAAAGCCGAGCACCCGGTCGCGCGAGGCCAGCACCGGATCGGCGCGGACGGCCACCGGGAGCGCCTCGCCCTTGGCGGTCATCAAGACGGCTTCGCCGCGCCATGGGGTGCGCATCTCCCGCAATGCGCCCAGCTTTTGCCGGACAGCGTCCGAATCGACGAAATAATCCGGCAAATCATCGATATGTTCGATGGCTCCCCTCGCCCCGAACAGATCGTTCAACGCGCGATTGGCCTCGAGCACATTGCCGTCGGGGCTCGCGACGATGATCTGCTGTTCGGCGGAATGAACCTGTCGCAAGACGTGCTCGAGCTGATCCTGAGCGATGAGTATGCGCAAGGCCCTGAACTGCGTGACGACGTCGGTGACGCTTTCGCCGATCAACCGCCCGGCGGCCCGATCCGCGGCGGACCAGGGGTCGGAGGTGCCTTCGACGACCTGGTGCCATTGCGCAAAGGAGCGCCGCGGCGACAGCTCGGTCGGATCGTCGCTGTCGGATGGCGGCTTGAACGGATTTCCTCCCCAGGTGACGGTGCGAATGCGCTCCTTGCGGAACCAGATCAGCATCTCGTCCGGTTCGACGGAGATCGGCGCGGCCAGGACTCCGCTCGCAACCCCGGCAAGCGGCGCGAAAACCGGCTCTTCGCTCGCCAGCGCGGAGGTGGCGAAGACGCCCGCCCGGATCCGTGGCGCGAGCCATTTGCCGAGTTCGCAAATCTGCTCGGCGCCGGGCGCTTCGCCGGTCGTTCGCACCTTCCCTTCGAAAAGGAGCGCCGCGCCGGTCGCGTTGAGCGGCAACAAGAGCGAGCGGGAGCCGTCGAAGAGCGCGCCGCGCCAATCGCCTTCGCGGCAGACGCTCTGGATCATGCGTTGCTCCAGGCGGCGGACGGCGAGTTCCGCCTGGCCCTGCGTAAAGCTCTCCAGCGCCGCGATCCGGGTGCCCATGACCTCCGCGATCAATTCGCAGACGGCGCGCATCTCGAAATGCATGAAGCGCGGCGCGTAGTGATGGCAGGAAATCAACCCCCAGAGCTTGCCGCCGACCATCAGCGAAACGACGAGCGTGCCCGCGACGCCCATATTTTTCAAATACTGGATATGGATGGGAGAGGCGCTGCGCAGGAAGCACAGCGACATGTCGAGTTCCCGACCGGTCCCCGGCGAGCGGCGCGGTTCGATCGGGGCAGGAGTGTAATTGACGTCGACGAGGAGGCGAACGCGATTGAGTTCGTAAAGCCGGCGGGCGATTTGGGGAATATCGGAAGCCGGGTAGCGATTGCCGAGAAAGGCTTCGAGTTCGTGCCGTTTTGTCTCGGCGAAAACCTCTCCATGCCCCTCTTCGTCGAACCGATAGACCATGACGCGGTCATAGCCGGTCAGCTCGCGAAACATGGTGGCGCAAACGTCGCAAAGCTCGCGCAGGCTGGACGAAGAGAGAATTGCGTCGACGCTTTGCTGGATTGCGGCCGTATAATCGACGATGGGTCCGGCGCGTTCGAACTCCAGGACGAATTCGCCGCTCGGCGCCCTGTGCAGCAAGGCGGTCAGCGGCTCGCCGCGCGCGCCGGCGGCGCAGCGCAGAGCGATCGGAATCGCGCTTGCCTGTCGAACGAGATAGGGTTCGATTTGCGCCCATAGATCGCCTCCGAGCTTGCTCGGATGCAGGCCCCGCAACGCGCCCTTCATTCCCAGGAAAGCCGCCGCATTGGCGCTTTCCTGAGCAATCGCGTAATCGTCTTCGCGCAAGGCGAGCAGCGCGCCGTGGGGCTGTATCGAACCGGCGAGATGAATCTGTTCGCGTTCGCAATTCGACAGATTGGCCGTCCCGAAGGGCGGAGAAACGGAAGGGTCGAGCGTCACGGCTTAGCTACCCTTTTTTTGTCATTTATTTTTGATCGAGGCCGTATTTTTTCAACTTGGCGTGCAGGCTCTGGCGGCTGAGGCCGAGATGGCGCGCCGCGGCGGTGCGATTGCTGTCGCAAAGTTCGAGGGCGCGAACGATCGCCTTGCGTTCGATGACTTCGGTCGACATGCGCACGATCGCCTCGAGGGTGCGGTTGTCGAAGTCCTCGATCGACATGCCTTGATCCCCCGTCTCCCGCCCGCGCGATCTTGACATATGGCTGAGGTCGCGGATCAGCAGGCCGAAATATTTAGGCTCTTCCGGTTCGTCGCCGACTGCGGTGATCTCGACGGGAGTCGACTGGCCAAGTTCGCCCTCGATCCAGGTCTGGAAGCGCCGCAGATCGCCATGCTTCAGAATGAGGGAAATAACGACATTGGCGTCGGCGCCGGGGCTGGACAGCCAGCGCGTCAGCTTGCGCTGAGTGGCGGCGGTTTCGGCGCCCAGCTGCACGAGTTCGAGAAAGGCGCCATTGGCGGCGCGCACAAGGCCCTCGCGGTCGATGACGACAAAGCCCTCGGGCAGGCGTTCGATAAAGGACGCCGTCGAAAAGCCTTTCCGAGGCGCGGCCGCTTCCCGCATCTGCATGAGCTGGCATATGAACACCGGCCCGCTCTCGGCGTTCATCAGCGATGCGCGCAGGCTCCAGAGCCCATCGGCCGGGGCTGGCTGGATGACCATGCCCGGCGCGCGCCCCTGCTCGCGCACTTTGTCGAAATACTCTTCGAGCGCGCGTCTGTCCCGATCGGAAAGCTGCGGGAGGAACAGGGCTCCCGGCGAGAGATAGAGATAATTGGCGGCGCGGTGGTTGGCTTCGATCACCGTCAGATCGGAAACGTTGACGAGCGCCACAGCCTCCGTCGTCGCGTCAAAGAGCGTGCGATAGCGCGTCTCGATTTCGCGCATCTTCCAGTAATCGCGTTCGCGGGCCTGCTGCGCAAGCTCGAGCCGCGTGCGTAACTCGCTGATCGCCTCGAGATTGCGCCCGATGGCGATGAAGCCCGCTTTGCCCAGGCTGAAGGTCGTATATTCCATGGGCAATTCGAGGCCGCTCGGAAAACGCTGCCGAACCTCGAAGCAGGAGGGATCTCCGCGCAGCCGCACGTCCTCGATCTTCTTGAGCGTGACGCTGTCGATGTCGGGATCGATGGTTTCGCCCCATCGCCGGCCGCGCCACTGATCGAGTGGCTCACGCGCAAGCGTCTCGGAGGTCACGACTTTCTGGATGACGCCGTCCTCGTCGAGCGTCAGAGTCAGATCTGGCCGCGTATAGGCATTCTCATTCATCGCCGCGCCCCACGCGACGAGACGCTGCGCGCGCCTGTGCGCGGCCGCTTTTCTCGCGGGCAGTCGGCGATAATGTCCATGATGCAAGCCGCCTTTCGTCAACCGTCCGCCAGATAATGGGGGTTGCATTAGGAAAATGCTACGCTCCCGAAGCGTCCGCGTCGAAATAATGCGCTCGATCGTCAAGCTAACTTGCGCTCTTCGGCCTTTGGTGTAAAGTAATAATTACATCGAAGGCGTAAGGCACGCCTGTCGTATCCCGGCGGGAGGAAACGCAATGGCGCCGCTGCAGGTCAAGCTCCCCCAGGAAACGCCCCACGCCGCGAAATCCATGCCGACAACGCCGCGCGCCATTCTGGCGACGCAGGAAGTTGACGCGCAGGCGCCGTTTCCGTTTTCCGCGATTGTCGGCCAGGACGACATGAAACTCGCCTTCCTGATTGCGGCGATCGACCCGTCGGTCGGCGGCGTGCTGGTCTTCGGCGATCGCGGCACAGGCAAATCGACCGCGGTGCGCGCGCTGGCGCGTCTGTTGCCGCTCATGCACGCGGTTGCGGACTGCGCCTATAATTGCGACCCGGCGGACACGGCAGCCCTCTGCGACAACTGCCGGAAGCGCAAATCCAAGGCGCATATGCGCGCCGTCCCCGTGGTCGATATGCCGCTCGGCGCAACGGAAGATCGCGTCGTCGGCGCCCTCGACCTCGAACGCGCGCTGACGCGTGGCGAGAAAGCTTTCGAACCGGGCCTGCTGGCCAGGGCGAATCGCGGCTTCCTTTACATAGACGAAGTGAATCTGCTGGAGGATCACCTCGTGGATCTGCTCCTCGACGTAGCGGCCTCGGGCGAGAACGTCGTCGAGCGCGAAGGTTTGAGCATCAGGCATCCTGCGCGCTTCGTTCTCATCGGCAGCGGCAATCCCGAAGAAGGCGAACTCCGCCCGCAGCTTCTCGATCGCTTCGGTCTGGCCGTCGACGTCAAGACGCCGACAGACGTCGCGACGCGCGTCGACGTCGTGCGCCGTCGCGACGCTTTCGAGCGCGACCCCGTCCGCTTCCATCGCGCATGGGCCGGAGAAGAGCAGAAACTGCGTCGCCGGATCGATGCGGCGCGCGCGCGCGTGGCCGACGTCGAGACGCCGGACGCCGCGCTCGAGAAGTCCGCGCGGCTCTGCATTGCGCTCGGCTCGGACGGGTTGCGCGGGGAGCTTACTTTGCTGCGCGCCGCACGCGCGCTCGCGGCCTTTGAAGGGGAAGCGACGGTCGGCGACGCTGAATTGCGGCGCGTCGCGCCCTTCGCGCTCGGCCATCGCCTGCGCCGCAATCCCTTGGACGACGTGGGATCGACGGTCAGGGTCGAGCGTGCGATCGACGAAATTTTCGGCCCATGAGCCCGCGTGCATCCGCTCAGCCGGATGGCGCCTTTGCGCATGCGAGTTTCGTCGCGGCGCTCTTCGCCATTGATCCCTTGCTGTCGGGCGTCTCGTTGCGCGCGGCGCCTGGGCCGGCCCGCGACGCCTGGCTCGCCTTGCTGCGCGAATATCTCCCGCAGGACGCGCCGATGCGCCGCGCGCCGCTCGCAATCGCCGACGATCGTCTTCTCGGCGGACTTGATCTCGCGGCGACGCTGCGCGCCGGGCTTCCCGTCGCAGAAGCAGGCCTCATCGCGCAGACGCATGGCGGCGTGCTCCTGCTCGCCATGGCCGAGCGGCTGAGCGTTTCAACTGCGGCGCGCATCGTCGCCGCGTTGGATGCGGGCGGGATCGAGCTTGCGCGCGACGGCCTTTCGGCTTTCCACGAGGCCCGCATCGGCGTCGTCGCGCTGGATGAAGGCCATGACGCAGATGAGCGTCCGCCAGACGCGCTGCTCGACCGTCTCGCCTTCCATCTCGATCTTTCTGACGTCTCTCCCCGCGACATCGCGTCGTCGCGTATCGGGCCAGAGGAAATTGCGGCGGCGCGCGCGCGCTTCGCGTCCGTCTTGATTCCTTATGACGCGATCACGACCCTTGTCTCTATCGCGGCCGAACTCGGCGTCGTTTCCCTGCGTGCGCCTCTGCTTGCGCGCCGCGTCGCGCGCGCGGCCTGCGCGCTGCGCGGCGCCTGCATCGTCGACGACGGCGATCTTGAAATTGCGGCGCGCTATGTGCTCGCGCCGCGCGCCACCCGCGCGCCATGTCCAAGCGAACAATGCGAGACTGAAAACGCTCCGAATGAGCCGCAGAGCGATCAGGATCGGCCGCAAAACGACAATCAATGGCGCGACCAGCAGGCGCTCGAAGATGTCATCATCGCCGCCGCGCGCGCGGCGTTGCCGGCCGATCTCCTGGCGCGACTGGAGTCGGGACAACATTCGCGCGCGCCCTCTCCGCGAAGCGGTCCTTCAGGCGCCGCGCTCATCTCGCCACGCCGCGGCCGTCCGTTGACCGCAAGACGCGGCGCGCTGCGCGAAGGACGCCTCAGTCTCATCGACACGCTCCGCGCCGCGGCGCCGTGGCAGGCGTCGAGACGCGCGAACGCCGATCCCTCGTCGCTTGCGGTTCATGTGCGCGCCGACGATTTCCGGATCACGCGGTTTCTCGAAAGGCGCGGCACGACCGCGATCTTCGTTGTCGACGCTTCCGGCTCCTCGGCCATGCAGCGTCTCGCGGAAGTGAAGGGCGCGATCGAGCTGATGCTCGCCGACTGCTATGTGCGCCGCGACAGCGTGGCGCTCGTGGCCTTTCGCGGCAAAGAGGCGGAAATCGTCCTGCCGCCGACACGCTCCCCTGGCGCGCGCAAAGCGGATTCTCGCCGCCATGCCCGGGGGCGGCGGCACGCCGCTGGCGCTCGGTCTCGACGCGGCGGCGGCGCTCGCGGACAGCGTCAGGCGAAAGGGACAGACGCCCCTCATCGTGTTGCTGACGGACGGGAAGGCGAATATCGACCGAGCAGGCGCGCCGGGCCGGGCGCAGGCTTTTGAAGACGCCTTGATCGCCGCAAGGCGGATGCGCGGCGCGGGCTATACGATGCTCGCCATCGACTCCGCCGCTACGGGAAGCAGGAGCGCCGAGGCTCCGACCCGCAAGATCGCCGACGCCATGCAGGCCCGCTATCTGCACCTGCCTTTCGTCGACGCCGCGCGACTTTCGCAAGCCGTGCGCGCCGCGGCGATAGGGTCGTGAACGCGCCATTCGGACGGCTCCGCCGCCTCACGCTCGACGAAGACGGAGCCGATTGGCCCAATCGCACAGCGAGCCGGATGATCGAAGCTGGCGGGGTCGATTGGCATGTGCAGATCATGGGCGAGGGACCGACCATGCTGTTGCTGCACGGGACGGGCGCGTCCACCCATTCCTGGCGGGATCTCGCACCGCTTCTCTCGACCCGCTGTCGAATCGTCGCGCCGGATCTTCCGGGCCACGGCTTTTCCTCGATGCATGGAGCCCGGACGCAATCTCTGCCTGGGATGGCGAAGGCGATAGCCGCGCTGCTCCATGCGCTCGGCGCTTCGCCTGATGTTGCGGTCGGGCATTCAGCCGGCGCGGCGGTTCTCACGCGCCTCGCGCTCGATCATGCGTTCCCGCCAGGGCGCATCATTGCGCTCAATGGCGCGCTGTCGCCCTTCGAGGGCGTCGCCGGGCATCTTTTCCCGACCATGGCGAAAGCGTTGTTCCTCAACCCCCTCGCGCCGCGATATGTCGCGTGGTCCGCGAGCGAGGGCGCAGTGGCGCGTCTTCTCGAGGGCACAGGCTCAAGGCTCGACCCGCGTGGCGTGGCCCTTTACGCGCGATTGATGCGCAACCCGGCTCATGTCGGCGGCGCCCTCAGCATGATGGCGCATTGGGATCTCCACGCCCTCAATCGCGAGCTGCCGCGTCTCCGCGCGCCGATCGAGTTCATTGTAACCGAAAATGACAGGACGGTGCCGTCCGACGGCGCGCGCAGACTGGCCACGCGTCTTCATGATGCGCGCGTTCACTCCATTCCCCGACTTGGTCATCTCGCGCATGAAGAAGACCCGGCTCTGTTCGCGCAGCTGATTTTCGGTCTCGCGGGGCTCGAGCGCTGAGACGATCCGTCGCTGCCGCGACACGTGATGCGTCTTGCAAAGTGTCAATTTGATATTACGCTCCATCGGATTGACGGTCGGCCCCCGCGAAAGCGAAAGGGACAGCTCATGCGCATCCTCTTCATCCACCCAAATTATCACTCCGGCGGCGCCGAGATTGCGGGCAACTGGCCCCCGGCATGGGTCGCCTATCTTTCGGGCGCGCTCAAAAGAGCCGGTTATACGGACGTGAAGTTCATCGATGCGATGACCTTCGACGTTGGCGACGAGGCTCTGCGTGAAGAAATTGCGGCCTATGCGCCGGATGTCGTCGGCGCAACGTCGATCACGCCGTCCATCTACAAGGCGCAGCAGGCGCTCAAGCTGGCCAAGGAAGCGGCGCCGCAGGCGATCACGGTGCTGGGCGGCGTTCATGCGACCTTCATGTATCGGCAGGTGCTCGCCGAAGCGCCCTGGATAGACGCCATTGTGCGCGGCGAAGGCGAGGAGATTATCGTCGATCTGATCAAGACGATCGATGAGGGTCGCTGGCCCGCAGAGCGCGAGGCGATCAAGGGCATCGCTTACGCGCAAGACGGCAAGGTCGTGGCGACGGCGGCGGCGCCGACCGTGAAAGACATCGACTCAATCGTCGCCGATTGGGGCATCCTGAATTGGGAGAAATACAATTATATCCCGCTCGGCGTGAAAGTCGCGATTCCCAACATGGCGCGCGGCTGCCCCTTCACCTGCAGCTTCTGCAGCCAGTGGAAATTCTGGCGCGACTACCGCATCCGCGATCCCAAGAAGGTCGTCGACGAGATCGAGACGCTGATGCGCGATCATGGCGTCGGCTTCTTCATCCTCGCGGATGAGGAGCCCACGATCAACAAAAAGAAATTCGTCGCCTTCTGTCAGGAACTGATCGATCGCAAGCTCGACATTCTCTGGGGCATCAATACGCGCGTCACCGACATTCTGCGCGACGAAGAATTGCTGCCCTTCTTTCGCAAGGCCGGGCTGATCCATGTCTCGCTCGGCACGGAAGCGGCGGCGCAACTGAAGCTCGATCTCTTCAACAAGGAGACCACCGTTGCGCAGAACAAGCGCGCGGTGGAGTTGCTGCGCAACGCCGGGATCGTCGTCGAGGCGCAATTCATCGTCGGCCTCGAAAACGAGACGGCCGAGACGCTCGAAGAAACCTATCGGATGGCGCAGGACTGGAAGCCCGACCTCGCCAACTGGTCGATGTATACGCCCTGGCCTTTCTCGGATCTCTTCAAGGAGCTCGGCGACAAGGTCGAAATCTTCGATTACGAGAAATACAATTTCGTCACGCCGATCATCAAACCGCAGGCGATGGACCGCGGCGAATTGCTCGATCGTGTGATGAACAATTACCGGCGCTTCTACATGAAGAAGGCGCTGTTCTCCTATCCCTGGGCCGGCTCCGGCCAGAGACGGCGTTACCTCCTCGGCTGCCTGAAAGCCTTCCTGAAGGCCGGATTCGAGCGCAAGTTCTACGACCTCGGCAAGGTCGATTATTGGGGGCCGCAGTCGCGCAAGAAGGTGAAGTTCAATTTCGACACGACGCGCCAGCGCGCCGCGGACGAGGATGTCGAATGGCAGGTCACGCATAATCGTCCCACCAGCACGATGCATGACGCGGCGATGACGATGGCCTGCGGCGGCGGCAAGGATCAACTCGAGGATGAGGCGGATAATGCGATGATCGACGTCATGGCGCGGCCTCAGCAGCCTGCAAATGAGCATCACATTCACTGAGGAAGCGCCGGCGAGGCCCGTCATCGGCCCAAACGCCGTGACGCGCATGGCCCAGGCGCTGTCGCATCGCCTGGGCGAAGGTCTCTGCGAGGAGATCTTCGCATCGGCGGGCCTCGCGCATTATCTGCGCGATCCACCCACGCACATGATCCCTGCCGAAGACGTGACGCGGCTGCATGGCGAGACGGTGGCGCGACTTGGCGAAGAGCGCGCGGCCGCGATCGGGCGCGAGGCCGGCAGGCGCACGGGCGATTATCTTCTCGCCAACAGAATCCCGATCATGGCGCAGCGCGCCTTGAAACTGCTGCCGCGCATATTGGCCGCGCGCATTCTTATAAGCGCTATTGCGCGCCACGCCTGGACCTTCGCCGGCGGCGGCGCCTTCTCTTACGCATTTGTTCCGCATCTACAGTTACGGATCGTGGGGTCGCCTATCTGCCAGAGTCTTCGGACAGAGGCGCCGGCCTGCGCTTATTACGCAGCGACATTCGAGCGAGTCTTTAGCGAAATGCTCGGCCCGTCAGTCCATGTGACGGAAATCGAATGCGAAGCGACCGGCGCGCCGGCTTGCGTCTTCGATGTGCGCTGGTGAGCGAAGCGCCGTTTCCTCAGCCTGCCGGCACCAGCCATTCTTCCGCGGGCCGATAACCTTCGCCAACCGCCTTGCGGTAATGCATGGTCAGACCGCTGATGGCCTTGCGCAGCGCGTCGCCCGGCGACTCTGCCTCCGGCGCGCAACTCCAGTTCGGGCAGGGCTGGCGCGGCGTCTTGATGGCGTGGCTTTGCCGGAACGCCGTTCGAGACCCCCACGTTTTCTTCAGCCTGATTGTGACGATCGTCTGCAAAGTCCCGACCCGGATGAGATAAGCGCCCTCATCGTCGCGCCTCTGCACAAGGCTGATGCAATCGTCCTGTAACGCGCTGTCTACTGTACACACGGATCCGTCCTCCCCTTTTTTCAGCGAACGGAAACGGAACAAAATACGCTTCCAGAAACCTTACCCTTAATCGACGAAGCTGTCTTGAGAAAGAATCCAAAGAGTCTGGCCGGCGGGGCCGGCCAGACTTTTTCGTGTTACGGCGTCGCCTTGCCGCCCAGTTCGGGGAAATCCTTGGCCATGCTTTGACCCAGAAGCGGCTTGCTCACGCCCTGATGACAGGTCGCGCAATTCGCCTTGGGGGCGTCGCCCTGCGATCCGAGCCGGTGCGCCGGATAGCTCGCCTTTAGCGGTTCGAGATAAACGGCGTTCAGCTCGCGCATCATCTCGAGGCCGTGCCAGGCGACGGTGCGCTGCGGCTTGCTCTCGTCCCACCCGCCGAAATTGCGCGAGCTGTGGCAGAAAGTGCAGTTGACGCCGAGCGCTTCCGACATGTGGATCATGAGCGAGAAGCTCTGCTCCGTCTGCTGGATCGAAGCGCCCGCCACCGTCGGCAACGCCGTTTTGCCCTCGACGCGGATGTTGTCGTCGCCCAGGAGATGCGGCGTCAGCGGATCGACGGGGAGGGCGGTGGCGCCGTTCGACTTCGCCGGATGTCCGAAGCCGTAATTATGCGCCGACATGCCGCCCGCATGCGGGGCGCCCGGATTTTCGAACCAGATATTGCTCGGAACCGGCTGGCCCCGATGGCAGGTGTAGCAGGTGACGCCGGTGTCGGCCACATGCGACTTGTAGTTCTTGTTGATGTGGCGGTTCATGTCCAGCATCCGCCGCGCGACGATCTTGGTGTAAAGGTCGTCATCGGCAAGATTCTCGGTGTTGTGACAATAGGCGCAGCCCTGATCCGGCGACACCCATTGCGTGATGGCGACCATCACACGGTTGAATTCCTCCGTGTTCAGGTCGGTGAGGATCTTGACGTTCTTATAGGCCTTCGTCGCAGGCTCGCCACCGGGGGCGGCCTTGTCGATCGCGTCCGGCAAGGCGTTCGCGGCCTCGACGAGGCGTTTGTCTCTCACGCTGATCAACTGCTCCTGTCCGGTGCCGCGATAGCCGGTTTGCACGCCGAAAATCGGCGGACGCACCCAGCCCGCGGTGAACAGCATGGCGACGGTGAGCAGCGTCGCCGTGACGCCGCCGACGAGCGACAGCGTCAATCTGAGTCCAGTGCCGTTATTCATGGCGCGCCTCCCGTTGCAAGAGCCGGATCGACGACGGGCGGGAAAGCATGCGGATATTCAGGCGCAAGCCCGTGCAGCACGCCCCAAAGGTACCAGTTGTCCACGACCGTGCCGGTCAAAAGGATCCCGATGCCGCCGGTGAGCGGGCACAGCACGGCGAACCACCACGCCCAGCGATGGATCGACTCCATCGTCGCGTTGAAGCCCATCGTCCAGCGCCAGAACAAGGAAGCGCGCTCCGACGCCGTGCCGCGGTCGAGGATCTGCTCGATCTCCCTTTCGCCGCCGAAGCGGCCGACCGCGAGAATGGTCGCGCCATGCATGGCGAAGAGCAGCGCCGATCCGTAGAGAAAGGCGATCGAGAGCATGTGGAAGGGATTGTAGAAGAGATTGCCGTAGCGGATCGAGAACGCCGCCGTCCAATCGAGATGCGGGAAGATGCCGAAGGGCACCGCTTCGCTCCAACTCCCCATCAGCAGCGGCCGGATGAAGCCGAGCACGAGATAGAGCCAGATCGCCGAGAGGAACGCCCAGGCCGTATGCGTTCCGAGCCCGAGCGCCCGCGCGCGACGATAGACCCGCCACCACCACAGCAGCACCGCCGCCGTCAGGAAGAAGCCGGCGATGAGCCACCAGCCGCCTTCGCTTAGCGGCGGCAGGATCTGAAGGCCATATTTCGGTTTCGGCGGCTCCAGCGCCAGCCACGGCAATTGCCGCACGAACTGGACCGGATCCCAGTTCACCGACGCCCACATATTGAGGCCGATGATCTCGAAGGCGATGAAGCCAAAGATCAGCGACAAGAGGCCGGTATAGCCGAGATAGATCGGTCCGATCTGCGCATTTCCGATGCGACCGAACAGATGGGAGAAGGTTGCGCCGCTGCGGTCTTCGTTGGCGATATGGACGCCGGCTTCAGGCTCCGCGCCGCGGACCTGAACCTGCGTAAAGATGTTTTGATAATAGGCCACGGATTGTCTCCCTTAGCTCAGCGCCAGACGGGAAGATTGAGCCACCAGTTCCACCACTCGGGCCAACCGCGCGTCCAGAACGGGCCGCTGATGATGATGCAAACCGCGCTGAAGAAAACGGCGGCGAGCGCGAGGAACAGGCCGAGGCGATGGATGCCCAGCGTGCCAATCGAGTAGCCGACGACGTCGCGGAAGAACGTGTCTTCATGCTCAGGCGTCTTCACCGCCTCGCCCTTCGGCGGATTGGTTGCAGAGAGAACCAGCGCGCCATGCAGCGAGAGCGCAAAACACGTCGCGAAGAAGAACGACACTGCGATCATATGCGCGGGATTGTAGTGGAAGTGCAGATATTGATAGCCGGTGTTGGACACCCAATCGAGATGGCTGATAATCCCATAGGGAAAACCATAGCCCCAGGCGCCGAGCAGAAACGGCCGAATGACGACCAGCGACACATAAGCGAAGATTGCAAAGCCGAATGCGAACGGCACATGATAGCCGATGCCGAGCTTGCGGCAGATTTCGACTTCCCGCAGCGCCCATGAAACGAATGCGCCGACCGCGCAGATCGTTATGATCTGCCACAACCCGCCTTCTTTCAGCGGCGCAAGCGCCAGGCCGTATTTGAGGTCGGGCGGGGCGATGTTTATCTGCCAGAGGTTCCAGGTTGGACCCAGCGCGGCGCCCCAGACGATCAGCAAGGCGCCGAGCGTCGCGAAGATGATGGTCGTGACGCCGAAGAAGCCGACATAGAACGGACCGACCCAGAAATCGAAGAGGTCGCCGCCGATGAGCGTGCCTCCGCGCACGCGATATTTTCTCTCGAAACTCAGCATGGCCATGGCCGCGCCTCCCCGGAAGAGCAAAGGATTGGGCGGCCGCGGGCGGAAGCGGGTACGGCGCTTCCGTCCGCGGCGCGACAGCAGTGAGACGATCAGCCGAACGAATTCGGCGCCGTCATCTCGATCTGCCCCGTCTTCTGTCCGCGGGGTCCTTCCAGCCAGTTGAACCGGTCCGTGCTGAGCAGGATGAAGTGGATCAGCAGGGCCAGCGTAAACAGGAAGGCGCCGAGCGCGACGAGCACGCGGCGCGGATCGAAAAGCAGCCACAACTTGTGCATGGCGAACTCCTATCAGCCGATGAGGGACAGCGCGGCGTGTCCGATATTGGTCACGCCGTCGAGCAGCGCATAGCCCTTCGGGCCGGGCAGCCAGGGCCGCCAGTTCCAAACGAGCACATGCGCGATGATCGCGATGACGACGAAGATTAAAAAGCTCTTGATGAAGAGGCTATGGAATTCCAGAGCCTCCGCCTCCGTCAGTCCTGACAGAGAGCTTCTCTCTTTATCGATGGCCATGATTGACCTCCGTTGACATTGCCGCGCACGCCTTACGCGGCGGAAGCATCGCGGCCCCAAAAAGGATCGCGACAGGCGTTTCGCGCGGGCGTTATTCCCGTGCGAAGCTCTGCAACATGGCGCGCGCCATTAGCGCGTAGGAGATCGCGATCGATAGATTTTCGCGCGCTTCGCCGATCGCCGACTTTGCGGGTGCGCCGCGTTCGGTTGCAAAGGGAAGCGCACGGGGTATGACCGCGGCGGCGAGGAACAGGGGAAAGAGCGCGCCGAACAGCAGCGAGACCTTGAATTCCTCCCGGCGCGCGGTTGGAAGCAAATAGCTTGTCGAACTCGAAGCCAAACTCATGGCGTCTCCTTCCTCAGGCAAGGCCGTGTGCGTCATCGCGTCGCTCATGCGCCCATCTCCATCACCAGTTTGCGCGCCGTTTCGACGCGGGTTTTCGTGACCTGATCGTCGCCTGCGCGCCGCGCTTCACGCTCGGCGGCGTCACGCAGCCGTTTGGCGGCGGATATGCGGACGAGAACGGGCGCAGCCTCTACAAGTTCGTCGAGCATGCGCGTCGCTTCGTCCTCCCAGCGGATTTCGCGGTGGAGGCGGGTCGGCGTCGCATCGACCTTGTCGAGCTCCGTGCCGAGCGGCAGGATGTTGAACAGCGCGTCGAACAGCGCGTTGCAGACTTCCTGCACGAGATAGACGGCGCCGGCATAGCCCATGAAGGGCGTGCCCGTATGGCGCCGGATGATGGCGCCCGGGAAGGAAGCCGGAATATACATGGCGCGCCCGCCGGCTTCAGCGGCGTACATGCGTTCGTTGTAGCTGCCGAAGAGAACGAGCGGCGGCGTTTCGCGGACAGCCTTGCGCACGGCGGCGTTGTCGGTCTTCTCGCCGGGCTTGCGCCCGATCGCAAAGGTGCAGGGCAGACCCATTTCGTCTTCGAGGAAATGTCGCACGCCGCGCGCATAGGTGTCTGTCGCAACGATCCCGAAAGACGCCGTGCCGAAAAAGTCCTGGGTGACAGAGCGCCACAAATCCCAAAGCGGCTTTATTGTCGTGTGCTTCTCACGCTCAATGAAGGGTTCGGGATCTAGCCCCAGCTCTTCGCCGAGCCGGCGGAGAAATTTCGTCGTGCTGTGAAGGCCGATCGGCGCCTGGAGATAGGGACGATCCAGCGCTTCGCAGAGCTGGCGGCCGAATTCGCGATACAGGCAGACATTGGCTTCGGCGTCGGCGAGGCGCGGCACGTCGGCGATATGGCTGCCGAGAGGGAAGACCATGTTGACCTCGGCGCCGATTCCCTCCACGAGCCGGCGAATTTCGGCGAGGTCGGACGGCATGTTGAACACGCCGTAGGAGGGGCCCACAATATTGACGCGCGGCTTTTCGCCCGGCGCGCGCTCCTTGCGCTTTGGCGCCCGGCCTTTCTTCACGCCGTATTCGTTCCACAGCCAGCTCATGGCGCGATTGGCGCACTGCCATTGATCTTCGTCGATGGTGCGCGGCAGGAAGCGCTGAATGCCGGTTCCTTCCGGCGTCACGCCGCCGCCGATCATCTCCGCGATGGAGCCCGTGACGACGACGCTGGGAAGATCGGGGTCGAGCGTCGCATGGGCGCGCTTCATCGCGCCTTCCGTGCCATGTCGACCGAGTTCTTCCTCAGAGAGTCCCGTGACGACGATCGGGAGTTCATGCGGGGGCAGCGCGTCGGTGTAATGCAAGACCGAGGTGACGGGCAGATTCTCGCAGCCGACAGGACCGTCAATGACGACCTGCAATCCCTTCACGGCCGTGAAGACATATACGGCGCCCCAATAACCGCCGGCCCGATCGTGATCGAGGACTAGCATGCGCCCATCTCCCCGATCGGTTTATGCTCGGCTTTTGCAAGCTGCTTCTTGCGGAACGCGGGGCGATCTTGCGGGACGTCCTGCCAGACGCCGGCGGCGAAGCCTTCCCCGACGCCTGCGAAGAAGTCGTTCATCTCGTCGAAGCGCGATTGATTGGCGATGGCGGTGTTGACGACCTTGGCGAGCGATCCCGCGCCGGCGATCCCCATCAGCGGTCGCGCGGAGATGAGATTTGTGAAGTAGAGCGCCGGCGTTGCGTTCTGCTTCGCCTTCTGCACGACGGGCGTCGTGCCGATGGCGAGGTTCGGCTTGAATTCGTCGAGGGCGGCGAAATCCTGCTCGAGGGAGGCGCGAAAAGCGACATGCACGCCACGGGCTTCGAGCCATTCGCGATCGGCGTCGTTGAAGCGGGTCTTCGGGCAGGCCGTGCCGACATAGCGCAGATCGGCGCCCGATTCGACCAGCAGGCGCCCGACCAGAAGCTCAGAGCCTTCATAGCCGGAGAGCGTGATGCGACCGTTGATCGGCGTCGCCGACAGCGCGCCCCGGATCGCAGGCAGCAGCCGCGCCTTGGCGGCGTCGACGACGCTCTGGGAGACGTTGCAGGCCGCCCCAATATTTTCGAGCCAGGCGGCCGTTCCGTCATGGCCGACCGGGGCCGAGCCGACGACGCTTCGCCCCGCCGCTTCGAATTCGCGCACGCAGGATGTGTAGAAAGGATGGATCGCCGCGACCGCGGCGCAATCCAGCGCGCCGTAAAGTTCGCGCCATTCGCGCGTCGGCGTCACGGGCCCGGCGGCGAGGCCCAGGAGATCGAGCATCCCGCCGATTTGCATCGGGTCTGCGGGAAACATCTCGCCGAGCAAAGAAACTGTCGGTTTCTCCGCCCGCGGCGCGCGGGGCGCCTGGACGGGGCCCTGCTCGGCCTCGAGCCGAGCGAAGCGCAGCATGGCGCCGGCGAGGACGTCCTTGGCTTCCGCATGGGTCGGCACGCCGAAGCCCGGCACGTCGATGCCGATGATGCGTACGCCGTTGATCTCTTTCGGCAGGAGACGCAGCGGCACGCCGGAGGCGGTCGGCACGCAGAGATTGATGACGACGACCGCGTCGAAATTGGCGGGATCGGCAAGCTGATAGACCGCCTCGCGAATATCCTCGAACAGCTTGCCGGTGACGAGCGTCTCTGAATTGAACGGCACATAGCCGACCGTGCGTTTTGCGCCGTAGAAATGCGAGGTGAATGTCAGGCCGTAGACGCAGCAGGCCGAACCCGACAGCACCATGGCGGTGCGGCGCATGCGCAGGCCGACGCGCAGCGACCCAAAGGCCGGGCACATGCTTTGCGGCTGATCATGAGGCCCTTGCGGATAATCCTTCGCATAACGGCCAAGAGTCTCCGTCATGCCTGCCGCCTCGGCGGCGGCGCGCATCTTGTCCTTCCCGGCGTGGCAGCCGTGACCATCGCCCTGCGCCGCCGCAAGATCGACGCTATCCACCGCTTCGAGGGAAGCGCCCGGCTTTCGAGTGGAGCCGTGATCGTCCATCGCGCGCTCCATCAGATGTTTTCGTAGACGACTTCGAGCGACGGCTTCTGCGCCAGCGTTCCGCCGCACATGTCCTCCGGCGTCGCGGGTTCGAGCACGACGTCGCGACCGACGGAGTCGCCAGAGAAGAGGCCGAGAAGCTCGTCCTGCGTCAGCGGGTTTGGTCGATTTGGCTGCGAGCCGACGACGTTCGCCGCGAGCTGGTCGAAGAGCGCGCCCCAGCGCCCGTCGGGGCGGCCGATGATTTCGTAATTGGCGCTCTTGCGGCGAATGTCGTCGTCCGCCGGGATGGAGGCCAGGATCGGAATGCCGGCCGCTTTCGCGAAAGCCTGCGCCTCGCCGGCGCCGTCGTCCTTGTTGATGACGAGCCCGCCGACGCCGACATTGCCGCCGAGCTTGTGGAAATACTCCACCGCCGAACAGACATTGTTGGCGACGTAAAGCGATTGCAGATCGTTGGAGCCGACGACGATGACCTTCTGGCACATGTCGCGTGCGATCGGCAGGCCGAAGCCGCCGCAAACGACGTCGCCGAGGAAGTCGAGCAGGACGTAGTCGAAGCCCCATTCATGGAAGCCGAGCTTTTCGAGAAGCTCGAAGCCGTGAATGATGCCGCGTCCGCCGCAGCCGCGCCCGACCTCCGGACCGCCGAGCTCCATCGCGAAGACGCCGTCGCGTTTGAAGCAGACGTCGCCAATCGCAACCTGGTCGCCGGCGAGCTTTTTCTTCGTCGATGTTTCGATGATGGTCGGACAGGCGCGGCCGCCAAAGAGCAGCGATGTGGTGTCGCTCTTCGGATCGCAGCCGATGAGCAGCACTTTCTTGCCTTGCTGCGCCATCATGTAGGAGAGATTTGCGAGCGTGAAGCTCTTGCCGATGCCGCCCTTGCCGTAGATCGCGATGATCTGCGTTTCCTTGGCGGATGTCGTCGGAACCGGATCGAGCGGCGTCGCGGCCTCCTCGCGCAGAAGATGCGCGGGAGGATTGGCGATTTCGGCGGCGGTCAGGAAGCCTTGTGCGTAATTCATGCGACCGCCCTCCAGTCGAGAACATCTTCAGACATGCGGGATCGTTGAACGCGATCGGATAGGCTTCCTGCGCCTGCAGCGCGAAACGCCGATGCGTGATGAGTTCGTCGAGCGAGAGCCGCCCGTCTTCGATCAGCCCAACGACCGCGGCGAGATCGCCGGGGCGCCACTGCGCCGCGACGCGCAACCTTGCCTCGCGCATGAAGGCTGGTGGAAAGGCGAAAGCGAGCGGACGTTCGTAAAAGCCTGCGAGAACGATTTCGCCGCCCGGCGCAAGACGCGCGATCAGTTCGTCCAGAATGTTCGGGTCGCCGCTGACATCGTAGATGACGCGATAGTCACGGCGCGCATCCGCCTCGGGCGCGACGACATCGTAACCGCCGGCGCCGTCTCTGCGTTGCGGATCGCGCTCCCATACGGTCGGCTCGCCGCCCGCAACGACGCTGAGCCGCGCCAGCAGCCTGCCAAGCACGCCGTGTCCGACGATGAGCTCGCGGCCCTGCGGCTCCACGCCGCCGCGCGCGTGATAGGCCGTCGCGGCGAGCGCCAGCAGAATGCCCCTGTCGCCGAGTTCCTTCGGAATCTCGACGATTCGGGAAGCCTTCACGACGAGGTGCGACGCCGCGCCGCCAAAGAGACCGCGCACTTTGCCGTAACAGGCGGCCCCGGGGGCGAAGACGCGATGTCCGACGGCGTAGCCGCTCTGCGCGCCGGCTTCGACGATTTCGCCGACCGTCTCGTACCCGGGCACAAGCGGATATCCCATTCCCGGGAAGTCGGGCATGCGTCCCGTGTAGAGAAGTCTTTCCGTGCCGGTGCTGACGCCGCTCCACATCGTTGCGACCACTACGTCCGCTTCGCCCGGCGCGTCGATCGGCAAGCGGCTGAGCGCCAGCCTTCCGGGCTCCTCAAGGACGATGGCGAGCGCATTCAACATCATCGGCCTTTCGCGCTTCTTGCGCCAAACTTAGCAGGGTGTCAGTCTATAAAGACATTCTATGGCGTCAACAAGAAATTACACTTTTCTTCCGACGACGACGCTCGAGAACATCGGCCGTGCTGTCGGGAGGAAGCGAATGTCCGTGAATCCAGCGGCTTGCAGAAGTTGCGTCATTTCCGCCCGGCGCCGCGCGCGGCCGCTCCCCATGGCGAGGAGGTAAAAGCCAAAATAGGCGTCGCCGATCGCTTCCGCGCCCGGCGTTTCCGCCATTGGCTCGGCGACCAACAGCGCGCCGCCGGAGGGCAGCGCGGCATGGGCCGCCCGAAGCGCCGCGAGGGCGACGGCGTCGTCGTGATCGTGCAGCACCCGGATCAGCGTGACGATCTCGGCGCCCTTCGGCAGCGGCGTGTCCAGAAAGCTTCCGCCATGGGTCTCGACGCGCGACAATCCCCGCGCCGCGAGCGCGTCGCGCGCCCGTTCGGCGACGGGCGGCAGGTCGAAGAGCTGGAGCCGCAGCGTTGGATGGCGCGCTGCGACCGCCGCGACGAACGCTCCCTCGCCGCCGCCGACGTCGAGCAGGCATTCATGGCGTCCGAACCGGTAGGCGTCGAGCACGTCCTCGGCGATGAGCTTTTGTGAGCGCGCCATGAGGTCGCTATAGGCGCCGCACGTTTCCGAGTCGCCTTCGCGGCCCTTCGCGTAGGGCCAGAATTGCGAGAGCTTCGTGCGGGTTTCCCCCCTCAGCAGCGCCACGGGATCGCTCAGATCGTCATAGAGCAGCGCGTGATGCTCTACGAAGGCGCCGACAGAAGGGTTGGCGAGCATGGACGCGCCGAGATCGTCGAGCGCATAGCGGTCGCCCGGCAACGCGCGCAGCAGCTTCAGCGATGCGGCCGCGCGCAGAAGTCGCTGCGCGGCTTCGGGAGAGAGTTGCATGCGCGCCGCGAGTTGCGCCTGATGCAAGGGACCGGCGCGGAGCATTTCGAAGAGCTTTAGCCGGACGCAGGCGAGCAGGATCTGCGAATAGACGAAGCCTGCGCAAAGATCGAACAGATCCTTGGCGCGTCGCCGCGCGATAAAGCGCGTGAGGGGCGACGCCGCCGCCCAGCGCTGGAAACGTTGATCTGCAACCAGCCCGTTACGCCAGTTGATCCAGCGGTCGCGCCAGGAGGACAGGAGAGAGGCCGCCGCCCCGAGCGCCTGAGATGAAGCGGGCGGCATAATCGCAGCTCAGGCCGCGACGCGCGCGAGCTGCTTGGGGAAGAACAGCGCCGTCTGCGCCTTGATAAGCATGCGCAGATCCGCCGCGCCCGGGCAATCCGGGATGGAGCCGACAGCCGCCTTCACCAGCTCTTCGAGACGCGCCTTGGCGCCGGCGACGCCGAGCTCCGCGGCGGCGTTGGGCCTCAGGCGGATGGCGTCCTGCCCGATCGGTTTGCCGAGTTCTTCCTCGTCGCACAGCACGTCGCGCAGATCGTCGGCGACCTGATAGGCTTCCCCGAGCTTTTCGCCCAACATGCGCCAGAGCTCGGGATCGTGGCCTGCCGCCGCTGCGCCGGCTCGGGTCGCGGCGACAAAAAGCGCGCCGGTCTTGGCGCGCTGATAATCGGAAAGCGGCACCGCCACTTCGCATTCCCATGCCTGTCCCGCCACGATGCCATGCGGCGAGCCCACCGCTTCTGCGATAATGCCGAGAAGAGCCGCCATGCGCGCGGGGCTCTGCGCCGCGACCGCGCCCAGCGTCGCGAAAGCGTGGACGATGAGTGCGTCGCCCGCCAGGACTGCGAGCGGCTCGCTATATTGCAGATGCACGGAAGCCTTGCCGCGGCGAAGATCGGCGTCGTCGAAACAGGGCAGGTCGTCGTGGACGAGCGACGCGCAATGAAGAAGTTCGATCGCGGCCGCTGCGGCGTCGGTCGCGAGGGGATCGGGATCGCCGCAAGCCTCTGCGACGGCGACACAAAGCTGCGGACGGATGCGATGCCCGGCCGGGAACACCGAGTAATCCAAAGCCGCGGCCAGCAGGGGCGGCGCGCCCGGCCCGCATGCCGCAGCGACCGCACGCTCCAGAGCCTGTTCAATTCGCAGGGCAGTCTGCATGGCGGCCTCCGTCATGTCGAGATGACATTATTAGCTGTAATCAAAGATTGACATATCCGGGGCGCGTGTCAATTGTTTTCCATTCCCGAAGTTCGAGCAGATGGACGGAAACATGCGAAAGCAGCGCGTCATCGTCATCGGCGCCGGCGTCGGCGGACTGGTCGCCGCGCTGCTGCTCGCATCACGCGGCCTTGACGTGACCGTGGTCGAGCGCGCGGATGCGCCGGGCGGCAAGATGCGTGAAGTCGATGCGGGCGGCCGGCGTCTCGACGCGGGGCCGACCGTGTTCACGATGCGTTGGGTTTTCGACCAGATTTTCGATGAGGCCGGCGCGGATTTCGCGCAGCATGTGCGGCTCCATCGCAATGAGATCCTGGCGCGTCACGCCTGGCCCGATGGCGCGCGTCTCGATCTTTTCGCCGATCTGGCGCGCAGCGCCGGCGCTGTCGGCGACTTTGCGGGAAGGGCGGAAGCGGAGGGCTTCCTGCGCTTCGCGGCCCGCGCGCGCGGGATTTACGACGCATTGCGCGATTCCTTCATCCTCGCGCAGCGGCCGACCCCCGTCGATCTCGTGCGCCACGCCGGCATTGCCGGCCTGCCCGGCCTGTTGCGCATTTCGCCTTTCACGACGATGTGGGACGAGCTTGGAAAATATTTCCGGAACCCGCGGTTGCGCCAGCTCTTCGGACGTTATGCGACCTATTGCGGCTCCTCGCCCTTCTCGGCCACCGCGACGTTGATGCTTGTCGCGAGCGTCGAACTGGAGGGGGTGTGGCGCGTCGAGGGCGGGATGCACAGCCTCGCGCGCGCCCTGGCGAATCTGGCGCAGGCGCGCGGCGCCGCTTTCCTCTATGGGCGCGAGGCGGAGCGCATCCTCGTCGAGTCCGGCCGCGTCGCAGGCGTCATGCTTGCCGATGGCGAGACGCTGGACGCCGGGGCGGTCATCATGAATGGCGATGTCGCGGCGCTGCGCCGCGGCCTCCTGGGAGAAGGCGCGCAGGGCGCCGCGGGCCCGACGCCGCGCGCCGAGCCTTCGCTCTCCGCCGTGACTCTCGCGATGCGCGCCCACGCGGACGGGTTTCCGCTCGTGCATCACAATGTGTTCTTTTCGCGCGACTACCGCGCAGAGTTCGACGACCTTTTCACCGCGCGTCGAGTCCCCCGGGAACCGACGATCTACGTCTGCGCGCAGGATCGCGACGATGGCGACGAGCCGCGCCCTGACGAAAGACTGTTCGCACTCGTCAATGCGCCGGCTGGCGCGGAGCTTTCGCAGGAGGAGATGAGCCGATGCGAGGAGACAGTTTCTCGAATGCTCGCGGATTGCGGCCTAAGGATCCGCGCGGAAGCGACGACGCGCACGACGCCAATGGATTTCGACCGCCTCTTTCCGGCGACGGGCGGCGCGATTTACGGCCAGGCGGCGCATGGATGGACGGCTTCGTTCACGCGTCCGGGCGCCCGGACGCGTCTGCCGGGCCTATATTTGGCGGGGGGCAGCGTCCATCCGGGGCCGGGCGTGCCGATGGCGGCGATTTCGGGGCGGCTCGCGGCCCATTGCCTGATGGCGGACCTGATTTCGACGCGGCCGTCCCGCCGCGCGGCTATCGCTGGTGGTATGTCGACGCGCTGAGCGACGACGGCCAATTCGGCCTGACGGTCATCGCCTTTATCGGCAGCGTCTTCTCGCCTTACTACGCCTGGTCCGGTTGGGCCGATCCTTACGCGCATTGCGCGGTGAATGTCGCGCTCTATGGACCGCGCGGCGGTCGCTGGGCCATGACCGAGCGTGGCGGCGGCAGTCTGCGGCGATCGCGCAACGCGCTCATTATTGGTCCGAGTTCTTTGGAATGGCGCAACGGCGAACTCGTCGTCCGCATCAATGAAGTCGCCGCGCCGATTCCAAGACGCATTCGTGGCGAGTTCGTCATCACGCCACATGCGGTCAACCGTGAGGAATTCAGTCTCGAAGCGCATGATCGCCATGTCTGGCGGCCTATCGCGCCCATGGCGCGCGCGTCGGTAAGGTTCGATACGCCGGATATTCGATGGCGAGGAAACGCCTATTTCGACACGAACGCCGGGGACGGGCCGCTGCAGGAAGCCTTTTCGTCCTGGACATGGTCGCGGGCCGCCCTCAGCGACGGCGCAGCCGTCTACTACGATGTGGAGAGACGTCGCGAGCCGCCGCTTTCGCTGGCGCTGCGCTTCGACGATGCGGGCGCGGTCAAGATGTTGGAGACGCCGCCCGTTGCGCCCATGGCGATGACAAAGTGGCGTCTTGCACGTCGCACGCGCGCCGAAAACGGCGCGGCGACGGTTCTCAGAAGCTTCGAGGATACGCCCTTTTATTCGCGTTCGCTCATTTCAAGTCGCTTTGAAGGCGAGTCTGTCGAATGGGTACATGAGAGTCTCTCCCTCGATCGCTTCGCCAATCCAATCGTGCGGCTGATGCTTCCCTTCCGTATGCCGCGACGCGGCTGACCCCCTTCTTCTCCCTCCAAGAGCCGTTACTCCTTCGCATCCTTGCGCGCCTGCTCCTCGCGCAGGCGCTTGCGCGTTCTTTCGACCGACCAGAGCTGCCAGACGCAGAAGGCGATGAGCAGACCGAAGGAGAAGAGCATTTCGACGATGCCGTAATATTTTTCCGACATCGCGGTCACTCGCCGAAACGCTCGGCGCGTTCGAGCCTTTCGAACATATCGAGCACTTGGAGGAATTGCGCCGCCATGCGCGGTTGGCGGCCTGTTATTTCGATCGCGGGCTCACGCGCGACGGCGTCGATGAGGCCGGCCGCCGCTGCGAGCGCGGGAGCAGGCGCGCCTCGTGTGAGGAAAGGTGCGGATGCGATCGCCTTGCCGAGCAAGGCCAGCTTGCGCGGGCCGCCGACGCGCGCGCGATGGGAAATCGAGTCGTGCGCGTGACCGCGCGCCAGCGCGCGGCCAATATCGGCGTAGATGAGCGCCGCGGCGAGGATTGCGGGACGGCAGCTCGCCGGAAGATGCGCGACGCCGTCCCGCGCCCGGGCATAAAGCGCGTCGGCCTCGCAAAGCAGTCGCGCGATGATGTCCTTGACCGCAGGACTTGCGACAGGGGCCGCAAGGAAAGCCTCCGGATCGACGCCCGCCTCACGCATCCACGAAAGAGGCAGATAGACGCGGCCCGCGCGCGCGTCTTCGCCGACGTCGCGCGCAATATTCGTAAGTTGCATCGCGACGCCGAGGTCGCAGGCGCGCGCGAGCGTCGCGGCGTCACGCACGCCCATCATCAACGTCATCGTCACGCCGACGGCGCCGGCCACGCGCACCGCATAGGCGTGCAAGTCTTCGAGGGTGTGGTATCGGCGCCCTTCCGCATCCCAGGCCAGCCCTTCGAGAAGCGCTTCCGGGGCCGCGCGCGGGATTGCATATTCCCGCATGATGTCGGCCATGGCGCGATCCGCCGGTGCGTCATGAGGCGCGCCGTCGCAAGCGCGCGCGAGCCGCGTGCGCAGCCGCGCAACCGCATCGAGCGAGCCCCCGTCGCGATCGATCGCGTCATCAGAAAGGCGGCAGAAGGCGTATAGGCCATAAGCGGGACGGCGCACATGCGCCGGCAGCACCAGCGACGCCATATGAAAGGAGCGCGAGCCGTCCCGGATCGCGGCGGCGCAATGGGCGTGATCGGCTCTTGTGGCGAAGCCGCCTTCAGGTGAATGCAGATGCATGCGGCGCCACCTTGTCGAGAATCCGCGCGGAGGAGAGGACGCCCGGCAGCCCGGCGCCTGGATGCGTCCCGGCGCCGACGAGGAAAAGATTTCGCACGTCCTCGCTCGCATTATGCGGACGAAACCAGGCGCTTTGAGTGAGGATCGGCTCCATGCCGAAAGCCGAGCCGCGATAGGCGTCGAGTTCATGCTGGAAATCGAGCGGCGTTGCGATGCGGGACGTCGCAATCTGCGACGAGAGCCCCGGAAGGATGCTGGCCTCCAGCGCGTCGGCGATGCGCCGGCGATAGTCTTCCGCGAGCGCGGGCCAGTCCTGACCGCCTTCGAGATTGGGCACGGGCGACAACACATAGAACGTATCGCAGCCAGGCGGGGCGAGCGACGGGTCCGTCGCGGTGGGGCGATGCAGATAGAGGCTGAAATCGTCCGCGAGGATCTTGCGCTGGAAAATATCCGTCAGCAGGTCGCGATAGCGCGGCCCCATCAGAATGGTGTGATGCAAGACGTCGTCGTAACGTCGCCGCACGCCAAAGTACCAGAGGAATAGCCCCATCGAATAATTGGCGCGCTCGATCTTGCGATCGCTCCACCGCCGCCGCGCCGACGCTGGCAGGAGATGACGATAGGTCCAGGCGGAATCAGCGTTGGAGACGACGATGTCGGCGGCGATCGTCTCGCCATTCGCCAGACGCACGCCTCTCGCCGCGCCCTTTTCGACAATGATGGAATCGACTGCGCAATTGTAGCGTATGCGGCCGCCTTGTCCTTCGATGAGCGCGACGAGTCCCTTGACGAGCGCGCCCGTGCCGCCCATCGCGAAATGCACCCCCCAACGCTTTTCGAGCGCCGCAATGAGGCAGTAGATCGCGCTCGCGCGGAAAGGATTGCCGCCGATCAGCAGAGGATGGAAGCTGAAGATGGTGCGCAGCCGCTCGTTGCGAAAATGCTGCGAGACCAGCGCATAGACGCTGCGATAGCCCTGCAGGCGGACAAGGTCCGGCGCGATGCGCAGCATGTCGAGCGGCGAAGCGAAGGGCGCGTCGCCCAGTTGCTCGAAGCCTATGCGGCAGATTTCGCGGCTCGTCTCCATGAACCGCATGAAGCCGTCGACGTCCCCGGGTGAAAAACGCGCAACCTCGGCGCGCATCGCTTCCGCATCGCCGCTGTAATCGAAATGGGCGCCGTCGGCGAAGCGAATGCGATAAAAGGGGAGCATCGGGCGAAGATCGATGTCGTTCCCCATCTCGCGCCCGCAAAGCCGCCAAAGCTCCTCGAACAGGAAAGGCGCGGTGACGATGGTGGGGCCAGCGTCGAATGTAAATCCGTCTTGACGGTAGACATAAGCGCGCCCGCCGGGGGCGTCGCGTTTTTCGACAATCGTGACGCGATAGCCGCGCGCGCCAAGCCGAATGGCCGCCGCCAATCCCCCGAAACCGCTACCAATCACGAGGGCGTGGGCCCTGGGGGCCTCACGCGCCGCCAAGTTGCTGGGGCGCTCGGCTTGTGTCAACATTAGTGGACAGTAGCGCGACGTCTGGATTTGATCAAGAGCCGGGCTTTGTTCCCCGGCCTTGGGAGGAGCGTGCAGGATCCGCGCTTTGTCGGCAGGCAGCCGTTTTTGTTTGGTGTGACTGAGCTCTCGATACAGAGGCCGCCCGGTTCATACAGTTTGAGGCGCCGACCAGCGACGGTCTGAAACCGCTTGTGGCGGGCTGAGTCTGCCTACTGAAACGTTGAGGAAAAATGGTGCTGCAAGAGAGGATTGAAGGCAAATCCAGTCTCTTACGCATTCTGCGATTTCAACGACTTACGCGCTTTGTCGGCAGGGGGATGTGTCCCTGTGTGTTCCTGTTGAGAGGCCATTGTATTGGCCGTCGAGGCGACTTTGTGGAGTCGGACTTTCAGCTTCTTCACAAGGCAGTTTGACGACGGTTGAGGCGGCTACGCTTGGACTTTCCTCTGAGCCAGCCGCGTCCTATGGTCCAAGTGTTGTCCTTGCCCGTTTCATCCTTTTTCAAAGGGTCCCCCGCGAATGGATTGCCGTGTCGGATCTTGCGGCCATGAGCCGTTGGTCGTCGGTCTTGCCTTCTTCATCCTGTCGACCGGCCCGGCGGGCGCCGACGCAGGCGACGACTACGTGGCGTGCCTGATCGGGCGGTCGGCGGTCGCGTTGCATCACCAGACTGGGAAGATGGACGCCGCTAAAGCGCAGCAGGTCGCCTACAGGCAGTGCAAGTCCAAGCAGCGCCTCGGGTCGGAGGAGGGCGAGGGGGCGAGCGACTTCGTGAACATGATGGTCGAGCGCATGGCCAACGAGTTGGGACGCTGAGATGGACCGACTGGGAAGCACGGTCTTAGCTGTTTTCATCGGCTTCGGAATGCCGGCCGCGGCGGACGACCGGCCCAACCCCAGCTTCCCGTGCGACAAAGCGAAGGCGCTCGACGAGATCGCGATCTGCTCGGACGCGCGGCTCGCCGAACTCGACCGCCTGCGGGCGGAGGACTTCAGGAAGGCCTTGGCCGCCGACCCCAAGGACGCGCGAGAGAGCGCCAAGTCCAGACTTGAGGCGAGGGCCGCTTGCGCCAACGACCGCGTCTGCATCCTCGACATGCTACGCTATTCGGGGAGCTCGCCGGAGCCGAAGTGGGTCGAGGGCTATCGCGCCAAGCTGGTTCGCGACGTCCTGTCCGATGACCTGAGCATCCGGTCGAACGCGTTGGTCGGGAAGCGAGGCTCCTTCGCGACGAGTTCGAAGGGCGTGCAGGCGACACTCTCCTCGATCGACGGCTTGGATACGAGCCATGCTTCCGCGACCGCGATTATGACGCCTGCGGACTTCCGGGAGTACTGCGAGCGGGATCCGGGAGGCTCAACCACCAAGTATGGCGGCAAGCTCTCGGAACGGCAGTGCGCGGAGACCGAGGAGCGTTCGACGCACGATAAGACGCTGCGTTCGAGCGCCGACTGCAAGGCGAAAAGCGTCACGATCTGGGACGGAACATGGCGCTTCCTGAGCTTCGACGAGACCGGGATCACGTGGAAAGGTCCGCAGGGCGACGTCCAAGAGTCGTGGGCCGGCACCTCAGCCGCCGACGCGCAGTTCGAGTTGCTCTGCCCGAACACCTACGCCCGGGTGCGGGCCGACGCGGCGGAGCGGAAGGCGGTTTCGCCTCGGCGCTAGGGCGAGGCTCCCAAGTGCTGCCCGTTCTCTCGTCCTTACGCGTGACATCATGTTCGCGGGCGCCGTGAACGCTAAGACATCCGATAGAGTGGCGGTCTTATAAGCTGGCCGCCATATCCGCGCCCCGAGTTCGTCGCGCGCGATTGTCAGCACGGAGGGACAATGAAAGCGCCTACCGAAACCCAACTCCGAGCCATGACGCCCGAGCAGCGGATGCTGGTGCGCCAACGGGCGGCGAAATTGAACAACGAAATCGGCGCCGTGACCGTCGCCCTGATCGATTCCCTCCACCTTCCTCTCAGCTCCGGCGGCATGTCGGAGGACCATCCTCTGTACCGTGAGATGCAGGAGGTGATTTGGTCTGCTGAGGCGAAATCCGCGGCGGTCAAGGCCGTGGAGAAGGGGCTGCCAGCGATGGCGGGTGTCGATCCGATCTTGCAGCGGGTCATGGGTGAGAGGTACGGGCGCGAGTACCAAGGCACGATGAACGCGGGCTACATCGTCGGCGAGGTCATGCGTTACCTCGGCTACGACAAGGTCGGTGAGGGGCCTCTCCCCGAGGGGTGCGTCGCGAAGACGGCGGCCACGTGGCGGCTGATCGGTGCAACAAAAGTTAAAGCTTAGCCCTTTTCGAAAACTCCTCGTCCTAGCGTCGTTGGTCATGTGGGCGATCCCAGCTCCAGCCGGCACCGCTCGGCAGGTGGACGCTGCAACCCGGGCGCTGCTCTCACAAGACCGCGCTGGAGATCCGGCCCATGGCGCTGACCGACGACCGGCTGGAATGCCGCTTCGACGGCATCAAGCGAACGGGCGACGTCGTTGTCTGGACGGGGAAGTGCGCGACGATGGGCGAGGAGACGTCGACGACCGTCACCGCCAGCCTCGTCGGCGAGCGGCTGACCCTCGATTTCGGTGGGATCTCGCGGCAGGGCTCGTATGCGAGATGCCCTCGGCGCTGAACGAAATCGTCCGTTAATTCCGACGGCTCGGCAAGCCATCGCCTCTCTGAAAACCAACGATCAGACGAAGAGCGCGCCTCGGCAATAGCGGAACTCGAAGAATTCGAAGCGCGCCACACGCCCCACGCTCTCGCAAAAGCATGGGAGAGCGCGCTCCCGGTGATCACCCGGTTTTTCGAACTTAATCCGTGACGAAGGAATCTCCCAAGATGTCTGCGCCTCGCAATCCTGCCGCCGCCTTCCAGAGCGCCATCCGCCGAAGCTGCGACCCGGCCCGTTCACCGCGTCATGGAGTCATATGGCCCCTCGCCCGAGGAGCCCTCGCCCTTAGTGCGTCGCGCTGCGTCGCCCGGCAACTTCAGCCGGTTCCGTCCGCGCCATGGGGAACATGCCTGCTTCCCGAGGCTCGCTTATGAGCGGCCACTCCCGGAAGGGCTAGCCTGTCTACTTCGCAGGCTCACTACGAGGCATTTCAGGGTTCCGGAAAGCCGCGGTTCCGAACGGCGCCGAGGGGGCATGGATGGATCACTGTGCTTGACCACATTGCGCCAAAAGCAGCCGTCCGCACTCGACCGCCTTGCGCCATCAGCGGAATTTGCCCCTAGGATAGCTAAGTCTGGACCTAACCGTTCGCCAGCTTCATCCGAAGCCTGCGCCGCATCTGCACAAGAGCATTGAGCCGGGAGCAAGGCAAACTGGCCATTTTAGGAGCAGCCTGCGCCTACAGTTTGGGCGCAGATGAAAATTATTCCCTTCATGACTTTGAAAATGCGGGACCTATCCGCTGGCGCCGAAACTGCTTAGAAGATTACGTTGAGTTTGGCGGCTAGGGTTCCGGCCTTTTGAGGCGACAGGTCCGAGAGCTGCCGCCCGATCGGGAGACATCCGTTCGGGACACGGCGGGATAAAATCCCGGGAGACCTCAGTGGCCAGAATTGGCGACTCGGTCTCGTGCCAATTCTAGCCTTGCCCTGAGCTGCAAGCGGAGTTGCGCATGACCATCTCAACAGTCGCCAAGAAACTGACCTCGATTTTCCTGCTGATCGCCTCCGTCTCGGCGACGCCGCTTGCGCCCGCACAAGCCGTGCAAAAGAAGCAGTTCAGACTCGCCTGGACGATCTATGTCGGCTGGATGCCATGGCAATGGGCGGCGGAGCATAGCGTAGTCAAGAAATGGGGAGACAAATACGGCATCAAGATCGATGTGGTGCAGGTCAATGACTACGCGGAGTCGATAAATCAGTATACAGCCGGCGGCTTCGACGCGCTCACCGTCACCAATATGGATGCGCTCTCAACCCCGGCGGTCGGCGGCGTCGACACCACCGCGGTGATCGTCGGCGACTTCTCGAACGGCAATGACGCCGTGATCCTGAAGGACAAGGCGAAACTTGCCGACATTAAAGGCCAGAAGGTCAATCTCGTCGAATTCTCCGTTTCGCATTATCTCCTGGCGCGCGCCCTAAGCACCGTCGGCATGACCGAGAAGGATATCAAGGTCGTCTCGACGTCGGACGCCGACATGGTCGCGGCCTGGAAGACGCCCGACGTCACGTCAGTCGTCACATGGAATCCGTTGGTGTCGGAAATTCTCGGCGACAAGACCGCGCACAAGGTTTTCGACTCGTCGCAAATCCCTGGCGAAATCATCGACCTCACCGTCGTCAATTCCGAGACGCTCAAGGACAATCCGAACTTCGGCAAGGCGCTCGCGGGCATCTGGTTCGAGACGCTCGCCACGATGATCGCCAAGACGCCGGAAGGCAAAGCCGCGCGCGAAGCGATGGGCAAGGCGTCGGGCGCCGATCTGGCGAGCTTCGAAGCGCAGCTCGCGGCGACCAAACTCTTCGCCAATCCGAAGGACGCCGCCGCCTTCGCGCGCAGCCCGGAGATTTCGGCGACGATGGACAAGATCCGCCACTTCCTCTTCGAGCACAATCTCCTCGGCAACAACGCCAAATCCGTCGACGTCGTCGGCATACAATTCGCTGATGGGAAAGTCCTCGGTGACAAAAACAAGGTGAAGTTCCGCTTCACCGATACCTTCATGGACGCCGCCGCCGCCGGGAAACTCTGAAGCAGGGGCGAAGCGCATGCGTTTAATCAATGTCCGGCCGGGGAGGGGCGCGGGACGAGTTCTGTCGCTGCTCCCCTTCTCGGCGGCCTTCCTCGCTTATGCGCTCGCCTCGGCGCAGCGTCGTTCGACCAATCCCGACGACAAGCTGCTGCCCTCCTTCGCAGCGATTGGCGACGCCATCAAGCGCATGGCCTTCGACGCTGATCCGCGAACCGGCGACATTCTAATGTGGCTGGATACTGGCGCCAGTCTTGAGCGCCTGTTTGTCGCGCTCGCCATTGCGACGGCGATCGGCCTCGTTCTCGGCGTCGCGATCGGAACACTACCCTATCTGCGCGCCCTGATCGGCAATTTCATTACGGTCGTCTCGATGGTCCCACCACTCGCAATTCTGCCGATCCTGTTCATTACGGTCGGGCTCGGCGAGGCGGCGAAGATCATTCTCATCGTCATAGGCGTGGCGCCGCCGCTCGTGCGCGACGTCGCCATGCGCGTCGAAGATCTGCCGCCTCAGCAATTCATCAAGGCGCAGACCCTCGGCGCCTCTACATGGACGATCATGCTACGGATGGTTCTGCCGCAGATCTTGCCGCGCCTCGTCGACTCGCTGCGCCTGCAGCTTGGACCGGCCTGGCTTTTTCTCATCGCGGCCGAGGCCATTGCGTCGGAATCGCGTCTCGGCTACCGAATTTTCCTCGTGCGGCGCTATCTCGCCATGGATGTGATCCTGCCTTACGTCGCCTGGATCACGCTGCTCGCCTTCCTGATGGAGCTGGCGCTGCTCGCATTTCAGAAACGCGCCTTCCCCTGGTTCTCCGCCGCGAGGGCCGCCGCATGAGCGCGATCTCCATCAAGAACGTCTGGAAGGAATATGGCGAACACGTCGTGCTGGAAGACATCAATCTCGATGTCGCGCCGCGGGCCTTCATCGCCCTCGTCGGTCCCTCAGGCTGCGGCAAGACCACCTTCCTGAAATTGCTGCTGTCGGAGGAGATTCCGTCGCGCGGCGTGATCGAAGTCAACGGCAAGCCGATCAGCCTTGAGCCCTCCGCCGAACGCGGAGTCGTCTTTCAGCGCTACTCGGTGTTTCCGCATCTCACCGTGCTCGGCAATGTTGTGCTTGGGCGCGAATTGCAGGAAAGCCGATTCTTCGGGCGACTATTTGGCGCAAGGCGCAAGGCGGTCGAGGAGGAAGCGCGAGACATCCTCGCCGCTGTCGGCCTCGCCGGCGCCGAGGCGAAATATCCGGCGCAGCTCTCCGGCGGCATGCAGCAGCGCCTCGCTCTGGCGCAGGCGCTTATCGCGCAGCCGAAAGTGCTGCTTCTCGATGAGCCCTTCGGTGCGCTCGATCCCGGCATCCGCGCCGAAATCCATGTGCTGATGCGCCGGCTCTGGAATGACAGGGAGCTGACCGTGGTCATGGTGACGCATGATCTTTCCGAAGCGTTCAAGTTGGCGACGCGCGTCATCGCCTTCGAACGACGACGGAACGAGCCGACCGACGGCGGCCGTTACGGCGCCATTCTCGGCCGCGACATCGAAATCTGGCCGGCGCGCATCGCTGGCGCCTAGCGCGCCTTCCGCGCGCAGGGGATCAGGCGCGCGATTCATGAATGTGCGCCCGAGAATTTTATCCTCGGCCGGGACGACCCGAAGCCGCGAACCGAACAAGGCCGGGACGACCCGGCAATGAACGGAGCAACAGGATGAACGCCTCTGAAGGCGGCGGCGCCGACGTCGCCGCCATGATCGCAGAAAATCGCAGACGCTATGAGAATCTTAAAGCCGCAGCGGGCCAGGTGACGCCCCGCGCCCTGCCGACGCTGAGCGACCGCGCGCTCGGAGCGGCGCCGCCGCAGGGAATGCTCCGCAAGGAGACGATCCCCGGCGGCTGGTACTGGACCGCACGGCTGACGCGCGGCGAAGCGCTGCGTCTCCTGAACGTCGCCGGCAATCCCGGCGTCTCGGTCTTCGCCTGGAATGCGAAGGACCCGTCGGAGCGTTACAACAGCGCCGACACGATCAAGGTGCAATGGACGAGCGAGATGCGCAAAGGCCGCGTTCTGCTCTCCGATATGGGACGTGCGCTGTTCTCGATCATCGAAGATAGCTGCGGTGCCCATGACACGGTAGTCGGTGGCTCGACGCCGGCGTCGAACAAACGAAAATATGGCGATTTCGGCCTGCGCTCGACGCGCGAAAATCTCGTTCTCGCCGCTGGCAAGCTCGGTCTCGGCGTGCGCGATCTCGCGCCGGTTATCACTTTCTTCGCGCCGGTCGCGGTCGTAGACGGAGGCCTCGTCTGGCGCGACGGGGTCGTGCAGAAAGGCGATTTCGTCGATTTGCGCGCCGAACTCGATCTCCTTGTCGTCGTGTCGAATTGTCCACATCCGCTCGCGCCCGACGCCGTCTTCGGCCCCGCGCCGGTCGAAGCGTTGATCTACGCCGCGAACGACGCCGGCGCGGACGATCCCTGCCGCAACGCGAGCCCCGAAGCATTGCGCGCCTTCGAAAACAACGCCGCCTATCTGCAGGGCTGAGGAGTACGATCATGAGCAATATCCTCCCGGCTCCCACGGCGTCGACGTTCTTCGCCGCCCCAATCTATGACGCCGAAAAGGCTGTCTATGATTTCACGATTCCAGCGAACAAGCCGTGGTCGCATGTCGTGTTGAAAGGCCAAGTGTTGCGCATCGTCGATCTTGAAGGCCAGCAGGCGGTCGACACGCTGTTTTACAATGCACATGACACGAGCGAACGCTACAGCGCACAAGACACGATCCTGACGCAGGGCGGCCCCTATGTCACGACCGGCACGCGCCTCATCTCCAATGAAGGCAATATGCTCGGCGTCATCGTCGCCGACAGTTGCGGCCGTCACGACACCTCCGCCGGCGCCTGCTCGTGCGAGGCCAATACAGTGCGCTTTGGCCATCATACGCGCTACATGCACGCCTGCCGAGAAAACTTTCTTATCGCCGTCTCGAAGCACGGCATGACGAAGCGCGATATCGTGCCCAACATCAACTTCTTCATGAATGTGCCAATTGAGCCAGATGGCAGCCTCGCCATCGTTGATGGCGTATCGAGACCGGGCGATTACGTCGATATATTGGCGACGACCAACATCATCGCCGTGATCTCAAATTGCCCGCAGATCAACAATCCGTGCAACGGCTTCAATCCGACGCCAGTGCGGGTGACGATCTTCGATCCTGCGATCGGTTGACGCGATGTTCAGCAAGGTTCTTATTGCCAATCGGGGCGAAATCGCCGCCCGTGTGATCCGCACGCTGCGCCGTCTCGGAATCGCGTCGGTCGCCGTCTATTCGGATGCGGACCGTTTCACGCGGCCGGTTCTTGACGCCGATGAGCGGGTGCGTCTTGGCGCTGCGCCCGCCAAAGACAGCTATCTCGATATTGAGGCGGTCGTCGCCGCCTGTAAAGCGACGGGTGCGCAAGCCGTTCATCCGGGCTACGGCTTTCTTTCGGAAAACGCCGCTTTCGCCGAGCGTCTGGCGGCGGAGGGAATCGTCTTCATCGGGCCGAAGCCGTCGCATCTGCGCGATTTCGGCCTCAAACATACAGCGCGCGACATCGCGGCGCGTTGCGGCGCGCCGCTTCTGCCGGGCAGCGACATTCTCGCCTGCGCGGTGGACGCGCAGGCAGCCGCAGCGACGATCGGCTATCCCGTCATGCTGAAAAGCACCGCCGGCGGCGGCGGCATCGGCATGCAACTCTGTCATGACCCTCACGAACTCGCGACCAAATTCGAAGCCGTGCAGCGTATGGCGAATGCGAGTTTCGGAGATGCGCGCTTGTTTCTCGAGCGCTTCATTCCCGTCGCGCGCCATGTCGAGGTTCAGATTTTCGGACTGGGCGACGGACGCGTGCTGGCTCTGGGTGAAAGAGATTGCTCCCTGCAACGCCGCAATCAGAAAGTCGTCGAGGAAACGCCGGCTCCCGGCCTTTCCGACGCGCTGCGCAGCCGTCTTCACTCCGCCGCGATCGCGCTTGGCACTGCGGTCCGATATGAATCGGCCGGAACGGTCGAATTCATCTACGACGTTGAGCGGGACGATTTCTACTTCCTTGAAGTCAATACAAGGCTCCAAGTTGAACATCCGGTGACGGAGGCGGTCTTTGGCGTCGATCTCGTCGAATGGATGATCCGGCAAGCGGCGGGCGTCTTCACGCCGCCTCAGACGCTGGAGCCGAAGGGGTCGGCGATCGAGGTGCGCGTCTATGCGGAAAATCCGCAAGCCGATTTTCGTCCCTCGACTGGACTCGTCACCCATCTGTCCTGGCCGGGATCGGCGCGCATTGACGCCTGGATTGAGACCGGCGCGGAAGTGACGCCATTTTACGATCCGATGCTGGCTAAAGTGATCGTGCATGAGGCGGATCGCGACGCGGCAATCAGCGCCATGCGCGCCGCGCTCGATCAAACTAAACTTCAAGGGCTGGAGACCAATCTCGATTATCTTGCCAATATTGTCGCCACACCCGAATTCGCAGCGGGAGCGGTGTATACGGGGCTACTTAAAAACATCGCCTTCCGGCCGCGCGCCATTGAAGTGCTCGCTCCCGGCGCGCAGACCAGCCTGCAGGACTGGCCGGGACGACTTGGGCTCTGGAATGTCGGCGTGCCGCCATCTGGCCCCATGGACGCGCGTTCACATCGCCTCGCCAATCGCATCGTCGGCAACGCGGAGGGCGCCGCCGCGCTGGAATGCACTGTCTCCGGTCCAACCCTGCGCTTTCATTGCGACGCCGTCATCGCGCTCACAGGCGCGGATATGAAGCCGGTGCTCGACGGTGTGTCCGTCGCCCGCTTCGCGCCGGTCGCCGTCAAGGCAGGCCAGACTCTCTCGTTGGGCGCGATCCACGGACCCGGACAGCGCACTTATATCGCCATCGCGCGCGGCTTCGACGCCCCGGATTTTCTTGGCTCGAAAGCGACGTTCGGGCTCGGCCGTTTTGGGGGACATGCTACCGGTGTGCTCCGCGCCGGCGACGTTCTGAAAATCGCGCGAGCGGCCGCCGGCTCCGCTTGCGCCGCAATAGCGCCCGACATCCCGCAGTTGACGCGCGAATGGGAGATTGAGGTGCGTTCGGGCCCGCATGGCGCGCCGGATTTCTTCGATCCAGCTGATATCGAGGATCTCTTTGCGTCGCGTTACGAGGTGCATTTCAACAGTGCTCGTACCGGCGTGCGCCTGATCGGACCACAGCCGCGCTGGGCGCGTCTCGATGGCGGCGAAGCCGGTTTGCATCCCTCGAATATTCATGACAACGCCTACGCCATCGGCGCTCTCGATTTCACCGGCGACATGCCGATCATACTCGGTCCGGATGGCCCCAGTCTCGGCGGCTTCGTCTGTCCCGTCGTCGTCGCGCACTATGATCTGTGGAAGATTGGCCAGTTGAAGCCCGGCGATGGCGTGCGCTTTGTCCCTGGCGACGGATTCGCCGCGCACAGCACACATGTCAAGCTGGCGGAGACACGCCTTGCGACTGGCGCACGACTGCAAAGTCCGCTGCTTGACGCTCTTGGCGACATGCCGGTCCGCGTCGTCTACCGGCGCGCCGGCGACGATTATCTTCTCGTTGAATACGGCCGAATGAGTCTCGACATCGCTCTGCGAATGCGCGTGCATCTTCTGGCCGATGCGCTCGCCGCGAAAAGTCTTCCCGGCGTCATCGACATGACGCCCGGAATTCGTTCGTTGCAGATTCACTTTGACCGCGATCGGCTCCCCGGTGTCCATCTCGTCGATGTCTTGCAGGAGATCGAGTTGACGCTTCCGGCGGCGGAAGACGTTTCGGTTCCATCCCGCATCGTGCACCTGCCCCTGTCCTGGAATGATCCTTCCGTCCAACTGGCGATGCGCAAATATCAGGAATTGGTGCGGCCCAATGCGCCCTGGTGTCCGTCGAATATCGAATTTATCCGCCGGATCAACGGTCTTTCCGCCATTGACGATGTGCGTGACATCGTTTTCGCGGCCGAGTACCTCGTACTTGGTCTTGGTGACGTTTACCTCGGCGCGCCGGTCGCGACGCCGGTCGATCCGCGCCATCGGCTGGTGACAACAAAATATAATCCGGCGCGCACCTGGACGCCGGAAAACGCCGTCGGGATAGGCGGCGCCTATCTTTGCGTTTACGGCATGGAGGGGCCCGGCGGATATCAGCTGTTCGGCCGCACCATCCAGATGTGGAATTCGTGGCGCACGACGCGCGAATTTAAGCCCGGCTATCCCTGGCTGTTGCGAAATTTCGACCGCATTCGCTTCTTCCCCGTATCGGAAGCGGAGCTCGCGGAAGCACGTGACGCCTTCCCGCATGGGGCCTATCCGGTGAAAATCGAAGAGAGCGTCTTCTCTTATCCTGACTATGCGCGCTTTCTTAGCGACAACGCGGCGAGTATTGCGACGTTCAAATCGCGCCAGCACGCCGCGTTTGAGGACGAGCGCGCCGGCTGGAAACGCAAGGGACTCGACAGTTTCGTATCCGACGACCGCGGCCCGAGCGACGAAGGAGAGGCGTTGCCGCCCGGCGCGGTCGCGGTCTCCGCGCATGTCACCGGCAATGTCTGGAAGGTGCTGGTGGCGGAGGGCGAAGAGGTCAGGCACGGCCAGACGCTCCTGGTCGTCGAGTCGATGAAGATGGAAATGGACGTCGCCGCGCCTGCCGCCGGTCGCGTTGCAGGTGTGCGTTGCCAACCGGGCCGCACTGTCCGCGCCGGCGATGTGGTCATCGTTCTGGAGGAGACGAAAGGATGATTCCCACCATCCTGGATTTTGTCTCGCTCGAGGCAGGCTATCGAGCCGGCGCTTTCACGCCGCTTGACGTCGCCCATGAGGTTCTGTCGCGAATCGCCGCGGGCGACGCCGCGATCTGGATCTCGCTGCGTGACAGCGAGGATATTCTCGCCGACGCCGCTGCACTGATGGAGATGGGGGGGCACAGCCCGCTCTGGGGACTGCCCTTCGCGGTGAAGGACAATATCGACGTCGCCGGTCTCGAAACGACTGCGGCTTGCCCGGAGTTCGCATATGCGCCGCAGGTAGACGCGGTCGCTGTCGCACGGCTGAAGCAGGCTGGCGCGCTCTTCATCGGCAAGACCAATCTCGATCAGTTCGCCACCGGACTCAACGGAACGCGCTCGCCTTACGGTGCACCGCGCTGTGTTTTCGACCGCGCCTATATATCCGGCGGCTCCTCGTCGGGATCCGCCGTCGCCGTCGCCTCAGGTCATGTCGCTTTTGCCCTCGGCACCGATACGGCAGGCTCTGGCCGCGTGCCGGCGGCGTTCAACAACATTGTCGGCGTCAAGCCGACGCGGGGTCTCGTGTCGACGACTGGGGTCGTTCCCGCCTGTCGCAGTCTCGATTGCGTGACGGTTTTCGCTGCGACGGTGGGCGACGCCGATCGCGTGCGGCGAGTGATGCAGTGCGAAGATGCGGTGGACGCCTTTTCGCGAGCCATGACGCCCGTCGCATTGCCTCGCGGGTCGTTTCGCGTTGGCGTCCTTTCCAAGAGGGATCGTGAATTTTTCGGCGATGTGGAAACTGAAGCGCTCTACGACGCGGCAATCTCTCGTCTGAAGCTTCTCGGTGGTGCGCCGTTCGAGATCGACTATGCGCCATTTCGGGATTGCGCCGCGCTGCTCTATGGCGGGCCCTGGGTCGCCGAGCGGCTGACGGCGATCAAGGGATTTTTCGAGGATCGCGCCGAAGCAATCGAACCGACGGTTCGCGAGATCATCTCCGGCGCGCAGACGATGACGGCGACCGACGCCTTCGAAGGCGTCTATGCGCTACAAGCCTTTCACAAGAGGGCGGCGCAGCAATGGGCGAAGATGGACGTCCTGTTGCTGCCGACGACGCCGACGATCTACACGGTCGAGGCTCTGCGCGCCGCGCCTGTGACGCTCAATTCCAACCTCGGGCGCTATACCAATTTCGTCAATCTGCTGGATTACAGCGCCGTGGCGATCCCGGGGGGCTTTCGCAAGGATGGCCTGCCCGCCGGCGTCACGCTCATCGCGCCGGCTTTCGCAGATGATGCGCTCGCCGTTCTCGCGGACCGCCTGCACCGGGCGGCGGCGACGGGGATGGGTCAGGATCGCAATGCTTTTTTGCCAAATGAAAGCGCGCTGACCGGGCGGGACTCCGGATACATTTCCATCGTTGTCATCGGCGCGCATCTCACCGGCATGCCTCTCAATCATCAGCTTGTCGACGGCGGCGGGACATTCGACAAAGCTTGCCGCACGGCGCCCGATTATCGCCTTTTCGCCTTGCCGGGGACGGTTCCTCCGAAGCCCGGCCTGATGCGCGATCCGGATTTCGCGGGGAGCGGCGTGGAGGCCGAAGTCTGGCGGCTTCCGCCTGCCGCCTTCGCCGCTTTTGTAGATGCGATTCCGGCACCGCTCGGCGTCGGCAAGATCACGCTCGACGACGGGGCGGAAGCGAGCGGATTTCTCTGCGAATCGCATGCGCTGCGCGACGCGGAGGAAATCACCGGTTTTGGCGGCTGGCGCGCCTACCTCGCCTCACGCGCGAGATGACGCGACGGCAACACTGTGTCGCGTGAGACACACGACAGAGAAAGTTCGGCAAAACGACCTTGGTCTGCGCAGTAATTGCGCAAGTGCACAATAACCCCGCTTGCGACAGTAAAAAACACGATTTTTACTGATCGAAGCTCAGATGAAGACACTTGAGGGCTCCATGAAAAAGATGCTTCTGGCGGCGACGACGATCGCGTTGACGGCGACAACGGCTTCGGCGGCTGATCCCAAAAAGAAAGCCGCCGTTGAAGCTGCGCCGCCGCATTCCGTCTGGCTCGATACGCTCACCATTGATGGTTATATCGAGGGCGGGATCACCATCAATCCGGGGCAGCCTTTCAACAAACTGAATTTCGGCGAGCTCTATACGGACCGCGCCAACTGGCCGACGTTTAATGGCGTGCTGGTCACGGCTCAGCGCCCGCTCGACCCCAAAGCGACCGGCTACGATTTCGGCTTCAAGCTCCAACTGCAAGTTGGCGAGGATATGCGCTACAATCACTATTACGGGATTTTCGATTACTTGATCCCGTCGCGCACCCAGTTCGGCCCGACGGAGGCGCACGTTCTGGCCCATCTTCCCTGGGTGTCGCCGATCAGCGAGGGCGGGATCGACATCAAGCTCGGCATGTTCGCGACCTATAACGGCGCCGAGCCTCTATCGGCAAAAGACGCGCCTCTCTACAGCCATTCGCATATCTTCAACTTCGGCCCGTTCATTCACACTGGCGTTATGGCCGTCACGCATGTGAAGAGCTGGCTCGACATCTATACCGGCGTGACCTCCGGCGTGAACACAAGCATCGGCTGGCCGGGCGACAACAACGCTGCGGCGTCGCCTTATGGCGGCGTCGGCCTCAACCTGCTTGACGGCAATCTTACCGTCCTCGGAATGGTTCATCACGGACCAGAGAACCCGAAGCAGCTCGATCCCTTGAGCGTCGGCTGGCCGAATTTCGTGGTGGGCGGCGTTCCCGCGGCCTGCGTCTGCAATCCGAACACGGCCAACCGCACCTATGCGAATATCGTGACGACATGGAAGGCGACCGAGAATCTGACCTTCACGACCGACATCGCCTATGATCGTGAAAGCGGCTGGAACCCGATTTCGACGACGGGTCTGTCGGGCAATACAATCGCGGCGCTCGACGGCGCCTTCGGCACGAATCTCGCCGGCCTGCCGCTCAAGCCGCAGGGCGCCGACGCCTACGCGGTGGCTCAATATGCGTCCTACAAGATCAACGACGTATTCAAAGTCAACAGCCGTATCGAGTATTATCGTGACAACAAGAATTTCTTCGTTGTCGGTTTTCCGGGTTACTTTGATCTCGTCAATCTCGGGCACGGCTTTGCCTGCGCCTCCTGCATTTTTGCGGGGCCTGGAAATGTCGGAACGAGCTATCTGTCGCTGACGGCCGGGCTAACGATTACTCCGGAAATTCCGAAGATTCCCTATATTAACGGCGTGATTTTCCGACCGGAGGTCCGTTGGGACACGACGGTCAATGGAGCCACTCCATTCTTCGGCCCCAATGGTCGTAAGAGTTCACAGGGGCTGATCATGTTCGATGCGATCGTGCCGTTCACGCTGATGTAGGAACCGACGCCTTTGGATCAAGGAGCGTCGCGCTTCGCCCCGCTGACCAACCTAACGCCAACTTGTCGCGCAACACGAACAGCGCTGACTACCGGGAAAATCCAGTCTTTTTGCGAGATCGACGCGACGCGCAACGCGCCGCGTCGGAGACGACGCCTCCGCTGCCAGCCGTGCAATCAGCAAGCTCTCGCGCATCGACGGGATATTTCTGCCCGTTCAAGGCACCCGTCACGCCAACAAGGTTCATCTCGATTCCTCGAGTCGAACGATCAGTATCCGTAAATCGTTGCGAGCAGGAGTCGGCGCAGACGTCAAAATCAAAGACCCGTCAATTCAACGTCGAACATAGTCCCAGCGAAGCTGTTAATCCGTTTTGTAGCTGGCAGGACCGCTTTGGGTCCTACGGCAAAACTGTCCCGCCGGCTTCATGTCGCGGGGACCGAGCGCTAGATTGACTGACGGCCTGCTCCGTGCGGTCGAAGCAAAAGGAGATGACTGCGGTTGGCCTGAGCAAGGATGTTTTTAGCAAGCTCCCCTGCTGGTGGGAGGAAGCTGTCGAGCATCCATCGGGGCTTTTCGAGGTTAAAGGCTTTCTAGCCAAACATTTCGGCCTTGAGGCCCAGACGGTGCGCTGCGCCTGCGCTCAATGCCGCATGCCTGCTTCAAGACGCGCTCAGGCTTGGATATCACTGATGTTGCCACGGCGAGATCGGCGGCAACTGCTGTTGCGCGTATCATTGCTGCGGTAGCGACGCCTGCATTCTCAGCGGAGAAGCCGCTTCCGGGCGCAGCCAACCTTCGGACCGAGCCTCTTGAGCTGCGACCCTGGGTAGGGTTCTCGGATTTGCTCGAAACCTGCTGGCATAACGGCGTTCCCGTAATCTACGTCCCATCGCTTCCAGTGTCTAAAAAGAAAATGGACGGCATGGTCGTTTACTGCGACAGCCGCCCGGTTGTCTTGCTGACTAAGAAGAATGAACATCCTGCGTGGATGCTGTTCGTGCTAGCGCACGAGATGGGACACCTTGCGCTCCGTCATGTAGAAGCCCGCGACGGTAGCGCGCTCATCGATGAGCGGGTCGTCGAAGATGAGGCCCTTATCGCCGATCCACAGGAGATTGACGCGAACGCCTACGCGCTCGAGCTGCTGACGGGTGGTAAGAAGCGACTCACGCTCAAATTTCTGATGAAAGCCGGCGATTTGGCGGAAAACGCCAAGGCCTATGGGGCCCAGCATCATATCGACCCGGGACACGTCCTCAATGCAGTCCGGAATACTAGAGTAAAGGGCGAGGTGCCGTGGTCCCTGGGCAATAGCGCACTGAGGCTAATTGACCATGAGGCCTCGGTCTCCCGGGCATGCCGCGAGGCGCTTCTGGCGAACATTAAAGTCGATGCTCTATCCGACGATAGCTTTGAGTTTTTGGAGCGCCTGGGCGTGTTGCCGTCGAGCGACTGATGGCTGCGGAGCTTCACGCCTTCTTTGACAAGGACGTCTTCATCAAGCTGGCTTGCTGCGACCTATGGGATGATACCTTAGTCGCCATTGGCGTTACCCATCCCTATCGGTTGGCGTCGGCGACACCGAATGGATGCAAGACCGCATTCCGGCGCATGAAATTGCCCGACAACATGCAGGACAAGGCGCTCGCCGATTGGCGAAGATGGCGCGCGACGTGCCCATTGTGCCTGAGCAGTGGGTTGCGGCTGCAGCCACAAGCGAGCTTTTCAATGCGATGATCGGCACAGACGACATCGACCAGGGAGAGGCGCAGCTCGCGGTAATTGCAATGCATGCGGAATACGAGAGCAGGTTGATTTCCGGCGAGAAGCGATTCCTTGCAGCAATGGCAAAGGCATTTCTCGAGGAACTGAAGCGCCTTCGGCCCATATTCCTCACGTTCGAACAGTGCTTGCTCGCGGTATGCGAGCTGCGTGGCTTAGAGGCTATCCGGGAGCGGTTGATTGCCGCTGCTGGCTGCGATGGCGGTCTTAAGCTTTCTTTAGGGACTGACGGACAGGCAACTCGTAAGGTGTTTGTCGAGGCGATGATAAGTTTTGACGGTGGATGAAACGGAGTCCGTTTGCTGATGCCTCCCCGCTCGACGTGTCATGCGCCTGCGGCCGGCGGGAGAGCGTGGACGTGTCGGCGCTGCCCGACCGCTGCCTTGTAGAAAGCGGCTTCTCCACCAGGAGGGGACGAGGCCCCAGCGCATGGGGACTGATTCCCCGCCCTGAATTGCCTATCCTAAGAACGTCAATCTGGGTCGTGGGGGCGATGTTATAGCGGGGCGCAGGTTTTGCGCTGGGCAGATGACACCCAGAAAGCGCTCGACGTCCGCCCAGGTGTAGGCTTGTGTGAACTGCCCGCACATAAACTCGACGATAAATGAGTGGGGGCCGTAGAACAGCCCGGGCGCGCCTTGTGGTAGCTATCTGGTAGCTATGCCGTACTCATCAGGCCGTCTATTGTTGTAACTCTTTGAAAAGATGGTGCTGCAAGAGAGGATTGAACTCTCGACCTCTCCCTTACCAAAGGAATTGTGCTCTAGATAGCAAGGGCTACGTCGGTATATCGAGAGGCCGTGAAGGCCCGTTTTATCATGGATTTTAGGTATTGTCGGGGTTATAGGTGGTCATGAAAGGGTAGCCATCTCGTGCTGCCCATGTGCCGCCCACGTCCAGCCCGATAGATATATGGCCGAAAAGAAGCGACTTACCGATGCAATCGTGAAGGCTGCGACGCTACCGCCGGGCAAGGCCGAGGCCGTCTTGTGGGATTCGGAGGTTACGGGCTTCGGCCTGCGACTGCGACCCCAAAGCAAGAGCTACATCCTCTCCTACCGGCCCGCTGGCGCCGGCCGGTCCTCGAACATGAAGCGGCTGAAGCTCGGGACGCCGGCCACGATCGCAAGCGCCAGCGAGGCCCGCAAGCTCGCGCTGGTCGCGCTCGGGCGCATCCTGAGCGGCGCTGACCCGGCCGCCGAGCGCGCGGAGCAAAAGCGCCGCCTGAAATCCCGCGTCTCTGACCTCCTGGAGCGCTATCACGGCGAGTTAGAGCGCCGCGGCTATGTGAACCGCAAGACGGTCCTGAGCGGCCTGCGCGCCCGCCTCGCGCCGCATCTCAACCGGGACATTCGCGACGTGACAGGGGCGGACCTCGCGGCGGTCATCGAAGCGCTCGAAAAGGACGGCAAGGGCGGCGCGGCCGAAGACTTCCGGTCCCGGTGCCGAGCCTTCCTGAGCTGGTGCGTCGTTAAGGCGAAGATCATCGAGGCAAGCCCGCTCGCGGGTTTTCGGCGAGAGCGCGCGACCCGGGCCGACCGCGTCGCCAAGGCCCAACACGGCCGCGCGCTATCCGATGGCGAGCTCGCCAGCGTCTGGAAGGCCGCGGACCCGGCAACGACATTCGGGCGCCTAATCCGTTTCCTGATCCTGACGGGCTGCCGGCGCGGCGAAGCGGCCGGCCTGACATGGGCGATGGTCGACCGTGAGGCCCGCGTTATCCGGCTCCCCGCGGCCTTTGTGAAGCAGGGCCGTGGCCATCTTGTGCCGATCGCTCCCGCGCTGACCGCGGTTTTTGAGGCCTGCCAGGAGGATGCGCGCTCGGACCTCGTCTTCCCGTCGCCAAAGACCGGTGAGCAAATCAGCGGCTGGTCGAAAATCCTGGTCAAGACGACGAAGGCCGCCGGTGTGGATTTCTCGTTGCACGATCTGCGGCGCACGTTCCGCACCGGGCTTTCACGTCTTGGCGTTGACGACGACACGGCGGAAATCGCGCTCGGCCGCGCCCGAACCAACCTCGAAGCAATCTACAACCGCGACGACGCGTTGACGGCGTTGCGCGAGGCGTTCGAGCTATGGGCGGCGCATGTCGAGACGCACGCGGGAACAAGCGGCCGGGAATAACTTTCAGGGCGAAATCGCTCCAATAATCATTGGGGTGCAAGCAAAATGTCTGACAGGTTACACCCTCTTAAACGTGTCGTAACTATTTGTAATTGCAGGGTTAAGTTCATTTTGGTAGAGTTTGGTCCATCGAAGTTTACCTAGAGGGCCAAATGACCGAGCATGCTTTTAGCGATGCGGCGAAAATTTCCGCGCCCGCACGCCGTCCACGAACGCATAAGCCGCGCCCCTTACCCAACCTTACCGCCTTGCCGCCTCACGCCGCGCTTGACCGGCAGCAAGTGTGCGCGGCGACGGGATTTGCGCTTCAGACATTGAAGGTCTGGGCGAAGCAAGGCCGCGGACCGCGGATCACTTATCTTGAAGGACGGCCGCGCTATCTCGTCCGCGACGTGCTCGACTGGATGGGCGTGTCACGCGATGCGACAAAATCGGCGTGACCCAATGCGAGGCGCTCGTCACCATCTCTCCGCCGTTGTGCAGCCCCACCCCGGGTCGAGACAAGCATATGGCTGCGAAATATTGCCTGTCTCGCAGGCGGCGTCCCGACGCAACCTGTATGCGGACTTTGGACCAAAGGTCAGCGCGGGCGTCCTAAAGGTCTTGAGCGACATTGGCTTGCGGGCGAGTTCGATCGAAAACCCTACGCCGCCTTTAGAATGGGTCATGGACGCGATAAGCGAAAAGATCTGGCGAGAGGCTCAGGCCAACGAAGCGAGGCGCTCGCTAAATTACCACCAGAAAGAGCCAGGCTGCGACCGTTATCCTAGGCCTGTTGCCTGCGCCGTCATCTCCGCCACTCACCGCGCTCTAGGCGGAAGCTATCGCGCAACCGCAGACTTCTTGAACGACGGCATACCCCGACGCGACCGATCGCGCGGGCTATCGCACGCGAATGTGTGGCACGCTTGCAAGACGCACGAGGCGATAATCGACCAGCATATGAAAGTCGTATCGGGCGATAGATCCGACGTCGAAAGCCTGAGATTCGTCGAAGATTACGACATGCGGGTGCTGTTTCGGCTTTACGAAAGCTCGCGTCAGACGGACCAATACCGAAATCTCCGGGGGCGTGCTCTCGCCCAGGCCCTGACAAGCCGTGCGGATTTCGACGCTCTCATCGAGAAGGCAGAGCTACTCGAACGGCTTTCGCAGCAGAGGCCGCAAGCGCGCTGTTCGTAAGTCGGGCGTTGTTTCGAACGCCTCATCTAACGACCCTCGAAGGCGCTTTTTGAGAAAGGATGCGGTTATGCACGCCTTCGACCCTTCGACTGTTACGGTCGGGATGGACTTGATCCCCGCCGAAGAGGCGGACCGGCTCGCTTCGAAACCCGCAGGATGGGCGCGGGCGCGCGCCGCGGCCGGCGGGCTCGGCGGGCGTATGATCGGCCAGCGCGTCTTTGTCCGAAGATCATCGGTCCTTTGCTTCCTGGAGACGGCAAAGCCAACGCCGCGTGGCGCGCGGCCCGCCCATCTCCGCCTTGTCGTCGACAACGACCGGGCCGAGCGGGAGACTCCGGCATGACGGCGCCTAGACTTCTCACCGAAAGCGACGTCGCGAGAATGCTGCGTTGCTCGTCTTTGAAGGTCCGCAAACTCCGGCGCGAAGGGGCGCTGGCGTTCATCGCCGGCCGGCCCGTTCTGATCGCAGAAGCGGATTTGCTCGCCTATCTCGACGCGATCAAGGTCCGCGCTCGCGCACGAAAATCCTGGATCAAGAAAAGGCTCGCGGCGGCATAGCGCCGCCGGGAAAGCATTCGCCGCGGAACAATCGCCGGAAGGTGACGGCCTCACTCGCGGCAGAGGCCAAAGGCAACCCGCAAATGGAAAGGCCGGCACGCTCGGGGGAACGAGCGACCGGCCAACATAAGAGTTTTTCGACGTGATGAATGTAGCACCGCAGCCTGAGGACGCCAAGCTGTCCTCCAATGTGTCCGCCGCAGTTTCCTTCACGATAGTTCACAGCGAAACCGGCGTCCTAACAAAAACCTACCGGCTCAATGCCAGCCACAAACCGGAGCAAACCGCCGCCCCGCCGCTCGTCAAGGGAACAGCCCATCGGATCCCACTCAAAGGCACGGCCGATCAAATGGCGGCAGAGCTTGCGAATCATCTGGAATCCTGTGCGCCGACGTGGGCGTTTGTTCTCGCAACGGCGCACCCCCTGAAGGACGTTTGGCCTCTGGTCACAGCACAAGAGGCGGACGGCACAAAAGCAATCGCGCGGACGAAGAGATTCTTCCAACCGACTCGCGGACCCGCGCTCTTCGCATTGGATTTGGATTTCAAGACTTACCCCGGCCGGATAGTCGGAAGCCTGGAAACAGCCGGAAGCATTTCGACTGTTCTCGCGACGGTTTTTCCACAGATCGGCGAAGCCGCCTGCGTGCGCCGGCCATCTGCATCAACCGGTGTTGTCGTCATTGGAGACGAGACGCCGGCCAAACCGACCGGCGCACACTGGTATTTCTTCGTCCTCGACGGAGAAGACGCGCCCGCCTTCGCGCGACGTCTTTTCGATCGGCTCGCGCTCGCCGGTTGGCTTTGGGGCGAGGTTTCCGAGGCCGGAATCGTCATCTACCGAGGGCTTTTTGATCTGGCGGCTTCGTCGGACCCCTCGCGCCTGTTCTACGAGGCCAACGCGCTTCTCGCATCGCCGGAACTGCAGCAAGTGAAAGGCGCGCGGGCGGCCAAGGTCTCCCCTGGCGGCTTCCTGGATACGCACGCTTTGGCGCCTCTTTCTGACGAAGAGCAGGAAAAGCTTAAGGCGATCAAGGCGCAGATTGCGCGCGACCTGGAGCCGGAGTGCAAGAAGAAACGCGAGCTGTGGAAGGAACGCCGTTTCCAGGAAATGGTGCGCAAGGGCAAATCTCCAAAAGCGGCTCGCAAGGCTGTGTCGAGCGCGGTCGAGCGGCACGTTCTGACAAGTGAATTTGAAATTTTGCTGGACGACGGTCGGACGGTTTCCGTTGGAGAAATCCTCGAAGATCCCGCCGAGTATCACAAGCAAACATGCGCCGACCCGATGGAGCCCGAATATCGCGGTGGTCGCAACATCGCAATTATCTTCGCCGACAAGCCGCTGATTCGCATCCACAGCCAAGCGCACGGTGGGATTGATTACCGGCTCGAAAGGAGCGCCGACGAAAAGATAGCGAGCTGGTTTGATGATCTAGGCAGTCCCGAGCCTGAACCGTCGTCCGCAGCGCCCGCCGCCTGCCGTTTCGCGCCAGTCGCTGTAGCCGGGCAGATCGACCCCCAGTCTCTACCGTTGCGAGAATGGATCATCGAGCCCCGCATTCCCATAGGCGACGCCTCGCTAATCGCCGGCGAGCCCGGCGTAAACAAATCGTCGCTTGTCATCAGAGACGCCCTCGCGATCGCGAGCGGAGCCGAACCGGTCCTAACCGGAGGTCAGGAAGGGTTTCCGGAAAGCCTACATAGAAGCGGCCCCGTCCTGATCTACAACGCCGAGGACAGCCTAACCGAAATGCGGCGGCGCATAGTCGCGGCGATGAACCATTACAGGACGCCAGACCCTCTATTGCATCCGATCTATCTATGGTCCGGCGTCGACCAAGACATGATCGTGATTATGCGTCGCGAAGGCACGAGCGGAAAGGCGCCGCTCAAGCGAGACAAAATGGCGGACGAGCTCGAAGCCGCAATCAAGCGGCTCGGCGTCGCGCTCGTAGTTCTCGACCCGCTCGTAAGCCTTTCCGCGGGCGCGTCGGAAAACGACACGGACGACATGAACGCGCTGCTGCAAGAGCTGACCAGAATCGCCGCGCGCAACAGGATCGGGCTTGTGGTGATCCATCACACCGCCAAGAGCACGCGAAACTCTTACGGCGACATGGGCGCTAGCCGCGGTTCATTCGCAATCCCGGCGAAAGTCCGAGCAATGGTGACCTTGGGTCGCCTGGACGACAACAGCGCGGCAAAATTCGGAGTGCCTCTCGAAGGCCATATCCGGATGGATTACGCCAAAGTAAGCCACGGGAAAAAGCCGGGCGCGCCGGTCATCTATCAAATCCGGAGTGTCCCCGTCGGCAATTCCCGTGCCTTCTGCGACGACGAATTGCATGCAGCCAACCTCACAGCGTCCGGCAGGGCGGCGGCGATGCGGGGCGATTTTGCGCCCGTGCTCGAAGTCGTTCCGGTGTCCGTCGCACGGCAATCTCAGAGCGAGAAGGTTGACCTGGAGCGCGAGGAAACGGCTCGCGCTGTCCTGCGCGTCCTGAAGACGCCGGGGGTCTACCCCGTTTCGTCGCACTGGCCTGAGTTAGGTCAGTCGCTCCGAAAGCACGGCCTAACGAGATCGGAGTCACGAAACACGATCACAAGCATGTTGACAGCGCGCCTGGGCGGCGAATGCGTCGTCATCAGCTGCGACGGACAAGATGTCCGCGTGTCGATGCGACAAGACGGATCGGCCGCGAAGGCCCCTTGGTTGATCGAAATTCGAGCTGAAGAGGTCAAATAGTAGGGCCGCAGCCATGGAAATTCCGAAGGAACGCAAAACGCATGTAAGGCTTGTCGGAGCTTGTAAGCTTACATGCCTTACATGCTTGAAAAATAACGCCTTTCAAGAGCCTCGCTTTGCTTGTAAGGCATGAAAGTTCTTACAAGCAAAAAGCGAGGCGAAAAACTCCAATGAAATCAATGCTTGTAAGCTTGTAAGACATGTCACCCCTACGGGGGGAGAAAGCGCATACATGCGCATCTCTCCCGTAGGGTCCGGTAGCCGAATGCAGACACAAATCGACCGGAAGAAAAGCGCCGGCGGAATAGTTCATGCGCCCTATACCTGGAGCCTATGCCGGTGAAGAAACGCAAACCGAGAACACGGCCGGAGACGCCACGGCAGGCGGCGCTGCGCGACCGATGGAGGAAGAGTCCCGAGTGGCGGGCGCTCGCGCGCAAGGGCGCCTATATCGCGCTCCGCAAATTCGCGGCCCGGCCGAAGTGCGGCGCCAAGACGCGCGTGACCGGCGACCCGTGCCGGGGGATTGCGATGGAAAACGGCCGTTGTTACCGGCACGGTGGGCGCACGCCGAAAGGAGACGCCTGGCACAAGCCGACCTTTCCCCTCCCTGCCGATCGCTTCGCGGCCAAGGCCGCTGACCTGCAGCGCCGCGCGGCGAAGCAAGAGCAGCGGCGCCAGGAAATGACCTGCGAAGAGTTGGAACGCCATAAGCGCTGGCACGAGACACATACCCCCGGCCCCAAGACGGCGCGCGCCAGCAGGCGCGACGAGCGGCGGCGCACGGAAGAAGCGCGGGCGATGCTTTCAAGTCCGCGGAGAGAGCCCGAGCCGAGCCCGGAGGCCCGAGAACTGGAAGCGCTTATTGACCGGCTGCGGGCGCATCTAAACGAACTCGACGCGCCCGAAAGCGCCAAGCATGGGGGGTTGTTCGATTGAGCAGCAACAGCGACCTTGAAAAACTGCGTCGCCAGCTTCGCGAAGCCGCGCCGGACGCCATCGCAGCGCTTCATGCTATTTGCCGAGACGATAGGGCCCCCGCCCCGGCCCGCGCGACGGCAGCCGGCTGGGTCCTGCGAGCGTCCGGCTTGGCCGATAAGGCGGACGCGCCCGCTGACGACTCGGAGACTATGTCGCCGGCCGAGCTGGAGGAAACAATCGCGCGGCTGAAAGCCCACGCGGCGGCGCTCGACGAGAGGGCCGCACGGGCGAAAGAAGCGCGAGCGCAGAAGTCCGAGTCCACGGCCCGAGCAAAACAGCCCAAGGCGCAGGGCGAAGGCCGCGGAAAAGACGCTGGCGGCTTATTCGACTAAGCTTCGCCAAGTCCGGCCGATCCTCGCCGCTCGGTAATGGCCGCCCGCTTTTGCGTCAGCTTGCTTTAGCAAGTTGACAGCGCCAGCGAACGGGCGCATAACATGTTGCAAGCTGACAATCTGACAGAGGGCGACATGGCCGTTTATGGATATTGCCGAGTTTCCACGCTCAAGCAGGCTTCAGAAGGCGAGAGCCTGGACGTGCAACGCCGCCAGATCGAAGGCTATGCCCACATGCACGGCTTCGCGCTCGACGGCGTCGTCGTCGAAGAAGGCGTTAGTGGTTCCATTCCTGTAGCGGAGCGCCCCGCCGCGGGGCCGCTATTCGCGAAGCTGACAGCGGGCGATATCGTGATAGCGCCGAAGCTTGACCGCCTTTTCCGTTCGGCGCTCGACGCCCTGAAAGTGGTTGAGGACTTGAAGGCGCGGGGCGTCAAATTGCACTTGCTCGATCTCGGCGGGGATATTGCCGGCAACGGCCTGAGCAAGCTGTTCCTGACGATTAGCGCCGCGTTCGCAGAAGCGGAGCGCGACCGCATTCGTGAACGCGTTGCGCAAGTGAAAGCAGACCAGAAAGCACGAGGGCGCTATCTCGGCGGAAAAATCCCGTTCGGCTTTCGGGCCGGCGCCGGCGGCGAATTGGTCGAGGATCCGAGCGAACAAGCCGCCATCCGAGAAATGGAGGCCCTGAGGGCCTCAGGAGCGCCGCTGAGGGCAATCGCCGACACCATGCGCGGCAAGGGCTTCAAGATCAGCCACGAGGGCGTCGCAGGCGTTCTGAGAGCCCGCGCCGCGCTATCCTGAGACCGCGCGGGGCCGGGGCTCCAGACGCCCGGCGCGATGCTCGGCGCTCTTAGCGCCACGGGCGGAAAGGTAGGATTACGGCCGGCGCTTCGCGCATGTCGAGAGCGGCCGCTTTCAAAGCCGCAAGTCTAATTGCCGGGTATGTCGTATCCTCGGCCAGCATGGAGAGCTCGAGCTGGTCGAGCCGCGCGCTCTTGAAATCGCCGCGACGCAAAGCGCGGTTCAAGTCCTGGCGAATTTTGCCGACCATCTGCATTTGCGTTCCGAAAGTGGCCATTTTCATCTCCTGCCTGCTTGAACAATGGAGCAAGCGTCGGAGTGTGATAAGTCTTTGTCAATTCAATATTTTGTCGGCTTATCGTCCGACAAAACCGACCGGGGAATTCTCGCATTTTGCGCTTATAGGCCGCGTCGATCGACAAGCGCGCAACAATGACGGCGACGAATCGCGCAAATGCGCACATGGTGGCGCTCGCGTATGCAAACCGGCCGGCCCGTAGCTGGCCCCAAAATCGAGAGGCGTTTCGATGGCGCTCTTGGAGCTTGCCGCTTTCGTTGCAATCGGCCTCGTCTTGCTTGACCTGCCGGCGCGAATTGCCAGTAAGGCTGCAGAGTGGCTTGTGCGCCGGCTTATCAAATAGCGGGCGCGCGCTTCGCTTCGCGCTGCGCCGGCGTCCGGCGCCTGCCCGGCGCGCCGCGCGGCGGTCGGCCGTTGACCGGCCCGGCCCACCCCCCGGCGGCGGTCCAAACGCAGATCGCAAAAGCGCCGGCAACGCGCGCACGAAAATTTCGCCCGCGGAACTTTTCGACAACTTGTCCGCGATGGAAACGCGCCACGGCGCCGAGTATCCTTCCCGCATGTCTCCCCGCTACACCGGCCCCGCGATGGATCTTGCGAACTTGCGCAGCCTCGGCATGCGATCGATCGCGGCCGAATGCGCCTGCGGCCGGCGCGCCAGTGTGGACGTCTCGACGCTCCCCGGATCGATCGAAATCCCGTCGCTGCGTCGCCGGCTTCGTTGCGCGGCATGCGGCGCCCGGCCGGTGGATGTGCGGCCGGACTGGTCAGAGCATCGCGCGGCCGGCATGGGGCGCACGATTTAGCGCCGCGCGCCCGTCAGGCGGTCTCAGTCGCCGCGGCCGCCATGCACAAGCCTAAGCGTCGGCCTGCTACGCCCTTGGGGCCCGACCGCGGCACGCGCGGGGCCGTCTCCTGCCATCGCAGAAACGTCGGCGCGCGCCATCCGCAGCAGCCCTTGCAATCGCGCCTGATTCGCTGCCGGCCCGCGCTCTATCTCCTCGCCGATCAGCTCGATAGTGACCCCTAGGCGGTATGCGAGCGTCTTGCGGTCCAGCTGCATGGGAAATCCCTCCACTTGCGTATCGCCAGCTCGCGGCCAAACGCAGGCGGGCTCGCATAACGTTCGATTTTTCGCGGTTTATTCGAACACGCTGCCACGGTCCAATCCCCTTGGAAAGCTGCAACCGGAGCGCTGCTAAGTTGAACGCGCAAGAGAAAGACGAAGATTTTGGCCCGGCTACGCCCTCCTGGGCCGAGAGCGCGCTGCAATCCGCGGTCGACCATATCGCATTCCTCCTGGAAACGGCCGCCGAAGGTCACCAGCCCGCGTGGCGCCTCTCCCATGCCCTGCTCGGCATTGCGAACCGCCGCGGCGTCCTCTCGGAAGCGCAGCGGGATAAGCTCGCGCGCGCAATCGGCATCTTCGACGCGGTCGCCGAAAGGGTCTTGCCGACGGACATCGACCGCGGGCGGATAGAGACGGGGCTAGCCGCGGCGCTTGTTCAGGTCTGCTACTGGTCAATGGCTCCTGAAGAGCGGAAAGGCGTCGCTCAGGCGAAATTCTGCGACATGGAGGATTATGCCCGATTACTGCGGAACGCCGCACACGACTCCTGTCTGATGAGCGGCATTCGGCAGCGCGACGCCAACAGGCGCCGGGAGGCGGCGATCGCCGAATTCCCGTTCGCGCCTGCCAGCGACACTACGCACTAATCGAGGAAGCGGCCAACAATGAGCTTCTCACTTTCCCGGCTGTTCGGAGGCGGCGGCAACGGCGCCCAGGCCAAGCAGCAACAGCAGCAAGAGCTCCTGCGCCAGATCGGCATTCAGCAGGGCACGGGGGCGATCAACAGCCTCTTCGACAAGCAGTTCACCGACGATTTCTTCAACGGCCGGCGTCAGGCGGCGTTGAACTATTACATGCCGCAGCTGGATCAGCAGTATTCGGACGCGCAGAAGCAGCTGACCTATGCGCTTGCGCGCGCTGGCGGCTCGCAGTCCTCGGCGGCGGCCCAGCAGCAGGGCGACCTGCAGCAGAAATATTCGACGAACCGGCAGCAGATCGCGGATCAGGCGAACAACCTCGCGACGGGCGCGCGCAACAACGTCGAATCGGCGCGCGCGAACCTGATCGCGATGCTCAACACGACAGGCGACACGCAGGGGGCCCTTAACTCGGCGCGTGCGTCGATGGCGTCGCTCTCAGCGCCTGACGCCTATTCGCCGCTCGCCGATTTGTTCACGACGGCGACGTCGGCTCTCAACCAGCAGGGAGCTTTAGAACAGGCCAACATCGCCAGCATGGGTGCTGTTCAGCCGCGCTACTGGAGCGGGTTGTTTGGTAAACGCCAGGGCCGGAATGCGGCGGTCGTCAATTCGTGACGGCGGAATGCGCGAGGACAATTGCGCATCTCCGGCTAAACCAGAACAGCCTATCACAATGGGCGCGGGATAGCTTCAATCTGCCGCGTCAGCACTTCCAAGGCGTATTCTTGGCCGTCTCGACACCCGATGTCGTAAGGGGCCGAGGGGCTGCCGTCGATCCTGTAATCGAGAAGTATATTCAGCACCTCCGCAATTGCGTCATATCGTGCAAACGCCACATCCGAGCGGCCGATTTCTACCTCGCGTTTTAGCGCGCTGTTTTCTTTCATAAGCTCTTGCTCGCGCGCTTCCAGTTTTGCCACTTGTTCAATTAGCTCGTTTTCACGTTGCCGAAATCTGTCTTGGTCAATTCCCATCTCACGGCAAGCGGCTCTCGCCAATTCCAGTTCGTCGAAAAGGCAGTCAATCTTGAGCAACTCGGCGAGTTTGATGGTTGTCGGGTCGATAGAGTCAGACGCCATAAATTCCCCTCCCGCGAGAGTCGGACGGCACTGCGCCGACGCCGAAATCCAATGCCGCCCATGTGCTGCCCACTTTAAGTCGACCAGCTCTTGGTGCCGCCTAAGTCTTTGAAAAGATGGTGCTGCAAGAGAGGATTGAACTCTCGACCTCTCCCTTACCAAGGGAGTGCTCTACCACTGAGCTACTGCAGCGCTGGGGTTCGCGAGGCCGGTGGCCAGCGACGACGAGCGCCTTGTGCCACAGCCGGGCGCGAGTCGCAAGCGGGGTTGTTTTCTCGCTGAGGATCTTCGGCTTTTCGGGCGCCAAAAAGCTTAAGCGAGCCTGCCGTCAGGCTTTCCGCGCCCCGTCGCTTACGGTAAAGCTCATGTTGATAAAGAATACAACCTAGAGTAGCATTAAATTCATCGTGATTTGCGTTGGCGCTCGGCCTGCGGCGGCCTTGAAAGGGGTTTCGCGGGCGTCGGCGACGCACGTCCGGGCCAGGGGGCTGGCCCGATTTTTCGTTGATCAACGGGAGGCTGGGGTGGCTGACAGGATTTTATCGGATGAGCTTTGGGCGGTCGTCGCGCCGCTTCTGCCGGGCAAGGAGGGGGACCCCGGCTGCCACGGCCGCGACAATCGCCTGTTTCTGGAGGCTGTTTTCTGGATCGCCCGCACCGGCGCGCCGTGGCGCGACCTGCCGCCGGAATTCGGCAAGTGGTACACAACCTATACGCGCTACCATCGCTGGGAGAGAAAGGGCGTCTGGCCGAGCGTCGTCGAAGCGCTGCAAAGGCACGGCGCCGCGGAACTGCGTTACGACGCTGCGGGATTAAGCTGGACGCAGGGACAGAGCCGCGCCGCCCCGTCGCGCCGCTCGGGCCACGGCAAGGCGGCCTGACGCGTTTTTATTGTGACTGCGACTGGCTTTGGCTCTGGCCATGGGTCGGCGCGACGCGGACCTTGACCTCCATCGTCTCGCCCGCGCCGCCCGCGCGCGCGCCCCTTATGGGCGCCGCGCTGAGATAATCGAGCGCGACGGCCAGCCGCACATGACGCTCGCCGGGCGACACGCCATGCGCCGGATCGAAGCCGACCCAGCCGAGATCTGGCACATGAGCCTCCGCCCAGGCGTGGCCCGCGACCTGCGCATCTCCGTCGGTGCGCAGATAATAGCCGCTGACATAACGGGCGGGCGCGCCGATTGCGCGGGCGCAGGCGATGAAGAGATGGGCGAAGTCCTGGCAGACGCCCTTGCTGTGGTCGAACGACTCCGCCGCCGTCGTCGCGGCGTGCGTCGCGTCCGTGTCGAATTCCATTTTTTCGTAGATCGCCGCGAGAAGCGCATGCAGGGCGGCGAGGGCGTCGCCTTCCCGCGCCCCGGCCGCGCGCGCAAAGTCGAGAATGGCCGGGCTCGGCGCGGTCAGCGGCGTCTCGCGCAGATAGAGCTCGGGCGGAAAACGCTCCAGCGTTCCAGAGGCGACGCCTGACGTGTCGAAGGTCGTGACGTCGCCTTCGACCATGGTGGTGATGGAGTCGAAGGGGCCGTCCGCGGTGAAGCGATGCACGATATTGCCGAAGGCGTCCTCCGACGCCATCAGCCGGCAGTCGCGATCGACGTCGATGCGCCAGTCCTTGACATGCTGCCCGTCGAAATTGCGAGGCGTGAGCCGCAAATGCTGGATCGCGGATTTCGCGGGCTCAAGATAGCGATAGGTCGTTTCATGGCGGATGCGGATGCGCATGAGCGGTCCATGTAAAGAAGGAGCCGCCGCGCGCCGGAGGGGGCGGCGCGCGGCGGGCCGGTTTTCCCATTGAGCCAGGGGAAAACGGCGGGAGTTAGAAGAGATATTGCTCCGAGATCAGCGCGCCGAGACGGTTGTTCTCGCTGATGAAGCCCTGCACGAATTCATGCAGCCCGCCCTGGAAGACGCTTTCCATGGTGAGCGTCTCGAGCTTGCCATAGACGCTGCGCGCTTGGCGCTGCGCCGCGCCCTGCCGGCCATGGGCGCGCGCGAGGCTGTCGAGATTGCGCGCGATGCTCTCGTAACAGGAGATGAGCGAGCGCGGCATTTCCGGCCGAAGGATGAGAAGATCCGCGACGAGCCACGGTTTCATGCTGGTGCGATAGACCCAGTGATAGGCGGTATGCGCCGAGACGGCGCGCAGGATCGCCGACCACTGGAAATAATCCAGCGAGCCGCCAATGACTTCCTTCTCCGGCAGCAGCACGTGATACTTTACGTCGAGCAGACGCGCCGTATTGTCCGCACGTTCGATGAAGAGGCCGACGCGGGAGAACCAGTAGGCGTCGTTGCGCAGCATGGTGCGATAGGCGCCGCCGTCATAAGTCAGCGAGGTCTGCTTCACGAATTCGAGGAAGCGTCCGAGTTCGTCCGAGGAATAGGCGCCGCGACGCGCCTCCATCGCCTTCAGTTCGAGATAGGCGCCGTTGATCGCCTCCCACATCTCGACAGTGAGCGCCGTGCGCACCGCGCGGGCGTTGGTGCGCGCGCTTTCGAGACAGTTGCGGATGGAGCTGGGATTGTCGCGCGCGAAGGTGAGGAATTCAATGACGTTGGATTCGGTGACGGGCTTGCCGGTCTCCTCGAAGGCGGCGGCGGCGCCGGAAGACAAAAGCACGCTTTCCCATTCCGTATCCGCGCCGCCATAGGCCTTGGGAAGGGCGGCGAGACGTCGCGAGGCTTCGATGGCGCGCGCGAGGAAATCGGCGCGTTCCATGTAGCGCGCGAGCCAATAGAGATTGTCGGCGGTGCTTGACAGCATGGGGCGTTCCGTTTGCGCGCGCTCGCGGCGGAGATCCTGTTTGATCGTTGCGAGAGCCGCGGGAAAATTGAGGGCGCCGTCGGGGTCGAGGCTGCGTCGTTCGAACTCGTCGAGGGTGTGGACTGCGTCGAGCATCATGCCTGCCCCAATATTGCGTCGTCGATCACCCAGGTGTCCTTGGTGCCGCCGCCCTGGCTGGAATTCACGACAAGCGACTTCTCGGTCATGGCGACGCGGGTGAGGCCGCCCGGCACGACGCGTACGCCATTTGCGCCGGAGAGCACGAAGGGCCGCAGATCGACATGGCGCGGCGCGATTCCCTGCGCGACCGAGATCGGACAGGTGGAAAGCGCGAGCGTCGGCTGGGCGATGAAGTTGTCGGGATGCGCCTTCAGCTTCGCGCGGAACTCCTCGACTTGCGCCCGGGAGGCGTGCGGGCCGACCAGCATGCCGTAGCCGCCCGAACCGTTCACCTCTTTCACCACCAGCTCTTCGAGATGGTCGAGGACGTAGGAGAGCGCCTCCTTCTCCCGGCAGCGCCACGTCGGCACGTTCTGGAGAAGCGGCTCTTCGCCGAGATAGAAGCGGATGATGTCCGGCATGTAGGTGTACATCGCCTTGTCGTCGGCGACGCCGGTGCCCACTGCATTTGCGAGCGTCACATTGCCCGCATGATAGGCGCCCATCAGGCCGGCCACGCCGAGCGCGGAATCCGGGCGGAACGTCAGCGGATCGAGGAAGTCGTCGTCGATGCGGCGATAGATGACGTCGACGCGGCGCGGCCCCTCGGTCGTGCGCATATAGACGATGTCGTCCTTCACGAAGAGGTCGCGCCCTTCGACCAGCTCGACGCCGAGCTTGTCGGCGAGGAAGGAGTGCTCGTAATAGGCGGAGTTGAACTGGCCCGGCGTCATCAGCGCGATGGTCGGGTCGCCCGGCGTGCGCGGCGGCGCGACGGAGCGCAGCGTTGCGAGCAGTTCGTCGGGATAATCCTCGATCGGCGCCACGCGATGCATGGAGAAGAGATCGGGGAAAAGCCGCATCATCACTTCGCGGTTTTCCAGCATGTAGGAGACGCCGGACGGCGTGCGGGCGTTGTCCTCCAGCACATAGAAGCCGTGATCGTCCGTGCGCACGATGTCGACGCCGGCAATGTGGCAATAGACGTCGTGCGGGACGCGGCGACCCGACATCTCGGGGCAATAGCCCGGATTGCGGTAGACGAGTTCGGATGGAACCTTGCCGGCCTTCAGGATCTCGCCCTTGCCGTAAATGTCTTTCAGGAAAAGGTTCAGCGCCGTCACGCGCTGCACCAGACCCTTTTCCAGCGCGCTCCATTCGCTGCGGGCGATGATGCGCGGCAGAATGTCGAAGGGGATGAGGCGCTCGGTCGCCTCCTGCGCGCCGTAAACCGCAAAGGTGATGCCGATGCGGCGAAACAGCAGCTCCGCCTGTTCGCGGCGGGAGGCGAGAAGTTCCGGCGGCGTGCCGGCAAGCCATTGCGAAAGCTTTTGATAGGGAGCGCGGGTCGCGCCGTCGGCGCCGTCCATTTCATCGAATTGCGTCACGCGATGGTCCACTTCCCGACGCTCCTCTCTACGCCGCCCGCTTTTCATTCGCGCGCTTCGGCCTCAGGCTGTGAGAGGTCGTGACACAAGAAGCGTGCCAGCCGGGCGGGTTATTGCCCACGCCGCGTTGTCACAGGATTCACACATGGAAAATTTATCCCGGCCAAGGCTAGGGCTTTTGTAAGGACGGCCGTTCCTTGGCCATGTTTTCTGCGGTAGACGGCGTTTTATGAAGGCTGCGCGAATCCTTGGCGAACGGCTTCTGGCGACGATGCGGTTCGTCGTCGCGGGGGCGTTTGCGGTCGCGTCGCCGGCGGCCGTCGCGGCCGACGTCCCGCCGCCGGTCTTCAACTGGGCGGGGCTCTATCTTGGCGCTAGCTTCGGGGCGGGCGCCCCGCTGCATGGCGGCGAGCGGCTGCAGGCGGGCGGCGGCTTTGCTTCTTCCGCTTTCGATCTTTATCCCGGTTCGAATACGCGCGCCGGCGTAACCGTCGGCGCGCAGGTGGGCTATAACTGGCAGAGCGGTCCGTGGGTCTGGGGCTTCGAGACCGATTTCAGCCTGCTCGACGGACGGCGGGCCCCCAATGGCGCCTTCGCGGCCGGCGTCGCCTACCCCGGCATGCCGATCTTCGCCATCACGCCCCAAACCAGCGCCAATTACTTCGCAAGCCTTCGCGGGCGCGTCGGCGTCGCTTATGATCGCGCGCTCATCTATGTGACAGGCGGCGTCGCGGCCGGCGGGACGCGCGGCCCGGCCACGCTCTCTTTCGGAGCCGGCGACGATTTCGTCGCGGACCATTCGCAAGCGTCGCGGATGAAATACGCCGTCGGCGGCGGCGTCGAATACGCTTTTGCAGACAATTGGTCGGGGCGGGCGGAATATCTCTTCCTCAGCCAGTCCCTGAATACGCAGACCTTCGACAATGGCGCGGGGTCTTTTTATTTTTCGCGTATCCGCAACGAAAACCACCTGCTGCGTTTCGGGCTGAATTACCATTTCGGCGCAAGCGAGCAGATTCCGGGCGCATTGCAATATGGCGGGCGCAGGGATGTCGGCGATGGGGACGGCGCGGAGGTCAAGGCCGAGCGCTACAGCGTGCACGCCCAAACCACCAACGTGGTGCAGGCGCTGCCGAGATTTCCGGCAAAATATGACGGGCCCGGCAGTTTCCCGTCCCATGGGGTCGGCAATGTCCTCTCGCAGAACAACATCTTCATCGGCCTGCGCCTCTGGGAAGGCGGCGCGGCCTATCTCAACCCGGAAGTCGACGAAGGCTACGGGCCGAACAATGCGCTCGGCGCCGCAGCCTATCCCAACGGCATCGCGCAGAAGATCGGGCGCGCTGCGCCCTATATGCGGTTCCAGCGTTATTTCCTGCGGCAGATTATCGGTCTCGGCGGCGACGACGCCCATGATCCCGACGAAGGCTCGCGGAGCGAAGTGCTCGAATCGGTGCAGAATCAGGTATCGGGCAAGGTCGACCGGAACCGCGTCGTCGTCACGCTGGGCAAGTTCGCCGTTGGCGACGTCTTCGACGACAATGTCTATGCGCACGATCCGACGACGGGCTTTCTCAATTTCGCGTTCAACTCAATGGGCGCATTCGACTACGCCGCGGACGCCTGGGGCTATACGCACGGGCTCGCGGTGGAGTGGAAGCAGAATTGGTGGACGCTGCGCGGCGGGGTTTTTCAATTGTCGTCCGTTCCAAACGGACCGATCATCGAGCAGGAACTGTTCCGCCAATATATGGGCGTCACAGAATTCGAGGCGCGCTACGAAATTCTCGGCCAGCCGGGCGCAATCAAGTTTCTCGTCTTCGGAGACAATGGGCGGTTTGCGCGCTATGACGACGCCATCAATCTCGCGCTCTCGTCGGGAACCTTGCCGCCCGATCTGAGCGCTGCGCGGGACCGGCATTTCAAGACCGGCGGCGGCGTCAATATCAAGCAGCAGATCATCGAAAATGTCGGCTTCTTCCTGCGCGCCAGCATGTCTGACGGCCGCTACGAAATTGTCGATTACACGGATGTGGATCGGCAGCTCTCCATGGGCGTCGTCGCCGATGGCGCCGTCTGGGGGCGTGAGGACGATGAAATCGGCGTCGCCGGCGCGCTGAGCGGACTCCATGGCGACCATGTGCGTTATCTCGCGCTTGGCGGGCCGGGCGTCTTCATCAATGACGGCGCCCTTCGTTATGGCGGCGAGAAGAACATCGAAGCCTATTACAAGCTCGGCTTCGGCAGGAACCTCGACGCGACCTTCGATTACCAGCTTATGGTCAATCCGGCGCACAATCTGGATCGCGGCCCGGTCAATCTCTTCGCGTTGCGGCTGCGCGCGGCGTTTTGAGAGCGTGATCAGCGCCGGTCCAAATAAGAGGCGAGCTTATCCTCGAATTCCGGGAAATAGCGCGAGATCACGCTCACGTCGAAGCGCGCGAGTATCGACTCCTTCGGTTCGCGGTCGAGGAGGAAGCGGAACGCGGCCTCGAGAAGTTCCTCTGCCGCCGCGCCGCCACTCAAGCGGGCAAAGTCGCGCTGCGACAGCGTCACGTGGTGGCGCGTTTCGCTCTTTCCCTCACGCACGCAAACGTCGAAGGCGAGGGGGTCGCCGCCATCGACGCGCGTGACGGAAATCTGCGCGCTCACAACGCAGCCTCTATGTCCTTTTCGAGCGATTGCGGCGTGTCGGTCGGCGCATAACGCTTCACCACCTTGCCAGTCTTGTCGACGAGGAATTTGGTGAAGTTCCACTTGATCGCCTCGGAGCCGAGAAGGCCCGGCGCTTCGTGCTTCAGGAGCTTGTAGAGCGGATGCGCCTTCTCTCCATTGACGTCGATCTTGGCGAACATCGGAAAGCTCACGCCGTAGCTGGTCGAACAGAAAGACGCGATCTCGCTTTCCGAGCCCGGCTCCTGCGCGCCGAACTGGTTGCAGGGAAAACCGAGAATGACGAGGCCCTTGTCGGCGTATTTCTTGTAGAGCGCCTCGAGCCCGGCATATTGCGGCGTGAAACCGCATTTGCTGGCGACATTCACGACGAGCAGCGTCTTGCCGGCATAGTCGCCCAGCTTTTTGGTCTCGCCGTCGATGGTCCGGGCGTCGATATCGTAAAGCGTCGTCATCCGCGCCTCCTTTTTCAGCGGACTATAACGAGTCCTTCGCGGGCGCGCGAGCAGGAGGAGACCGGTCGCTAGGCCGCCGTGCCGGTCAATCGCCGCTCCTCCAGCTCCTGCGCGATCAGGTCCCGCAGCGATTTGGGCCCGCTGAAGAGGAAGCCCTGCAGGCATTGGCATCCCGCCATTCTCAGCATCGAGGCCTGCTCTTCGGTTTCGACGCCCTCTGCGGTCACGGCCATGTCGAGCCCGTTCGCCAGATAGACGGCGCCCGCAACGAGAACGCCGGCCTTCTTGTCGGTGGCGATGCTGCCCGCGAGGGATTTGTCGATCTTGATCCGGTCGAAGCCATATTGCTGCAAATAGGCGATGCTGGTGTAGCCGGTGCCGAAATCGTCGAGCGCGACGGAAATTCCCATCTCCTTCAGCGATGAGATTGCCGTCATAGCCCGCTGCGGGTGGTGGATCAGATAGCCTTCCGTCAGCTCGAGTTCGAGGCGGGCGGCGGGAAAGCCCGTTTCAGCGAGTATGGCCGCGACATTGTCTTCGAAAGCCGGATCGCGAAACTGTGCGGGCGAGATGTTGACGTTCAGCTTGATGCCGGGAATGTCGAGGAAATCGAGGCAGGCGCGCCGCAGCACGAACAGGCCAAGCGGATTGATCAGGCCGCTCGCCTCGGCCACGGGAATGAACTGATCCGGCCCGATAGCGCCTTCGCGTCGCCGGGGCCAGCGCAACAGAGCCTCGACGGAGATGACCGCCTTCGTGCCGGCGTCGACGATCGGCTGATAATGGAGCTCGAATTCATCGGCCGCGAGGCCGCGCCTGATCTGGTTTTCGATATCCTGCTGGCGTTGCCGCTCTGCGTCCAGTCCCGGCGCGTAGAAGGCGACGCCGCCCTTGCCGTTCCCCTTTACGTGATACATGGCCGTATCGGCGCGCCGAAACAGCTCCTGGGCGTCGCAATCTCCCGGCGCCGCGCAGGCGATGCCCACGCTCGCGCCGACCTGGATCGTGCGGGCGCCGATCTTGATGGGTTGTTCGAGCAGCGCGACGACGCAATTCGCGAAGGTCTCCGCATCCCTGTCTGCGTCGGGGGCTGAAATAAGCGCCGCGAATTCGTCGCCGCCGAGGCGGGCGAGGAGACCGTTTGCAGGCAGGAGGTCGCCGAATTTCGCCGCCACGATCGTGATCAGCGTGTCTCCGGTCTCATGGCCGTAAGTGTCGTTGACGTCCTTGAACCCGTCGAGATCGACGAAGACGACGGCCGTGCGGACGCCCCTCTGTCCCGATCCATGCAATTCGCCAAGGCGCGTCGTGAGCGCCCGGCGGTTCGGCAGGCCGCTCAAAGCGTCGAGATTGGCGAGTTTGAGATTCTCGTCGCTCAGCCTTTGCGTCTCTTCCTGCTTCTCCTGAAGGGAGCGGCGCGAGGCGACGAGATTTGCGAAGTCGCGATTATAGACCTTCAGGATCGCGATCATGCCGACGGCGACGAGCGCCAGATTGACGGCGGCTGCGCGAAAATGGCCCTGATCCGCGAAAAAGAAGAAGAGGCTGAAGGGCGCGACGCCGACGAGCGTGACGCTGTAGACCGCTGAGCGCAGATGCATCAGGCAGAATGTGCAGCTGATCATCGTCAGCGCGAGAAAGAACACGACCTGGCTGCGCGCGTAAGGATCGCCATAGGAAAAGAGCGTCATGCCCCAAGCCGTGAAGACGACCGCCATAAGAAAGGCGAGCCTGTTCGTGCGTCTCATATGCGAGAGCGCGACCGCGTCGGACACGTTGCTTCGCCCGATACGCCACCAGGTCACGCCCCGCACGAAGCAGAAGAGGCACAGGAGCAACGGAAGATAGAGCGAAATCCATTTTTGCCCGAATTTGGCGAAAACCAGGGCGACAGCCAGCGTATTGGCGCAGAGGATGAAATAGAGCAGGGGAATCTGCCTGGAGAAAGCTTTGAATTGCGCCCGAACGAGCTCGACGTCGTCGTCCGGCACGCAGAAAAAGAGCCGAAATTTGCCGGCAAGGTAGCTTTTCAATTGACGGACTTTCCAGAACGGTCGGGCGCCCTAACGGCCGAGGCTAAGATAGCCAGTCCGCGTGGATAAGCCCTTAAAAGAAAGTCCGATTATTCATGACTTGGCGGAAGCTATTCTGGTGCCGTCGCGGCCGACGCCCCCTTTTCGGCGGCCGCCGGCGGCGTCTCTTATGGGTCAGGCCACGAGACTGTCGGAGGCGACGCTTTCGGCCCCGTCTTCCTCGAGCCCGTATTCCTTCATCTTGCGATAAAGGGTCGAGCGGCCGATGCCGAGGCGGCGCGCGATTTCGGACATCTGTCCGCGATAATGCGTCAGCGCGAAACGAATCGTTTCCTTCTCCAATTCGTCGAGCTTGCGCATCTCGCCGTTCTGCGCCAGCAGCGGCAGGACGTTCGGGTCCTTGATCTCGACGCGCACGATTTCGCGCTCGCGCGACGCGTCGGACGTGGGCGCGAAGGCGGGGACCGGCGGCACGCGCACGTCGAACCCCTCGACATGCGAGGCGATCTGCGGAAACTCCGCGACCGTCAGTTCGTCGCCATCGGCGAGAACGACGGCGCGGAAAACGGTGTTCTCCAACTGGCGCACATTGCCGGGCCACTCATAGCTTGTCAGCAGCGACAGCGCTTCGGCGGTGATGCCGCGAATATTCCGGCCTTCTTCCGCCGCAAACCGCGCCGCGAAGCGCCGCGCAAGATCGGCGATGTCCTCGCGGCGCGCGCGCAGCGGCGGAATGCCGATCGGAAAGACGTTCAGGCGGTAGAAGAGATCCTCGCGGAATTGCCCGCGCTTCACGAGTTCGATGAGATTCTGGTTCGTCGCCGAGATGAGGCGAATATCGACTCGCACGGGGCGCTTGGCGCCGACGGGGTCGATCTCGCCCTCCTGCAGCGCGCGCAGGAGCTTCACCTGAATGTCGAGCGGCAATTCGCCGATCTCGTCGAGAAAAAGCGTGCCGCCATTGGCTTCGAGAAATTTGCCGGTGTGCTTTTCGGTCGCGCCGGTGAAGGCGCCTTTCTCATGCCCGAAGAGGATGGATTCGACGAGATTTGCCGGCAGCGCCCCGCAATTCACCGTGACGAAGGGCTTGCCTGCGGTCCGAGCCGCCCTGAATCGCGCGCGCGACAATTTCCTTGCCGACGCCCGATTCGCCTTCGATCAGCACGGGAATGGTGGAATGCGCAGCGCGTTCGCCGAGGCGTATCACACGGGCCATGTCGCCGCTGCGCGAGACCAGGTCCTTGAAGGTGAGGCTTCCCTGGGCGCGGCGGCTGATGCGGCGAATTTCGCCAGCGAGCGCGTCGGCCGACAGCGCGTTCTTGATCGAAATCTGAAGGCGCTCCGCGCCCACGGGCTTCACCACGAAATCATGCGCGCCGGCGCGCATCGCGGAGATCACCGCTTCAATCGAGCCATGTGCCGTCTGCACGATGACGGGCGTTCCGATCCTTGCGTCGCGCATGCGCGTCAGGACGCCCATGCCGTCGAGATCTGGCATGACGAGATCGAGAATTAGAAGCGCAACCGGGGGCGCGCCCGGCCGCGTGAGACGCGCAAGCGCCTCCTCGCCGCCTTCCACCGTTTCCGGCTCATAGCCGAAACGCTTGACCATCGCCTCCAGAAGGCGGCGTTGAACCGGATCGTCATCGGCAATCAGAATGATGGATGTCATTGCGTTCCTGGCGCCCGACTCAGCGTGCGCGTCTTCGGGGTCTAATATGTCAGCGCCCCCATCGTCGCCAAACAGGGTAAAGGGCGAGTTAATCGGCGCGGACTTTCGCTTCATTATGGGACGTAAAGCCGTAATGGAATTGGAAAATTTGTAACTTTCGCGCAGCCGCGCATGCGCGCCTCCGCCAGAGTCATCGGCTTGATCGCGCTTGGGCTTTGGCCATATGAAAGACCACTTGCCTTCAAGGCGCTCCCAAACTTTCAATGGTTTTCGCCATGCGCGTCATCTCTCACGTCACACGCTCCCCAGCCGAAGCCGCAGCGGGTTTTTCGGAGACCTTGCCCGAATGGAACCTCGCAGACCTCTATGCCGGGACCGATTCGCCGCAATTGAAAACAGACCTCGCGCGCATGAACGAGGAGGTCGGCGACTTCGCCGGCGCCTATCGCGGCAAGCTCGCCGAGATCGCCGGCGGCGCTGACGCCAGCGCCCGGCTCGGCGACGCGCTTGCGCGTTATGAAGCTTTGCAGGATCTGCTCGGCCGGCTCATGTCCTATGCCGGCCTTCTCTATAGCGGCGACACGACGGATCCCGCGCGCGCCAAATTCTATGGCGACGTGCAGGAGAAAGTGACGAACGCGTCGGCGCAGCTGCTCTTTTTCCAGCTTGAACTTAACCGTCTCGACGACGCGACGCTGATGAAGGCCGCGGATAAGGCTCCGCTGTCGCGCTGGAAACCCTGGCTCGAAGACATTCGCAAGGAGAAGCCCTACGAGCTCGAAGACAAGCTCGAGGAGCTCTTCCACGAAAAATACATTTCCGGCGCGGCCGCGTGGAATCGACTCTTCGACGAAACCATCGCCTCGCTGCGATTCAAGGTTGGCGGCGAGGAATTGGCGATCGAACCGGTCCTCAACCTCATGCAGGACCAGAAGGAAGAGAAGCGCAAGGAAGCCGCGCAGGCGATCGGCGCGACGCTGAAAGGCAATCTGCGCACCTTCGCGCTCATCACCAACACGCTCGCCAAGGACAAGGAAATCTCGGACCGCTGGCGGGGCTTCGAGGACGTCGCCGATTCGCGCCATCTCTCCAATCGCGTCGAGCGCGAAACGGTCGAGGCTCTGGCGAAGGCGGTGAACGACGCGCATCCGCGCCTCTCGCATCGCTATTACAAGCTGAAGGCGAAATGGTTCGGCAAGGACGCGCTCGATTACTGGGATCGCAGCGCGCCGCTGCCTTCCGCCCCCGCCAAGCGCTATTCATGGGAGGAAGCGCGCGGCATCGTGTTGACAGCCTATAAGGGTTTCGCGCCGCGCATGGCCGAGATCGCGGGCGATTTCTTCGACAAGAAATGGATCGACGCGCCGGTGCGTCCGGGAAAGGCGCCGGGCGCCTTCTCGCATCCGACCGTGCCGTCGGCGCATCCTTATGTGCTGCTCAATTTCCAGGGCAAGACGCGCGACGTGATGACGCTCGCGCATGAGCTTGGCCATGGCGTGCATCAGGTGCTCGCCGCGCGTCAGGGCGCGCTGATGGCGCCGACGCCGCTGACGCTCGCCGAAACGGCGTCGGTCTTCGGCGAGATGCTCACTTTCCGCGCGCTTCTCGCGCAGGCGAGCGACAAGGAGCAGCGCCGCTCGCTCCTCGCCTCCAAGGTCGAGGACATGCTGAACACGGTCGTGCGGCAGATGGCCTTCTATGCTTTCGAGCGCAAGGTGCACATGGCGCGTCGCGAGGGCGAACTCACGGCGGACCAGATCTGCGACATCTGGATGAGCGTGCAGGGCGACAGCCTGGGGCCGTCGATCCGGCTCGGTCCGGGATACGAGACCTTCTGGGCCTATATCCCCCACTTCATTCATTCGCCTTTCTATGTCTACGCCTACGCTTTCGGCGACTGCCTCGTGAACTCGCTCTATGGCGTCTATCAGAAAGCGCATGAAGGTTTCGCCGAGCGCTACTTTGCGCTCCTCGAGGCCGGCGGCGCCAGGCCCTATAACGAGTTGCTCGCGCCTTTCGGCCTCGATGCGCGCGATCCGGCCTTCTGGAGCATCGGTCTTGAAATGATCGAAGGGCTGATCGGCGAATTGGAGGCGATGGAGGAGGCGTAGCTGAAGCCCAGCGCTTGACGGTCGTAGCGATCGAAAAAAGCGAAAGCGCTTTTGAGGAAGGGGTGGAGGCGTTCGGGCGCGGCAAGAGCCGCGACGCCTGCCCCTATCCCGCCGAAGACGACCGGCGCAGGCTCTGGCTCGAAGGCTGGGACAAGGCGAAGCGGGCGGACGATCTTTACGTCGACGGGCCGCCGTGAAATTAAAACGCCGGCCAGAGGCCGGCGTTTGATCATTCAGCTTTTAAAGAGCTTATTGCACGCCGGCGCGGATCGAGAACTTCTCGCTGCCGCAGGTGACCGGGCCCTCGACAACCTTGCCGGATTCGTTCGTCTTGCCGGTCCAGACGCAGTCCTTCTTGCCGTCGGTGCGGTCGTTGAGGTTGAGCGTGTAGACGCCGCCCTCGACCTTGCCGTCGATCTTGTAGGTCTGAACCGAGCCATTATCGAGCTGCATGTCGGCCTTGCCGGTGACCTTGCCGCCCTCGGTGGAGACGGTCCAGGTGCCGTTGGCGCGCTTGATGCCCGACGACGAAATCTCGGTGACGCTGAAGGAGGCGGCGTAGGCCGAGGCGCTGAAGGCCACGACGGCGGCGGCCGTCGTCAAAGCAAGCTTGATCATCTGTTTCGCTCCCATAAATTTCGGCGCAAGGGCGGAATTGTCGGCCACAGGTAGGCTGGGCTCGAAGAGATCCGGCCGTCACGCCTTCCTGTTCCGCACGCGATGCGAGCGAGAACGACGGCACATGGCATGATCTTTCGCTGGAGGTCAAATGAATTCGATTTCATCCAAATCGACGCTTGAGGAATAGGGAGCGAGACCGATGGTTAACGAGTGGCGCGTCGTCGACGACTATATTGCGGAGAGGTTGATTGCGCCTGCGGAACGTCAGGCCGCGACGCTCAACGCCAATGCGCATTCCGGCCTTCCGGCGATCGACGTGTCGGCGCCTCAGGGAAAGCTGCTGCATCTTGTCGCGGCCTCGATCGGCGCGCGGCGCATCCTCGAAATCGGGACGCTGGGCGGCTACTCGACAATCTGGCTCGCGCGCGCCCTTGGCGAGGGCGGCAAGATCGTCACAATCGAATTCGATCCGCGACACGCGGAGGTCGCTCGGTCGAACATCGCGCGCGAGGGAATGGCCGATAAGGTCGACCTTCGCGTCGGCGCCGCGCTCGACGTGCTGCCGACGATCGAGGCGGAAGGCGGCGGGGCTTTCGATCTGGCCTTCATCGACGCGGACAAGGCCAACAACGCCGCCTATTTTGGGTGGGCGCTGAAGCTCTCGCGGCCCGGCGCGCTCATCATCGTCGACAATGTGGTGCGCGACGGAACGGTCGCCGACGCCGCAACGAAGGACGATGGCGGGCTCGGCGCCCGCAAGCTCTTCGATCTCGTCGCCGCCGAGCCGCGCGTTACGGCGACCGCGATCCAGACCGTTGGCTCGAAAGGGTGGGACGGCTTCCTGATCGCTCGCGTGAAAGGCTGAGCTGAAGCCCGTATATTCGCGCCGCGAGGCGAGCGCCGCGCCTGTCGGGTTGCTCGCTTCGGTCGGCGACGAGCCGGGCGGGACAGCCCGGCTTGTCGAATGCGCCTGCTAGACGTTCTTCTGCGGGGCCTTGCGGGCGGCGACGGGGCGCCGGATCTCTGCGCCGTCAGCGCCGTAAAAGGCGGCCTCCACCCGCCGGCCGGCCTTGTCATAGCGCCACGCGATGCGGGCGGCGCCGACGTCCTTGGGGACGGTGGGCTTTCCTTCCGTGTTGAAATAGGCCTCTTCGACCTGGTTGCCCTGCGCGTCATAAGCGCGGGCGACGCGAGCCGCGCCGACGCTCTTGCGTTTGATCGGGCGCCCTTCGGCGTCGAAATAGGCCTCCACCACTTCGACGCGGCCTTTTTCAAAGGCGTCGTCGGGCGTGACCCGTATCGCATTGTCCACGGCGGCGGTCAGCTTGCCGTTTTGCGAGCAGCGGCGCTCGCGGGAGGAGACGCGCGGCGCCGTCTTGACCGGCTTGCGCGTCGTTGTCGATTTCTGTTCCATAATCTCAAAGTCGCTGATCGCGCTCCAGCCGACCGCATATGGGCCGGGGCCAGGGTCTCGCCCTGCGTGAGAGTTGATCCTTAAGGTTCAACCTCTGATGGAGTCGCTAGCTGCACGGGCCTGCCCATGAATAGATGGGTGTCGCCAAGGGAGGCCGCTCGACGCCGCTCGCCGCGGCGGGCTTTCAGATCAGGGCAGGGGGCGCGCGGGAGCCGAGAGGCGGCGTCGCCGCCTCGGTGTTGTGCGGCGCGTGCTCATAGGCGACGCGCGCCGCGACATAGGTGAGGGCCGGCGGCGTCTCTCCCACGAAGGGCGAGGGAGCGGTCGCGCCGCCAAACGCCGCCATGTGGACGACGCAGCAGGCGTCGCCGTGGCGGGTGGGGCGGATCGGGGCTCCGGGCGCGCCGTCGAGCGCGCCGACCGCCTTGCTTTGGCAGATGGCGTCGGCGAAGAGCGCTGCGCCGCGCGCGCTGGTGACGGCGCCCGCGGCTATACCCTGCAGGATGAGCAGATAGGCGACGAGCAGCGTGGCCGCCGTCGAGCCGAAATGCCGCGTCTTGTCACTGCGAGGGGTCATAACGAACAAAGCTAGTCATTGACCCCGTCAAGGTCAATGGCGGTTCCTCGTCAGGCTCCGGTCAGGGCCGCCATTCGGCCGGGGCCTCGACCGCGCTTTCCTCTGTCTTCGAGGTCTCGATGGCCGCGCCGACGGCCCGCAGGGCCTCGGTGACGCCCGTCCCGGTCGCCGAGGACAAGGTCAAGAGCGCCCCGCGGCTCTCGGCCGGCGGGCCCGCGCTGGCGATGGCGCGCTTGAGACGCTCGCGCTGCTTCTTGAGATGATCGGGGTCGACGGCGTCGATCTTGGAGAGGGCGACGATCTCGAGCTTTTCGTCGAGGCCCGCGCCATAGGCGGCGAGCTCCCCGCGCACCGTCTTGTAATCCTTGCCGGCATGCTCGCCGGTGGCGTCGACGAGATGCAGCAGCACGCGGCAGCGCTCAATATGCCCCAAAAACCGGTCGCCGAGGCCGTGGCCCTCATGGGCGCCCTCGATCAGCCCCGGAATGTCCGCCAAAACGAATTCGCGCCCGTCGCGGCGCACGACCCCGAGGCCCGGATGCAGCGTCGTGAAGGGATAGTCGGCGATCTTGGGCTTGGCGGCGGTCACGCTGGCGAGGAAAGTCGACTTGCCGGCGTTGGGCAGGCCGACGAGGCCGGCGTCGGCGATGAGCTTGAGGCGCAGCACGATGGTGCGCTCCTCGCCCTCCTGGCCGGGATTGGCGCGGCGCGGCGCGCGGTTGGTCGAGGTGGTGAAATGGGCGTTGCCGAAGCCGCCATTGCCGCCCCGGCAGATCACGACGCGCTGGCCGACTTCGGTCAAGTCCGCGATCAGCGTCTCCTCGTCCTCCTCGAAGATCTGCGTGCCGACCGGGACCTTGAGCACGGCGTCGGCGCCGCGCCCGCCGGCGCGGTTCTTGCCCATGCCGTGAACGCCGGTCTTGGCCTTGAAATGCTGCTGGTAGCGATAATCGATGAGCGTGTTGAGCCCGTCGACGCATTCCGCCACGACATCGCCGCCGCGGCCGCCGTCGCCGCCGTCCGGCCCGCCGAATTCGATGAACTTTTCGCGCCGGAAGGAGACGCAGCCCGCGCCGCCGTCGCCGGAGCGGACGTAGACTTTGGCCTGATCGAGAAACTTCATGTCATCTCACGTAGAGGTCAGCCTCGGGCGCCGCGCGCCGAAGGCGGTATGGGCCGCGCCGCGGGTGAGCCGCATGCGGGCGACCTTCAGCCGTCCGCCGCGCGCCGGCGCGTCGATTTCGATGTCCCCGAGGCTCGCAAAGCCGAGCTTCTCCTGCACCCGCCGCGAGGCGAGATTGCCGGGGAGCGCGTCGGAGACGATCTCGGCGAGGGAGGTGACGCCGAAAATCAGGTCGATGAAGACCCGGCCTGCTTCCGTCATCAGTCCCTGGCCCCAGAATTCGCGGCCGAGCCAGTAGCCGAGCCCCGCCGTTCCCCGAAATTCGGAGCCATGCGCGCCGATGACGCCGATCGCGTCGTGGGGCTGCCGCTTGAGGGCGAGCGCCAGCACCAGCCCCTGTCCCGACTCGTTTTCGGCGCGGGCGCGGCGGATGAACTGCTCGGCGTCGCGAATATTGTAGGGGTGCGGAATATTGGCCGTCTGCGAAGCGACTTCCGGATCGCCGGCGCGCGCGGCGATGGCCTCGGCGTCCGACATGCGCGGCCAGCGCAGCCACATGCGCTCGGTTTCCAGCCTGAAAACGTCGTCGTGGGTAATCTCTGGAAACATGAACGGCTCCAACGAAAGACCGTTAGCGGCCCCGGAAAGCGACAAAGGGGAAAGCGGCGGCCGCTTCCCCCTATCGGCCCAGTCGGGCCTTTTCCGGACATTTCGCTTGGGAGCCGATTGGCTCCGAGAGCCTGGTCTTCAAACAACCTGTCCGCCGGGGAATTGGCCGGCGGCGGGTCGTTTGAGGATCCGTCCGCCTTACTCTGCGGCCTGAGCGGCCGGGACCACGGCTACGCTGGAGCGGCCGCGGACCGATTTGAATTCTACGACGCCGTCGACGAGCGCAAAGAGCGTGTGGTCCTTGCCCATGCCGATATTGCGGCCGGGATGCCACTTGGTGCCGCGCTGGCGAATGATGATGTTGCCGGCCACGACGGATTCGCCGCCGAATTTCTTGACGCCGAGGCGCCGGCCGTCCGAGTCGCGGCCGTTGCGCGACGAGCCGCCCGCTTTTTTGTGAGCCATTGTCCTGCTCCGACTTGTTCCTGTGCAGCGGCGCCAGGGCCGCCTCGAATTCTGGTTCTTAGATCGCGAGAATCTTGACGAGCGTCAAGTCCTGACGATGACCGCGCTTGCGCTTGGAGTTCTGGCGGCGGCGCTTCTTGAAGGAGATCGACTTGGCGCTGCGCGCCTGCTCGACGATCTCGCCCGAAACGGACGCGCCCGCGACGGTCGGAGCGCCGATCTTGGGGGAATCGCCCCCGATCATCAGCACCTCGTCGAAGGTGACCTTGTCGCCCGGCGCGCCTTCGAGCGCCATGACCGTGATAATATCGCCAGCGGACACGCTATATTGCTTGCCGCCGGTCTTGATGACTGCGAACATCGTTTTTTCCTGTGTTCGTCCCGGCTCTCGTAGGTCGCATGAACGGGTCACGCGCCTCGGGCCGGCTTCTTTGCAGTTGAACCGGTTGCGCTTCGCCTTTTCAGAAACGAAAAACGCGGCGAGACCGCCGCGACGAAGCAGTTGTTTGCCTAGCCGAGGGGCGGGCGTTTGTCAATGGCGAGCCGCGCAACCCGGGCTCCAGGGCGATTTCCGCCGCCCTCATCGGCGCGACCCTTCCCGCTTGTTCGAAATCCGCGGATGCAAGGGCGGAGAAGATCGGAGGCGCGTTATCGGCTATGTTCGGTGGTCCGAGCGTTCCTTTAGGGCCACCCCCATGATTATAACAAAGCATTTTATCGCTTGCGCGCTTTCCGCGGTCCTCGGGGCGAGCGCCCTTCCGGCGCGCGCGCATTCTCCCGCGCCCGGCCGTCCCGTCGCCTGCACGATGATCTATCTGCCGGTCTGCGGGGTCGACGGCCGCACCTATCCGAACGACTGCGTGCGGCGCGCCCACGGCGTCGCGCTGCGCCACAACGGCGCCTGCCGGACGGCGCCGGGCCCGCGCCCGGGCGCCTGTCCGCGCATTTACATGCCGGTTTGCGGCGTCGATGGGCGCACATACCCGAATGACTGCGTGCGGCGCGCGCGCGGCGTCGGCCTCTGGGGCCAGGGCGCCTGCCGGCGCTGATCTCGCGCCTTCGTCATCAGCAATCCAGCAGGCTGAGTCGGCTCTGGCTTTCTTCGCTGCGCTCGCAATGACGCGGGGACCATAGGAGCAATGACGGCTTCAGCGCACGCAGCCGGCCTGCTGGATCGCGTAGAGCCAGCGGGCGCACTCGGCCTGTTTGGACGCGGAGCGATATTGGCGGCGCTGATAACGGTAATAATCGTCGTCGTCGCCCCAGCCGCCGCCATAGCCGCCATAGCCATTGTCGTAACCGCCGCCCCAGCCGCCATAGCCGCCCCAGCCCTGACGCTGCGCCTGAACCATGCAGGCGTTGTAGCTGTTTTGCAGCGAGAGGCAGAGCGGCACGTTGGGGCCGGCCTCGACCGCGGTGGCGCCGAAAAGGGCGGCGGCCGCGACGGCCGCAGCGGCGAGGCGTTTGAAGAGGGGCATGGCGTTTCCTTTATTGGCGGCGCATTAGCGTCTGCTCATCACATAGGAGCTTAGCCATCCCGGCTGAAATTAGGCTGAACGTCACCAGCCCGCGACGCGCTTGCAGGCGCTCGAGCCGCCGTCGAATTCATAATGGTCGCCGCAGGCGAAGGCGACCGGGGGCTGGCCGCTCTGCTCGAAAAGATCGTAGCCCTCCTTGAGGTTCTTCCAGAACCCGGCCCACTGCTGATAGCCGCCGCCGCCCACGAAGGAGAGCCAGCCGCCGCCGACCTCGCGCGCGATGTTCGCCTCCGTCATGCGAAAGGGGAAGATATGGACGGGGATCTCTTTCTGTCCGGCCTTCAGCGCCGACTCGACGAAGCCGTAGATCTCCTCGATGCCCCGATCCGTCATGGCGAAGCAACCGACCGACTTGCAGGCGCCATGGACCATCACGAGGCCGCCCGTCCGCCCGTTCTGGCGGTCGAAGGCGTTTGGATAGCCGACATTGAACGCGCGGTAGTAATTGGAGTGAGGATTAAGCTGCTTGGCCGAGACGCTGTAAAATCCCTCGGGCGACTGATAGTCGGCTTCCTTCACCTTCGGACCGAGGCGCCCGGACCATTTGCAGATCGGGAAGGTCTTGTAGAGCGAATAGCGGCCGTTCTTCTTCAGCCACAGTTCAAGCTGGCCCTCCTGCTTGAAGATGCGCACGAAGACCGGATCTCCCATGCCGAATTTGGGCGGCGCCGCTTGAAAGGCGTCGTCGGGCGCGGGCCGCAGGGTCGGCTCTTCGAGCCGCGCGGTCTGCTGGCCGCCGCCGGATGCGGCGGGCGTCGCCGGGGCCGCCGGCGCGGCTTCGGTCGGGGCCGTCCTGGCGGCGGGCGCGAGGGACGCGAGCTTGCCGAGATCGGCCGGGCGCGCGGGCGGCAGCGGCGCGTTGACGTAAACCGGCGCGGGAGCGGCCGTCGTCTGGGACGCGTCCGCGGGGGCCGGGGCCGGAGCTTGCGACGCGGGCGACCATTGGAACCAGGATCCGCCTGTCTGCGGCTGGGTCGGCTGCTGCGGGGCGGGTTGCGCGGCTTGCGGCGGCGCCGGCTGGGGTTGAGCGGGCGGCGCCGGGGGCTCCGCGGGCGTCTCGAGCGCGGCGAGGTCGCGCGGGCGCACAGGGGGCAGGGGCGCGACGGTCTCCGCCGCGCGAAGCTCGGACGGCCGCGCGGGGGGAACCGGCGCGACGGGCGGGAAGGAAACGAGGCCCTCGACGCCCGCCTGCTGCTCGATCGACGCCGGCGCCTCCTCGATAGGGGCGGGTTTGGCGTCGGCGACCGTCGGCGGCGGCGCGGGCTGGGCTAGCGCAGTTGGCCCTGCGGGGGCCGCCGGGGGCAGGGGAGCGACGGCGTCCGATGGAGGCGTCGCCTGCGCGGCCGGCGCCGGGGCGGGTTGCGCGGGCGCCGGCGGCTGCGAAGCAGGGACGGGCGCCGGGACCGGCGGCGGCGCAGCGCGGCGAAGGCCGGGGAGGATCGATCCGCCGGCCGGATGCGGCGCGAGAATGGCGACCTTGCGGGCGCCGCCGCGCCCGCCCGGCGCGGGCAGGAAACGCAGCGCCGCCACGCCCAGACCGAGCGCGCCGATCGCGACGGCGGCCAGAAGGAGATAGGTGGAACGCGGCTTCATAAGCTTTGTCGTTCAATCCTATAAGCGCCGCCCCCGGCGGGCAATCATCCTCAGTGACCCTCGAAGGCGACGAGCGTGCGAACCGGCACGCCCAGCGCCTCGATCTTCTTCGCTCCGCCGAGATCCGGCAGGTCGATCACGAAACAGGCCGCGACGACGTCGGCCCCCATCTTCTGCAACAGCCGGATCGCGCCTTCCGCCGTCCCGCCCGTGGCGATGAGATCGTCGACCAGGATCACCTTCTCGCCTTGCGCGACGGCGTCCTCGTGCATCTCCATCTCGTCGGTTCCGTATTCAAGCTCGTAGGAAATCGACACAGTCTTGTGCGGCAATTTGCCTTTTTTGCGAATTGGAATGAAGCCGGCCGAGAGCTGATGGGCGACCGCGCCGCCAAGGATGAAGCCGCGCGCCTCCATGCCGGCGACCTTCTCGATCTTGGCGCCGGCCCAGGGCTGAACCAGCTCGTCCACGGCCTTGCGGAACGCCCGCGCGTCGCCGAGCAGCGTGGTGATGTCGCGAAAGAGAATGCCTTTTTTCGGGTAGTCCGGAATCGTGCGGATGGCGGCGCGAAGCGGCATCGTGAACCCCTGGGTCGCAGATTGCGTAATACTCAACCATAAGTTGAGTTCGCGCTGGCGCGCGCAGCGAAGCTGCATACACTCAAGCAGGCTTCGTTCCAAGGATTTGACCCGATGCGCGCGCTCGCCGCCCTGCTTTTCGCGTTCTCTTTCCCCGCGCAGGCGCAGACTTACGCGCCGGTGCGACCTCCCTCGGTGCCGACCGGCCCGGCGGCGCCGTCTCCTTACGCGCCGCCTTACCCCGGCGTCCCGTCGCCGGGCCCGGCCCAGGGAGGCTATGGCGGCTGCTACGGCTGCAGCTATGTCGGCGACTATTATGGGAGCAATGTCCCCGCCCGCCGTCCCGCGCCGCCCTTGCGGCTGCAGGGCCAGTGGCGAAACGGCTGGTGGTATTACTGACGACGATTCTCGTGCGCAACGATCCGTTAGGCCTGCGCGTCCGTTTAAAATTCCGTAACCGCCTTCCGTAAGCTTTTCGCAATCGCGCCGCGCGGAAATGGCCGCATGAAAACGCTGCTCCTTTTCCCGCTGCTGCGCCTTCTGGCCTTTACGCTGATCCTGTCGTCGGCGCTGGCGGTCGAAGAGGCGACGTCGCCCGCTCTCGATGAAACCGCGCAGGCTGCGACCTGCTTTGGCCTGGATTGCGCATCCGACGCCGGCTGACGCTCGTAAGCGGGCGGCCGTTACTACTATTCGCTGCTCTGGTATTCGCAGCCCTCGACGCCTTTGCAGCCGGGCCTGTCGCGCGGCGTCTCCTTTTCCGCGTCGCAAAGGGTCGGGCGCTGGGGCTTCTTCACGCGCATCAACCTCCGCCATTCCCATCGAGACGTCGATCGCCTTCGGAACCGTTTACGAGAACCCGTTGGGCCGCAACCGCCTCGACGAATGGGGTCTCGGCGCCGGATGGAGCAAGACGAACGGCACGGCGCTCGACCTCGCGCAGACAAGCCCCTACTGGCAGTCCGAATGGGTGATCGAGACCTATCACAATTACACGGTCTTCAAGGCCGTGAAGATCACGCCGGACGTGCAGTTCTTCATGAATCCGGCGCTGCTGAACGATCGCCGCGTGACGGAGATTTTCACGCTGCGCACGACGTGGACGTTTTAGCTCGCCTTGTTGAGGCGCGACATCACCGCATCGAGCTTCTTCAACAATTCCGGATCGCGCGCGTCCCGCGCCGTGAGGATGGCGTTGTCCAGCGCGCGGTCGGAGCCGATGGGGCAGGGCTCGTGTTCGGCGGGAAAATCCTTGAGCACGCGGCCGACGAGCCGCGCGGCGGCGGCCGAATTCTTGCGCACGATATCGATCACCGAGGCGACGTCCACATGGTCGTGCTCGGGATGCCAGCAGTCGAAATCCGTGACCATCGCGATGGTCGCGTAGGAAATCTCCGCCTCCCGCGCGAGCTTGGCTTCGGGCATCGCCGTCATGCCGATGAGATCGAAGCCGGCGGCCTTGTAGTGCAGCGATTCGGCGTAAGTCGAAAATTGCGGGCCTTCCATGCAGACATAAGTCCCGCCGACGGCGATCTCGATTCCTTCTTCGCGCGCGGCCTTTGCGATTCGCGCGGAAAGCTTCGGCGCGATGGGGTGCGCCATGGAGACATGCGCCACGCAGCCGTCGCCGAAGAAAGAAGACTGGCGCGCAAAAGTGCGGTCGACGAACTGATCGACCAGCACGAAGAGGCCCGGAAAGAACTGCGATTTGAACGAGCCGCAGGCGGAGACCGAGATGATGTCGGTAACGCCGGCGCGCTTCATTGCGTCGATATTGGCGCGGTAGTTGATTGTCGAGGGCGAGAGCCGGTGCCCGCGTCCGTGACGCGGCAGGAACACCGCCTGCGTGCCGCCGATCTCGCCGAAGACGAGTTCGTCCGAGGGCTCCCCCCAGGGCGTGGACACGCGCTCGCGGCGCACATTTTCCGCGCCCGGAAGGTCATAGACGCCCGAACCGCCGATAATGCCGACCACTGCGCGCGCCATGATGCTCTCCGAATCGTGCTGCGGCGCATAAACCGCGCCTCGCCGGAAACTTATCGTGGGCGGCGTTGCAAGCAAAGCGAGAGGCGGGACGCGGACATGTCAGACGCGGAGATCATCGGGGGCCAGACGACGCTCACTTTTCTCGACCATGTGCGCGGCTGGGCTCGCCTCATCGTCAAGATGACGTTCCTCGGCGCGGCGCTTCTCGCTTTGGCGTTGTTCCTGACCGGGGCGGCATATCTTCGCGACGCGGATTGATCGCGCCTGCGGGAGCCGCCGCTCGCCGGGCTGCGCGACTTCGCGCTCGATGCGGGCCCCTTCTTCGCCGGGATGCTGGCGGCGGTGGTCCCCGCGATCTTCGTCGCCTTTGTCAAAATGCCGCAGGCCAACAGGACGATAATTTACGAGATCGACGCCAAGGCCATCGTCACGCGCGACGCCGCCGATTTCGCGCTGGCGATTCCCTGGCGCTCGGTCGCAGCCGCGCGGGAAACCCGGGAACTGCTTTTCCTGACCCTCTCTTCGGGCGCGTTGCGCTTCATCCCCTGGCGGGCCTTCGCGCCGCAGGATCGGGCGCGGCTGAGGGCTATGGCGACAAATCTGGGCGCCGGGTAGGGTTGCGCCGCAAAATCCCCTGTGTTAGGGACCCATCGCCTTGGGACTGGGGCGTTGCCGCTCTCAGTTCCTTGCCCCTGCAGCATCCGTCGCTTTGAAGCAGACCGCCCACCGCGCGAACGCATGGCCGCGTCGTGGAGCCGCTTTGAACGATGCGAATTTGACGAGCGATCCAAGTGGCTCAAGACGGAGTTTCGCTTTCCGGCGTCGCAGGACGTTACGCCTCCGCCCTTTACGAACTGGCGTCGGAAAAGAACGCCGCCGACGAGGTCGCCGCGGCTCTGGCCGCGTTCCAGAGCCTCATCAACGACAGCGCCGACCTGAAGCGCCTGGTGAAGAGCCCGGTCTTCACGGCGCAGGAGCAGGTCAAGGCGCTCGACGCCATTCTCTCCAAGGCCGGCATTTCCGGCGTCGCCGCGAATTTCATTCGCCTCGTCGCCTCGAAGCGCCGCCTCTTCGTTCTTCCCGACATGATCGCCGCCTATCAGGGGCTGCACGACAGGGCCAAGGGCCTCGTGCGCGCCGACGTCACCGTCGCCGCCCCGCTGAAGCCCGATCATGAGTCGGCGCTGCGCCAGGCGCTCGCCGCGGTCACCGGCGGCAAGTCGGTCAGAGGTCCGGCTGATGGAAATCCGCGCCGCAGAAATTTCCGCGATCCTCAAGGACCAGATCGCCAACTTCGGCAAGGAAGCCGAGGTCACCGAGGTCGGCCAGGTGCTGTCGGTCGGCGACGGCATCGCGCGCGTCTACGGTCTCGACAACGTCCAGGCCGGCGAAATGGTCGAGTTCGAGAACGGCATCCGCGGCATGGCGCTGAACCTCGAAAGCCGACAACGTCGGCGTCGTTATTTTCGGCGACGACCGCGACGATCCGGAAGGCGACACGGTCAAGCGCACCGGCGCCATCGTCGACGTTCCGGTCGGCAAGGAGCTTCTGGGCCGCGTCGTCGACGCGCTCGGCAATCCGATCGACGGCAAGGGCCCGATCAAGTTCGAAAAGCGCGCGCGTCGACGTCAAGGCGCCCGGCATCATTCCGCGCAAGTCGGTGCATGAGCCGATGGCGACCGGCCTCAAGGCGATCGACGCTCTCATCCCGATCGGCCGCGGCCAGCGCGAGCTGATCATCGGCGACCGCCAGACCGGCAAGACCGCGATCGCGCTCGACACCTCCTCAACCAGAAGCCGGCTAACGAAGGCACCGACGAAAGCGCGAAGCTCTATTGCGTCTACGTCGCCGTCGGCCAGAAGCGCTCGACCGTCGCGCAGTTCGTGAAGGTGCTCGAAGAGCGCGGCGCGCTCGAATATTCGATCATCGTCGCGGCCACCGCGTCGGATCCGGCGCCGATGCAGTTCCTGGCGCCGTTCACCGGCTGCGCGATGGGCGAATATTCCGCGACAACGGCATGCACGCCGTGATCATCTATGACGATCTTTCCAAGCAGGCCGTCGCCTACCGCCAGATGTCGCTGCTGCTGCGCCGTCCGCCGGGCCGCGAAGCCTATCCGGGCGACGTCTTCTATCTGCATTCCCGTCTGCTCGAGCGCGCCGCCAAGCTCAATGACGATCGCGACGCTGCCGGCAAGGGTTCGCTGACGGCGCTCCCGGTCATCGAGACGCAGGCCAACGACGTGTCGGCGTACATCCCGACGAACGTCATTTCGATCACCGACGGCCAGATCTTCCTCGAGACGGACCTCTTCTATCAGGGCATCCGTCCGGCCGTGAACGTCGGTCTGTCGGTGTCGCGCGTCGGTTCGTCCGCACAGACGAAGGCGATGAAGAAGGTCGCGGGCAAGATCAAGGGCGAGCTCGCGCAGTACGCGAAATGGCGGCCTTCGCGCAGTTCGGCTCCGACCTCGACGCGGCGACGCAGCGCCTGCTCGCACGCGGCGCGCGTCTGACGGAGCTCCTGAAGCAGCCGCAGTTCTCGCCGCTCAAGATGGAAGAGCAGGTCGCGCGTGATCTACGCCGGCGTGAACGGCTATCTCGATCCGCTGCCGGTCAATCGCGTCCGCGCCTTCGAGGACGGCGTTCTCGCCGGGCTTCGCTCGGAAAAGACGATCCTCGACGCGATTGCGAAAGAGAAGGCGCTGTCGGCAGACTCGGAGAAGAAGCTCGAGCGTCGTCGACAAGTTTCGCGAAGGGTTTTGCGCTTGATCGGGTTCCGCCCGATGAACGCCGCGCGACGCTCAGCTTAAAAGAAGCATGCGCAACCGTATCGCCTCGGTGTCAAGGCGACGCAGAAGATCACCAAGGCCATGCAGATGGTCGCGGCGCGAAGCTGCGCCGCGCGCAGCCGGCGACCGCCGCCGCGCGCCCTACGCCGAGCGCATGGAGACCGTGCTGGGCAGCCTCGCTTCGAAGGTCGCGGACAAGAACGGCGCTTCGCCGCTTCTCGTCGGGACCGGCAAGGACGACGTGCATCTACTCGTCGTCGCCCGCCGAGCGCGGTCTGTGCGGCGCGTTCAATTCCTCGATCGTCCGCTCGCGCGAGCATGACGCCAACCGTTTGATCGCCGCCGGCAAGACGGTGAAGATCCTGACGGTCGGCAAGAAGGGCTACGACCAGCTTCGCCGCGATCTCGAGCCGAGATCGTGAGCATTGTCGAGCTGCGCGGCCTGGGTGTGCGATCAGGACTTCGAGAACGCGGACGAGATCGGCAAGAAGGTCATCGAGATGTTCGAAGCCGGGCGAGTTCGACGTCGCTACGCTGTTCTTCTCGGAATTCAAGTCGGTCATCGCGCAGATCCCGACGGCGCAGCAGCTCATCCCGGCGCAGATCGCCGCGAACGAGAACGCTCCGGCGCAGGAAGGCGCGCAGCCTGCTTACGAATATGAGCCGGGCCAGGACGAGATCCTCTCGGATCTCCTGCCGCGCAACATCTCGACGCAGATCTTCCGCGCGCTGCTCGAGAACGCCGCCTCGTTCTAGGGCGCGCGCATGAGCGCGATGGACAACGCCACGCGCAACGCCGGCGACATGATCAAGAAGCACGATCAAATATAACCGTCAGCGGCAGGCGAACATTACCAAGGAACTGATCGAGATCGCGCGGTCAGGCGATGATCACCAAGGAACTCATCGACGAAGGGTCATCTCGAAGAGGGCAAGCTCGCTCTCGCAATGGCGTTGCCTAAGGATCTCGGCGGATCGGGTGAAGGCCAAGGCGGTTCTGCTTCTCGCCAAGAAGCATGGACTCGACGGTCAGGCCGCCAAGGTCACGTGTGAAGTGGAACTCAACAAGGATGCCACGAGCTTCGCCCTCAAGGCGCATCTGACGCTCGCAATTCCCGGTGCCGATAAGGACAAACTGCAAGCGCTGATCGAAGAAGCGCACCAGATCTGCCCGTATTCCAAAGCGACACGCAACAACATCCCGGTCGCTCGACGTAGGGAAGATTCACCAGGTGACGGGTGCCGTCGTTGACGTGCATTTCGACGACAAGCTGCCGGAAATCCTGAACGCGCTCGAGACCACGAACCAGGGCAGCGCCTCGTTCTCGAAGTCGCGCAGCATCTCGGCGAGAACACCGTGCGCACCATCGCCATGGACTCGACCGAAGGTCTCGTTCGCGGTCAGGAAGTCACCGACACCGGCGCTCCGATCTCGGTTCCCGTCGGCGACGAGACGCTCGGCCGCATCATCAACGTCATCGGCGAGCCGGTCGACGAAGCCGGTCCGATCAAGACCAGCTCGGTGCGCGCTATCCACCAGCCGGCGCCGACGTTCGAAGAGCAGGCGACCGAGGCGCAGATCCTCGTCACCGGCATCAAGGTCGTCGACTTGCTGGCACCTTACGCCAAGGGCGGCAAGATCGGCCTGTTCGGCGGCGCGGGCGTCGGCAAGACCGTTTTGATCATGGAATTGATCAACAACGTCGCCAAGGCGCACGGCGGATATTCGGTCTTCGCGGGCGTCGGCGAGCGCACGCGCGAGGGCAACGACCTCTATCACGAGATGATCGAGTCCAACGTCAACAAGGACCCGAAGAAGAACAACGGCTCGGCTGCCGGTTCGAAATGCGCCCTGGTCTATGGCCAGATGAACGAGCCGCCGGGTGCGCGCGCACGCGTCGCTCTTTCCGGCCTCACTGTCGCCGAGGACTTCCGCGACCAGGGCCAGGACGTGCTGTTCTTCGTCGACAACATCTTCCGCTTCACGCAGGCGGGCTCGGAAGTGTCGGCGCTGCTCGGCCGTATTCCTTCGGCGGTGGGCTATCAGCCGACGCTGCGACCGACATGGGCGCGCTGCAGGAGCGCATCACCACGACGACCAAAGGGCTCGATCACCTCGGTGCAGGCCATTTACGTTCCGGCCGACGACTTGACCGACCCGGCGCCGGCAACGTCGTTCGCCCATCTGGACGCGACGACCGTGCTGTCGCGCTCGATCGCCGAAAAGGGCATCTATCCGGCGGTCGATCCGCTCGACTCGACCTCGCGCATGCTCTCGATCCGCGCATCGTCGGCGAGGAGCACTACGACGTCGCTCGTAAGGTTCAGGCGATTTTGCAGCGCTACAAGTCGCTGCAGGACATCATCGCGATCCTTGGCATGGACGAGCTTTCGGAAGAGGACAAGCTGGTCGTTGCTCGCGCCCGTAAGATCGAGCGCTTTCATGTCGCAGCCGTTCCACGTCGCCGAAGTCTTCACCGGCTCGCCCGGCAAGCTCGTGTCGCTCGCCGACACGATCAAGGGCTTCAAGGGCCTCGTGAACGGCGAGTACGATCACCTTCCTGAGCCGCCTTCTATATGGTCGGCTTCCATCGACGAAGCGATCGCGAAGGCAGAGAAGCTCGCGGAAGCGGCGACCTCGCCCTCCGCGATGAAATACATGGATTGCGCCATGTCGCCGCGCCGCACGATGAGCGTGCCCGCAGGCACGGACTGAGCGCTGAGATAGCGCATGATCTCCGCGATCGCGGTCGCGTCCAGCGTACGAAACAACGGCACGCTCGCCACCATGCTCCAGGTGACGACGAACTCCCGCCTGTGAATCTCTTCGGCAAAGGCCGTGGCGACGATGCCGACCGGCAGGCCCAGCATGACATAGCCCATCACCATCGTCACGGAGGCGATCATGCGGCCCGCGAGGGTCACCGGGGTGACGTCGCCATAGCCGACGGTGGTGATGGTGACGATCGCCCACCACATGGCCGCCGGAATCGAGCCGAAATTCTCCGGCTGGGCGTCACGTTCGGCGATATGAATCGCGCTGGCCGAGAAAAGCACCGCGCCGAAAAGAAGAATGGCGGTCGCGGCGAGCGCCTTGCGCTCGGCCTCCATCACCGCGACGAGGGTGCGGATGCCCGCCTTGCGCCTGCGCCATGTCGGGACCGCCCGCCGCCGCCCTTGCCGCCAAGCGCGGCGCTTGCGACGCGCACGAAATCGACGGCGCTATATTTCTGCGTCAGATCGTCCGTGACGCCGACGACGACGCCGGCCTTGCCGTCCGGCGAAGCGCTCGCGATCACCACGATTCCCGAGCCGATGCTCTTCTTTGCGTCGTCGACGAGCGATTTCAGGTCCTTCGCGTCGATGCCCTCGACCGCGCGCGCCAGCAGCTTGACGCCGCCGATGCTGCGGATCGCTTCGCCGTTCGACGCCGCGCCCGCGCCGGAGCGCCGCCGCCGAGCGCCATCTGGCGCTTGGCGTCGGCGAGCTCCCGTTCGAGATTCTTGCGCTCTTCGACGAGATGCTTCACGCGATCGACAAGATCTTCGGGGCGCGCGCATCAGCACGCGGCGATGTCTTTCACAGCGCGCGCGCCTGCGACGAAAGATAGGCGCGGGCGCCTTCGGCGGTGCGCGCCTCGATGCGGCGGACGCCCGAAGCGACCGCGCCTTCGGAAACAATTGCGATCAGGCCGATATCGCCCGTGCGCGACACATGCGTGCCGCCGCAAAGTTCGACCGAGAAGGGATGATGGACGCCGGGGTCCGGCCGGCCCATCGAGACGACGCGCACCTCGTCGCCGTATTTCTCGCCGAACAGCGCGCGATCGCGCCGGACGCACGCGCATCGTCCAGCGCCATGAGGCGCGTGACGACGGGCGTGTTTTCGAGCAGCACCGCGTTCGCGATATCCTCGACTTGCTTAATCTCTTCCGCCGACATTGGCTTCGTATGCGAGAAGTCGAAGCGCAAACGATCTGGCGAGACGAGCGACCCTTTCTGCGCCACGTGCGTGCCAAGCACCTGCCTCAGCGCTTCGTGCAGAAGGTGGGTCGCCGAATGATTGGCGCGCGTCGCCGAGCGGCGTCCGTGATCGACCTCGAGTTCGAGCGCAAGACCGCGAACTCACCGCCTTCCTCGACGACGCCCTCATGGACGATCAGATCGCCGAGCGCCTTGATAGTGTCACTCGACGCGAAATAGGATGTTCCAGCTCTTTGACGCCGCGTCGCCGACTTGGCCGCCACTCTCCCCGTAGAACGGAGTTTGGTTAGTGATGATTACACCCGGCGTTCCATTTGCGATCGCATCGACGGATTCCTTACCGTTGACAACGATGGCGCGAATTTCACCTTCTGCCTTCTCGGTGTCATAACCTAAAAATTCAGTGGCTCCGACTTTATCTCTGAGATCGAACCAGATCGCATCAGTCGCCGTCTCGCCGAGCCGGACCAGGCGGCGGCGCCTCGGCGCGCTGGCGCTTCATCGCGGCGCATCGAAGGCATCCTTATCGACGCGATGCCGCGCGGCCGCAGGGCGTCCTCCGTCAGATCGAGCGGGAAGCCGTAGGTGTCGTAAAGCTTGAACGCGACGTCACCCGGGAAGACAGCGCCCTTTTCGAGGCCCGCCGTTTCTTCGTCGAGAATGGCGAGGCCGCGTGCGAGGGTGGCGCGGAAGCGGGTCTCCTCGGTCTTCAGCGTGTCGGTGATCAGCGCCTGGCGCGGACGAGTTCGGGATAGGCGTGCCCATCTCGCGACGAGCGCCGGCACGAGCCGCCACATCAGCGGCTCCTGCAGCCCATCTGGTGCGCATGACGCATGGCGCGGCGCATGATGCGGCGCAGCACGTAGCCGCGGCCTTCGTTCGACGGCAGCACGCCGTCGGCGACAAGGAAGGAGGAAGCGCGCAGATGGTCGGCGATGACGCGGTGGCTCGCGGCTTGCGTCGCCGCGCTTTCCTTTGCGCCGGTCTTCGCTGCTTCCTGACGGATCGCCTGGATCAGGTGCTGGAACAGATCGATGTCGTAGTTGTCGTCACGCCCTGCATGAGTGCCGCGATGCGCTCGAGCCCCATGCCGGTGTCGATCGACGGGCGCGGCAGGTCGGCGCGCGCTGGCCGGGCGCCACCTGCTCATATTGCATGAAGACGAGGTTCCAGAATTCGAGGAACCGGTCGCCGTCCTCGTCGGGGCTGCCGGGCGGTCCGCCGGCCAGCGCCTCGCCCTGGTCGAAGAAGATCTCCGAGCACGGGGCCGCAGGGGCCGGTGTCGCCCATCTGCCAGAAATTGTCGGCGGTCGGGATACGGATGATCTTATCGTCGGAGAAGCCGCGATCTTTTTCCACAGATCGTAAGCTTCGTCGTCGGTGTGATAGACGGTGACGAGCAGCTTGTCTTTCTTCAGCCCGAAGTCCTTCGTCAGCAGGTTCCAGGCGAGCTCGATCGCGCGCTCCTTGAAATAGTCGCCGAAGGAGAAGTTGCCGAGCATCTCGAAGAAGGTGTGGTGGCGCGCGGTGTAGCCGACGTTGTCGAGGTCGTTGTGCTTGCCGCCGGCGCGCACGCACTTCTGCGACGTCGTCGCGCGCGGCCTGATAGCGCGTCTCGACGCCCGGTGAAGACGTTCTTGAACTGCACCATGCCGGCGTTGGTGAACATCAGCGTCGGGTCGTTGCGCGGAACGAGCGGCGAGGACGGCACGATCTCGTGACCGTTCTTACCGAAGAAATCGAGAAACGAAGCGCGGATTTCGCTGACGCCAGCTCATTTGGTCTCTCTGGCCTGATCGAGAAAAACGAATTCCATCAAAGTCCGATCATATGGTGAAAAGCCGCCGTTGCGGCGGCCCTGAGGCGAGGAAGGCAGCGGGCGCGTCGCGCGCGCCGTGCGCCTGCGGAAACGACGGCGCTGGCGGGCGATCTGCCCATCAAAACGGTTTCGAAATGAAAAATGGCCCGAAAACCTACCTCTTCGCCTTGGCGGGTCGATTGGCGGCGAGGAGACGCTTATTCGTCGTCGTCACCGCCGGGGGCGTCGAGAATTTTCTCGGCGATGAGGCCTGCATTTTCGCGAATCGCCTGCTCGATGCGCGCGGCGGCCTCGGGGTTCTGCCGCAGGAAACCCTTGGCGTTCTCGCGGCCCTGGCCGAGGCGCTGGCTGTCGTAGGAAAACCACGCTCCCGACTTCTCGACGACGCCCGGCCTTCACGCCGAGATCGATGAGCTCGCCGACCTTGGAGATGCCCTCGCCATACATGATGTCGAACTCGACCTGCTTGAACGGCGGCGCCACCTTGTTCTTGACGACCTTGACGCGCGTCTGGTTGCCGACCGTCTCGTCGCGCTCCTTGATCGCCCGATGCGGCGGATGTCGAGGCGCACGGAGGCGTAGAACTTCAGCGCGTTGCCGCCCGTCGTCGTCTCCGGATTGCCAAACATCACGCCGATCTTCATGCGGATCTGGTTGATGAAGATCACGAGCGTATTGGAGCGAGATCGAGCCCGTGAGCTTGCGCAGCGCCTGGCTCATCAGGCGCGCCTGCAGGCCCGGCTGCACTTCGCCCATCTCGCCCTCGATTTCCGCGCGCGGCGTCAGCGCCGCCACCGAATCGACCACGAGCACGTCGACCGCGCCCGAGCGCACCAGCGTGTCGGTGATCTCCAGCGCCTGCTCGCCCGTATCGGGCTGCGAGATCAGCAGCTCGTCGAGATTGACGCCGAGCTTCTTGGCATAGACGGGATCGAGCGCATGCTCGGCGTCGACGAAGGCGCAAACGCCCCCGTCTTCTGCGCCTCGGCGATGACGTGCAGCGTCAGCGTCGTCTTGCCCGAGGATTCAGGCCCGTAAATCTCGACGATGCGCCCGCGCGGCAGGCCGCCGACGCCGAGCGCAATGTCGAGGCCGAGCGAGCCGTCGAGATCGGTCTCGATCTCGACGGCCTTCTGATTCTTGCCGAGGCGCATGATCGCTTCATGCGGCCCTCCTGCCGAAGAGGCGACCGAGGATGCTTTTCCTGTCGCTGGGAATCTCCATCGGAAGGTCCGCGCCGCAGAGACGCTGGGCCGCGTTGGCGTAGGCGCGCGCCGGCGCGCTCGTCGCATTGTGCAGCACGATCGGCGCGCCGAGATTCGAGGCGCGAAGAACCTCTTCGCTTTCGGGCACGACGCCGAGGAGCGGAATGGAGAGGATTTCGACGACGTCGTCGATGCTGAGCATCTCGCCGCGACCCGCGCGCCGCGCGTCGTAGCGGGTGAGCAGGAGATGCTTTTCCATGCGATGGCCCGCTTCCGCCTGCTCGGTCTTCGCGTCGAGGAGTCCGATGATGCGGTCGGAGTCGCGCACCGACGAGATTTCCGGATTGGCGACGACGACCGCGATGTCGGCGAAGCGCATGGCGAGCGTGGCTCCCCGCTCGATTCCCGCCGGGCTGTCGCAGAGAATCCAGTCGAATTTTTCACGCAGCTGGGCGATGACCGCGCGCACGCCGTCTTCGGTGAGCGCGTCCTTGTCGCGCGTCTGCGACGCCGGCAGGAGGAAGAGATTCGACAGCCGCTTGTCGCGGATCAGGGCCTGATGCAATTTCGCTTCGCCCTGCGCGACATTGATCAGGTCGAAGACGACCCGGCGCTCGGCTCCCATGACGAGATCGAGATTGCGCAGGCCGACGTCGAAATCGACCACGGCGACCTTCTTGCCTTGCTGTGCGAGCGCCGCGCCGAGCGCGGCCGTGGACGTCGTCTTGCCGACGCCGCCCTTACCCGAGGTGACAACCAAAACCTTGGTCATTTCCGTGTCCTCTCCTAATCCAGCCGTGCGATTCTGACGTCTTCCTTTTCGAGCCAGACCTGGACGTTCTGGCGTCGCATGTCGTCGTCTATTTCGTCGGCGGTGCAGTAAATCCCGCCGACGGCGAGGAGTTCGGCCTCGAGGCGCCGGCAAAAGATTCGCGCGCGCGTCTCGCCATAGGCGCCGGCCATCGCGCGCCCGCGAAGCGTGCCGTAGACATGGATGGAGCCGCCCGCGACGACATCCGCGCCCGAGCTGACGGAGCCGATCACGATCACGTCGCCCTGCGGGTAGAAGATCGTCTGGCCCGAACGCACCGGCGCGTCGACAAGCAGGGGAATGGCGCTCGCGGGCTCGGGCGCCAGCTCTTCCGCCTCCGAATCGGCCGCAGGCGCGAGCATGTCGCCAATCTGGTCGAAGGCGGCTTGCTCCTCGGCGGTCAGCGCGGGTTTTTTCGCAGCCGGCGCGTCGTCGCGCGGCGCTTCCTCAGCGAGCGCGAGGGCGCGCGCGCCGGTCAGAATGGGCGGCAGCTCGTCGGAGGCCCAGGCGGGATCGGCGCCGGCGACGCCCAGGATGGAGATCCTGCGGGCCTTCAGCTCCGTTACGAAATCGACAAGCCCGTCGCGATCGAGGTCGAGTTTCGAAACATCGACCACGATGGGCTTCTTGGCGAAGAAGGCGGGCGAGCAAGCGAGGTAGGAATCGAGCCGGCCGATCCAGGCCGCGACCGGCGCCTCGGGCTCGAGGGCGAGGGCGGGGAAGGAGCACCCCCGGAAGCGGATGTGGCGAGAGGACGTCTGCGTCACGGCAAGCTCTTACGATTGTTGGATTATTTTTAAATCGGACGTTTTGGTTAAAGAAGGATTAACCTTGGCGGCGACGTTCACCGGAAATTAACGACGCCGGTCAGACGGGGGCGAAGGAGCCGATCGAGGCTCCCCTAGACCTTTCCGCACCGCATATGCAGCGGGACGCAGAGCGGCGAGTCGGGCGGGTTCGCCTCCCAGGCTCTGGCGAGTACCGGCGCCATGATCGCCAGCGGATCGACGCCATGGCGCGCGCGATATTTCGTCACCGCCGACCATGTGCGCAGGAAATTCACGAGGTCCTCGCAGGTGGCGGCGATCGGCGAGCGGAACAGGGGCGCTTCAGTCTCCTCGAAGGGGAAGGGGAGCGCCGCATAGCCGCTGAAATAATAGCGGGCGTTGTCGTCCCAGAAGGGGCCGAGAATCTCGGTCCTGAGCGCCTCCAGCGCCGCGTCGAGCGGCGGCGAGCCCGTCCAGGGCCAGTCATAGGTCCAGACAGCGATGACGCCGCCGGGCTTCAGCGCCTCGCCGGCGCGGGCGTAGAAGCGCGGCAGATCGAACCAGTGGACCGAGCAGGCGCAGGCGATGAGATCGACCTTTCCCGCAAGGCCGAGATCGGCTTCGGCAGGGGCGAGGCGGTAGTCGATATTCGCGCGCCTCGGCGCCGCCGCGAGTTGCCGCGGGTCCGGGTCGGTGGCGACGACGCGGTCGAAATGTTCCGCGAGGCCCGATGCGGCGAGGCCGCTGCCGGTCCCGCAGTCCCAGGCGAGCGAGCGGGACGGCGCGGCCTGCGCCAGCCACTCGTAGAGCGCAGCAGGATATTGCGGACGGAAGGCGCGGTATCCTTCGGCGTCCTGCCCGAAATAAAGCGAGGTCGGCTCGTTCACCTTCGGGCTCCCCTTGCGGGGAAAAGCAGGCGCCCCGTCGCCGGCGCGGAGATTTGAAAATCCCCGCGCCGCCGTCAATCCGTCTTAGCTGCGGCGCTTACATCGCCATGTCGAAGACGAGCGCCTCGGCGTCCGCGCGCGCCTCGAGCCGGATCTCCGCGCCGTCGCTCACCGCGACGCCGTCGCCCGCCGCGAGCGCTTCGCCATTCACCGCGATCTCGCCGCGCGCGACCTGCACCCAGGCGGCGCGTCCGGGCGCGAGCGCATGGGCGACGCTTTCGCCCGGCGCGAGCAGCGTGGCGTAGAGATCGACGTCGCGATGGACGGCAACCGCGCCGTCGCGGGCGTTTCGCGAGGCGATGAGGCGCAGGCGGCCGCGCTTCTCCTGCGCCTCGAAGCGCTTCTGCTCATAGCCGGGCGCAAGGCCTTCGCGCTCGGGCAAGATCCATATCTGCAGGAAATGCACCGGCTCCGTGTCCGAGGCGTTGTATTCGCTGTGGCGGACGCCCGTTCCGGCCGTCATGCGCTGCACGTCGCCGGGCCGGATGATCGAGCCCGTGCCCAAGCTATCCTTATGCGCCAGCGCGCCGTCGAGGACATAGGAGATGATCTCCATGTCGCGATGCGGGTGGGTGGGAAAGCCGCCGCCGGGCGCCACGCGGTCCTCGTTGATCACGCGCAAGGGGCCGAAGCCCATGTGCGCGGGATCGAAATAATGGCCGAAGGAGAAGCTGTGCCGGCTGTCGAGCCAGCCGAAATTGGCCGCGCCCCGCTCTTCGGCCCGTCTGATCGCCATCTGCATGTCTGGCCCTCTTTTGGAAATACAAGCCTGCGCGAGAGATGATCGGCGAAGAGAAAATTACAATGAGCGCAGATTGGTCCCAACTGTAGCTAATTTGGATACAATCATCGGCGGGCCACCATGGTTCGCCCATAGGCGATCCGATAGACGGCGCCGTTCTGGTCGTCGGTTACGAGGAGCGCGCCGTCGGGGGCCTGCGCCACGTCGACCGGGCGGCCAAGATAGGGCATGGCTCCCCGGTTCCAGCCTTCCGCGAAAACCTCGCTCGCGCCGCCTCTGCCGCCTGGGCCGGGCCGCGTGAACATGATCCGCGCGCCGACGGGCTCCTTGCGGGCGACCGAGCCATGCTGCGCCGAGAAGACGCCGCCGCGATATTTTTTCGGAAAGGCGGTCCCCGTGTAGAAGGCCATGCCGAGATCGGCGGCGTGCGGGGTTTCCTCGATTTCCGGAAAGACGACCTCCGCCGGCGGGGTCTCGCCGGCATAGTCGGGCGTGCGGGCGTGGCCGCCGCCGAACCACGGGAAGCCGAAGTGAAGGCCCGCGCGGTCGGCGCGATTCATCTCGCCGGGCGGCGTGTCCTCGCCCATCTCGTTCGACTGATTGTCTGTGAACCAGAGCGAACCGTCCGCCGGATTGAAATCCATGCCGACCGAATTGCGGACGCCCCGCGCAAACACTTCGCGCCCCGAGCCGTCGAGATTCATGCGCAGGACGCCGCCAATGCCGATGCGGTCGTAGAGAGCGAGCTTGCCGCGCGGCGTCACGTCATAGGGCTGGCCGAGAGAGACATAGAGCTTTTCATCCCAGCCGATTCGGCAGACGCGCATCGTATGGCCGCCGCCCTCCTCGGATGAGGGAATGAGGTCGCCCTGCTTCACGACGGTGACGACCTTCGGCCGACGCCACTGCGTTTCCGCACGGGGGATCGCGACGATGCGATTGCGTTCGGCGACGTAGAGCGCGCCGTCCGGCGAGAAACAGAGCCCGTGCGGCAGATCGAGCCGGGTCGGGATCGGCATCGCCGCGACGGAAGCAGCGCGGACCTGCCCGGGCGTGAGCGCGTAAATCTTGTTCTCCGCCCCAGTGCCGATGAAAATCGCGTCGCCTCGGGGACCGACGGCGATCGTCCGGGCCCCTGGCGCGAGCGCATAGAGCGAGATCGAAAAGCCTTCCGGCAGGCGAACGCCGCGCAGAATGGCTTCGATTTCCGCGGTTCGGGAGACGCTTGCCGGCGCTCCTGCGAATTGCCCGAAGCAGAAGCCGATGACGAGCGCCAGAGCGGAAATGAGCCAGCGCCCCATCGGCCGCGCCTCCACCGAATAAGTCGGGGCTGCGCGCCTGCGCGGCCCGAGAGGCCGTTAAATCCGCGCGCGGCGCGGTTTGTTCCCCCCCCCATGGCGCAGGCAGGGGCGAGGCCGGCGATGCTTGTGCGCAGGCGCAAAGCAAACGCATGCTGGAGCGCGCATGATCCGGGCATGAAGACGCAAAGCACTGTGGGGCAGGGGGCGCGCCATGAAGTCGAAGCAAGCCGTTCACGTCGCGATGGCGCTCATGATGAGCGCGGGCGCGTCGAGCGCGAGCGAATTTATTTGCGAGGGCGTCGCGTCGCGCGACGCGCATGCCCGTGAAAATCCTGCGCTCATGATGAAGCAGGGAGAGCGTCGCAGCGATTTCGGATGGTATGTCGTCGACGAAAAGGGCCAGGACTGGTATTGCGCGCGCGATAATTGCTTCGAGGCTCATATCGTCGCGGGCGGCGCCAAGGTCGAGGGAGTGCGTCTGACCAATTGCCGCATCGGCGCGGCCGCCTGGGGCGCCGACCCGAAGAATCCTGTCAAGAGCTACGATCTTGATCGCCTCGCCGCAGGCGATCCTGCGACGGCGTTGACCTTTCAGCAGGTGGGCAAGCGTCTCGACGGCATGGGTCTGTGCGACGATTGCTATGACAACGCCAGGGAATCCTATATGCGCGATCCGCAGTCGCCCTGCGGCCAACTCGTCGGCAAGGCGATGGCGGGCGACGCGCAGGCGCGAAACACGCTTGCGAAGAAGTTCCCCGATTATTGCCGCCTCCCGGGCGCCGAGCCCGAATTGCAGCCGCCCGCGCTTGGCCCCAACGCCAAGGCGCCGGCCGCTTTCGCCGGCCGCTATGTGGGCGGAGACCGGCATTATTCGCAGGAACTGACGATCACGAAGCGCAAGGACGGCAGTTTCGATATCGACGCCCTGGTCGGAACGCCTGGCTGCACGGGCTCGATGGACGCGCGCGGCGCGGCGGATGGCGACCTTCTCAAGGCGCAGGCGAAATCGGAAGGCAGTTCATGCGTGTTCGAAATCCGCCGGACCCTCAAGGGCGTGCGGGTCGACGCGGATGCGTGCATGGATTTCCACGGCGCTTCCTGCGAATTCACCGGCGACTATCGCAAGAAGCACTGACGCCGCGAGGCGCTTGCAATCTGGGCGTTTCCCTGGAGTTTCTTCATGTCTCGCATAGCATTCGCCATTCTCTTCCTCGCGCCGGGATTGCTGCTCGGCAAAGCCATGGCGACGGAGGGCGCGCCTGCGGCCAAGGTCTATGAAGGCGTCGTCGGCTCCGCGCCGATCGTCATGTCGCTGGAGGGCCCGGACGATTCTTTCTCCGGCAATTATTTTTATCGTAGCCAGCGATTCGACATCGACCTCAGCGGCGAGACGAAGAAGGGCGTCATCCAGCTCGAGGCTTTCATCACCGGCGACAAGCTCAGCCTCAAGCCGGACGGCGCAGGCTATACAGGCAGCCTGACGACCGCCAAGGGCAAGACCCTGCCCGTGCATCTCCACCCTGTCGGCCCCGAGGCGGCGCGCAACGCCCCGGCAGACGCTGGCGATGGGATCAGTCTCTATGAAAGGATTCGCCTCTCCGGTCTGGCGCTGAAGCCGCAAAAGACGGAGACCGTCGCGGGGCGCGATCTGCGCTGGTATCTCGAGCCCACAAGCGGCGCCCGCCTGTTCCGCATCGAAAGCGGCTATGACGCGCCGGTCATGGAGGCGATCAACAAGGCGCTCGCGCGCATCCAGTGGGCCAATGTCTCGGAATATTTCAGTTGCCCGGGGATGGAAGGCGGCTCGGGCCTCGAAAATGCGGAAGTCGGCAAGCCCTATCTTTCCGACGCCCATGTGAGCTTCGCGATCGAGGAGTCGTGGAGTTGCGCCGGCGCGGCGCATCCCGATTTCGGGATGGAGGGACACAGCTTCGACGCGAAGACGGGCAAGGAGATGGAACTCGACGACTTGCTGAAATTCGGCAAGGCGCCGGTTCCGAAAAAGGACTCCGACGCCTGGCTCGACTATCGGTCCAAGACCTTTGCGCCGGGCGTCGTCGCCCTGCTCAAGCGCTTCTATCCGAAGGAGATGAAGGCGCCCAAGGGGGAGGACGACTGCAATTATTCGGACGCCGAGGTGTGGAGCTTCCCCGCCTGGCGCCTCACCGAGAAGGGCGTCTATGTCGGCGCCTCCTTCGCGCGCGCCATGCGGGTTTGCGACAATCCCGAATGGTCGGTCATTCCCTATTCGGCGCTAAAGGAATCGCGCTGAAAATCACGCGACCTCGAACGCCTCGTCGATCGGCACGCCCAGCGCCGTGACGAGGCGGTTCGTTTCGGACGCCATGCCGATGACCGCGAGAAGCTCGCCATATTCGGCCTCCGTCATGCCCTTCGCCCGCGCACCGGCCGTGTGCGAGTGGATGCAATAGGGGCAGCCATGCGCGACGGAGACGGCGATATAGATCATCTCCTTTACTTTCGGGTCCAGCGCGCCCGGCGCCATCACCGCCTTCACGCTCTCCCATGTGCGTTTCAGCGTCGCGGGATCATGCGCCAGCGCGCGCCAGAAATTATTGACGAAGTCGCTGCCGCGCGTCGCGCGTATGTCCGCGAAGACCTCGCGCGCTTGCGGCGAAAGCTCGTCGTCGCTCAAAAGGCGAACCGTGGACATGGTTGAAGCTCCTGTTAAAGGCCGAGATCGGAAAGCCCCGGATGGTCGGCAGGACGCGGGCCTTGCGGCCAATGATATTTGCGCTCGCTCTCCTTGATCGGCAGATCGTTGATGCTGGCGTAGCGCAGCCTCATCAGCCCGTTCTCGTCGAACTCCCAATTCTCGTTGCCGTAAGAGCGGAACCAGTTTCCGGCGTCGTCGTGAAACTCATAGGCGAAGCGCACGGCGATGCGGTTCTCGGCGAAGGCCCATAATTCCTTGATGAGCCGGTAGTCGAGTTCGCGCGCCCATTTGCGCTTGAGAAATTCGACGATCTGGGCGCGGCCAACCGGAAACTCGGCGCGATTGCGCCAGCGCGAGTCGACCGTGTAGGCGAGCGAGACGCGCTCGGGATCGCGCATGTTCCAGGCGTCTTCCGCCATGCGCACTTTCTGGATCGCGGTCTCGCGGGTGAAGGGCGGCAAAGGCGGGCGGGGCGCGTCGGTCATGTCGTTTCCTCCTGTTCATTTTTTCGAAAGGGCAGGGCGGCTTCCTGCTCGGCGATCATCTCCCCGACCGCAACGCACTCGCGCCGGCAATAGTCCGAGATGGCCGCGTGAAAGCCGGGGTCTGCGAAATCATGCGCCGACCATGTGACGACCGGGCGATAGCCGCGCGCGAGCTTGTGCTCGCCCTGCGCGCCCGCTTCGACGCGCTTGTAGCCATGGCGGATCGCATAGTCGATCGCCTGATAGTAGCAGACCTCGAAATGCAGGAAGGGCCGCTCGATCAGCGCCCCCCAATTACGGCCGTAGATCGCGTCGTCGCCAAGAAAGTTGATGGCGCCCGCGACGTAGTTCGCGTCCTGCTTCGCCATGACGAGCAATATGCGATCCGCCATCGCCGCGCCGATCAGATCGAAGAAAGCGCGGCTGAGATAGGGGCGGCCCCATTTGCGCGCGCCGGTGTCCATATAAAAGGCGAAGAACGCGTCCCAGTGATGGGCTTTGATATCGGCGCCGGCGAGACGTTCGATTGAGATATCCTCGCCGAGCGCCTCGCGCCTCTCGCGCTTCACGCTCTTGCGCTTGCGCGACGAGAGCGCGTTTAGAAAATCGTCGAAGCTCGCATAGCCTTCGTTGAGAAAATGAAACTGCTCGCCCGCGCGCAGCGTGAAGCCGGAATCGCGCAGCGCTTCGGCCTCGGCTTGCGTCGGGTAGGTGACATGGATCGAAGACGCTTGCGCCGCCTTGCGGAGTCCACGAAGCGCCGCGATCAAAGCCCCGCGCGCGCCCTCTGGCGCGTCTGTCGCGACGAGGAGGCGTCGGCCCGTGACGGGCGTAAAAGGCGCCGCGACCTGCACCTTCGGATAATAGGCGCCGCCGGCGCGCTCATAGGCCTGCGCCCAGCTCTGGTCGAAGACATATTCGCCGAGGCTGTGCGTCTTGAGATAAGCGGGGGCGCAGGCGACGAGGCGCTCGCCCTGTTCCACCAGCACGTGAACCGGAGACCAGCCCGTGCGCGGCCCGACCGAGCCCGAGCGCTCCAGCGCGCTCAGGAAGGCGTGCGCGACGAAGGGATTGAAGCGCTCGCCTTCTTCGTCCGAGAGCGTCGGCGGATTGGCGCAGGCGTCCCATGCGGCCGCATCGACCTTGTCGAGCGACTGAACGAAGCGCGCCGTGAATTCTGGAGCCATGACCGCCGCAATTTGTGAGCCCCTAGTAAATAGGAAAAGACCTGCACAGCGCCAGCACTTCTTCGCGCGTCGCCTTGATTGCCGCCATATCGGACGGATGGCGGATAATGCGGGCGATCCAGTCGCCTATTCTCTCGAATTCCGACAAGCCGAAACCGCGCGTCGTTCCGGCGTTGCTCGACAGCCGCAGGCCCGAGGGCGCCTCGGGCGGGCGCGGATCGAAGGGGATCATGTTCTTGTTCACCGCAAGCCCGGCCGTCTCCAGCGCCTTGGCCGCGACGTCGCCTGTGACGCCGGTTGAGGACAGATCGACGAGCATCAGCCCCATATCCGTGCCGCCCGTCACGATGCGCAGGCCGTGATTGGCGAGCGTCGCGGCGAGCGCGCGGGCGTTCGCCAGCACGGCCGCGTTATAGGCGCTAAAATCGGGCCGCAGCGCTTCGAAGAGACACGCCGCCTTGCCGGCGACGGCGTGCAGCATCACCGAGCCCTGCACGCCGGGAAATATGCCGGCGTTGATGCGCGAGGAGAGCGTTGCGTCGTTCCACAAGACCATGCCGCCGCGCGCGCCGCGCAGCGATTTATAGGTCGTCGTCGTCACGATATGGGCGTGCGGGAAGGGATGCGGATAAAGCCCCGTCGCGACGAGCCCCGCAAAATGCGCCATATCGACGAGGAGGTGCGCCCCAACTTCGTCGGCGATCGCGCGCAGCCCCGCAAAGTCGATCGCGCGCGGATAGGCCGAGCCTCCCGCGACGATCATCTTCGGACGCGAAGCAAGGGCAAGGTCGCGCACCTCGTCGAGGTCGATCAGCTCGCTCTCGCGGTTCACGCCGTAATGCGTGATGCTGTAATCGCGCCCGGTGAGCGTCGCGGGATGGCCATGACTGATATGCCCGCCCGCCGCGACATTCATGGAGAGAATGGCGTCGCCGAGCTTCAGCAGCCCCAGAAACACGCCGGCGTTGGCGTTGGAGCCCGAATGCGGCTGAACGTTCCCGAAGCGGCAATCGAAGAGTTTTTTCGCCCGTTCGATGGCAAGGGCCTCGATGGCGTCGGCGAATTCCGCGCCGCCATAATAGCGCGCATAGGCGGCGCCCTCGACGGTCTTGTTGGTGAGCACCGAGCCCTGCGCCGCGAGAACGAGGCTCGACACGATGTTTTCCGAAGCGATCAGCTCAATGCCGTCGCGCTGGCGCGCAAGCTCGCCATTGACGGCGGCGGCGAGCTCGGGATCGGCGTCGAGGCCGGGAGTGAAGTAGGCGGGCGGGGGGAGGGGCATGGGCTTTCCGTTGTGGCAGTCATTCCTGTTTAGCATCTGCTCTAACGCTCCGTCATGGCCGGGCTTGTTCCGGTCATCCACGGCGCGGGCATGACGAAAGGGGGCGCTTCCACGCCCCCCGGTCGAAGGCGGCGACGCCTCCGATTTCCCTGTTCCGCCCAGACCATTATGCTGGACCGTCGCCAATCGCTGCGTAGCTTCGATACGAGGATAGAACTCATGCACATCCGGGAATTCGGCGTCGAGCGCTGGATGTATCTCTACGAGGACCACGCCACGCTCAACCTCGCGGAAACCTGCGTCGAGCCGCTGACGGTCGGCGAGTTGCTGCGGATCGCGGGCAAGGAGGACGCGCTGCTCGGCGAGATCCTGCCCATGAAGCTGACCTATGGCGCGATCGACGGCACGGAGCGGCTGCGCAGCAATGTGGCGTCGCTCTACGAGAAGCAGCGCGCCTCGAACGTGCTGATCACGCATGGCGCGATCAGCGCCAATGCGCTCGTCTATGAAACGCTGGTCGAACCGGGCGACCACGTGATTTCCGTGCTGCCGACCTATCAGCAGCATTATTCCATCCCCGAGAGCTATGGCGCAAAAGTCGACATTCTGCGCCTGCGCGAAGAGAACGCGTTTCTTCCCGACCTCGACGAATTGAAGCGGATGGTCGCGCCCGGAACGCGCGTGATCGCGATCAACAATCCCAACAACCCGACCGGATCGTTGATCGATCGCGCCATGCTCGAAGAGATCGCACAGATCGCGCGCGGCTGCGGGGCTTATGTGTTGTGCGACGAGGTCTATCGCGGCGCCGATCAGCAGGGCGACGGCTTCACCGCGTCAATCGCGGACCTTTATGAGAAAGGCATCAGCACGGGCAGCATGTCGAAGACATGGTCGCTCGCGGGGCTGCGCCTCGGCTGGATCGTCGCGCCGACCGACCTGCTTCACCGCGTGCAGACGCATCGCGACTACAACACGATCAGCGTCGGAATGTTGAACGACCTTTTGGCCTCGATCGCGCTCGAGAACCGAGATGCGATCTTGAAACGTAATCACGGCATTTTGCGCTGCAATCTCGCGCTGCTCGACGCGTGGATCGCAAAGGAGCCGCGCCTTTCCTATGTCAAACCGAAGTCCGGCACGACGGCCTTTGTGCGCGTCGATACGAAGAGGCCGTCCTGGGATTTTTGTGTCGCGCTTCTTGAAAAGACAGGCGTGATGTTCGTGCCCGGCAGCGCGATGGATTGCGAGGGCTATCTGCGGATCGGCTATGCCAATAACCGCGACGTGCTCGTCGCGGGCCTCGAAAAGACATCCGAGTTTCTGCGCGGCTCCGACGCATAGGAGACGCATTACGCCCTTCCGCCAGGATGATGCGCTGGCGCACATCCGGCTTCGCCCGCCTCCGCTAGCTTCGGGTCAACCAAACAAAGGAGGCGGATATGTCCCGCGATTTCGATCTCGAAGGCGCCGTCGTGCAGCTTCTTGCGACGGCCATGGCGACCAGCTTTTACGGCGCAATGATTTTCGTGCTCTACAAGATCGCGACGGGCGCGTGACCGTGGAACCTCTCCCAGAGTAAGGGGGCGTCGCGCCGCCCTCAGCTCGCCACCGGGAGACTTGACGCCGCTTTGTCGTGATCCGGAAAAGCGCCGTTCCTCCCTCCCCCCCACGAAGTGGCGGGGAGGGGCAGGGGTGGGGGGAGATGCAGCCACAACAGTCTTGCGAGCAAATACACAATTCCCCATCCCCTCCACCCGCCTTACCTTCCCCTGCATGAGCGACGCGAAATCCTACCGCCTCGTCCCCGGCTCCTGCGGCCCGCGCCGCGATTTTCGCATCACGATCGGGCTGCGCGAGGGGTGGGACCCTGAGGGGCGGGTCTATGACGTTTCGGAAGCGGTGCGCACGGCGCGGCGCTGGATGCGGCGCCGGGTGGAGGAAGGCAAGCCCGCCCTCTCCGGCATGGCCGCGCGCGCCGAGGTCACCTACGCCTGGCCCAAGGCCGACGGGACGGTGGGCTCGGACCGCGAGCCGGTCGCGATCTTCTCGGGCCAGGCTGTGCACGCCTATCTCGGCCATCTGCCGGACGACGAGATCGAGGCGATGCTCAATGAACTGGCGGTCGAGCTTGGGCAGGCGCTGGGGCAGGAGCGCATTTATGTCGCCTTCTGCGACCGCACCTGGATTTTGAGCTGCGAGCCCGACCCTTCTTGAAAGGCGGGCGCGCGTCCCCGATATGCGGCGGGCCGGGGACGCAGATCCCCGGTCTCGCCCCCGCTCCTTGCGGATTTCGATGTTAATGTCTATAACATTCACATCGGCCGCCGGGAAACCGCGGCCGAGCGCCAAATGGAGCCAAACATGAGCTGCGATCGGAATGCCCGAATGTCCTCCTCCCCCTGGGGGGACCATGGCTGGGGACGCCACGGCGGATGCGCGCATTGGAGGCCGTTCGAAGTCGCGGCCGTCGTCATCGGCTTCTTCATCTTCTGGCCGATCGGCCTTGCCCTGCTGCTCATGAAGCTGTGGGGCCGGAGCTTCGGCTATCAGGGCGATCTCTTCTCCTTCGCCGCCGAGCAGGGCGCGAAGGTGCGGGACGCCTTTGGCGACGCGGCGCGCGAGAGCGGGCGTGGCTGGGCGGGACCGTCCTTCATGCGCTCGACCGGCAATGTCGCCTTCGACGAATGGCGCGAGGGCGAACTCGCCCGGCTCGAGGAAGAGCGCCGCAAGCTCGCCGAGGCGGAGCGCGAGTTCTCCGAGCACATCGCCGAGCTGCGCCGCGCCAAGGACAAGGAAGAGTTCGAGAGTTTCATGCGCGCCCGCAAGGGCAATGCGTGAGTAAGGCGCAAAAAGCGTCCTCCCCGTGGCCGACCCTGCGCCGGCCACGAATCTTTTGAGACGAGCGGCCGGCCCCGCGCCGGCCACACTTCTTTATGGAGCAGGGCGGATACAGCCGCATAATATTTTGTAATTAACTAAACTTTTCGACCGCCGGTTAACGGGACGTTCGGCATCCTGCGCGGCATGTTCGGCCGCGTCCCATACCTCCTGCTCCTGCTCGCCGTGACGCTGGCGAGTTGCTCGTCGCCGTTCAAGCCGCAGCGCCCCGCCTGGCGCGCGCAGGCCGAGAACGCCTGCATCGCGCAAAAGCGCGTGCGCCCCTCCGAATGGATCGCGCTCGCGAATGAGCTGGAAGGCCCCGGCATTTGCGGGATGACGAAACCCTTCAAGGTGGCGGCGCTGCAAAATGGCGCCGTGGCGTTCAATTCGACGGCGACGCTCGATTGCCCGATGGTCGCCGAGCTCGAGACATGGGTCGCGGACACGGTGCAGCCCGCCGCGCAGGCGCGCTTCGGCCAGCGCGTCGTGCGCATCGACTCCATGGGCTCCTACGCCTGCCGCGGCATGAACAATCAGCGCGGCGCGCAGCTGTCCGAGCATTCCTTCGGTAATGCGCTGGACATTGGCGGATTCGTGCTGGAGGACGGCCGCCAGATCACGCTGGTGCGCGACTGGTGGCGTGGCGACGAGCAGGCGCGCGCCTTCCTGATGGACGTGCATCGCGGCTCCTGCGAGCATTTCTCCACGGTGCTGTCGCCGGGCTCCAACGCCTTCCACTACAACCATATCCATGTCGATCTCGCGCAGCATGGCCGCTCCGGGCGCTCCATCTGCAAGCCCGCGCCGCAGGAAACGCTGCCGCCGCCTGATCAATCGCCCCTCGTCGCGCTGCAAAACGCCAGGCCGATCATGGGCGAAGAGACGGATAACGACACGACCGGCAAGCCGCCCGCGGCCGCCTATGAGGGCGGAGATTCGCTCGGGCCGATCAACGTGCCGGATACGCCGCTGCCGCCGCGTCGGGATGATGCGGCGGGGGACGAGGCGGATCTGACGTCGTCGATCAGGCGGCGGTGAGGCGACTTTTTTCCCATGTCGCCGCGACACCGCTAAAGACGCTGGTGGTCGAAGGCTAGCTTGGCTATAACGCGCGATCGAAGAAAGGGTCTGTCCTCTTGATTGCGTGCCTACGATTGCAGTTCAGGGGGGCTACGTGTTTTTCGAGAGAAAAAGCTCCGCTTTATAGATTTGATTGTTGAGCGCTCTAGCGAGGGGGCAGAGGGTGACCTCGGCCTGAGCGCTAGCTTGGCGTATTATAAGGGTGGCCGGAATGGGGGCGACAAGCAGGCGCTTTAAAGTAATTGCTTCACATCCGAGTTTGAACGCAGAAGTGAAGCCGTTTGTTCAAAAGCTTAGATCGATCGTCAAAAAGAAAAAAATCGCCGTCCTGTCGACGGGGAGCATGCCTCCCGCTATTCCGGAGGTCGAATGTGATCTGAGTGGGCTCGTAGAAGCAATCTCTTTGCTAAGGCTGGAGATAATTTACATCATCGACAGATGTGACTTTGTTTCGGTTGGATTTGTCCTTGATGGAGTGCTGCATTCTTCGAAGCTTGTCTCAGACAGCGATGGCGCATCGGCATTTCGCCGCGCGGCTGGCGCTTGGTCGGCTCGTCCAAGAGCGTTGCCGATCCATGATTGTGCGCTGGCCGATGGCCCGAGCGTTTTTGAGATCACAGGCGGCGATCCGCAGTTACTCTTGTGCGAGGAAAATTCTAGCAGCGCGATCTCGTTGAGCTCGGGCGTTTATGAAATTGTCCTCCAGGCCGAGTCCTTTCCAAAAAGCCTTCGACGCCCGATTTTATACATAGATGAGGGAAACGGGTTCTCCGAGAATCGGAAAAACATACTTGCAAAAACGGGTGACAATATTTGGCGCGCACGCTTCGCAGTCGATAGGCACGCGAAAGCGCTCAGATTGGAGAGGGCGCTCGGGTCAGCTTTTCGATAGTTGAGTTAGCGCTGACATTTCTGACAGAGCGGATCCAGGACGAATCGCCCGATAGGGCCAATTTGAGTCAGTCGCTCGAAAACTCGAAAGTATTTTGCGTAAATCCATTCATTCAAGCAATGCTGACCGCTCAGGGAAGCATGAAGCCTTGTTCGTTATTTACGGGCCACGTCACTGATGGGTCGCAAGAACTGTCGGTTTATGAGACGCCCGTTGAAGATATCTGGAACTCCGAGCATTTGCGTCGCGTTCGGCGACAGATGATCGCTGGCGACAAGGTCTCAGAATGTTCGAGTTGCTACCTGATGGAGTCCCGGGGGGAGATAAGCGGGCGCATCGCGGCCAATCAGTCATGGGGGGCTGCCCTATGGGGCAATCCAAGGAATCAGTCGGTCGGGGAGCTTGCCGAGTCGGCTCTTGCTGGTGAGGGAGCAATGCGCTCGGGGCCCTCTTGGCTATACTTGGAGTTTGGCAATCTGTGTAACCTCCGGTGCAGGTCTTGTAACTCGCGTTACAGCAAGAGCATTGCCAAGGATCGTGTGCATCGACGCTGGGAAAATGCGGACGAGCAGCCGCCGTTTGGCCTCCGCGGGGTAGGGACTGCTGATAACTCGACTGAAATCCGCCTGCGAGGAAGCGAGGTCTCGTCCTACTCACGCCTCGCTCCAGGCAAAGAGTGGAGTCAGGATAGGGAATTTATTCTACACGAATTGCTCAGAGACGCACATAACATCACAAAACTGCAAATCGGTGGGGGCGAGCCAGTTATGGCGCCGGATACGGCATGGCTTCTCGAGACCATCGTCAGCAAGGGGCTCAGCAGCAGCATCAATCTTCATTTCGTTACCAATGGGACAAAATATGACCAGAAAATTGCAGACCTCATCGGCTGTTTCGATGAGTTTGCTATCGCGCTGAGTGTGGATGGCTTTTCATTGCTCAATGAATACATCAGAAAGGGGTCAAGGTGGAGGGCGGTGAGCGATAACGTGGTGAAATATTGCTCGGCTTTTCCTCAGTCAGTTTATATAAAAACGACGGTGCAAGCGTACAACATGCTGCATTTGGTCGATTTGGCGAATTACGCGAACTCGATGGGCATTAGATTGCAATGCCACTTCCTGAATAATCCACGCTACTTGAGCTGTTTTCAGATGCCGGCGAAGGCCCGGAAGGCGGCCGCGACCAAACTCCGGCAATATACGAGCGAGACGCTTTATCCTGAAGTGACCAGCGTTTCCAAAGAGAATGCGTCGGAATTACTCAAGATTGCACAAGTGTTGGAAGAAGCCGCAGGAGACCTAGATCCTCGAACGATAGCGGATTTTATCAATTTCACCAGCGATCTCGACGCCAGTCGGGGGCAAGATATCCTTCAGCTCAATGCGGAGCTGGTGGAATTCATCGGAGAGGCTGGCGTTCCCTGGGAGCCGGAACGGCCCTGAAGCGAAGACGCCCACTTCAGGGATTTTGAGGTGAGGGCAAGCTTCCTTACCGCCGGCCCCCACCCATATTCAACAGCCGCAGCACAAACCACGCCGGGATGACGATCGCGGCCCCGGCGACGACATAGCTCGCCAGTTCCCGCACGGCGTCGAAGCCCAGCCGATAGATGCGGTCGAAAAAGGCCTGAATGCCGCGGATGATGTCCATTGGCCTGATGTCCAGCCACATCAGCAGAGCGCCGACGACGAGCGACACGAAGAAGAGCCGCACCGCGACATTGAGCGGCGTGCCGCCGAGAAAATCTTCGAGCGCGTTTTTGGACGCCATGGAGGCAGGTTCCCTATTGGGTTCGTTTTCTGAAGAGCCGGGCAGGATCAAATATTCGCGCTCGGGGCGCTGCGGCTTTTTATCGAGATTCGGCCAGTTGGCGAATGGTCCCTGATCGGAAGGTCCCTGATCGGTCATGGGCGCGCCGTCGCTTTTCTCAAAGACTGCCTCCAGAGGGCGCTTCTTCCTTGAAGAGGCGCATTATGCGGCGCAGGAAGCGCTCGGTAAAGCTCATGGCCCGCTCGAACTCCTGCTCGCTCGGCAGCGTCGAGGGCGGCGGGGCGCGGCTCGCCAGTTTGAGGCGGGCGTTCTCGGCGCGCAGGCGCTCGATTTCGGCTTCGAGCGCCGCGCGCTCGTCGGCGCCGAGGCGGCAGGTCGCGAGGCCCTCCTTCGCCGTGCAGAAGGAGACGGCGCCCGTCTCCTTGTTCATGCGCAGAAAGCCGCCTTCGGTCGGTTGCAGCGTGAAGCGGTCGCTTTCCGGCGCAATGATCTGGGGCGTTTCCGCCGCCAGTGCGGAGAGGGGCGCGAGCGCGAGGGCGAAGAGCCCCAACCGCAAGGTGAGAAAGCGCATGAGACGAGCCCCGCTCAGGGAAGACTGACCGCAGATGGGGGGCGGCGGGGCTCGCGTCAATGCCGCGCGCCTTCCCGCTTGATTGCGGCGCCACGCTCGGCCATAAACTTGCGCCGGGACGCCGCTCGCGGGTCCCGCAAAGTTCGAGGCGCCAGAAGGGCTTCATCCATGTCGCGTCCGCCGCTCAATTCGCCGTTTCTCCTCGGTTTCGACGAAATCGAACGGGCGCTGGACCGGGTCGCGCGCAGCGGCACGGACGGCTATCCCCCCTACAACATCGAGCGCCTCCCGCGCACCGAGACAGAGCCCGAGCGCCTGCGCATCACGCTCGCCGTCGCGGGGTTTACGCGCGACCAGCTCGATGTGTCGCTGGAGGAGAACCAGCTTGTCATTCGTGGCCGGCAGGTCGACGACCGCGAGCGCCATTTCCTGCATCGCGGCATCGCGGCGCGCCAGTTCCAGCGGGCGTTTCTGCTGGCCGACGGAATGCAGGTGCTCGGCGCCGATCTCGTGAACGGGCTGCTGTCTGTGGACCTCGTCCGGCCGGAGCCGGCGCGGGTGATCAAGAAGATCGATATTACCGCGCGGGATTGAGCGCCGGCAACCTTACTCCGCCGGCGCCCGCATCTGCGGCTGCGCGCTCATCGTCACGAATTTCGTCGCAGCCATGATCGCCGCGATGGTCAGCCCATAGACCACGACCTGCATCTGCGAAGGCTGGTCGGCATAGCCGATCAGCGTATGCAGCACGCGGCCGGGGATGCTCTTGTCGGAGAGAATCCAGGACGTGTCCCACAGCGTGTCGGTCAGCGCCGTAATCGTCCCCGCCTGTTGCAGGAAGGCGACGGCCTGGGCCGCGAGACCAGCCGCGAGCAGGGTGATCAGCGCCGTCGTCACCGCGAAGAGTTTCTTGGGCGGGATCGACACGAGGCCAAAGAAAGTCGCGACGCTGGTCAGCGCGCCGAGCGCGAGGCCCGCGACGCCGCCGATCAGAACGCTCGCGCCGGATTCGCCCGAGGCCAGCACGCCGTAGAGAAAGAGCGCGACCTCAGAACCCTCGCGCAGCACGGCGAGGCCGACGACGGTCGCCAGCGCGAAGAGCGTGCGGTCGCCGCTCGCCACCGCCTTGCCGACGGCGGAAAGCTCCTGCGCGAGTTCGCGCCCATGCTTCGCCATCCAGATATTGTGCCAGGCGAGCATCACGACGGCGAGCATCAGCACGCCGGCGTTGAAGAGCTCCTGTCCGCTGCCTTCGAACGCCTTGGAAAGCTGCTCGGCGAAACCCGCAACGATCAGCGCGCCGAACACGCCCGCCGCGACGCCGCCCGCGATGAAGGCGCGCGATCCCGCGACGCCGCGCGTCACCGCCGCGACGATGCCGATGATGAGGCCGGCTTCGATGGCCTCGCGAAAAACGATGATCAGCGCGCCGAGCATTACTCTACGACGACCTCTCCCTTGGCGCTGTCCTCGTGGAACTCGCCGAAGAATTTGTAGCGGCCGGGCTTCATCGCGCGGAGCTGGAAGCTCGCCTCGCTATTGGCGGGCACGACCTTCTCGATGCGGAAAGGCTTCGACTCGAACTCTTCCGGCGTCGAGTCGAGGTTCTTGACGACCAGCGTCGCCGCCTTGTCGGCGGGGATCTTCAGCTCGGCGGGATCGAACTTGTGGTCCTTGATCGTGAGCGTATAGGTCTCGGCCGCGGCCGCGCCCGCAAACCCCATGACGAAGATCAAAAACGCCGCCGCAAACTTGTTCATCTGCTCGTCTCATCCTTGCCGACTGCTGATGACAAGCAACGTAGGGACCAGCAGCGCGGCCGTCAAAGGGGCGCAATCTGGATCATTTCCAGACTGTTGCGACGGCGCATTTCGAACCCTCGTGTCGCCTTCGGGACCTCAGCCGCCGGGATAGCCGTGGCGGGCCTTGGAGGCCCGCACGAGCGAAATCGCCTTGGCGTCCTGGCCCGCGGCGCAGGCCGAGGCGGCTTCGGAAATCTCGCCCTGGATCTGGTTGTAGACGCTCTGATTGACGTGGCCCATGGAGAGGTCGTTCTCCATCACCGCCTTGTAGCGGTTCACCGCGCCGGAGCAGCCGGCGCCTTCCGGGAGCGAGAGGCTCGACGGGGCGGGGCGCGGCGGGCCGACCGGATCGATCACGGGCTGCGGCTGGCGGTTGGCGTTGCAGGCCGAAAGCGTCGCGACGGCGAACGCGGCGGCGAGTAGGGGAGCGAACCGCATGTTTTCCTCCAAATCGGCTGGGCAAATCGGCCGGTGTCGCGCATAGTCTTAATCGGTGAGCCGGCGGCCGGGCAATGGCCGATGACGCGCCGCAGAGATTCCCCTTGGCGTTGCGCCCGCGACCCGCTATAAGGCGGCCAAACGTGGCGCGTGGCCGGAAGGTCCCGCGCCGCGACCGTTTTACGGCGGGCGTCCTTTCGTGTCGCCAAAACGCCATAGGAAGATCGGGCAAGCGAGATGGTCAACCCGTTTACGTTCCTGCAGGAAGTTCGCGCCGAGGCGGGCAAGGTGACCTGGCCGACCCGCAAGGAGACCATGATCACGACCGGCCTCGTGATCGTCATGGTGCTTTTCGCGAGCCTTTTCTTCGTTCTCGTCGACTCGGCCCTGCGCTTCGGCGTCGGCCTGATGTTGCGCGCGGGACAGTAATTTTTCAGGAGCTGAGCGCGCCCCATGGCCATGCGCTGGTATATCGTCCACGCTTATTCGAACTTCGAAAAGAAGGTCGCGGAGTCGATTCGCGAGGGCGCCGCGCAGCGGGGCCTGACCGAGGCTTTCGAAGAGATCCTCGTCCCGACCGAGCAGGTCGTCGAGGTGCGCCGCGGACGCAAGGTCTCCACCGAGCGCAAGTTCTTCCCCGGCTACGTGCTGGTGAAGTGCAACCTGACCGACAATGTGTTCTCGCTGATCAAGAACACGCCGAAGGTCACGGGCTTCCTCGGCGCCGACAACAAGCCGATGCCGATCTCCGAAGACGAGGCGATGCGCATCAAGGGCCAGGTCGCCGAGGGCGTCGAACGCCCGAAGCCGACCGTGTCCTTCGAGGTCGGCGAGACGGTGCGCGTCGCGGACGGCCCCTTCGCCTCCTTCAACGGCCTCGTCGAGGAAGTCGACGAAGCCCGCTCGCGCCTCAAGGTCGCGGTCTCGATCTTCGGGCGTCCGACGCCGGTCGAGCTGGAGTTCGGGCAGGTCGAGAAGGTTTAAACGGAATTCGGCGCGGTTCGCCGCGCTGAACAAACGTGGCGGGTCCGCCCTGACGCCATCGGGGAGAACGGATCGGACCACGCACTGCAACCGATGGCCCGCGCGCCTTGAGCGCGCGGCGTCGTCATTCGTTGGAGAAAGCAAATGGCGAAGAAAATTGCCGGCTACATAAAGCTGCAAGTGCCGGCCGGCGCGGCGAACCCCTCGCCGCCGATCGGTCCCGCGCTCGGTCAGCGCGGCCTCAACATCATGGAATTCTGCAAGGCGTTCAACGCCAAGACGGGACAGATGGAGAAGGGGACGCCGATCCCCGTCATCATCACCGCCTATCAGGACCGCTCCTTCACCTTCGAGATGAAGCAGCCGCCGGTCTCCTTCTTCCTCAAGAAGGCCGTTGGTCTGAAGATCGGCAAGAAGCCGGCTTCGGGCTCGAAGACCCCTGGCCGTAACGTTGTCGGCAAGGTGACCAAGGCGCAGATCCGCGAGATCGCCGAGAAGAAAATCGTCGATCTCAACTGCGCCTCGATCGAATCCGCAATGTCGATGATCGAAGGCTCCGCCCGCGCGATGGGCCTGCAGGTGGTGGAGTAAGACCATGGCGCATGTTGGTAAGAGAATCGCCAAGGCCCGCGAGGGCGTCGAGCGCACCAAGCTTTATCCCATCGACGATGCGGTGAAGCTGGTCCGCAGCAACGCCAAGGCCAAGTTCGACGAGTCGGTCGAGATCGCCATGAATCTCGGCGTCGACCCCAAGCACGCCGACCAGATGGTTCGCGGCGTCGTCAATCTGCCGAACGGCACCGGCCGCGTCCTGCGCGTCGGCGTCTTTGCGCGCGGCGCCAAGGCGGACGAAGCCAAGGCCGCGGGCGCAGACGTCGTCGGCGCCGAGGACCTGGTCACCATCGTCCAGGGCGGCACGATCGAGTTCGATCGCTGCATCGCCACCCCGGACATGATGCCGCTCGTCGGCCGCCTGGGTAAGGTGCTCGGCCCGCGCGGCATGATGCCGAACCCGAAGGTCGGCACGGTGACCATGGACGTCGCCGGCGCGGTGAAGGCCTCCAAGGGCGGCGCCGTCGAGTTCCGCGTCGAGAAGGCCGGCATCGTGCAGGGCACGGTGGGCAAGGCCTCCTTCGACGAGGGCAAGCTCGTCGAGAACATCAAGGCCTTCGTCGACGCCGTCGCCAAGGCCAAGCCTACGGGCGCGAAGGGCACCTATATCCAGCGCGTCGCCATCAGCTCGACCCAGGGTCCGGGCGTGAAGGTCGAAGTGTCGAGCCTCGGCGCGACGACCGCGTAAGGGTTCGCAGAGCCCGAGATTTTAGAGCCGGCGGGGAGACCCGCCGGCTTTTTTCATTTTGCGGTTTTAAGGGTTCCCGACGGCGACGTCCCGCCTAGATTACCGAGGGCGCGTCCGCCTGTTCGCGCGATTTGCAATGAAATATTTGGAGCGTTTCAGATGCAGAGAGCCTCGATACTGGCTGCCGTCGCCGGCCTTTCTCAATTTGCTTTCGCCAGTGGCGCAAACGCAGCGGATTTTACGCCGACCAAATTCGAGGCGCCGCCGCCCGCCGAGAGCGCGCAGATCGCCGAAATGGTCGAGCTGACCGGCAAGCTGCTCGAGCAGCGCTACGGCGCGGCGTCCGGGGAGACGATGGCCCGGCGCGCGGTGCATCCCAAGGCGCATGGCTGCGTGAAGGCGGACTTCACCGTCAACGCCGACCTGCCAGAGAAATATCGCATCGGCGTCTTCGCCGCGCCCGGCAAGACCTATCCCGCCTGGATTCGCTATTCCAACGCGACGGCCGTGCTTGCGCCGGACGTCAACGACAAGAAGGCGGACAGCCGTGGCATGGCGATCAAGCTCATGGGCGTCGAGGGCGAGACCCTGCTCGGCGAACCGGGCGGCAAGACGCAGGATTTCCTGCTCATCAACCAGCCCATGTTCGCTTTTCCCAATGTCGCGGAATATGACGCCTTCACGCGGCTTCAGGTCGAGAACAAGGACAATGTCCGCGCCTTCTTTCCGGTCTTCTTCGATCCGAAAAACCCCGCGCGGATGAAGATCTTCGGCATCGTGACGGGAGTCATCCAGCCGACGCAGCTCGCGAACCCGCTCGACGCGACCTATTTCTCCGCCTCGCCCTTTCTCTTCGGCAAGGACAAGGCGGCGAAATTCGCCGCGCGGCCGAGAAATCCAGCGAATCCCTCGCCGACGCCGGATACTCCCGACAAGGACTATCTGCGCCTCGCAATGAAAAAGAGCCTCGCAGGCGGCGCCGATCCCGTGCTGTTCGATTTCCAAGTCCAGTTGCGGCCGGACGGGCTCCAGCCCGACGACGAGGCCTATCCGATCGAGAGCGCCAATACGGAATGGAAGCCGAAATCCGACGGGACGGCGGCCTGGCAGAACGTCGCGGTCATCACCATAAGGCCCCAGGATTTCGATCAACCTCTGCAGGCGAGCGAGTGCGAGCATCTTGTTTTCACGCCCTGGCACGGGCTCGTCGATCATCAGCCGCTCGGCGGCATCAACCGGCTGCGTCGCGAGGTTTATCTGGCTTCTTCGAAGCGCCGGGCGCAAACCTCTGAACCAACAGGCTATCCCCGCTGGCCAATGTGACCTCGGCGGCCACGGGGCCAGATGGCGGCTGCGCCGGCCTGCGGCGGCCCGTCGCCCTTTGCCGCCGATTTAATCGCGTCCCCTTGCCGCATGCGCATCTTCCGGGCGCTTTCCGCCTTGTAAGCGGGCGCTCTTCCCAATAGTTTGGCGGCGCGAAATTCGCGGCGCGAGGCCGGGTCCGTCTTTAGGGGAGCCGGACGCTCGCGCTTTCCGCGCCGCCCGTTCTCTTTAGGAATCGCTGCATGTCCGTCCTGATCGACAAGAACACCAAAGTCATCACGCAAGGGTTCACCGGCAAGACCGCCACCTTCCATTCGGAACAGGCGATCGCCTATGGAACCAAGATGGTCGGCGGCGTTTCCCCGGGCAAAGGCGGCTCGACGCATCTCGGCCTGCCCGTCTTCGACACGGTGGCGGAAGCCCGCGACAAGACCGGCGCGACGCAACGGTCGATCTACGTCCCGCCGCCGGGCGCGGCCGATGCCATCTGCGAGGCCATCGACGCCGAAATCCCGCTGATCGTCTGCATCACCGAGGGCATCCCGGTGATGGACATGGTCCGTGTGCGGCGAGCCCTCGACGGTACAAAATCCCGGCTCATCGGCCCCAACTGCCCCGGCGTCGTGACGCCCGGCGAGATGCAAGATCGGCATCATGCCGGGAAACATCTTCAAGAACGGCTCCGTCGGCATTGTATCGCGCTCGGGAACTCTCACATATGAAGCAGTAAAGCAGACGACGGACGTCGGTCTCGGCCAGACGACGGCTGTCGGCATTGGCGGCGACCCCGTCAAGGGCACGGACTTCATCGACGTCCTCGACATGTTCCTCTCCGACGACGAAACGCAGTCGATCATCATGATCGGCGAGATCGGCGGCTCCGCCGAAGAGGACGCGGCTGACTTTCTCATCCAACAGGCGAAGAAGGGCCGCAAAAAGCCGATGGCGGGCTTCATCGCTGGCGTGACGGCACCTCCGGGTCGCCGCATGGGTCACGCCGGCGCGATCATTTCCGGTGGCAAGGGTAAAGCGGAAGACAAGCTCGCAGCGATGCAAGCTGCAGGCATTGCCATTGCGCCGAGCCCCGCAGCTCTCGGCCGTACTCTTGTCGAAGTTTTGAAGGCTTAGAGGCGCCGAAAATAACCGAGCCGTAAGACTGGCGGCAGTATGTGTCCGGTCGCTGTCCGCGTCATCCAGAGCATCGAAACGATGCTCGCGGAGAATGAATAAGGACGAACGTCAATGGCACGAAACGGCCAGAATGAAGCGTTCCTGCGCACCTCTTTTCTGAGCGCGGCCAACGCCCCCTATATTGAAGACATGCAGGCTGAATACGAGCGCAACCCAGGCGCTGTCAGCGATGAATGGCGTCGGTTCTTCGAAAGCATCAAGGAGCCGCCGACCCAGTTATCGTCCAACAACGGCGGTCCCGCCTGGGCCCCTCCGCTGGCCGCTCTTCTCGAAGAATCCGGCACCGATCGCGATCTCGTCGGCGCGCTAACCGGCGATTACGGCGATACCGAACGCACTATTCGCGACAAGATCGAGCGCCGCGCGCAGATCTCGGGCTTCGAAATGACGCCAGCGGCGTCGCTCCGCGCCACGCAAGATTCGATCCGCGCGCTGATGTTGATCCGCGCCTATCGCGTGATCGGCCATCTCGCCGCCGACCTCGATCCGCTCGGCCTCGCCGACCGCCGCGTCCACCGCGAATTGCTTCCGGAGACGTACGGCTTCACCGAGGCCGATCTCGACCGCCCGATCTTCATCGATCGCGTCATGGGCCTCGAAACCGCAACGATGCGTCAGATCCTGACCATTCTGCGCCGGACCTACTGCCGCAAGATCGGCGTGCAGTTCACGCACATCACCGATCCAACACAAAAGGGTTGGATTCAAGAACGTGTAGAAGGCCCGGAAAAAGATGTGCGCTTCACGCCGGAAGGCCAAGCGCGCGATCCTGAACAAGCTCATCGAGGCCGAAGGCTTCGAGAAGTTCTGCGACGTCAAATATACCGGCACCAAGCGCTTCGGCTCGATGGCGCCGAGGCGATGGTTCCCGCGCTGGAGCAGATCATCAAGCGCGGCGGCGCGCTCGGCGTGCAGGAAATCGTTCTCGGCATGGCCCATCGCGGCCGTCTGAACATCCTCGCCAACGTCATGTCGAAGCCGTTGCGCGCCATCTTCCACGAGTTCAAGGGCGGTTCCTTCAAGCCCGACGACGTCGAAGGTTCAGGCGACGTGAAGTATCACCTCGGCGCCTCCTCCGACCGCGAGTTCGACGGCAATACCGTCCATCTTCGCTGACGGCAAACCCGTCGCATCTCGAGATCGTCGATCCGGTCGTTCTCGGCAAAGTGCGCGCCAAGCAGGATCAGCGCAATTGCCCGAGCAACGATCGCACCGCCGTTCTGCCGCTGCTCATCCACGGCGACGCGGCGTTCGCGGGCCAGGGCGTCGTCGCGGAATGCTTCGGCCTGTCGGGTCTGCGCGGTCATCGCACCGGCGGCTCCATCCATTTCATCATCAACAACCAGATCGGCTTCACCACCTATCCGCGCACCACTCGCGCTCGTCGCCCTATCCGTCCGACGTTGCGAAGATGATCGAAGCCCCGATCTTCCACGTCAACGGCGACGATCCGGAAGCGGTCGTCTTCGCGGCGCGCGTGGCGACCGAGTTCCGCCAGCAGTTCCAGAAGCCTGTCGTCATCGACATGTTCTGCTATCGCCGTCATGGCCATAACGAAGCGGATGAGCCGCTGTTCACGCAGCCGGCGATGTACAAGCGCATCAAATCGCATCCGACGGTCGTCGATATCTATTCGAAAAACCTGATCGACGAGGGTGTAATCACCGAAGCCGAGTTCGGCGGCATGAAGGACGAGGTCCGCACCACCCTCGATAAAGAGTTTTCCTTCTCCGACGGCTACAAACCGAACAAGGCCGATTGGCTCGACGGCCGCTGGTCCGGGATCACGCGCCCCGACAGCGACGACTGGCGCGGCAACACCGGCGTCGAGATCGAAACGCTGAAAGACATCGGCCATCGCATCACGACGATTCCGAACGACTTCCACATCCACAAGACCGTCGGCAAGCTCGTCGAGCGCCGCCGCGAGATGATCGACACCGGCCAAGGCATCGATTGGGCGATGGCCGAGCACATGGCCTTTGCGTCGCTGTTGATGGAAGGCTTCCGCGTCCGCCTTTCCGGTCAGGATTGCGAGCGTGGCACCTTCTCGCAACGTCACGCGGTCTTCATCGACCAGGAAAACGAGCGCCGGTTCGCGCCGTTGAAGCATCTGTCGCCGAACCAGGCGCGCTTCGAGGTCATCAACTCGATGCTCTCGGAAGAAGCCGTGCTCGGCTTCGAATACGGCTATTCGCTCGCCGAGCCGAATGCACTGACGCTGTGGGAAGCCCAGTTCGGCGACTTCGCCAACGGCGCACAGGTGGTCTTCGATCCAGTTCCTATCGTCGGGCGAGCGCAAATGGCTGCGCATGTCGGGTCTCGTCTGTTTGTTGCCGCACGGCTACGAAGGGCCAGGGTCCGGAGCACTCTTCGGCGCGCCTCGAGCGCTATCTGCAGCTCTGCGCCGAAGACAACTGGCAGGTCGCCAACTGCACGACGCCTGCGAACTATTTCCACATCCTGCGCCGTCAGCTTGCATCGCAATTTCCGCAAGCCGTTGATCCTGATGACGCCGAAGTCGCTGCTGCGTCACAAGCGCGTCGTCTCGAAGATCGAGGATTTCGGCCCAACAACAAGCTTCCACCGGCTGCTCTGGGACGATGCCGAGCGCGGCACGTCGTCGATCGAGTTGAAACCGGACGCCGAGATCAAGCGCGTCGTGATTTGCACCGGCAAGGTCTATTACGACCTTCTCGAAGGATCGCGAGAAGCGTGGCGTCGACGACGTCTATCATCCTGCGCGTCGAGCAGCTCTATCCATTCCCGGCGCGCGCCCTCATCAACGAACTCAGCCGCTTCAAGTTCGCCGAGATCGTCTGGTGCCAGGAGGAGCCGAAGAACATGGGTGCCTGGTATTTCATGGACGCCAACATCGAGTGGGTTTTGACCCATCTCGGTTATATTCATCGTCGTCCTCGTTATGCCGGGCGCGCGGCCTCCGCCGCCACCGCCACGGGATTGCTTTCGCAACACATCAAAGAGCAGACGGCGCTCGTCGCCGACGCGCTCGGAATTTGACGAGCACACGATCGGCGGCCGGCTCTGCGAAGCGGAGTCGCCGATCGCAACAAATATGCACCCCGCGCCTGACAGCTCGCTCGACGAAGGAGCGATCGCCAGACGCAGACAAAGCACCCCGCGCCCGGCGGCTCGCTCGACGAAGGAGCGGTCGCCAGACGCAAACAAAGCACCCCGCGCCTGGCGGCCGGCTCGACGAAGGAGAGTCGCCAGGCGCAAACAAAGCACCCCCCGCGCCTGGCGGCCGGCTCGACGAAGGAGAGTCGCCAGGCGCAAACAAAGAAGCGAGGGCTCAGAATGTCGATTGAGATCCGCGTTCCAACGCTCGGAGAAAGCGTTACGGAAGCGACTGTAGGCAAGTGGTTCAAGAAGTCCGGCGATACAGTCAACGCGGATGAGCCGCTTGTCGAGCTGGAGACGGACAAGGTCACGGTGGAAGTCCCCGCTCCGGCCAGCGGCGTCCTCGGCGAAATTCTGGTGCAGTCCGGCGCTACGGTTGCAGTCGGCGCGCTGCTTGCGGCTTTGAGACAAGGTGGCGAGGCGGCTGCACCCGCTAAGACCGAAACCAAACCCGCTTCCCCTCCCCCTCCTCCGCAACCGGCTTCCGCACCCGCTGCTGTCCAGGCGCCTCCGCCTCCACCGCCGGCTGCGCAGAAAGCCCGTACTGAAGCGGGTCTGGAAGCGTCCGATGTTCAAGGCTCCGGCCGGCGCGGTCAGGTCCTGAAGGAAGACGTGCTCGCCGCCGTTGCCTCCGCTCCGGCGCAGCGCCCAGCGGCGCCCCCGGTCCACGAAGTCCCGCCCGCACCGCCGGCAACGAACGTCGTCGCCATTCCGACGGCGCCTGCGCTGAAAGCGGTCCCGCAGGAAACGCGGCTTCCCGCGCCGGGGAACGATGTGGCGCGCGAAGAGCGCGTGAAGATGACGAGACTGCGCCAGACCATCGCCCGTCGCCTGAAGGATGCGCAGAACACTGCCGCCATGCTGACGACGTTCAACGACGTCGATATGAGCGCCGTCATGGCGCTGCGCTCGCAATACAAGGATATTTTCGAGAAGAAGCACGGCGTGAAGCTCGGCTTCATGGGCCTGTTCGTGAAGGCCTGCATCCAGGCGCTGCGCGACGTCCCGGCCGTCAACGCCGAGATCGATGGCGATGAGCTGATCTACAAGAATTACTATCACATCGGCGTCGCCGTCGGCACCGAGAAGGGCCTCGTCGTGCCGGTCGTGCGCGACGCCGACCGTCTGAGCCTCGCGGGCATCGAACAGCAGATCAACGAGTTCGGTAAGCGCGCCCGCGATGGCCGCCTGTCGATCGAAGACATGCAGGGCGGCACCTTCACCATCTCGAACGGCGGCGTCTACGGCTCGCTGATGTCGACGCCGATCTTGAACGCCCCGCAGTCTGGTATCCTCGGCATGCATCGCATCGAGGAACGCCCGGTCGTCAGAAAGGGCCAGATCGTCGCCCGCCCGATGATGTACCTCGCGCTGTCCTACGATCACCGCATCGTCGATGGCAAAGAGGCCGTCACCTTCCTGGTCCGCGTCAAGGAGAGCGCGCGCAGGCGCAGCAGGCGGCGGCGCAGTCCACTTTGCAAAATCTCGGCGCGCAGGTCGCTTCGCAGCGCGCGCAGGTCGGCCAGTCGCGCGCCCAGGTCGCGCAGGCGGAAGCCGCTCTGCGTTTCGCGCAGCAGGAGGCGGCCCGCTCCCGCGAACTCGTGCAGCGCGGCTTCGGAACGGTGCAGCGCGAGCAGCAGACGACCTCGACCCTGGAACAGCAGCAGTCCAACCGCAGCCGCGCCGAAAAGGGCGTCGCCGCAGCGCGGGCGCAGGTCGGCTCTGTCGCCGCGCAGCGCGAGACCGCGGAGGCCAATCTGCGCGAGGCGGAGGCGCAGACGAAGCAGGCCGAACTCAATCTCGATTACACGCAGGTCGCGGCCGCGCAAAGCGGACGCGTCGTGCGGCTGACGGCGGCGGTGGGGCAATACGCTCAGGCCGGGGCGGCGCTCGCCATGTTCGTGCCCGACGACATTTGGGTGACGGCGAATTTCAAGGAGACGCAGCTCGCGAAGATGCGCGTCGGGCAGAAGGCGCGGATCGAAATCGACGCCTATCCGGGCCGCCCTCTCGAAGGGCGCGTCGCGAGCATCCAGCCCGGTTCCGGCGCGGCCTTCTCGTTGCTGCCACCCGAGAACGCCACGGGCAATTACGTGAAGATCGTGCAGCGCGTGCCGGTGAAGATCGTCTTCGATCAACCGCCGATGGACCGCGCGCTCGGCCCCGGCATGTCCGTCGTGCCCGTGGTGCGCGTCGATCCAGGCCCCTCGCTTTACGAGCGGCTGCGGGCGGCGCTGTGAGCGGGGCGCAGAAGGCCAATCCGTGGGTCATCGCGGTCGTCGTGTCCGTCGCGACCTTCATGGAAGTGCTCGACACGACCATCGCCAACGTCGCGCTTCCCTATATTGCGGGCGGCATGGCGGTGAGTCTGGACGAATCCACCTGGGTCGTCACCACCTATCTCGTCTCGAACGCCGTCATCCTCACGGCGAGCAGCTGGCTGGCGCGGCGGCTCTGCCGCAAGCGCTTCTTTCTCATCTGCCTTGCGCTGTTCACTGTGAGCTCGATCCTCTGCGGCTTCGCATGGGACATTCGCTCGCTGCTCCTCTTTCGCATCATGCAGGGCCTCGGCGGCGGCGGCATGGTGCCGGTCTCGCAATCCATTCTCGCCGACGCCTTTCCGCCGGAGAAACGCGGGCAGGGATTCGCGCTCTTCGGCGTCGCGGTCGTCGTCGCGCCGGTTGTCGGGCCGACGCTCGGCGGCTGGCTCTCCGACAATTTCTCCTGGCACTGGTGCTTTCTCATCAACGGGCCGATCGGCCTTCTCTCCCTTGGCATGGTCGAGGCCTTCATCCCCATCGATCACACGGAGAGGCCGCGCGAACCCTTCGATCTCGTCGGCTTCGCGCTCGTCTCCATCTTTCTCGGCGCGCTGGAGATCACGCTCGACCGCGGCCAGATCGAGGACTGGTTCGGCTCGACCTTCATCGTCACGACCGCCGCCATCAGCGCGCTCGCCTTCCTGCTGATGATCCCGTGGGAGGCGTCGCGCGAACATCCCGTCGTCGACATCAGGCTCATCGCGACGCGGCAGTTCGGCTCCTGTTTCGTCGTGATGCTGGCGACGGGCGCCATTCTCATCGCGACGACGCAGATGATGCCGCAAATGCTTCAGATCAATTTCGGCTACACGGCGATGCTCGCGGGGCTGGTCCTGTCGCCGGGCGGCCTCGTCACCATGGTGATGATGCTGGTCGTCGGTCGGCTCTCGACGCTCGTTCAGCCGCGCTATCTCATCGCGACCGGCGCGGTCATCGTCGCGCTCGCCATGTGGGGGCTCACCAGCCTCTCCGGCGATCTCGATTTCTGGTTCTTCGCGCGCTCGCGCATCTATATCGGCCTCGGCCTGCCGCTGATCTTCATCCCGATCACCGCCGCCTCCTATGACGGCGCGCCCCCCGACAAGACCGACCAGGCCTCGGCGCTCATCAATGTCGCGCGCAATGTCGGCGGGTCGATAGGCGTGTCGCTGGCGCAGAACGTGCTTGCCTGGCGGGAGCAGTTTCATGAGAGTCGCCTCGCCGAACATATCGTCGCTTCAGACGTCCAGTACCAGGCCGCGATGCGCCGCCTCGTGGACGCCTTCGTCGCGCTCGGCTCGGCTCCGGCGGAGGCGCAGCGGCAGGCTTTCGCCTGGGTCGCCCGGCAGCTTGCGGCCCAGACCGCGCTTCTCGCCTATATCGACGTCTTCTTCATCCTGGCGGCGCTCGCGGCCTGCGTCGCGCCGCTCGCCTTCATCCTCCGCAGGTCTCGGCCCGGCGCCGCTCCCGCCGCCATGCACTAGGCCGCGCCGGCGATCAGGCGGATGGGCGCCCTCTTTAAAACGGCTCGAAAAGCCACATCTCTATTCCCAAGGCGCGCTGCAAGTCAGGCGTCGATGGGCGGGTCTTTCAGGACGCCGAGGAGGAGCCTATGCAAACCAAAATGACAATTGAACACAAGGCGCCCCTGTTGACGCCGGAGCAGTTCGCCAATCTGGGCGACGGGATGATCGCCTATGTGAAGGAGATGCGCTCGGAGGACGTGAACCGTCTTTACCCGCAAGCGCCTCAGATTCAGCCGGGAATCACGATCTTCGCTCTGATCGGAGCCGACGGCGCGCCGATCGTCCTTGCCGACAGCGAAGAAGGCGCGATCGGCAACGCCCGGGAGAACGACCTGACCATGGTCAGCCTTCACTGAACGCCATGCGCCGTTCCGGCCGCTTGAGCCGGAGGCGCTTAGTTCCTTTTCAGCAAAACATACAATCCGCGAGGCAGGGAATTTGCTTCCGTGAGGGAAAGGGGCGCGCGCCCCGCCACGGAGGCGTTCATGCCGGCAAACGAAATCTTCGCAGTCTGTCACGTCAACGACGTCGCCAAGCGCGGCGCGGTCGGTTTTGTGCTGGCGCGCCGCGACGGCGACAAGACCGTGGCCTTTCCGATCTTCGTCGTGCGGCAGGGCAAGACCTATCACGCCTATGTCAATCGCTGCCCGCATCAGGGCGCGCGGATCGACTTCCAGCCCGGCCATTTCCTCGATCAGGGCCACCGCGCCATCATCTGCGGCAAGCATGGGGCGCTATTCGAGCTCGCCACGGGCAAATGTTACGACGGCCCCTGCGCGGGCGCGGCGCTGGAAAAGATAGAGGTCGTCATCGACGGCGAGGACGTCTGCATCACGGGCGTCGAACTCGCCGAGGAGGACGGGCTGGACCGCGAGGAAAACGACGAGGCGCCGCAGATCATGATCACGTCGGATTGACTTACCCTCCCCTTGAGGGGGAGGGTCGCGCCGAAGGCGTGGGGTGGAGTGGAGCCCCATCCCGGTTCTTTTTCTTGAGTCGAGAGCGCGACAACGCGGCTTTGTTATCGCCGCCTCACCCCACCCCGAAGCGCTGCGCGCTTCGACCCTCCCCCTCGAGGGGAGGGTGGAGCGCTCAACCGCCCCCGAAAAGATCCTCGAAAATATTCTTCTCGCGCGCCGCGGGACGGCGGCCGCGCGGGTTGGGCGGCGGGACGGCGCCGGCGTTGGGGATGTCTTCCGGCGGCATGAATTCGTCGGCTTCGCGCGGGGCCGCGCGCCGGCCGCGCGGGGGCGGCGGGGGGATGGTCGCCGTGTCGTCGCCGGGCTCCGCCGCTGGCGGCTCCTCGGGCGGCGGGGCGTCGTTTTCCGGCTGGACCGCGACAGCGCGCTTTTGGGGTTTGGCCTGAGGCGCGGGCTTGTCCGGCCCCGTGAAGATGCCGATCAGGTCGTCGAGCGGCTTGGCGACGATCTCCTCCACGATCTCCGGGCGCCAGGCGCCGCTAGGCAGGCCGGCGACCGGCGTGCCCTTATGGGCGATCGTCATATAGCGGCTCCAGATCTCGACCGGCAGATTGCCGCCCGAGGCCTTCTTCGTCGGCGTCGCGTCGTCATTGCCGAGCCACACCCCGGTGACGAGGCGGCTCGTGTAACCGAGGAACCAGGCGTCGCGGAAATCCTGGCTGGTGCCGGTCTTGCCTGCCGCCTGCCAGCCGGGCAGGTCCGCCTTGCGCGCCGTGCCGGTCGTCAGCGTCTCCTGCATCATCGCATTCATCATCGCCACATACTGCGGCTCGATCACGCGGCCGAAGCTCGAGCCCTTGCGCTGATAGAGCGTCTTGCCGCTCGCGGTCTTCACGCGGGTGATGATGTGCGGCTGCACGCCGACGCCGCCATTGGCGAAGGGGGCGTAGGCTGTGACCAGCTCCAGCGGCGTCACTTCCGACGTGCCAAGCGCGATGGAGGCGTTGGGCTGCAACTCGGACTGAATGCCGAGGCGATGGGCGGTCTTCACCACCGTCTTCGGGCCGACTTCCATGCCGACGCGCACCGCCACCGTATTGAGCGACAGCGCCAGCGCCTTGGTGAGCGTGACGGGACCGAAATATTCGTGGCTGTAATTCTCCGGCGTCCAACCCTTGATGTTGAGCGGCCCGTCCTCGCGCACGGAGTCTGGCGTGAGCCCATGTTCGATGCCCGCGAGATAGACGAAGGGCTTGAAGGCCGAGCCCGGCTGGCGCTTCGCGGAGACGGCGCGATTATATTGGCTCTCGGAATAATCGCGGCCGCCGACGAGCGCGCGAATGGCGCCGTTCGGGTCCATCGAGACGATGGCGCCCTGCGTGACGTTGAACTTCGCGCCCTTCTTGTCGAGCTCCTCCTTCAGCGCGCCTTCGGCGACGGCCTGCAGGCGCGGATCGATCGTCGTCGTGACGACGATGTCCTGATCGATGGCCCCGATCGTGTCGTCGAGCATGTCCATGACATAGTCGGCGGCGTAGTTGATCGAGCCGGCGCCCTGTTCCTTCGCCACGCGGGCGGGATGGGCCAGCGCGGCCTTCGCCATCGCCTCGCTGATATGGCCTTCCTGCGCCATGGCGGTCACGACCTGCGCCGCGCGCTCGCTCGCGCCTTCCGGGTTGCGGTCGGGCGCGAGCTTGCTCGGCGCTTTCATCAGACCCGCCAGCACGGCGGATTCGGAGAGCGTCGCGTTTCTCGCGCTATGCCCGAAATAGCGCTGCGTCGCGGCCTCGACGCCATAGGCGCCCGAGCCGAAATAGACACGGTTCAAATACAATTCGAGGATCTGGTCCTTTGAGTATTTGTGCTCGAGCCACAGCGCCAGGATCGCTTCCTGAATCTTGCGGGAGAGGGTGCGTTCCTGCGTGAGGAACAGATTCTTGGCGAGCTGCTGGGTGAGCGTCGAGCCGCCCTGCATGCCGCCGCGTCCCGAGACGTTGCGCAGCAATGCGCGGGCGATGCCCTGCGGATCGACGCCCCAGTGCGAATAGAAGCGCCGGTCCTCGATGGCGATGAAGGCCTTGGGCAGATAAGGCGGCAGGTCCGCAATGCGGATCGCCGCGCCGCCCGTGTCGCCGCGATTGGCGAGCAGCTCGCCGTCCGCGCCCATGATGGCGATGTTGGGCGGGCGCTTGGGGACCGCGAGCTGATCGATGGGCGGGAGCTGCGAGCCGTAATAGACCGCGACCGCGCCGCCGCCGATCAGGCCCCAGATGGAAAGGGTGAAAGCCCAGTAGAAAAGCGCGCCGATCATTGATCCCGTTCGCCGTCTTGGCCTCTGTCTGGCGGGTTCGGGGGCGTCGTCGTCCTCGAACTCCTCCGGCTCGTCCGGCTCCTCCTCGGGCTCCGGGGCGCGTCTGCCGCGGCGCGGCGTCCGTCGCTCGGCGCGCAACACGCCGTCTTCGGCTTTCGCGTCGAAGCTCGGTTCCCGACGTTTGCCGCCGCCACGCGCCATTTACGCGCTTCCTTCAACCTTGCGCAGGCCCGCGCCCCGTCCCGCACTGCGGGATCGCTATTTAGGAAGGATTAAAGGCGGCGCTTTAAGGGCCGGTTAAACACCAAAAGCTTCGCCGCGCGGCGCAGGGCGTCCGTTTACCGCCGGCTTAAAGCCGACAGCCCATGATCCAGTCAGGAAATTTCAAGCGGGGCGATTTTCACATGACGGCGGCGAGTTTCGGGCGGCGCGGCGTTGCGCGCGAAATTGCGGCGCCGAAGGCGCAAAGACAATCGGCGGCGGTCGAGGCGGCGGCGCCGGACCAGCCCTCGCGCTGGGCTCTGGACGACGCGGCGTCCGCCGAAAAGCTCATCGCCTACATGCCGCTCTTCACCGCCGGACTCGTCGCTTTTCTCTTCATCATCTTCGCCCTCGAGCGGCGCTATGCCTTCGATATCGGCAAGGGCGGGGAAATCAGCCTCGACTCTCTGATCGCCTTTGGCGCCGCGAGCTACGATCTCGTGATCGTCGAGAGGCAGGTCTGGCGCATCTTCCTTGCGCCGCTCCTCCACAGCGATTTCGGCCATGTGGCGGGCAATTGCGTCGCGCTCGCCCTCGCGGGCTTCCCGCTCGAACGGCGCCTCGGGCGTGGCTGGTTTGCGGCGATCTTCGTTCTGTCGGCGCTCACGGGCATGGCGGGCTCGCTCATGAGCAACCCGCACGCCGTGCCGACCGTCGGCGCCTCCGGCGCGATCACGGGCGTCATCGCCGCTCTGTTCGTCGTGAGCTACCATAATCAATGCGATCCCGTGGAGCGCGAGGCCATGCAGCGCTGGGCGCTGCGGCTCGGCGTGCCGGCGCTCGGCCCCATGCTCTACAACGCCTCGTCGGGCGTGGATTATGCCGCGCATCTCGGCGGCGCCATTGGCGGCGGCGCCCTCGCCTTCGTCGTGACGTCCGCCTGGACCGGCCACGGCTTTCGGCCGCCGCACGCCGTCGCCGCCGGCTATGCCGCGCTTCTGGGCCTCTGCCTCTCGATGATCTCGGTTTTTCCCGCCTCGGCGCAATACAGGGCGGCCGCTCTGGTCGCCGCCGAGCGCATGCCGGCGAGGCTCATGCCCGACGACATGAGCAAGGGCGCGAAAGCCTCGTCCGATCTCGTCTTTCGCTATCCGAAGGACCCCAAAAGCCATTTCCTGCGCGCCCACGCCCTCGTTCAGCAGGACGAGCTCCGCGGGGCGGAGGCCGAGCTTCGCAAGGCGATCGCGCTTTCGACAAAGCCCGCCGACAAGGGAATTTTCGCCGCCGCCAACGCCTATCTCGCGCTCGTGCTGCTCGAGCGCGGCGCGCGGGCAGAGGCCCTGGAGCGCGCAAGGGAAGGTTGCGGGGCGAAGGAGGCGCCGCAGATTGGGAAGATGCTTCGCCAGGCCAAGCTCTGCGGCTAGGCTTAGGCCGATTTTCTCCACAAGCCGGACCCAGGGGCCCCTTGCGATTCCGCGCCCGGCTTGCCAAAGTCTTGGCCCCCGGCGCCCGAGGCGCCCAATAAGACGCGGACGGTATTGCGGCGATGAAGGTCACGATCGAGAGAGCGGCGCTTTTGCGGGCGCTCGGCCATGTTCACCGTGTCGTGGAACGCCGCACCACCATTCCGATTCTGGCCAATGTCCTGATCGATGCGCGCGACGGCGCGCTGACGCTGAAGGCGACCGATCTCGATCTCGAAATCACCGAGAAGACCGCCGCCGAAGTGGGGCAGGCGGGCGCGACGACGCTTCCCGCTCATACGCTCTACGACATCGTGCGCAAGCTCCCCGAGGGCGCGCAGGTCTCGCTCGACGAAAGCGGCGAGACGGGCCAGCTCACGCTGCGCTCCGGCCGTTCGCGCTTCAATCTCTCGACGCTGCCGGAGAGCGACTTCCCCGACGTGACCTCGGGCGAGTTCAGCCACAAATTCTCGCTCCCGCCGGCCGATCTCAAGCGGCTGATCGAGAAGACGCAATTCGCGATCTCCACCGAGGAGACGCGCTATTACCTCAACGGCATCTATGTCCACGCCATGGAGGTCGACGGCCAGCTCATGCTGCGCGCCGTGGCGACCGACGGCCACCGCCTCGCGCGGCTCGAATTGCCGGCGCCGGAGGGCTGCTCGGGGATGCCGGGCGTCATCCTGCCGCGCAAGGCGGTGCAGGAAGTGCAGAAGCTCATCGAGGACGCGCAAGGCGAAGTTCTCGTCGAGCTCTCCACCAACAAGATGCGCTTCTCCTTCGGCGACGCGCTGCTGACGACGAAGCTGATCGACGGCACCTTCCCTGATTACGCGCGCGTCATCCCGGCCAATAACGACAAGCGCCTGACTGTGGAGCGCGACGTTTTCGCCAAGGCGGTCGACCGCGTTTCGACGATCTCTTCCGAGCGCGGCCGCGCGGTGAAGCTTGCCCTTACGCCAGGCAAGCTGGTTCTTTCTGTGACGAACCCCGATCAGGGCTCGGCGGTCGAAGAACTCGAAGCCGATTATGACGGCGAGCCGCTGGATGTCGGTTTCAACGCCCGCTATCTGCTCGACATCACCCAGCAGCTCGACAGCGACACGGCGCTCTTCAAGCTCGCCGATCCCGGCTCGCCCACGCTGATCCAGGACCGTGACGGCGCGAATGCGCTTTACGTGCTGATGCCGATGCGCGTCTAGCGTGGCTTGGGGTGAATGAATAACCCCAGGAAGAGTCCGAAACCGAAGCCTGAAAGATGCGCGGCGAGGCTGGACATGGGCAGCAGGAAATCCGCCGCGATCTGCACCAGCATGGCGAGGCCGAGCGCCGTGGCGCGATAGCTGTCCAGGCTTGCGCGGTGGCGCAGCCAGTCCTTGATCCTCAGCGCGCCGACCCCGCCGAAAAGCGCGAAGATGGCGCCCGAGGCGCCGACATAGAGCCCGTAGCCGACCATGCCGCTCGCCATCAAGGCAAGCACGAAAGCGGATGAAAACAGCGCCCCGCCGAGATAGACGGCGAAGGTCTTGAGCGCGCCCGCCTCGTGCTCCAATTCGCGCCCGATCAGCGCCAGCATCGCCATGTTCAGCCCGAAATGCAGCGGGCCGTAATGCAGAAATGTCGATGTCAGCACGCGCCAGCTTTCGCCATGCAGCGCGAGCGGGGCCCATAGCGCGCCGAGCTCGATGAGGGTCTCGGCGTTCTGCGAGCCGCCAAGGCCCATTTCCGCCACGAACATCGCCGAATTGGCCGCGACGAAGAGCATCGTCGCGGGCGGCAGTCGCCAGCCGCGCGCAAGACGCGCGCTTTCCGTTTCGGCCCGCAAGGCGACGCCCTCGACGATCTCCAGCGCTTTGGCCGAGAGATGGGTATGCGACGCCCAGGCTTTCGCCAACTGGCGACGTGCCGCGATGGCGGCCTGCGTTTCCTTGCGGCTCATGGCGAGGCCCTCGAACTCGGCCCGCGCGCTCGCCTCGTCGCCCGCGTGGCGCCGGGCCACGGCGACCCAATAGGCCGCCGTGTCCGCGTCGAGCCGCATCACCCGCGTCGCCAATTCCTCCACCGCATGCGGGCGCCCCGCAAAGGCGAGCACGAAGAGCCAGGAAAAGACCGTCTGCTCGAGCGGGATGGAATCGGCGGAGCGCGCATAGTCTCGGATCATTTCCTCGATGCGGCCCGTCTCGCCGAGGGCGCGCAGGCGATAGCCCGAAAGCTGGCGGGCGTTCTCGGGGTTCTGGGCGAGGACCAGCGCCTTCTCCCAGTCGCCGCGGTCGGCAAGGAGACGCGTTTCGATGACGGCCGCCTGCTCGGCCGGCGCCTGCGCGGCGAGCGCGGCGAAGGCCCGGGCCTTCTCGCGCGGATCCTCGATCGCGCCGGCCCGGGCGAAGGCGGCGGCGAGGCGCATGGCGGGCGTTGGATGAAAGAAGGCGATGAGGTCGGCGCAGCGCGCCGCCGCCTCCAGCCGCCCGGCGCGCGCGTAACGCCCCTGAAGCGCCCCGAGCGCCATCGGCGCGGCGACGAGCGGGAAGAAGACGAGCGAGACGAGGCCCCCGGCCTCCTGCGGAAAGGCCCAGAGCGCAAAACCGCCGACGAGGACGACGAGCGCATTGACCAGAGCGAAGGAGGCAAGCTCGCGTCGGCGCTGAGCGAGGCCGAGAAGAAGCGACATTGCGGAAAGCGCCATCAAATTGACAGCGAGAATGGTTTGAAAATCCATGGGGCCGTGCCGCTCCGCAATTGCCGGGCGAGCATGTGCGAGGCGACGTGGCGAAGTCAATCGCCGCTCCGCCGCGCTTGCGATCAGGCGCCAGGCGCCCCATTGTTCGAGAGCGCGGCCTTCGCCCCGCGCAATAGGGCGCCATGCTGGATTTCTACGCTTTTCTCTGGCCCTGGCTCGCCGCCTGCCTCGCCGTGGGCGCGGCGACGGGCGCGCTCGCAACTCAACCGCCAAGCCGAAAGGGCCCGGCGCGCTGGCTGATATGGGCGGGTCTCGCCGCGCTCGCCGCCGCGGCGGCCGTCGCGCTCGGCGCGGCGCAGGGCGCAATCTCGATCCATGTCGAAAGCGCGCTCGGCTGTTTCGCCGCCTTCATCGCGGGCTGCGGTCTCGGGGCCTACGCTTTCCGCAAAAGCTTCTCGGCGCATGAGCGCTGGGCGCTCGGCCTCGTCCCCGCGGCGCTGATCTGGCTTGGCGCGGCGCTTGTGGCGCAGCCGGCCTATGAGTCCGGCCTGGAGAAGCGCGTGACCGGGTTGGCGCAAGCGGCGGGCGTCGATGCGACGGCCGTTTCGCTCGCGGGCCGCGACGTCGTCGCGACGCCGGCCGTCGCGGAGAAAGCCGATCTCATGGCGCAGATCGCCGCCGCGCCGGGCGTGCGCCGCATCGTGGCGGCTCAGGGTCCGCAACTGGAGAAAACCGAACCGGCGCCGACGCCCGTCGAAACGAAACCGGACGCCACCGCCACAATTCCCGCCCCCGCTGCGCCAAGCGATCCGAAAGACATTCTCGCCGCTCTGCCGGAGGGCGATCTCGACGCCGCGGCCTGCCAGCGCGCCCTCGACGCCGTGGCGGCGTCGGAGCCGGTCGCCTTTCATGCGTCGCGCGCAACGGTCAATCGCCGCGCCGCGCTCGCGCTCGACAAGGCGGCGCTGATCATTCGCCGGTGCCCGGACACGACGATCGAAGTGCGCGGCCATGGCGACGAAGGCGCCGCGGACGCCCTTTCGCAACGGCGCGCAACGGCGGCCGAGCGTTATTTGCGCCGCGAAGGCGTCGCGGGACGGCGTCTCGTCGCCGTCGGCTGTTGCGCACAAGACGAGCGTCGCGCCGGCGCAATTGACTACATTGTGCGCTAGCGCGTTTTCATTTGCGCAACCATGTTCACATACTGATGAAACTATCGGCGCCTTTGCCGGCGCCTGTTTACGTCCACAATCCCGTTGTTTAATCTTTTTTATGCGGCGCGCCGCAAAGCTGGAGCCGATCGAAAGGGATCGGCCCGGCCCTATCAGAAAGCGCGCGCGGCGCAGGACGCCGAAGCGTCGCGCTCTCCCCCGACGGCTTGCTTGCGAGAACCGAATTGAACGCGATCGACAAGACCCATCACGCCCACGCCGCAACTGTCGCCGCGCTGCGCGACGACGTTCTGCGCCGCCTCACTTACACGGTGGGCAAGGACAGCGCGACGGCGAGCCCGCGCGACTGGTTCGTCGCCACGGCGCTCGCGACGCGCGACCGCGTCGTCGAATCCTGGCTCGCCTCGACCAAACGCAATTACCGCGAAGATCGCCGCCGCGTTTATTACCTCTCGCTCGAATTCCTGGTCGGGCGCCTGCTGATCGACACGCTCACCAATCTCGGCCTCACCGGCGCCATGCGCGAAGCGCTGGCCAAGCTCGGGGTCGATCTCGACAAATTGCGTGAAGTCGAGCCCGACGCGGCGCTCGGCAATGGCGGCCTGGGGCGTCTCGCGGCCTGCTTCATGGACAGCATGGCCACGCTGGAGATCGCCGCGGTCGGCTACGGCATTCGCTACGATCACGGCCTCTTCCGCCAGACGATCAAGGACGGCTGGCAGCACGAATATCCGGAAGACTGGCTGTCCTTCGGAAATAGCTGGCAGTTCCCGCGACCCGAAATCACCTATGACATCGGCTTTGGCGGCCATGTCGAAAAGACGCGCCTGACGGACGGCAAGCTCGCCCATGTGTGGATCCCGGGCGAGACCATCGTCGCCGTGGCCTACGACACGCCGGTCGTCGGCTGGCGCGGCAGGCATGTGAACACGCTGAGACTCTGGTCGGCGCGCGCGCTCGATCCGCTGCGGCTCGACGCCTTCAATCAGGGCGATCATGTCGGCGCGCTCACGGAGCAGGTGCGCGCCGAGGCGATCTCGAAGGTTCTGTATCCGAGCGACTCCACGCCCGCCGGCCAGGAGCTGCGGCTGCGGCAGGAATTTTTCTTCGTCTCCGCTTCGCTGCAGGATCTGATCCGCCGCCACATGAAGCAGACCGGCGACATCACGAAGCTCGCCGAGAAGAATGCGATCCAGCTCAACGACACGCATCCGGCGATCGGCGTCGCGGAGCTGATGCGCCTTCTCGTCGATGTCTATGGCGTCGAGTGGAAGGAGGCGTGGGAGATCACGCAGGCGACCTTCTCCTACACCAACCACACCCTGCTGCCCGAGGCGCTGGAGACCTGGCCGGTGTGGCTGATGGAGAAGCTGCTGCCGCGCCACATGCAGATCATCTATCTCATCAACGCCATGCATCTCGACGGCCTGCGCGAAAAGGGCGTTCAGGACGCGGGCGTTCTCTCTTCCGTGTCGCTCATCGATGAACATAATGGCCGCCATGTGCGCATGGGGCATCTCGCCTTTCTCGGCTCGCACAAGGTCAACGGCGTCTCCGCGCTGCACAGCGAGCTGGTGAAGGAGACGGTGTTCAAGGACTTCCACCATCTCTATCCCGATCGCGTGGTCAACAAGACGAACGGCGTCACCTTCCGGCGCTGGCTGCTCGAGGCCAATCCGGCTCTCTCCCGCGTCGTGGCCGAGACGATCGGCGTCGGCGTCTTCGACGACCCCGAGAAGCTTATCGAGCTCGAAGCCTTTGCGGACGACGCGAATTTCCAGTTGCGTTTCGCCGCGGCCAAGCGCGAGAACAAGGAGCGTCTCGCGGCGAAGATCTTTGATACGGTTGGCGTGCGCGTCGATCCGGGCGCGCTCTTCGACGTGCAGATCAAGCGCATCCATGAATATAAACGTCAGCTTCTCAATGTGCTGGAAGCGGTCGCGCTCTATCTCGACATCAAGTCGCAGCCCTCGCGCGATTTCGTTCCGCGCGTGAAGATTTTCGCAGGCAAGGCGGCGGCGAGCTATCATCAGGCGAAGCTGATCATCAAGCTCGCCAATGACGTCGCTCAGGTCGTGAACGACGATCCGGCGACGCGCGGCCTCCTGAAGGTCGTCTTCCTGCCGAACTACAATGTGAGCCTCGCCGAGACGATCATTCCAGCGGCCGATCTCTCCGAACAGATTTCGACCGCGGGCATGGAAGCGTCGGGCACCGGCAACATGAAATTCGCGCTCAACGGCGCGCTCACCATCGGTACGCTCGACGGCGCCAATGTCGAGATCCGCGAGCGCGTGGGCGACGACAACATCTTCATTTTCGGCCTGACGGCGCAGGAGGTGGAGGAGAGCCGGGCGCGCGGCATCGACGCGCGCGAGACGATCGCGGCGAGCCCGCGCCTGTCGGAAGCGCTCGCGGCCGTCGCGAGCGGCATGTTCTCGCCCGACGACAAGCATCGCTACGCGCAGCTCGTCGATACGCTGACCTATTACGATCACTTCCTGATCACTAAGGACTTTGATGGCTATTGCGATGCGCAACGCAAGGCCGACGCGCGCTGGCGCGACCAGAAGGCGTGGCGGAAGTCCTGCATTCTGAATACGGCGCGGGTCGCATGGTTCTCGTCGGACCGGACGATCCGCGAATATGCGGACGATATCTGGAAGGTCGCGACCTAGCGCGAAGCCAAAAGACTGCGTGAAAAAAATCAGGCGATCGCGCCCGCACGCGATCGCCTTGCTGCATCGGGAACGATAATCAGCCGACCTGGCGGCGCAGCGTGCGCAGATTGAGCTTGGTCAGGCGCGGCGTTTCGCGCAGCGGCGCGACGATTGCTGGCGCGGGCGCCGGCGCGACATATTCCTCTTCCTCGACATAGTCGGATTCGATCAGGGCGGGCTGTTCCACGATCGCGTCGCGCCGCGTCGCGCCGGCGCTTTGAGTCACATGCGCGGCGCCGTTGAGAACCGCGCCGCGCGCAACCTCGATCATGCCGCAATCCCATTTGCCTTCGACGCGGCCGGTGCCGCGCACAGTCAGGAGATGCTTGGTGACAATCTCGGCGCTGACCTCTCCGGAGATGTCCGCGGTCGATACGTTGATCTTGCCCTTCACGACGCCAGAAGGTCCGACGAGGAGATGGTTGCAGGCGATCTCTCCGTCGAATGCGCCGTCGATCACAATGCTGTCGCGCGCCCGGATCGCGCCCGTCATCTCCGTCCCGTGGCCGATATAAACGGAGTTTTCCTCCTCGGGTCTGAATGTCGCCATTTTGTCCCCTCTCATCGCGAATCGCCTCGACGGCAAGGTTATTCTTTTTCCGCGCCGCTCGCGGCAAATTCGTGTTCTGTTTGCACACATTTACGATCGCGCATTTACGATCGCGGGATCGCCTTGGGCGCGGCTATTTGAGGAAATCTCGCACGCACGTTGTAGATTCGGATCATACGCTGATAAGCTCGCGCTGGATTTGATCAACGTCAGGGCGCGCCGCCGATATGTGGGCCAGCGCCTTACGTCTCCCCGTCACTGCGGAGAACGGAACATGTCTTTGCCGTGGTTGACCTTCTCGCCTTTCCCGGCCTCGATCGCCATGACCTTCGTCCCCCTTTGCGACGACTGAGGCGAGCGATGAAATTCCGAGCGCTGGCCATCGTCGTTCTTGTCCTCGTCTCCTGCGCCTCTGCGCGCGCGGACGACGCGCTTCCCTCCTGGAACGACGGCCCCGCCAAGCAGGGGATCCTCGCCTTCGTCGCCAGAGTGACGAAGGCGGACGGGCCCGACTATGTGAAACCCGAGGAGCGTATCGCTGTTTTCGATAATGACGGCACGCTCTGGACCGAATGGCCGCTCTATACGCAGGCTGTCTTCGCGCTCGACCGCGTGAAGGAATTGGCGCCCAAGCATCCCGAATGGCGCAAGCGGCAGCCTTTCAAGGCGGCGCTGTCGGGAGACGTCAAGACGCTCGCGGAAAGCGGCGCGAAGGGGCTCAACGAGATCGTCGGCGCAACCCATGCCGGCGAAACGCCAGAGGAGTTCCAGGCCCAAGTCTCGCAATGGCTTGCGACGGCCGAGCACCCGAAATTCAAGGCGCATTACGACCGCCTCGTCTATCAGCCGATGCTGGAGCTGCTTGCTTATTTGCGCGCCAATGGCTTCAAGACCTTCATCGTCTCGGGCGGCGGCCTCGAATTCATGCGCGCCTTTGCGGAGCGCGTCTATGGCGTGCCGCCGGAGCAGATCGTCGGCTCGTCCATCGTCACCAAATATGAGGTGCGCGACGGCAAGCCGGCTCTCAAGCGCGAAGCGAAGGTCGCCTTCATCGACGACAAGGCTGGAAAGCCGGTCGGCATCAATCAATTCATCGGCCGCCGCCCCATCGCCGCTTTCGGCAATTCGGACGGCGACTTTCAGATGCTCGAATGGACGACCGCCGGGGCAGGGCCGCGCTTCGGCCTGATCGTGCATCACGACGACGCCGCGCGCGAAGCGGCTTATGACCGCGGCTCGCCCGTCGGGCGTCTCGAACGCGGGCTGGACGAGGCCGGTAAACGCGGCTGGGCGCTCGTCAGCATGAAGAACGACTGGAAGACGGTCTTCCCGCCTCAGCGCTGATCCTCAGCGCTGGCGCACATAGCTCCCGGGCGCCGGCTCAAGCGGCACGAAGCCTTTTTCGGGCGCGCCCATTGGCGGCGGCGCGACGCGCTCCCGCGCGCTCGCGCGTTCGAGCCAGGACGCCCATGCCGGCCACCAGGACCCCTCGAAAAGCTTGGCGCGCTCGCGCCAGTGATCGGCGCTGACATAGCGGTCGTTGCGCGCCCGCACGGCGAGGTGATAGCGACGCCCGGGATGCCCAGGCTCGGAGACGACGCCGGCGTTATGGCCCCCATTGGTCAAAACGAAGGTCATCTCATTGTCGGTGAAGAGATGCGCCTTGTAGACCGAGCGCCAGGGCGAAATGTGATCCGTCTCCGTTCCCACGACGAACATGGGAACGCTGATGTCCTTCAGCGCGATGACGTCGTCCTCGACCGCGTAGCGGCCGGCCGTCAGCCTGTTTTCGAGAAACAGGCCCCGCAGATATTGCGTATGCATCCGATAGGGCATGCGCGTCTGATCCGCGCTCCACGCCATGAGATCGTTGGGGTGCTCGCGCTCGCCGAGAAGATATTCGTTGATGGCGCGCGCCCAGAAGAGCTCGTTGGAGCGCAGCGCCATGAAGACCCCCGACATCTGATAGGTGTCGAGATAGCCCTGATCCCACATCATGTCCTCGAGAAAGGCGACCTGCGCCGCGTCGACGAAGAGCATGAGGTCGCCGGGCTCGCTGAAATCGGTCTGCGAGGCGAGCAGCGTGACCGAGGCGAGTCGGTCGTCGCCGTCGCGCGCCATCGTGGCGGCGGCGATGGCGAGAAGCGTGCCGCCAAGACAATAGCCGGCGGCGTGGACCAATCGGCCGGGGACGACCGCGTTGATGACGCGGAGCGCCTCCATCACGCCGAGGATGCGGTAATCGTCCAAGCGGATATCGCGATCCTCGGCCGTGGGATTGCGCCACGAGATCATGAAGACGGTGAAACCGCGCTCGACGAGATAGCGCACCATCGAGTGATGCGCGGCGAGGTCGAGCACGTAGTATTTCATGATCCACGCAGGCACGATCAGGATCGGCTCGGCGCACACCGACTCGGTCGTCGGCTGATACTGGATCAGCTCCATGAGATGGTTGCGATAAACGACCTCGCCCGGCGTCGCCGCGACATCCTTGCCCACTTCATAGGCGTCGCCGCCATTCGGCGACTGCGTGGCCGCGTCGAAAAAGTCCTCGAGAAAATTCTTGAAGCCGCGCACGAGATTGGCGCCGCCCTCGCGCTGCGTGCGGTCGATGACGACGGGGTTCAGCCAGGGAACATTGGAGGGCGAGAACGCGTCGAGATATTTCGAGGCCAGAAACGAAACGCGCGCCGCGTTGTTGGCGCGCATGCCGCGCACCTCGCGCGTCGCCTTTCGCCACCATTGCTGCTGCGCGAGGAATGATTGCTCGAAGAAGAGAAACGGGAAAGCGCCCCAGGCGGGATCGTCGAAGCGCCGGTCGGAAGGCTCGGGCGCGAAAGGCCGTGCGGCCTTGTCGCTGACGAGATTGTGCATGCCGAAATGCGCGAGACGCGCCGTGGAGGCGAGGGCGTCCATCGCGAGCTCCAATTGCCGGCCGGGCGATTCAGCAAGATGCGCGGCCCAGTCGATCCAGGCGGACATTTGCGCATGCGGCGAAATGCCCTGCGTGAAGCGGGCGGCGGTCGCCTGCGCGGCGCGGTCCAGCGTCTCGAAGGAAGCCGTGTGCAAAAGCGATGTGAGCGGAGACGCCGCGCGGCGCTCCAGCGCGCGCCGCGCGTCGAGACTCTGTTTTTGAACGGGAAAATCCATGATCCATCCATTCTGTCGCAAGAATATAGCAAATGGGTGAAGATGGTTCACGAGCCGTCGGCGAGAAGTTGCGTGATTGAGCCGCCTTCATGCCGGCGGCGGATCGCCTCGGCGAAAAGCGGCGCGAGCGAGAGGATCGCCAGGCGCTCCTGAAGTGCGCTCGCGGTTGCGTCGTTCGGCCGCAGCGCAACAGAATCGGTAATCGCGACGCCGTCGATCGGCGCGTCACGCAAGGTCTCGGGCGCCGCCGCAGCGAAGACGCCATGGGTAGCCGCGACGAAAACCTGCGCCGCGCCGTGCGCGCGGCAGGCCGTCGCCGCGCGCGCCGCCGTGCCGCCGCCGGCGATGAGATCGTCGAGGACGATGGCGACGCGGCCCGCGACCTCCCCAGCGAAAATATCGCCCGTCACGCGGCCTTCGCTGCGCGTCTTGTCCATGAAGGCCTTGGCGACGGGGCGTTTCAACATGCGCTCGAGCCGCTGCCGGAAAAGCTCGGCGCGTTTCTCGCCGCCGAGGTCGGGCGAAACCACCGCGAGCGGCGCGTCGCCGATGAGCGACGCAAAATGGCGTGCAAAGATGGCGTGCGCGTCGAGCGGAATCGTTTCGCAACGGAAGGCGTTTTCGAAGGCAGCGATATTGTGGACATCGGCCGTCATCAGCGCGTCGGCCCGCATCGCCTCGAAAAGCTGCGCCACATAGCGCGTGGCGATCGGATCGCGCGGCTTCGTGCGGCGGTCCTTGCGCGAGAAGCAGAGATAGGGCGTCACCGCCGTCACGCGCGCCGCCCCGCTGTCCTTCAGGCCGCCGATGAACATCAACAGTCGCAAAAACTTGTCCGCGCTGCTCGCGCCGCTCTCGCCATAGAGGCTCGACACTGCGTAAACGTCACGCCCGCGGACGCTGACCAGCGCCCGCTGCTTGAATTCGCCGTCTTCGAAATCGCGCTCCTCCATGGGCGAAAGGCCGAGGCCGAGATGAGCCGCAACGGCTTCGCCAAAGGCGCGGCTCGCGCCGAGCGCGAAGAGCATGGGGTCATCGTCCACCGTCGGCCTCCTGGCCCGAGATCCATTGAGCGATGCGCCGCCATTCGTTTTCGAGCGTGCGACGGCCCATAAACAACGCCAGATGACCGCAACCGGCGACCGCCGTTTCGACGTCCCTGCGCACAATGTCTTTCAACGCCAGGAGCTGCGCAGGCGGCGTGACGCCGTCCTGCGAACCTGCCAACAGAAAGAGCGGATGGTCGAGCGCGCGAAGATCGACGGGCCTTCCGAGCGCCCGAAAACCGCCCGCCGCAAGCAGATTGTCGCGATAAAGATATTGGATTACCTCGCGATAATAGGGGCCGGGCAGATCGAGTAGGCGGCGGTCCCATGCCTGGAAAGCGGCGACGGTCGCGGAATCGAAGGGCGGCGCGATCTGCAGCGCGTCGACGATGCGCTGTTCCGCGCAATCCTCGCGCGGCCAGAGCGGCGCCATATGCGCGCCTCTGACGATCCCGCCGCCGGCGCCGATGAGCCTGTCGAGCGCAAAGTCGGATGTCCTGTCGACAGGCTCCGACAAGACGGAGGGCTCCGCCCTCATGTCGATCGGCGCGCCGACGATCACCATGCGTCGCGTCTTTTTCGGGAAACGCGCGGCGTAGAGGAGCGAAAGCCAGCCGCCCTGACAAAGCCCGATGAGATCGGCCGGCGCGCCGATTTCGTCGATGGCGACATTCAGCTCAGCGAGCAGATTGTCGATCCCGTAGAGCTGCGTTTGCGCTGTCGCCGACGCCCATTCGACGACATAAAGCCGCGTGCATCCGCGCGCGAGCAGGGCGCCGACGAGACTGTGGCCCGGCGCCAGATCGGCCAGCTGCGCATCGTGCAGCGCGTAGGGCGACAGGATGACGAGAGGCGCGGCGTCGCCGCCGTCGCGGGAGAAATCCCATAGGCGCAGAAGGCCGACCTCAAGGACGAGACGAGCTGGCGTCGACCAATGCGGGCCTTCCCGATGCGGCTCGAGCGGAAGCTCGAGCGCGCGGCGCCAGGCTTCCATCGTCGCGAAAGGCAAAGCCCACAGATCGCGCGTCCATATGTCCCAGCTCATCGCATTTTCCGTCATGATCGCGGGCGGGCTATCATATGTGAGTTGGAGGCCGATTGGCGACCGTGGGGATGAAGCGACATGGTGGCGCGGGATGACGGCGGGTCCTGACAATGTCTTTTCGCGCGCCGTGACGCTCGAGGAGAAGCTCCGCTTTTTGCAGGCGCCCAGGACCTACGGACTGGCGGACGCAAAGGTCGAGACGATCGAGACCCACATGTCCTATGTCTTTCTCGCCGGCGCGCGGGCCTACAAGCTGAAGAAGCCCGTGCGCTATCCCTTTCTCGATTTTTCGACGCTCGCGGCGCGCGAGCGCAACTGTCGCGAGGAACTGCGTCTCAATCGCCGACTTGCCCCCGACGTTTATCTCGGCGTCGTTCCGCTTGTGATGACGAGCTGCGGCTTCGCCATGGGCGGCGAAGGGACCGTCGTCGACTGGCTCGTCGAAATGCGGCGGGTGCCGCGCGGCTTGACGCTGCAAGCGCGCATCGAGTGGGACGGCGTCGGCAACGCCGAGACCGACGCCATTTGCGACGTTCTCGCGCGGTTCTACAGACACGCCGACGTCTCTGCTCTGGCGCCGGAGGCTTACGCCGCGCGCTTCGTCCGCGAGCAGCGGCTCAATCGTGACGCGCTCACGCGCCCCGGCTTTGGTCTCAAGGCGGAGCGGCTCCGCACGCTCGACCTTCTCGACGCGCGCCTTGCGTCGCACCGCGCCGATCTCGAGGCGCGTGCGCGTTGCGGCTGCGTTGTCGACGGGCATGGCGATCTGCGGCCCGAGCATATCTGCCTCACACGACCCATCGTGATCTTCGATTGTCTGGAGTTCAATGCGGAGCTGAGGCAAGTCGATCCTTTCGACGAAATCGCGCTGCTTGGCGTCGAATGCGCCCGGCTCGGCGCGCCGCAGCTGTTGCGCCGCTTCGCCGAGGCGCTCGGGCGCCGATTGGGCGTGGCGCCCCCTTGGGACATGGTGGCGCTTTACGCGGCGTGGCGCGGCGCCCTGCGCGCGCGTCTATCCATCGCGCATCTCCTGGAGCCGTCGCCGCGCGAGCCTGAAAGATGGGGGCCGCAAGCCGATCTTTATCTCGATATCGCAGCGCGCGCGCTCGAGGGCGCGTTTTAGACAGGAGGAGACGTTGCCTTTTCTCGATCGCGCGGATGCGGGCAGGAGGCTCTGCGACGCGTTAGCCGAATTCAAGGGCGAGGACGCCGTCGTTTTCGCCCTGCCGCGCGGCGGCGTCCCGGTCGCGGCGCCGATCGCTCTCATGCTGAAGGCGCCGCTGGACCTCGTGCTCGTTCGCAAGATCGGCGTGCCCTACCAGCCCGAACTCGCAATGGGGGCCGTGGCGGACGGCGGCGAACCCGTCATCGTGCGCAATGAGGACGTCATCGCGTTGTCAGGCGTCAGCGAAACGCGCTTCGTGCGGGAATGCGCGGAGCAATGCGCCGAGATCGAGCGACGCCGGCGCCTTTACCTCGGCGGCCGCCCGCGCGCCGAGGCGAAAGGGCGCGTGGCCATCGTCGTGGACGATGGAATCGCGACGGGCGCGACCACGCGGGCGGCCTTGAAAGCCGTGCGCGCGAGAGAGCCGGAAAAGCTCGTGCTCGCGGTTCCCGTGGCGCCGACGGAGGCGCTCGATGCGCTGCGCGCCGAGGTGGATCAAGTGGTCTGTCTGGAGGCGCATGAATATTTCTCGGGAGTCGGCTGCTACTATCGCGATTTTCGTCAAATTGAAGACGATGAGGTGATCGCGCTGCTCGATCGTTACGGCGCGAAAGCCGCGCGCGGCTAAATGCCTCACGGAGTCGCGCCGCAAAGCGGGCGCCGCCTGTTAAATTCGACAGCTTATCGTCACGAAGCGGGTGCGTATGGGAAGCCTTGGGTTTCCGACGCGTCATATCCGGTTGGGCCAGATGAACGACAAGAAATTGAAAACCAGAGATTCGGGCGGCGACGGCCGCTTCGTCCGCTTCTTCTCGCAAATCGGCATTGGCGACGTGCCGCTTGTCGGCGGCAAGAACGCCTCGCTTGGCGAAATGTATCGCGAGCTGACGGCCAAGGGCCTTTCCATTCCCAACGGCTTCGCAATTACGGCGGAGGCTTACCGCCATGCGCTCGATCAGGCGGGGGCCTGGCCGTCGCTGAAAGCGTCGCTGGACGGGCTCGACATCGACGATGTCGACGACCTCGCGCGCCGCGCGGCGCGCGCCCGCGATATCGTTTACGCCGCCGGTCTGCCGGCCGAGGTCGAGGCCGACATACGCGACGCGCTCGCGCGTCTCACGCAGGAATATGGCGGAGAGCTCACCGTCGCCGTGCGCTCATCCGCGACGGCCGAGGATCTCCCGAGCGCGAGCTTCGCCGGACAGCACGACACCTATCTCAACATTGGCGGCGCGGCCAATGTGCTCGACGCGGTGCGTCACTGTTTCGCGAGCCTCTTCACCGACCGCGCCATCCGTTATCGCATCGACAACGGCTTCGATCACTTCAAGGTCTTCAATTCCGTCACCGTCATGAAGATGGTGCGTTCGGACCTGGCGGCCTCCGGCGTCATCTTCACCATCGACACCGAGACCGGCTTCAAGGACGTCGTTTTCATCACCGGCGCCTATGGCCTCGGCGAGAATGTCGTGCAGGGCGCGGTCGACCCGGATGAGTTTTACGTCTTCAAGCCAACGTACCGCGCCGGCAAGCGCGGCGTGCTGAAACGCTCGCTCGGCCCCAAGAAGATCAAGATGATCTTTTCGAACCATGGCCGCACGACGACGCGCAATATCCCGACCGATCGCAAGGAGCGCGAAAAGTTCTGCATCACGGACGATGAAGCGCTGACGCTTGCCGGACAGGCGATCACGATCGAAGAGCACTACAGCGCCAAGGCGGGCGAGCATCGTCCGATGGATATCGAATGGGCGAAGGACGGCGTCGACGGCAAGCTCTACATCGTGCAGGCGCGGCCCGAGACCGTCGCCTCGCGGCGCAATCGCAACGTCGTCGAGGAATACAAGGTCAAGAAGCACGGGCCCCTCAAGGTCGAGGGGCGCGCGGTGGGCGCGAAGATCGCCTTCGGCAAGGCGCGCGTCATCGAGCATACGAGCGAGCTGTCGCATTTCGTTCCCGGAGAGATCCTCGTCGCCGATACGACTTCGCCCGATTGGGGGACGGTGATGAAATCCGCCGCCGGCATCGTCACCAACCGCGGCGGGCGCACCTGCCATGCGGCGATCGTGGCGCGCGAACTGGGAATTCCCGCGATCGTCGGCACCGATCGGGCGACGCATGTCATTCGCACGGGCGACATGATCGCGGTTTGCTGCGCCGAGGGCGACGTCGGCAGGGTCTATGAGGGCGAGATCGAATTCGACGTCGTCAAGACGGACATCGCTCATCTGGAGCGGCCGGCGACGCATGTCATGATGAATGTCGGCAATCCCGACATCGCCTTCGGCGTCTCCGCGCTGCCCAATGATGGCGTCGGCCTCGCGCGCATGGAGTTCATCATCGCGGAGTCGATCAAGGCGCATCCCATGGCGCTCGTGCATCCCGAGCGCCTAGACGCCAAAGAGCGGGCGCAGATCGAGAAGCTGACGGCGCAATATGAAAGCCCCGGCGCGTTCTTCGTCGAGCGCCTGTCGGAGGGCGTCGCGACGATCGCCGCGGCCTTCTATCCCAAGCCCGTCGTCGTCCGCATGTCGGATTTCAAGAGCAACGAATACGCCTCGCTCCTCGGCGGCCGCGTCTTCGAGTGCAATGAGGAGAATCCGATGATCGGCTTTCGCGGCGCCTCGCGCTACGCGCATCCGAATTATCGCGAAGGCTTCGCGCTGGAATGCGCCGCGATGAAGCGCGTGCGCGAGGATCTCGGCCTGACGAATGTCCGGCTGATGATCCCCTTTTGTCGCCGCGTCGAGGAAGCCGAAAAGGTGGTCGCGCTCATGCGCGAGCTGGGGCTCGAACGCGGCAAGGACGGGCTCGAGATCTATGTGATGTGCGAGATTCCGAACAACGTCATGCTGATCGAGGATTTTTCGAGACATTTCGACGGATTTTCGATTGGCTCGAACGACCTTACCCAGCTCACGCTCGGGGTCGATCGCGACTCGGAAATCGTCGCCTTCGATTTCGATGAGCGCGATCCGGGCGTTAAAAAGATGATCACGCTCGCCGTGGAAGGCGCGCAGCGCAATGGCCGCCATTGCGGCATTTGCGGCCAGGCGCCATCGGATTATCCCGAGATGGCGGAGTTTCTCGTGCGCCTGGGCATCGACTCGATCAGTCTCAATCCCGACACCGTCCTGCGAACGACGACGCGCATCGTCGCGCTGGAGAAGACGCTCGGACGCAGTCGCAAATAGTTGAAGTAAGGCAGACGCATGAGGGCTTGACGGAGAGCCGGACAGCGACAGGTTCCGTCCATCGCGTTTCACGCTGCGTTGGTTGCGACGATACGCGTATCTCGTTCCTTGCCCTGCTGCGGCGTCAGATTCCGAACCGCGGCCTTGCAGAGAGGATCATCGGCATGAACGCTCCTGTGAAGTTCGTAATCTCAGCCGCTTTCGTCTGCGGCTTCTCGGCGTTCGCCTCGAGCGCGGCGTCCGCCATGCCGGTCGCCAATGTCGGTCTGGCGCCGGCGACGGAAGAAGCGCATGCGGTGCGCGTTTGCGGCCGCTATCGCTGCTGGTGGACCTATGCTGGCCATTATCACGGCCGTTACGGCTATGGTTGGGGACGCCCCTATTATGGCGGCTACCGCTATGGCTGGCGCGGCGGTCGCCATTGGCATGGCGGCCGTTATGGCTGGGGCGGCCATGGTTGGCATGGCGGCCACGGGTGGCATGGGGGCGGGCACGGCCGCTGGCGCTGAGCGCTGAACGCGAAAAACGGCCCGTCGGTACATCCGCGATCGGGCCGTTTTTCTCCGGCGGATCAGGTCCGTCGGGGTCGTAAAAGAGTTAAGGCTCGACCAGGCGATTGCAAGGCGAGCCGTTGTTCTTTCGGCGCCATTCTTTTCTTCGCTGTTGCGAAGCCGCCATTGTGGCCCGCCGTGGAAAGAGGCAGTCTCGCCCGACACGATTCCAATCGGGCGAGACGATGGCGAGGAGCTTTTCAAAATTCGTCCTGACGCTTAGCTGCGCCCTTATTTCTTGCGCGGTCGGCTCCCAAAGCGCGAAGGCGAAGGAGGCCAAGAAGGAGGCGACGGCCGTCTCGCTTTTGTCGCAGAAGACGCTGACCGACGTCCCCGGCGGCCCCAAGGAGCATCTGCGACGCCTGGGGATCGATACGGACGTCTGGGTCACGCAGTTTTTTCAGGGCATCGCGGCCGGCGGCAATCAGGGCGTGTCGCGCTATGGCGGCAAGCTGGACGTCTTTCTGAAGGTCGACGCCGAGAAGCTCGGCCTGTGGCGGGGCCTGCGCGTGAATGCGCAATACGAGCACTATATCGGCCTGAACATCAATCAGAGGGATTATGCGCTCCTCCCGGTGAACGCCGCGCAGGCCTTCGTGGCGCAGAATAACTATCACACGGCGCTGTCGCTGATCGTCACGCAGCAATTGAGCGAGCAGCTGTCGGTGAGCGTCGGCAAGTTCAACACCATGACGCTCGCCTCCCAGACGCCGCTCATCGGCGGGGGCGGGCTGGACACGTTCATGAACCGCGCCTTCGCTCTGCCGTCGACCGGCATCGGCGTCGCTTCGCCCGGCACTGTGGCGGACAGGCTCATCGTGTCGCCGCCATATATTCTCGGCGGCGTGGCGACCTTGAAGACCGATGTCGCAACGTTCAATCTCATCTTCGCCGATCCCCGCAACGCCGCCAATCCGCGCGTGCTGGAGCGGCCCTTCGAGCGAGGGATAGGCGTCGTCGGCGGCGTGACCGTGCCGACGGAGATTGCGGGGCTGAGCGGTTATCACACGCTTCGCGGCGGTTACAGCAATGCGCGCGGCTTCGATCTCGACGACATTGGCGAGTCGCGCACGCGTCTCGCGCCGCTCGTCGGCGTCACCAAGAAGGGCTTCTGGCTCGCATCCTACGCCGTGCAGCAATATCTCGTGCAGAACGCCGAGAAGCCGAATGTGGGTTGGGGCCTCTTCACCCTGGCGACGCTGTCGGACGGTAATCCGAACCCCGTCCGGTGGAGCATGCTCGCCGGGCTCGGCGGCAATAATCTGCTGCCCGGCCGCGAGATCGACCAATGGGGCGTCGGCTTCTTTCATTACGGCTTGACGACGCCGCTCCTCGCGGGCCTTGCCGAGCGGCGCATCTATCGGCGCAGCGAGGGCGGGATCGAGGCCTTCTACAATTGGGCGATCACGCCCTGGATGCGGCTCACCGGCGATTTGCAGATCGTCGAGCCATGGAACGCCAACCGCCCGCGCGGAACCTATATGGCGCTGCGGCTGCAGACGCGGTTTTAGGGCCTCGGTTGGTCGAGGCGCGTCTCAAATGCCCGCGAGCTTCTTGAAAAGCATCTTAACGAGGTCCGCCAGCGGATATTCGAAGAGAAGCAGCGGCAGCAGGGGCAGCGCCGCCGCGACGCCGATCGTCGCGAGGAGACGGACGCTGATCGGCGCGAGCCGCATCTTGCGCACCACCTCGACGCTGTTGGCGAGGTCCGCGAGCGATTGCAGATCGGCGGTTCCGAGCAGCGGCTCGTCCTGCGACGCGTCCTTGAGCCACTTTAGCTCGAAGGCCTGGACGTAGCGCGCGCCGAGCGCGCCATAGTCCCGCAAGCTCTTTTCCTGACAGGCGCGCAATTTGAACAGGAAGAGGCCGAGCGGCGCGATGAACAGCGCGACGTTGAGAATGAGCGTCGCCGCGAGGGTGGGGTAGATATCGCTCAGAGTTTCTTCGCCCACCGCAATTTCCTCGGCGAAAGTCGCTGCGACTGTGACGGAGATCGCGATGGCGAGGGCGGCGAAACGCGTATGCACGGTTTCGAGATAGCCAAGGCCGCCGGCGCGGTCGGGATGCGCGGCGGAGAGATTGAGATCCATCTTCGCAAGGCGGCTCAAAAGGCTCCACCACAGGAGCAGCCGCCAGATCCAGCGGAACAGCAAAAAGCGAAAAAGCGGGAGGCAGAAATACCAATACCAGGCGCCCGCCAGCGGCAGCGCATGCAACGCGCGGCCGGTTTCGACCTCCGCCGAAACGCCTGTGCTGCGACCCAGAAAGGTCACGGCCAGCGCGGCGGCGAGGCTCACGGCGTCCGGGAGCCAGGAATGCGCGCGATCATAGAGGCGGTCGGCTTCGGCTTCGAGCTCGGGAAGCGCTTTCGCGCCCGCGACGCCGGAGCGCACGAGGAGGGCGACGAACTCCTCGAGCTTCGCGTCGAGCGCCGTCTCGGCCACGAAGAGCAGGGGGATGGCGAGGAGGAGCCGCGCATGGACGGCGATGGCGGGAAGCGTGAAGAGTTCCTCCGCGCCGCCATTCGCGAATGCGAGCGCGACGAGAACGACCCAGCACAGGCCGGCAAGCGCGATCCCTGAGGGAACCGTGTTGGAGCGGCCGCGCACGAGGCCGAGCGTTTCGCCGAGCTTGAAGAACGGGCCGCCGAGCAGAGAGAAGTGTTCAAGGCTCCCGGACACCCGCGACCCCTTGCGCAAAAGAAAACGGAGCCGCAAGGGCTCCGTTTTTTATCAGACAGCCTGCATGGCCTCGGGCTTGGCGCGGCCGCGCTTCACCATCAGCTTGTTGAGCGCCGAGACATAGGCGCGCGCCGAGGCGACGAGCGTGTCCGGATCGGCGCCGCGGCCGGTGACGGATTTGCCGTCCTCCGACAGACGCACCGAAACTTCCGCCTGCGCGTCCGTGCCTTCGGTGACCGCGTGGACCTGATAGAGCTCCAGCGTCGCCTCATGCGGCGCCAGCGCCTTGATGGCGTTGAAGATGGCGTCGACCGGGCCGTTGCCGGTGGCCTGATGCGTGACCTTGTCGCCCTCGATGTCGAGCGTCAGCGCCGCCGATGCGGGCCCTGCGTGCCGGCCATCACCATCAGGGCGAGAACCTTGATGTGATCATGCGCGGTGACGATCTCGTCGTCGACCAGCGCGACCAGATCCTCGTCATAGACGAACTTCTTGCGGTCGGCCAAGTCCTTGAAGCGGTTGAAGGCGTCGTTGAGCTGGTTGTCGCCCAGATCATAGCCCAGCTCCTTCAGCTTCTCGCGAAAGGCGTGGCGGCCCGAATGCTTGCCCATGACCAGCGAGGTCTTCGACACGCCGACGCTTTCGGGCGTCATGATCTCATAGGTGTGCGCATTCTTGAGCATGCCGTCCTGATGGATGCCGCTCTCATGGGCGAAGGCGTTCCGGCCGACGATCGCCTTGTTGTATTGCACCGGGAAGGACGTCACCGCCGAGACGAGCTTCGACGCGCGCGTCAGCAGTTTCGCGTCGATATTCGTATGGAAGGGCAGAATGTCGTGGCGCGTCTTCAGCGCCATCACGATCTCTTCCATCGCAGCGTTGCCGGCGCGTTCGCCGAGACCGTTGATCGTGCATTCCACCTGACGCGCGCCGCCGCGCACGCCCGCCAGCGAATTGGCGACGGCGAGGCCCAGATCGTCGTGGCAATGCACGGAGAAGATCGCCTTGTCCGCATTCGGCACGCGCTCGCGCACGGTGCGGAACAGGGCTTCATATTCCTGCGGCGTCGTATAGCCGACCGTGTCGGGAATATTGATGGTCGTCGCGCCGGCCTTGATCGCCGTCTCGACGCAGCGGCACAGGAAGTCGATTTCCGTGCGCGTGCCGTCTTCCGCAGACCATTCGACGTCCGCGACGTGATTGCGCGCGCGCGTGACGGAGGCGGCGATCAACTCCAGCACCCGCTCCGGCTCCATCTGGAGCTTGTATTTCATATGCACGGGCGAGGTGGAGATGAAAGTGTGGATGCGCGGCCGCTTCGCCTCGCGCAGCGCTTCGGCGCAGCGGTCGATGTCCTTGTCGGAGGCGCGCGCGAGGCCGGCGACGGAGGCGCTCTTCACGCGGCGCGCGACTTCCGCGACGCTCTCGAAATCGCCGGGGCTCGCGATGGGAAAGCCCGCTTCGATGATGTCGACGCCCAACTGGTCGAGCAGATCGGCGACCTCCAGCTTCTCCTCCAGCGTCATGGAGGCGCCGGGGGACTGCTCGCCGTCGCGCAATGTGGTGTCGAAGATAACGACGCGCTCGCTATTGTTGGAGCCGTTCGCGGAATGGGTCATGTGAGAAAACTTTCTAGAGCTGCTGCGCCCGTCCTGCGGGCTGATCCTGGTTGCGTCGCATCCCCTGACGGCCTGGGCTCATGAGCCCTGCGGGCGATCAGGGGCGACGAAGAAGCAGCAGGCCGGCGAGCGCGCAGGAGGACAGGGCGCGGGCGCAGATTGCGCCGCGCGGCTCGCGCGCCATTTCGGCTCCGTATGTGGCGGCGTCGACTGCCACGATCCAATGTCCTCGCTTTGTCGGCCGGGGACGAAGCCGACAGGCGTTCGTCATGCGGCCGAAACCGCCTCAGGATAGGCAAATGCGCAGCGGCAGGCAAGCAAAAGCCGCCGCCGTGCAGCGACGGCGAAGGTTAACAAAACTTTAATCGAAGCGCATTTGTTTTTTTACGCTTTCGACCTTTTGGGCCTCTTGCCGAAAGGCTGAATTGAGACCTAACATTCCGGCATGGTCAAAACCGCCTTCTCCATTCGCCATGCAAGACCCGGCGACGCCGAGGAAATCGCGCGCGTCCACGACGCTTCCTGGCGCGACGCCTATCGCGGGGTGATTCCGGGCGTGGAGCTCGAGCGGATGATTGCGCGGCGGGGGCCGGCGTGGTGGCACTCGGCCATCATACGCGGCACGGGCCTGCTGGTGCTCGACTTCGACAACAGCATCGTCGGTTATTCGACCTATGGCCGCAACCGCGTGCCCTCCATGCCCTATTCGGGCGAAATCTTCGAGATTTACCTCTCGCCGCAACATCAGGGCCTCGGCCTCGGTCGCCGGCTCTTCGCCGCCGCGCGGCGGGAGCTCGCCGAGCACGGCTATCTCTCGACCATCGTCTGGGCGCTGGCGGACAACGACAAGGCCCTCGCTTTCTATCGCAACCTCGGCGGCCAGGCCGTCCGCCGCGCCGAGGAACGCTTCGGCTCGGATATGCTGACCCGCGTCGCCTTCGGCTTCGTCTCCGCGCCGGTGCGGTAAGCCGGCGCCGGAGGCGGGAGCCTACTTCCCCCGCAACCGCGCCAGCACGTCCTTCGTCGCGAAACCGTCCGCCGGCTGAATCCCTTCCGCGATCTGGAAGGCGTGCACGGCGTTGCGGCTCGTGCGGCCGAGCTTTCCGTCGAGCGTCCCGCGATAATAGCCCTTCTGCGTCAGAAGCTGCTGCATCGCCTTGACGTCCGCCGTCGAGAGCGGCGCGACGCGCGGCCAGGGCGCGATGGGCATGTCGCGGCCGGCGATGCGCTCTGCGAGAACGGCCACCGACATGGCGTAGGCGTCGGAGGTGTTGTACTGCCGGATGACCTCGAAATTGTCGGAGATCAGAAAGGCGGGGCCGCTCGCGCCCGCCGGCAGATAAAGGCTCGCCGCGCCGCTCGCGGGCAGGGCGCCGCCATCGGCGCGCGTAACGCCCAGCGCCCGCCAGCGCGGGAAATCGAGGTCGAAGGTCGCATAGTCGAAGCCTTCGGGCAGCCGCACTTCCACGACGGCCGGCAGGCCGGGAGCCCAACCGGATTTCGCCAGAAAATTGGCGATGGAGGCGATGGCGTCGGCATGCGAGCGCCAGATGTCCGGCGCGCCTGCGCCGTCGTCGCTCTCTGCGAATTTGAGATAGGCCGAGGGCATGAATTGCGGCTGGCCCATCGCGCCGGCCCAGGAGCCGCGCAGCTGCCCCCGCGTGGCGTAGCCCTTTTCGAGCATGACCAGCGCGTCGACGAATTCCTCGATGAAGGTCTCGGCGCGGTGGCCTTTCCAGGCGAGCGTCGCGAGCACCTTCAACACGTCGGCGCCGCCGGTCGCCGTTCCGAAATTGCTCTCCACGCCGAGAATGGCGACGATGATCTCGCCCGGAACTCCATGGCGCCTCGTCGCCCGGTTGAGGGGCCCGGCAAGCTCCGCCGCCACGGACTGGCCGCGCGCGACGCGACTATTTGTCACTGTCCCGGCGAGATAGGCGGGGATGGAGATGGTGAACTCCGCCTGCGCCTTCGGCTTGGCGAGCACGCCCGGCTCTGGCGCGAGGCCGGAAACGGCGGCTTCGAAAGTCTCCCGCGAGACGCCCGCGGCCTGCGCCTGGGGCCACAGACCCTGCACAAAGCTCGCAAAATCGTCCGCCCGGGCCGGCGCGGCGGCTCCGAGGGCGCCGAGCGCGAGGCCGATCAGCGCGTGGCGGCGGTCGAGGGCAGGGGAGAGAAAATCGCGATGCTTCAGGGTCATGGCGGGCCGCTTGTTTGGAAATCTTATATCTTGTCTCGTTTGACAGGGCCGCTGCGCTGCCGTCTACTGTGAACTACACGGTTTCAAGGGGCGAGCAACCTCGCTTTGGGCTTCAAATGACGCATCAGCCAGTTGCCAGGAGCTTCGACAATTCGCGCCGTCTGCGCGAGCAGCCCGCGGGCGTGGCGGTGGATCCCAAGACGCGGCTGCGCAACGCCGGGCTGCGTCCCACGGTGCAGCGTCTGGCGCTGAGCAAGCTGCTTTTCGGCAAGGGCGACCGCCATGTGAGCGCCGAAGCGCTGCACGCCGAGGCGCGCGAGGCCGGCCTGACCATGTCGCTCTCGACGGTCTACAACACGCTGAACCAGTTCGCGCAGGCCGGGCTGTTGCGCGAGATCGCGGTGCAGGGCAATCGCACCTATTTCCACACCCGCACCTCGCCGCATCACCACTTCATGGACGAGGCGACGGGCCGGATGTTCGACGCCGCCGACGGCTCGGTCGAATTCGCCCGCTTGCCCGCGCCGCCCGAGGGGATGGAGATCGTCGGCTGCGACGTGATCATCCGCATTCGCCCGAAGAAGGGTTGACCGTCGGCGGGGCGACATGACCCGCAAAATCTGGCTCGCTTATTCCATCGTCACGGTCGTCGCCGCGCTCGTGCTGCTGGCGATCTATGTCAACGCCTATGACGATTACGATGTCGGCGACCGCCTGCGAGGCGTCGGGCGCTTTGCGCGTCATGCCATGGCGCTGATATCCGCGCCGCTGGGCCCGCTTGCCGGCTTTTTCGTCGATAAGCCGCTCGAACGCGCTTTCGGCTGCGCCGACCCCAACGAGCCCTGCGCCTTTTTCTCTTACTGGAACATGCGCTTCGTGGCGCTCGTCGCGCAGATCGTTCTCCTGCGCTGGGCGCTCGCTCGCCGGCGGTGAAGCGGTCGCTAGAATTCCACTTTCACGCCGTTGTCTGCAACCACTCTTTGGCTCGCGCTTGACAGCCAGCAATTGAACCTTGATCTTGCCTTCTAAATCTACGTGAAAATTGGATTTTGGGAGGCGGGGATGGGGAGCGCTCGGTCGTGGCTGCGTCTGTTGGGGGCCGCGCTCGGCGCGGTCGGGCTGGGGCTCGCTTCCGGCGTCGCCCAGGCGCAGACCGGCGCCACCGCCTCCTGCGGATCGTCGGGGCTCATCAAGCCCGTTCCGACGATGACTCTCCAGATTTTCAACAACGCCAAAAACTTCAACATTTATCCGGTGCTCTCGACGGGCACCGCCACGCAGGACGCCTGGCTCCAGGCGTTTTGCAACATCAAGAAGGCCGATTATCCGAAATTCCCCTATCCGAAGACCGCGCGGCAATACCGGCTCTATTTCAACCCGGTGCGCGGCGTTCGGCCCGGCGAGTCCATCACGCTCACGCTGCCGCTTTTGAGCCAGCTCGAAACCAATCCGGATCCCAAGAAGGAAGACCAGTATATCGACTGGTGGGGCGGCGGCCGCGTCGAGATTTTCCGCCTCAGAAAGGATTTCGGGCAGCCGCCTGCGGCTTTGACGGCGAATTACAACCGCAATCTCGCGGCGCAGACCAAACAGCCGATCAAGGGTTCCCCCCAGCCGGTCATGACTTGCGCCGACGCCAACAAGGCGCCGATCGCCTGCGACGATCTCAAGATCGTCTCCGACCCTGCCGGGCTGAAGGACAATGAACCGTCCCAGCTCACCGAATATACGCTGGGCGCGCTCAAGCAGAACAAGGATCCGGTCGAACTCGTCACCACCAATATCGACGTCGACGTTTCCTATGTCGACACAGCCTTTATGCCGGCCGCGATCGAGCCCTACGGAAATCCCGACGTCGGCTATGTCGGTACGCTTGCGCCCGTCGGGCCATTCAAAGACCAGATCACGAAATTTCTGGCTGAAACCGATCCGCGCATCAAGGGTTGGCCGCAATTCATCGACAATCAGCGGGCGTTGATTGCGAAAGTCCCGTCGACCATGCGGCTGATGCACGGCCTGACCTCGGACATTCCGTCGCCCGACCTGCCGCCCCCGCCATGGGCTCCGATCCAGAGGCTGGTGGACAACTGGAACTCCTGCCTGCCTACGGCAAACACGCCGATCTGCAACGACATCAACGCGATACGCGCGATGTTCTCCGCCAATTACGCGAACTATGCGCAGAAATACGGCGCCGCCGGCTCGCCTTGCGATCAGACCAAACCGAAGACCGTCCTGGACGAAAAAGAGATGCGCGCGCATGTCTATGGATGGACGCCTTTCACCGAAAACTGCCCGGTCGATTTCAACCTGCTCGAAAAGACCCCGGGCTACGCCGCCAATTATCAAACGCTCAAGGACAAATTCGACGAGCTGCAGCTCAATCTGGATTTCAACCCCTACACCTGGCTGATCCATACCTATCTCGGCATCAAGAACGCCTACGCTTATTCGGTGGACGACGCCGTGGGCAATCTGCAGGCGGACGGCACGGGCTTCATCATCGCCGTCGGCGGGGTTGGGGGACTTCCCAATCCGAATCCCGCCCAGTTCCCCGTCAATGTGAATATCGGCTACGCCAAGACGGACGATCCGCGTTTCGAAGCTTATGGCGTCTTCTGCGGAAACGACCCCTCGAAGGACAATCCGCAAAAGATCATCGACCCGGATTATCCGTCCTTCCCGCTCTATCCCACGGCCTATCCGACCTGCCGCATCGTGCTGCGGGACAATCACGGCGTGATCTACAAGACCTTTCTCAAGGAGCCGCATTATCCGCCGAAGCCGCCGGCGAACCAGCCGATTCCGGCCGACAACAAGGTCGCGGTCGACTGCAGCCTCAACACGGCGCCTATCGCCGTTCAATGGTGCAAGGACAATTTCGCCTATATGGAGCCGAACGCGAAGCATGAGCTTCGTTATTTCGTCCTCTCCTCGCTGCCCCAACCGCCGAAGCCGCCGCCGCCTCCGGGCTCGGGCGGGCAGTAAAGCAAAAAGGGCGGAGCCGCCGGCTCCGCCCTTCTTATTTCGAGCGCTCGAAGCGAGATCAGCCCACGAGCTTCCTGATCTCCGCCTTCAGCCCGTCGGCGATGTCGGGGCGGGCGAGGCCGAAGGCGATGTTCGCGGCGAGGAAGCCGAGCTTCGAGCCCGTGTCATAGGTGCGGCCGTCGAAGCGCACGCCATGGAAGGGGCGCTCCTTGGCGAGATGGATCATGGCGTCGGTGAGCTGGATCTCGCCGCCCGCGCCCTTCTCGCCCTTCTCCAGAAGTTCGAAGATCTTCGGCTCGAGAATATAGCGGCCGGAGATGATGAAATTGCTCGGCGCCGTGCCCTGCGGCGGCTTCTCCACCATGCCGGTGATCTCGAAGCTCGAGCCGTAATCCTTGCCCGTGGCGACGACGCCGTATTGATGCGTCTCCTCGGGCTTTACTTCCTCGACGGCGATGATGTTGCCGCCATGCTTCTCATAGGCCGCGACGGCCTCGGCGAGGCAGCGCGCGGTTTTCCCGGCGGCGGGCAGGGTGATCATGTCGGGCAGCAGCACGGCGAAAGGCTCGTCGCCGATGATGTCGCGCGCGCACCAGACGGCGTGGCCGAGGCCGAGCGGCGCCTGCTGGCGGGTGAAGCTCGTGGCGCCGGCCGGGAGCAGGTCCGCCATCAGGGCTTCATACTCTTTGGTCTTGTTGCGGCGGCGCAAGGTGTCTTCAAGCTCATAGGACATGTCGAAATGGTCTTCGATGACCGCCTTGCCGCGGCCGGTGACGAAGACGAAATGTTCGATGCCGGCCTCGCGCGCCTCGTCGACCACGTGCTGGACCACCGGGCGGTCGACAACGGTGAGCATTTCCTTCGGCACGGCCTTGGTCGCCGGCAGGAAACGCGTGCCGAGACCGGCGACGGGGAGAACAGCCTTGCGAATGCGCTTGGTCATGAGTGTCCGCTTCGAGTGAGTAGTTGCCAGGAAACGCCGAAGCTCGCGGAAAGAGCCGGAGCCGCCCCGCGAGGCGCCTGTTTTTTAAGGTTGCGGCGTTAATTTCACGTGAGGAAAGATAGGAAACGAAGATGGCTGTTTTGGTGACGGGCGGCGCCGGCTATATCGGCAGCCATACGGTTCTCGAGCTCCTCGACGCCGGCGAAAAGCCCGTCGTGCTGGACGATCTTTCCACGGGTTTCAAATGGGCGGTGCCCGACGGCGTGCCGCTCGTCGTCGGCGACGATGGCGACGAGGACCTCGTCACAGAGACCATCGCCCGCCACGACGTCGACGCCATCATCCATTTCGCCGCAAGGATCGTCGTGCCGGACTCGGTGGCCGATCCCCTGGGCTACTACCTCAACAATACGGCGAAAGCGCGCACGCTCATCGCGACGGCGGTCGGCTGCGACGTGAAGCATTTCATCTTCTCCTCCACCGCGGCCGTCTATGGCGATCCCGACCATCTGCCGGTGACAGAGGACGAGCCTTTGAAGCCCGTCTCGCCCTATGGCCGCTCCAAGCTCATGGTCGAGTGGATGCTGGAGGATACGGCGCGCGCCCACGACTTCGCCTATGTGGCGTTGCGCTACTTCAACGTCGCGGGCGCGGACCCCAAGGGCCGCTCGGGCCAGTCGACGCCCAACGCCACCCATCTCATCAAGGTCGCGGCGCAGGCGGCGCTGGGGAAGCGCCCCAGGATGCAGGTCTTCGGCACGGATTATCCGACGCCTGACGGCACCTGCGTGCGCGACTACATCCAGGTGACGGACCTCGCCCGCGCCCATATCGACGCGCTGAACTATCTGCGCAGCGGCGGCAAGAGCCTCGTCGCCAATTGCGGCTACGCCAGGGGCTTTTCGGTGCTGGAGGTGATCGAGGCGGTCAAGCGCATTTCGGGCGTTGATTTCCCGGTGGAATACGCCCCGCGCCGCCCCGGCGATCCGGCCGCCATCGTCGCCTCCAACGAGCGCGCGCGCAACATTCTCGGCTGGAAGCCCGAGCATGACGATCTCGACGAGATCGTGCGGCAGGCGCTCGACTGGGAGAAGAAGCTATCGGGCGGAGTTGAGCCGCAATTCAGCCCGCTGAGAAAGTAGGGTTGACGCCCCTCGCGCTTCGAGACGCTTGCTGCGCAAGCTCCTTCAGCATGAGGTTTTTCTTTTTTATAACAATATCTTAGGCCTCATCCTGAGGAGCGAGCGAAGCTCGCGTCTCGAAGGACGAGGCCGCCCTCGGGAGTTTGTCGGCAAGCTGGAGCGGGCGTACGCGCGCGCTCTCAAGCATGGCCGGCGATCACTCTGATTTGCGGCGTTGGGCTCGCGGCGGCGGGGACTTCCGCCACCGCCCGTTTCGCGGCGTGATCGATGAGGGATATGCAGGGGCGTTCAGCGATGAGCGCGCGCAGCTCATGCGCCGCCCGGCGCGCGGCCTCGCGCATGTCCTCTGGCAGGCGCCGGCTCTGCGAGAGGTGGTCGGCTTCGAGAAGCTTCAGCCGCAGCACCGCCGGCCCTGCGGCGTCCAAAAATTCATTGTCGGAAAAGCTCAGCAGAGCCAGGGCGTCTTTCCCCTGCATGTCGATCCTCGCAATGCGTCTCCCTTTCCGCTCCGGAAAGGCCATCATGAACATGACGCAGCTTGAGGCTAAGCCTGGCGGCTGACGCGAGGCTTGTGTCAGATCGGGTCAGGCCTCCAGCCGCTCGACGATCGTGCGCAGAGCTTTCAGCCGGGCGTATTTCTTGTCGTTGGCCTCGACGAGCGTCCAGGGCGCGAGGCGCGAACTCGTGCGGTCGACCATCTCCGTCATCGCCTGTTCGTAGAGCTCCCATTTCTCGCGATTGCGCCAGTCGTCGGGCGTGAGCTTGTAGCGCTTGAAGGGCTTCGCCTCGCGATCCTGAAAGCGGCGCAACTGCTCGTCCTGCGAGATGGCGAGCCAGAATTTGACGACGAGGTAGCCCGTCTCGCCGAGCTGGCGCTCGAAGTCGTTGATCTCCTGATAGGCGCGCATCCAGTCTTCCGGCTCCGCGAAGCCCTCGACGCGCTCCACCAGCACGCGGCCGTACCAGCTGCGGTCGAAAATGGCGACGTCGCCGCGCCTGGGGATGTTGCGCCAGAAGCGCCACAGATAGGGGCGCGCGCGTTCCTCGTCCGTCGGCGCGGCGACGCCGTGGACGCGAAAGCGGCGCGGATCGAGCGCCTCGCGCACGCGGCGGATGGCGCCGCCCTTGCCGGCTGCGTCATTGCCTTCGAAGACGATCACGAGTCCGCGGTCCCTGAAGGTCTTCGCCGTCGTCGCTTCGGTGAGGCGCCGCTGGAGCGCGCGCAGGTCCTGGCTATAGGTTTCGGGGTCGTGCTCCTTTGTAAGATCCAGCGCCGAGGCGAGGCTCGGGCGGGGCAGGTCGGAGGCGGGCGCGGCGACGGCGCGGGTGCGCGGCGACGCCTCGGCCCCCGCGGCGGCGCGCTGGAGGGTCTGCAGCAGGAGATCGCCCACGGCCGCGTCCCGGTAACGCGGATCGGCGGCCGGCACGACGGCCCAGGGCGCGTCGCCCGTCGAGGTCTTCTCGATCATCTCCAGCGCGGCGTCGACGAGCCGCGCGCGGGCCTTGGAGCCGTCGAATTCGGACCATTCGATCACGGCCGGACGGCGAAGCGATCCGTTGGACTCGCGCAGCTTCTCGAGCCGTTTCTGCGCCTCGTCGTCGTCCATCTGCAGCCAGATCTTGAGGAGATGAACGCCTTCGAGCCGCAGCATCTCCTCGGCGCGGATCATCTCCTCCAGCATGTTGTCATAGGCGTTCTTGTCGAGCCGCCGCAGCGCGCGGTTGCGGAGCAGGCGATGGTGCCAGGAGCCCAGCACCAGGCCGATGCGGCCCTTGGCCGTCATGTCCCGCCAATAGCGCCAGGAGCCCGGCCGGGCCCGCTCTTCGTCGGTCGGCGCGCCGTAAGAAAGCGTCTCGACCAGATGGTCGTCCAGCCAGTCATAGAGCCGGTTGACCACCTCGCCCTTGCCCGCGCCGTCCGAGCCGTTGATCAGCACCAGGACCGCGGCGCGTTTCTGCTCGGCGACCTCGAACTGCGCGTCGAGCAACTGCTCGCGCAACCGCGCCTCGGCGGCCTCGAATTCCTCTTTGGTCATGACATGCGGCAGGCGCGCGGATTCGAACATGGCGGTCGTCCACAAAGGAAACTTTTCAATCAGGCCCGCTGTGGTAGATGTTGGTCAAGCGGGTCCCGTAGCTCAGCAGGATAGAGCAGCGGTTTCCTAAACCGAAGGTCACAGGTTCGAATCCTGTCGGGACCGCCACGTAATCCGCTGATTTGGTTATTCATTCTCTTTCGCCCCGTATCCGTCTCCGGGAAGGTTTGACACTTCTCTCAGTCAAGTTTGACAAGTTTCGTTCGCCGCTTGTTCAATTCGGCGTCGAATGAAGCGACGACGCCCCGCATCTTCGGCCGAAGGTCGGCGCCCCGCGCATAGCGCCGCGCCATCTCAATCGTTTTTTGCCCGAGCGCGTCCGCGATGGTTCGCTCGTCGCATCCCGCCTCGCGAAGGATAACCGCCACGGTGTGGCGCAGCCCGTAGAGCGTGAGGCCGGGACCTATCGCGCCGTCAGCCTCCAAGCGCATGCGCAGAGTGCGCCAGGACGCCCGGAAGCCGTCCAGCGTCCAGGGGCGGCCCGTTGAGCTGGCGCAGAGCGTCACCGCGTCATGACGAGGCGCGGCGCGCAAGATCGCGTCCAGCGGCGCCGGGACGGGCCAGAAAACAGGTTCCCCCGTCTTCGCGCGCTTCGTCCCAATCTCGCCGTCGCGCCAGTGACTGCGCGGGAGCGAGAGCGCGTCCTTCGGGCCCAGTCCCGTCATCATCATCATGGCGATGGCGGGGAGCATATGCGCCGGCGCGGCGTCGAGAACCGCGTGGCGCTCGGCGTCGCTCCAGGGCCGGTTTGCGTCGGGCGCGCCCTTCGGCCGGCGAATCGCCTTGATCCCCGAGGCAGGATTATCGGCAAGATAGCCGCGCTCGCGCCCCCAGCCGAAGACGACGGAAAGCGTCGCCTTGAGGTAGTTTCCGAAGCGTCGGCCTTTCGTCGCCGCCGCTCTGTCGCGGATGCGCACAACCAGCGGCCGATCGAGCCGCGCAAGGGGCGTGTCGGCGATCGGCCGCAAATAGTCGAAATGCTTTTGGTAATCGGCCTGCGTCCTTGGCGCGAGGTCCAGAAAGGCCGCCGACGCGCGATAGTCGCAGATCAGCATTCCCAGCGACCCCGGCTTTTCCTTCGGCGTCTGCGCCTCCTTCAAAGCGACGATGCGCGCGCATTCGGCGATGAATTCCGCCGAGCCGAGCGGGAAGCGGGTCAAGTCGATCGGCGTCCGCGACTTGCGATGGTAACAGCGCCAGCGCCCATGCCGATCCTTGAAGAGCTGAAAGCCCTTGAGCTTTATGCGCGTCATTCGAGCCTCGACACAATGTCATCCGCGTCGCCCGATGATCCGCCTTTTAGGGCGTCGAGCCAAACATCGAGGTCTTTGACGTCGAAACGCAAATCGCCATTTGGAAAGCGCACAGGCTGGACGGTGCACTCAGCTTCAAATCGCTTGACCGGACGGCCGCAATGATGCGCGGCCTCCGCCTTGGTCAGCATCCGCTTGGGAATGATGTTGAGTTGCACTGTCGCGCTGGCCACGTCTTCGCCCTCGTGCGTTTTTCAAATGGCGCTCGCGCGTCCGGCCGTTACATCCACGGTCAGGACGCGCGAGCTGCGCGCCTTGCGCCGGTAAGGTGCGAAGCGCGGCGCCCGCGCTGGCGGTTGCAAGACCAGGCGGGAGCTACGGCCTTGCGCAATTGAACCTTTGACAGATCCGCCCGTGAGAGCCGGAAATAGTCGGGGGAGGCATTGCGCTTATCGTTATTGGACTGGCCGTTTCGCCCTCAGAGGCCCCCCGAATTCTTAGTTGCCCGGATTGAGATAGGTGCCGCGCCAATCGGTCGCGCCGCAGCCGAAATCGAGGATCGCGCGAAACTCGACGCCAAGCGTCGTCCAGCCGTCGCGCGTCTCAAGGATCGGGCCATTGCGTCCATTCAGGAAAGCATGGCTGATAATCGACTGCTGAGCCGGATCGGCGAAGACGCGCCAGGCGTTGCCCGTCAACCGTGGCTCGACGAGAACTTCCAGCTTCCCGGCGAATGGATTGGCGTTGCTGACCTGGTTCGCGAGGATCTGCGAAATTGCCTGCTCGGCCTCGGTTTCTTTGGCGGGACCCACGACGAGGAAACGCGGCGTGAGGCCGATCGGCGTCTTGCCGTCGAGGCCTTTTGTTTCGCGAAGCGCCTGGCGCGCGGCTCCGAGCGTGTCGACGGAGATCGCCGCGCCGGCCGCCGCCTTATTGCCGCGCGCGGTCGTGAACAGCGCATTTCCGTCCGAAAGATTCACGCCGTTGCCGGCGTTCGCCGTGAAGAGCGCGACCATTTGGCCCGCGGCCGTCTCGCCGGCCGCGCGGCCGAAGGCTTGCAGAGAATCGGCGAAGGCGGAAAGATCGTCATTCAAATAAGCCTGACGGCTGAGCGAGAAGAGGCGCGCGAAGGTCTTCACGCTGAATGCCTCGGCCTCTTCGCCGCGCGATCCATATTTGACTTCGCCGCTTTCCTTGATCTCAAGCAGCTCAGGCGCTTCAGAAAGCCTCAGTGTGTTCACCGGCCGGAAATCCGCGCTCATGCGCTGGCGGCTCAACAGCATCATAGGCGACTGCGCCATTTGATAAGCATCCAGCAGCACGCGATTGCCGGCCCCAAGCAGGAGGTTTGGAAAATCGCTTGTCGTGTGCGCAGCGCGCGCCCCGCCGCCGGGCCAGCGGCCAGACGCGCGCGAAAGCCAGGAACGACGCTCGCCATCAGCTTCCGCAAGAATATCCTCATAGTCCCCAAGCCGGGCGCCGACGAACTGACGGGCCGCGCCTTCCGGTTGCCTGCCGGACATGCGCGCATAGAGCGCGTCTTCGAGCGTCTGACGAACAAACGCAGGATTATCGAGCGTTTCGGTGTTCCCGTGCATCTGAATATGTCCTCTGGTGTCGATGGTTTCTCGACCGCTGCCGGCCACACCGTTCGGCCCGCCAATGTCGAAATTCTGCGCGTTGGCGCGGCGCGCCTCGGTCACGGCCGTCATGATCTCGCGCTCGCTGCGGCCTTGGCGGATCATGCGTTCCGCGATGTCGCGATGGCCGTAGAATTCAGCGCGCTCAGTGAGAGCGTCCGCGGCGCGCACCGTCCACTCGACGCGGTCTTGCGAAGCGACCGACACGCGTCGCGGGTCTTCGTCGTCTTCCGCCCCTCGGATCATGGCGCCGGGGTCGGCCGGAACGCCGACAAGAGAAGCCTCCATCAAGGTGATTTTGTCGGCCCGCCATGTGTCGACGTCGCCGCTCGATACGAGAGTCCACTGATCGACCCGGTAGCCGATCGAAACGCCCTTGAGGTGTCCGGCCGCAATGTCTGCTTCGACTGCGCGCGCAGCATCCGACTCCCCGAGCAGCACGCGGCCGACAAGCAAGCTATTTTCGAACCGCACGTCGACGAGCGTGCCTAGCACGGCTCCAACCGTGCCTTGATTGTGCGAATCGAGCAATTTCACCTGCCCGAGCGCAGAGCGCGAAAGGTCCCAGGCGTCGGGGGAGCTGTTGAGCTGTTCGACCATGCCGAAGCGCTTCACGTCGGCAAAGCTCGAAAGGATCACGTCGAAACTTCGCGTCTTCACATCGTAAGAGCCCGGCGTCACGCTCGCGGCGCGTGACTGGTTCGCGGCAGGCGGCCCGCCGCGCTTCGCGTTATCGCCCTGCGCGGCGCGCGTCATGATGGCCGGCGAGGCGGTGGAAATATCGACTGGCGCCAGCCTCGGCGCGAGGATGACGTTGCGGCGCGGCGCGGTCGTCACGCGGCGGCGCTTCTTTTCGACGTGGAAAGTTTTCGTGGTCGTTTTCATGGGGCGCCCTCAGTCCTGCAGAGCAGCGTGATTGTCGCGGCCGTAATGAACGCGACGCGGAGGGAATTTCAGGCCATTCGCCTCGGCCCGGCGCGCGACGTCCTCGACCACCGCATGAAGGTTGAAGGTGAATACATGATGCAGGCGGGCGTAAGGGTCTTGCCGCAGCCTCGCCTCTTCTTCGGCGAGCGAGGCGCCGAGTTGAAGGATACTGCCGTGCTTTTTCCAGAAGATGCTGAGACCGCCGGCAAGTTCGCCAGAGTCATAGCGAGCGACAACAAGCGCAAGCCACAGATCCGAGCCGCGATCAGTCCAAAAGCGGGACCGCTCCTGAAGCGTGCGGACTTCGGCGCGCCATTTATCGACAGCATCGCTGGAATCTTGAGCTTCTCTCGCACCAGTTTCCCATGCTTCCGGGACGAACATATCCTCGATAACGTCGCGAACATCGTCGATCGCGGTGATTGTGTCTCGCATTGGCGGGCCTGCGAGGTCACCCGTGCCGTCGAAGACAGCGCATGCGAGCGAGAGGATGACGCATTCGATATGGTCGTATCGGCGATGTGCACCCGCCGGACTGCGAAGGTTCCCAAGCGGAATGCCTCCGCTGGCCGCCGAACGCGCGAAAAGCTGATTGATTCGGACCTGGGAGAGGCCAGCGATCTTCGCTGCGTCTCCGCTTGAATAGTTCATTGCGGGCTTCCTTGATACGGAGCTATCAGAGAATAGATAGCAGCGCGCCTCCGGCTGCGTCAAGATAAACTACGTTTCCCGTATCAGATTTGGCTGTCTTACACAGACGGCGCGACGCGATCGAAGCCCCTGCCGGCGTCAGGAGGATCATAAGACGGCCCCGGCCCAGCAGCCGATTTGCTCGGCCACCCCGTCCGCATCCGCGATGCCGTCCTCTGCCGGGTCTTTCTCAAGCTCGTCGTCCTCTACGTCGGACTCGGCGACGGTATCGCCCTCAAATTCTGCGGTCCCGTCGCTGAAAGCGTCGGAGCGGTAGGCGTTTGTCTGGTCGATGGCGTGAGTTCCTCCAAGGTCTTGCTCTTGGTCAAAGCCGTCCTCCTCGTCCGGCTCCTCTTCGAAATCGGCGTCGCCGTCGATTTCGTCGAGAAGGAGCATGAGGCTCTCGATGGCGTCCTCGATCAGGCTCCGCATCGGCGGCCTGAATTCAAGGAAGACGCGCGGCTCCTGGCGGAAGCGGTTGTCGTTTGCGATGCTCAGGAGCGTCCCCTTCAAACTGCGATCGGATTTGGAAGCGCGAGAAGGTCAAACAGGATCGCATCGGCAAGCCTTTGATCCGTCGATGGAGGCCACAAGCACCCGAGCGGCGCACTGCCGGGCGACGAACCGCACAGCCCCTCAAACCTCTCGCCGTGGCACCAATTCAGCGCCTCCGCCTTGGCGCGTACGCCGGCGAGCGTTCGAGGGCGCGCTGCAATCAGCTGGTCGACGATCGCGCCGGTAGCATCGGCCGCGGCGCGATAGCGTTCTTCAAACTCGTCATCTCTTTCCAGCGCCAGCGCCTCCCTCTCCCGCGCCCACGCATCGTTGTAGGCGGCGGTCAATTGGAAGATTTCCGCGTCGTCTTGAGGCGCGGCCGATGCTTGCGCCGCAGTGGCGAGAGACCCAAAGACGGCCCCGGCGGGCCCAGCGGCCAGGAAGAGGCGGCGGGACGGAATTCGCGCAGTAGGCGCTTGGTCGGACATTGGGCAAACCTTTCCCGTTCGCGAAAACTGTGGTTTTCGCGCCTGTTTCCATTGGTGGAATTGCTCTAACGTGGTAGAAATCGCTCAGTATGGAGCCGTAGTCAAGGGGTTTCTACCACAGTGAGCGAAATGCGACAGATAACAGGAAGGCAGATTGCAGCCGCTCTTGGCCTATCGAGGCTGACTCAGGCCGAATTGGCCAAGGCCGCCAATATTTCAGTCCAGACCGTCGGCCGCATGATCGCCAGCGAAGGCCCCGCGAGCGGGATGGCGAACAACGTCGCCGCCGTGCGCTCCGCCCTCGAATCGGCCGGCGTCGAATTCATCCCAGAGAACGGCGGGGGGCCGGGGGTGCGGCTGAAGAAGGCGTGATGCCCCTTCAATCTAGGCATTCGTCTTAGCTAGGCTCATGATAGCAAAAGCAAAAAATCTCTAAGGATCATGTCCTCTGGGTGCAACAGCTGTTGATTAGTCACACTTTTTGCTCTAAAAAGTGTGACTATCTCTCGAAGTTGCACCCAGGAACCGATGGATCCCCTTAAATTCACCCGTCCGTCCGGGACACTCGTCCCGACGATTCAAGGCCAGAAGGCTTTCATTCCTTCTCAGCTACCACCTCAGTTAAACCTCACCGCTATCCAGCAAACTCTCTCGGAAGCCGATCAAAAACTAGGTGAGCTGAGAGGTATAGGGCGCTATCTCCCAAACCCTTTTCTGCTCATAAGGCCGTTGCAGCGTAAAGAGGCGATCGCATCATCGAATATCGAAGGCACATATACGTCGCTGCCCGAACTACTAATGTTCGAGTCTGGAGCCGATGACTCTCACCGCACTACGGTTGATACCAGAGAAGTGTATAATTACGTAACAGCGCTTCAAACCGGGATGGAGTTGTTAGGCGAGGTCCCGGTTTCAAATCGGATGATTTATGAGCTTCACAGAACCCTGCTTAGGGGCCTACCCAGAAGCCGGACGGGATATTACGAGGCGGGGCAGTATCGAACAGAGCAAAATTTCATCGGGAAGTCCAAAGACGTTTCCAAATCACGGTTTAATCCCCCGCCACCGCCCGTGCACTTAGAGTGCATGAGGGACCTGGAAGCTTTCATCAATGATGAGGCCATGGCAGGGTTGCCTCCACTGGTCTTTGCAGCGCTGGTTCACTATCAGTTCGAGACAATCCATCCATTTCCAGATGGAAATGGCCGTGTCGGCAGGCTTCTGATTCCTCTAATTTTGAGATCGAGACAGGTTATGGATCAGCCACTTTTGTATATGAGCCAGTATTTTGAGGATAATAAGGATGAATACACCGATCTAATGCTGAATGTTTCCTGTAACAGCGAGTGGATACAGTGGATATCGTTCTTTCTGCGAGGGGTAACGCAATCATGCGAGAAAACGATTGTTACAATACATAGAGTTATGGAGATGCAAGAGAACTATAAAGCTAAATGCCAGCAGGCGCGCTCATCTGCGCTGCTTATTAAGATTATCGACAAGCTTTTTGAGACCCTCCTTATAACTACACCTATGATTCAGGAGCTTACCGGCACAAGTTATACTGCTGCAAAAAATAATATCGGAAAACTTATCGAATGTGGTGTTATAGAGGAGTTAAAATATGATGGACGGACTAAATTCTATTTTTCAAAAGAGTTGACTAAGCTTTTCGAGTCCTAACTGGATTGATTGCCTTGAGACCCCTCGGGGCGGCCCCGCCATGGCGAATCCACGCCGGGCGGGGTTTCTTTTTGCGCGGCCGTTAGTTCGGACCCGGCGTTTCCTCCGGCGCGCCGGCGTTGGAAGCCAGCGCCGCCATATCGGCGGCGATCGCCCGCGATAGTTCGTCGACCTCGGCATTGAGGGCGACGCGCAAGGCTTCTTCGCCACCTCGAGCCGCAGCATAGAGCTGCCCGAACTTCGACTTGAGCGCCGAGATACGTTGCCCAAGCGCCGTCGCCGCCTTCACACAGGCTTCCTCGAGGTCGCGGGCGGGGACGAGCTCCGCACGGCGCTTAGCCAACTCCATTTCGGCGAGCGCGGCCTTTGCGTTCTTCTCGCGGGCGGCCGCGTCGTCATATGCCCCAGAGCGATCGTCGCCAAGCGGCGTTGCCATTGAAAGGATCGCGCCCGAGATCGGCTGCGCGATGGCCTCCATGGCCTCGGGGATCCTCGGGCGGTTCCGCAAATCCTGCGCCGGATCGTGTAGCGCCACTGCCAGGGCTTCGAAGGATGGCCGATGAATCAGGAGAACCTTTCCCGCCCTGCGCATTGGCACAGTGCCGCGCCGTGACAGCGAGCGGACTCGCTTCGAAATCGCCTGGTGGGACACGCCGCGCGCTTTGGCCAGGTCGCTCACAGAAACCCAGTCGGCGTTTTCATCTTTTGCCGCGTCGCCCATTTTCCTCCTCCGCAACCTCTTCCATAGCTGCAACCCGTCGCAACAGCCTATCAAGCAACACCAAACCCGCAACCCTGCGGAAAATTACAACTTCACTCCCACCCCCGCGCCCCGCCTCTACCGCAATAGTTTTGGCCGGGAAGGACCCGGCGCGAGGTCGCTCCATGTCTTTAAGGAGAGTTGTCACGTAACATGTTGATATTCCTTTCAATGGGAGGGTTGTAGAATTCACGGGAGGGTTACGGGAGGGTTACGGGAGGGTTAAGTGATTGAAAATAAAGCCAACGGGAGGGTTGGGAGGGTTTTGTGCATTGAAAGCCTATATGCGCGCACGCGCATACGCATATGCGCGGCTCATACGCAAAAACCCTCCCAACCCTCCCGTTAGGTTTAAAATCAACGAACTAACCCTCCCGTAACCCTCCCGTAACCCTCCCGCGACCCTCCCATTATCCTCCCTTATCCCACAGTGTTCGCCTTCAGTTCTCTTGTTCGTCGTATGGATATTGGCGACTCGCCTCGTAATATGGATCAGGCGCGGCCTGCTCCGTTCCCGCGGAGTTGAATGCGTCGGCTCCCTTCGTGAGCCGAATATCCAGCCAGTAGACATTGGAGTTCTTAAGGGAGCTGACGCCACGCTCGCGCATTGCGCGGCCGAATCCTGTCGGGGTCCATTGCCGCTCGCCATTGGCCTTGGCCCAGGCGCAGAAGACGCGATGCATCTCCGTCGAGATCACGCGCTCGCCGATGGCCAGCTCGGTGCAGACAGCGAGGAAGCGCCCGAGCGGGTCGCTATCCTCCCGGTAGGCGGTCGTGGCGTCGACGGCGCTTTGTGGCAGGACAAGGCCGTTTTGAAACCAGTCCGCCAGGCCGGCGAGGAAATGGTTGAGGATCCCTGAGGCTTCCTCGCCCAGTTTTTCCGAGAGGTGAGGATCGCGTCGTTCGGGCGGGATATAGACGGCCCAGGGAACAAGCAAGAGGCGATTCCAGATGCCCTCGTCAGTTCCCGTGACCTGAGGCTTGTAGTTGCCCGTTATGGTCAGTTTGAGCTGCGGGATGAAGGCGAAGTAATCCCGGTTCAGATGGCGCGCCTTGATCTGGTCGCCGCCCGTGAGCTGCTTTATCAGGCCCTCAGCCAGCTTTGAGCCCTTCTCCGGCTCGGTCGTAGTCAAGCAGCGCACGCCCGGCAGGTCGGCGAGGTCCGGCGTCGCCTGTCCTCCGGCCCGCGCCCGGCCGGAGTCGAGAAAGCTCTCGATCGGGATAGCGTCGCCATAGTCTCCAGCGACGTGGCGCAGCGCCGTCACCCAGACGCCCTTGCCGTTGCGGCCGTGCCCATAGTGGAAAGTCAGCTTTTGCTCCGACGTGTCGCCGGTCAGCGAATAGCCGCCCCATTGCGCCAGGAAACGCCGCGTTGCGGCGTCCGGCTGAACCTCTTCGAGAAACCGATCGAACTCCGGGCAACTCGCGCCTGTGTCGTAAACGACGGGGGCGAGCTTGGTAATCATGTCGCCCGGATCATGCGGCCGCAGATCCACGTAGCCGCCTTCCGGCCGCCGGCCGAAAACAAGCGTCCCGTTTTCGACGTTGAAGCGCATAGGGTCGCGGTCGAACCTCGAAACGGGCACGTCCAGCATACAAGCGGCGCGCTCCGAGAGGGCGCCCAGGCGGGCGCGCGTCTCGGAGGTGCGTCCGTGCTTTCGTAGAGCCTCCGAGAGAAGGATTTTCTTTCCCTTGCCGTCATCGATTTCATAATCGAGGTCGGTTCCTTCGATCGCAGCGGCTTCGTCTTGTATGGCCCGCACAGTTTCATGCTCAGCCTGGCGCATATACGCAGAGCCGAACGTGCGGGACCAACGCTTGCCGTCCCAGGCAATCCATCCCATCGCCTCGCAATGCAGGAGCTTTCCCCTATACCGCTCGGCAAACCGTTCGGCGTTTCCAAGATCCGTGCGAGGGAATCCGGCGAGGCGGCGATCGAGCTCGCCGCCACCTTCGGGCGGCGTTTTGTCCTTCCTGGGGAATTGCAGGATTTCGGCGCTCTCGACGGCGCGCACGATCTCATCGCTGCTCATGGCGCGGCTCCCGATTGGAGACAACGAGGCGCAGCGACGGGCGCCGGGGGGTGCGATTCGCGCGAAGGTCGGCCGCCCGCGTTTGCCTCTCGGCGTCCTTCAGCGACTTCGCTTTGCGGAGCCGATTGATCGGCGCGTGATGAGCCGACATCGAGGCGAAGAAAAGATCGATGCTGCGGCTCATCGCGCGGCCTCGGCGCTTGACGGAGGCGAGCTGCTGTGACAGCTTTCGTAGTCGAAAGCCCTCACTTTCACATCTGATTTTGCGCCGTTCCGGGGACCAGCCGGGACGGCGTTTTCTTTTACGGGCGGCCCGTCATGGTTTGACAAAGCGCGCGTAAGTCGCTGTTTTCTCGTCGCAGGTTTTACAGCCCGGAGAGCTACAAGTCTTTGATGCGGCGTTTTTGCCCGAGGCTTCCTAAACCGAAGGTCACAGGTTCGAATCCTGTCGGGACCGCCAGCCTGGCAAGCCAATGCGTCGAGATGCGCAAGGGGGCGGTTCCCTGCCTGCCCCTACCTCGCTCTGTGCGCCCTGCGGGCGTTCGAGCCCCGCCTCCTCCATAGCCGGCGCTCGAAGCGGTGGAAGTGCGACGTCGCCATTGCCGCCTATCGCGGACGATACCTCGCTGCCGTTTGTGATGCGAGCGCCCACGCGCGCACTCGGTTATTTGCGCAGTGCAGGATAAAGCTTGAGCGTTACTATAAGCTTCTTCTTCGCGTTGCGGGGCGCCGCAGGGGCCGGCATGGATGGCGACGCGATCTCATCATCAGAAAACATTCGCAAAGCAGCCCGGCGCTACGATTTTCCACAGGCGCATCTTGTCGAGGAGGCTTTGCGCTCCTGCGGTTGCGCCACGTCGATAATCTGGAATAAAAACGAACGAAAAGATTTTCGACTTCGCTTGGAAATGGAATGGCCGGACACGAAACGCTCAAATCCAGTCGCAAAGTCGAATTGGGGACAGATCGAAATTTTGGTCTGGTCTTTGCCGGCCTTTTTATTCTGATCGGCTTCTGGCCGGCGTTTCGTCATGCCGAGCCCGTGAGATGGTGGGCGCTGGGCCTTGGCGGGGTCTTTCTCGCTCTTGCGCTTCTTGCCGCGCATCTCCTGGCCCCGCTCAACAGGCTCTGGTTCCGCTTTGGCCTTTTGTTGCATTCCGTGATGGCGCCGCTCGTCATGGGCCTGCTGTTCTACGCGGCGGTGACCCCGGTCGGGCTCGTTCTCAGGCTGCTTAAAAAAGACCTGCTGCGACTCTCCCGCAGCGACGCCGAAAGCTATTGGATCGAGCGCGCCCCGCCCGGCCCGGCGAAAGACTCCATGGGTCAGCAATTCTGAATGAGGGAACCAAGCAATGTCGTTCTTGAGGGAGTTCGCGCTCTATCTTCGTAGCCGCAAAAAAATCTGGCTGGTGCCGCTGTTCGTTTTGTTCCTGATGTTCGGCGCCTTGTTCTTCCTGAGCCAGGGTTCCGTTGTCGCGCCCTTTATCTACACGCTGTTCTAAGGGCGCCCGATGCTCATTCTCGGGATCTCGGCCTTCTACCATGATAGCGCCGCAGCGATCGTTCGCGACGGCGAGATCGTCGCGGCGGCGCAGGAAGAACGGTTTACGCGCGTCAAGCACGACTCGGCCTTCCCCGAGAATGCGGTTCGATATTGCCTGGCCGCGGCGGGCGCTACCGGGTCGGAGGTCGACCATGTGGTCTTCTACGAGAAGCCGTTCCTCAAATTCGAGCGGCTTCTAGAGACCTACCTGGCCTTCGCGCCGAAAGGCTTCGAATCCTTCCGCAAGGCGATGCCTTTATGGATCGGCGAGAAGATCTTTCAGCGCGACATCATCGCCAAGGCGCTGAAGGCCGTCGATCTGGATCTCGCCAAGGACGAAAAGCTGCTTTTCTCCGAGCACCACTTCTCGCACGCGGCCTCGGCCTTCTATCCTTCGCCTTTCGAGCGCGCGGTCGTCCTGACGATGGATGGCGTCGGCGAATGGACGACGACCTCGGTCGCCAGGGGCGATGGCTCCAACCTTTCGATTTTCAAGGAAATCCATTTTCCTCATTCGCTTGGCCTGCTCTACTCGGCGCTGACCTACTACACGGGCTTCAAGGTCAATTCCGGAGAATACAAGGTCATGGGCCTCGCGCCCTATGGGGAGCCGAAATTCGCGAAGCTGATGCTCGACGAGCTGATCGACGTGAAGGCGGACGGCTCGTTCCGCCTCAACCTCGATTATTTCGATTACTGCACCGCGCTGAAGATGACGAACGACAGGTTCGACGAGCTCTTCGGCGCGCCGGCGCGCAAGCCGGAGGAGCGGCTCGACCAGCGTCACATGGACCTCGCGGCCTCTGTGCAGGCCGTGACGGAAGAAGTGGTGCTGCGTCTCACGCGCGCGCTCGCCGCGGAGACGGGCGAGAAAAATCTCTGCCTCGCGGGCGGCGTCGCGCTGAATTGCGTGGCGAACGGAAAGGTGCTGCGCGACGGCAGCTTCGACAATATTTTCGTGCAGCCCGCGGCCGGCGACGCGGGCGGCGCGCTTGGCGCCGCATTGGCGGCCTACCATCACCAGAAGCAGCAGCCGCGACATGTCACGCCCGGCAAGGACGGAATGAAGGGCTCTTATCTCGGTCCCTCCTACGATCAGGCGGAGATCGAGAAGCGTCTCGGCTCGGTTGGCGCGGAATATGCCGTGCTGGACGACGATGCGCTGATCGAGGCGACGGTCGAGGCGCTCGTCGCGGGCCAGGCGGTCGGCTGGCATCAGGGCCGGATGGAATTTGGCCCCCGCGCGCTCGGCGGCCGCTCGATCCTCGGAGACCCTCGCTCGCCGACAATGCAGAAGGCCCTCAATCTGAAGGTCAAGTTCCGCGAGAGCTTCCGGCCCTTCGCGCCCTCCGTGCTGCGTGAGCGCGTCGCGGAATGGTTCGAGCTCGATTGCGACTCGCCTTACATGCTGCTCGTCGCCAATGTGCGGCCCGAGCATTGCAGAACCATGTCCGCCGACGAACAGGCGCTGTTCGGCATCGACAAGCTCAATGTGCCGCGCTCCGATATTCCGGCTGTGACCCATGTCGATTATTCGGCGCGCGTCCAGACCGTGCACGCCGACACCAATCCGCGCTACCATCGCCTGCTGACGCGCTTCGAGGCGGCGACGGGCTGCCCGGTGCTGATCAATACGAGCTTCAACGTGCGCGGAGAACCGATCGTCTCGACGCCCGAGGACGCGTTTCGCTGCTTCATGGGCTCGGATATCGAATTCCTTGCCGTCGGCAATTGCGTGTTGCGAAAGAACGAACAGGATCCGGCTCTCGCGCTGGATTACAAGAACGCATTCGAACTCGACTGATCGGCGAAGTCCGCACGATGAATCCTCTTGTCGCCCTTGCCGCCCTGACCGGGCTCTCCGTCCTCGTCTCCCTCGGCCTTGGCGAAGTCGCGCTGCGCGTCTTCGATCCGAGCAAGATCCGCTCCGGCTGGATCGACGCCTGGGAGCTGAACTTCACGAAGGGCAAGTATTCCGAGGCCAATCAGCTCGGCTTTCGCGGCAAGCCCATCGACATCGCCGACGGCGATTTCGTCGTCGTGCTGATCGGCGACTCGCAGGTCGAGTGCTTTTCCTGCGCCGACCATCGTTTGCCCGAAGATGCGCTGCAGAAACATCTCGCCGAAGCCTCCGGCCGCGACAATGTGAAGGTCTTCTCGCTCGGCGTCTCCGGCTACGGGGCGGATCAGGAGCTTCTTGCGCTCCAATCCTATTTTTCGAAAGGCTACCGGGCCGACATGGTCGTGGTCTGGCAGACGCTCGGCAACGATCTCTGGAATGCGATCTTCCCCTCGCACTCGACGCAATTCGGCGCCGGTCATCTCAAGCCGACCTTCCGTCTCGACGCGCAGGGGAAGCTCATCGCGCCGTCGCGGCAGATCGGCGAGACTTTCTGCTCGTCCTATCTCCAGTGCATCTATTTCATTCAGCGCTATGGCAGCATCGACGGCTATTGGGAGCAATTCCTCCCGCCGCCCGCGCCGCCGATCGGCGCGCCGGCCCCCGGCGACGCTACGCCGATCGTCGAGACCAAGGACTCGATCGATTACGAGAAATCGCCCTGGAGCCTCTGGCTCGAACCATCGAGCGAGAGGAAGCGCTACAGCATTGCGCTGACCCGCGCGCTCTATGACGAGATGCGCTCGGAGGCGGCGCGCCACGGCGCGCGCTTCGTCCTGTTCGACGTCGACCGCTCGACGGATGTCGGCCTCGCGGAGTTGTCGAAGTTTCCATACTTCAAGAGGGAGCCGCAATATGTGCGGTTCAAGGACAGGCTCTATCGCTCGGGCGGCATCGCGACTTATCTCGCGGCAAGCCGTGAGCTGAATGAGGGCTTCGATTTCATCATGGTCGCCATCGACGCGCCGAACCATGTCGTTTCCGTGGACGACCCGCATTTCAACGAGAACGGCAATGACAGGGTCATGTCGCTGGTCGCCGGGCAGATGAAGGCGCGCGGCTGGCTGGGCCGCTGAATACAATCAAGCACGCCCTCATCGAGGCGGACCGCTTAACGCGACGCAACGCTTAACGCGCCGCGACGCTTGGCGACCCTCGATTTGTCGCGCTTCCCTCGCCGGCGCAGCCGCGGCTGGCAATAATCGCAAGAGCTGGCTAAGCTTCGTGCGGAGGGGCGTCCTTTTTCTACAGGAGCGCAAAGATGCTTCGGAAAATCGCTCTCACTGGCGCGTTGACGGCCGCGCTTATCCTGCCGGGAGAAGCCCTTGCCTGGGGGCATGGCGGAAGCTTTGGCGGCGGCGGCCATTTCGGCGGTTTTGGCGGCGGCCGGCTGAGCAGCGGCGGCTTTGGCGGCGGCCATATTGGCGGCTGGGGCGGTGGCTGGGGCGGCGGCCCGCGCTTTGGCGGCGGCTGGGCCGGCGGAGGTTGGGGCGGCCATGGCTGGGGTGGCGGCTGGGGCGGCGGCGGCTTTGGCCGCGCCGGCTATTGGGGCCATCCGGGCTGGGGCTACCGCGGCTGGGGATATCGCCCCTACTACCGTCCCTATTATCGGCCCTATTACCGTCCCGTGTTCTACGGCGGCTATGGCTATGGCTGCTACCGCCCGCGCATGATCTGGACAGGCTGGGGATGGGCGCGGACCTGGGTGAATGTCTGCGGATATCCCGGCTGGGGCTATGGCGGCTGGGGTTGGTGACGCCCGTCCGCTGGATGGATCGCGAAACGCCCCGTTAGGTCGGGGCGTTTCATTTTGGAAATACCGAAGCTCTCGATTTGCCGTCGCCGCGGCCTTATCTGCCCGGCACGCGGCAGCAGGTCCGGCTTGAGCGGATCTGGGCTGCGCCGCTACTGTTGTTCTGCGCGGAGCAGGTTCCCCCATTAAAGAAGACGAACGGCATCTGCCAGATCGAGGATTCGCAATTGGTTGCGGTCTGCGTATAGCCAGCGGCACAGGCGGGCGCCGCGGAGTTTGCAACCGCCCCGGCGGGGACGGCTGTGATCGTAGCCGCCGTGTTCACGCATTCCAGCGCCGTCGCCTGCGGCGGCATGAAATAGCCGATGACGTTCATCGTGTAATTCACCGCCACTGTCGACTGGATGGCCAGCTCCAACGCGCATGATTGGCAGGAACGTACGATGAGGTCGCTCGTCGCGCCAAAGGAGCCAGCCGTGACCAGAATGCTGTTGCCCTGCTGGTAGCTCTGGTCGGCGCCGAACACCTTCACGACGCCGCTTCCCGCGGGATCGAGAACCGTGACGCTGACGACGAGCGCCGTCGTGAAGGAAGGGATGCCGCAATTGGCGGAGCCGTCGCCATTCGCCAATGTGCCCGTTCCGCCCTGTGCCGCGTAGCTGGAAATGTCCTCCACATCGATCTGGCGCGCGACATTCGGCGTCAGCGGCGAGGTGATCACGCGCGAATCCGCGATGCGGCAGCGACCGTTGGGCAGGGGCGTATAGGTCGTGTCGGCGATCGTCGATCCGAGCAGAGCGGGCTGCTCCGCCGCCGGCGCCGCGACCGAGAGGGACGAAGACGCCAGGCTGTTGATCGTCGCGCCGTTCAGCGCGGCGTGCATCGTCTCCAGCGACGGCGCGGTAGTGGCGCGCAGGAGATTGGCGGCGTCCGCCGCCGCCGCGGCCTTCAGCAGTTTCGACGACCATGCGCGGACGTCGCCATGCGGCGTCTTCTGAACCTGGTCCTGGAATTTGGAGACGAGCTCTCGCACGATCGCGCCGCGCTGGTCGGCGGAAAGCTGCGTCGGAGGCGGCGCGCCTGCCGACAGCGCCCCCACGCCGCCCGGCGCGTCGGCGGCGGAAGCTGTCGTCACTGCGAAGGCCGCAATCGCGGCTAGATAGAAAGTTCTGCGATTCATCTACCAATTCTCCATCCAATAATTGGAATCTTAAAGCCACGCTAGTGAATATCAAAGCTGCGCAGTAACAGTAGACGCCCGCAAACGCGCGTCCTGCTTAAGCTTTTGATTTGTTGGCTGGGACGTCGGCGTGCGAGGCCCGCGTCAGCGCGCCGGGGCGATGGCCAGCGACAATTTCCGGGCGCGTTCGTCCGGCAGCGGCGTGAAGTCGGCAGGCGCGTGCGCAGCAGCGGCCCGGCCTCTGAACACCATGAAACCATCCGTTGCGGCGTAAATGTCGCCGGCGCGCAAGGTCGGGTCTCGCATGATCGTCGTGACGCCGGGGGCGCGCTTCTCCCGGGGGGCGGGGGGCGCGTAGGACAGATAGACCTCCACGGCGCGGGCCGCGAAGGCGTCGTAATCCAGTCGCGCCCGCTCGACCCGGCGGCGCCACGCGGTGTGGGCGGGGGCCTGTCCGTCGTCTCCGTAGGAAAGCGCGAAACGATTTTCCTGCGCATGCGCGGGCGCGCTCGCCATGGCTGAAAGCCATGCTCCGCTTGCGAGAACGAGGGCGAGAGCGTTGCGCATGGAGAGGAAACGCGGCCGGGCGCTCAACGGTTCCCTGTCTGGCGCGCGGCGCCCTGACGACGCCGCGCTGGTCGACCGTTATTTTTCGCCCGAGCGCCACATCGCGCCGAGCGCAATGCCGGCGAGGGCCGCGAAGGCGAGGGCGGCGATAGGCTGCGCCCGGACGGTGGATTCGACCGTCGCGCGCCAATCCTCTATCGCTTCGCTCGCGCTGTCGGCGACCTGCTGACCCTGCTCGCGCGCGGCGGCGAGCGTCTTTGTGGCCTGCTCCATGCCCTGTTCGACCATGCGCCCCGCCTGATCGGCGGCGCTCGACGCCTGCTGGGCGACCACGGCCCCGATATTCTCGGCGTCGCGTTCCCGATTTCGCTTGAAGAGCTGCATGTCGGCATCCTCGGTACGTTGGCTTTTCCGCGATATGTCGCGTCAGCGAACAACCAGAGGCGACCGAGGGTTGTTCCTGACCGCAGGCGACAAAAAGCCCGCTGGCCATTTCGTGGCGCCCGGCGCCGTTTCACAAATCCGCGTTGCGCGCCAACGCGCGCACGCCGTCGCTCAAGCGCTCGAAATCGCACGTGCGAGACCTTCGCCGATCAGCGTTTTATGCGCGCCGCCCCGACGCTCCCGGCGGCGTTGTCGACAAGCAGCCGCGCTTCCTCATTCGCGCCCGCCACGCCGATCAACGCAGGCGCGGCTCCGCGCAAATCGAAAGCCATGAGCGCGGACGCCGCGCCGCCGCTTTCCTTGCGCAGATAGGAGACGCGCACGATCAGCCCGACGGCTTTGCCCGACGCATCGAGGCGCCACTCGGCTTTCTTCGCGCCGACGACATTCGGAAAGTCGCCGGGCGCGAAAGCGCCGACCATCGGCTTTTCGAGCGAGTAAAGTTTGTCGCCGCGTTCGACGACGAGGAAGCTGCGCGGATCGTCGTCGACGACATAGACGGAGTAGCCGGCGACGCCGTCGCAACGAAAGGCGCCCTGCTCGATCGTGCGGGAAGGCAATTTCAAATGCGGCGCCGGCGCGCAATCCTGCAGCGACGTGTAATCCGACTCGAATGTTTCGGCGCGCGCGGCGGTCGCGGCGAGAAGCGCCAAAAGCGCACTCGCCGTAAATTGACTCCTGCGAAAGACGCGCGTCATTCAACCGTCCTGATCGGTCGGTCCCGCATCTGAATGATCGGCTCGGGATCGACCGTGACGCCGCCGCGGAACGGATTGTCGAGCGCGGCGATGAGAAAGACGACCGCCCCGAGAAAGAGCGACGTTGTTACGCCGAGCAGCAGATGCACATGCCTCTCCATGTCGAAAAGGCACATCAGCAGCAGATAGAGGAACGCGCCGAGATAGACGATCGACCATAAGGGACCGGGTATGCCCGCGCTCTCGGCGGCGAGCAGCAGGCGTCGCTGCTCGATCATCACGTTCAGCTGACGGAACGTCTCCGTGTAAGCGACTTCTTCGCTCTTCGTGCGCGGTTCGAATTTCAGGACCTTGCCCATCATGCGACGCAGCGTAGGCGACGAGCCGGTGACGGTCGGCGTATTCGGGTCTTTCGGCCAATGCGTCTCGACGGCTTCGACGGCGTAGTCGTGCAAATCCTGTTGAAGCTCTTCCCGCAATGGCATCGGGAAGCCGTTGAGATCGTGATACAGCGTCGCGAAAGTCAGCGCCTTCTTCGAGACGGCGTCCTTTGCGGCGGAGAAATCCTGATAGGCTTCGACAGCGAGGAGGCCGAGCAGAATGCCGTAAAGCGCGGCGAAGCTCTGCAACGAGAAGCCGATCATGTCGTTGGCGTTGCGCCGTCCGTGGATCCATCGCCTCGAATAGGGGCGGCAGGCAAAAATTCCGATCGCCGTCGCCACGGCGAAGCCGCCGCAGAAAAGGACCGCCATCTGCGCCGTCGAGAATCCCTTGAGCACGTCGTACACAGCCTGTCTCCTTTGCCGTCATTAGGCGGCGGGAGCGGGGCGTTGTCAAAGCAAGCTCGCGAATTCGCTTAGCGATTCATTAGCCAGAAGAGGGCGCTCGCGACGATGCTGAGAAGCAGCGACGTCGCGAGCGGAATGAAAACGCGGATATTGCCGCGCTCGTAGACGATGTCGCCCGGCAGGCGCCCAAGCGTGACGCCGAAGCGCTCCGCCGCAATCCAGAGGAGCCCCGCGCATATCAATACAGCGCCGAGCAGTATCAGCATTTTGGGCATGACAGTCGTGTTCCCAGTCGCCTTGCGCGGCCCCTGCCGCACTAAGTGACATATTGTCGCGAATGCCGGATTCGCGAAGGCATTCGCTTGCAAAACATCGGTTACGCCGTTACCTCGCAAGTCAGGTTTCGAGCGGCGAAATTCGGCGCGCACATATAGGGTGCGACGAAATCGCTCAGCCGAATGGGGACGCCATGGCGCGTCTTTCGCAAGGGCCTGTCGAGACGCAGACGCCCTGAACCTGACAACAAGACGTCTCTCCATCCTCGCTGGACTGCGAAGCCCCGCGCGCGGCGGCGCGCCTTTATGAAAGGTTAAGACATGATGATGAGGCCGGATCACATTTGGATCGCGATGACGATGGTGAAGCATGGCACGCTCGCCGGCGCGTGCATCTATGCCGTCAAGCTCCTTCGTTTCGCTCTGCTCTGAGTCCGGAAACGTCTTTCGCTCTTGACCTTGGCGCGCTTACCCCCGACTAGCTATCGGCGATAAAGGGGAGCGCGACAAATGGCGGCGATCGACGGTCCGAGAGTTGCAGCGAAGTCCGGCAAGGCCCGGCAACTCGTTGTATTCCTGCACGGGTATGGCGCGGACGGCGCCGATCTCATCGAGATCGGGCGCCAGTGGCGCACTTTCCTCCCCGACGCCGATTTTGTCGCGCCGCACGCGCCCGAGCGCTGCGCCATGTCGCCCATGGGCCGGCAATGGTTTCCCCTCACGATGCGCGATCCCGAGGAGCGCTGGCGCGGCGTGATCGCCGCGCGCCCGACGCTCGATGATTTCCTCGACGAAGAACTGGAGAAGCGCGGCTTCGACGAGCGCTCGCTCGCGCTCGTGGGTTTCAGCCAGGGCACGATGATGGCGCTACATTCGGGCCTGCGCCGCCGCACGGCGCCGCGCGCCATTCTCGGCTATTCCGGCATCCTGGTGCTCGGGCCCGACCAGCCCGGGGCCGAGCGGCCGGCCCAGAACCCGCCGCCCAACGTGCTTCTCGTCCATGGCGAGGAGGACGAGCTCATCCCGGTCGACGCGATGATGCTGTCGGCGAATTCGCTCGCCGACATGAATGTGCCCACGCAATGGCACATGTCCGCCGGTCTTGGTCATGGAATCGACAATGCGGGCCTCATCCATGGCGCGCTGTTTCTCGCGCAGGCCTTCGGGGTGAAGGTGGAGTTCCCCCGGCGTTGAGCGCCGCCCTCTGACGCAGCGGCTTCCTTCTCCCGCAGACGGGAGAAGGAATTGCGTTCGGCGCTGGCGAAAGCCTTCGCCTTACTGGCGCGTCCACATCTCGGCGCCGATCTTCTTGCCGTTGTGATAGGTCCAGATGCCGGCCCAATTGTCGCCGTCCTCGCCATAGAGCGCGAGACCGGTGTCGCCGCCCGATTTGTAGCTGACGGCGAGGAAATTCTTGTCGCCAAGGCCGGTGCCGATAAAGACGGTTCCGCCGACATTCCAGGTCACTTTGTAAGTCTCGCCGGTCTTCTCGACCGTCACCGTGCCGGAGTAGGACGACTTGCCGTCGGGGTTCTTGCCCTCGACCGAATATTTGCCGACCGGATTGCCCGCGAAAGCCGCGGTCGCGAAAGAAAGGGCGGTCGCCAGGACCGCCGCGAAGATGCGCATGCTCGTTTCCCCCAGCCCACTCGGGGCGTGAGCTGAGCTGATCATAGCCAACAGGAAATGGCAATTGCACGCTGCGGCGCTGTCGTGTTGCGGCGCCGCGCGCTAAGATCGTTCCAATGACGACGATGCGGCATATCGATCTCAACGCCGATCTCGGCGAAGGCTTTGGCCCCTGGCGCATGGGCGACGACGCCGCCATGCTCGACGTGGTGACGAGCGCCAGTGTCGCCTGTGGCTTTCACGCGGGCGACCCCGACATCATGGCGGCGACTTTCGCGCTTGCTCGGGCGCGCGGCGTCGCCGTCGGCGCGCATGTCGGCTTTCCGGATCTCGTCGGATTCGGGCGCCGGCCGATGGCGATGACCGTCGTGGAGATCGAGCGGGCCGTCGCCTATCAGATCGGCGCCGCGCAGGCGCTCGCGGCCCACAGCGGGCATCGCGCGACCTATGTGAAGGCCCATGGCGCGCTCGCCAATATCGCCGAGCGGGACGCGGATGTCGCCAATGCGATCGCGCGCGCGACCCGGGCCGTCGACCCCTTCCTCGCGCTGCTCGCCATCGCGCTTTCGGAACAGGCGCGCGCGGGTGAACGCGCGGGGCTGAAAGTCGCGCATGAGATTTTCGCCGACCGCGCCTATGTCGATGACGGGCGTCTGCAACCACGCAGCCAGCCGGGCGCGGTCATCGCGGATTGCGACGCGGCGATTGCGCGCGTGCGCGACATGCTCAGCGAGAACGCGCTCATCACAATCACAGGCAAGCGCTTGCCGACGCCGATCGACTCCGTCTGCGTGCATGGCGACACGGCGCACGCCGTCGAGATGGCGCGCCGCCTGCGGGCGGGGCTGGAGGCGGAAGGCTACGCTCTGCGCGCCTTCGTCGAGGGCTAGATGCGTTACGATCGCCCGCGCTTTCTCGATCAGGGCGAGGCGGCGCTGACGGTGGAGTTCGGCGACGCGGTCCACGCGGAAATAAATGCGCGCGTGCTGGCGCTCGACGACGCCCTTCGCCGCGCGGCGCCGAAAGGCGTGAAGGAGACGACGCCGACATACCGCTCGCTGATGGTGCGTTACGAGCCGCTGGAGTTGCCGCGAACGGAGTTGATCGACTGGGTCAACGCCCTCATTGCGAGGAGCGACAGCGACGAAGCGATCCAAAGCGCGGACGCCCCTGGATCGCTGCGCTACGCTCGCAATGACGGCGCGAGCTGGATCATTCCCTGCTGCTACGATCCCGCCATTGCCGAAGACCTGGAGGAGGCCGCCGCCCTTCTCGGCCTTACCGCGCAAGCGCTTGCGGAAACCCACGCCAATGCCCGATATCGCGCCTACATGTATGGCTTCGCGCCGGGCTGGTGCTATCTCGGCGGGCTGCCGCAGGCGCTCGCCGTTCCGCGTCGCCTCGCCCCGCGCGCACCGACGCCGGAAGGCGCCGTGCTGATCGGCGGCGGCCTGTCGCTCATTGCGACCAATCCCATGCCGACCGGCTGGTATGTCGTCGGCCGCACGCCGGAGCGGCTCTTTTCGCTGCGCCGGGATCCGCCCTTCCTTGTTGCGCCGGGCGACGCCTTGCGCTTCGAGCCCGTGGACGCCATGACCTTCGCGGCGCTCGACGCACGGGCGGGGCAGGGCGAGATCGTCGCGCGCCGCGAGGCGCCATGAGCGCGCGGCTTCTCGTCCGCGCTGCCGGGCCGGGCGTCACCATTCAGGACGCCGGCCGCTTCGGCCATTCGCGCTTCGGCGTCACCCCGGCGGGGCCGATGGACGAAGCCGCTTTCATCGCGGCGACGCGCGCCGTCGGCGCCGACGCCGCGATCGAAGTCTCGCTCGGCGGGGCGGTTTTCGAGGCCGAAGGCGCGACGCTCGCCGTCGCCGTCGCCGGCGGCGCCTTCGACATCCGGCTCGACGGGACGATGCTGCCGCCCGCTGGCCTCTTTCCGCTCGAGCCGGGAGCCCGCCTGGTCATGCGGGCCGGAGCTTTCGGCGCCTGGTGTTATGTCGCCGTTGGCGCGCAGTTCGACATCGCCAAAGCGCTCGGTTCGCTCGCGACCCATGCGCGCTCGGGGATTGGTCCCAAGCCGCTCACGGCGGGCGACGCGCTGCCGCTCTCGGACCTCATGCCGCCGCCGCACGGTTCGCACGCGCTCGTCGCGCCGTGGCTGGTCCAAGACGACGCGCCGATCCGCGTCATGCTTGGGCCGCAGGACGACTACTTTCCGCCGGGCGCCATAGCGACGCTGCTCTCCGCGGAATGGCGCGTCGGCGCCCGCAGCGACCGCATGGCCTATGCGCTGGAAGGCCCGCGCCTCGCCCATGCGAAGGGCCACGACATCGTCTCGGACGGCGCAGCCATGGGGGCCATCCAGGTTCCGGGGTCGGGCGTCCCTTTCGTGCTGATGGCGGATCGCCAGCCCACCGGCGGCTATCCCAAGATCGCGACCGCGATCGGCGCTGATCTCGGGCGGTTGGCGCAACTGCGGCCTGGGGAGACGCTGCGTTTTCGCGCGGTCGATTGGGCGGAGGCTGTCGCGGCGCGGGGGGCGCTCAAAAACAAGATGGCGGCGGGGGCGATCGTGACGCCCCTCGCCGCCGAATTGTCATCCGAGAAATTGCTGGCCGTGAATTTGATCGGGGGCGTGGTGAGCGCCGGGGAGTGACCCCCTCCCTGTCCCTCCCCCGCTTCGCGGGAGAGGGGACGCTCACGATCTCCATTGTCGATGAAGGCGACAATCCTCGCCCTCTCCCGCGCGAGCGGGGGAGGGCTGGGGAGGGGGCTACTCCGCGGGCTCCTTGGCCATCGTCGTCTCGCCTGCCGAGGCAGGAACCGGCGCATGCGCGGCCTTGCGGCGCTTATGCCGCTTCCAGAGCATCATCCACCACGGATCGCCGACATGCAGGTGGTAGCGCAGCGGCGTCTTGATGATGGCGAGCACGAGGCCAATCGAGAACAGGCACCACACCGCCGGCCATTCATTGATGTTGTTCGTCGTGAGGCTCGCGAGCCATGGCCCGGCGACCCAGGAGAACAGGATGAAGCGCCAGCTGCCGTAGAGCGACGGGATGAAGAAGGCCATCATCGGATAGCCGATATAGCCGCGCCCGAGCGTGGCGTTGTCGGCCATGCTGTTGCCGATGCCGTTGGTCGGCAGCAGCCAGGCGATGTGCCATTCGCCGCGCACGGTGCAGAGCACCTCGCCGCAGAGCGGCCGGCCCAGCGCGCAATGGCCCGCCCAGCTGAAGGGATAGAGCTGGATCAGCATCAGGATCGCGGCGACGAAGCAGCCGAAATAGGCCCAGGGCGCGACGATGCGCGCGCTGTCCTTGGGCATGAAGTAGAGCGCCACGGCGTTGATGAAGAAAGGCTGGAAGGTGATGTGTAGATAACCGAACATGGTCATCATCTGATTCAGTGGCGAATCGCATTGATTCAGCACCGAATAGGCGACCGCCTGCAGCGACTCCATGCTCGCGAAATAGAGAAGGCAGATCCACAGGGCGAGCGGCTCCGGATCCTTCTTGAGCGCCGAATAGGCCGCGCCGGCGATGCCCGTCGCCGCCAAAACCGTCGAAGCTTCACCGCTCCAGCACATGGGCGTCGTTTCCTCTTCTTGTCTTTAAGCGCCCCGATACACTATCCGGCGACGGGCACAAAGCCCCACGCGTGGGCGCTCAGAAAATCCGCCTCGCGCCGGTTCGGCAAATCTCCGTCACCCCGGAGGCAGCCGTTCAAAGGCGAAGCCCGAGCCGACCGCTTCAAGCGATCCGGGTCCGAATCCGGCGAGCGCGGACTGTATCGCCGCGCTTGGCTGAACACCGATCACGCGCAGCCGAGTCCACGACGGATGGTGCATATCGACCGTGTCGAGGATATCCAGCAACATCTGCTCTCTGGATCCCGAGCCCGTGGCTCTGAAGGTCGTAACTCGTCCCGGAGGAGCCGGTTTTTTGGCCCAGAAGATTTCCGCGGCTCTGCGATTTATCGGCGTGTCGCATAGCCACACCGGCTGGATTTCTGCTTCGGCGTCGAGTCTTTCCGCGAACGCCGGGTCGACGACGATCAAAACATGCTCGCTCCCGAGCGGCATTTCTCAAACTCCACCTAAAATGGCGGCTCCCCATCCGGCGCAAGTTCAAAATGCGCGAATTCGAAGCCCGGCGCGACGGTGCAACCGACGAGCGTCCAGGCCCCGAGGCTTTTCGCGGATTGCCAGACCCCCGCGGGGACGATCCCCTGCGGGCGCTCGCCCGCGACGAGATCCGGGCCGAGCCGCAGAAGGGTCTTTCGGGCGCCGTCATAGAGCGACAGCTCCAGCGGCGCGCCGGCGTGCCAATGCCAGATTTCGCCGGCGTCGACCCGATGCCATTGCGAGACCTGCCCCGCCGGCAGCAGATAATAGATGGCGGTGCCGACCGAACGCCCGTCGATCTCGCGCGGGTCGCGGAAGGTCTCCTTGTAGAAGCCGCCCTCGGGATGCGGGGCGAGGCCCAGCAGGCGCGCGACTTGCTCGGCGGAGAGATTGGACGCGCTCATCTCAGGCGAACCTGTTCTTGCGTTCGCGCATGGCGGCGAAGACGGCGAAGGGATTGGCGTCGTCCATGCCCATGGCGTGCTTCACCTTGGGGTCCTCGACGCGCAGAAAGGGGTTCGTCGCGTTTTCGAGCGCGATCGTCGTCGGCAGGGTGAACTTCCCCGCCGCGCGTAGTTCTGCGACGCTCGCGAGCCGGTCGCGCAGCACCGGGTTCTCCGGGTCCACCGTGATCGCGAAGCGGCCGTTCGACTGCGTATATTCATGGCCGCAATAGACGCGCGTTTCGCGCGGGAGGTTGGCGATCTTTTCGAGCGAGAGCCGCATCTCGTCCATCGTGCCCTCGAAGACGCGCCCGCAGCCCAGCGAGAACAGCGTGTCGCCGACAAAGACCGCCTCGTCGTCGGGGAACCAGTAAACGATGTGGCCGGACGTATGGCCGGGCGTCGCAATCACTCTCGCGCGGGAGGCGCCGAGCCGCACCTCGTCGCCGTCCGACACCGCCTGGTCGAGCGGCGGGAGGCGATGCGCGTCGGCGGCGGAGCCGAAGATCTTCAATTGCGGAAAACGCTGTTTCAGGATCTCCCATCCCTCGACATGGTCGAGATGGTGATGAGTGATGAGGAGATGCGTCAGCTTCCAGCCGCGCCGCTCCGTCTCGTCCGCGATGGCCTTGCCGTCCGGCGCGTCGACGCTCGCGGTGGCGCCCGTCTCGCGATCATGGACGAGAAGGCCGAAATTGTCCGTCAGGCAAATGAACTGGGCCACCTCGATGGGCATGTCTGTCTCCGCACTCTTTGGGAAATATCATAAAGATCTCGTGTGAAAATGCGACCCGACCTCGTCTTGCGTCGCAGGGCGAATAAGCGGATGATCCTTCCATGGCGCTCGATGTCGTTGGATTGCGGGCTTTTTACGAAACGGCGCTGGGCGAGGTCGCCCGCCGCGTGGTGGGGCGCATGGTGCGCTCGCGCTGGGAAGACCACGCCGGCCTGCGCGTCCTCGGGATCGGCTATCCCACGCCCTATCTCGACGGTTTCCGGGAAAAGGCGCAGCGCGTCCTCGCCTTCATGCCGGCGACCCAGGGCGTCGTTCACTGGCCGCTCGACGGCAAGTCGGCGACGGCGCTGGTCGAAGCCTCCATGACGCCCCTGCCGGACCAGAGCATCGACCGCATCCTTCTCGTCCACGCGCTCGAAGTGGAGGAGCATCCGCAGGATCTGCTCGAGGAGATCTGGCGCATTCTGGCGCCGGGTGGGCGCGTCGTGATCGTCGCGCCGAGCCGCACGGGCCTCTGGGCGCGGGTCGACACGACGCCCTTCGGCCACGGCCACCCCTATTCGCGCGGCCAGTTGCAGACGCTGCTGCAGGAGGCGCAGTTTCTCCCCGTCTTCTGGGGCGAGGCGCTTTACGTGCCGCCCTTCCAGCGCGTGACGCTGCTGCGCTCCGCCCCCGCCTTCGAGCGCATCGCCGGGCGCTTTTCGCTGCCGGGCGGCGGCGTGCATGTGGTGGAGGCGACAAAGCAGCTCTATCGGCCGATCGTCCGCCGGGCCGCGCGGCGCATTCCCGTGCTCGTGGAGCCGGTGCTGGAGCCCGTGCTGGAGCCGGAAGGCGCGGAGCCGGCCTGAGTGAAGGTCGACCCCGAAAGAAAAACGCCCGCCAGTTTCCCGGCGGGCGTCAGCTTGCTGATAAACCACCAAGGCGGCCTCGTCCTTCGAGACGCGAGCTTCGCTCGCTCATCAGGATGAGGCCTAACTTATTGGCGTAAAAAGAAGAAGCCCCTCATGCTGAGGAGCCTGCGCAGCAGGCGTCTCGAAGCACGAGGGGCGTCATCCCTACTTCAACTGACCGCCAGTCTCCCGGCGGGCGCTTCTTGTTCCAGACGGTCGGCGCTTAACCGATGATCGTCTTCAGCTCCGCGACGATCGCGTCGCCCATCTGCGCGGTCGAGATCGAGGAGGGCGCGTCGCCCTTGATGTCGATGGTCCGCAGGCCCTTGGCGAGCACATTGGCGATCGCCGCGTCGATGGCGTCCGCCGCCTTGGCGTTGTCGAAGGAATAGCGCATCGCCATGCCGAGCGAGCCGATCATGGCGATCGGATTGGCGATGCCCTTGCCGGCGATGTCGGGCGCCGAGCCGTGGCAGGGCTCGTACATCGCCTTGCGCGCGCCGGTGGCGTCGGCGCGCCGAGCGAGGCGGAGGGCAGCATGCCGAGCGAGCCGGTGAGCATCGCCGCTTCGTCCGAGAGCATGTCGCCGAAGAGATTGTCGGTGACGATGACGTCGAACTGCTTCGGGCCAGCGCACGAGCTGCATGGCGAGCGCGTCGGCGAGCATGTGCTCGAGCTGCACGTCGGCATATTCGCGCTTGTGCAGCGCGGTGATGACCTCGCGCCACAGATAGCCGGTGCGCATGACGTTCGCCTTCTCGGACGAGGTCACCTTGTTCTTGCGCTTGCGCGCGAGCTCGAAGGCGACGCGGCCGATGCGCTCGATCTCATGCGTCGTATAGACCTGCGTGTCGACGGCGCGCTTCTCGCCGTTTTCGAGCGTGACGATCTCCTTCGGCTCGCCGAAATAGACGCCGCCCGTCAGCTCGCGCACGATCATGATGTCGAGGCCGTCGACGAGCTCGCGCTTCAGCGAGGAGGCGTCGGCGAGCGCCGGATAGCAGATCGCGGGACGCAGATTGGCGAAGAGGGCGAGGTCTTTGCGCAGGCGCAGCAGGCCCGCTTCCGGGCGCACGGCGTAGGGCACGCCGTCCCATTTCGGGCCGCCGACCGCGGCGAGCAGCACGGCGTCGGCCGCATGGGCCAGCTTCATGTCGTCTTCGCTGATCGCGACGCCATGTGCGTCATAGGCCGCGCCGCCGACGAGGCCGCGCTCGATCTCGAATTTCGCCACGCCCGCCTGATCCAGAAACGCGATGACCTTCTCGGCCTCGGCGGAGATTTCCGGACCAATGCCGTCGCCGGGCAGGAGCAGGAGCTTATAGGCGGACATGAAGACCCTCTTTCGCGTGTTGGAGAAAACGTGCGCCGTCAATAGAGCGCCGGGGCGGACGGCGCAACCGCGCCCGCCTCGCGCGCGTCGTGCGACAATTCGCGCGGCGCGTCCGACTTGCCGGAAAGGGCGAAGCCGTGCAGCTTGAAAAAGGTCAATGATTAAGGCGTTGCGCAGTTCAGAACCCGACGCGAAACGAGCGGGGCCGGCCGCAATGTCCTGGGCGGAACGAGGGAGTCGCATTCATGAAAATGTTCAAGATCGCCGCGCTTGCGATGTTCGCGGCCTTTGCGGGGGCGCTTCCCGCGAAGGCCTTTTGCCTGATGAATTGTGAGCCCAAGCCCGAAGACGCGAAGAAGGTCTTCGAAAACCTGATCAAGGAAAAGTTCGACAAGGACGCCGTGATCGAGAAATTCGACGTCACCCGCTTCTGGCCGCTCGACGTCGAGGGCGCCGGGCACGCCGGCTACGAATTCTATTTCACCGCCAGCGTGAAATTCCCGAAGGGCGCCAATCTGCAATGCAAGCCCGAAGGCGGCGCGCCCAAGGCCGGCTGCTCGGACAATACGAACTACTACTCGACCACGATCCAGAACCAGATGATCAAGGACAAGCAGTATATCGAGCCCGGCAAGGTCATCGAATTCAAGGACGAGACCCGCTTCGACCAGGAAGGCGGCAAGTGGAAGGGCCAGGACGGCAATATGTATTGAGCCGGTTCGGTTGAGAATTTCGAAGCGGGCCCGGAGCGGCCCGCTTTTTTGTTGCGGCGCCTTGCGCGGGCAGGGGCGCAGCGGCCGCCTCGGTCTTCTAAATCTCGCCCCTTCCTTGCGCGACCAGCATAGTGTAGAAGCCCGCGATGGTTTTGGCGTCGAGCCCGGCTCTGCCGGCGCTCCGCTCGCAAAGAAGGTCGGAAATGCTGCAGCAGATCATCATCGCGATCCACCTGATGGTGGTCACCGCGCTCGTCATCCTCGTTCTTTATCAAAAGTCCGAGGGCGGCGCGCTCGGCATGGGCGGCAACGGCGTCTTCACCGGCCGCGGCCAGGCCAATGCGCTCACCCGCGCGACCGGCATTCTCGCGACGATCTTCTTCCTCACCAGCATCGCGCTCACCGTTCTGCCGGCCTGGGAGCGCCGCGCCGCGGGCGGCGAGGACTGGACGAAGGCGATCGACCAGGGCGACATCAAGGTCAAGGAAGTGAAGCCGGGCGAGAAGGAGCCGGAGGCGGGCAAGGACTCGCTCTTCGACCAGCTTCAGCGCGCCCAGCAGAAGCGCCAGCAGGGCGGGGCTCCCGCCGAGCAGAAGCCGGACCTGCGCCCGTCGCAGGAACCGCCCAAGGCCGAGGCTCCCAAGCCCGTCGAGGCTCCGAAGACCGCCGAGGCGCCCAAGGCTGAAGCGCCGAAGCCCGCGGCCCCCGCCGCCGAGGCTCCGAAGCCGGCCGAAGCCCCGAAGGCCGAGGCGCCTGCGGCTCCTGCCCCTGCGGCCCCCGCCGCCCCGGCCCCGGCGCCTGCGGCTCCGACGCAGTGGAAATCGCCCGTTCAATAACGGGCCCCTTCATCCGCAAGCCATCAAATTACGCTGGGGAAGATCGCTTCCCCGGCGTAATTATGTGCTACCCAAATCCAGCGAAAGGCGTTAGGCGTTAAGCCCCATGGCGCGCTACATCTTCATCACCGGCGGCGTGGTCTCCTCTCTCGGCAAAGGTCTCGCGTCCGCGGCTCTCGGCGCGCTTCTGCAGGCGCGCGGCTATTCACCGTTCGGCTCCGCAAGCTCGACCCCTATCTCAACGTCGATCCGGGACGATGAGCCCCTATCAGCACGGCGAGGTCTTCGTTACGGACGACGGCGCCGAGACGGACCTCGACCTTGGGCATTACGAGCGCTTCACCGGCGTCCCGCGACCGGCAGGACAACGTGACGACCGGGCGCATCTATCAGGACATCATCAACGCAAAAGAGCGGCGCGGCGACTATCTCGGCGCGACGATCCAGGTCATTCCGCACGTCACCAATGCGATCAAGGACTTCGTGCTCGAGGGAACGACAATGTCGATTTCGCGCTGATCGAGATCGGCGGCACGGTCGGCGACATCGAGGGCCTGCCGTTCTTCGAGGCGATCCGCCAGCTCAAAACGAGCTGCCACGCGGCGCTTCCGTCTACATCCATCTGACGCTGATGCCGTACATTCCGAGCGCCGGCGAGCTGAAGACGAAGCCGACGCAGCATTCGGTGAAGGAGCTGCGCTCGATCGGCATCCAGCCCGACATTCTGCTCTGCCGCTCGGATCGCGAGATCCCGCGCGAGGAGCGCGCAAGCTCGCGCTGTTCTGCAACGTGCGCGAGCAGCCGTGATCGAGGCGCGCGACGCCGCGTACATCTACGACGTGCCGCGCGCCTATCACGCGCGGGCCTCGACGCGCAGGTGCTGGCGGCCTTCGGCATCGAGCCGGCGCGCCGAAGCCCGACATGAGCCGCTGGAACGCGGTGACGCAGCGCATCCTCAATCCCGAAGGCGAGGTCACGATCGCCATCGTCGGCAAATACACCGAGAATGAAGGACGCCTATAAGAGCCTCATCGAGGCCCTGGCGCATGGCGGCATCGCCAATCGCGTGAAGGTCAATCTCGAGTGGATCGAGTCGAGATCTTCGAGAGGCGAAGACCCGGCCGCGCATCTTGAACATGTCACGGCATTCTGGTGCCCGGCGGCTTCGGCCAGCGCGGCGCCGAGGGCAAGATCCTGGCGGCGCGCTTCGCGCGCGAGCGCAGGTTCCGTATTTCGGCATCTGCTTCGGCATGCAGATGGCGGTGATCGAAGCGGCGCGCGCGCTCGCTGGCATCGAGGACGCGAACTCCACCGAATTCGGCCCTGCGAGAGAGCCGGTTGTCGGTCTGATGACGGAATGGCTGCGCGGCAACGAGCTCGAGCAGCGTCGCCAGGGCGGGCGAGGGGATGGGCGGCACGATGCGGCTCGGCGCTTATCCGGCGCTGGCGGAAGGCTCGCGCATCGCGAGATTTACGGCTCGACGGAAATTTCCGAGCGCCACCGCCACCGCTACGAGGTCAATATGCGGTATCGCGCCGATCTCGAGAAAGCGGGCTTGCGCGTTGCGGGGACGTCGCCGGACGGCCTCCTGCCCGAGACGGTCGAAATCCCCGATCATCCCTGGTTCATCGGCGTGCAATATCACCCCGAGCTGAAGTCGCGCCCGTTCGAACCGCATCCGCTGTTCGCGGCGAAGCTTCATTGGTGTGATCAAACAGGTCGCGGCGCGGGAGACGTTCAAGGTTATCAACGAGAAACTTGGCTCGGATGCGTTTGCACGGCACAAAGAGGGTATCGCTCAGGGGCGATTAGCGCCTGCTTATTTTGAAGCTGTAATCGGCGGCATTCTAAAGAAAATGAGCGCCGTAAAGCGAACGCCAGCTGAGAGCTTAAAGAAGAAGATCGCCGATGTTTTTGAATCAACTGCTTTCCGGAGTGTAACTGGCCCGGGCGCGAATGCGATTGAGAAATTAAAAAAGCGGATCGCTCTTGTTGCGGATTGTCTTTAGTAGGCTACTGTAGCGATGACTAAAGAGCTGATCTCGAAGTTGGAGGCTTCGATCGAGGCCGATCTCGACTGGCGACATGCAGAGCTTGCTGTTTACCGGGAAATCCTTGCAACTCTCGGTGAGAATGAAATTAAAAGAAAGGCAATGTACAGAGCTGCGTGGGCGTTGATTTACGCTCACTACGAGGGCTTTTGTAAATACTGCTTGGAAGGTTACATAGAGTTTTTATCAAGTGCTATGCAGGACTGCGTCGGTTTCTCAGATCGTATGTTTGTGTTCATGATCGAGAAGGAAATAAAAAAGGCGAGAAGTTTAAGCTCTGATGGAATATACGCATTCTATGCAAACGATATTCCGAAAATTCGAGTCTCTGCTCCGCCAAAAATCGGCATTGAAACAAACTCTAATCTATGGCCTACTCTCTTAAGGTCCATCCTTGATAGGCTTGAGCTTGGCTCCTATTCAATTATTTTGGATGAGGCAAAAATAAAAACCCTTGTAGCTCGTCGGAATGATATTGCGCACGGGAAAAAGGTATTCATTGAAGATCTGAGGTATTACCTTGAATATGAGCGCGCAGCCTCAAATTTGATGTACTCACTTGCGTTAGCTATTGTAGATCGTGCTGCAACTTGTACTGGGCAGCCGCGCTCTAGCGTGGCACGGCGGCCCTAGATTGCTCAGCCGATTCGCTCCTCGCAGAGGCGATGCTCCGTAGTCGCTTCCCCACTCCTCACCCCATCGCGCGCGGGGAGACGAGCAGCGTGGGCATTTCACTCCGCCGCCAGCACCTGCGGCGGGGGGAAGGCGATCTCGATCAGCGTGCCTTCCTTCTTGCGGCTCTTGATCGAGAAGCTCGCATGGTTGGCTTCGATCAGCGCCTTGGTGAGCGGCAATCCTAACCCCGTGCCGCGCACGGGGGAGGTGGCGACCTGCTTGAAGGGCTCGAGCGCCGTGGCGACTTCATCCTCCGACATGCCGATGCCGGTGTCCTTCACGCGAATCACGACATAGCCCGAATCGGTGAGCGCGGAGGAGACGATCACCTGTCCGCCGGGCTCGTTGAACTTCATGGCGTTGGACAGGAGATTGAGCAAGATCTGCTTGAGCGAGCGCTGATCGGCGCGGATCGGCGGCAGGCGGTCGGCGAGCGCGAGGCGCATCACGATCTTCGCCTGATTGGCTTGCGACTGCATGATCGACGCGCATTCGCCGATCACGGAGTTGGCGTCGACGCGATCGAAAGCCAGCTCCATCTTGCCCGCTTCGATCTTGGAGAGATCGAGCAGATCGTTGACGAGCGAGAGGACATGCGCGCCGGAAGCGTGCACGTCCTTCAGATATTCCTTGTAGCGCTCGGAGCCGATGGGGCCGAAGCGCTCCTCCATCATCACTTCCGCAAAGCCGATAATGGCGTTGAGCGGCGTGCGGATTTCGTGGCTGATGCGGGCGAGGAAATCGGACTTCGCCGCGTTGGCCTGCTCGGCCGCGTCGCGCGCGGCGGCGAGTTCGTCATGGCCCTCCTCGGCGCCGGGCGCGCGCAGCGTGACGCAGAGTTTTTGCGCGGGGCCGAGGCGACGCAGAGTCGCCTCATAGGCCTTGCCGCCGACGCGCGCGCTCAGCCGCAGCGCCTCGCCGGTCTCGGCGGCGCGCGCGAGACGGGCGGCGAAGCTGCGCTCCTCTTCCAGCGCGAAGAGCGACGAGAACGCCAGTCCGTCAAATGCGCCCTTTTCCGCGTCGAACATGGCCGCGAAGGCGCCCGTCGCGCTCTCGATGCGCCGATCGTCGTCGAGCACGGCGACGGCGACGCCGCTCGTCTCCAGAATGGCGCGAAGCAGGCTGTTGTCGGCGCGGGTGCGTGCGAGTTTTTCGTCACGTTCGCGGGCGAGGGCCAGCGCGCTTTCCTCGGGGCCGGGCAGGCGGCGCTGGTTGCGGCGCAACGTCACCAAAGTCGCCGGGGCGCCCTCCCAATCGACCGTCTGCAGATGAACGTCGACGTCGAGCGCCTCGCCGACGCTCGATTGCACCGCCGCCGCGCGGGCGCCGGAATCGGCGGGCGGACGACCGAAGAACATGCGGGCGAGACCGCCATCCTGCTCAAAGGCCGCGAGATCGGCGTAGCCGAGATAATCGAGCAGCGTGCGATTGGCGAAAAGCGTCTGCGCCCCGCGCGCGATGAGGACGCCCACGGGCAGGCAATCTAGAACGCCGGCGGCGCGAACCGGGCCCGGAGGCGCGGGGGCGGGCGGTTCGCACGCTGCGACCGGCTGCGCCAGGTCGCTAAGTTGCGCGGCGATGTCGTCGAGCGAGGCGGCGACAGGCGGCGGGGCGATCTCTGCCAGCGCGGGCGCCTCGGGGGGCGGCGCTTCGGCGGCGGGACCAAGGATTTCATTCTCGACGATTTCGCCGGCGCGCAGGGCGCGGGCGATTTCTTCGAAGTTCAGCCGTTCCGTCGAGGTGAGTTCTTCCGAGGCGGGCTCGGCGGCCGTCTCCGCGTCCCGCTGCGCGGCGATGGGGCGCAATGGCACGACATTATCGCAAGCATAGCGCTCGGGCGCCGCCGGGGTTTCCGGAACTGGGGCCGGCGTCTCCGCAATGAAAGCGCGGTCGAGATGGATCACGCCATATCCCTGGAAGCCGGCGAAGCGCCGGTCGGCGTCCATGGTCGGCAGGGCGCCGAGCGTCACGGGCGCGCGGGCGGCGGCTGCGTCGAGCGGCCAGGCGACCTCGACGCCGCTCCAGCTTTTCTGAGCGGCGACGGCCTGGGCGAAGGCCGGGGCGAGGCCGAGTTCCGAAACGACCGACGCGACGTCGCGGCCCAGAATGTCCGCGTGCGCGTCGCCCGCTATGTCGGCGAGCACGCGGGTCACGTCGACGAAACGGCCGGCGGCGTCGGTCTTCCAGAGGAAACGGGGGGCGCGGGAGCCGTGGCGCTCGATGAGCCGGGCGCGCAGCGCGGCCGCCGCGGCGAGGGGATCGGCGGGCGAGGAGAGCGCCGGGGCTTCCGTCAGCGACACGACCCGTTCCGCGCCAATGTCGGACTTTTCGAACTTCAACGTTTCTTCCGGCGTCGCCGGCCGAACGCCGAGCGCCGCGATGACGAAACAGGCGGGCGCGTCGTCCTCGATCAGCTTGCGGCAGAGTATCGTGATGGTCTGCGGCGCGTCGGCCAGCTCGAAGCGCAGCCGCTCGAGCCGCAGCGCCGCGCCGTGGCGGACGGATTCGACCAGCTCGGACAGCCGCTTCGCGCCGGGTTCCTGGCTGAAGAAGAGCCTTGCGGCGAGCGTCTCGGCGTCCGCGCCGAAGACCGCGCGGGCGGCGGCGTTGAGATAGACGATCTTCAGAGGGTCGCCGCAGGCCGCCACGATCGGCGCGCCCGAGGCGTCGAGGGCCGCAAAAGCGGGATCGGCCGCGATGCGGCTGGCGGCGTTCTCGCCCCCTTCGATCTCTGCCTTGAACCCGCTCATGACGCTGGCCGCCTTTGCGACGGAGACACTCGCCCGCGACCCCAGCGCTCGCCATGGACGGCCGCGCGGGCGGTTATGGCTAGCGCCCAGGGTGGGGCGTTAACGCAAACTTAATCGTATCGCGCCGGCCGGTCTATCCGTGACGCCCTGTTTTCAGCGCTTTTTGTACGAAAGTGTGAAGGATTGACGCACCGCACAATAAATCTGTTGCAACGCAGCAAGGCCTGGGGCACAGTCCGTCCGCCTGCCGGTCTCGCCGGAAGGCGGCGTCGCCGCGTCATCGTCCGGTCAATCTTGGGGCGAAAACTCTTTTCGCGACGGCGTTTTGAACAGGAGATAGTCCATGGTCGATCCGATTTATCAAGTGCCGAACGAAGTCCGCGATTTCGCGGAAAAGAGCGTCGAGCAGGCGCGCAAGGCTTTCGAAGGTTTCGCGGGCGCCGCGCAGAAGGCGCTGACCTCCACCACCGACCTGCCGATCGTCCCGCCGGGCGCGAAGGATGTCGGCTCGAAGGCGTTTTCCTTCGCCGAAGCCAATGTCAACGCGGCGTTCGACCTTGCCCAGAAAATCGTCAAGGCGAAGGACCCGCAGGAAGTTTTCCAGCTTCAGGCCGAGTATGTGAAGTCGCAGCTCGCCGCCGTCCAGGAGCAGGCCAAGGAGCTCGGCGCCGCGATCCAGCGGTCCACGACCCTCAAGTCCTGACTTCTGACGATCGGACCTTTCGCAATCCTTTGAAGGAGCGGCCGCATGGCGAAGAACAGCAAGGGTGTTAGCCAAAGCAATTCCGTCGACGCCGGACAGGGGACCCCTGACGCGGCGCCGATCGAAACGACGTTCGTCGGCGCGCCCGCCGGCGACGAGGCGACTGCCGAGCCGGTCCTCGCAAGCGAGGCCGCTGCGCCGGAGCCGGCTGCGGAGATCGTCGACATCGTGTCGGCGCCGCTCGCCGTGATCGAGGACGCCGTCGAGACCGCGACGGAAGGCTTCGCCGCCGCTTTTTCCTTCGATACGTCCGAGTGGACGAAAAAGTCTCTCGACCTCTGGTCCGAGCATGCGGCCGCTTTCTTCGCCCTCGCCGAGCAGATCTCGAAGGCGCAGACTTTCGAGGAGATCGTCGATCTCCAGTCGCGTTTCGCCAGCGAGCGCTTCGAGGCTTTCGTCCGTCAGTCGAAAGAGCTGATGGATGTCGCGAAGAACATGGCGACCGTGACGGCGGCGCCGCTCTGCGACGTGCGCAAGGCCGCCTGAGTCGACAAGCTTCCAATCGGTAAAGCGCCGGCGGCCCTTAGCGGCCGCCGGCGCTTTTTTGTTTAGAGAGTCGCGGCGATCAGCGCTCGCAGCGCCGGGGTCACGTCGGGCATCACGCCGGTCCAGTCGCGAAAGGCAGGGCGCGCCTGATGCAGCAGCATGCCGAGCCCGTCGACCGGCGTCGCGCCCATGAGGCGGGCGGCGGCGAGCAGAGGCGTTTCGAGCGGGGCGTAGACGATGTCGGCGACGACAGCCGAGGGTGGCAGCGCGGCCAGCGACAGGTCGAGCGGCTCCTGCCCGATCATGCCCTGGCTCGTCGTGTTGACGAGGAGCCCCGCGCCGGCGAGCGCCGCATGGCGGTCTTCCCAGGGGTAAGCGGCGACCGGCGCGCCGAAATCGGCCGCGAGCCGGTCGGCCCGGTCGCGGGTGCGGTTGAAGAGCCGGATTTCCTGCGCGCCCGCGCCGATGAGGCCGGAGACGATGGCCCTCGCGCCGCCGCCCGCGCCGATGACGACGCAGGGGCCCTGCGCGGCGACCCAATGCGGGGCCGCCTCTTGCAGCGAGGCGACGAAGCCGTAGCCGTCATAATTGCGCCCGTTCAGCTTCCCCTCGCCATCGACCACGACGCAATTGACCGCGCCTATCCGCGCGGCCGCGGGGTCGACGAAGTCGAGAAAGTTCAGCGCCTTCTCCTTGTGGGGGATGGTGAGGTTGCAGCCGGCGAAACCCAGCGCCGGCAAGGCCCGCAGGGCGGCCTCCAGCCTGCCGGGCTCGACCGGCAGCGGCACATAGGCGCCCTCGATCCCGTATTGCGCAAACCAGTGGTTGTGGATCTTGGGGCTGCGCGAATGGGCGATGGGCCAGCCCATGACGCCGGCGAGGGTGAATTTGGAATGTTTCATGGCCGCATCCGAGGTTTCTTGCCTCGTATCGGCTGGATGACGCTAAACTGCAACTTAAATTGAGCTGAGGCGCAGCGGCGCCCGGAGGGACGAAAAAAATGGATGCGGCGCGTAACCGGCGGCTGGACGCCCTTCTAGAAGACGCGGAGCATTCGATCGCCGCGCATTGGGAGCGCTGCCGCGACAGCGGTGTCGCCGGGGCGACGCAGGCGGCTACCGATCGGGTCGACGCCCGCATTGGGGCCTATTTTCAAGCGCTGAAGGATCTGCCCCCCGGCGCCGGCGACGAGAAAATCATCGCGGCCCTGCGCGGACTCTATGACGATCTCATGCGCATCGACGAAGAGACCGGCGGCGCCTTTCTGGAGGAAGCCGAACGCGACCTGCTTGAGCCGCTCGTCCTCAACGCCGCCGAGGCGGCGGGGCTCGATCCCAACAAGTTCCCCCGCCGGGAGCCGGCGGGGAAGAAGCTCGATTTCAGCGCGGCGCGAGGGCGCTGAACAGGGCGTCGTCCTCGTTGACGCAGTTGTTGCCGGTCGTCAGCAGCTTTTCGCCGTAGAAGATCGAATTCGCGCCCGCGACGAGGCAGAGGATCTGCGCTTCCTGCGTCAGGAACGAACGCCCGGCGGAGAGACGCACGCGGGCCTTCGGCATCACGATGCGGGTGGTCGCGATCATGCGCACGAGGTCGAGCGGATCGACCTTCTGCTGCTGGGCGAGCGGCGTGCCCTCGACGGCGACGAGCGTGTTGATCGGCACGCTTTCGGGATGCGGATCGAAGCCCGCCAGAACCTGCAACATGCCGGCGCGGTCGCGCACGCTCTCGCCCATGCCGATGATGCCGCCGCAGCACATCTCCAGCCCCGCGCCGCGCACCGCCTTCAGCGTGTCGAGGCGGTCCTGATAAGTGCGGGTGGTGATGATGTCGCCGTAAAATTCCGGCCCGGTGTCGAGATTGTGGTTGTAGGCGGTGAGCCCCGCCTCGACGAGGCGCTTGGCTTGTCCCTCGTCGATCATGCCGAGCGTGACGCAGGCTTCCATGCCCAGTTCGCGCACGCCCTTGACCATGTCCACGACGGCGTCGAAGCGCTTGTCCTTGGGGGCCGAGCGCCAGGCGGCGCCCATGCAGAAACGGTCGGCCCCGGCGTCCTTGGCGGTCTTCGCCGCGGCGAGCACGTCCTCGGTCGACAGCAGGTCGACGCGGTCGAGCTTCACCTCGCGGTGATGCGCCGATTGCGGGCAATAGGAGCAGTCTTCCGGGCAGCCGCCGGTCTTGATCGAGAGCAGCGCCGCCTTCTGCACGTCGTTGACGTCGTGATAGCGGCGATGAACGGCGTTGGCCTGCGCGATCAAATCGAGCAGCGGCAGATCGTGGATGCCGACGATCTCGTCGACCGTCCAGTCATGGCGGATGTTGAAGTCTGCGGGCGCGTTCATTTCGCGGCTCCTTTGCGATTCTGCGAACGGGCCGCGAGCTTACGCTCGGGCGCGGCGGTCTCGGCCTTGTCCGCCTTGCCGCTGAGGGTCATGTAAGCCACATAGAGCGCCGCCGTGACATCGAAGCCCGCGGTCGCCATCACGAAGGGCGCCGGCGCGAAATCGCGCCCGGCGCCGAAATAATGCTCGTAGAGCGTCCAGGCGGCGTGGAGGACGAAGCCGACGGTCACAAACCAGGGCGAGCCGACGATCGACATGCCGGCGAGCGTGCCGAAGAAGGCGACTGCGGTCATCTCGAAGCCGACCCAGGTCTCCGAGTGCTCGGCGCGGATCGCGAAGCCGACATAGAGGAAGCAGACCGCGATGAGCGCGTAGGCCGCGAGCAGCGACGGCCGCGTCTTCGACCAGCGGGCGAGCACGATGAGGCCGATGGCGAAGAGAGCTCCGAGGCCGGAGAAGATGGCGATTTCCACAGTATCGAGCATGGCGTGACCGGTTGCCCCGCGCTGGCGCGGGTTATTGAAGATGTTCTGGCCGCCGGTGGTCTATAAGGGGGGCGGGGATTTCGAACAAGGGGCGGGGGCGCCGCCGCCGCCTTGTCAAATGTCTGGCGGCGCCTCACTTTGAGCGGCGAAAGCTTATGCGCCTAACGCCCGCGAGGCCCGCTTTGATGAAAATCGCCGTCATTGGGACCTTGTCCTCCTTGATCTGGGCCGCGCCGGCCCTTGCCGTCAACACCTGGGCGGGAAGTTCGCCAGAGGACATGGCGGAAGAGCAGGAAGCCTGCGCGCCGGACGCCTATCGGTTTTGCGGCGGCAATACGATCTTCGTTTTCGAGATGGAGAACTGCCTCAAGCGCCATATGAGCCAGCTTTCGAAGCCCTGCCGGAAGCAGCTTTCGCCGACGAATTTCAAGAAATACTACAACGAAGAGTGGCATCCCTTCGGTTTCTGAGAGGCATGGCTTGCTTCAGCGCGCGTTCCAGACCGACCTTTTCCCAACCGCGCCCGAGGGCGACCTCGAATTCAACAACGGCGCGCCGGGCTCTGCAGCGGCTGCGTGGCTGCGCGCGGCGCTGGAAGCGGAGGGGTTTTCCTGCGGCGAACCCTCTCAGGAAGATTATGGCTGGGGCTTCTGGCTGAACGATCCCTGCATGATCTGGGTCTTCGTGAGCCATGCGGAGGCTGCGGATGAAACGCCGGCAGGCGCGCCGCCGGAATGGATCGTCGGCGTCTCTCACGAACGCCCGATCTTCGCGCCGTCGCAATGGTTCAAGCGGGCTGAGGGCGAGGCGCTTGCGGAAAAAGCCTTCGCGGCGCTGTCCGGCGCGCTCGCGGCGGCGCCGGGAATCTCGCTCGCCTGAGCTTTTTTGAAGCCGCGTCGAAAACTGGCCCCAAGCCTGCTATAGGCTTTGAAACCGGTCCCGGGGCGGGGCGTATCGTTTCAAGGATTCATCATGCAGCTCGACGCACAGACTAAGGAAGCGCCGGCCACGGTTTCGGCCGAGCTGGAGACGCGCGCCGATCTCCCGCTAAACGAGGACATCCGTCTCCTCGGGCGACTTCTCGGCGACGCGGTGCGCGAGAACGAAGGCGCCGAGGCGTATGAGCGCATCGAGACGATCCGACGCCTCTCCGTCGCGGCGAGCCGTAACAAGGACCAGGACGCCGCCGCCAAGCTCGACGCGCTGTTGCGCTCGCTTTCGGCCAAGGAGGCCACGGCGGTCATCCGCGCCTTCAGCTATTTCTCCCATCTCGCCAATATCGCGGAAGACCTGCACCCGCTGAAAGAGCGCGCGCGGGCGCTGGCCAATGGCGGGACGCTTGACGAGCCGAGCCTGACCCGCTCCTTCGCGCATCTGCGCAAGGCGGCGGTCGGCCCCGGCAAGATCGCCGCGGCGCTGTCGCGCGGCTGGATTTCGCCGGTGCTCACCGCCCATCCGACGGAAGTGCGCCGCAAGAGCCTGCTCGATACGGAGCGCGCGATCTTCAACCTGCTCGCCGCCCGCGAACACGCCAAGAGCAAGGCGGAGCGCGCGCAGAACGAAGCGCAGCTTCGCGCGCGCGTGCTGCAATTGTGGCAGACCGAGCTCCTGCGCGAGTCGCGTCTCACCGTGCGCGACGAAATCGAGAATTCGCTCTCCTATTACCGCGCGACCTTCCTGCGCGAAATTCCGAAGCTCTACGCCGAGATCGAGGCGAAGCTCGAAGGCCTGCGCGTGCCGCCCTTCCTGCGCATGGGCGCCTGGGTCGGCGGCGATCGCGACGGCAACCCGAACGTCACGGCCGAGTCGCTTTCGACCGCGATGCGCATGCAGTGCGAGACGGCGCTGCGCTATTATCTGACCGAGGTGCATGAACTCGGCGCCGAGCTTTCCATCTCGCGCCGTTACGGCGGCGCCACCAAGGCGCTGGAAGACCTCGCCGCGCGCTCTGGCGACAATAATCCGCACCGCGACAACGAGCCTTACCGCCGCGCGCTGATCGGCGTCTATTCGCGCCTCGCCGGCACGCTCGAAAAGCTCACCGGCGGGCAGGCGGTGCGCCACGCCGTGGCGCCGGGCGAGCCTTACGCCAATAGCTGGGCCTTCCTCGCCGATCTCGTCACCATCGACGAATCCCTGCGCATTCATCACAGCGACGCCATCGCGTCGCAGCGTCTCGAACCGCTCATTCGCGCCGTCGAGGTCTTCGGCTTTCATCTCGCGACGCTCGATCTGCGCCAGAGCTCCGACCGCCACGAGGAGACGCTCTCCGAGCTTCTCGCCGCCGCGCGCGTCACGGAGGATTACACGGCTTTGTCCGAAGTGGAGAAGCAGCAGCTTCTGATGCGGCTCCTCTCCGATCCGCGCCCCGTGCGCCTTCCGAACCGGAGCTATAGCGACCGCGCCATGAGCGAGCTCGCCATTTTCGAGCGCGCGGTGGAGATGCGCCGTCTCTATGGCGACGAGGCGATCCGCCATTACATCATCAGCCACACCGAGACTGTGAGCGACCTTCTGGAAGTGCTGCTGCTTCAGAAGGAATGCGGCCTGATGCGCGGCACGCTCGATCCGCGCGACGCCGAGAACGTCACCGCCGACCTCATCATCGTGCCGCTCTTCGAGACGATCGGCGATCTGCGCAACGCCGCGCCGATCATGCGCGCCTTTTATGCGCTGCCGGGCATTCAGCGGCTTGTCGTGTGTTCCGGCGCGCAGCAGGACATGATGCTGGGCTATTCCGACAGCAACAAGGACGGCGGCATCCTCACCAGCATATGGGAGCTTTACCGCGCCTCGACGGCGCTCGCCGATTTCTTCTCGTCCATGCCCAATATCGCCATGCGCCTCTTCCATGGCCGCGGCGGCACGGTGGGACGCGGCGGCGGGCCGAGCTACGACGCCATTCTCGCCCAGCCGCCCGGCACGGTGAACGGGCAGATCCGCCTCACCGAACAGGGCGAGGTGATCGCGGCGAAATATTCCAATCCGCAGATCGGCCACGTCAATCTGGAGCTGCTCGTCGCCGCGACGCTCGAAGCGACGCTGCTCTCGCAGAACAAGGCGCCGCCGGATGAATTTCTGGAAGTCGCCGAAGGCCTCTCTCGCGCCGGCATGGCCGCCTATCGCGGCCTTGTCTACGAGACGGAGGGCTTCGTCGATTATTTCTTCGCCTCGACGCCGATTTCGGAGATCGCCACTCTGAACATCGGCTCGCGTCCCGCTTCGCGCAAACCCTCGCGAAAGATCGAGGATTTGCGCGCGATCCCCTGGAGCTTCTCCTGGGCGCAGGCGCGCGTCGCGCTGCCGGGCTGGTACGGCTTCGGCTCGGCGATCGCGGGCTTCCTTGCGCAGGACGAGAAGGCGCGGCTCGAACTGCTGCGGCGCATGGCGAAGGAGTGGCCCTTCTTCCGCTCGCTGCTCTCGAACATCGACATGATCCTGTCGAAGACCGATCTGGAGATCGCCCGCCATTATGCCGAGCTCGTCGAGGACCGCGCGCTTGCGGAGCGCATTTTCGAGATGATCGAGGCCGAGCATGCGCGCTCGGTCGACGCGCTGACCAAGATTCTCGGCACCAAGGAGCGGCTCGCCGACAATCCGACGCTGGCGCGCTCGATCAAGCACCGCTTCCCCTATATCGCGCCCTTGAACTACATCCAGGCCGAGCTTATTCGCCGCCACCGCGCCGGCATGACCGATCTCGAAATCCGAGAGGGCATTCTGATGTCGATCAACGGCGTCTCGGCGGGCCTGCGCAATACGGGCTGATCGGGCGGTAACCGCGCCATAAGCGGCGCGCTCAATTTGCGGACAAAACTTCCGAGGCGGCCTCGTCCTTCGAGACGCGACTTCGTCGCTCCTCAGCATGGAGACCTTTGCACGAAACGTTTCGGCGTGATTCACTCCCGGCAGAGCGGGAGGATGATCATGCCGAAGCGCCGAGTGGGCCAGCTTGATTTTGTCGATGGGTTGGTTGCCCAGCGCCCTCAATCCCGGCCTTCGGCTCTGATGGAGATCGCGCGCCTCGTCGATTGGGCGCCCTTCGAGAAGCTGCTCGGGGCGATTCCGGTCGCGGCGAGGGGCGAGCCCTCCTATCCGGCGCTCGTCATGTTCAAGGCGCTGCTCCTTCAGCGATGGCATGGCCTTTCCGATCCGGAAATGGAGACGGCGCTGGCGGATCGCCTGAGCTTCATGGCTTTCGCCGGCCTCGCGCTCGGCGATCCGACGCCGGATCACTCGACCATCTGGCGTTTCCGCGAGAAGCTTGGGAGCCATGATCTGCTCGACCCGTTGCTGGCGGAGGCCAATCGCCAGATCGAGGCGGCGGGGCTCATGGTCAAGCAAGGCACGCTGATCGACGCGACGCTGGTGACGAGCGCTGCCAGACGCCCGCGCATGGATGAAGGAAAGACAAGTTCGACCGACAAGGAGGCGCGGTTCGGCACGACCAATGAACGCGGCCGTTTCGCCTTTGGCTACAAGATGCATGTGGCGGTCGACGCCGGCTCCGGCCTCGTGCGCGACATGAGGCTGACGCCGGCCAATGTGCAGGACGTCTCGGTCGCGCCGCAACTTCTCGATCAGGCGGCGGGGACCGTCTATGCGGATCGCGGCTATGACAGCGACGGACTGCGGTCGGAGCTTGCGCGGCGGGAACTGGGCGACGGCCTCATGCGCCGCAAGCGCGGCCGGCCCCTGACGGAAGCGGACGTCGCGCGCAATCATGAGCTGTCGCTGGTTCGCCGCGCGGTCGAAAGCCTATTCGGCACGATGAAGCGAACTTATCGGCTCGGCCGCATGCGCGCCTTTTCGCAATTAAGCAACGCCGCCGATCTCACGCTCTTCTGCCTCGCCTTCAATCTACGTCGCTGGCGCGTCCTCGCGGCGCAGTGAAGGCAAGGCGGACGCCCCGGGGAGCGTCCGCCCAGCGCTTGTCTGTCCAGGCGAAGCATCCCCGCCGCCCAAACCGACAGATCCAACAGCGGCCCACGGCCCGTTAAACCCGTCTCGCGCAAGACACCCGCTTCCGTGCAAAGGTCTCCAGCATGAGGCCTAAGTGGTTCGGCATAGAAAGAAGAAGCCCCTCATGCTGAGGAGCCTGCAAAGCAGGCGTCTCGAAGCACGAGGGGCGTCAACCCTGCTGTGTCAAAAGCAAAAGCGCGCCCGAAGCGGCGCGCTTTTCTTTTTGAGGGATCGTCGCTGCGATCACATGAAGGAGGGCGCGGCGAGCTGGCGCTTCTCCTCGACCGCCGGCCGCTCCTCGGCCCGGCCGTAAAGCGCGCCCTGGAAATATTCGACGCCCCAGTCGCGCAGGATGCGAGCGGTCGCCTCGTCCTCCACCCATTCCGCGACGACCTTGAGCGACAAATGCCGCGCGAGATCGATCAGCGTGCGCACGAAGAAGCGGTCGTCCGCCGACGTCGCGATGTTCTGAATGAAGGCGCCGTCGATCTTGACGATGTCGAAGGCGAGATCGCGCAGGCTGCGGAAAGAGGTGTGGCCCGCGCCGAAATCGTCCATGGCGACCTTCACGCCGAGCTGCTTGCAGGCGGCGATGAGGTTCTTCGTCGTCTCGAAATCCTCGATCATGCAGGTCTCGGTGATCTCGACGATCAGCCGGTCCGGGATCGAGGGATTGACGCCGATGGCGGCGGCGAGGCGGTCCGGCCATTCCGGATCGAGCACCGTGTTCATCGAGCAGTTGACGGAGACGCGCAGTTCCGGCTCGGCGACGAGGCGCTCCATCACCAGCTCCATCACGCGCTGGTCGAGGAGGCGCACGAGACCGGCCTTCTCGGCGACGGGCAGGAGCGCGCCCGGCGAGATCGCCGCGCCATCCGGCAGGCGCACGCGCAGCAAGGCTTCATGGAAGGCGACGTCGCCCGTCGCGGCGTTGACGATCGGCTGAAAGGCCAGCTCGACGCGGCGGTCGTTCAGCGCCGAGACGATGTTGTCGGCGACTTGCAGCGCGCGCAGGCGGGCGTCCTCGCGGGCGAGCGAGGAGGTGTAGGCGACGAAGCGCTTGCCGGCGCCCTGGCGGGCGACGTCCAGCGCCTCTTCGGCGTGCTGGAAGAGGACGCGCGGCTGGCGACCCTCGCGCGGGCCGATGACGCCGCCGATGCGGATCGTCGCGGGAATGGCGCCGGCCGAGGTCTCGAAAGGACGGCTCTTGACGAAGTCGAGCAGGCGGTTCGCGACGGAAAGCGTCTGCTCGGTGTCGCAATTTTCCAGAACCAGCGCGAATTTGTTGCCGGCATGGCGGGCGACCACGTCGCAGGTGCGGACATTGTCGCGCAGGCGCCTGGCGAGGCCGGCGATGACTTCGTCGCCAGCGTCGTAGCCATAGGTGCGATTGAGCGAGAAAAGATTCTCCAGCGCGACGAGCAGCACGGCGAAAGGCTTGCGCGTCCGCTCGGCCTGCACAAGGAAGCGGTTCACATGCTCGGAGAGCTGGGCGCGGTTGAGCACGCCGGTCAAGGGATCGATTTGCGAGCCGAGCGCGAGCTTGCGCTCCATTTCGTGACGTTCGGTGACGACGCGCACGACGCCATGGGCGCGCGCGGGGCGGCCGTCTTCGCCGGCGTACCAGCGGCCGGTGTCCTCGACCCAGACGACCGGGCCCGGGCCGAATTCGCGCGGCTGACTGAGCGCATAGACCGTCTGATAGGCGACGCCGTCGCCGCGGTCGATCTGGTCCGACTGCACGATGGCGTCATAGCGTGAGGCCCCGCCTTCGCGAGCCACGCGCTCGCCATAAGCGAGGCCGGTGCCGAGGTCGCTGCTGGCGATGGGGCCGAGAATCTTGGCGAGGTTCGGCCCCCAGGTCAGGCGATCCGTGCCGATGTCCCAGCTATAGACCACCTCTCCGATGGAGGCGAGAATCTGACGGGGATCGGGGCCGGTGACGACGGGCTCGGGGGTGACGACAGGCGCAGCGGCGGGCTGGGGCGCCGCCTGAAGGGGCGCCTTGAGAATCGAAGAACGAATAGAAGTCGCAACCGGCGCCTCGGCGCCGCGATTTGCGATGTGCCGCAATTGCATTTTCCCAAACCTTCAGCACAGGGCCTCGATGCCTTTTCGTTATGGCGGCCAAACGTAAATTCGGCGTTGCGACATTGCGCGGGAGTGGCGACAATTTCTTGTGAGTTCCGAAGGATAGGGGCGCCGCCCCTGTTATGACGCGATGATTCAAGCCTTTTCGCGCGCTGGACGCCATGGGATGGGCGTGGCATTGATCTGTGGACAAGCTTTGTGGAGTCTTAAACGGATGACCGCCTCCCCCTTCAACGATATCGGGCTCGACGAACTCAAGGCCGGCCTCGCCGCCGGCTCGATCCTGCTCGTCGACGTGCGCGAGGCGGACGAATACGCCGCCGGCCATATCAAGGGCGCGCTGTTCAATCCGCTCTCGCGCTTCGATCCGTCCAAGCTCCCGGTCGCGGGCGAAGGCCAGAAGGTCGTGATCTATTGCCGCTCCGGCCGCCGCTCGGTCTCGGCCATGGAGCAGGCGCGCCTGTCGGGGCGGCGCGACGCCGACACGCATTTCGGCGGCGGCATCCTCGCCTGGCTGGGCGCCGGGGAGCCCGTCGAGCAGGGCATGTAATCGGCCTCTCAATCAGCCCCAGAGCTGGGGCGGCGGGGGCGCCATCGTCGAGCCCTCATAGATAAGGCCCGGCTCCCGGTCCTTCGCCAGCAGCAGCGGCCCGTCGAGATCGACGAAGGCCGCCATCTGGCCGATAAGGCTCGCGGGCGCCATGGCGAGCGAGGTGCCGACCATGCAGCCCGCCATGATCTCGAAGCCCATCTTGCGGGCGGCTTCGGCCATGAGCAGGGCCTCGGTCAGGCCTCCGGTCTTGTCCAATTTGATGTTCACAGCGTCGTAGCGGCCCTGGAGCGCGGCGAGCGAGGCCGTCTCATGGGCGCTTTCGTCCGCGCAGATCGGAATGGGGCGGGCGACGCGCGCCAGCATCTCGTCCTGTCCGGCGGGCAAGGGCTGCTCCACCAGAGCGACGCCGAAGCGGGCGCAGGCGTTGAGCTGGGCTTCGAGCGTCTCCTCGCGCCAGGCTTCATTGGCGTCGACGATGAGCCGAGCATGTGGGGCGCCTTCGCGCACGGCGGCGAGGCGTTCTTCGTCGCCTTCGCCCGCAAGCTTGATTTTCAGCAAGGGACGGTCGGCGGCCTTCAGCGCCGCGGCGCGCATTTCCTCGGGCGCGCCCACGGAAAGCGTATAAGCCGTGACGAGCGGAACGAGGCGCTCGAAGCCAGCGGTTCGAAAGGCGCGGCTCCCGGAACGCTTCGCCTCGAGATCCCACATCGCGCAATCGACGGCGTTGCGCGCCGCGCCCGCCGGCAGCAGACGCTGCAAGGCGGCGCGGTCGGCGCCGGCCTCAATCTCGCCGCGAACGCGCTCGATGGTTGCAACCACGCTCTCGACGCTCTCGCCATAGCGGGCGTAGGGCACGCATTCGCCGCGGCCCACCGCGTCGCCGGCGCGCAAAGTCGCCGTCACGACCTTCGCCTCGGTCTTCGCGCCGCGCGAAATGACGAATCGCCCGGCGATGGGGAAGGCTTCGACGGCCAGAGTCATCTCGATCCGCACATTGGGCTCCGCTTTACGTTCCCGAGGCTTGTGGCGCCACGTCGGGCTGTGCGCTGGCGCGCTTGTCGACCGCATGTCACGAAGTTAAGACGATTTGCAAGGCTCTGACCAAACCCGATCCCAAACGAGGCCTTATGGCTGTCGACGCTGCGCAGATTCCCCCGGACGTTTCGCCCCTCGAGGGCGGCGCGCGTCTGGCGCTCGCCGGCGACTGGACGCTCGCCGCCTCGCGGCGCCTCGAGGAGAAGGCTCAGGAGATCGTCGATCTCGGCAGCCGCGAAAATTTCGTCACGATCGATCTCTCCCGCGTGTCGCGCCTCGACACGGCGGGCGCCTGGCTCATCAACCGCTCGCGGCGCATGCTCGCCGGCGCCAATGTCGGCGTCGCGCTCGAACATGCGCGCCCCGAACACGACATTATGCTGGAGGAAGCGGCCTATCGGGACTTCGAACCTCCCGCGCGGAGCCGCGTTCCCGCGCTTCTCCAGCTTCTCGAGGATTTCGGCCGCGCGGTCGTCTCGGGGCTGATGGAGTTCTATCGCGGAGTCTCCTTTCTGGGCGAATTCGTCGCCGCCATGGTCTATGTGGCGACCCATCCGAGAAATTTCCGCTTCACCTCGCTCGTCGCGCATATGGAGCTGATCGGCCTGCGCAGCGCGCCGATCATCATTCTGATCAATCTCCTCGTCGGCGGCATCGTCGCGCAGCAGGGCATTTTTCAGCTCCTGCGATTCGGGGCGTCGAGCTACACGGTGAGCCTCATCGGCATTCTCGTGCTGCGCGAACTCGGCGTGCTCTTGACGTCGATCATGATCGCGGGCCGTTCGGGCTCGGCCATCACCGCCGAGATCGGCTCCATGAAGATGCGCGAGGAGATCGACGCGCTGCGCGTGATGGGCCTCTCGGTCATCGAAGTCCTGATCGCGCCGCGCGTGCTCGCGCTCGTCATCTCCCTGCCGATCCTGACCTTCATCGCCGACATGGCGGCGTTGTTCGGCGGCATGCTCGTCTCCTGGAGCTATGGCGGCATCAGCCCTGTCGCCTTCGCCTCGCTTCTCAAGGAGGCGATCGCCTTCCACACTTTCATGGTCGGCGTCATCAAGGCGCCCTTCATGGCGCTGGTGATCGGCCTCATCGCCGCGATGGACGGGCTCTCGACGCAGGGGTCCGCCGAATCGCTCGGCCGGCAGGTCACGTCGTCCGTGGTGAAATCGATCTTCATGGTGATCGTGCTCGACGGCCTTTTCGCCATCTTCTTCGCCGCCGTCGATTATTGAGCGCCGCGCCGATGACCCTCCTTCACAAACAAGGCCGCGCGCCGGAGCCCTCGCAGGACGAGGTCATCATCAGCGTCCGCGACCTCGTCGTGGGCTTTGGCGAGAAGCTCGTGATGAACGGGCTCAATCTCGACGTCTATCGCGGCGAGGTGCTGGGCTTCGTCGGCGGTTCGGGGCAGGGCAAGTCCGTGTTGACGCGCGCCATACTGGGCCTCGTGCCGACGCGCGCGGGGTCGATCCGCATTTTCGGCAAGGATCGCGACAGGCTGCCCTCCGCGGAGCGCAAGGCGCTGGAGCAGCGCTGGGGCGTGCTCTTCCAGAACGGGGCGCTCTTTTCCGGCCTCACCGTGAAGCAGAACATCCAGATGCCGATGCGTGAGACGCGCGACCTCTCGCCGCGGCTGATGGACGAGCTGGCCATGCTCAAAATCCAGCTCGTGGGCCTCAAGCCCGACGCGGCGGACAAATTTCCGTCCGAATTGTCCGGCGGCATGGTCAAGCGCGCGGCTCTTGCGCGGGCGCTGGCGCTCGACCCCGAACTCGTATTCCTGGACGAGCCGACATCGGGGCTCGACCCGATCGGAGCCGCCGAATTTGACGAGTTGATCGCAACGCTGCAGGAAACGCTCGGGCTCACTGTGTTCATGGTGACCCATGACCTCGACAGCCTTTATTCCGTCTGCGACCGCATCGCCGCGCTCGCCGACGGCAAGGTCATCGCACAGGGGCCGCTGGAGACCCTGCTGCGCTCCGAACATCCCTGGCTGAAGGCCTATTTCCACGGGGTTCGCGGCGGGCGCCTCGTCGCCGCGATTCCCGACTGAGAGGACGACGCATGGAAACCCGCGCCAATTACGCCCTGATCGGCGCCTTCACGCTGGCGATGATCGTTGCGGCGTTCAGCTTCGTCTACTGGTTCTCCGGGCCGAGCCAGATCGGCAAGCAGGAGATCTATCAGATCGTGTTTTCGGGCTCGGTCTCGGGCTTGTCCCGCGGCTCGTCGGTGCTCTTCAACGGCGTGAAGGTCGGCGAGGTCACGCATCTCGCCATTGCGGAGAAGGACCCGAGCAAGGTCGACGTTCTGGTGAAGATCGACCAGCGAACGCCGGTCAAGACCAATACGCGCGCCCGTCTGGAGACGCGCGGCTTCACTGGCGTGGCGGACGTTCTTCTCGTCGGCGGCACGCCGGGCGCGCCGGATCTCGTGGCGCAGCAAGGGCAGCGTTATCCCGAGATCCAGGCCGAGCGCTCCGAGATCCAGAACCTCCTGGGCAACGTGCAAAACCTTTCCACCAAGGCGGCGGAAGTGCTCGTGAAGCTCGACAAGCTTCTCGACGAGAACAAGGACACGATCAGCGGCACGCTGAAGAATGCGGAGGCCTTCACCAAGACGCTCGCCGACAATTCCAACAATATCTCGTCCTTCATCAAGGACGCCGCCGAGGCGGCGCATTCCTTGAAGCCCGTCGCGGCGCGTCTCGACAGTTTCCTCGCCACGGGCGAAAAGACGCTGAAGGCGATCGATCCCAAGCAGATCAAGGCGATTACCGGCAATGTCGCCAGCGCGTCGAACAATCTGAAAAGCTTTTCAGCGACCGGGTTGAAGCAATATGAGCAGCTCGCCGTCGACGCCCGCAAGGCGGTCGACACGCTCGACCAGGCGATCAAGTCGATCGAGCGCGACCCCTCGCAATTCATCTGGGGACCCTCGCAGACGACGCCCGAATATCGCGGCCACTGAGCTTTGTGAGATCCGCTCGATCGGCTAGAAGGGCGAATGCTGTTCAGGCTGTGGCGGTTAGGCGAAGGCGGCAAGATGGAGAGGCGGTGGGCAGGCATCCGGCTCGCGAAAGCGGGCGCGCTTTGCGTCGCGCTGGCGCTCGCGGGCTGCGCCCAGCCGCCCGGGCAGGTCTTCGACCTCGCCGGCTCGGCCGCGATCACGCGCGTCTCCGCGACGTCTGCGGGCGGGATCACCGTCCGTCCGCCGATCGCCGTCGCGCCGACGAGCACGAATCGCATCGTGGTGCGCGACGTGGATGGCAGCGTCTCCATTCTCCCGAGCGTCGGATGGTCGGAGCCCCTGCCGCGCCTCCTTCGCGAGCGGCTGATCGAAGCGTTGCAGCGCGCCGGCGTCGCGGCGGCGCGGGTTTCGGGAAGCGGCCGCGCGCTCGCGACCGACATTCGCCGCTTCGAGATCGACGTTGCGCGCAATGTCGCGGTCGTCGAGATTTACGCGCGCATCATCGACGAAAACAGCGGGGCCGAGCGCGCCGGGCAGAACGTCGTCGGCGAAGCCCCCGCGCCGGACCATACGGGCGCGCCCGCCGCCATGGCGCTGACCGAAGCGGCAGGAGAAGCGCTGTCGCGCGTCGCCTCATGGGCGCGCGGCAAGCTATGACCCTTTGACGGTTCCCCAGCGCTCGACGATGGTCAGGCAGGCGAGAAAGACGCCCGTTTGCGAGGCACGCTCGGCGGCCGCGCGCCATTCCCGGCCGGTTTCCACGGAGAACAGGCCCGCCGCGACGCAGTTCTCCTGAAGCCGCGTCAGGTCGAAGACGACTTCCGCTTCCTCGAAGCGCGAGAAAGCCAACACATGCGCCCGGCAACCGATGTCAGCGATCCCGGCTCTCTCGAACAGCGTCCCCAATTCGCGGCCTATGAAGGGATGGGCGATCGATTCGAGCCATTTATCCGCCACCTTGCAGTTCGTCGCGCCGTCTCCGTTATAGAGAACGAAGGTTCCCCAATCGGGCTCCGTCGCGACGACGCGCCCGCCCGGCCGCACCACCCGCGCCATCTCGGCGACGGCCGCCGCCGGGGCGGCGATATGCTGGAGCGAGCGGTCGATGCGGGCGCCGTCGAAGGCGTCGTCGGGAAAGGGAAGGCGATCCGCGTCGCCTTCGAGAAAGGAGGCGTTGCCGAGCCCTGCGGCCCGGGCGCCTGCGAGATCGAGAAAGGCGCGGCTCCTGTCGACGCCGATGAAGGCCGCGTTCGGATGGGCCGACGCCATGCGCATGACGTCGAAGCCGACGCCGCAGGCGACGTCGAGATATGTCTTCCCCGGCGCGAGGCCGAGCGACGTCCACGAGCGTTCCTTATAGGCGCGGAAAGCCGGCAGGTCGTTCATGAAATCGAGGCAATGGACCAGCGCCGCCCGCAGGGGGCCGTCCGCATCCCGGAAGGCGAGAGCGACATCGGTCATCGGGAACCTCCTCGAGCCTTATCGAAAAACGGCTCCGCGACTTTACGACGACCGCGGACCCTGCCTCGCAAATGCGACGCCCCGGTCAAGGAGGGGCTAGCGTCGCAAACGGGCCGGTGCTAATCGAGCGCAGCCAAAAATGGAAGTTCGGCAGGGCCGAACGCGGGTAAGCGCCGACGTCCGCAATTCAATTGGCGGGCGAAAGGCGCGGCCGGACAGGGGAAGAGACGGGCGTCATGGTGAAGATGAGCTTCGACGACACGGCTGCACGCTACGGCGCCGAACCGGGCGGCGGCGCGCCGACCAAGGTCAAGATCACTTTCGTCGATTCGAACGGCCAGTCGCGCACGGTCGAGGGCGAGGTCGGCTCGACGGTCATGGAGACCGCGCGCCGCAACGACATCCCCGAGATCGCCGCCGAATGCGGCGGCGCCTGCGCTTGCGCCACCTGCCACGTCTATGTCGATGAAAAGTGGACCGAAAAGGTCGGCAAGCCGTCCCAGATGGAAGAGGACATGCTCGACTTCGCCTTCGACGTGAAGCCGAATTCGCGCCTCTGCTGCCAGATCACGGTGCGCCCGGAGCTCGACGGGCTCGTGGTCAACACCCCCGCCCAGCAGGGCTGACGGGACATATGCGACGCTGCGGCGGCTTCAGGCCGCTGCGGTTTGGCGTTGCATCTTCCAACGAATGCTATAGACGAACGCGAGCGGCGGCGGATGGATCATCCGCCGGTCGGCTGGCCGCGTTCAAATCCTCCCCGATTGACCGCCAGGCCGTTTCCGATCGCCTGCGAGGGTGTTTCGCCGCCCTCCGCCGTCCATGCGTGCGGCGGCTCGCGCCGCCTCGAGACAAGGATTTAAGACATGAACCAGCTCAACGAAGCCGCGATCGAAACCGATGTCGTCATCGTCGGCGCCGGCCCGGCCGGCCTTTTCGCGGTGTTCGAACTGGGTCTTCTCGACATCAAGTGCCATGTGATCGATATTCTGCCGCGCGCCGGGGGGCAGTGCTCGGAGCTTTATCCCGAGAAGCCGATCTACGACATTCCGGGCCTGCCCGAGATCAGCGGCCAGGGCCTGACGGACAATCTTCTCAAGCAGATCGAGCCCTTCCAACCGACCTTCCATTTCAATGAAATGGTCGAGACGCTGACCTCGCTCGGCACGCCGGAGAAGCCCTCCTTCCGCCTCACCACCGACGCCGGCAAGGTTTTTCTGGCCAAGGTCGTCATCATCGCGGCCGGCGGCGGCTCGTTCCAGCCCAAGAAGCCGCCGATCCCGAAGATCGAGCAGTATGAGGGCAAGTCCGTCTTCTACGCGGTCCGCCGCATGGAGGATTTTCGCGACAAGGACGTCGTCATCGTCGGCGGCGGCGACTCGGCGCTGGACTGGACGCTCAATCTCCAGCCGATCGCGCGCAGCCTGACGCTCGTCCATCGCCGCGACGCCTTTCGCGCCGCGCCGCATTCCGTCACGGCGATGCAGGAGCTTGTCGCTTCGGGCAAGATCTCCTTCAAGCTCGGCCAGATCACGCAGGTCGAGGGCGTCGATGGCGAGCTGTCGACCGTGCTGCTCAAGGGCAATGACGGCGTGGAGGAGAAGCTCTCCTGCCACCGCATGATGCCCTTCTTCGGCCTCACCATGAAGCTCGGCCCCGTCGCCGAATGGGGCTTGCAGCTCAACGAGAATCTGATCCCGGTCGACACCGAGAAGTTCGAGACGAGCCACCCGGGCATCTTCGCCGTCGGCGACATCAACTATTATCCGGGCAAGCTGAAGCTGATCCTCTCTGGCTTCCATGAGGGCGCGCTCGCGGCGCAGAAGGCGCATCGCTACATCTTCCCGGACAAGAAGCTGCTGTTCCAATACACGACGTCGTCCACGAACCTACAGAAGAAGCTCGGCGTCTCCTGATCGTGGACGTCGCGGTCCGGGCGCTGAACCTCGCGGGCGTCGCGCCCGCGCAATGGGCGGCGCTCGCTGAATTGCTGAATGACGAGGAGCGCGCCCGTGCGGAGCGCTTCGCTTTTGAGGAAGACCGTCAGGCCTATGTCGCCGCGCATGGATTGCTGCGCGTCGAACTCTCCCGGCGCGTCGATCTTCCCCCGCAGGAATGGCGCTTCGGCGTCAGGGCGCACGGCAAACCCTACCTGCTCGATCCGCCGCGGGACCTGCGCTTCAACATGTCGCACACGCGGGGCATGGTGGCCGTCGCCCTCGCCGAGGGCGTCGAGATCGGCGTCGACGTCGAACCCTCGGATCGCCGCGCGGAAAGCATGAAACTCGCAAAGCGCTTCTTCGCGCCCGAGGAAGTCGCGCTGCTCGCCGCCGTCGAGGGGGAGGCGCGGCGCGATATGTTTTTCGCGATCTGGACGCTGAAAGAGGCGGTGGTGAAGGCGACCGGGCAGGGTCTCTCTCGCGCGCTCGACAGTTTCGCCATCTCGCTCGATCCGCCGCGCGTGACGATGCGCGACGGATCGGCCCTCGAATGGAGCGCCGCGCATTGGCGAAGCGGATCGTTCCATTTTGCCCTCGCCGCGCAAGCGCCGGTTAGGGCTGATTTCAGCGAGGTCCAGGCGTCGGCTTTGCTTTGACCGCAAGCCGCGCGATGCTTGTCGGGCTTTTCGACCGATGGACAGGCTCCGTCATCGACGAGGAGCAGCGCGACGAAGCGATCCAGCGCCAAACCCAGAGCTCCGGACAGGTCGGCCTGGATTGCTTCGCTTCGCTCGCAGCGACGGGCTACAAAGGAACCCGCAATGAAAAAATCCATTTTCAGCATCGCTCTCGGCGCCGCTCTTTCCCTCTCGGCGCTCCCCGCCGACGCCTGCACGCGCATCCTTTATGAGACGGGGACAAAGTCCTACCTTGTCGGCCGCTCCATGGACTGGATGGTCGACACCCAGACCGACCTCTGGGCCTTCCCCAAGGGCATGGCGCGCGACGGGGGCGTCGGGCAGGGGTCCATCAAATGGACCGCGAAGCACGGCTCCGTCATCAGCGCTTTTTTCAATGTCGGCACGGTCGACGGCATGAATGACGCCGGCCTCGTGGCGAATGTGCTTTATCTCGTCGAAAGCGACTATGGCGACGCCGCCGCGAGCAAGAAGCCGAAGCTCTCCATCGGCGCCTGGGGGCAATATGCGCTCGACAATTTCGGCACGGTCGCGGAGGCGGTGACGGCGCTTCAGAAGGAGCCCTTCGTCATCGTCGCGCCCGATCTGCCTGGCGGCCACAAGGCGGGCGCGCATCTCGCCATCGCCGACGCTTCGGGCGACAGCGCGATCTTCGAATATCTCGGCGGCAAGCTCGTCATCCATCACGGCCCGCAATATACGGTCATGACCAATTCGCCGAGCTACGACCAGCAGCTCGCCATCAACACCTATTGGAACACGGTGGGCGGCCTGCAATTCCTGCCCGGCACGGCCCGCGCGGCCGACCGCTTCGCGCGCATCAGCTGGAATCTGAACGCCGCCGCCAAGGAATCCGATCCGAGGCTCGCGACGGCGACGACCTTCTCGCTGATCCGCGCCATCTCCGTGCCGCTGGGAATCGCTGATCCCAAACAGCCCAACATCGCCTCGACCGTCTGGCGCACGGTCTCGGACGAGCAGGCCAAGCGCTATTATTTCGAGAGCGCCTATAATCCGGCGATCTTCTGGGTGGATCTGGAAAAGGTCCTCCCGGCTGCGGGCGGAAAACCCATGAAGCTCGATCTGAGCGGGCGGCCTATGCTCTCGGGAGAAGTCTCGGATAAGTTCGTGGCGGCGGAGCCGTTCAAGTTTTTGTCAAAATAGCGTCGCATCCGCTGCATTATGGGGAGTGGCGCGAGCGGGGGTCTCGCTCGCGCCTTCGTCTTTTTATTTTTCCGGCAGGGCCGGGAGCCGGTTGGAATGAGAAAAACAAGCCTCTGTCTCGCCCTGTATCTGACTTTTTCCGCCGGAGCGGCGCGGGCGGAAACGGCGAAGGCCGCCGATGAGCTGAACGGCTGCGTCGAGCGCGCGAAGGTCGAAAAATTTATCTCGTCGCACAACTTCGCGGAATTGCTCCGGGGAGAGACTTCGGACGGCAAGACGCAGGCCATCTGGACCAGCGGGTCGAAAGTCCTGATCCTGAACTATGTCAGGCCCGCCGAAGGGAAGATGGACGAGCTCAAGACGATATGCGTCGTCGGTTCGATGTCGAAGGTGAACTTCAATTTCGCCGTCATCGAGCGGCTGGTTCAGTCTGCGGCGGAGTCGCTGAAGACCAAATAGGCCGCCGGCGGTCCCAGAGCGCAGCCGGGCGGCGCGGAACGGCTTCCCGCCTCTTTCCCTTGCCTCTCCCCGCCCTTCGGGTGTATAAGGCGTCAAATTCCATCTCATAACGATCATTCCCGGATGGTCGCCGTTGAGAGTGGGCCCCTGCGGGGGACCCGCTCTTTTTTGTTTGGCGAACCCGAAGCGCAGGAACCAGGCTTGACCGAAAACGCCGCACCCATCGACGCCGCCCTCGACGAGCCGCGTCTCGTCTCCGAGACGGGCGTCGCCGCGCGCGTGGCGCATCTCTCCGAGCCGGTGCTGGCGCAACTCGGCTTCAGGCTCGTCCGCGTCAGGCTGATGCAGCAAAACGGCCAGATCCTTCAGATCATGGCCGAGCGGCCCGACGGGATCATGACCATCGACGATTGCGAGGCGGCGAGCCAGGCGCTCTCCCCGGAGCTCGACGTCGCGGACTTCATCTCCGGCGAATACCGGCTCGAAATCTCCTCGCCCGGCGTCGACCGCCCGCTGGTGCGCGTCTCCGATTTTCTCCGCGCCGTGGGCCACGAGGCGCGCGTCGAGCTGACGCATCCGATCGAGTCGGGCCGCAAGCGCTTTCGCGGGATCATCATGGGCGTCGAGGGCGAAGGCCGCGCCGCGAAGGCGACGATCGAACGCAACGACGCCCGCGCCGACGAAGAGAAGCTCGTCACGCTGCCGCTCGCCGATCTCGACGAGGCCAAGCTGATGCTCACCGAGGCGCTCATCCGCGCATCGCTGCGCGCCGGCAAGCTCGAACAGGCCGCGCAGGAAGACGAGACCGCGGCCGAAGAAGAGCGTCCGCGCCGTGGGCCCGGGCGCTTCCGCGGTCCGCAGAAGACCAAGGCAAAGCCGCTGGTCCCGGCCGGCGTGCAGACGCATTTCAAGAAAGGTCCGGGGCCAAAGCCCCGTTCCGCCCGCTCCGAGGGAGAGTGATCATGGCCGTCAGCGCCAATCGACTTGAAATTTTGCAGATCGCCGACGCCGTCGCGCGCGAGAAGTCGATCGACCGCACGATCGTCATCGCCTCGATGGAGGACGCGCTGCAGAAGGCGGCGCGCTCGCGCTACGGCCAGGAAACCGAAGTGCGCGCCGAGATCAATCCGCGCACCGGCGAGGTGCGCTTCTCGCGCCTTCTGCTCGTCGTCGACCGCGTCGAGAACGACGCGACGCAGATTTCGATCGAGGACGCGCGCAAGCGCAATCCCGCCGCGCAGCCCGGCGACTGGATTTCCGAGACGCTGCCGCCTTTCGATTTCGGCCGCATCGCCGCGCAGTCGGCCAAGCAGATCATCGTGCAGAAGGTGCGCGAGGCCGAGCGCGACCGCCAGTATGACGAATACAAGGACCGCATCGGCGAGATCGTGAACGGCGTCGTCAAGCGCGTCGAATATGGCAACGTCATCATCGATCTGGGCCGCGGCGAAGGCGTCATCCGCCGCGACGAGATGATCCCGCGCGAGATGTTCCGCCCGGCGACCGCGTGCGCGCCTATGTCTACGACGTGCGCCGCGAGCAGCGCGGGCCGCAGATTTTCCTCTCGCGCACCCATCCGCAGTTCATGGCGAAGCTCTTCAAGCAGGAAGTGCCGGAAATCTACGACGGCGTGATCGAGGTGAAGTCGGTCGCGCGCGATCCGGGCTCTCGCGCCAAGATCGCCGTCGTGTCGCGCGACTCCTCGATCGATCCGGTCGGCGCCTGCGTCGGCATGCGCGGCTCGCGCGTTCAGGCCGTCGTGCAGGAATTGCAGGGCGAGCGCATCGACATCATTCCCTGGTCGGCGGACGCCGCGACCTTCATCGTCAACGCGCTTCAGCCGGCGGAAGTCGTGAAGGTGGTGCTCGACGAGGATTCGTCGCGCATTGAAGTCGTCGTTCCCGACGACCAATTGTCGTTGGCGATCGGCCGCCGCGGCCAGAACGTCCGTCTGGCGTCGCAGCTCACCGGCTGGGACATCGACATCTGACCGAGGCCGAGGAATCCGAGCGCCGTCAGCGCGAATTCGAGGAGCGCACCCGTGTCTTCATGTCGGCGATCGACGTGGACGAGGTGGTGGGCCGCCTGCTCGCCTCGGAAGGCTTCCGCTCCGTCGAGGAGCTCGCTTATGTCGAGCTGCCCGAGCTCGCCTCGATCGAGGGCTTCGACGAGGAGACGGCGAACGAAATCCAGACCCGCGCCCGCAACTATCTCGAGCGCGTGGAGGCCGAGAACGAGGCCCGCCGCAAGGAGCTGGGCGTCGCGGACGAACTGCGCGAGATCGACGGCATGACCACCGCCATGATGGTCAAGCTGGGCGAGAACGACGTGAAGTCGATGGAAGACTTCGCCGGCTGCGTGCCGGACGATCTCGTCGGCTGGTCGGAGAAGAAGGACGGCGAGACGACGAAGCATGAAGGCTTCTTCGAGGGCATCGACCTTTCCCGCGAGGAAGCCGAAGCCATGATCATGGCCGCGCGCGTGCGCGCCGGCTGGATCGAGCAGGCCGCCGAGACGGCCGAAGAAGAAGCGCCGGCGGAGGGCGAATAAGCATAGTGACGGCCTTGGCGGAGAAAGAGCGCGAGTCCGAGCGGACCTGCATCGTCACGCGGCGGCGCGAGCCGCCCGAGGCGATGATCCGCTTCGTGCGCGGACCCGACGGGGTCATCGCGCCGGACATCCGCGCGCGCCTCCCGGGCCGCGGCGTCTGGGTCGGCGCCCGCGCGGAGCTCGTCGCCGAGGCCGCGAAAAAGCGGATCTTCGCCAAGAGCCTCAAGGAGCAGGTAGAGACGCCGCCGCAACTTGCTCAGGACGTCGACCGGCTGCTGGAAGCCGATTGCCTGCAGATGCTGGGGCTCGCCAACAAGGCGGGCGCTGTCACGGCGGGCTTCAACAAGGTCGCGGACCTGCTGGCGAAAGGGTCCGTCGCGATCCTCGTCGAGGCGCACGACGGCGGGGCCGACGGCAAGCGCAAGCTGCGTCAAAGCGCCCGACGCGCCGAAAGCGCGAGGGCGCGGGAAAACGATGGCGTTCCGCCCATCATCGGCTTATTTACTTCAAGCCAATTGGATTTGGCTTTAGGACGCACAAATGTGATACATGCTGCGCTCGCCTCCGGCGGGCCGGCCATGAGTTTTCTATCGCGATGCCGCCGACTGGCGGCCTATCGGGGCGTGACGCTGGACGGCGCGCCCCTCGCGGCGCAGATGATGCGGGACGAACAACCGGACGCTGGCGGGCGACCGGACGAGACTGTGGATGTTATTGGGTCGGAAGCGGCCGAGGATCGGAAGCTGGATGAGTGAGAGCGAGAACAGCGACAAAACCCTGACTGTCGCGCCGTCGAAGACGTTGCATCTGAAGCAGCGGCCGGCCGGGGAGCAGGGCATGGTGCGCCAGAGCTTCTCCCATGGCCGCTCGAAAGTGGTCGTGGTCGAGAAGGTGAAGCGTCGCGCGCCGGGTCATGGCGAGGCGCCGCAGAAACCCGCTGCGGCCGCGCCCGCCGCGCCGGCGACGCCCGCGCCCGCGCCTTCCGCGCCGCCGCCGCGCGCCGAGCGCCAGGCGCCCGCGCCGCGTTCCGGCTCCGGCATGGTGTTGCGGTCGCTGACGGACGAGGAGCGCGAGGCTCGTGCACGCGCCCTGGTCGACGCCCGCGCCCGTGAGGAAGACGATCGCCGTCGCGCCGAGGCTGAGGCCAAGGCCCGCGCCGAGCGCGACGAGCGCGAGCGCGCCGAACGCGCAGCCGCCGAAGCGCGCAAGCGCGAGGAGGAGGAGCGCCTCGCCCGCGAAGCCGAGTCGAAGCGCAAGGCCGAGGAGGAGGCGCGTCGCCGCCTGCCGCAGGACGCCGCCGCCGCTCCGGCCGCCGCGCAGGCCCCCGCCGCCCAGCCGCGCGCCGCGGCCCCGGCTCCCCGTTCGTCCGCGCCGGCTCCCGCCGGCCGCACGCCGGGTCAGGCCGAGCCCGTCAGGCGCCCGCCCGTTCGCACCATTGGCGGCTTCACGCCGCCCGCGCCGCCCCGTCCCGCGCCGTCGCGCAGCGGCGGCATGAAGGATCGCGGCCGCTTGACCGTCTCCACCGCCACGGCGGGGACCGACGAGGAGCGCACGCGCTCCGTCGCCTCCTTCAAGCGCCGTCAGCAGCGTCTGTTCCGCGGCCAGGCGGAGCAGAAGGAAAAGATCTCGCGCGAAGTCGTGCTGCCTGAAACGATCACGATTCAGGAGCTCGCCAACCGCATGTCGGAGCGCGCGGTCGACGTCATCCGCCTGCTGATGAAGCAGGGCGCGATGCACAAGATCACGACGTCATCGACGCCGACACCGCCCAGCTCGTCGCGGAAGAGATGGGCCACACGGTCAAGCGCGTCGCCGAGTCGGACGTCGAGGAAGGCCTCTTCGATACGCCGGACGTCGAGGGCGATCTCGTATCGCGCGCCCCGGTCGTTACGATCATGGGCCATGTCGACCACGGCAAGACCTCGCTGCTCGACGCCATCCGCCAGCGAACGTCGTCTCCGGCGAAGCGGGCGGCATCACGCAGCACATCGGTGCCTATCAGGTAACGGCGCCGAACGGCGACAAGATCACCTTCATCGACACGCCCGGCCACGCGCCTTCACCGCCATGCGCGCCCGCGGCGCCAAGGTGACCGACATCGTCGTGCTGGTCGTGCCGCCGACGACGGCGTCATGCCGCAGACGATCGAGGCCATCAATCACGCCAAGCGCCGCGGCGTGCCGCTCATCGTCGCGATCAACAAGATCGACAAGCCCGACGCCAAGCCCGAACGCGTGCGCACCGAGCTGCTCCCATACGAGGTGCAGGTCGAAAGCATGGGCGGCGAAACGCTCGAAGTCGAGGTCTCGGCCAAGCAGAAGACCAATCTCGACAAGCTGCTCGAAGCGATCGCACCTGCAGGCCGAAGTGCTCGACCTCAAGGCCAACCCGATCGCGCCGCCGAAGGCACCGTCATCGAGGCGCGTCTCGACAAGGGTCGCGGCCCGGTCGCGACCATGCTGGTCCAGCGCGGCACGCTCCACGTCGGCGACATCATCGTCGCCGGCACGGCAATGGGGCCGCGTCCGCGCGCTTCTCGACGATCAAGGGCGCGACAAGGCAGGAAGCCGGTCCGTCCTTCCCGGTCGAGATCCTCGGCTTCAACGGCACGCCCGAGGCCGGCGACCGCGTCGCGGTGGTCGAATCCGAGGCGCGCGCCCGCGAGATCACCGAGTATCGCGAGCGCCTGAAGCGCGACAAGCTGCCGCGCGCGGCGGCTCGGCGCGCGGCTCGCTCTCCGACATGATGCAGCAGCTCAAGACGCTGGCCGCAAGGAGTTCCCGCTCGTCATCAAGGGCGACGTTCAAGGCTCGGTCGAGGCTATCGCCGGCGCTTTGAAGAAGCTCGGCAACGACGAGGTCGCCGCGCGCATCGTGCATGCGGGCGTCGGCGGCATCACCGAGTCGGACATCGCGCTGGCGCCGAAGCTTCCGGCGCCGTTGTCATCGGCTTCAACGTCCGCGCCAACAAGGAAGCGCGCGAGGCCGCCGAGCGCTCGGCATCGAAATCCGCTACTACAACATCATCTACGATCTCGTGGATGACGTGAAGGCGGCCATGTCCGGCCTGCTCTCGCCGACGCTGCGCGAGACTATGCTCGGCAACGCGCGATCCTCGAAGGTCTTCGACATCTCGAAGGTCGGCAAGGTCGCGGGCTGTATCGTCACCGACGGCAATGTCGAGCGCGGCGCCAATGTCCGCCTCATCCGCGACAACGTCGTCGTGCACGAGGGCAAGCTCTCGACGCTCAAGCGCTTCAAGGACGAGGTCAAGGAGGTCACGCCGGCCAGGAATGCGGCATGGCCTTCGAGAACTATCAGGACATGCGCGCCGGCGACGTCATCGAGTGCTACCGCGTCGAGCAGATCAAGCGGACGCTGTAAGCGCTTACGCGTCATGGCCGGGCGCGAAAGCCATCGCGCGGGCTTGCTTGCGCAACATGCGGGGTTATGAACGGCCCGCCTTTTTTATTTCCACGGTTGGAGCGTGGATGCCCGCGTCGCGCGCGGGCATGACGCCGCGGCGTAAAACCAATGTCCAAAAAACCCATCACCGCCGGCGAAAGCGCCGTCGCAGCGCATGTTGCGCGTCGCCGAACTCATCCGCCACGCCACTTTCGCAGAGCTTCTGTCGCGCGGCGAAATCAACGATCCCGTGCTCGAGAAGCACGTCGTCACCGTGTCGCGCGTGAAGATGAGCCCCGACCTCAAGCTCGCCACGGTCTACGTCATGCCGCTCGGCGGCAAGGACGAACCGGAGGTCATCGCCGCGCTCGACCGCCACAGGAAATTCCTGCGCGGAGAGATCGCGCATGAGGTGAACCTCAAATTCGCCCCTGAAATCCGTTTCCGCATCGACGACAGTTTCGACACGGTCTCGCGCATCGACGCGATCCTCAATTCAGAGCGCGTGAAGCGTGACCTCGAAGCGCCCAACGACGACGCCGAAGACAACGCCTGAGACATCATGAGCCAGAGAAGATCCAATCGCGCCGTCGTTGACGGCTGGGTCGTGCTCGACAAGCCGGTGGGGCTGACCTCGACGCAGGCGGTCTCGCGCCTCAAGCGCATCTACAACGCGCAGAAGGCGGGCCACGCCGGCACGCTCGATCCGCTGGCCTCGGGCATTCTCCCGGTCGCCTTCGGCGAAGCGACGAAGACCGTGCCCTTCGTGCAGGACGGCGAGAAGGCCTATCGCTTCACCGTGCGATGGGGCGCGGAGAGCAATACCGACGATTCCGACGGCGAGATCACGCGGACGAGCGACAAGCGGCCCGAGCGCGCCGAGATCGAACGCCTCATGCCGCAGTTCATCGGCGACATTCTGCAGACGCCGCCGCAATTCTCCGCGATCAAGATCAGCGGCCAGCGCGCCTATGACCTCGCGCGCGAGGGCGAAACCGTGGAGCTGAAGGCGCGCGCCGTCACTATCCATTCCTTGACGATCGAAGAATTTACCCCGGAAGAGACCGTCTTCTATATGGAGTGCGGCAAGGGCGCCTATGTGCGCGCCATCGCCCGCGACCTTGGCCGCCTCATGGGCTGCTACGGCCATGTGACGGCGCTGCGCCGCACGCGCGTCGGGCCGTTCATCGAAGAAGATTCCTTCACGCTCGACGAGATCGAGAGCCAGAACATGGCGGGCGACGCGCTGCTCTCCGTCGAGGCGGGCCTCTCGGAGCTCCCCTGCATCGTCGTCGACCGAGATACCGCTGCGCGGCTGCGCCGCGGCGGCTCGGTGATCCTGCGTGGCCGCGACGCGCCGGCCGAGGGCGTGGTTTACGCGGCCTGCGGCGGGGTGCCGGTGGCTTTCGGCCAGGTGATCGAGGGCGCGCTGGAGCCCTCGCGCGTGTTCAATCTGCCGTTCTGAATCTTTTAATCCGGCAGCCTATCATGGCGGGGCGCGAGCGATTCGCGCCCCGCAACCGTTTCGGCCGATGACCAAACCGCCCAAAATCCTCGTCTTCGACTCCGGCCTCGGCGGCCTCACGGTCTTCGCGGAGGTCATCAAGCTCCGCCCCGGCGCGGATTTCGTCTATTGCGCGGATGACGCGGGCTTTCCCTATGGCGGCTGGAAAGAGCCGGACCTCATCAACCGCGTCATGCAGGTGATGGAGAAGCTCATCGCCGAGCATGCGCCGGACATGGTCGTCATCGCGTGCAACACGGCCTCGACCATCGTGCTGCCCTATCTACGCGTGCATTGGCCGCAGCTTCCCTTTGTCGGCACGGTGCCGGCGATCAAGCCCGCCGCCGAGCGGTCGAAATCGCACCTCATCTCCGTGCTCGGCACGCCCGGGACCGTGAAGCGCGACTATACGCAGAACCTCATCGCGCAATTCGCCGCGCATTGCCGCGTGACGCTTGTCGGCTCCGCGAACCTTGCGAAACTTGCCGAGGCGCAGATGCACGGGCAGGGCGTCTGCGACGAGGATATCGCCGCGGAAATCGCGCCCTGCTTCGTCGAGGCCCATGGCGCGCGCACAGACGCGGTGGTGCTCGCCTGCACCCATTACCCGCTGCTCGTCGAGGATTTCCGTCGCCTCGCGCCCTGGCCGGTCGACTGGATCGACCCGGCTCCCGCCATTGCGCGCCGCGCCGACTCGCTGCTGCGAGAGGAGGGCGTCGAGGAGAGCTTCGCCAAAAAGGGCCATGCGCGCGCGGTCTTCACGAGCGGCGCGAAGCCAGACCCGCAATTGCGCGCGACGCTGGCGCGCTACGGGCTCGTCGCGGGCTGAGGCCTGTCGGTCAACGTTTCCAGAAAGGCCGTGATCGCATCGATTTCTTTCTCCGAAAGTCGCGGCTTCTCGCCCGGCTTGCGGTCGTAGGGAACTTCGTCCGTGTTCACGGCGCCGCGATATTCGGCCGGCAGATCGTTGAACTTCTCCACCTTGCCATTCGCGCCCTTCGGATACCAGCGCGCCGGGTCCGTGTCGCGCGTCGCGTAAAAAGCGACGACGTCGCGCAGCTTCGTGAAGACGCCATTGTGCAGATAGGGGCCGGTTACGGCGACATTGCGCAGCGTCGGCACCTTGAAGGCGCCGCAGACGGTGTTCACGTCGAAGTCTGCTGGCGCGAATTTGTCGAGGCCGGGCCGTTTGCACAGACCGAGATCCGGCGTCGTCGCGGTTGCTGCGATGGCCGCGTTCTTGGGCGCGCCGAGCGCGTCATAGGTGAAGTCGGTGAAAAGCCAGTCCTTCGGGTCGCGCGACTCTTCCTTGCCCACATGGCAGGCGAGGCAGTTGCCTTTCTTCGGATCCTTGAAAAGGTCGAAGCCCTTCTGTTCGAGGGCGGAGAGCTTTGCTGTCCCCCGCAGATAGTCGTCGAATTTAGACGCGAAGGGATGGAAGCGCGCGCTTGCTTCGAAAGCGACGACGGCTTGCGCCAGTTTCTCGAAGGCCTTGTCAGGGTCGTCGAATATCTTGTCGCCATAAACCTCCCGCGTGAGCGGCGCGTAGGCGCCGTCGCGGATCGTCTCGACCGCGAAGCGCTTGGAGGGCGCGTTCATCTCGAGCGGATCGAGCAGCGGCCCCTCGAACTGCGCGAGAAGGTCGCTCGCGCGACCGTCGAGAAACTGGCCGCCTGCGGGAACCTTCTCGACCTTGCCCGTTTCCTCGTCCTTGTCGTCGATGAAGCCAAAAGGCGGCGCGAAGGAGGAATACATGATGGTCGGGGTATTGCGCTTGCCGAGCGACTCAGGTTTGGAGCCGCGCGCCACGGCCGGAACCGGCGAGCCGTTCACGCCCTGAAAGGCGGTCGACGCGTCGTGGCAGGACGCGCATGAGACGCCGGCGGGGCGCGACAGAGTTTTGTCCTCGAAGATACGCTTGCCGAGACGCTCCAGCGGGGTCAATCCGGCCTCGTCCGCAGCCGTCCGCGGCCCCGCATCGAGCGCTCCGGCCCCGACGGGCGAGAGGGACGTCAGCGCGAGGATCAGCGCGACGCGAAGACTTGAATATCGGGAAAACATCGCCGCTCGCTTCTGCCAAGTGTTTCATTGGATTCTAGAAAGAGCGTTTGTGGCGCGTCAATTTGGGTAACTTGGATTTCTTCCAGGCAAGGCTGCGTTCTGTCGTCGCGCCTCGTGCGCCGGCGCATGGCCAATCGAACTGCCTCGCGTGACGATATCTGCGCTTAAAGAGGGGAGCCACGATATGCGACAGACGAAAGCTGCGTTGATTTTCCTGCTGAGCCTGGCGGCGTCGCCGGCGCTCGCCGATTGCGATTTCGACCTTGCGGCGGAAGAGGCCAAGGTCGCCGCAGCGAAGGACTGCGGCGAAGCCTACAAGATATATGAAGCGTGCATCTGGGGCTCGACGGCGGACGTGCAGCGCGGCGCGATGGTGCAGGAGCTTTGTGAGAAGGGCTTCGTGTCGAAGCACAGCGGCGCGCTGAAGAAGAATTACGAGCGCCGCATCGGCGTCTGCGAACGCAAATACCAAAAACAGGAAGGCACGATGTATCGCTCGATGGAGGCGGTCTGCGCCGCCGGAAGCGCGCATGATTTCTGGAAAAAATACGGATCGAAATAGGAAGGGCGGCCGTATCCGGCCGCCCGACTGGTTTTACTGGAGCGTATTCAGCCAGTCGTCGACATTCCGCTTCGCCTGGTCCTTGCCGATCCCGTATTTCTCCTGGATCTTGCCCTCGAACTGCTCGCGGCTGCCTTCCATCTTGTCGATTTCGTCGTCGGTCAAATCGCCCCACTTCTCCTTGATCTTGCCCTTGAACTGCTTCCAGTTTCCTTCGATGCGGTTCCAATCCATCATGATCGGTCTCCTGTCGGATGAATGGCGCCATGATTTTGGCGCACGCTCGGCGGATAATTCGGAAAGTCCGCCCGGTGCGCCCAAAACGCGGCATTCAGCCCGGTGTTCCGGCGCGAGCGGGGCTTAAGAGGCGAATAACCGCCACAATTTATGGTTTTGATTCGGTCAAGGGCCCGCCGGGAACGACCCCGGCGCGCGGCTGGCCGCGACTTTTCCCGCCGACTTCGGCGGCCACGACACGCAAGTGGGCAGGCATGACGACGCAAGTTGACGACAAGGAACTCATGGCGGCTTTCGCCGAGTTCAAGGAACTTCTCAAGCGCGACGCGGAGCCGCCGAGCGACTCCAATGCGCCGGCCGTGACGCTGGAGCCGCAGTTCGGCGCCGCGCAGGGGACGGAGCCCGTGGCCCCGCCGCCCTTCCCGGCGCTGGACGCCGATCTGGCGGATTTCGGCCCGCCGCCGATCTCGCAGGCGTCGAGCGGCCCGTCCGACTGGGCGCCTCCCTCTGGCGCGGCCGAGGATCCGCTCTTCGCCGCTCGGCAGACCATCGTGAACAACAACAATCGCGAGGATGGCGGTCGCCGGAAGCTGATCTACGCGTCGGTCGCCATCGTCATCGCCGGCCTTGCGGCCCTCGGCTGGACGCTCGCCAAATGGCGCGCCCCGGCGGAAGATCCCGCAATCGCCGATCTGGAAGCCCCGGCTGAGCCGGAGGCCGCCCCGGCCGATCAGGCCGCGCTCGACGCCGCCGACCTCGCCAAGGAGCCCGAGGCGCCCGCCGCCGAGGGCGAAGCTGCGCCGCCGCAAAGCGCCGAACTGACCCCGCCCGCCGCCGAGGAGCCGGCGGCCGACGCCGCATCCGCCCCGGAGGCCGCCGTGCCGCTGCCGGCGGTTCCCGTCGTCCCTGCGGCGCCCGCGCCTGTCGCGGCGGCCCCAAAGCCGGCGGCTCCCAAGCCTATCGCCGCGCAACCCGTCGCGCCGCCGCCCGCTTCGCCAGCGCCGGCTCCCCTCGCGCGCGCCGTCGCCCCTGTCGCTCCCGCGCCGGGCGCGGCTGTCGCGCCGCTTCCGGCGGCTTCCGGCGGCGCCGTCGCCAAACTGACGCCGCCCGCCGCGCCAGCGGCGCCCGCCAACCGCTTCACGGCCCCGCCGCCCGAGCCCGAAGCCGCGGCCGCCGAGCCGGCGAATGCAGACCCGAAGCCGGCCGCCGCCAAGCAGGCGAAGCCCAAGCCCAAGCCCGTGGTCGCCAAGAAGCCGAAGACGCACAACGCGCCGGCGGCCCCGGCGACGGAAGCCGCCGCGGCGGCGCCCGAGCCGCTCCCGGCTCCGCCGCCGCCCCCGGCACCCCAGAGCGAGGGCGGCGCCTTCGGCTTCATGAAGCGCGCCGTGAATTCGGTGGGCTCCGCCATCGGCAACGTCAGCCGCAGCGTCATCCCTTAAAACGCTCAGCCATTTGCCAAATCGACCGCCTCGTCGCAAGCTGACCGCGACGGGGCGGTTTTTCTTTACGCCCCTTGCGTTTGCAGGAGAGCATTCAAATGGCCAAACCAACTCAGGCCGACGCAGAAGCGGCCGTGCGCGTTCTCATCGAATGGGCGGGAGACGATCCGAACCGCGAGGGGCTGCTCGATACGCCGGCGCGCGTGGCGCGTTCCTATAGAGAGCTGTTCGCCGGCTATGAAATCGATCCGCGCGACTATCTCAAGCGCACCTTCGAGGAGGTCGGCGGCTATGACGAGCTCGTCGTCCTCAAGAACATCCGCGTCGTGAGCTTCTGCGAACATCACATGCTGCCGGTCCTCGGCCGCGCCCATGTCGGCTATCTCCCGACGAACCGCGTCGTCGGCATCTCCAAGCTCGCCCGCGTCGTGCACGGCTTCGGGCGGCGCCTGCAAATTCAGGAGAAGCTGACGGCCGAAATCGCCGAGGCGATCCAGGACATTCTCCAGCCCCAGGGCGTCGGCGTCGTAATCGAGGCCGAGCATAATTGCATGACGCTGCGCGGGGTGAACACGCCCGGCTCCTCGCTGACGACGAGCAAGCTGCTGGGCGTGATCCGCGACGACCCGCGGACCCGCGAGGAGTTTCTGGGGATGGTGCGGAACGGCTGATCTTCGCAGGCGCGAGCCGCAAATGCGCGCCCGCGGCGCGTCATCGCTCATTGCAGCCTCGCCCCTCGCCCACCTCCTTTCCCCGCAGGCGGGGGAAGAGGGGGCTTTCCGACGCTGGGCAGTCCGGAACAACTGCGTGCAAGTCGCGTTAACTCGCCACTTGTTCAAACACCGGAGGCGGCCATGGCCGAGGAACGTAACGTACAGCAGCGCCATAACGGGCACGGCGCGGGCGAGGCGGCTGGCGCGATCGCGCAGCAGGCGCAGACCGCCGCCGAGCAGATGGGCAAAGCCGTTCAGCAGGGCGTCGGCCGCGCCAACGCCGCTTTGTCCGCCGTGTCGGAACGCAGCGGGCAGGCCGCACAGCGCACAGGCGAAGTGTTGGGCAATTTCCGCACCGCGATCGAAACCTCGGCGCGCTCGCAGCCCACGACGACCGTCGCGCTCGCCGCGCTCGCCGGCTTCTTCTTCGGCGCCTTCTGGAGAATGGGCAGGTAATCGGTTCTCCTCGAAGCGTGGTGACGTCATGTTTGAGCCGATCATAAAAAGGGCCGAGAACGCCGTCGGCGCCACGATTACCCGACTCTCCGGAAATGCGATGGCGGCGATCCCGCTCGTCATCGCCTTCGGTTTCGCGTTGGCCTCGGCGACTTACTGGGCCAATGCGGAATTCGGGCCGCTCTGGGGAAATCTGGTGATCGCGGGAATATTTCTCGTGCTTTCGGCCTTCGTCTTCGCATATGCGCGCCGGCGCGAAGCGGTCCAGCAGGCGCGGGCTAGCGCCGAGCTCGCCGCGCTGACCGACGCATCGCCCATGACCGCGATCTCGCGGGCGCTGCAATCGTCGAACGTCTCGCAGGCTTTGCTGGATCTTGCGAAGAACGCTGCGCCGGTCGCAGCGCGGAATGCGGCGCGCGCCGCCGTTCGGGAAGCGCCGCCCATGACGCTCTTGCCTGCGTCTTCGAGTTTCGCTTTCGGCCCGAGATTTTCCTCGATCCAGCCGCGCACCACGGGATCGCAGGTTTTCCAGATGTCGAGCCTGGGATCGAGCGTGCGCGCGACGCCTTCGGCGACGACCATGGTCTTTTGCAGCAGGACGAGCTCGGTGCGCGTGCGCATGTCGAACAGCGCGGTGACCTCGAAGAGCAGCGTCAGCAGGCGCGCCATCGAAATGTCCGAGGCGTTGACCGTGTGCAGCGGCTCGCCGATCGCGCGCAAAGCCTGCGAAAATTCCTCGATGGAATGCGCGGGCGGCACATAGCCCGCCTCGAAATGCACTTCGGCGACGCGCGATAGTCGCGCACGATGAAGCCGTAGCAGGATCTCGGCGAGGAAGCGGCGCTCCTTCTGCCCGAGACGGCCCATGATGCCGAAGTCGATGGCGACGAGGCGCCCGCTGGCGTCGACGAAGAGATTACCCTGATGCATGTCGGCATGGAAAAAGCCGTCGCGCATGGCGTGCCGCAAAAATCCCTGCAGCACATGCAGCGCCCGAGCTTCCTTGAGGTCGTGGCCGGCCGCCGCGACGCGCTCGAGATCGGAGAGCGGCGCGCCGTCGATCCATTCCAGCGTCAGCACCTCGCGCGCCGTGCGGTCCCAGTCGACATGGGGCACGCGAATGTCGGGGTCCTTCTCGACGTTTTCGGCGAATTCGGAAGCGGCGGCGGCTTCGAGGCGGAAATCCGTTTCGAGCTTCACCGTGCGCGCCAGCGTGTCGACGACCTCGATCATGCGCAGGCGGCGCCCCTCGGACGACCAGCGCTCGGCGATGCGGGCGACCATATACATGTCGCGCAGATCGCGGGCGAACTGGCCCTCGACGCCAGGGCGCAGCACTTTCACCGCGACCTTGCGTTCCTTGCCCTCATAGCGGGCGGTGGCCATGTGGACCTGCGCCACCGAGGCGGCGGCGACGGGTTCGCCGAAGCTCGTGAAGACTTCGTCGACTTTCCGGCCCAGCGACTTCTCGACGATCTGAACCGCCTTTTCGCGCCCAAAGGGCGCCATGCGGTCCTGCAGGGCGGTGAGCGCGTCGGCGATCTCGCCGCCGACGACGTCGGGGCGGGTCGCGAGGAACTGGCCGAGCTTCACATAAGAAGGGCCGATCTGCGAGAGCGCGCGCACCAGCGCTTCGCCGGCGTTCTCGCCCTTTCCCTTGGCGAAGAGATTCGCGAAGCGCACCAGCGGCGCGGCCGCCGGGGGCACCAGATTGGGGTCGAGCGTGCGCGCGCGAGCCGCCAAAAATGTCCGAAGCCCAAGATCACGCGAGCACCGCCATTCGCGCGTTGCGGGAGAAAAAGCCGCGCGCGCGCCAGGCGCGAAAATTGCCGGTTGTCGGTCAGACGTTCGCGGCCTTAATATTTCCAGCCGGAATGGATCGCGACGACGCCGCCCGTCAGGCGCTCGTAGGCCGTGCGGCGGAAGCCCGCCTTGCGGATCATGCGCTCGAAATCGTCGGCCAGCGGGAACTGGCGGATCGATTCGACGAGATAGCGATAGGCTCGCCGTCGCCCGCGACGACCTTGCCGACGGCGGGGATCACGTTGAAGGAATAGGCCTCGTAGATCTTGTCGAGACCGGGCACGTTCACCTGCGAAAATTCGAGGCACAGGAAGCGGCCGCCGGGCTTCAGCACGCGATGGCCTCGGCCAGCGCCACCTCGATGCGCGGCACGTTGCGGATGCCGAAGGCGATCGTATAGGCGTCGAAATGATTGTCCGGGAAGGGCAGGGACTCGGCGTTGGCCTGCACGAATTCCAGCTTCTCGTCGATGCCCCGCTCGCGGGCGCGGTCGCGGCCGACCTCCAGCATGTCGCCATTGATGTCGAGCACGGTGATCTCGGCGTCCGGCGCGGACTGCTTCGCGATGCGGAAGGCGACGTCGCCCGTGCCGCCCGCGACGTCGAGATGACGAAAGCCCGGCGGTTTCGCGCTGGCGTTGACCTTGCCCGCGAGCTGTCCTTCCAGAGGCCGGTGCAGGCCGCCGGACATCAGATCGTTCATCACGTCGTAGCGATGCGCGACCTTGTGGAACACGTCGTCCACGCGCTGCTGCTTCTCGGCGAGCGGCACCTCGGAATAGCCGAAATGGGTCCCTGTATGGTGATCGGAGTGAAGCAGGCGGAGTTGGTGACCGGCGCGTCGAAGGGCTTCAGGCCCGACTCTAGACGCAAAATCGCGTCGGCGCAGACCTTGGCCTCCTGATTCCCGACATGTCCCGCCTTCGGCTGCTTGGAGGAGATCGAGTCGCCGATGATATGGACGCCGGGAAAAGCCGACGACTCATAGCTGCGCTCGTCGATCAGCGCCCAGCGCTTGTCGGCGGTGAGGCCTCCATTCGCCAGCGCATTTCGCGCCACCTGTCCGGCCATCATGGGCGGGATGAGATTGACGACTTCCGCCCCAACCGTGCGGGTCACAGGATTGGCGGGGTCTGTCGTGTCGGAGACTGTGACCGTCTTCGACTTGGCGCTTGCTATATAGACGCTTTGAAGCTGCATGTTGGGATAATATTCGATGTAGTTCTTGTGAATCCCGGCGAAGGCTTTCCCGAAATTCACCGGCTCCGCCATGATCTTCGGATTGGCGTCGAGAATGATCACCTTGGAGGCGGGTTTCTTCAGCTTCATCCAGTCGGCGATGACGCAGGCGCGCTCATAGGGGCCGGGCGGGCAGCGATAGGGCGCCCTGGGGATCGTCAGGACCAGCCGGTTGCCGTTCGTCATGCCGGCGAGCTGCTGTTGCAGAACGGTCGTCTGCGGGCCTGCTTTCCAGGCGTGTGGCAGCGCGTCGAGCGCCTTCTGCATCGTCATCGTCGGATCGGCCCATGAGATGGCGATCGACGAATAATCGAAGTCGATTCCGGGCGCGAGAATGAGCCGCGTATAGCCGAGAGTCTGCCCGTTCGCGAGGGAAACGGTCTTCGCCGTCGTGTCGATCTTCGTCACTTCCGAGGCGATGAAGCGCAGCGCGCCATTGGCGCCGTAATTCGTCACCAGCTTGTCATAGCCGAAAGTGAGCGAGCCGAGCGTGCGCTCGCCTGTCAGCACGCCGTTGCTCAAAATGCAGGAGACATATTTGGCGTTCTTGTCGACGAGCGTGACGCGCACGTCCATCTTCAGCTTCGCGCCCCAATATCGCAGATATTTGGCGGCCGTCGCGCCGGCCATGCCGCCTCCCACGATGACGACGTTGATCGGCGTCGCGGCCTTGGCGTTTTCGGTCGTGGAAGCGAGCAGCGTCGGGGCTGCGGCGCCGCCAGCGGACAGCGCCTTGAGAAAGTCTCTGCGGTCCATATTCGGCCCCTTTGCTTATTGTCCGGAAAGGTAATGGGCGATGGCGTCGATCTCCGCCGGCGTATAGGCCTTGGCGTGGACGATCATGATTTCCTTGTCCGGCTCGGACGCGGGGCTTTTCCTGGCGAGCTCCGCCATCTCGCTCTTGATCTTGCTGTAGCTCTTGCCGGCGAGGCTTTCGATGCCGCCGACGCGCGGCTGACCGTTCGTGCCGTGGCACTGCATGCAGTTGGAGGCGAGGAGACGCCCCTCATTGGGGCCCAATGTCTGGGCGCCGGCGGCGCCCGCCATTAGCGCGACGACCGCTCCCGTCGTCAGAAAAATCATTCCCTTCACATCGCCCTCCTTTGGCTGTTGGAGAGGACGACGCGCCACGAAAGGTGTAAGTCACGCCGCCATAAGGCAAAAGGAAGATATTTCGGCGCGTGTTTCTTACAGTTTGCATCCAAAGTTCTTTCGAAACGCTCATCCTGACGAATTAGATGATCCTAAATTATTCAATCTTAATCCATGCGTCATCTCGCCGCGAAACTTTGCAACTTTATGTAAACTATATCGATTCGCCTCGTCCTCGCGGTGGGCCGGCGATCGGAGCGGCTCTCGCCTCAGCGGCGCGGCGCCGTTAGAATGCTTTGCGACCAGCCCGGAAATCTTTCGATGCCCGAACTGCCCGAAGTCGAAACCGTCCGGCGCGGCCTCGCGCCCGCGCTCGTCGGCGCGCGGATTGCGCGCGTCGAGCAGCGACGGGGAGACCTGCGCTTTCCATTCCCTCCCGATTTCGCCGCGCGGCTCGCCGGGCGGCGCGTCCTCGATCTGCGCCGGCGCGCAAAATATCTGCTCGCCGATCTCGACGGCGGCGAGACGCTCGTCATGCATCTGGGCATGTCAGGCTCGTTTCGTATCGACGGCGACATTCAGGGCTTTTTCCACCACCCGCGCGACAAGAGCGCCGCGCATGACCATGTCGTCTTCCACATGGAGAACGGCGCCCGCGTCACTTACAACGACCCGCGCCGCTTCGGCTTCATGCTGCTCGCACCGACTGCCGAGCTCGACGCGCACAAGCTGTTCAGGGGAATCGGCGTCGAACCCTTGGGCGACGCGCTCGACGCCGCCTTTCTCGCGCGCGCCTTCAAAGGCCGGGCCGCGCCGGCCAAGGCCCTGCTGCTCGATCAACGGCTGATTGCGGGGCTCGGCAATATCTATGTCTGCGAGGCGCTGCATCGCTGCGGGATTTCGCCGCTTCGCGCCGGGGGCAAGCTCGTGACCGCCGCCGGCAAGCCCTCGGCCGCTCTCGCGCGACTGCCGGAAGCGATCAAGAAGGTTCTCGAGGAAGCGCTCGCCGCCGGCGGATCTTCCTTGCGCGATCATCGTCAGGCGGACGGGTCGCTCGGCTATTTCCAGCATTCCTTCCGCGTCTATGACCGCGAGGGGGCCGCCTGCCCGACGCCGGGATGCAGGGGGATGATTGCGCGGGCCGTGCAGTCCGGCCGGTCGACATTCTATTGTCCGCAGTGCCAGAAGTGACTCGTGGGATGGCGCGCGCAGGGAATTTCCCTCCTTCATCCTGAAGAGGCCTCGAAAGAGGCCGTCTCGAAGGACGAAGGAGAGAAAAGCGCGGCCCCGCTGGCGTTGCTCGCCCTTCGAGACGCCTGCTTCGCAGGCTCCTCAGGGTGAGGAGGGCCTTTCCGGGTCAACCGCCGCAGGCCCCTGACCCTTGCCGGGGCAGTCGGGAAACGCCATAAAACACCCCATGTCCCCTTCATCGCCCGAACCGGCGCTCGCGGTTCACGGCCTCTCCAAAACCTATGGCAAGCGCAAGGTCGTCGGGCCGCTCGATTTCGCCCTGCCGCCCGGCAGCGTGACGGGGCTCCTCGGCGGCAACGGCGCCGGCAAGACCACGACGATCGGCATGGTCATGGGGCTCATCGAGCCGACGGAAGGCTCGATCCGCGTCTTCGGCTGCGATCTGCTGCAGGACCGCTATGCCGTGCTCCATCGCATGAATTTCGAGAGCCCCTATGTCGATCTGCCGCATCGCCTGACGGTTCGGCAAAATTTGCGCGTCTTCGGCATGCTCTACGACGTGCCGGACGTGGACGCGAAGATAGAAGAGCTTTCCGCCTCTCTCGCGCTCGGCGATTTCATCGACCGCCAGACCGGCCGCCTCTCCGCAGGCCAGAAGACGCGCGTCGCCATCGCCAAGGCGCTCATCAACGATCCGCAGCTTCTGCTGCTCGACGAGCCGACTGCCTCCCTCGACCCGGACACGGCGGATTGGGTGCGCGCGCGGCTCGAGGCGCATCGCGCCACGCACAACTGCGCAATCCTGCTCGCTTCCCACAATATGGGCGAGGTCGAACGGCTCTGCGACCGCGTGCTGATGCTCAAAGAGGGCGTCATCGCCGATGATGACTCGCCCGCCAATCTCCTTGCGCGCTACGGACGCGCAAATCTCGAGGAAGTGTTTCTCGATGTCGCGCGCGGCCGGGCCGGAGCGGCGTCATGAGCGACGCCTTCTCGCCCAAGCGCGTCGGCGCCATGCTCCTGCGCTACAGCTATCTGCTGCGCGCGACCTATACGCGCATTCTCGACATCATCTATTGGCCCCTGGTGCAGATGCTCACCTGGGGCTTTCTACAAACCTATCTCGTTCAGGCGGGCGCGCTGCAATCCCCCGGCGGCGCGGCGCAGGCGGCGGGCACGCTCATCGGCGCGATCCTTTTGTGGGACATTCTGCTGCGCGGCCAGCAGGGCTTTTCCTTCTCCTTCATCGAGGAGATGTGGTCGCGCAACCTGCCCAATATTCTCATGAGCCCGCTGCGGCCGGCGGAGTTCGTCCTCTCGCTCATCCTCATGAGCCTCATCCGCCTCGCCGTTGGCGTGCTGCCGGTGACGGGGCTCGCCATCCTCTTTTTCGGCTTCAATCTCTGGGCGCTCGGCGTCGCCTTCGGCGCCTTCTTCGTCGTGCTGATGCTCTTCGCCTGGAGCATGGGGCTTTTCGTTTCGGGCCTTTTGCTGCGGCTCGGGCTCGGCGCGGAGAATCTCGTCTGGTCGCTGATGTTCTTCGTGCAGCCGCTCGGGGCGGTCTATTATCCCGTGTCGACGCTGCCCGCCTGGCTGCAAGTGATTTCTTGGACGCTGCCGCCGACCTATGTTTTCGAAGGGCTGCGCGCCGTGCTGATCGAGCACGTCATCCGCTGGGATTTGCTGGCGCAGGGTTTCGTGATCGACGTGTTTCTATTTTCCGCCGCCTGCATCGCCTTCGGGCGCCTGCTGCAAAGCGCGCGGCGCGCCGGCACGTTGTTGCAGACGGGCGAGTGATGACGACGAAGCGCGCCGATGCGGCGCTTGCCGAATGGGGCTATTTCGAGAGTCGCGCAAAGGCGCGCGAGGCGATCGAGGCGGGCCTTGTGACAGTCGATGGTCGCGTCGTGACGAAGCCCTCGGCGCCGATTGCGGAAGGCGCGGAGATCGTCGCATCCGCGCCCTATCCCTGGGTGTCGCGCGGCGGCGTGAAGCTCGCCCATGCGCTGGACGCTTTCGGCGTCGATCCGACGCATCGCTTCTGCCTCGACGTGGGTTCTTCCACCGGCGGCTTCACGGACGTGCTGCTCGCGCGCGGCGCGCGTCACGTCGCGGCGGTGGATGTTGGTCACGACCAATTGCACGAGAAGCTGCGCGCCGATGGGCGGGTCACATCCATGGAAGGGCAGGACGCCCGCACCTTGACGCAGGCGCAGCTCGCCGAGACGCCGACGCTGATCGTGATGGACGCCAGCTTCATCTCGCTTTCCGCATTGCTGCCAAATGTCGTCACGCTCGCCGCGCCAGAGGCGGAAATCGTCGCGCTCGTCAAACCGCAATTCGAGGCGGGCCGCGCGGCGGTGAAGAAAGGCGTCGTGCGCGACGAAAAGATTCACGCCGATGTCTGCGACAAGGCACGCAAGGACATGGAGGCGCTGGGCTGGCGCGTCCTCGGCGTCGTTGCTTCGCCCATTGAAGGTGGCGACGGCAATAAGGAATTCCTCATTCACGCGGCGCGGCCATGAAGCAATTGATTATCGAACGTCTTGGCCAGCGTGGCGAAGGGATCGCGCGCGACGGGGACAGACGCGTCTTCATTCCCTATGCGTTGCCCGGCGAGGCGGTGACGGCGGAAGTCGAGGGCGAGCAGGGGCGCCTTGTCGAGATCGTCGCGCCTTCGCCCGAGCGCGTCGCGCCCATCTGCCCGCATTACGCCCATTGCGGCGGCTGCGCCGTGCAGGCGCTCGCGCCCGCGGCCTATGCGGAGTGGAAGCGGGGCCTTGTCGTCGCCGCGCTACGCAACGCCGGGCTCTCGCTGGAAGTGGCGCCGCTCGTCGACGCGCATGGGGTGGGGCGCCGGCGCGTCACCTTTCATGCGCGCATGGAGAGGGGACAGGCGCGCGTCGGCTTCATGGCGGCGCGTTCGCATGAAATCGTCGAAATCGACGCCTGTCCGCTGCTCGTTCCCGAACTCGCCGGCGCGCTGCCGGCGGGGCGCGCCATTGCGCAAATTCTCGCCGGACGCGGCAAGCCGCTCGATCTCGTCTTCACCGCGACGCTGGACGGCATGGATGTCGATCTGCGCGGGCCGGGCGCGCTCGAAGAACATGAGACGGGCGCGCTCATCAAGGCCGCCGAGGCGCATGATCTCGCGCGCCTCTCCAATCACGGCCGCGTCGTGGCGCTGCGCCGCGCGCCCTTTGTGCAGATTGGCGCGGCGCGCGTTCCCCTGCCGCCGGGCGCCTTTCTTCAGGCCACCGAGGCGGGCGAGGCGGCGATCGCCGCGCGCGTGCTCGACGCCACGAAAAACGCCAAGCAAGTCGTGGACCTTTTCTGCGGCGTCGGCGCCTTCGCCCTGCGTCTCGCGGAGCGGGCGCGGGTCTCCGCTTACGATTCCGCGGCTGACGCGGTCGAGGCCATGTTCGCGGGCGCGCGCAACGCCATGGGACTCAAGCCGCTCGACGGCGCGGCGCGCGACCTCTTCGCGCGGCCGCTCATGGCGCAGGAACTCGCGCCCTTCGACGCGGTCGTCTTCGACCCCCCGCGGGCGGGCGCTCTGGCGCAGGCGAAGGAAATCGCACAATCGAAGGTCAGGACCGCGGTCGCTGTATCTTGCAGTGCACAAAGTTTCGCGCGGGACGCCGCATTTTTGCTCAGCGGCGGGTTTAGCGTCAGCTCGGTCGTTCCTATTGACCAGTTTCGGCACTCTCCCCATGTCGAGATTGTTGCGGTGTTTACGCGCGGGGACGCCCAGAAACGGCCAAAACGCGGTCTTCTAGGGTGAATCACTTAATTTTTAGGTAACGTTCCTGTGACGAGAATGTCTCAACGGAGGGGAAACGGACTGATTTGACAGGGCCAACAGCAAAGCCGGTTGCCACACGAAAAAACCAGGCATAGGATTTGCTCGATGGTCCGGTGTAGGCGGGAATCGTCTGATTCCCCAACTGGAAGGAGATGGGTCATGATGAATGCGCTACTCGCCGCAGCATTGTGCAGTGTCGTCCTCGCAAGCGCGCCCACTGCCGCGCGCGCTTACGTCTACGCTCGCAAGAAGGACGCTCGCGCCCATCGCCGCCGCAATCACTACTGAAGGCTGATGGCCGACTGAACGAGGGCGCTTTCTCTGTCTCAGAGTGCTTGGTCTGATGCGCCCGATCTCTGCGATCGCCTGAAGGCGATCGTCGGAGCTTCCGCCGTGGTGACTGATCCGGCGGAGATGGACGCTTACCTGTCCGAACCGCGCGACCTTTATCGCGGCCGCGCATTGTGCCTCGTCAAACCCAAAGACGCCGGCGAAGTCGCGCATGTGCTTGCCTTGTGCAATGCACAAGGCGTCGCCATCGTGCCGCAGGGCGGCAATACGGGTCTCGTCGGCGGCCAGACGCCGGATGCGAGCGGGCGGCAGATCCTGCTTTCCCTGCAAAGGCTCGATCGCATTCGTGAGGTCGACGCGTCTTCAGACGCCATGACTCTCGACGCCGGCGTGACGCTCGCGCGCGCGCAGGAGATCGCGCAGTCGGTCGACCGCTATTTTCCGCTCTCGCTCGCCTCCGAAGGCAGTTGCACCATTGGCGGCAATCTCGCGACCAATGCCGGCGGCGTGCATGTGCTGGCCTACGGCGCCGCGCGCGATCTTGTGCTGGGCCTCGAAGTCGCGCTCGCCGACGGGCGCCTGCTCTCGACGCTCGGCAAGCTGCGCAAGGACAATACGGGTTACAATCTCACCCAGCTCTTCGTCGGTTCGGAGGGCACGCTCGGCGTCATCACCGCCGCGACCCTGAAGCTCTTTCCGCGCCCGCGCTCCCGCGCCGTCGTCTTTCTCGGCCTCGATAATCCCGCGCAGGCGCTGGCGCTGCTGAATTTCGTGAAGGAACATGCGGGGCCGGGCCTTCAGGCTTTCGAACTTGTGCCGCGCATCGGGCTCGACCTCGTGCTGCGCCATATTCCCGTCGCGCGCGATCCGCTCGGCGCAATCCATCCCTGGTATGCTTTGGTCGAAATCGCGGGCTTCGCCGAGGGAGAGGCGGAGCGCGTCGCGGGCGCGACCTTCTCGCAGGCGCTGGATTCGGGACTCGTGCGCGACGCGACGTTCGCCCATTCGCTGGATCAGGCCGAAAATCTCTGGCGTCTGCGCGAGAGTCTCTCCGAAGCGCAAAAGCGCGAAGGCGGCTCCATCAAGCACGACATTTCCGTGCCGATCGAGCGCATCCCTGATTTCATCAGTGAGGCCGGCGCGCGCATCGCCGCGCGCTTCCCGTCAGCGCGCCCGGTGCCCTTCGGCCATATGGGCGACGGCAATCTGCACTACAACGTCTCGCAGCCCATCGGCGCGGACAAGGCGGAATTCCTTGCGCGCTGGGGCGAGATGAACGAAATCGTCCACGGCCTGGTGCATGAGTATGGTGGCTCGATTTCCGCCGAGCACGGCATTGGCCGGTTGAAGCGCGATCTTCTCGCGCAGGTGAAGGACCCCGTCGCGCTCGACGTGATGCGCGCGCTGAAAAAGACGCTCGATCCGAAGGGCGTGCTCAATCCGGGGAAGCTGCTTTAGCCGTCATTGCGAGCGGAGCGAAGCGCCTTGCCATGACGAGGTTGCGCGCATTCAGATCAGCATCGTCCGCGCGAGCGGCTCCTGCAACTCCGGACCGTCGCTCGCCGTCTTGTTCACGGCGGGGCCGATCTCGAAGAATTCCAGCGCATCGTCGGCGGCGGGCTTCAGCAGCGCGGCGGCTTTTTGGTCGGACACCTCGTCGCAGTCGAGCCAGGCGGCGAAATCCTTCGGCTCCAATATCGCCGGCATGCGGTCATGGACGGCGAGGGTCGCCGCGTTGGCGTCGGTCGTGAGAATGCAGGCCGTGTCGATCTCCGCGCCGTCGGCGCCCGAATAGGTCTCCCACAATCCGGCGAAGCCCATGGGCGCGCCGTCGGCGCGGCGGAAGAGATAGGGCTTCTTCTCGATCCGGCGTCCCGCGCCGCCGAGTTTCAGCCACTCATAATAAGCGTCGGCGGGGACGAGGCAGCGTCGCCTCTTCATGGCGGCGCGGAAGCTCGCCTTCTCCAGGACCGTCTCCGATCTTGCGTTGATGATTAACGGAAAGTCGCGCGGATCCTTCACGAAGCCCGGCAGGAAACCCCAGCGCGCCAGCATGAAGCGGGGCGGCGCGCGATCGCCGCGCTCGCCAACGACGATCGCAATGGGCTGCGTCGGCGCGATATTGTAACGGGGTGGAAAATTTGGCGTTTCGGCATAGCCAAAGAGCCGTCTGATCGCCTCCGGCGCCGAAGTCAGCGCATAACGTCCGCACATTGACCCCTCGTCCCTTTCGCCCCGCCGTCCTAGCGCCCGCGCGCGTCCATCTCGGACCGCGCGAAGAGCGCGCAAAACGCGTCATGTTCCCGGCAAGGAATTGTTATCGGATTGCGTTCAAGTTTGTTTCGAGTGCATGGGTGAGACCCAGATGACATTGGATATGCAACTTATAGAGCCGAGCGAGACGCGCCAGAAGGCTGTCGAGGAGTTGCAGTCGAAAACCCTCGTCAATCCGGTGTCCGGCCTCGCCAATGATTATTTGAACCTTTTCAACGAGCTCGTCATGATGCTCGAGCAGATTCCGCTCATGCCGGAGTTGCTGGAGGACCTCTGCGCCTGGCGGCCTGTCAGCTATCAGGAATATTTCCGCAAATCTTCGCTGCCGGGCCGGCATTCCGCCCTCGTCGCCTATGAAGCGTTGAGCCCCACTTTCCGTCGTCGTTTCGAGACTTTCGTCGCCGAACTCGACGTCATCGCGCTGGCGAGCGTCGCCTCGGTCCGCCGCCAGTTTCGCGACGGGGCGCCGCAGGACATGGAGCGCGTCGCGGCGACCTGCGCGCGCGCCGGCGAGAAAATGCGCATCATCCTGATCCGCGCCTCCCGCCTCGTAAATTACGCGAATATCGAAGGCTGACGGGCCCTTATTTCGGCCTGGCGAAGAAGGCCGCGAGGCGCTGGCGTGTCGTCGGAGACGCCAGGGCCTTGGCGAAAAGCGCCGCCTCAGCGTCGATGCGCGCCAGAATATCCGCCGGGTCGCCGCGCATCAGCCGGCGGGACGCCATAAGCGCGGCCGGGGGTTTGGCCGCGAGCTTCTCGGCGGCGGCCATGGCCATCTCCAGGACGGATTCCGACGGGGCGAGCGCGTTGACGAGGCCCAGCGCATGCGCTTCGGCGCCTGAAAAGCCGTCGCCCAGCAGCAGGTATTGCGACGCCCGCGCCATGCCCATGCGTTGCGGAACGAGGAGGCTCGCCCCTGCCTCCGGCACGAGGCCGAGATCGATGAAGGGCATGCGCAGCCGCGCATCGGGGCTCGCATAGACGAGATCGCAATGGAACAGCATGGTGGTTCCGACGCCGACCGCGTCTCCGGCGACGGCCGCGATCATCGGCTTTTCGAAGGCCGCGAGGGTCTTCACGAAAGCGAGCGCGGGAAAGTCGCCCGGCCGTTCCAGAAAATCCCGAAAATCGGCGAGGTCGTTGCCGGCGGTGAAATCGCCCCCGGCGCCGGCGAAGACGACCGCCCTGACCGCGTCGTCCGATCGAGCCGCGTCGAGCGCCGCAATCAGCGCAAGATAGGTCTCGCGATCGAAAGCGTTCTTCTTCTCGGGCCGGTTGAACAGCAGCTGAAGAACGCCATAGTCTTTCAGCGCCAAAACCTTGTCGGACATAGGCGGCTCCCGCGCTCCATCTCCGCCGACGCCTCGGCGTCGAACGGAGATTTGCAAGCCTATCTAGGAAGCTCCGCCTTCTTCTTTTTGGCAACGGGTTTCGGCGCTGCGACGCCGGGATGCGTATTGGCCCCCGTCTCTGGAGCGGTCGCGCTCGTCGCGGTGAAGTCGATGCCGTCGCGCGCGATTCTAGACGGCGCGGCAGGCGCGCGGCGCGTAACGATATGGGGCAGGGCGGCGGCCCGCTCGGCGCTCGCGGCAGGAGCCTCTCCCACAGGCGGCGCGGCGGCGTCGCGCCCCGCGCTCCAATTGGCGTTGAGAGCCAGAACCGGCGCGGCGAGCGCGGCGGCGATCGTCAGCGCCTGTCTGGCGCGTCTTGACCGCGAGGCGCGGGCTCGGGCGGAAAAAACGAGGTCGGCGGCCCTTGCGCCCGCAGCCGGCGAAATCTCGGCGCTGCGCTTTGCATAAAAATCAGGCGATATTCTAAATTTGAGCACGGCTGACGTCCCTTGCCTAAAACTGAACAATGTCGTGAAAAGTTTGTAGTATTTGAGTGTTAACCTTCATTTACCGACCCAAAGCCGCTTGCGGCGAGAGCCAGACGCGCTTAAGCCGAGAGGACGCGGCTCGACGAGCGTTTGGCGCGTTCCAACTCTGGAAGGCGCGTCCGCTGTCATTGCTTGCACAATGCGAATATTTTGAGCGGGCCGGGCGAACAATGCCGGGTGCGGCGCTCAGGGCGGCGGGTATGCGTGAGTTTATCAGGTGGTTCTTCGGCGATCCGGCGCAGCGCACGCAGAGCTTCCTGCGGACGCAGGAGCAGCGCTTGATCCAGTCTCTGGTCGAGAAGATCCCCGCCCATGTGGATTCCCTGCAGCTTTCCGGAATCGGCGTTCTCGGCGCTGTCGTCGCCGCGGCGGCGCTCGTCTCGGCTCGCAGCTGGCCCTGGACCGTCTCGCTCGTTCCCGTCGCGATGGCTGTGAACTGGTTCGGGCTTTCGGTCGATCTGCCGCTGGCTCGCAGCCGCGGGGGCGAGGCGGCCGCGGAAGGCATGTCGCATCATCTGGGCGAAATCTTTTCCCATCTGACGATCCTCCTCGCCTACGGTTTCTCGCCCTTCCTGACGATGCGCGGCGCAACGATCGTCATCGTGTGTTATCTGCTGTTCTCCGCTTACGGTTATATTCGCGCGGCGACCCGGCATGCGGAGCAGATGGCCTATATCGGGATCGGCGTGACGGAGTTCCGCATCCTCCTCGCGCTCTGGCCCTTCGCCGCGATGCTTCTCGGCGTGCCGCAGTCCCTCGAGGATCGGCTGCCGCCCATCGACGTCGCGATCATGTCCCTTGCCGCCTTTACGGTGATCGGGCTGATCGCCAAACTTTTTCTCGACGGTCGTAAAATCACGGCGGCGACTCGCGGCGAGGAGTGAAATTTCGCCTCAATGCGGACGTAAGCGTGGCCACCTTCCTTTCGCGGCGCTTGTCGCGCGCGTTAAGGTTCGAGCAACCGTCTTTTGGGAATTCCGCCGGTGTTAATCAACCTTAATAAATCGCTGTGACATAAGCGCCACATGGCGACGCAATTGTGCAGGACCGGGCCGAGCCGCCTCCCAAGTCGTTGGAACAGCTGGGTGCGGTCTGGTAAAATCAAGGCTCTCCAGTTCGGAGATCCTGGCGCGTTTGGAGCGGCTTTGAGAACTTCGTGCCTCACTCTTTTTAAGTTATTCGCGATTGCGGCCGCCGCCGGCGCGATGGCCGGATGCGGCCTGACTCCCGCGAGCGGTCCTTCGCGCGACGAGATGGTTCAGGGCGTCGCGTCGCCCTCGACCGAAGGCGGGGAGGCTTTCGCCTGGGTCGAGATCAACGGACGGAGCCTCGACGTTCTCGCTCGCCGCACGCCGCCGACGCTGCGCGGCTTTTTCGGCGACTACCGCCCCTCCGCGTCGCAGGTGATCGGAGTCGGCGACGCCTTGCAGATCACCGTCTGGGAAGCGGCGGCGGGCGGCCTTTTCTCCGCCGGCCCCGAGAGCGGCGCCGTCTCGCCGGGTTCGCGGTCCGCCGCGATTCCCGAGCAGACCGTCGGTCGCGACGGCTCGGTGACGGTGCCCTATGCGGGCCGCATCCAGGTGGCGGGACGCACCCAGCAGCAGGTGGAGGCCGCGATCGTAGAGCGGCTGCGCGGCAAGGCGATCGAGCCACAGGCTCTGGTCAACGTCACCCACAATGTCAGCAACACCGTCACCGTTACGGGCGAAGTCGCCAACGGCGCCCGCGTGCCGCTTTCTCTGCGCGGCGACAAGGTTCTCGACGTCATCGCGTCGGCGGGCGGCTATCGCTCGCCGGTTCACGAGACTTTCATCAGCATCACGCGCGGCAACCGCACCGCCCGCGCGCCGCTGCAGGCCTTGCTCGCCAATCCGAGCGAGAACATCTACGTGCGGGCGGGCGACATATTGACGGTCGAGAGCCGCCCGCAGACCTTCACGGTCGCCGGCGCGACGGGCGCCAACGGCGCGGTGATACCCTTCGACGCGCGCGGCATCACGCTCGAAGAGGCGATCGGCAAGGCGGGGGGGCTGGCGGATAGTCGCGCGGATCCCGACGGCCTGTTCGTCATGCGATACGAGCCGACGTCGCTCGTTCGGGAATTCCCGAACGTGTCACCCAACCTGCTGCAGCATCAGAACATTCCGGTCGCCTATCACCTGAACATGAAGGACCCGTCGGCCCTTTTTGCAGCGCGGCGATTCGCGATCCGGGACAAGGACATCATCTACGTTTCGAACTCGCCGCTGGCGGAGATCGGCAAGGTGGTGTCTCTCGTGCAAACCCTTTCGCAGCCTGCGGTTCAGGGCGTGATGGTCAGCAGGATCGTGCATTGATGGCCCCTTTGCCGCATCGCGGAAAACGCCCATGGATCGAGGACAACGGCCTTGACCGTTGGGCGGGCGTGAGCGACAATCGAAACGTCGCGTCTCATGCCAACCGCTGCGTTTCGCGCCTCTTTAGCCTCGTTTTTTTACGTCGCTACCCTGGTGAGAGCGCCGGGATTTCATTGCTAAACGTTGTTCCAGGAGGGCGTCGTGGCCAACGTCAGAATTAACGACAGTGTGCTCGCAATCGCCGAGCGCGCGGCCTTGGCGTCGCTGGTTCGCCGGATGCCGCCTTTCGTCACGCCCGACCATCTCACCTCCATCGGCCTCGTGGGCGCGCTCATCACCGCGTCCGGCTTCATCGCCTGCTGGTGGTCGAACTGGTTCCTTCTCGCGGTTGTCTTCGGCCTGTTCCTCAACTGGTTCGGCGATTCGCTCGACGGCACGCTCGCGCGCTACCGCAAGATCGAGCGGCCTCATTACGGCTATTTCATCGACCACTCCGCCGACCTGATCGCGCAAACGCTGATCGTCGTCGGTCTCGGCTTCTCGCCTTTCTTCACCATCCCATCGGCGCTGCTGGTGCTGTCGCTCTATCTTCTGATGAGCTCCTATACCTATCTGCGCGTGGTCACCGAAAGCGTGCATCGTCTTTCCTATGGCGGCATGGGCGCTACGGAATTTCGCATTCTGGTCGCCGCCTGGGCCCTGTTCGCCGCCGGGTGCGGCCCCGGGATCGTCACGGGGCGCATCTTCTCCTTCATCGCGCTCGACGTCATCATCGGGGTTCTGTCCGCCTGCACCTTCTTCGGTTTCGTCTGGATCGTTCGGAACGATCTCAGCCGCTTGCAGCGCGAAGAGCGCGCAGCGCAGAAGGCGAAGGCCGCCGAGCGCGCGCCTCGACAGGACGCCATGGTCGAACTGCCGAAGCCCAATCTGGCGGAGCAGATTGCGCAATAAAACTTTGTTTTTCTTTGGACCTCTATGGCAATCGCGCGGGACGCCGCGCTTTTTTTGCTTTTCCCGCCCTCACGGCGACGCTCGCAAAGCCGCGCGACAGAACATAAAAGAAATAATCGCGTTGGTTGTGGTGTTCGCAAAGCGCCATACCGCTTTCCCAAGGTTCGGCGCTGGCATATGAGCAATAAAGATATCGTGTTGGTCACTGGCGCGAGCGGCTTTATCGGTGGCGCTGTCGCGCGCCAGTTGCTCGCGCAGGGTTATTCCGTTCGAACGCTGGTGCGCTCGACGAGCCCGAAGGACAATATCTCGCCCGAATTCGAGACGTTCGCCGGGGACATCACCGACGAAGAGAGCGTGCGCGCCGCAATGAAGGGCGTACGCCGGGTCTTCCACGTCGCCGCCAATTACAGGCTTTGGGCGCCGGATCCCGCGCCGGTCTTCCACGTCAATGTTCGCGGCACCGAGATCGTGATGCGGGAGGCCATGCGCGCCGAAGTCGAGCGCATCGTCCATACGTCCAGCGTCGCCACGCTCGCCGCGGCCAATGGCTGCGTGTGCACGGAGGAAAGCCGCCTCGCGCCCGAAAAGGCGGTGGGCGCCTACAAGCAGAGCAAGATCGTGTCCGAGCGCCTCGTCGAGACGATGATCGAGAAGGACGGCTTGCCGGCCGTCATCGTCTGTCCCTCGGCGCCGCTCGGGCCGGGAGACGTCAAGCCGACGCCGACCGGCCGGGTCGTCTCCGAAGCCATTCGCGGCGCAATGCCGGCCTATGTCGAGACCGGGTTGAACATCGCCCATGTCGACGACGTCGCCGCCGGCCATCTCGCCGCGATGGAGCGCGGCCGGATCGGCGAGCGCTATATTCTCGGCGGCGAAAACTTGACTTTGTGCGACCTCCTGACGGAGATTTCGCGCCTCACAGGCCGTCCGGCGCCGCGATTCAAGCTGCCTGCGGGACCGCTCATGCCCTTGGCCTACGCCAATGAATGGGGCGCGCGCCTGATGGGCTACGAACCGTTTTTGCATTGCGACAGCTTGAAAATGTCCCGGACGCGCATGTTCTTCGACGACCAGAAGGCGCGGCGCGAATTGGGGTATGAGACCAGGCCGGCGCGGCTCGCCATCGAGGACGCTGTAGAGTGGTTCCGCAACGCTTCCCGAAAGAGCCGGCCGCAAGAGTGAGCCGCGCGCGGCGCCCCGCCGCGGCGACGGTCATCATCTTCTTTTCCTCCGTTCCGAGCTTCGCAGAGGCGCCGAGCGGGTTCAACTTTTGCGCGGCGCCAGCGCGGCCCGTCTGCATCGACGCGCCCGAAGCGACGGATGCGTGCGAATGGGAGGTCCAGGCCTTCATCAAGGCGGTTTTCAAATATCGCACCTGCCTCGACAAGGAGAGCGAGCGGGCAGTGCGCGGCGCCAATGACGCGCTTGAAGCCTGGAAGTGCCGTTCGGGCGCGCTGCAGTGCCGGTGATCGGAAACGCCACGCCGCCGGTGGTCTATGACGTCACGCGACTTGTCACCCGCGGCCTCAACACTTCTCCAAACGGGATCGACCGGGTCGATTTCGCCCTCGCCCGCCATTTCCTGAGCCGTGGCGCCGTCCCGCTTTCCTGCACGGCGCTCGGTCCGCGTCTGGCCGAAACGCGAAAGGCTCTGGACGCGATCGATGAAATAGAAGCCTTCTGGCGGGAGGATGCGGATGTTGGGCGTGACGCCGTCTATCCATCCGTCGTCGCCGCCCTGAAGGCGCCCGCAGGGGCGCGCGTCGCAAAAGCGCGGCTCGAACGCAAGCCTGGCGCCGAGCGGATCGCGCGTAATTGGCGGGCGCTGCGCGACTGGGCGCTGCATCTCGGGCGTCCGTTGCGCGACATTCCAAAAGGCGCAGTCTATTTCAACGGCACGCAATTCCTGCTCGACCGCCCCTGGTATGTGCGCTGGCTCGGTTCGCGGCCGGACGTGAAGCCGGTCTCCTTCGTCTATGACCTTCTCCCGGTCGATCAGCCGCATTTCTTCCGGCCCATCGAGGCGACGCTGCATCCAAGGCGCAACCGCAACATTTGCCGCTTCGCCGCTGGCGTCGTCGTCAGCGCGCGGGACGTGGAGGCGCGGTTTCGGTCCTTCGCCGCCGAGAACGGCCGCGCGGAAATCCCCGTCTGCGTCGCGCGCCTGCCGGTGTCGCCAGTCTTCGAGACGCAGGTCGCTGCGCCGCCGGAGCTGGCGGACGTCGATTACTTTGTCGTCTGCGGCACGATCGAGCCCCGCAAGAACCATCTGCTCCTGCTCAATGTCTGGCGCGAGCTGGCGTCGGGCGGGCGGGCGCCGAAGCTCGTCGTCGTCGGCAAGCGCGGCTGGCTCAACGAGAATGTCGTGGACATGATGACGCGCTGCCCGGCGCTCGCGGCGAATGTCGTCGAGGCGGCCGGGCTCTCGACGCCGGGCCTGCGCCGACTGTTGGCGGGGGCGCGCGCTTTGCTGATGCCGTCCTTCGGCGAGGGATTCGGGCTTCCCGTCGCGGAGGCGCTTGTCGCCGGCGTGCCGGTGATCGCGTCGGATCTCGACGTCTTCCGCGAGGTCGGCGGCGACGCGCCGGATTATCTGCATCCGCTCGACGGTCTTGGCTGGCTGCAGGCGATCCGCGATTATGCGGAGCCAAACTCGCCTCGCCGCGCGGCCGCGCTGGCGCGGATGGCGGAAGCGAAGATCGTCAACGCGCCCGATGCGTTTTTCGAGACGATCGATCGCTTTCTCGCGACGCTCTAATAGCCCGTCATCTCCAGATAGCCCTCGCCGCTCTGCGTGCCGGAGAAGGAGATCGGCCCTTCCCAATAAGCCGACGTTCCGCCGTTCCAGCTTTGCGGATTGAGCGGCGTCGTCTCGATGTCGAGGCCCCGGCTTTTCACCCGCACGCGCCAGCGCGTCGGCGTCCTGTGGTCGCCGATAGCCGTTTCGGCCAAAGGCTCGAGCGCAATGTCGTCGCCCGCAAGCAGATGCGTCGTCCCATCCGCCGCGATCCAGTTGCCGGAGAAATAGGCGCGCGCGCCGCGCAGGCGGAAGAGCATGAGCTTCTCGCCATTTGCGAGATGCAGCGAAAACCAGTCCCAGCCCTTCTGATCCGGCGCGAGCGGCTGGCTGCTCCATTCGCGGTCCATCCAGGCGCGGCCCGAGACTTTTACGTCTCGGCCGTGGAAAGAGAGCGTTCCGTCCACCGAGAAGAAAGGCTCGCTGTAATAATGCGACGCCTGGCCCGTCTCCGCCTTGCGGCTGAAGCCGCCTTCGCCCTGCAAGACGAACGGCCCGTTGCGCGTCAGCCTCAACGCGTAGGAAAAGCGCGGCTCGCGCGCCGTGACGCGGGCCTTGGCGAAGTCTGCGTCGAGCGCCTCGAAAGACCAGTCGTCGATCCACGCCTTGAAGGGCGCGGCTTCGACGCCCGCCTGTCCGACGCCGCCGCGCGCGATGAGTTGCGCGAAGAGATGTTCGCCGGCGCGCGTCGCCGCGGCGTGCGCCATCCAGATATTGCGGTCGTCCCAGCCCTCGCCCTTGCCGGCTTCGAGCCCGTGGCGAAAGAGCGTCCATTGCACGCCGTATGATGCGCCGTCGGCGCCGCGCAGATTTGCGGTGAGATACCACCATTCGGTTCTGAAGGTCGGATGCGCGCCATGGTCTTTCGGGAAGACGATGGGCGTTCCGGGCCTTGGAACGTCGAAACCCGGCGCCTCCGAACCCAGACCGCCAAAGCTCTGCGCCTGCGCGAGCGCGGGCAGCAGCAAGGCGAGCGCGACGATCCTACCTTTCATTGGCGAAGACTTTCAGCAGTTCGGCGGGCGCGCTGCGCGCGAGCCGTAGCGCCGGGACGAGCGCCGCGAAAAGCGCGGTGACGAGCGCGACGATAAAGACTTGGCCCCACTGCGTCGGGAAGACATGCAGCGGCAGGCGCCAGCCGAAGGCGACGACGTTGACGATGGCGACGAGGCCCCATGTCATGAAGACGCCGAGCGGAATGGCGAGGAGCGCGGCGCCCGCAGAAAAAAGCAGGATGCGCAAAAGCTCCAGCCCCGCGAGCCGGCGTCGCGTGACGCCGACCGCCCATACTGGCGCGATATGGGCGATGCGCAGATTGCTGAGCGTCAGCAGGCTCGCGAAAAGCGCGATGGCCGAGACGATGAGCGTCAGCGTGTTGAGCGCCGCCGTGACGGTGAATGTGCGCTCGAAAATGTCTTTCGAGATCTTCTTCACCTCGGCGTTGTCGATGAGGCGCGCGATCTTCGGCCCGAAGCGCGTGCGCATGTCCTCCATCAGGCGCGGAACGTCGGCGTCGGCGACGCGCAGCGAATAATGCACGCCGGGATAGTCGGGGAAATGCTGCGCGACGCGCGCGTGATCCACCCGCAATTGCCCGCGCGGATTGCCGTAGTCGGGGAAGACGCCCACGATTTTCGCCCGCCATGCGTCGCGCGATGTCGGAATGTCGAGCGTCGCGCCGAGCGATACATGAAGGCGGCGCGCAAGCTGCTCGCTGATCAGCACGGCGTCTTCCTCGTGCAAAGCGCGCCATGCGTCCGCGCCGCCTTCGAGCAGGGTGAAGTGCGCCGAATATGTTTCGTGCGGAACCATGCCGATGATTTCGACCGGCCAATCGGAGAGCCGCGTCTTGGCGCGCCAGACGGGCAGGATCGCCGTGACCTCGGGGCGCGTCTCGATCCATTGCTCGATTTCGCGCGCGTCGGCGGGCGTTGCGGCCTCGTAATAGACTTCCGCGATGAGCCTGTCGTCGAGCCAGCCCACAAATGTCTGGCGGAAGCCCTCGACCATGCCGCCGACGCCGATATTTGTCGCGAGCGCCAGCAGCAGCGCCATGAGCGCGAGCGAGAGGCCCGAAATCTCCTGCCGTCCGTCGGCGAAGAACCAGCGTGCGAGCGGGCGCTCCGCAAAGCGCTCGCCAAGGCGCAACATGGCTTCGAGCGCGAGGGGGAGGAACAAAGCGGCGCCGAGCAAAGCGAGCGCGATCACCATGAAGCCCATGACGAGCCCGTCCGCGAGGCGATAGGCGAGCGCGGCGCCGATGAGCGCGAGGGCGGCGAAGACTGCCTGCCGGCGCAGATAGCGCTGATGCGCCTCGCGCCAGGCGATGGGGCGCGCGACGGAAAGCACGGGCAGGCGCAGCGTTTTCAGCAGGCCGCTTCCCGCTGCGAGCAGCGCGCCGGCGCCCGCCATGGCGACGCCCGACAGCCACCAGCGCCAGTCGAGCGCAAGCGTTCCTGAAAGCTGCGCGCCATAGAGCCCTTCGAGACTGGCCGCGACGTCCGGCAGCAGGGCGGCCGCGATGAAGTATCCGCCGACGACGCCAAGGCCGCCTGCGAGAAAGGTGAAGACGACAAGTTCGCAGAAGAGCGCGACGGAAAGCGCGCGCGCCGAGACGCCGAGCGCGCGCAGCGTTCGCACGGTGGGCAATCGCTGCTCGAAGGCGAGGCCGAAGGAGGCGTTGACGATGAAGAAGCCGACGAGAAAGGCGAGCAGCCCGAATGCGGTGAGGTTGAGATGGAAACTGTCGGTGAGGCGGGAGAGGTCGCTTTCCTCATCGGGCTCCACGATGCGCAGCGCATCGCCCGCGATCTCGTTGAGCTTCGCGGGATCGAGGCGCGTTTCGTTCGAGACGATGAGGCGCGACAGGCGCTGCGGCTTGTCGAGCGCCTTCTGTGCGACCCCGATGTCCACCACGATGGCGCCCGGCGGCGCCTGCTCGATCTCATAAATGGGCGGCAGCATGAAGCCGCGCCCCGTCTTCACGCGCGCGCCTTGTTCGAGCCGAAGGTCGTGCAAGGTCTGCGGCGCGGCGAAGCTGCGGCCTTCGCCCGTCAGAATGTTCTTCGCCTCGTCATTTTCATGCAAGGGCGCGAGCGTCGTCGCAGCGGGCAATGTCAGGGGCTCGATTCCAATGAGCCGGATGTTCTTCTCGCCGATGCGCACGGCGCCTTCTATTGCCGGCGAGACCTTCACGCCCGCGCGCCGCAGTCGCACGAACAAGTCCTGCGGAAAGAAGCCGCCGCGCGACGCGACGAGATTTTGCAGATCGCCGCCAGAGAAGACGGCCGCCGCGCTGTCATAGCTCTTGCGCGCCTGCGCATTCAGCGCCTGCACGCCGCTCCACAGAGCCGTAGCGATGGAAAGGCCGATGATGAGCGTCGCGAAATTGGCCTTGTGCCGGCGCCAATGGCTCATCAAAGCGGCGAGCGCGAAGAATGTCTCTCTCATGACGCGGACAGAGCGCCCGCAATGAGCGTCTCCTGGCGTTCCAGCCGCGCCGCGAGACGCGCGCTGTGCGTCACCATGAGAAAAGCGCAGCCCGTCTCGGCGACGAGGTCGAGCGTCAGGGCCATTACCGCGTCGCCAGCCGCCTCGTCCAGATTGCCCGTGGGCTCGTCCGCGAGCAGAAGCTTGGGCCGCACGGCGAGCGCCCGGCCGACGGCGACGCGCTGTTGCTGGCCGCCGGAGAGCTGCTCGGGATAACGCGCCGCGAGCGCGTCGAGTCCGAGCCGCGCGGTGAGCCGCGCCTGCCAGTCAGGGTCGTAGCGACCCGCGAGACGCGCCTGAAAGGCGAGGTTCTCGGCGACGGTGAGGCTGGCGACGAGATTGAATTGCTGGAAGACGACGCCGATCGCCTCGCGCCGCAGCGCCGCGCGGGCGTTCTCGGACAGCCTTTCAATGTCGACGCCTTCGAGCAGGATCTCGCCCGCGTCGCCGCGATCGAGCGCGCCGACAAGATGCAGCAGCGTGCTCTTGCCGCTGCCGGATTCGCCCATCAGCGCAAGGGTTTCGCCGGCGCGAAGGACAAGATCGACGCCGCGCAGCACGGGCAGGGGGCCCTGGGGCGTTGCGTAGGATTTACGCAGATTGACGACGCGCAGCAGCGGGGAGGCGAGCGTGTCGGCGGGCGCCTGCCGGGCGCGGACCGATAGAGGGTTCAAGCGAGGGCCTTCTAAAAGACGATGGCGGCGCAAGGCTGCACCGCCACTATCATATAGAGAAAAGCGCCTCGCTTCGCCCGTCGCTTTTCCGACAATCGACGCGCAAAGTCACAAGGCTGGCGCGCATCCTGATCGCAAAAGTCTGTCAATTTTTGCGGAATGCGCTTTAAGCCGTTCCGTCGGCGAGGGCGGCGATGACAGGCCAACCGACGCTGCCCGAGGGGTCGAGGGCGGCGAGTATCCGCAGCAAAGCGTCCGCCGCCGCATGATCGCCCCGCTTCAATTCGATGAAACTCAAGGCTTTCAGCGTGAACAGCGCGAAGCGCGCCGGCCCGTCCGTGTGCGACTGGCCCTTGGGCCAGAGCTTTGGATCGCTCGCCCAGCCGGCCTGGCGCGCGGCTTCGCGCATGCCGTCGAGCGCCGCCTCCTTCGCGACGTCGAGATTTCCCATATAAGTGTGGATCTTATAGAGACAGAAATAGGCGGCGAGCGCTTCCGGCGCGAGGTCCAGCGCCTGTCGAAAAAGGCGGTCCGCGCGCAATCTGTCGCTGCGATAGGCGACGACGCCCTGTTGCAGCAGCGTGTCGACCGGACCGGGCAGGGTTCCGAAGTCAACGCCTTCGGCTTCGCGGAAAATATCCATGGCGGTTGCAATCCATCCGTGTGCGTCCCCGCGTACGCCGTCGCAAACATGGCGCCAGCAATCCGGCGAAATCCGTGAAAACTTGATCGAATCGCAGGGCGCGGCTCTGGCGGCGCCTTGTCGCTTCTGGGCGCAGGTCCCATCTTCGGCGGACCATGGAGCTCATCGTCGCGACGCCCGAGGGCCTCTATTGTCCCGCCGGGGATTTCCACATCGACCCCTGGCGGCCTGTCGCGCGCGCGGTGATCACGCATGGTCATTCCGATCATGCGCGTTGGGGTTCGCAGGCCTATCTCTGTCAAAGGGACAGCGCGCCCATCCTGCGCAAGCGGCTGGGCGACATTCCAATTCAGACACTCGATTACGGCGAGCGGATCGAGATCAACGGCGTTACGCTTTCGCTGCATCCCGCCGGCCATGTGCTGGGCTCGGCGCAGGTGCGCGTCGAGCATGACGGCGAGGTCTGGGTCGCTTCGGGCGACTACAAGACGGAAGCCGACAATGTAAGCGCGCCTTTCGAGCCGGTGCGCTGCAACGTGTTCATCACCGAGTCGACATTCGGCCTTCCCATCTATCGCTGGCGCAAGCAGGCGGAGGTGATGGCGGATGTCGACGCATGGTGGCGCGGCAACGCCGAAGCGGGGCGGGCGAGCGTCGTCTTCGCTTACGGCCTCGGCAAGGCGCAGCGCCTTCTCGCCAATGTCGACGCGTCTTTCGGACCGATCTACTGCCACGGCGCGATCGAGCCGATAAACGAGATCTATCGTAGGCAGGGCGTCGAGTTGCCCGCGACGAAGCTCGTTTCGCAGGCCTCCGGCAAGAACGCCTTCGCCGGCGCGCTGATCGTCGCGCCGCCGTCCGCCGCGGCGAGTCCGTGGATGCGGCGATTTGGCGATTATTCCGACGCCTTCGCCAGCGGCTGGATGCAGATACGCGGCAATCGGCGTCGCCGCGGCGTCGATCAGGGTTTCGCGCTGTCCGATCACGCCGATTGGCCGGGCTTGCTGGAGGCGATCCACGCGACCGGCGCCGAGCGCGTTTACGTCACGCATGGCTCTGTCGGCGCCTTGACGCGCTATCTGCGCGAAAGCGGCCTCGACGCGCGCGACATGCATACCGAATATGGCGAGGAGGAAGCTGAAAGCGGCGCGGTGGAAACAGAGGCCGAGACGTGAAAGCCTTCGCCGCGCTTTATCGCGAGATCGACGCCGCGACGGCCATCAAGCGCAAACAGGAGGCGCTCGGCGCCTATCTTCGCGCCGCAATGGACGATCCCGCGCAACATGCGAGCGCGGCCTGGGCAATCTATTTCCTCGCCGGCGGCAAGCCGCGCCAGCTTGCGCCGACAAAGCTGTTGCGACGACTGGCGCTGGAGGAAGCGCAGCTTCCCGAATGGCTCTTCGACGAATGCTATTCCACGGTGGGCGATCTCGCGGAGACGCTTGCGCTGCTCCTGCCGATTGGCGAGGAGACGGAAGAAGTGGCGCTCGACGCCTGGATGCGCGAGCGGCTCCTGCCTTTGCGCATGGCGCCCGAGGAAGAGAAATATGCGCGCCTCTGCGAATGGACGCGCAAGTTGCCGCAGCCGCAGCGGTTGATCTTCTTCAAGATGATAACCGGCGAATTGCGCGTCGGCGTGTCGCGGCTGCAAGTGTCGCAAGCGCTGGCGCAGGCGTCGGGCGTCGAGCCCAAGCGCATGGCGCAGCGCATGATGGGTTTCACGCAAGCAGGCCGCGTTCCCACGGCGACGGATTTCGCCGCGCTCACGGCGCCTGCCCATGAAGACGATGCGGCGCTGGAAGCGGGGCAGCCTTATCCTTTCTATCTGGCCCATCCGTTTCAGCGCCCGGTCGAGGAGATGGCGGCGGCGCTTGGCCCCGTCTCCGACTGGATCGTCGAATGGAAGTTCGACGGCATTCGCGCGCAATATGTTCAGCGCGGCGGACAATGGCAGCTCTGGTCGCGCGGCGAGGAACTGGTGACGGACTCCTATCCAGACCTTGCGGAATTGCAACGCTGGCTGCCGGACGGCGTCGCGCTCGACGGCGAGCTTGTCGTGATGCAGGGGGAGCGCGCGAGCCCACAGGATTTGTCGGGCCTGCAACCTTTCGCGCTGTTGCAGCAGAGGCTGGGGCGCAAGGTGGTGAGCGCGAAGATGCTGCGCGACTTGCCGGTGGCGTTCATCGCCTATGACCTTCTGGAAAAAGACGGGAAGGATTTGCGCGATGCGCCGCAAGCGGAAAGGCGGCGGGTTTTGGAGGCGCTGGTTGCGGACGCAACCTCCCGCGCGCGGGATTTCGGCGTGTCTCTTCCGCTGCGACTGAGCCCGTTGCTGACCGCGCCGGATTGGCCGTCTCTCTACGCCAAGCGCGAGGAAGCGCGCGCGCTCGGCGTCGAAGGCATGATCCTGAAGGCGCGCGCGGGCGCCTATGGCGTCGGGCGGCGCAAGGGCTCCGATCGCGAGAATGTCTGGTGGAAATGGAAGCTCGACCCGATGAGCGTCGACGCCGTGCTGATCTACGCGCAGCGCGGTCACGGAAGGCGTTCCGGCGTTTACAGTGACTACACATTTGCGGTGTGGAGCGATCCGCCACACGCTGAAGAGCGCGCGCTCGTGCCGTTCGCCAAAGCCTATTCGGGCCTCACCGACGACGAGATGCGCGCGGTGGACGCCATCATCCGCAAGACGACGGTCGAGACATTCGGCCCCGTGCGCAGCGTGAAGCCGACGCTTGTCTTCGAGCTGGGTTTTGAAGGCATCGCCGAGAGCAAGCGCCACAAGAGCGGCGTCGCCGTGCGCTTCCCGCGCATGTTGCGCTGGCGGCTCGACAAACCCGTCGAAGAGGCCGACACGCTGCAGTCGCTGCGCGAACTTCTGCCAGTGCGCCATGCTTGAGCGCGTGACGATGGATCGCGCCGTCGCGGCGTGGTTTGCGGAGAAGGGCTGGAAGCCTTTCGACTTTCAGAAGGAAGTCTGGGCGCGCATGATGGCCGGCGAGAGCGGGCTGCTTCACGCGACGACAGGCTCGGGCAAGACGCTCGCCGTGGCTTTTGGCGCCTGGCAGGCTTTGCGCAGCGCGCCGCCAAATGGCCTGACCATGTTGTGGGTGACGCCCATGCGCGCGCTGGCCGCCGACACGACGCGCGCTTTGACCGAAGCGCTCGCGGGCGTGCAAGCCCATGACAAGGGGGGCCCGCAATGGTCGCTCGGCCTGCGCACCGGCGACACCTCGTCGAGTCAGCGCGCGTCGCAAAGCCGCAAGCCGCCGACCGTGCTCGTCACGACGCCCGAGAGTCTGTCGCTATTGCTCTCGCGCGAAAACGCCCGCGATTATTTCGCCGATCTGCGCTGCGTCGTCGTCGATGAATGGCACGAACTCATCGGCAACAAACGCGGCGTGCAGACGCAGCTTGCGCTTGCGCGGCTGCGCCGCTGGCGGCCGGAGCTTCTCACCTGGGGCATGTCCGCGACGCTCGGTGATTTGAACGCCGCCAAGCGGGCGCTGCTGGGTCCGCATGGCGAAGGCGCGCTCATCGAAGCGCGGCTGAAGAAGAAGCTCATCATCGACACGCTCATTCCCGACGCGCCCGAGCGCTTCCCCTGGGCGGGCCATCTCGGGATCAAGATGGCGCGGCAGGTCGTCTCGGAGATCGAGGCCCATAACAGCACGCTGCTCTTCACCAACACCCGCTCGCAGGCGGAGCTTTGGCGGCAGCATTTTCTGCGCCTTCGGCCGGATTGGGCTGACCTTGTCGCCATTCATCATGGCTCGCTCGCGCAAGAGGAGCGGGACGCCGTTGAACGCGGCTTGAAGGAAGGCGCGCTGAAGGCGGTCGTCTGCACGTCGAGCCTCGATCTCGGCGTCGACTTCCTCCCCGTCGAGCGCGTCTTGCAGATCGGTTCGCCCAAGGGCGTCGCGCGGCTCTTGCAACGCGCCGGCCGCAGCGGACATGCGCCGGGCCGCGCCTCGCGCGTGACGCTGGTGCCGAGCCATAGTCTGGAGCTTGTGGAATCCGCCGCCGTGCAATCGGCGATCCGCAACGGCCATATTGAAAGCCGCACGTCGCCCGTCGCGCCGCTCGACGTGCTCGCGCAGCATCTCGTCACGATCGGCCTCGGCGGGGGCTTTACGCCCGACGACCTGCTGGCGGAGGTCCGCGAGACCGTGGCCTATGAAAATCTCTCCGACGAGAACTGGCGCTGGTGTCTCGACTTCGTGCGCCAAGGCGGGCCGACGCTTCGGGCCTATCCGGACTTCCGCCGCGTGACGCCGGGGCCTGACGGCGTCTGGCGCGTCGCAGACAAGCGGCTCGCTCTGCGCCATCGACTCAATATCGGGGCCATCGTCTCGGATGCGAGCGTGATGGTGCAATATTTCCCGCGCGGGCAGAAGCTCGGGACGGTGGAGGAAAGTTTCATCGCGCGAATGAAGCCGGGCGACAAATTCTGGTTTGCCGGAAAGCTGCTCGAACTTGTGACCGTGCGCGACCTCACCGCCTTCGTGAAGAAAGGCGTCGGCTCCGGCGCCACGCCGCGCTGGATGGGCGGGCGTATGCCGCTCTCGACGACGCTCGCCGACGAAATGGTCGAGACGCTGGCGCGCGCCGCCGAGGGAGATTTCTCATCTCCTGAAATGGAGGCAGCAAAGCCCCTCCTGCAATTGCAGCAGCGCTGGTCCGCTTTGCCCACGCCGCAGACGCTTCTCGCAGAGACTCTGAAATCACGCGAGGGCTGGCATCTCTTTCTCTATCCCTTCGCCGGGCGAAATGCGCATCTGGGCCTTGCGAGCCTCATCGCCTGGCGCGCGGCGCAGATCGCGCCCGGCACCTTCTCCATCGCCGTGAACGATTACGGCTTCGAGATCCTGAGCGGCGCGCCGCGCGACTGGGCGGCGGATCTGCCGCGCCTCATCGAAGCGCGCAGCCTTGAGGCCACGCGCGACGAGGTCATCGACAGTCTCAACGCCGCTGAACTGGCGCGTCGCCGCTTTCGCGACATCGCGCAGATCGCGGGGCTCGTCGTCAACGGCTATCCGGGCGAGCGCAAGAGCGCGCGGCAGTTGCAGGCGTCATCCAGCCTGTTCTACGACGTCTTTCGAAAATACGATCCCGAGAACGGCCTGCTGAGACAGGCCGAGCGCGAGTTGCTGGAGGACGAGCTGGACGTGCGCCGCTTGCATGACGCCCTGACCCGCATGAATGAACGTCGTCTCGCGCATGTCGCGCTGAAGCGCTGCTCGCCGCTCGCCTTTCCCCTCATCGCGGAGCGTTTCCGCGAGAGCCTCTCGACGGAAAGCTTCAACGCCCGCATCGAGCGCATGCTGACGCAGCTCAATTCCGCCGCCGACGCATGACGGCGCGGAGTTTCGACTATCGCGGGCTGACGCTGCTGCCGGAGCGCGCCGTGTGGCAGTCGCAGACGCGCACGCTCTGGATCGCGGACCTTCATCTTGGCAAGGCGGCGAGTTTTCGCGCGCATGGTCAGCCTGTGCCGCGCGGCACGACGCAGGAGAATCTCGCCCGCCTTGGCGCGCTCATCGACGCGCATGATGCGCGCCGCCTCGTCGTGCTCGGCGATTTCTTTCATGCGCGCTCCGGCCGCACGCAGGGGCTGCTCACGCAGTTGCGGGAGTGGCGCGCGGCGCGCGGGGGCGCCGAATGCGTCGTGGTGCGCGGCAATCATGATCTCCACGCGGGAGACGCGCCGGCGGATTGCGGCTTCGAGAGTCTCGATGAGCCTTTCGCGCTCAACGGCGTCGAAGGCTGGCATCATGTCGTCGGGGTTGAGACCGGGACCGCTGGTCCCATACTGCTCTCCGGCCACATCCATCCGGTCGCGCGGCTCTCGGGCCCCGGCCACGACCGCCTCCGGCTCCCTTGCTTCTGCCTGCGGGGACGGGAGATCGTCCTGCCCTCTTTCGGCGAATTCACCGGCGGCCATCCAGTCGACGCGCGAGACTGGGACGCGCTGGTGGTGACGACGGGAGAATGCCTTTTTCCAATCGGCTCCGAGTCTTTGCCGGCATAGGGCGCTCGCCGCGCGGCGGCCGATTTTGCGCCGTCGCGCGGAGGCGCTAAAAGCCGACCATGTCGACCGCTGTCTCACATGACGCCGAAACCCGCGAGCCCTTCGCGCTCGCCGCGCTCCTCTTTCTCATCTGCGCGCTGGCGCTCGCCTTTCCCTGGCTCTCGGGCCGCGTCACCATCCCATGGGACGCCAAGGCGCACTTCCAGCCGCAATTCGCTTTTCTCGCCCATGCGCTGCATTCCGGCCAGTCGCCCTTCTGGACGCCCAATGTCTTCGCCGGCATGCCGCAGATCGCGGATCCGCAATCGCTGATCTTCTCGCCCTTCTTTCTGATCGCGGCGGCGCTGGTTCCCGAGCCTTCCTTCGTGCTGGAGGACGCGATCGTCTTCGCGATGCTGGCGATGGGCGGCCTCGCTCTGATGGCCTACTTCCGTGATCGCGACTGGAGCGCCGCCGGCGGGCTGATCGCAGCGCTCGCTTTCGCCTTTGGCGGCTCGGCGGCGTGGCGCATCCAGCATACCGGGCAGGTGATGAGCCTCTCCTGGCTGCCGGTGACATTGTGGCTATTGGCGCGCGCGCTCGATCGCGGTTCCATCGCCTATGGCGCTGCGGCGGGGGCCGTTGCGGCCTTTCTAGTGCTCGGGCGCGATCAGGTCGCCTTTCTGAGCGTGCTGACGCTTGCCGCCTATGCGCTCTATCGTGTTGCGACGGACGATGCGCCCGCCGTCACCGCCATCACCCCGCTGCTCGCTGGCGCCGTGGTCGGCGCGGCGATCATCGCCGTGCCGCTCGCCTTCACGCTGGAACTGGCGGCGAACTCCAACCGTCCGGAGATCGATCTCGACGGCGCGCATAAGGGATCGCTGCCGCCGGCGTCCTTCTTGACCCTCATCTGCGCAAATCTGTTCGGCACGGCCGGGCCGCTCGCCTCTTTTTGGGGGCCGCCGGTCGGCGAGAAGGACCTTTATCTCGCGCGAAACATGACGGACGTCTATGCGGGCGAAATGGCGATCGTCGCGCTCATCGCCGCCTTCGGGCGCCGCTTCTTCGCGGACAGGGAGGCACGCTTCTTCGCCGGGGCCTTGATCGTCTTCGCGCTCTATGCGCTCGGCCGCTACACGCCTGCCTTCGCCTATCTCTACCACATACCCGGCGTCGACCTGTGGCGCCGCCCGGCCGACGCCACCTTCCTCTTCGGCTTCGCGCTGGCGATTCTCGCGGGCTACGGCTTTACGCTCGTCGCGCGCGGCGCGAAGCCGAATTTGCTGGCGCTCGCCGGCGCTGTCGGCGCGCTGTTCATCAGCGCCGCCGCCTATGCGGCGATGAAAGGCCATCTTGCGCAGGCAATCCTGCCGCTCGCGATCAGCGCCGTTTTTGCGGCCGCTTCCGTCGCGCTCGTTGCGCTGACCGGAGCCGGCAAGCTGCGCGGGCCAGCCCTGATCGCCGCTGTCGCCGCGGTGACGGCCGTCGATCTCGCCGTCAATAACGGCCCCAGCGAATCGACCGCGCTGTCGCCCGACCAGTTCGACGTGCTCCGGCCCGAATCGAAAGACCCGGTCATCGCCTTCCTGAAAGAGCGGCTGAAGGAGAACGCCGCGCCCGACCGACGCGACCGCGTCGAACTCGCGGCCATCGACTTCCACTGGCCCAACGCCACGCTCGTCCAGGGCCTCGATCACGATCTCGGCTACAATCCGATCCGTCTGAAAATTCTGGAGGACGCGACCGGCGCGGGCGATCATCTCGCGCTGCCGGAGCAGCGCGAATTTTCGAAGCTGTATCCAGAATACCGCTCGCCGCTCTCGGACATGCTCGGCTTGCGCTATGTCGCGACGGGCGTGCCGATCGAAGAGATCGACAAGCGTTACAAGCCGGGCGATTTCTCCGAGCTGACGCAGATCGGCAAGGTCCATATCTACGAGAACAAGAGCGCCTATCCCCGCGTCATGGTCGTCACCTGCGCCATGCATGTGGATTTCGCCCGCATGGTCGAAACCGGCGAATGGCCCGAGGCGGATTACCGCGAGACGGTGCTGCTCGAGGAGCCGCCGCTTTGCCACACGCGCAAGGATCTGCCGCCCGACGCGACGCGCGCGCGGCTGGTCTCCTACGGCAATACGGAGGTGGTCGTTGAGGCCAATGCGCCGCCCGGCGGCGGCTGGCTCGTTCTCAACGACGTCTGGCACCCCTGGTGGTTCGCGACGCTGGACGGGCAGGACGCGGAGATTCTGCGCGCCAATGTGCTGTTCCGCGCCGTGGCGATTCCCGAGGGGCGGCACGAGGTGCGGTTTACGTTCAGGCCGGTCAGCGGCCTTCTGCGCGAGGCGCGGCGCTAACCCCGCCATTGCGAGCGCGGCGAAGCAAAGCAGAGGCGTTATGGCCCCCTCGATTGCATCGCTGCGCTCAACGACGAAGAGAACTCAAGCGATTTCCGCATAAACGGCGTCGATCTTCGCGCCGCGGTTGAGCCCCTTTCGAATGGCGATCTCCAATCCATCCGCGCGCGCCTGCGCCTCGACCCGCGCAACGATCGCCCGCGCCGCCGTCTCGCTCTCGACGAAGGCGAAGCCGGTCGGGCCCCACGAGGTCTGCCCGCCGCCCGTCGCGCCCTCGCGGATCAGCCGGCCGATGGCGCCTTCCACTTTCGCGCTGGTGAAGCGGCGCCCGCCTTGTTTCGGCGCGAAATAGTCGCCGACGATTTCCTGTATCCGGCCGATCGCGGCGCCGAAGGCGGCGAGATCGCGCTCCGCCAGAGCGGGCAGGGCCTGCATCAGGACGAGCCGGCACAGCTCGCCGCTCTCGGCCTCGCTCGAGGGCGGCAGGGCGACGAAGGCCTCCTTCTCGTCGGCGCCATGCAGCCCCACATCCGTCGGGTCCGACACCACGAGCGCGCGCCACTCTTCGGGAAATTCCGCGCGGGCGATGACCGGGGGCGTGCGCGTGTTCGGCCCGCGCCCGCCATCGACCACGAGCCCGCCCGTGACGAAGAGCCCAGCGCCGAGGCCCGAACGGGCTCCGCGCGACATCAGGGCGGCGTCGGCCGCGGCGTCATGCGGCAGATCCTCGAGCCGCCGCAGCGCCGCCGCGATGGCGAGCGCGAGCTGCGTGCCGGAGCCGAAACCGGAATGGGCGGGAATCGCCTCATGGATGGTCAGCGCATGGGCGGATCCCGGCGCGAGCGCCGCCTGTGCCTTTTCCAGCAGGACGGCCGCGCGGTCGCTTTCCGGCCCCTCGACATCATTCGCCGTCGCCCGGGTCAGCGTGAGCCGCGTCGCCGGCGCGTCGAGAGAGAGGCCCAGGCCGCCGAATTTGCGCCCCAGCCCGCCATTCATGTCGAAAAATCCGAGATGCAGCCGCGCCGTCGCCGCCACGCTCACTTTGGCCGCCATATCGCTCCCTGTCGATCGAGCAAGACTTCAAGCCGGTTTAGGCTATATCTGCCTCAGGCGAAAGAAGTTGCGCCGTCGGTAGGCGTCGGCGCCGCTAGACGAGAAAGAGGGAGCGGAAATGAGCAAGGAAGAAAAGGCTTTGCCGGAGAACGAGGTGGTGGAGCGCCTCGCTCGGGAGCTGCCGCACTGGCGCTACGAGAACGGCTGGATACGCCGCAAATACAAGACCCACAGCTGGAAGGGCACGCTGATGGTGATCAACACGGTCGGCCATCTGGCCGAGGCCGCCTGGCACCATCCCGACATCGCCGCCTCCTATGCCTGGGTCGAGGTCAAGCTCATGACCCATACGGCGAAAGGCTTTACCGACAAGGACTTCGAACTCGCGAGGAAGATCGAGGACGTCGTCTCCTGGCGCCCCGGCAAGGAAGGCGGCGCGCTCGAAGGCACGCCCGAGACCGATCAGCGCTTCGCCTATATCAAATATGACTGAGGTCCTTTCATTCGACCGGGCGGCCATCGCGGCCGGCCGGGACCGCTTTTTCGCACCCGTCGGCAAGCGGCCGGTCATCATGGGCATCGTGAACGTCACGCCGGACTCGTTTTCCGATGGCGGGCTCTTCGCGGCCCCGGAGGCGGCTCTGGCCCAGGCGAAGAAGCTCGCGGCCGAAGGGGCCGACATTGTCGACGTCGGAGCCGAATCGACGCGGCCCGGCCATACGCCCGTGCCTCCGGACGAGGAATGGGCGCGCCTTGAACCACTGCTCGCGGCGCTTGTCGCGGAAGCGGGCGTCCCGGTCTCGGTCGACACTTATAAATCGATCACGGCCCGCCGGGCGCTGGCGGTCGGCGTAGCGATCGTCAACGATATCTGGGGCTTGCAACGCGATCCCGACATGGCCCCGGCCGTTGCGGAGGCCGGCGCGGGCGTCGTCGTGATGCATAATCGCGAGACGACTGACCCGGAAATCGACATCGTCTCGGATATGCTGCGGTTTTTCGAGCGCTCGCTGGAGATCGCGCGCCGAGCCGGGGTGTCCGACGCGCATGTTGCGCTCGATCCGGGCATCGGCTTCGGCAAGAGCCGGCAGCAGAACTATGACGCGCTGCGGGCGGCGCCAAAGCTCTTAACTCTCGGGTTTCCCTTGCTGATCGGCGTGTCCCGCAAGTCGATCTTCAAAGGCTTGCCGGACGGCCTTATGGAGGGGCGGCTCGTCGGGACGCTCGCAGCCAACCTCATCGCGGCGGGCGACGGCGCCCAGATGTTCCGCGTCCACGACGTCGCCGAGCATCGCGCGGCTTTTGAGGTTTTTTCGGCCTTGCGCGCCGCGCCGGCGAAGGGGTGAGCCATGCGGGTGGGTTTCGGACTGGGCAGCAATATTGGCGACAAGCCCGAGAACATAAAGAAAGCGCTGACGCTCCTGGAAACGCGCGAAATCGCGAAACTGACAGCAGTTTCGAAGATTTATCGCACGCCGCCCTGGGGCGTTCTCGACCAGGGCGATTTCGCCAACGCCTGCGCCATCGGGGAGACCGCCCTGTCGCCCTATGAGCTTCTGGCCGCGGTCAAGAAAATCGAGGCCGATATGGGTCGCGAGCCGACCCGCCGATGGGGGCCCCGCCTCATCGACGTGGACATATTATTTCTGGGCGACCATACACTCGACGATCCGGAGCTGACCTTGCCCCATAAGGAATTGTTCGGCAGAGCCTTTGTTCTCAAGCCGCTTTTGGAGATCGCCCCGGATCTCGTTCTCGACGGCGTCGCCGTCGCGCAGGCGCTTGGGGATGTGGACGCCGTCGATGTGAAGCCCTGGACAGAGGGTTAAGGCGCCTACCCCCGATAGCTGGTGTTACTGCAGTGCAACATTCGCAGCGCCAGCTTATCGACAATCGCTTCATAAACGGCTGCAAACCCCGAGAAAACAGGCCATATTGCGTTGACTAAGAAAAGTCGCGAACGGGCGCGCGCGCCAGAGATGGGGTGGGCTCAAACCCATCCACTGGGGTTGTTACGACTATTCGATAGACAGTTTTGAGCTATACCAAGGGATATTGATATTATGTTGGTGAGGGGGAATGGTTGGGCCACGCTAAACGGGGTCTTGATCTGGTCCTTGAAGGGACGGGTTTGGTCTTTGTTTAGGCGGCGACGTCGGTGTTCGTCCGATAACAACAAGCGGCTGGATTGGATGTTCGATCTTTGGGGAAGAATTCTCGAGGGTTGGGGGTCTGAAGGCTGCGGCAAGAAAGGGCGGTATGGCGTGGGGCGACGTTTTGGGACGCGTCCAGCCTAACGTTTAATCAAACGAGGACGAAGCGGTTCCGTTCTGGGAGGCGGAGCTTTTACCGGTCACGCGCATATCCCTGGGAGCACATAGGAGGAGTTAAATATGAGCTCGACGACTAGCGCTGCTGCTGGCGCAGCTGCTGAAGTAGAGTCCGTAGTCGATCTGCGTGGCATGTGGATCGGCCTGGTTCTGCTGAACACGTTTTATCTGATCGTCCGCATTTACGAGCAGATCTATGGCTGGCGCGCTGGCCTTGATTCGTTCGCTCCGGAGTTCCAGACGTACTGGATGTCGATCCTTTGGACCGAGATCCCGCTCGAGCTGGTTTCGGGCCTGGGCCTCGCCGGCTATCTGTGGAAGACCCGCGACCGCAACGTCGACGCGGTTTCGCCGCGCGAAGAGATGCGCCGCCTGGTCGTTCTGGTGCAGTGGCTCGTCGTTTACGGCATCGCCATTTACTGGGGCGCCTCGTTCTTCACGGAGCAGGACGGCACCTGGCACATGACGGTTATCCGTGACACGGACTTCACGCCGTCGCACATCATCGAGTTCTACATGAGCTACCCGATCTATTCGGTGATCGCGGTTGGCGCGTTCTTCTATGCGAAGACCCGCATTCCGTATTTTGCTCATGGCTACTCGCTGGCGTTCCTGATCGTCGCCATCGGCCCGTTCATGATCATCCCGAACGTTGGTCTCAATGAGTGGGGCCACACCTTCTGGTTCATGGAAGAGCTGTTCGTCGCTCCGCTGCACTGGGGCTTCGTGTTCTTCGGCTGGATGGCGCTCGGCGTGTTCGGCGTCGTCCTGCAGATCCTGGCGCGCATCCATGCGCTGTCCGGCAAGGAAGGCGTCGCCCTCCTGACCGAGTAATAACGGACAAGCCGCTCGCGCCTTCGGGCGCGGGCGGTGGTCTGGGCGCGGGATTTTTTCCAAACGGGCGAGAAAACGGGTTTTGTCTTGCCGCCTGAGGCGACGGGGTCTCTCGTTTTGCGTCGAAATCCGGGGTTAACCCGGTTGTGAAGGGAAGGTTTCGCGGCGCTGCGTGGAAGCGCGCTGCGCTTAGAGAAAACCGGTTGGCCGTTTTTGCGGTGGGCCGGGCGCGGGTCCGGGGGCGCGAGGCTTCGGGTCGGCGGCCAAAAGAAAGCTCGGGGCCTTGAGGCTCCCGAGAAACACCAAGGAGAAGAGTGATGTCACAATCGAAAAGCGGGGGGGCGGTCGGTCCGTTCAACTCCGTGGCCGAGGCCGCGGGTTGCGTCGCGACGGTGGACTGGATGCTTCTGGTTCTGCTGTTCTTCGCCGTTCTCGGCGGCTACCACGTCCACTTCATGCTGACGGCGGGCGACTGGGACTTCTGGATTGACTGGAAGGATCGTCGTATGTGGCCGACGGTCGTGCCGATCCTGGGCGTGACCTTCTGCGCTGCTTCGCAGGCTTTCTGGTGGGTTAACTTCCGTCTTCCGTTCGGCGCCGTTTTCGCGGCTCTGGGCCTCCTGATCGGCGAGTGGATCAACCGCTACGTCAACTTCTGGGGCTGGACGTATTTCCCGATCAGCCTCGTGTTCCCGTCCGCTCTGATCGTTCCGGCGATCTGGCTCGACGTGATCCTGCTGCTGTCGGGCTCCTACGTGATCACGGCGGTTGTCGGTTCGCTGGGCTGGGGTCTGCTGTTCTACCCGAACAACTGGCCGGCGATTGCGGCGTTCCACCAGGCGACCGAGCAGCATGGTCAGCTGATGACCCTGGCTGACCTGATCGGCCTCCACTACGTCCGCACGTCGATGCCGGAATACATCCGCATGGTCGAGCGCGGCACGCTGCGCACGTTCGGTAAGGACGTTGTGCCGGTTGCGGCGTTCTTCTCGGGCTTCGTCTCGATGATGGTGTATTTCCTCTGGTGGTTCATGGGCCGCTGGTATTCGACGACGAAGGTCATCGACACCATCTGATGCGGGCTTGGCTGCGGTTCGCTGTGGCCCAAACTCGAAAAGAGAAACGCGGATTGGATTGGTTTGATCGTCGATTGGGCTGACGATCCGCGGCTGAAAAAGTCGGCTGGCGCGCGAGGCGCCGGCCGGAAGAGGAACCTGGGAGGTTTGTTCATGAAAAAGCTAGTCAAGCTCGCCGCCATTGGCGCGGCGGCTGCTGTGGCGGCGACGCTGGGAGCGGTTGCTCCGGCCTCGGCGCACGGCGAGAAGTCGCAGCAGGCGTTCCTTCGCATGCGCACGCTGAACTGGTATGACGTTCAGTGGTCGAAGACTTCGGTCAACGTCAACGAGGACATGGTCCTGTCCGGCAAGATCCACGTCTTCTCGGCGTGGCCGCAGGCGGTCGCCAATCCGCGCGTGTCGTTCCTGAACGCCGGCGAGCCCGGCCCGGTTCTGGTTCGCACGGCTCAGTTCATCGGCGAGCAGTTCGCTCCTCGTTCGGTGTCGCTGGAGATCGGCAAGGACTATGCGTTCTCGGTGAACCTGCGCGGTCGTCGCGCTGGCCGCTGGCACGTCCATGCGCAGATCAACGTTGAGGGCGGCGGTCCGATCATCGGCCCCGGCCAGTGGATCGAGATCAAGGGCGACATGAAGGACTTCACCGACCCGGTGACGCTCCTTGACGGCTCGACGGTTGACCTCGAGCACTTCGGCATCAGCCGCGTTTATGCGTGGCATCTGCCGTGGATGGCGGTTGGCGCTGCGTGGATCCTGTTCTGGTTCATCCGGAAGGGCATCATCGCCTCCTACATGAAGGTCGCCGAAGGCCGTCCGGAAGCCGTCATTGGTGACGACGACCGCCGCATTGGCGCGATCGTCCTCGCTCTGACGATCCTCGCGACGATCGTCGGCTACGCCGTGACGAACTCGACCTTCCCGCGCACGATCCCGCTTCAGGCCGGCCTTCAGAAGCCGCTGACGCCGATCGAGACGGAAGGCACGGCTGGCGTGGGCAAGGAACAGGTGACGACCGAGCTGAACGGCGGCGTCTACAAGGTTCCGGGCCGCGAGCTGACCATCAACGTGAAGGTCAAGAACGGCACGTCGCAGCCGGTTCGCCTCGGCGAATACACCGCGGCTGGCCTGCGCTTCCTGAACCCGTCCGTCTTCACCACGAAGCCTGACTTCCCGGACTACCTGCTTGCTGACCGCGGCCTGTCGAACGACGACACGATCGCGCCCGGCGAGTCGAAGGAGATCGTCGTGAAGATCCAGGACGCGCGTTGGGACATCGAGCGTCTGTCTGACCTGGCTTACGACACCGACAGCCAGATCGGCGGCCTGCTGTTCTTCTTCACGCCCGACGGCAAGCGCTTCGCGGCTGAAATCGGCGGCCCGGTGATTCCGAAGTTCGTCGCCGGCGACATGCCCTAAGCGAACCAAGATCGCCTGATCTAAAGCGCCGGCCGGACGAAAGTCCGGCCGGTTCTCTTTTGGGCGGGCGCGACGATCGAAGCGCAATAATCCAGCAAACCACAAATAGAATTCCCGAAAGATGATTTTGCGTGGGCGCCTCAAGTCGCCGAACTTGCCGGCGCCGCCGTCTGCGTCACCATCCCAAGAAGCCCATAAGCGGGGGGCCTAGCCGACCGCGCCCCCTGAAAACAGGCTGCGAAATCCTGCTTCTTCGTCCGCTCGCCTTGCTTAGTCTCCAATCCCCATGCCGCGGTCGGACCATGCCTTGGAGAGCTTGGAGAACAGAGCGCAAGGCGCGGGGGAAAGAGACTTATTCCGAAGCCCTTCCAAAAAGCGGGTTGCGCAGGAATAAATGGATCGACTACGCGATCCGTTCCGAAAAGATGGCGCTCATCCGTAAGAACGGATCAGGCTCCCGACCAGCAGGTTCCAGCCGTCGATCAGAATGAAAAAGAGGACCTTGGCGGGCAATGCGATGGTCGTCGGCGGCAACATCATCATGCCCATCGACATTGTGAGAACGGAGACGATGATGTCGATTGCGAGAAAGGGCACGATAATCAGAAAGCCGATCTCGAAGCCCCGGCGCAGTTCGGAAATCATGAAGGCCGGAACCAGCACGTCGAGGCGCGGCGACTTCGGCGGTTCAGATGCGCCGCGCTTTCGAAAGTCCTCGAACAGCCTGAGATCCTTGTCTCGGACATTGTCCAACATGAACTGCCGAAACGGCGCCGTGATTTTCTCGAACGCCTCCGCTTCCGCGATCTTGCCCTCGACAAGGGGCCTCCCGCCGGATTCCCAGGCCTTTTCGCCCGCCGGCGCCATCACATAGAAAGTCATGAAAAGCGACAGGCTGATCAGCACGAGATTTGCGGGCGTGCTTTGCAGGCCCAGCCCCGCGCGCAGGAAGGAAAGCGCGATGGCGAAACGCGTGAAGCTCGTGACCATGACCAGCAGGCCCGGCGCGATCGAAAGAATCGTCAGTGCGCCGAGAAGCTGGATAAGACGCCCGCTCGCAGCGGCGGCGCCATTGGGCAAGAGAGCGCTCAGATCGAGGGTCTCGGCCGCCAGCCCCTGAGCCGGCCAAAAAACCAGTGAGAGAAGGAATAGCGCCCTCATTGAATGACGAGCGTTTCGATGATGACGTCGCGAATCCGCCCCTCGGAGCGGGTCGCGGCTCTTTCGCGCAGCTCCTCCTGCAACCGCCGCAGTCCGTCCGGCCCCTCAATCGAGAAAAGCTCCAACGTCGCAAGGAACGACACGATGTCGGACCGCAACGACGCCAGCAACGGATCGGCATGCGGGAGTTTCTCGGGGTCGTAAACGACGGCTGATTGGAGCCGTATCAAAGGTCGCCCGACGCCGGTTAGATTCGTGACGATCGGCGGCAACTCCCGGATGGCGAGCGCGGGCGGCGTCGGCGCGCCGGCTCCCGCTTTCTCATGCTTCTCAACATGCGAAGGCCCATGCGCATTCGCCGCTGATTTGTCCGAGCGCGACGGCGGGGCTTCGGCTTCTGCGCCGCCATCCGCCGTCGGCGTTGGTTTGAAAAGCGCCGGTAAGAGGGACGCGCCGAGAAAAGCGCCGCCACTCCCACCCAAGATTGTGACGATTGCGAAGGGAATAATGAAATTCGCCAAGCCGACCTTGGCGCCGTCGTCGGTCTTTCCCGCCATTGGTCCGAATCCTCAGAACGGCGCAAAAATGTCGTAAAGCTGCTGCCCCCAGGCGGGCTGCTGCACCTCGCTGAGGCGGCCGCGCCCGCCATAGGAGACCCGCGCCTCGGCGATCTTGTCGTAGGAAATCGAATTGTCCTTGTTGATGTCGCGTGGACGCGCGATTCCCCCGACTGTCAGAACGCGCAGCTCGTTATTGACGCGAATTTCCTGCGATCCATGCAAAACGAGATTGCCATTGGGAAGCACGGCCGTGACGGCCGCCGCCAAGGTGAAGCGAACCTGTTCCGAGCGATTGATCGTTCCTTGCCCCTGCGTTTCGGTCTTCGAATCGATATCGTTTTGCCAAGCGCCCGTCTGCCTGGTCTGAGAGCCGGGCGGTCCGCTGAGGGCGGGAAGAAGATCGAGCAGAAAGCTCCACTTGGATCTGATCTTCGCTTCGCGGGAGCGGTCGGTTGAATTACCCAAGATGGCGCGGTCGTCCATGGAAATGACGACCGTGACCACGTCGCCGACACTCATGGCCTTGATGTCCTTGAAGAGATTCACGCGGTTGTCGTCGAGATGCATGCCCGGGCCGAGCGAAGCGTTCCGCAACGGACCGACAGGCAGCTCATCGTCGTAAAAATGCAGCCCGCTTCCGATGGGCGACATATGCGGCTCGCGGGTAATGTCGCGCGGATCCGTTGCGCATCCCGAGACAAGAAACGCCGATGCAATGAGAAGGTTGAGACGGTTCAAGGCTTTCTTCCATCCGAAACGTTGCGCATATCGGCGATTTTCTTTGCGAGCGCCGCGCCGCGAGACGCTTCCATCTCACCGAGGATCGCGCTCGATATTTTCGCCTTGAGTTGCAGCATCAGGGCAGCCGCGACGTCGTCGTCGATCTGAGCGAGCTGCGCCGCCGCCGCTTCCGGCTTCATGCGCGAATACAGCCCCACAAGGGCGTCGCTCGTCTTCCGCTCGAACGCCTCCAGGCGATCCAGCAAAGCGCGCAGCTCCTGCTGCTTGGCGTCGAGAGCCGTAAGGCGCGCAGCGATCTCATGCTCGAGTTCGGCAAGCTGCTTTCGACGCCGTTCAAGCCGAACGGCTTCGGCCGATGCCGCGACATTGGCGCAATATTGCTGAATGTCGCGGCCCAACGGCTGCGCAGTCTCTCCGGAGACGGACGGAGCTGAGAGCGCCGACAGGCAAAAGGCAACAGTAAGGCGTGTCGCGCACCGGCGCCGGCGTGAAGACGTCATCGAGCGCAGAATCGGCCTTGAGCCTTGCGCGTGACTGACATCGCGCTACGCGGACTCGTCAGCAAGGATCCGGCGCAATTGCACGATTGCATTCATGCAGGCAGGCGCCTGAGCCGATTGCCGCAACGCGTCGTAAATCCGCGGCGTCAGGCGAACGGCGCGATCCAGTTCCGCGTCGGCGCCCGGTTGATAGCCGCCGAGCATCCTCAGATCGCGCGTATCCTCGAAGCGCGCGACGAGGCCCCGCGCCGCCTCGATCGTCTCCCGATCTTCGCTGCGCCATACGCGGTCGGCGAGGCGGGAGATCGACTTCAATATGTTGATCGCCGGGTAGCGGCCCTGTTCGGCGATCTCACGTTCGAGCACCAGATGCCCGTCGAGCGTGCCCCTGATGCAGTCGGCGATCGGATCGTTGTGATTGTCGCCGTCAACCAGCACGGAAAAGATCGCCGTCATTGCGCCGCCGCCGTCCCTGCCGGGGCCGGCGCGCTCCAGCAGACGCGGAATGTCGGCGAAAACACTGGGCGCGAAGCCGTTGGCGGCGGGCGGCTCCCCCGCGGAAAGCGCGATTTCGCGCAGCGCATGGGCGTAGCGCGTGACCGAATCCATGATGAGCAGGACGGACTGGCCGCAATCGCGGAAAAACTCGGCGACAGATGTCGCAGCGAGCGGCGCGAGGCGGCGCATCATCGGGCTCTCGTCGCCCGTCGACACGACGATGACAGCGTTGCGCGCGCTTTCTCCCAAGGCGTCGTCGAGGAAGTCGCGCACTTCGCGCCCGCGTTCGCCCACGAGACAGATCACGACGGCGTCGAAAGCCGCCGAGCGCGTCATCATGGCGAGGAGCGTCGATTTGCCGACGCCCGAACCTGCGAAGACGCCGAGCCGTTGGCCTTTGCATAACGGCGTGAAGGCGTCGATCGCGGCGACGCCCGTCGGCGCAGGATCGCTGACACGCGCGCGCGACATGGGGTTGGGCGGCGGGCGATCCAGCACCCTTCTGTCCCCCAGCGCGAGCGGACCGCGACCGTCGATCGGCCGCGCCAGCGCATCGATCACACGGCCCTTCCAGCTCTCATGCGGCGCGATCTCGAGCGGCCCCTCGAGCGCGACGCGCGCGCCGAGGCCGACGCCCACATTGCTTTCGAAGGATTTGACCAGCGCGCCGCGCTTGTCGATGCGAATGGCCTGGCCGTGGAAGATGCGGCCGTGCTCTTCCAGCCGTACGCAATCGTCGAGGCGCAGGAAGGGCGACAGCCCTTCGACCCGGACATGCGACGGGAAGACTTCCGTGACGCCGCCGCTGATGCGCAGGCGCGCATTTGGCTTCGCAAAGCTTTCGACTGCGTCGCCCAATCCCGTGAGCGCGTCGGCCATCGTCGATTACGCTCCGCCAAGCGTGCGGACGACGTTGCGTTGGGCGCCGTCCATCATGTCATAGGCGGCCGACGCGCTCTCGAAGGCGCGATGCGCCATGATGAGTTTGGTGATCTCGGCGACTGGGTTGACGTTGGCGTTTTCGACGTGGCCCTGCGCGACGCCGTTCCTGGAGAAGTTCACCACCGTCGTAGCGGGAACGGAGGGGATGACGGCGGAATTCTCGGCGCGCCTGAGCGTCGCCGTGTCGTCGATCTCGAAAAGGCCGATGGCGCCGAACTGGCGGTCTCCCTGATGGATCATGCCGTCGCGAAAGATGGTCGGCGGTCCCGCCGTCGGATCGAGAACGATGGGCGAATTGCCGGCGTCGAGGACGGGGAAGCCGAGTAGCGTCTGCACCTCGCCGGTTTCGAGCATGCGCAAACGGCCGTCGCGCGTATAGGCCACGCCCTGCGGCGTCTGGATGGCGAGCCAGGCGTCGCCAATGACGGCGACGTCGAGAGGATTGTCGGTCTTGGTCAGACTGCCAGAGGCGCGAGACACGTAATCCGTCCCCGCAGATGCGTAGGCGGTCGGCGTCGCGGAGGCTTTGGAGAGCACCGTGTCGAAGCTCACGCCTGTCGCTCGAAAGCCGATTGTCGAGGCGTTGGCGACATTCTCGGCGATGGTGGTGAGGCGCTTGTCGAGCGCGACCTGCGATGAGAGCGTAACGTAAAAGGCGGAGTGCATCGGCGTCCAGGCGAGTTGCGGCTACGCCCCATCATCGGCGCGAAACCTTGCCTCAAGCCCGCCGGGCGCGGAGTCGTACTATTTGCCGCCGTGGAAGGCCGATTTGCGCACATTGGCGCTGATCGGCTCTTCGAGGAAGAAGTCGAGCACGGCGTCATGCGCTGGATCGACGGAATAGGGCAAGAGATTGGTCACGCCTTCTTCCGCCAGCACGCGCACGTCGATGAAGAAATTGCCGGTGCAATCTCGCGAGGGGCGGGTGAGGATGGCGTGCGCCGCGTCGGCGACGATCTCGGGCTTGCGCGAGCGCTTGATGATCTCGTCGCCGCCGAGAAGATTGCCGACCGCCGCCGTGGCGATGGCCGTCTCCGGCCACAGCGAATTCACCGCGACGCCTTCGCGCGCCAGGTCTCTGCCGAGGCCGAGGGTGACGAGGCTCATGCCGTATTTCGCCATCGTATAAGCGAGGTTCGGCGCGAACCATTTGGCGTTCATGTCGAGCGGCGGCGAGAGGGTGAGGATGTGGGGGTTCGCCGATTTGCGCAGATGCGGCAAAGCCAGTTTCGCGCAAAGGTAGGTTCCGCGTGCATTGATCTGATGCATCAGATCAAAGCGCTTCATCTCCAGGAGATCGATGCCGCGCAGGTCGATGGCGCTGGCGTTGTTAACGAGGATGTCGACCCCGCCGAAGGTCGAGACGGTCTGGTCGATCGCGGCGGCGACCTGATCGTCGAAACGGATGTCGCAGTGAATGGCGAGCGCCTTGCCGCCTTCGGCCTCGATTTCGGCGGCGGCGGTGAAGATCGTGCCGGGAATTTTGGGATTTTCCGCCACGCTTTTCGCGGCGATGGCGATATTGGCGCCGTCCCGCGCAGCGCGCTTGGCGATGGCGAGGCCGATGCCGCGGCTCGCGCCCGTGATGAAAAGCGTCTTGCCCTGAAGCGAACGAGCCATATCGCGAATCCTTCGGAAATCTCTCCCATCTAACACTTAGCCGATCGCCGGGAGGCGGCAAGCGCCACCCGGCGGGTTTCTCAAAAGCCGATAGGCCGGCGCGCGTCCGGCTTCGCCTCCGCTTCCTGCCGCAGCCACAGGGCCAGAGTATCGGCGTCTCGTTCATCAAGCACCCGCGCCTTGCGCGCGACGACCGCGAAGTCGCCGGGGGTGAGGTTGTCGAGCGCGAGCGTCTCCTGCGGCGCCGGGGCGCCGAAGGCCTTTGCGAAAGCGAGCGCCACTTCCGCTTTCGCCATCGGCAGGAACGCAACCTTGAAAAGGAAGCGGCGCAGCGCGGCGGGATCGAGCGTCTGAAACGCGTTGGTCGCGCAGGCGAAGGGCAGAGGATGCCGCTCCATGCACACCAGCATTTCATTCACCTGCGTCACCTCCCAGCTATGGGCCGCGCCCTCTCTTTTCGCCAAAAGCGAATCCGCTTCGTCGAAGATGAGAAAGGCGCGACGGTCCGCCGCCTCCTCGAAAGCGTCGCGAATGGCTTTCTCCGTCTCGCCGACCCATTTCGACAGGAGATCGGAGGCGCGCTTCTCCACCACGTCCAGCCCGAGCGCTTCGGCGAGATGACGCGCATAGGCGCTCTTGCCCGTGCCCGGCGGACCGTGAAAGCAGAAGGAGAGGGCGCGCGTGCGCGACGCCACGACGCGGTCGCGAAGCGCGGCGAGATCGGCGTCGGCGCGCAGCAGAGTCGCGTCATAGGCGATGGGCTGCGGCGCCGGCGCGGGCTGCGGGCCGCGCAGGACGCGGAGGCTCGCCTGCGCACAGCTGAGCGCGGCGCCGCCGTCCCCCGCGAGCTGGGCCGTGCGCAAGGCGTGCGCGACGATCGCCGGGGGCGCGTCCAGCGCTGCGAGCGCGCTTTTCGCTTCTGGGTCGAGGGCGACGCGCGCGCTCTTAGCGATGCGCTCGACGATGCGCGCGCGCACGGCGCGGCCCGCCGCCGGAAAGCGCAGGACGTAAGTCATGCGTCGCAGGATCGCGGGCCCGAGCATGTCGGGATCGTTGACGATCCAGATCGTCGGCGTCTCGGCCGCCTCGACGAGCTTGTTGACATAGGCCTTGGAGCCGCGCCGCCAGTTCCCTGGCGCGTCGGCGCCGCTGAACACGTCGTCCGCCTCGTCGACCACGACGAAGGCGCGTCCCGACTGATGCGCGAGCAGACGCTTCAGCGCAATGTCGCCGATGCGCTGCGCGCGCGACGGCTCGCGGCCTTCGTTGGGATTTTCGACCTCGCCCGCGAAGATCGCCGCCGCGCCGCGCCGAGCCGCGCGCCGAGCGCGCGGGCGAACTCGGTCTTGCCGGCGCCGTGTGTTCCGTAGAGTAGGACATTGACGCCTTTTTCATGGGATTCGAGCGCGCGCGACACGAGGCTCTCGACAATGTCACGGCCTTCGACATGGTCGAAGTCCTCCCACCGCAGCGCAGCTTTGCCGCTCGGGCCGAGCAGGCGCCGACGCAGTGCGTCGGCGTTCGCGGCGCCGCGCAGGATCGACGAGGCGCGATAGGTGAGCTCCACCTCGCCGCGTCCGCCGTCGCGCAGGAAACCGTAGAGCGCCAGCGGCGCCGCCCCCTGCACGCGCTCGAAGAGCTTGAGTTGCGGCGTCGCGAGCAGCATGGAGAGGACGCCGATGCAGGTCTCCTCCTCATACCAGTCGTCGCCGTTCGAGCCTTCGATGCGCTGAATGAGGTCGCGCAAAGGACGCGACAGAATGCTGCGCGCCAGCGCGCCGAAAAGCGCCTGATCCAGGGGGGAAAGCCCGAGCAATTCTCCTGTCGCGCGGAGGCGGCGCTCCAGCGCGGAAGGCGCGGGCTCCTTCTCGCGCCAGGCTTGCGCAAGCCGCGCGCGCGCGGGCGCCAGCGCCGCGAGGGTCGCGCGATCCACGCGCCCGCCTTCTTCCGCGACGATCTTGCGCGGGAACGAACGCCCGCCGATCAGCGCGCGGTTTTCACTCAGCCAGCGCGCCACCGCGACGCGCGGCGCGCTGCGGCCGCGGCGCGTTTCTATGTCGATGAGCCGATGCGCATAACGCCGCAACTGCCATTTTTCATATGGATGCGCGACGGGCGCGCCGTAACCGATGTCCATGAGTCAAAGCCTTGCCGCCCCGCCGCATGAGATGCAGGCGGGTGGAATGGGCGCGCGACAGCTTTCGCGGATCGCGCGTCGGATGAAATTTGTCAGGCTGAGAGACTGTCTTCAGCAGTCCAGACAGCCGGCCGGATCGGCCGGCGAAACGGCTCGATCAGTCGAGAGCCCCAAATGGGCGGCGCATGTTTTTCATCGGCCGTCTCCATGAACGACTGCGGGAATTGCAGTGGACGCGGCTTCTAGTCTCTTTTGGGAAAGCGCGCAAGCGAAATTGTCGAGGTTGGGTTAAGCCCTCATCCAACTCCGCTTTGCGGGGCGGCCTTCTCCCGCGGGCGGAAGAAGGCGGCGCGCGATCAAGATTTGTGGCTCCCAACCGAACGGCTGGGCGCGCGCTACGCCGCCACCTGCGCCGGATAACCCGCATCCGTGATCGCCTTCGCAAGCGCCGCCGGGTCCTTCGGCGTCGGCGAGACTTCCACCTTGCCGGTCGCAAGATCGACCTTCACGTCGGCGTTTGGCTCGACCGCCTGCACGGCCTTGGTGACATGCTTCACGCACATGCCGCAGGTCATGTCCTTCACATTGAACGTCGTCATGGTTTCCTCCTTGTTGTCCTGTGTGAGAGGCGCGGGCGTTTCGACCTCCGCGACAGGTTCGGGCGCCGCCGCCGGCAGCGGGGCCTCGGCGATGACCGGCGGCTGGAAGCGGCGCAGGCGCAGCGCGTTGGTGAGCACGAAGGTGCTCGACAGCGCCATGGCGCCGGCGCCGAGCATGGGCGAAAGCTGCATGCCGTTGACCGGATAAAGCGCGCCCGCCGCGACGGGAATGAGCAACGCATTGTAGCCGAAAGCCCAAAAGAGATTCTGCTTGATGTTCTCCATCGTCGCGCGCGAGAGCGCCAGCGCCGCCGGCACCTTGGCGAGGTCGCCCGACATCAGCACGACATCCGCCGCTTCGATGGCGATGTCGGTGCCCGTGCCGATGGCGACGCCCGCATCCGCCGCCGCGAGCGCCGGCGCGTCGTTCACGCCGTCTCCGACAAAGGCGATCTTGTTCTTTTCGCGCAAGCGCTCGAGCGTCGCGACCTTGCCGTCGGGCATGACGCCCGCGACGACTTCGTCGATGCCGAGGCGCCGGGCGATGGCGTTCGCGGTGCGCGCGTCGTCGCCGGTGATCATCGCCGTCTTCACGCCGATGGCGTGGAGCGCGTCGATCGCGGGCTTCGTCGTGGGCTTCAAATCGTCCGCGACGCAAAGGATGGCGCGCGCCTTGCCGTCGACCGCGACATAAAAGGGAGTCTTGCCTTCCCCGGAAAGCGCTGCGGCGCTGTCGTCGAAAGCGGTCGTGTCAAAGCCGAGCGACGTCATGTAGCGCTGGGCGCCGATGGCGACCTTGCGCTTGTCGACGACGCCCGCGACGCCCATGCCCGAAACGGATTCGAATTGCTCGACAGGCGCGACGGCGAGGCCGCGATCCTTCGCTGCGGCGACGATTGCGGCGGCGACGGGATGTTCGGATTGCGCTTCGACGCTCGCGGCGAGACGAAGCAGCTCGCCTTCATTTTCGCCCGGAGCCGCGACGAGGTCCGTCAGTCGCGGCTTGCCGAAAGTCAGCGTGCCCGTCTTGTCGAAGGCGATGAGCGTCACGTCCTGCAAGGTTTGCAGCGCCTCGCCTTTTCGAAACAGCACGCCCAGCTCCGCCGCGCGGCCGGTTCCCGTCATGATGGCGGCGGGCGTCGCGAGACCCATGGCGCAGGGGCAGGCGATGATGAGCACGGCGACGGCGCTCACAAGCGCGTAAGTGAGGCGCGGCTCCGGACCGATCAACATCCAGACCACGAAAGTGAGCGCGGCGACGCCGAAGACCGCGGGCACGAAGACGGCGGTGACGCGATCGACCATGGCCTGGATGGGGAGCTTGGCGCCCTGCGCCTGTTCCACCATGCGGATGATGCCCGCAAGCGTGGTGTCGGCGCCGACGCGCGTCGCCCGGAAAGAGAAGGCGCCGGAGCCGTTCACCGTCGCGCCGGTGACGTTCGCGCCAGCGGCTTTCGCGACGGGCGCGGGCTCGCCCGTCACCATGGATTCGTCGACGTAAGACGAGCCGGAAGTCACGACGCCGTCGGTCGGGATGCGCTCGCCCGGCCGCACCAGCACGATGTCGCCGACATGCACGTCGTCGATATCGACATCGACCGTTTCGCCATTGCGCTCGACGCGGGCGGTCTTGGGCTGCAGTTTCGCAAGCGCGCGGATGGCTTCCGACGTGCGCCCCTTGGCGCGCGCTTCGAGAAAGCGGCCGAAAAGAATGAGCGTGACGATGACGACGGCGGCTTCGTAATAGACGTTCACCGCGCCTTCCGGGAGGAGATGCGGCAGGAAGGTCGCGACGACGGAATAAAGATAGGCGCTGAGCGTGCCGACCGCGACGAGCGCGTTCATGTCCGGCTGCCCCCGCAGCAAGGCGGGTATGCCTTTCAGGAAAAAGACGAGGCCGGGGCCGAAGAGAACGAGCGTGGCGAAGAGGAAGGAGAACTCGCGGATCATCTCCTCGCCGATCGTCGCCATCGTCCAGTGATGGAAGGCGGGGATGAGATGGCCGCCCATCTCCAGAATGAAGACGGGCGCCGTGAAAAGAGCCGAGAGGATGAGATTGAAGCGCAGCGTCCTCATCTCTTCCTCGCGCCGCGCGCGTTCGCGGTCCGTCGCGCCGGCGTCGGTCTCGATGCGGCGCGGCTCGTAGCCGGCAGCCGTGACGGCGCGGCGTAGCCTGTCTGCGAGGCCGGGGCCCGCGAGAGCGCGCACGCTCGCGCGCTCCGTGGCGAGATTGACGCTGGCCTCCAGCACGCCGGGAACGGCTTTGAGCGCCTTTTCGACATGGGCGACGCAGGAGGCGCAGGTCATGCCGCCGACGCCGAGTTCGATCGTCTCGACGACAGGCTCATAGCCCGCATCCGTCACGGATTTGGCGATGGCTGCGGGATCGGCTCCGGGCGCGAGCGTGACGTCGACGCGTTCGGTCGCGAGATTGACGCTCGCCTTGCTGACGCCGGGCGTGGCCGCCAGCGCCTTCTCGACATGCGACACGCAGGAAGCGCAGGTCATGCCGCGCACATTGAAGTCGAGCTGCGCTGTTTCGGCGCTCATCGTCATCTCCATCTTGGCGGGCGAAAGTCTAAAGCCATCGGCGCGTGCGCGCCATATAGGCGCGGTAGTCTTCGCCGAATTTCGCTGCGAGGTGGCGTTCTTCCGGTTCGATGGAAAGCTTCTGTAAACCAAGGGCGAGGAGCGGCGTCAGAAGAACCGTGAAAGGCGAACCGAGCAGCAGCCCGAGGCCCAGAACGACTGCGACATGGGAAACGTAGATGGGATTGCGCGACCAGCGAAAGGGCCCGTCCGTCGCAAGGCGCGAGGCGGGGCGGTGCGGCATGATGGTCGTCTTGTGGCGCGCGAAGACGGACGCGCACCAGATGTCGTTGGCGAGGGCCAGCGCGACGATGAGGCCGCCGAGGATGGGCGCGCCGGGGAAGGAGACGAGCGCCGAAAACCCGCCGCCGCTCAGGCGATCGAGCGCGAGCCCGCCGAGGACGGACAGCGCAATGAGGATGGGCGGCCAGGGCGCGCGGGCAGGCGGGGCGTCTTGCGGGCGAGGGGACATGAGCGGGGCTCCGGACGGCTTTAACATCGCGACGCACGCCCTATTTTTCAACCCTGCGGCCACGGCGCCGCTTTGCTTGACCCTGTTCGGGCTCGGCTTTACCAAACCCGCTCATTCGGAGGGATCGCGCATGGGCGCCAATGCTTGAGAGATTTCGTGCGGACCTCGCAGGCCTTGCGGCGCGCGACAGGCTGCGCGCGCTGGCGCCGCGCGCGGGCCTCGACTTCGCCTCGAATGACTATCTGGCGCTCGCCGAATCGCGCGAATTGAAAGAAGCCGCCGTGGCGGCGCTGGCGCGCGGCGTTCCGGTCGGCGCCGGAGGGTCGCGCCTCCTGCGCGGCAATCATCCGGAGCATGAGGCGCTGGAGGAAGAAGCGGCGCGCTTTTTTCATTCGGAGAGCGCGCTCTTTTTCGGCGCGGGCTTTTCGGCCAATGAGGCGCTGATCTCGACGCTGCCGCAGCGCGCGGATTGCATCTTCTATGATGCGCTCATTCACGCCAGCGCGCATGACGGCATGCGTCTGTCGCGCGCGCCGCGGGAGGCGTTTGCGCATAACGACGTGACGGCGCTCGACGACGCCATTCGCGAGTGGCGCGCGAAGGGCGGCGCAGGCCGCGCCTGGATCGCGGTTGAAAGCCTTTACAGCATGGACGGCGATATGGCGCCGCTGGACGATCTCATGGCGGTCGCCACGCGTCACGAAGCCTTTCTGCTGGTGGACGAAGCGCACGCCACCGGCGTCTATGGGCCGGGCGGTCGCGGGCTCGCGGCGCGTTTCGAGGGGCGGGAGAATGTCGTCAGCGTACACACCTGCGGCAAGGCGCTGGGCGTTTCCGGCGCGCTTGTCTGCCTCGCGGCGCCCTTGCGCGATTTTCTTATCAATCGCTGCCGCAACTTTATTTTCGCGACAGCGCCGTCGCCGCTCGTCGCGGCTTGTGTGCGCGCGTCGTTGAAGCTGGTGGAGACCGCGGAGGATCGGCGCGACGCTTTGCGCGCGCGCGTCGCGCTGGCTGGGCGCGAGCTGCAGAGCCTGTGCAATGTCGCGCCGTCGGGCACGCAGATTCAGCCCGTCATTGTCGGCGACGACGCGCGCGCCATGTCGCTTGCGGCCAGGATGCAGGCGCGCGGCTATGACATTCGCGCCATCCGCCCGCCGACCGTGCCGGAGGGGACGGCGCGGCTGCGTTTATCGCTGACGCTGAACGCCGGCGACGCGCAGATCGAACGTATGATCGCCCATCTCTCTGAAGAACTGTCGAAGGCTGAAGAATGACGCGTAGCTTCGTGATCGTGGGAACCGATACGGGCGTCGGCAAGACGGTCTTTTCGGCCGCTCTGGTGGGCGCGCTCGGCGCCTATTACTGGAAGCCCGTTCAATCGGGCCTCGAGGAGGAAACCGATTCCGAGTGTGTCGCACGCCTCTCAGGCGTCGCGCCCGCACGCATTCTTGCCGAGGCGTGGCGATTGAAGCTGCCGGCCTCCCCGCATATTTCCGCGCGCGCCGAGGGCGTGGAGATCGACCTGTCGCGCCTCGCTCCCCCGGTCGTCGACGGCCCGCTCGTCATCGAGACGGCCGGCGGCGTGATGGTTCCGCTCACCGACGATGCGCTCACGATCGACGTGCTGGCGCGCTGGCGGCTGCCGGTCATTCTCGTCGCGCGCACGGCGCTCGGCACGATCAATCACAGCCTGCTCACCATCGAAGCCTTGCGCCGCCGCGACATTCCCATCCATGGCGTCGCCTTCATGGGTGACGAAGAGAAAGCGCCGCAGGAGACGATCGCCCGCATCGGCGCGGTGAAGCAGCTCGGGCGCCTGCCGCGCCTTGGGATGCTCGATCGCGAGACATTGCGCGCGGCTTTCAGCGCGTCTTTTTCCCTAACGGATTTCACATGAGCGTTGTCACCAATTCGCCCGTCTGGCGTCCCTTCACGCAGCACGCGCTGCAACCCGGCGCCTTCAAGATCGCTCATGCCGAAGGCGCCTGGCTAACCGCTGAAGACGGGACGCGTTTTCTCGACGCCATCTCCTCCTGGTGGGTGATCACCCACGGGCATCGCCAGCCGGAGATCATGGCGGCGATCCGCAAACAGACGGAGACGCTCGACCAGATCATTTTCGCAGGCTTTACGCATGAGCCGGCGGAAGCGCTCGCGCGGCGCCTCGTCGAGATTACGCAGCCGGGGCTGGATTACGTCTTCTATTCCGACAGCGGCTCGACGGCGGTCGAAGTCGCGATCAAGATGGCGCTGGGCTATTGGCGCAATCGCGGCGAGGCGCGAACGCGCGTTATCGCCATGGAGCACAGCTATCACGGCGACACGGTCGGCACCATGTCGGCCGGCGCGCGCTCTGTCTTCAACGCGCCTTACGAACCTTTACTCTTCGACGTTGCGCGCGTGCCTTTTCCAGAAAAAGGGAAAGAGCAGGAGGCGCTCGACGCGCTCGAGCGCTACTGCCGGGAAGGCGCGGCGGCCTTCATCGTCGAGCCGCTCATTCTCGGCGCCGGCGGCATGCTGACCTATGGGCAACAGACGCTCGTCGAGATGAAGCGCATTTGCGAGAAATATCGCACGCTCTTCATCGCCGATGAGGTGATGACGGGCTTCGGCCGCACGGGAACGCTCTTCGCCTGCGAACAGGCTGGGATCACGCCGGACATCGCCTGCTATTCGAAAGGCCTGACCGGCGGCGCCGTGCCGCTCGCCGTCACGATGTGCAAACGAGAAATCTATGACGCGCATTACGCGCCGGAACGCGCACGCGCCTTTTTTCATTCGAGCTCCTTCACCGCGAATCCCATCGGCTGCGCGGCGGCGCTCGCCAATCTCGACATTTGGGAGAAGACGGACGCGCGCGCGCGAGTGACGAACCTATGCGTCATGCAGGGCGCGCGTGCGGCGCGCTTTGCTCACGATCCGCGTTTCTCGGAGGTGCGCCATCTCGGCACGATCGTCGCGATGGATCTGAAAGTTTCGCAGAGCGGCTATCTTGCGACGATCAGCCTCGATCTCATGCGCTTCTTCAACGCGCGGGGCCTGCTGCTACGGCCGCTCGGCCCCACCCTCTATGTGCTTCCGCCTTATTGCGTCACGGGCGAGGAACTCGACCTCGCCTATGACGCGATCGACGCGGCGGCGGATCAGCTCGCCTCCGGCGCGTTGTGAGGGTCGGTCTTGACGCCCTTGCCGCGGCCTTCGTCATTCACCCAACGGGCGCGGGCGAAATATTCGTCCCGTAGCGCGCGGCGCAGGACCTTGCCGACATTCGACTTCGGCAATACATCGCGGAATTCGTAGAAGCGCGGGACCTTGTAGCCCGTGAGGCGGCTATGCGCGAATTTGCGCAGCTCCTCCACGGTCAGGCTCGGATCGCGCCGCACGACGAAGGCCATCGGAGCCTCGCCGGAATGTTCGTAGGGAACGCCGATGACGGCGATTTCCTTCACCTTGGGATGTTCCGCCAGCGCGGCTTCGACTTCGTTTGGATAGACGTTGAAGCCCGAGACGAGGATCATGTCCTTCAGGCGATCGACGATGCGGAAAAATCCATCCGGCTCCATGACCGCAATGTCGCCTGTCTTGAAGAAGCCGTCGGGCGTCATCACCTTCGCAGTCTCGTCGGGACGGCGCCAATAGCCCGGCATGACCTGCGGGCCGCGCACGCAGAGCTCGCCGCGTTCCCCGGCAGGCACGACGTCGCCATGTTCGTCGCGGATGGATATCTCGGTGGACGGTAGAGGATAGCCGATGCCCCCGGTGAACTCGTCTATGTCCGGTCGATTGACCGTCACGATGGGGGAGGTCTCGGACAGGCCGTAACCTTCGACGATCGGCTTGCCGCTGAGCGCCTTCCACTGATGCGCGACGCCTTCCTGCGTCGACATGCCGCCGGCGATGTTCATGACGAGGCTGGAGAAGTCGATCTTCCCGATATCGGGGTGATCCGCGAGCGCGGCGTAGAGCGTGTTGACGCCCGCGAAAATCGTGAAGCGCGACTTGCGCAGCGTCGCGATGAAAGTCTTGAGGTCCTTGGGATTGGCGATGAGCAGGCAGCAGCCGCCGGTCTTCAGCACCAGCATGCAGCAGGCCGTGAGCGCGAAGATGTGATAGAGCGGCAGGGCCGTCACCATCACATGCGGGCTCGTCGGGCCGAGATACCATTCCAGCCACGCCCATGTCTGTTCGACGTCGACCGACACATTGCGATGGAGCAGGATCGCGCCCTTGGCGACGCCCGTCGTGCCGCCGGTATATTGCAGAAACGCCATGTCGTCGGGGCTGATCTCGACTGGCTTGAAGGGCGTTTTCACGCCGTCCTTCATCACGTCGGAGAAGGCCATCGCCCCCGGCAGCCGATAGGCCGGGACCATCTTCTTCACATGGCGCGAGATGAAATTGACGATGAGGCCCTTGAGCCCCATCAAATCCCCCGGCGTCACGATGATGACGCGTTCGATTTTCATGTTCGGCCAGGCGAGTTCGACCGTCTTTGCGAAATTTTCAAAGACGAAAAGGTAGCGCGCGCCGGAATCGTTGATCTGATGTTCGAGCTCGCTCGGCGTATAGAGCGGGTTGACGTTCACCACCACGCAGCCGGCGAACAGCGCGCCCAGCATGGCGGCGGGATAAGCGAGAACGTTCGGCGACATGATCGCGACGCGGTCGCCCTTCTGCAGGCCCTGTGACTGCAGCCATGCCGCAATCGCATCGGCGGCGCGTGAGAGCTCGCGATAGGTCAGCCGCGCGCCGAAGCTCTCCATCGCAGGCCGGTCGGGATAGGCGGCGGCGCTGTTGCGGAAATCATGAACCAGGGTGGAGGTTGCTGACGCGCTTATGTCGGCGGGCGCGCCTTTCGGATAGGCGGCGAGCCACGGCCGAGCGGCGTAGGGGTCGAGCGGTTGCTCCGGGCGCGTCATGTTGGCCTCGCGAAATGTCTTCATTCAAGATTCGATTTGGTTCGAATCGTTCTCCCAAAACAAGATAGCGCGTATCTCAAAAGAATGACGTGACCTGCGCGGAATGATTATTATTGCGTTGCGGCAGAGGGCCGCGCTTATGCTGCGTTGCAGGAAGCGCTGGCGCCCAATAGCAGCGCGAGTCCAAAACCCAGCACGAGCAGCGCCGCGAGGAGTTCGGCGCCGCGCGCGAGCAGCATGGTTCGACGCGCGCCGGCGCCGCTGAAGCGCCTGGCGAGGTTCTTGGCGTAGACCGCGGTCGCGGCGATCGCGCCCGTCGTCAGGGCGGTTCCCGCCGACATGGCCATGACCGCGCCGGCGCCGGCCAGGAGCATGTTCTGCGACAGGGTGAAGACAAGGACGAGGATCGCCCCGGAGCAGGGGCGCAATCCCGCGGCGACGACGGTCCCGAGCGCGTCGCCCCAGCGGAAAGCGGGACCGGCGAGCGTCGCGGGATCCGGCGCATGGGCGTGGCCGCAGCCGGGACCGTGGACGTGGCCGGGATCGTCGATCGCCTCGCAGACGAATCGGCCGGAGCCGCCCGCGCCCGCCATCGCCATGGCGATTTGCGGCTCGCCCAGGGCCGCGAGGAGCCCGCGCCCCTTGATCCAGGCCAGCCGCGCGCCGAGCGCGGCGATGGCGACATAGCTCGCCGTTTCGATGAATTGCGCGGCGTTCGTCATCTGGCCGGCGGTGGCGTTGAAGATCAAAGCCGCGGCGGAAACGAGCACGATCGCGACGAGACCCTGCAAGAGGGCGGCGAGCGCTGCGAGCGTCAGGCCACGCTTCAGCTGGATTTCGCTGGCGACCATATAGGCGGTGAGCACCGCCTTGCCGTGGCCGGGGCCGGCCGCGTGAAAGGCGCCATAGGCGAAACTCGCCGCCGCGAGGGCGAAAAAGGCGGAAGGGTCCGACTTCAGCGCGCTCGCCGCCGCCTGCAATTCCGCATGGAACTTGCTCTGCCAGGCGAGGACGAGCGCAGCGAATCCGCTCGCCGCGCAGGCGCCCTCCCGACCGCCGACCGCGAAGGGGTGGCGCTGGGCGAGGGCCGGATCCACGGCCAGAATCACGACGGCCGCCGCGAAGGCGGCAAGAGCCAGCGTCTTACGCGTCACGGGCAGGCCACGATGGCGCGGGTCGCGAGCTTCATGCCGAAATCGGCGCCGGGAGACATGTTCTGGAAGAAGGCCTCGCTGAGCTTCTGATTGTCGGTGGCGACGAGCGGGGCGGGCTCCACGAGGCTGACGGAACAGCCGGCGGGCGCGCCGGCGAGCTTCACCGGCTCCCTCTTTTCAAGGCCGAAGGCCACGAAATAGGTCGGGTCGTAGACCTGGAAGGAGAAGGGCTTCTTGGCGGCGACCGGCGTTTCGAGCGGCAGGAAGAAGTGCAGCGTCACGATCTTCTTGTCGCTCGCCTCGAGCCAGACGTCCTGCGGCGGCTTGAAGGGGGCCTTGGCGCCGCTCTGCCTGGCGAAAGTGAAAAACTCGAATTCCGGCAGGTTTTCGACGATTTCCTGCGCCTTTCCCGAGAGTTCCTCGCGGGTCGGGGGCTTGCCGCCCTTGCCCAGCCCCTGCACCGCGAAGGCGGAATACATCTCGTCGAATTCCCAGGCGTGCCGAACGCCCGTCACCTTCCCCTCGGGGCTGAAGACGACGTCACTACGCACGGCGACCCAAACGTGTGGGTGGGCCTGCGCCGCAGCCGTCCAGGCCAGGGTCAGGAGGGCGAAAAGCGGTAGCAGGCGGCGGGTCATGAGCAGTCCGGTTAGGGCTGGAAATCGGCGAAAACAGGGCGCAGGGCGCGCGCTCGAAGCCTGTGCATCATAGCATATGGGTTCTTGAAAAGGTCATTCTCTCTGTCATAGAGTGCGACCATCAAGCGTCGCGCTTTAGGGCGCGCCAAGCGGCGTAGCCACGTAAGAGGAGAGCCGGGCGGCGGGTCGCCTCACGCGGTCGGGTCCTGTAAGGGGCCCCGAGTGCTCGTTCCTAGTCGTAATTGTGTTCTGGCGCACGACCCAAGCGCGCATCGCCGTTTCGCGCAGGAGAGTTTCTGAATGGCGGATCACGTCGCCGGCGCCTTGAACTCCGGCTCCGCCTACGGCGAAGCAAGCACCGCCAGCGGCGAGGCAAAGCCCGCCTATGGCGAAGCAAGGCTCTCGGACCGTTTTGACCTCTCACGCGACCGCGTGCTCATCACCGGCACGCAGGCCATCGTGCGTCTCCTTCTCATGCAAAAGGAGCGGGACCGCCGCGCGGGGCTCGATACGGCGGGCTTCATCACGGGCTATCGCGGCTCGCCGCTCGGCGGCGTCGACGCGCAGATGCACAAGGCGAAGGCTCTCTTCGACGCCAACAACATCCAGTTCATGCCGGGCCTCAACGAGGATCTCGCCGCGACCGCCATCTGGGGCGCGCAGCAGGCCGAGATGCGCGGCGAGGGCAAATATGACGGCGTCTTTTCGGTCTGGTACGGCAAGGGGCCGGGCGTCGACCGCAGCGGCGACGCGCTGCGCCATGTGAATCTCGCCGGCACGTCGAAACATGGCGGCGTGCTCGCGCTGATGGGCGACGACCATACGGCCGAATCGTCCACGACGGCGCATCAGTCCGAATATCATTTCGTCGACGTGATGATGCCGATCCTCGCGCCGGCCGGCGTGCAGGAGATTCTCGACTACGGCCTCTACGGCTTCGCCATGTCGCGCTTTGCCGGCGTCTGGGTCGGCCTGAAGCTCGTGAAGGACACGGTGGAGTCGACCGCTTCGATCGACGGCTCGCTCGACCGCGTGAAGCCGATCATCCCGGCCGATTTCGTCATGCCGCCGGGCGGGCTCAACATCCGTCCGAGCGACCCGGTGCTGGCGCAGGAAGAGCGCATGCAGGAGAGCAAGCGCGACGCGATGCTCGCCTTCATCCGCGCGAACCGCCTCAACCGCATCATCACCTCCGGCGGCGCCGATCCCAGGATCGGCATCATCACAGTCGGCAAGTCCTATCTCGACGTGCGCCAGGCGATGGACGATCTCGGCGTCGACGAAGTGCGCGCCAACGATCTCGGCGTGCGCCTCTACAAGATCGCCGCGCCCTGGCCGCTGGAGCCGAAGGGCCTGCACGAATTCGCGCGCGGCCTCGATCTCATCATTGTCGTGGAGGAGAAGCGCTCGCTCATCGAAGTGCAGCTGCGCGAGGAGCTGTACGGCGCGGCGCACCAGCCGGTCTGCATCGGCAAGAAGGATGAGCGCGGCGACTGGCTCTTCCCGGTGAAGGGCGCGCTCGACGCCAATGACATCGCCATCGCGATTGGCCGGCGGCTGCTAAAGTATCACGCGTCCGAAGAACTCGAAGCGCGCGTGCGGCGTCTCGAGCGTCTGCAGGACCGTCGCAAGACGATGACGGACGTGACGGTGCGCGTGCCGCATTTCTGCGCCGGCTGCCCGCATTCGACCTCGACGCATGTGCCGGAGGGCGCGCGCGCCTATACGGGCATTGGCTGCCATTACATGGCGCAATGGATGGGCCGTCGCACCGAGGGCTACACCCATATGGGCGGCGAGGGCGCGAACTGGATCGGCGAGGCGCCCTTCTCGACGCGCAAGCATGTCTTCCAGAATCTGGGCGACGGCACCTACAATCATTCGGGCTCGCTCGCCATCCGCTTCGCCGTGGCGGCTGGCACGAACATCACCTTCAAGATTCTCTATAACGGCGTCGTCGCCATGACCGGCGGCCAGAAGCATGAGGGCGAACTCACCGTCGAGGCCATCGTGCATCAGGTCGCCGCCGAGGGCGTCAAGAAGATCGCGCTGGTCACGGACGAGCCCGGCAAATATCCGCCGACCATCGCCTGGCCGCCGGGACTCACCATCCATCATCGCAACGTTCTGAACGAAGTGCAGCGCGAGCTGGCGGAGACCGATGGCGTCACCGTCCTCGTCTACGATCAGACCTGCGCAACGGAGAAGCGCCGCCTGCGCAAGCGCGGCCTCTTTCCCGATCCCGACGCGCGCATCATCATCAACGAGTTGGTGTGCGAAGGCTGCGGCGATTGCGGCACCGCGTCCAACTGCGTCGCCGTGCAGCCGGTCGAGACCGAATTCGGCCGCAAGCGCCGTATCGACCAGTCGGCCTGCAACAAGGATTTCTCCTGCCTCGAAGGCTTCTGCCCGAGCTTCGTCACCGTGCATGGCGCGCGCATGAAGAAGGCGCCGCTGCCCTCGAAGGAGGACACGCATGGCCATCCGGCGCTCCCCGAGCCGAAGATCGCCGAGATCGGCCGCACGCCTTACGGCATTCTCGTCGCGGGTTTAGGGGGTACGGGCGTCGTCACCGTCTCCGCCATTCTCGGCATGGCCGCGCATCTGGAAGGCAAGGGCGTCGGCGTCATCGACATGGCCGGCCTCGCGCAGAAGGGCGGCGCCGTCTACTGCCATGTGAAGATCGGCCGCACGCCCGCGGAGGTCCACGCCATTCGCGTCGCCGCGGGCGAAGCCAATCTCATGCTCGGCTGCGATCTCGTCGTCGCGGGCGCCAAGCAGGTGCTCGCCGCCGTCGAGCAGGGCAAGACCCATGTGCTCGTCAACAGCGCCGAGGTCTTCCCGGGTGACATTGAGCGCAATCCCGATTTCGTGTTGCCGTCGGAAGAGATCAAGCAGGCGATCCGCCGCGCGGGCGGGCCGGAGTCGATCTTCATCGACACCACGGCGCTGGCGCAGGCGCTTCTCGGCGACTCGATCGCCGCCAACATCTTCATCCTCGGCTACGCCTGGCAGAAGGGTTTCCTGCCGCTCACGGAAGAGTCGATCCTGCGCGCGATCGAACTCAACGGCGAATCGGTGCCGATGAATCACTCGGCCTTCCTCTGGGGCCGCCGCGCCGCGCATGACATCAAGAGCGTCGAGGCGGTGGTCGAGTCGCTGCGCCGTCCGACGGAAGCCAAGCAACGCTCGAAGACGCTCCAGGAGGTCATCGAGCGCCGCGCGGCTTTTCTCGTCGATTACCAGAACGAGGCCTATTCCGCGCATTACCGCGCCCGCGTCGAGGCGATCGCCAAGCTCGAAAAGGCGCGCATGCCCGGTTCGACGGAGCTGACGGAAGCGGTCGCGCGCTATCTCTTCAAGCTGATGGCCTTCAAGGACGAGTTCGAGGTCTCGCGCCTCTATACGAGCGAGGCCTTCCAGCGACAGCTTTCCGAGACGTTCGAAGGCGATCTGAAACTGGAGCTGCATCTCGCGCCGCCGATCCCCTTCCTGCAGCGCAAGACGGATTTCGGCGGCTCGCGGAAAATTACCTTCGGGCCGTGGATGTTCTCGGTGATGAAGGTTCTCGCGAAACTCAAATGGATCCGGGGCCGCTGGTTCGACATCACCCGCTTCAACAATGACCGCGTCGTCGAGCAGCGCCTGCTCAGGGAATATGAAGCGTTCATCGACGAATTGCTGACGTCGCTCACGCCGGACAATTATCCGGCGGCCGTGGCGTTGGCGCGTCTGCCGGAGAAGATCCGGGGCTTCGGCCACATCAAGGGCCATCATGTCGCGATCGCCGACGCCGAGCGCGAGCGGCTCCTCGCCGAGTTTCGCAACCCCGCTTCCGTGAAGCTTGCCGCGGAGTGAGGCGCGTCGATCTTGTGTAACAGCGTATCAGCCTCCTCGACGTCATCCCGGGGAGTGGAAGACGACGAAGCAATCGAGGAGCGACTTGCCCCCCACCCGACGCCGCTGCGCGGCGCCACCCTCCCCGCAAGGGGGAGGGATAATGCTGCGAGATTGGCGCGGTACGGCGCAGCCTGCGTGGATTTTGATCGTGAGCCGCCTCCCTCCCCCTTGCGGGGAGGGATAAAGGGTGGGGGGCCTTTCAGCCTCGGCGATGCTGCAAGTCGAGACGCATCCCGCCAGCATCCAACTAATGGCTTCGGGACGGCTGCCGACCGCAAAAAGCGCATCCTCCTGCTCGCCGGCACGAGCGAAGCCCGCGCGCTGGCCGCGCGGCTCGCCGCCGATCCGGCCTGTCACGCGATCGCCTCGCTTGCCGGCCGCACAAGCGCGCCGATGGCGCTCGCGCTGCCGACGCGCGTCGGCGGGTTCGGCGGCGTCGAGGGATTGAAGCGCTGTCTGGAAGAAGAGCGCATCACCCACGTGATCGACGCGACGCATCCTTTCGCCGCGCAAATGTCCGCCAATGCGCAATCCGCCTGCGTCGCGCTCGGCCTGCCGCTCATTGTTTACGCCCGCGAACCGTGGCGCCTGACCGACGGCGACGACTGGATAGAAGTATCGAACAACGCCGCCGCCGCCCATGCGCTGGGAGAAGCGCCGCGCCGCGTGTTTCTCACCATCGGCCGGCAGGGCGTCGCCGATTTCCGCGCGGCGCCCCGGCACCATTATCTCCTGCGCGTCATCGAGCCGCCGGAAGCCGGCGACCTGCCGCCGAACTGCGAGGTCTTTTCCGCGCGCGGCCCTTTTCCGCGCGAGGATGAAGTCGCCCTGATGCGCGAGAAATGCATCGACATCGTCGTGAGCAAGAATAGCGGCGGCGCGCTCACCTACGCCAAGATCGAAGCAGCGCGCGCCCTCTCGCTGGAGACGATCGTCGTCCTGCCGCCGAGCGCACGCACGGGCGAGAGCGCTCGCGCACGATCTCGACGCCGTCATGGCGCTGCTCGCGTCATGAGCCGCGCGCTGATGATCCAGGGAACGGGATCGGACGTCGGCAAATCGCTGGTCGTCGCGGGCCTTGCGCGCGCCTTCGTCAATCGCGGCTTGCGCGTCGCGCCCTTCAAGCCGCAGAACATGTCGAACAACGCCGCCGTGACGGAAGACGGCGGCGAGATCGGCCGCGCCCAGGCGCTGCAGGCGCGCGCGGCGCGGCTCGCGCCCAGCGTGGACATGAATCCGGTGCTGCTGAAGCCGCAGGGCGCGAACGGCTCACAAGTCATTCTGCGCGGCGCCATCGCCGGGCAGGCGAAGGCGCGCGATTATCAGGACTGGAAGCCGCGCCTCAAGCCCGCCGTGATGGAAAGCTTCGCGCGGCTCAAGGCGCAGAGCGACCTCGTGATCGTGGAAGGCGCAGGCAGCGCGGCGGAGATCAACCTGCGCGCCAACGACATCGCCAATATGGGCTTTGCGCGCGAAGCGAACGCGCCCGTCGTGCTCGTCGGCGACATCGATCGTGGTGGCGTCATTGCGCAGCTCGTCGGCTGCAAGGCGGTGCTCGACGCGGAAGACGCCGCGATGATCGAGGGCTTCATCGTCAACAAGTTTCGCGGCGACGCCTCGCTGTTCGACGAAGGCATGCATTTTATCGCGCAGCGCACGGGCTGGCGCGCGCTGGGGCTCGTTCCCTATTTCGACGCCGCGTCGCGCCTGCCGGCGGAAGACGCCTTCGGCCTTCGCGCGCAGCGCAATGCGCGAAAGCAGGGCGTCGTCGTCGCCGTTCCGCTGCTGCCGCACATCGCCAATTTCGACGATCTCGATCCGCTGAAGGCGGAGCCGGGTGTCGATCTGCGCCTCGTGCAGCCGGGCGAACTCCTTCCGGCGGATGCGGCGCTCGTCATTCTTCCCGGCTCCAAGGCGACCATGGCCGATCTCGCGGCGCTGCGCAGAGAAGGGTGGGACATCGACCTTCGCGCCCATGTGCGACGCGGCGGCCGCGTCTTCGGAATCTGCGGCGGGTACCAGATGCTCGGCCGCGCCATTCGTGATCCGCAAGGCATGGAAGGCGATGTCGGCAGGGCCGAAGGCCTCGGTCTTCTCGATGTCGATACGACGCTGACGGACAAGAAGACACTGACGCGCGTTACGGGCCGCGCGCTTCCGTTCGATGCGCCCTTTCACGGTTATGAGATGCATGTCGGCGAAACCTCCGGGCCTGATTGCGCGCGTCCATTGTTCCGCTTTGAAGGCGGCCGCGCAGATGGCGCGTTTTCGCACGACGGTCGCATCATGGGCGCCTATGTGCACGGCCTTTTCGCCGACGACGCCATGCGGGCCGCCTTCCTGAATTTTATCGGCGCCGAGGCGTCTGCCCTGCGCTTTGAAACTTCCATCGACGAAACGCTCGACGCGCTCGCGACGCATTGCGAGACGCATATCGATATCGACGCGCTTCTGGAGATCGCGCGATGACGTCTCCAATTGCGCATGGGGGCCGTCTGGACGAAGCGCGCCGCCTTTATCCGAATGCGCCTCAGCCCTGGATCGATCTTTCGACGGGCGTCAATCCGCATCCTTATCCGCTGCCGGCGATCGCCCCCGAAGCCTGGACGCGCCTGCCGGACGACGAGGCGTTCGCCGCGTTGGAGGCGGCCGCGCACGCCGCCTATCGCGCGCCGCAGGCGGTGGCGGTCATCCCGGGCGCTGGCGTCCAGGCTTTCATCCAGCTCTTGCCGCGCGTCTTTCCCGCGCGTCGCGTCGGCGTTCTCGGCTTCACTTACGCGGAACACGCCGCCTGCTGGTCGGCTGCGGGCGCCAAAGTCGCGACGGTAGAGTCGATCGCGGATCTCGCGGGATTCGACGTGGCGATCGTCGTCAATCCGAACAATCCCGACGGGCGTGTGGTCTCTTCGCGAGACCTGGCGCGTCTGGCTGACGAGATGACGCGCAAAAGCGGCCTGCTTGTCGTCGACGAATCCTTCGTCGATTTCACGCCGACCCACAGCGTCGCATCGCTTGCGTCGCTCGAAGGCGCGATCGTCCTGCGATCTTTCGGCAAGGCCTATGGGCTCGCAGGATTGCGCCTCGGCTTCGCGCTATGCGCGCCGCGCCGCGCGGAACGGCTGCGGTCGGCGCTCGGGCCCTGGGCTGTCTCGGGTCCCGCGCTCGCCATCGGCGGGCGCGCCCTTTCCGACGCGCGCTGGCTGCAGGCCGCCGCTGTGGCTTCGGCGATGGACGCCGCACGTCTAGACAGTCTTCTCGAGCAGGCGGGTTTCGGCCTCATGGGCGGAACCGCACTGTTTCGGCTCGTCCGTCACGAGCGCGCCGGCGATTGGTTTATGCGGCTCTGCGAGAGCGGCATTCTGCCGCGGGCGTTTCCTGAGCGGCCAGAATGGCTGCGCTTCGGCCTTCCCGCGGGCGAAGCCGCCTGGACGCGGCTGACGAACGCCCTGGAGATTGCGTGATGGCGGATGAAACGCCTTTCGAGCCGTGGCGAATCGCCGCGGACGAACTCGGTCCCGCCGCGCCCTTCAGCGAGGCGGATCGCGCCGCCGTCTATCGCGCGATCTATACGCGCCGCGACGTGCGCAATGAGTTCTTGCCCGAGGAGGTGCCGCAGGAATTGTTGCTGCGCATCCTCGACGCGGCGCATCACGCGCCTTCCGTCGGCTTCATGCAGCCGTGGAATTTCATCGTGATACGAGACGCCGCGGTGCGCGGCGAGGTTCATCGGGCCTTTCTGCGCGGCGCCGAGGCCGAGGAGCGGATGCTCGATCCGGCGCGGCGCAATCACTACCGAAACCTTAAGCTCGAAGGCATTCTCAAATCCCCGGTCAATGTTTGCGTGACCTGCGACCGCGAGCGCCATGGCGCGACAGGGCTCGGCCGCACGCAGCAGCCCAACACCGATCTTTTGAGCGCGGCCTGCGCCGTTCAGAATCTCTGGCTCGCGGCGCGCGCGGAAGGCGTCGGCGTTGGCTGGGTGAGCATCATGCGCGAGGAGGATTTGCGGGCAATTCTCGGAATTCCCGAAGAAATCGCCATCGTCGCCTATCTCTGCGTCGGCTTCGTCGAGCGGGCCTACAAGCGCCCTGAACTCGAAGTGAAACGCTGGGCCTCGCGCCTGCCTCTGGAAACGCTGGTCTTCGAGGACCGCTGGGGCGCTCAGCAGATAGCATAGACCGGCGTCGTGTAGAGCGTCAGCGCCTGGCTGAGCAGCAGGCCGCCGATGATGGTGATGCCGAGCGGACGGCGCAGCTCGCGCCGATGCCCGTCGCGAAGGCGAGGGGCAGCGCGCCGAACAAGCGCCGCGAAGCGTCGTCATCACGATGGGGCGGAAGCGCTCGCGCGCCGCCTCCAGCGCCGCGTCACGGACAGAGAGACCGCGATCGCGCTCGGCATGGAGCGCGAAGTCGACGAGCATGATGCCGTTCTTCTTGACGATGCCGATCAGCAGAATGCCGATGAAGGCGATCACCGTGAAGGTCCATATGCGAACAGCTCGAGCGCGAGCAGCGCGCCGAGGCCGGCGGAAGGCAGCGTCGAGATGATCGTCAATCGGATGGACGAGGCTTTCATAGAGGATGCCGAGCACGATGTAGACGGCGAGCAGCGCGGCGAGGATGAGCGTCGCCATGCCTTTCGCGACCTTGCGGAAGTCGGCGGCGTCGCCCGCCCGCATGCAGGCTGCTCGGCGGATTGAGCACCGCGACGGCTTCCTCGATCGCCTGCAGGTCGCGGCGTCGAGCGTCGAACCCGGCGCGACATTGTAGGAGATCGTGACGGCGGGCAGCACGCCCTGATGATTGACGACGAGCGGCATGGAGCTGCGCTCGACGCGCGCCAGCGCGGTCAGCGGCACCTGCTGCTTGTTCGCGCTCGTGACATAGACGCCCGCAAGATCGCTGATGTCGCGCTGGCGCAATTTCGGCGTCTCGATCACGACCTTATATTGATTGCGATCGGTATAGATCGTTGAGAACTGCGTCTGCGAGAAAGCGTTCGACAGCGCGGTGTCGATATCGGAGATCGGGACGTTCAAGCGCGATGCGGCGTTGCGGTCGATGTTGACGTGCGCGCGCAGTCCGCCTTTCTCCTTGTCGGACGTGACGTCGACGATCTGCCCGGAATGGCGCGCGATGAAAGCGCTTTCGGCGCCATTCCTCCAGTTCGTCGAGCGATTGAGCGACCACAGCGTATATTGGTAGTCGGCCTTGCCTGACCGCGCGCCCGCGCGAATATCGCGCGACGGCATCAAGCGCGTCGCCAGTCCGACGATGTCGCCGAGCGGCTTTCGCAGCCTGTCGATAACCTCAGCCGTCGGCACGTTGCCGCGTTCATCGAGCGGCTTCAGGCTGATGAACATCCGGCCCTGATTTTGCGTCGGATTGAAGCCGCCTGCGCCCATCAAGGAGCCGATATTATCGACCGCGGGATCGGCAATCACCTTCAGTGCCCGGTCTTGCAGCCGCTTCATATCGGCGAACGAGACGTCCGGCGCGGCTTCCGTCGCCGCGATGATGAGACCGGTATCGTCTTCGGGCAGAAAGCCCTTCGGCAGCACAGCATAAAAATGCACGGTCAGAAAGATCGTCGCGATGAAGACGCTAAGCATGACGAGCTGGTTGCGCAGTGCGATCCGCAGCGTGAAAGCATAGGCGCTGACGACGAGACCCAGAGCCCCCTCGAAGATGCGGTCGGCGAGGTTGCGATGCGCTTCGGCGCCTTCCTTGATGAAGTGCGCGCAGATCATCGGCGTCACGGTCAGCGACACGACGGCGGAAATGACGATGGCGAACGTCAGCGTCAGTGCGAATTCATGCAGCAATCGCCCCGCGATGCCGGTCATGAACAGCACCGGGATGAACGCGGCGACGAGCGACAGGCTGATCGAGACGACGGTGAAGCCGATCTGCCGCGAGCCATCGAGCGCCGCCGACATGCGGCTCATGCCGCGCTCCCGGTTGGCTTCGACGTTCTCGATCATGACGATGGCGTCGTCGACGACGAAGCCGACCGCAACGGTGAGCGCCATCAGCGAGAGATTGTCGATCGAGAATGCCGGCGACCCACATCGCCGCGCAGGTCCCGACGAGCGATAGCGGCACCGTGATGCCCGCGGCGATGACGGCGTCGCCGCGGCGCAGGAAGACGAATACGACCGACATCACGAGCAGGATCGTCAGGCCCAGCGTGATCTGCATGTCGTGAACAGAAGCACGGATTGTCGTCGTGCGGTCGGTTAGAATGGAAATGTCGATGCCGGCCGGAATCCATTCCTTGAGCTGCGGCAGGACAGCCTTCACCCGATCGACCGTATCGATGACGTTTGCGTCCGCCGTCTTGGTGATGATGAGAAGCACGGCCGGTGACATGTCGAACCGTGCCGAAGACCGGGAGTTGCGCGTTGCCTTGACGACCTTGGCGACATCCCCGACTTTGACGACGTCGCCGTTCGGCATGTTCTTGACGACGATATCCTTGTAGTCCTCGGGTTCCATCATCTGCGAGTTGGATTGCAGCACGATGGTCTGGTTCGGCGCATCGACGGAGCCGATGGGCGCCAGATCGTTGGCGGCCGTGACGGCGTTCTTGACGTCGTCGAAGCTGAGACCCATCGAAGCGACGAGCGTCGGGTCGACTTGCACGCGGATCGCCGGCTGATCGGCGCCGGCGATGCGCGCCTCGGCGACGCCCGGCACCTGCGAGATGCGCTGCGCGATAACCGAATCCGTCGCGTCGAAAATCGCGCTCGTCGGCATCGTGCTCGAGGTCAGCGCGAGCACGCATAGGCATCGGCCGACGGGTTATACTTGCGATAGGTCGGCACCTGCGGAAGATCGCCCGGCAGATCGGCGGTTGCGGCGTTGATCGCGGCCTGCACGTCGCGCGCCGCAGCATCGACGTTGCGGTTGAGGTCGAACTGCGCGATGGCGTCGACGTCGAGCCGAGTGAGCTTGTCGACGTCATTTCCGTCACGCCCGCGATCTCGCCGAGGCGGCGCTCGAGCGGCGATGCGACGCTTGCGGCCATCGTCGCCGGATCGGCTCCGGGCCGCGTCGCCATGATCCGGATGGTCGGAATCTCGATCGCCGGCATGCTGGCGACCGGAAGCATGAAGTACGCGACCGCCCCAACGAGAAACAGGCCGACGGCAAGAAGTGCCGTGCCGATGGGCCGCTCGATGAAGATGCGCGAGACGTTCATCGCCGTTACTCCGCAGCCTCGCGATTGGCCGTCGCTGCAGCCGACGGATGGCTGGGCGCGGCGGTAACCGGTTCGCCGGAGGCATCGAGCGCACGGGCGCCTCCGAGGCGGGCGCGCAGCCGCTCCATCGCCAGATAGATGACCGGCGTCGTGTAGAGCGTCAGCAATTGGCTGAGCAGCAGGCCGCCGATGATCGAGACGCCGAGCGGATGCGCAACTCGCTCCCAGGCCCATGCGCCATGGCGAGCGGCAGCGCGCCGAAGCAGTGCGGCGAGCGTCGTCATCATGATCGGACGGAAGCGCAGATGCGGCGCGCACGATCGAATCGCGCGGCGCGAGACAGCCCTCGCTCGCGTTCGGCCTCGAGCGCGAAGTCGATCATCATGATCGCGTTCTTCTTGACGATGCCCATCAGCAGGATGATGCCGATCAGCGCCACGATCGAGAGATCGAGGCGGAAGAGCATCAAGGCGAGCAGCGCCCACGCCGGCTGACGGCAAGGTCGTCAGCACGGTGAAGGATGAATGAAGCTCTCATAGAGAACGCCGAGCACGATGTAGATCGCGATGATTGCCGCAAGGATCAGCCATGGCTCGCTCTGCAGCGACTTCGAACTCCGCCGCGTCGCCGCTGAAGGTGCCCGACACGGTAACGGGCAGGCCGATATCCTTTTTCGCCGTGTCGATCGCAGCAAGCGCATCGCTCAACGATGCATTGGGCGCCAGATCGAAACTGATGGTCGATCGCCGGGAACTGATCCTGATGCGCGACGGAGAGCGGCGCGGCGATATTGTCGACGCGCACGAAGGTCGCGAGCGGCGTCTGCGGTCCGCCGCCGATGGGCGCCACATAAAGCTTTTCCAGCGCCGACATGTCGCGCAGATATTGCGGCGCGGCCTCGAGGATGACGCGATACTGGTTCGACTGCGTGTAGATCGTTGAAATCTGGCGCTGGCCGAAGGCGTCGTTCAGCACATTGTCGACGTCCTGCGCCGAAATGCCGAGACGGCCCATCTTCTCGCGGTCGATCTTCATCAAGGCGCGCAGGCCGCCGTCCTGGGTTTCCGCGCGACGTTGCGCAGGCGGTGTCGCGCAGCTGTCGAGCCATTTTCTTCGACCAACTCGCATCGAGCTCGCCGCGTCGGCGCTGGCGAGCGTATATTGATATTGTGAGCGGCTCGGCCGCGTGGTGATCTGAATGTCCTGCACCGGCTCGATGAAGAGAGAGGTGCCGGCGACCTTCTCGCCCGCCGCCTTCAGGCGGTCGGCGATCACGTCGGCGCTCACGTCGCGCTCGTCGCGGCTTTTCAGCGTCACGGTGAGGCGGCCGACATTGGTCGTCGCATTGAGCTGGCCGACGCCGAGCACCGAGGCGACGCCCGGCGACATCCTTGTCCGTCGCGACGATGGCCGCCACGTCTTTCTGCAGCTTCGTCATCTCGTGAACGGAGGCGTCGGCGGACTGCTTCCACACGACGGTGATGCACGCCCGTGTCCTGCCGCGGCAGGAAAGCCCTTCGGCATGATGACGTAGAGCGAGATCGTCAGGACGACCGTCATCAGCGCCACGACGAGCGTCGCACCCTGATGCCGAAACACGAATTCGAGCGAGCGATCGTAGCCACCGATCACGCGTTCGATGAAGCGGCCGACGATGCCGGACTTCTCGTCGTGTCCGCCGCGCAGCAGCTTCGAGCACATCATTGGCGTCAGCGTCAGCGACACGACAGCCGAGACGACGACCGCGATCGTCAGCGTCATCGCGAACTCGCGGAACATGCGCCCGACGATGCCGGTCATGAACAGCAGCGGAATGAAGACCGCGATCAGCGACACCGTCAGCGACACGACGGTGAAGCCGATCTCGCGCGCGCCGTCGAGGCCGCCTTCATCGGCTTTTCGCCCTTCTCGATATTGCGCACGATGTTCTCGATCATCACGATCGCGTCGTCGACGACGAAGCCCGTGCCGATGGTGAGCGCCATCAGCGAGAGGTTGTCGAGCGAAAATCCGCAGAAATTGGCCGCCGAAATACATGACGCCGAACGTGGCTACCAGCGACACCGGCAGCGCCACGCCCGCGATGATCGTCGCCCGTATCGAGCGCAGGAACAGCAACACGACCATCACGACCAGGCCGACGCTCAACACGAGCGTGAACTGCACGTCGCGGATCGAGGCGCGGATCGTGCCGGTGCGGTCGTTGACGATCTGAGGACTGACGCCCGCCGGCATCGTGCGCTCGACGCGCGGCAGCTCGGCCTTGATGCGGTTCACCGTCTCGATGACGTTGGCGCCCGGCTGCCTCTGGATATCGACGATGACCGCAGGTTTGCCATTGTACCAGCCACCCACGCGCGTGTTCTCGAGGCCCTCGGAAACTTTCGCCACATCCCTGATGCGGACCGGCGCGTCGTTCCGATAAGCGACGATGACATCTTCGTAGATGTGCGCTTGGTCGATCTGATCGTTGGCGTCGAGCGTGTAGGACTGCCGCGCGCCGTCGATCGAGCCCTTGGCGCCGGCGACATTGGCGGCGGCGATGGCCAAGCGCAGGTCGTCCATGCTCATGCGATTGCGGCGAGCCGCGCGAGATCGGCCTCGACGCGAATGGCGGGCGCACGCCGCCCTCACGGAGACGTGGCCGACGCCCGAGACCGAGGCCAGACGTTGCGCCAACAGCGTGTCGGCAAGATCGGACATTGAGCGGAGCGACTGCGTATTCGACGTCAGCGCCAGGGTGACGATCGGCGTATCGGCGGGATTGACCTTCGAATACGACGGCGGATAGGGCAGGTTTCGCGGCAGGTCGAGGCCCGGCATTGATCGCCGCTGCACGTCCTGCGCCGCGGCGTCGATGTCGCGGTCGAGCGTTGAATTGCAGCGTGATCTGCGACAGCCGAACGAACTCGTAGACGACATCGCAGCCAGCGATTGGATCTGCCCGAACTGGCGTTCGAGCGAGGCGGTCACGAGCGACGATTGTGTCGGGATTTGCGCCGGGAAGCTGCGTCGTTACCTGGATGGTCGGGAAAATCGACCTGCGGCAGCGGCGAGATCGGGCAGCGCGCATAGCCGCCGACGCCGAACAGCAGCACGGCGAACGCCAGCAGCGTCGTCGCGACTGGCCGCTTGATAAAGGGCGCTGAAACATTCATGGCTCGCTTCGCGGCGGGCGTCACCTTCCGGGCTCGCTCCGTTTCAGATTATCCTCGGGCTTCGGGAGAGGCGGCGGCCGCGCTCCGTGGCGCCGGCGCCGTCGGGTCGCAACGCGCCCCCTTCCTGCCCGCGTGAAATCCCATTTGCGCCGCCGCCGTTCATCGGCTGCCGGCGCGGAGGCGGAATTTCGCCCGGCATTGTCGCTCGCCTGTTTTTCCGCACCCTCGCGACCGTCGGAGACCACGCGCACTTTCGCGCCGTCCGCAAGCCGCCCAAATCCGCTCGTGAGGACCGTGTCGCCCGCCTTCAGACCAGAGGCGACGACCGCGATGTTTTCGTCCTGCTGGCCGACCTTGACGTTTTTCGTGATCGCGACGTCGCCGTTGGTGAGGAGATACACATAAGGTCCGCTCGGACCCGGCCGGATCGCCGTCGCCGGCACGACGACGGCGTTCTTGAGCGTGTCGACGACCATTCGGACGTTCACGAATTGACCGGGCCAAAGTCTCAGCGACTGATTGGCGAAGGTCGCCTTTATTTTCGCCGTGCCGGTGAGCTGGTCGATCTGATTGTCGATGACCGTGAGTTCTCCGGATGGCTCGATCTCCGCTTGATTGTCGGGGCCGAGCGCGGAACACTTGGCGGCTGCCGCGGGCGACGGCGTTCTGCACGGAGAGCAGCTTCTCCTGAGGGATCACGAAAACCACATTGATCGGCTTGAGCTGCGTGACGACGAGGATGCCGAGCTGATCCGAGGCGTGCAGGATGTTGCCGACGTCGACCAGACGAATGCCGACGCGTCCGTCGATCGGCGAGGGATCGTCGCAATAGCCGAGGGTGGTTCTCGCGCTGTCGATGAGCCTGTCGGCGCGCACCAGCGCCTCGAGCTGCGCCACCAGCGCCTTCTGCGTCGCATGAACTGCTGTTGAGAGCAGTAATTGAATTTGCGGCGACCAGCTTCTCGTAACGAACGAGATCGATGCGCGCATTGGCGAGATTGGCCTCGTCCTGCGCCTTCTTGGCGACGGCCTGGTCGTATTGCGCCTGATAGAGATTGGGCTCGATCTCAGCGACGATCTCGCCCTTCCTCACGTCCTCGCCCTCGGTGACATGGAGCGCGGTGAGACGGCCGTCGACCTGGGTGCGGATCGTCGCGGTGTTCAGCGCCTGAACCGTGCCGACGCGTCGATCGTCACCGGCACGTCCTGCCGCGCGCGCGCCACGGCTCTGCGGACCGGAACCTCCTCTTCCACCGCGGCTGGCTTCTCCCCGCCGCCAAAGCCCGGCAAGACCCCGGCCCGATAGGCCGAGCCCAAGGCAAGGGCGAGGCCGAGCGCCCCTAGCGCCATGAGAATACGCCGATCGGCGCGGATCATGGAAAGATCCCTTTGTCGGCCTCATAGGCGGCGTTGGCGCGGCGATCTCCGTTTCGCGCGTGGTCGGCGACCAGCCGCCGCCGAGAGCCTGATAGAGGCTCGTCGCCGCCTGGTAATGCGCGAGATCGCGTCTGCTCCAGGAACCGTCCTGCGCCTGAAAATAGGTGTTTTGGGTCGTCGACATTGTGACGATGTCGATCGTGCCTTCGCGCAGGCGCGCTTGCGCCGCATCAAGAGCCCGTTTCGCGGCGTCCACGCCTTCTTGGTCGATCTTGAGCTCCTTGCCTGTTTCGCTGATCGCGATCAACGCGTTCTCCGTGTCCGCAGCGGGGTCAGCGTCTGTTTGCGGTAATTGGCGGCCAACTCGCTATATTTGCCTTGCTGCAGCATATATTGACCTTGCAGATTGTAGCCGTCGAAGATTGGCTGCGCGATGTCCTGCCCAGCATCTGCCAGGCGATCGCCTCCGGCGTCGCCAGATATTTGGCAGACGATCGACTGAACGCCATATTGGCCGTGAAAGCTGATCGACGGGAAAAAAGCGGCGCGCGCCTGAAGGACCGAGAATTCCTGCGAGGCGAGCTGCGCTTCCGCCTCGGCGACATCGGGGCGCCGCAGCAGCACTTCCGACGGAAGTCCGGGGGCGATCTTCGGGAAGGCAGTCGACTTGAGCGAGGTTCCCGTCACGTCGAGAAGCTCTCCGGCGTTCGCCCCAGGAGAACCGCGAGAAGATTGCGTGCTGGCGCCAGCGTCTGCTCGAGCGGAGGAATTGTCGCGCGGGCCTGGGCGAGCACGGATTCCTGCTGGGCGGTGTCGAGCGCGCTCGCCGTTCCCGACCTGCGACGCGCCTTCATCGCGCGTTCAGCACTTCCGTGGCGATGCGGACGTTGTCATGCGCGATGCGCAGCAGGTCCTGCGCGTTGAGGACCTGAAAATAGGCGTTGATGACCGAGGCGACGTCGTCAAATCTCGACGACGTGTCGCGATTGAAGCGGCTGGCGTTGGCGAGCAGCCGGGCGGCGTTCGGAGGCGTCGTCGTTCACGCCCCAGAAATCGAGCGTCGTAGCTTGCGGTGAGGCCGAGCTGGAAGAAGCCGAAATGACGGGCGTTGAAACCCGAGGACGGCGCCGAGGACGAGGCGCTGGTCGTCGCCGGGTTGAAGCCGCCGCTCGCCCCGCCGATATTCGTCGTCGTCCCGGGCGTGCGGGTGGTGCGCACGATGTCCTGCATGGAGACCGTCGGCCACAGCGCCGCGCTGGAGACGCGCGCCTGGGCGTCCGCCTGTTGGATGCGCGCACCGCGGCGGCGATGTCGTTGTTGTTCTCCAACGCGCATTATCGACGAGCGCGTCAGCTCCGCGAGCCGAACTTCGCGGCGAATCCGGCGCCGCGCGGGAATGGGCGCGGAGCGAGGCGCTCTTCGACTCGCGGAACGCCTCGGGCGGCGGCGTGGCGAGGTCCGGCTTCTCCCAGTCGAGATTGCAGGCCGGGCTGCTGTCAACTGAGGCTCATCTCCATCGCCGCGCCAGCGCTCGCCTGCAGGAGAGAGGCCGCCGCCAAAATCTGTCGGATTAATAGGCTAAAACGTCGCCGTTAACGCTACCGGCGCAAGTGGCGTGCGCCGAATGAAGCGCGGCAACGCTCGCCTACCGCACCGCGGCAGTCAAGTTACCTTATCTTAAACTTGTGACAGAGTTTGCGTCACTCATCGGCGGCGGCGGGCTTTGCGGGCTTGGCCGGCGCGGGCTTCGCCGGGGCGGCGGCCTTCGCGTCCGCAGGTTTCGCGGGCTTCTTCGCGTCGTCATGCGCGGGCGGCGCTTTCGTCGGCGCCGTCTTATCGGTCGCCTTGTCGCCGGCCTTCGCTGAATCTGTCGGCTGCGCCTTCGCCGCTTTCGCGTCCGTCTTGGCGTCGTTGGCCTTGGGGGGACCGGAGACGCGCGTCCAGGTCTCGCTCTGGCAAAGGAAGGCGACGAGGCAGCCGGTCAGCGTGAGCTGATTCGGCTCCTGATAGGTGATCTTGCCCGTGTAGGTCTTGCCGTCTTCGGGGTTGAAGAGGTCGCCCTTCCAGTTGTTCGGCCCGGTCTTGGGAGCGTGGCGCAGGATGAGAGGCGCCGGGCTGCCGTCGAGCATGGGCAGGACGCCCTTGGCGCAGAGCTTGCCCTGGCAGTCGAAGAATTCGAGCTTGTCGGTCGGGTGCCCGTCGCGCACCCAGACGCCATAGATATCCATGGCCGATGCGAACTGCGGCGCGCAGAGGGCCGTCGCGGCGACGATGCCCAGCAATAATCTTTTCATACGCCCGACCCCTGATTTGCAGTTGCATCCAAAATAATCATCCACGCAGCGAAAGGCGAACGCGTCCCGCCGTCAAGTCGCATCGGCTCGCGCAGCCGCATCGGCGTCCGCATCGACCGGGTGCTTCGGCGGCCCCAGAAAGGCCGGCACGATGATGAAGGCGGCGAGCAGCGTGAAGAACAGCGAGATGGTGAGGAATTCGCCCATGCTCGCCGTCCCCGGATGGCTGGACAGGAACAGGCTGCCGAAAGCCGTGCCGGTCGTGAGCGAGCTGAAGAAGATCGCGCGGGTGAGGCTCGACGCCAGCATGTCCACGACGCCCTTCCGCCAGGCGATGACATAGTAGATGTGGAACGCGACGCCGACGCCGAACATCAGCGGGAGCGCGATGATATTTGCGAAATTCAACGACACCCCAAGCATTTCCGCCGCCTGAAGGCTCATGATCCCCGCAAGGACCAGAGGACCCAGCGTGAGCGCGACGTCGACGGGATTGCGCAAGGCTACGGCAAGAATAAGGAAGACCGCGACAAAGGCGAAGACGCCCGCCTCGAGGAAAGCCCGCGTCACCGTCTTGCCGGCCTCCGAGACGATGACCGGCGCGCCGCTCGATTCGGGCGCGACCGCCAGCATGGCCTCCGAGAAGCGGGACATGACCTCGAGATTGTTGCTGTCGCCCTTGGGGGTCGTTTCGAGGCGCACCTGGCCCGTGGCGGAGATCCAGTCCGAGCGCAGTTCTTCGGGCATGGATTCGGGCGTCACGCGCTGCGCCTTGAGGGCGTCGCGGATCTGGCTCATCATCTTGTCGAAGCCCGTAAAGACGGCGGCGCGCGCCTTCTCGCGCGTCTGCGGGCTCGCCTTGGCGAGGGCCTCGAGCGCGGCGGCGAAGCGCGTCACCTGCGGCGCGGGCTTCTTGGCGACGGCGGCGCGCAGGGATTTCGCGGCGGCGGCGAGCGCTTTCACGGTCTCGGCGTCGGTCGGCGCGGGCTTCACCTTCGGGTAGAGGGCCGCGCGCAGCTCGTCTGAAGCGCGCTCGATCAAGGCGAGCTTTTCGTCCTGGTCGGCCGGAATTAGCGAGTCGATCGAGTCGACGTGGTCCACTTCCGGCAAGGCAAGAATCTTCTGCTTCAACTCGCGGGCCGCCTCAAGAGAAGGCGCGAGCGTCTCGATCTTGTTCGGGGCGGTCTTGGGGTCCCGGCTCAGGTCCAGGAAGGTCGCGACCGACTCCACCTTCTGGTCGCGCAGGTTCATCGGGTTCGAGTCGAAGCGCAGCCGCATCAGATAGGGCGTGCCCGCGAGCACCACCGCGGCGGTGGCGATGAGCACCAGGGCGCGGTGATGGGCGATCCAGTGATCGACCGCGGCGAGCGAATGGGTGGCGATCGGCACATGCTCGGCCGGCGGGTGCAGGAGCTTGATCGCCGCCGGCAGGAAGGTGAGCGTCGCAAAATAGGCGATGATCATGCCGACGCCGGCGATCAGGCCCAGCTCCGCGACGCCGAGGAAATTCGTCGGCAGGAAGCAGAAGAAGCCCGCGAGCAGGGACACGGCGGCGAGCGTCAGCGATCCGCCAATCTCGTGCGTCGCCCGCATCAGCGCGCGTTCGAGGTCGCCATGGCCGTGCCGCTCCTCTCGGTAGCGAGTGGCGAACTGGATGCCGAAATCGACGCCGAGGCCGATGAAGAGCGCCGCGAAGGCGACCGAGATCAGGTTGAAGCGGCCGATGAGCAGGACGCCCATGCCCGAGGTGATGGCGAGGCCCGCGAGCAGCGTCACGAGCACGGCGAGGATCAGCTTGGGCGAGCGCAGCGCCGCGAACAGGATCAGCGAGACGACGACGAGCGTGCCGACCGTGTTCAGCGCCATGTTTTCGGAAATGGTCGCGAACTCCTCGGCCGCGAGCGGCACTTCGCCGGTCAGGCGAACCGTGAAGCCCTTGTCCTTGGTGATCCCCAGCGTCTCGGCCGATGTGCGGATGAACGCCATCGCGTCGGCGCCGGGCTGAAGTTCGGAGAAGTCGATCACCGGATTGACGATGACGACGCGGCGCTTGTCGAGCGGCGGGCCCACGGGCGCCGCGTCGGCCTTGCCGCCGGAAAGAAGCTTTTCCCAATCGACCTCCGCGGGGCGGCCGGCGAGCGTCTCCTCGAAGGCCTTCGAAAATTGGTCGAGGCCCGAGAGATACATGGCCGTCGCCTTCTCGCTGCCGGCGGCGCGCTTCTGATTTGCGACCAGCACGTTGGAGAGCCCGCGCAGCGTCGGGTCTTCGGCGAGGGGCGTGAGCACGTCGGTCTGGCCGAGCAACATGCCGACCGTGTGCTGCACTTCCTTCAGGTCGAGATAGAGCAGGCCGTTCTTGACGAAGAAGGCCGGATCGTCCGGGCGCCAGACCCGCTGCATCAGCGGCTTGCCCTTCAGGTCGGCCGTGAGCCGGGCCGCGGCGTCGTCCGCCGCTTCGCCGGTCTGCGCGTCGATGACGATGACGATCGAGTTTTCGAGCTGCGGGAAGGCGCGGTAGAGCGCCATCTGGTTCTTCCGCCAGGCCATGTCGGGCGAAAAGAGGTTGGTGGTGTCGGTGTCGATCGCGAAGCGCTCGACGGTGAGGTAAACGCCGCCGCCTGTCAGCGCCAATGTGAGAAGAACCACCGCCCAGGGCCAACGAAGACAGAAGGCCACAAGTTTTTCCAACATTACCTAACCCCGGACGTAGCTGAGACGTTTCCTAGAGCGGAGCAACCGCTGCAACTTTATTCTTCTATACGCGGGAGGCGTCCGCCCACCAAGGCGTCGCTCGGGCCAGATGGCGGCATATTGCTCCAAAGCGTTAAGGATCAGAGATAACTGAGCCACCAAAGGTCCGCGCGCCGGCGCTTCACCCCCGCGAACCATCGGCAGACCGGGTAGAGCAGGAGAACGACCCCGACCCAGGCGGCGTAGGCCCCTGCGAGCCCCGCGCCGAAGTCTGGCGGCGGCGCGCCGGATTTGGCGAAAGAGACAATGTCTCCAATCGTGTAGCCCTTCGCATAGGCGAGGGCGACCGCGCCCAGCATGCCGAGATAGAGATGCAGAACGTAAAAGAGCAGCGGCGTCCGGCCGAAGATGGCGAGCGCCCGCCCGGCGGGATCGCCGAGCTTCGCAAGCGCCGGCAGGGCCAGCGCCGCGCCGCCCAGCGTGACGAGGAGGTAAAGGAGCGAAGGCGGATATTTTGTGACGTTGAGGAAAGAGAGCAGGGTGAAGACCGCGTCCCGCTGCGTCGACCAGGGATTGGGGTCGCCGTAGAGATTGCTCGCCCGCAGCAGGAGAAAGAGCGCCAGCGCGCCAAGACCGGCGAGCCGCAGCGCCCGGTCCCGCTCGGCGGGCGGCTTCTGAAAGAGCGGCCCAATCCCGTAGCCCAGCGCGACGACGCCGATCCAGGGCAGCGCCGGGTAATAGACTTCGCCCGGGAGATTGAAGGGGAGAGGCCCTTTTTCGTGCAGCAGCCGCCAGAGCGGTCCGAGGTCCCCGAAATCGGCGACGCCGAAACCGTCCAGAAGGTTGTGCCCGAAAACGATCGCGGCGCCGACCGCGAGAACGGCCCGGGGCGGCAGTCGGGAGAGCAGGGAGAGCGCAAGCAGGCCGCAGCCGATCGCCCAGAGCGTGCCGAGTTCGATCCGGCCCGGCCCGCCCCAGACCGGGCTGATGACAACGGCGTCGAGCAGGATGAGCCAGAGGCCGCGCGTCGCGAGAAAGAGCGAGAGCGCTCTTGGGTCCTGGCGGCGCGCGCCGTAGAACCAGGCGCCGACGCCTGCGAGCAGCGCGAAGGTCGGCGCGCAAAAATGCGTGATGAAGCGAGTGAAAAACAGAAACGGATAGGTGCGGTCGAGATTGGTGGCGGCGAAGCGGATCGTATCGGCGTCGAAGAAATCCCGCATGTGGTCCAGCGCCATGACGACCATGACGAGGCCGCGCAGCCGGTCGATCTCCGGCAGGCGCGGGTCGGCCTGTACGTCGGCGCCGGGCCAGGCGCTCATCCCAGCGACGCGAGGCCGGGGAACATTTCCAAAAGCCAGAAGGACATTTCCTGCACCCCGCCGGTCAGGAAAGCGATGCCGGTGACGATCAGCAGCGCGCCGACGACCTTCTCGACCTTGCCGAAATGTTTGCGAAAGCGGGCGACGAAGGCGAGAAACCGGCCGAGCGCGAGGCCGGCGCCTATGAAGGGCAGGCCGAGGCCCAGCGAATAGGTGGCGAGCAGCGCCGCGCCGCGCGCCACGGTGTCCTGCGCGCCGGCGACGGCGAGGATCGCCGCGAGGATCGGCCCGATGCAGGGCGTCCAGCCGAAGGCGAAGGCGAGGCCCATCACATAGGAGCCGAAAAGCCCCATGGGCTTGGAGATTTCCGCCCGCTTCTCGCGATAGAGCAGCTCGACCCTGAGCAGGCCGACGAAATGGAGGCCCATCAATATGATGATCCCGCCCGCGACCCAGGAGAGAACCTGCAGATTGGCGCGGATGACGGCGCCGAACGCGCTCGCCGTCGCCCCCAGCGCCACGAAGACGGTGGTGAAGCCCAGAACGAACAGAATGGCCGAGAGCAGCACGTCCCGTCGCGCCTTGGAGCGCGTCTCGATCTCGAGGTCCTCCATCGAGACGCCGGCGAGGTAGGTCAGATAGGGCGGCACGAGCGGCAGCACGCAAGGGGAGAGAAAAGAGAGCAATCCCGCCGCCGCCGCCGCGGGAAAAGTGACGTCTGCCGCCATTGTGATCCTCTTGGAATGGACGGGGGGTTTCTGCCACAGGCGCCGCCGGCGCGCAAAGTCTGGCATTAATGAGGCTTCATCGTGGCGGACCCAGTTAACCCTGCATGAGGAATTCTGTGCAAGCGTAACTCTGGTAAACAAAGTGGCTTGGGGCAGCATGTCACTGCATACCTTATTCGATACGAGCTTCTACGAGTCCCGGATGCACGGGCGTCCGGTCGCGGTGGACATCGAGGCCTTCATCATCCTGGCGGGCATGGGCGAGCAACCATGCCGCATCGTCGGGGCGTCGATGGACGAAATGATTTTCGAAACGCCGCTCGCGGCCGACTATGGCGACCGGGTCATCGTATACGCTCCGGAATTCGGCCGACTCGAGGGCGACGTGGAGCGACGGACCGACCGCGGCTTCGTCATTGTCGTCGACCTGCCGGAGGCGCGCCGGCGCCGGTTCGCGGGGCAATTGATCTGGATCGCTAACCGCGAGGCGGCGAGTCTCGTCGACGTCCGCCGGAACAGGCGGATCGTTCCCAGAATGCCCTGGACTTGCGTGCGATTGCCGGATGGCAGGGAGAAATTCGCGCAGATCAACGACATTTCGCTGGATGGCGTCAGCGTCGAGGTCGCGGCCAATGTTTCGGTGGGCGACCGCGTCCTATTCGGCCTCAAGGCGGCCGTCGTGGGCCGCGTTTTCGACGGCGGCTTCGTCGCCGAATTCGAGGAGCCTTTCGCCGAAGGCGAGATCTCCGAGACGACCCGAATTTAGCCGAACTTCCCCCGTTCCTGGGCCGTGTGTCGAAAAAGCCACGCCGGAGGAATCTTGCGCGCGTCCGGCGTCAGGGGCGTTGCGCCGGCGCGCCAGCCTTGCGATAGCTGTGTCTTAAAGGCTTATTCAGCCATACTTTTTTGATGTTTGCCGGCCGGGCGGGGGCTCTCCCATGCGCAAAACCGTTATTTCCGTTTCGGCGCTGTGCGCGATGGCCGTTCCCGCCGGCGCCGAAGAAGCGATCGGCAGCGCGGCTTCAATCGAAAAGGACGTTCAGGGGGCGACAAGCGGGCGCAGCATGCGCCTCGCCTCGGGCGACACCGTCTATTTCGACGAGGTGCTGACGACCGGCGCCGCGAGCCGCGCCAAGCTCGCTTTCGTGGATCGCACCACGATGCAGATGGGGCCGTCCTCCAAGGTGAAGCTCGACAGCTTCGTCTATTCCGGCGCTTCCGGCATGGGCTTCAACGCCGCCAAGGGCGCCTTCCGCTTCGTTTCGGCCCCGGGCGGACACAAGCCTTATGAGGTCAAGACGCCGACGGCGACGATCGGCGTGCGCGGCACCATCTTCGCCGCCCGCGTCCTTCCGGGCGGGCGCACCGACGCGGTCATCTATTCCGGCGCCATCGAGGTCTGCGACACTGCCGGCGTCTGCCGCACGCTCGACAAGCCCTGCACCTTCGTCACGGTCACACATGCCGGGATCGCCGAGCCGAAGACCGTCGGCAAGAACGACTGGAGCTTCGACAAGGCCTGCAAGGGCGCGCCGCCGCCCTCCGATCCGCCCGCGCCGCCGCCCGGCGCCCCGGTTCCGCCGCCGCCCGGCGGCGGCGAGCCCCCCATCAATTGGGGCGGTCCGAGCATCGGCATAACGCTGGGCCCGACGATCGGCGACGGCAGTTTCGCCGACCCTGTGCCGATGAACGGCGCCGCTTTCGCGGGCGGCCTCAAGCTCGGCTACATGCTGCCGCTCTGGGCCAATCTTGTCGGCGGCTTCGAGACGGACTTCCAATATCGCAGCGAGATCGGCGGCTCGACCAACAGCCACGGGACGGCGTCGGGCTCGCGCCCCGGCTATATCGGCACGGCGCGCGTGAAGCTCGGCTACGCCTTCGACCGCTTCCTCGTCTATGGGACGGGCGGCTTCGCTTATGGGCATATCGTCGCGCCGAGAAGCTTCTCGGGCCCGAACGTCATCGGCCCGGCCTATTCCGTCGGGACGAGCGTCAACAACCCGTTCCTGCCGGGCTGGACGGTGGGCGCCGGCGTCGGCTACGCGCTCACCCGCAACATCTCGGTGAACGCCGAATATCTCTACATCAAGCTCGCGCACGACTACCCGCTCTACAATACGAGCGCGGCGCTCTATTCCGTGCCGGTGTGCAATATCAGCGGCATGCACAGCATCCGCCTCGGGGTGAATCTGAGCTTCTCGGCCAGCGATATTTTGCCGACCGCAGGGCGGTAAGCGTGTTCAGACGAGGGCGACCTTCTCCTTCTCCCGCGAGGGGAGAAGGACGGGTTCGGCTGCCGAGTGCGCCCGCGCTTGCAGCCGCTTCGACATTCTGTGGCCGACGGCGATGATTTTCAGCTCCACTTGAAACAAGGCGAGGCAGAACACGATGAGGCCCGCCGTCAACGCCGCCTGCGCGGCAACGCCGAGATCATTGAAGACCGGCCCGTTCACAAGCTGCTGCCAAAGATAGATCGAATAGCTCGCGCGGCCGAGATAAGAGAGCGGCCGCGCCGAGAGCAGGGGGCGCAGCGACGAGTTTGCGGCGCCGGACAGCAGCACCAGCGCCGGAATCGCCGCGACATAGAGCAGCCGGTAATAGGCGATGAGATCCGCTTTCGCCGCTTCGTCGGCGCCGAAAGACGCGACGACGCTACGCGGCATGAAGACGATGGCTGTCGCGACGACGAGCGCGGGCAGGCGCCACCTCTCCAGCACGGCCATGACCCGCGGCCCATGTTTCGCAGCGGCATAACCGGCGAAGAACAGCGCATAGGCGATGAAGAAGCCTGTCTTGCCGATCCACCAGATGGTGAAGAGTAAAGGCGCGGTGGCGAAGAGGAGCGCGGCGGCCGCGACGAGCGCGCGGGGCGTCTTGCGCAGCTCGATAAAGGCGAAGGCCACGGGGAAGAGGCAGTAGAACTGCTCCTCGAAAGCGAGGCTCCATGTGTGGCCGACATACCAGTTGCAGGTGACGCCGGGAGCCGTCGTATTGCAGAGATAGAGCGATGCGCTGAGGAAGTTATCCGGCGAGAAGTCGATGGCGCCGGAAAAGCCCAGCGCCAGACAAAAGGCGAGATAGAGCATCAAGGGCGGGACGATGCGAAAGAAGCGCCGCGCATAGAAGGCGGGCGCGCAGAACCGGCCCGTAGCGGCGACCTCCTTGAGGCAGGCCAGACTCACGACATAGCCGCTGATGAAAAAGAAGATGAAGACGCCCGTTTCGCCATATTGCGAGAGAACGCCGAGCGGGCTCGCCTCGTAAAACGCGCCGATCTCGCGATTCATCCCGAGATGGTCGAGAAAGACGAGGGCGATGGCGACGACGCGCCAGCCGTCGATATAGTCGAGTCGCTCGGTCGCGCGCATTTGGGGGCCCTCTGGCGCCCTTCGGCGCGATTCGAGTGGACCCACAGTTTCAGATTGCGCCGCTCATGTGAAGCTTGCGCCGGTCGCCGCTAGAAGCGATCCGCCCGATAGGGGCGCGGGTCGGTGAAGGGCTCCTCTCCCGTCATCATCTCGGCGAGCAGACGCCCGGAGACGGGGCCGAGCGTCAGGCCGTGATGGGCGTGGCCGAAGTCGAACCACAGGCCCTTGTGGCGCGGCGCCGGGCCGAGCACCGGAAGCATGTCGGGCAGGCACGGGCGGGCGCCCTTCCAGGGCGCGCGGTCGAGCGCTTCGCCCAGCGGAAAGAGCTTGCGGGCGATGGGCTCGCACATCTCGATCTGCACCGGCGATGGCGGCGCGTCGCGGGGCGCGAATTCGGCGCCGCTGGTGAGGCGTATGCCCTTGGCCATCGGCGCCAGCAGATAGCCATTGTCGGCGTCGAGGACCGGATGATTGAGCGTCGCGCCTGCGCCGGGCGCGTAATGCATGTGATAACCCCGCTTGAAGCCGAAAGGCATCTCATAGCCGTAGCGGCGGAAGATCTGATCCGACCACGGGCCGAGCGCCAGCACGACGTCGCGCGCGGCGATGCGGCCCTCGGGGCCCGCGACGCTCCAGCGCCCGTCCGGCTCCTGCTCCAGCGTCAATGCGTCAGCGGCGGCGAAGCGGCCGCCGCGCGACAGGAAGAGATCGGCATAGGCTTTGGCGAGCGCCCCAGGGTCGCTGACCGAGGCCGTGTCGAGATAATGCACGCCGCCCGCGACGGGTGCGAGAAAGGGCTCCCGCGCGGCGACGCCGGCGGGGTCGAGAATGTCGATATGCAGGTTGAAGTCATGCAGCCTTGAAGCGTCCGCGACGCCATGCGCGAGCGTCTCATCGTTGCGGAAGAGCTTGATCCAGCCGGTCCGGCGCAGAAGCGCGCCGGCGCCCGCCTGCTGGATCAAGATCTCGTGCTCGATCAGGCTGTTCTCGATGAGCGGGCGTCGCGCCGCGATGCTGCGCGCGACGCGCTCGGGCGCGCTTTCGCGCCAGTAGCGCATGAGCCATGGCGCAACGGAGGGCAGGGCGGTGAAGTGATAATGCGCCTCGGGCAGGAAGTTTAGCGCATATTTGATGAGTTTCGCCGGATCGCGCGGAAAAACGTATGGGAAAATCGAGGCGCGCTCGATCAGTCCGGCATTGCCGAAGCTCGTTTCGAGCCCGGCGCCGCGGCGGTCGACCATGACGACCTCGCGCCCCCGCGCCTGCAGATGCAGCGCGGCCGAGACGCCGACCATTCCGGCTCCGAGAACGATGACATCCGCCGTCTGCATCATGCCTCCTGATATGGCCTCGCGCCCGCCGCCTTGCAGCCCCGGCGATGCAAGGCGCGTGCTCGCTCCCGAGCCCTCAGCCGAAGAAGGAAGCGAGATAATAGGCAGCGCCGGCTGCCAGGCCGCCGACGAGAAAGGTCTGGAGGCCCGATTTGAAGGGATCGACCCCTGTGAGCTTGCCCTTCACCGCGCCGAAGACGATGAGCGCGAGGCCGGTGAAGACGACCGAGTGGATCAGCGCCTGCTTCACGTCGTCGTCGATCATGTAAGGCGCGAGCGGGATCAACCCGCCGATGAAGTAGGCGGTCGCGATGGTCGCCGCGCTGACGGGCGCGCGTTTCGGATCGGGCTTTTCGAGCCCCAGCTCGAAACGCATCATGAAATCCACCCAGCGCTTCTTGTCGGACGACACCGCGGCGACGACCGAATCGAGCTCGTTCTTTTCGAGGCCGTATTCGGAGAAGATTTCTCGCAGCTCCTTGCGTTCCTGCTCCGGCAACTTCTCCACTTCCGCATATTCGCGCTTTTCCTCGGACTGGAAATGCTCGTGGTCGCTTCTCGCGGCGAGATAGCCCCCGAGCCCCATGGCGATGGCGCCGGCGACGATCTCGGCGAGTCCGGCCGTCACGACGATGCGCGTCGAGGCGATGGCGGCGGTGATGCCGGCGGCAAGCGCGAAGGGCACAGTGAGCCCGTCCGCCATGCCGATGACGACGTCGCGCACCGTCTCCGAATTGAGGAAATGCCGCTCGACATGCTCGCCCGGCGCGCCCTTGGGTCGGCGCCGGCCGAAGAGCAGCGCGCGCAATTCCTCCGTCCCCAGCGCGCGCTCGAATTCGGCGACGGCGAAGAAGGGGATGAGCGCGACGGATGCGATGATGGCCGTGGTCAGAGTTTCCTGCAGCGAACCGTCTGCGAAATTGGGGAGCGCCTTCCCAATCGTCTCGCCGTGGAAGACGCCGAGCGCCGCCTGCTCGACGACTTGCAGCGCGACGAGCAGCGCGCCGAAGATCACGGACTTGATCGCGGCCGGCCCGGCGGCGCCCGTGTCGGGTTCCCCGAACTGCATCGTCTGGCCGGCGACGACGAGCCTCGCGAGGAGAAGCGCGTTGACGAGCGCCAGCCCCTGCCGGTGGCCGACGATATCCTCATTGAAAATGAAGGCGGTATGGAGAGAAAGGAGGGTCAGAAGCGCCCAGAGGAAGACGAATATGACGAGGAAATGCCGGCCTTCCTCCAAAGTCCGGGGCTTAGCCTGCGCCATCCGTTCCCACTCCATGCTCGATGCTCCCGCTCCGCTCCGCCTATGCTATCTTCCGCAGTGATCCGGCGCATGGGGCAGTTATATGCAGATTAAGAAATATTTTCTCATCTTCGCTTTCTGCGCCGTTTCGGTCATCGCGCTCCTTTACGGCGTCTCGCCGCGCTGGTTCGCCGCGACCTTCCTCGACGTGCAAGAGCTGGACCTCGATTTCGCGCATATCCTTCGGGCGGTGATGGGGCTTTACCTCGCGCTGGGCTGTTTCTGGCTCTACGCGGCCTTTGACCGCCGCTACACGAACGCCGCCGTCCTGACGTCGACGCTCTTCGCCGGCGGCCTCGTTGCGGGCCGGCTCGTCAGCCTCGTGGCGGACGGCAGTCCCGCGCCGCTGCTTTGGCTCTATGTGGCGATGGAGCTGGCGCTCGTCCCCGTCGCGATCTGGGTCTTCCGCCAACCGGATTGACCGGGCGGCGCGAATTTGCGAACCGAAGGCGAGACGCCGCCCCGCGCGGCCCCGTTCTTCCTTCGATCCGCCGAGGCCCCATGATCCCGCGCTATTCCCGACCCGAGATGACGTCCATCTGGGAGCCTCAGACGCGCTTCCGCATCTGGTTTGAGATCGAGGCCTATGCCTGCGACGCGCTGGCCGAGCTTGGCGTCATCCCCAAGGAGAGCGCCAAGAATATCTGGGACAAGGCCGATTTCGTGCAGTTCGACGTCGCCCGCATCGACGAAATCGAGCGCGTCACGAAGCATGACGTCATCGCCTTCCTCACCCATCTCGCGGAATTCATCGGCCCGGATTCGCGCTTCGTCCATCAGGGCATGACGTCGTCCGACGTGCTCGACACCTGCCTCGCGGTGCAGCTCTCGCGCGCGGCGGACCTCCTCATCGCCGACGTCGACGCGCTGCTCGCGGCGATCAAGAAGCGCGCCTATGAGCACAAATTCACGCCGACCATCGGCCGCTCGCACGGCATTCACGCCGAGCCCGTGACCTTCGGCCTGAAGATGGCGCAGGCTTACGCCGAATTCACCCGCGCCCGTGAGCGTCTCGTGCAGGCCCGCAAGGAGATCGCGACCTGCGCGATTTCCGGCGCCGTCGGCACCTTCGCCAATATCGATCCGCGCGTCGAGGAATATGTCGCGCACAAGATGGGCCTCGTGCCCGAGCCCGTCTCGACGCAGGTCATTCCGCGCGACCGCCACGCCGCCTTCTTCGCGACGCTTGGCGTCGTCGCGTCGTCGACCGAGCGGCTCGCCATCGAAATCCGCCATTTGCAGCGCACGGAAGTGCTGGAGGCGGAGGAATATTTCTCGGCGGGGCAGAAGGGCTCCTCCGCCATGCCGCACAAGCGCAATCCCGTGCTGACGGAAAACCTCACCGGCCTCGCGCGCCTCGTGCGCGGCATGGCGATTCCGGCGATGGAGAATGTGGCGCTCTGGCACGAACGCGACATCTCACACTCCTCGGTGGAGCGCATGATCGGCCCCGACGCGACGGTGACGCTCGACTTCGCCCTCGTGCGGCTCACCAACGTCATCGACAATCTGCTCGTTTACCCCGAGAACATGCAGAAGAATCTCGACAAGCTCGGCGGGCTCGTCCATTCGCAGCGCGTGCTTCTCGCGCTCACGCAGAAGGGCGTGTCGCGCGAGGACGCCTATGCGTTCGTTCAGCGCAACGCCATGCCGGTCTGGCGCGGTGAGGGCGAATTCCGCACGCTGCTCGGCCAGGACAAGGACGTCAGCGCGAAACTCTCGCCCGCCGAACTGGACGAGCTTTTCGACCTTTCGTACCACTTCAAGCATGTGGATACGATCTTCCGCCGCGTCTTCGGCGAAGGCTGATCCTCAATCGATGCGCGGCGGGATCGGCTCCCGCCGCCAGCCATGCTTGCGCATGAGGACGGCGTTGGCGTCGATCTCCGAATAGCCGAGCCTTACTTCTTTCCCGAAGGCGATCAACGCGGCGGTGAAGAGCGCCATGGCGATCATGAAGAGAAGCGCCGCCCCATATTCGTGGCGTAAGCGCAGTAGCGCCGAGGCGAAGGCGATGATGACGAGGAAGCACGTCACGATGCAGCTCGCGACGCCCCAATAGATCGAACGATGCACGAGCACGGCGCGTTTGCGCAGGATCGGCAGCTCGACCTTGCGATGCGCCTGCGCGTCTTCATCGCTCAGATCGGCGAGTTCGCGCGAGCGGTCGACGATGCGATCGAGCCGCGAGACCAGAACGCTCAGAAGCTGCGCCTCCGCCGCGAGCAGAAAGGCGGGGCCCGCGACCTGAGAGATCACGTTCGAGAGATGTTCGATTGACGGCGTGTCGATGAGCATGAGCGGCCTCGGCGGGTCCGTTATAGCAGGCGCTGGAGGGGCCTCCGTCAAGCCTCAACGCGATGGCCAGACCCACTTTGGCGAGTCGTGGGCGGGGGCGAGGGTCTCGCCGAACTGTTTTTCCAGCGCGATCTCCACGCAGCGGTCATCCTTGCCGAGTTCCTCGACCAGCTTCGCCGAATGAGAGACGACGACGAGCTGCGTTTCTTTCGCGACACGGCGCATGAGCCGCGCCAGCGGCCCGATCAGGGTCGGATGCAGGCTCGACTCCGGCTCGTTGAAGACCATCAAGGGCGGCGGACGCGGCGTCAGGAGCGCCGCGACGAGCAGCAAATAGCGCAACGTGCCCTCCGAAAGCTCCGATGCGCGCAAGGGGCGCAACAGCCCGTGCTGGCGCATGAGCGTTTCGAAATAGCCGTCATTGGCGAAGGCGATCGCGCTGCCCGGAAAGGCGTCGTCGATCGTGTCCGCGAGGGCGCCGGCCTCGCCGATTTCCTCGATGGTCGCGAGGGCGGCGGCGAGATCGGCGCCGTCATCGGCGAGCGCCGGGGTGAAGGTGGCGATCTGCGGCCTGCGCGCGGGGGCGTCGCGATCGGCGCGCAGATTGTCGTAGAAGCGCCATCGCCGCATGGTCTCCCGCAGAACCGAGAGGTCATAGGCGCCGCGCATGTCGGCGCAATGCGTCATCATGCTGTCGACGCCCGCCAGCCTGGTCGCCGCCTGCCGCCATTCCCCGTTCTCGTCGCGGATGCGCGCACTGGGGCCGCGCCGCTCGGCGAATAGGTTGCTGCGTCCCAGAACCGGGCCCGTCCATTGCGCCTCCACCTTGATCTGCGGATCGAGGGCGAAAAGGCTGGCCGTCGTCGAACTCGGCCCGAGATCTATGGCGAAGCTGTATGTGTCGGACGCGAAGCCGAGCTTTACCGCCTTGGGCTTTTGCCGGACCAGCGGCTCGATCGGCAATTCGCCCGTCTTCATGGCGCGGGCGAATTTCTCCGGCCCCGCCCACAGCGTCGAGTCGAGCCCGCCCTCCAGCGCAAGCGACTGCACGATCCGCCCCTGCGCGACATCCGCGAGGAGCCGCAGCGCGCGGTAGAGGCTCGACTTCCCCGCCCCGTTGGCTCCAGTGACGATGGTCAGCGGCCCCGGTGCGAGGACCAGTTCGCGGATGGATCGGTAGCCTGAAATGGCGAGGCGCGTAATCACTGTTCCAAAAGCCTTTCGAGCTGCTTCTATGCCAGCGATTCCATGAAGGGCAAAGCGCATGGCCCTTCCAATAAGGTTCGCGAGGCCTTAAACAGCGCACCCATGATCTGGCTCATCTTCGCTCTTCTCACCGGCGCCGCGGTCATGGCTGTCCTCCTGCCGCTCGCCATGCGCGGGGAGGCGAGGGACGCCAGCGCGGCCGACATCGCCTTTTTCGAGGAGCAGATCGCCGAGATCGAGCGCGAGCGCGCCGAGGGCCGGCTCGACCCGGCGGAAGCAGAGGCCGCGAAGACCGAAGCCGCCCGCCGCCTGCTGCGCGCGGAAGCCGCCCCCAAGGGGCGGGCCCAAGGTTCGCGAAAGGCGGCGCTGATCGCCGCGCTCGCCGCCATCGTCGCCGTTCCGGCCGTCTCCGTGCCGCTTTACCTCAAGCTCGGCAAACACGAACTGCCCGACATGCCGCTGACCGCGCGGATCGACGCCGCGCCGGCGAAGAACGACCTCGCCGGGGCCGTCGCCCGCATCGAGCAGCATTTGCGCGAGCATCCGGAGGACGGCCGCGGATTCGAGGTTGTCGCTCCCTACTATCTGCGCACGGGTCGGGGTGAACAGGCGATCAACGCCTATCAGCAGGCCCTGAGGCTTCTCGGCCCGACCGCCGAGCGTCACGCGAGCCTCGGTCAGGCGCGCATGATCGTCGCCGAAGGCAAGGTGACGGCGGCGGCCATGAAGGATTTCGAGGCGGCCCTCGCTCTCGACGCGAGCAATGTCATGGCGGCTTATTATCTCGGGATCGGCGCCCAGCAGGCCGGCGAGAAGGACAAGGCCATCGAGATTTTCGCCAGGATGGAGGCCGACGCGCCGGCCGACGCCGCCTATCTGCCGTCGGTGCGCCAGCGTCTCGCGGAGCTGCGGGGCGAACCCGCCCCGATGCCGCCCTTCGCGCAGGCGCCGGCGGAGGAGGGGACCGCGCGCGGTCCGGTCGCGCAGGGTCCGGCGAGCGAGCAGGGCAAGGCCATCGCCGCCATGCCGGCGGACCAGCGCGCGACGATGATCCGCGGCATGGTCGACAAGCTCGCCGCGCGGCTGGAGACGAAGGGCGACGACATCGAGGGCTGGCTGCGCCTCATCCGCGCCTATAGCGTCCTTTCCGAGCCCGAAAAGGCGAAGAAGGCTGTCGCCGACGCCCGCAAGGCGCTCGCCGCGAAAGAGGCGGAGGTCGCCCGCATCGACGCGCTGGCGAAGGAACTGAATATCGGGGGCTGAGCCCAGGGGAGGCGGGAAGTGGCGCGATGGCCCATACCGCCCGCGGCGGGGCTCGCGGCTCTGTTCTGGGGGCTGTTTTCCGCCATCGCCTACAGCAATGCCGGCGTCGATATGTTCGACTCCCTGCTCGGCGCGGCGGCTGCGGGCGCGTGGATGCTCGTATGGGCGATGCGCCTTTGCTTGCATCTTTGGCGCAATCGCCGCTCGCGCCCCCGCCTTCCCCGGGAGGCGCTGTTCTATTGGACTTTCGAGCCGGCGGCGCTCGCTGTCGTCTTTGTGCTGTCGGTCGGCGGCGTCTTCGCAAAGGCGCGCTTTCTGGCGAGCGAGCGGGCCCTTGCCGACTATGCGGCGTCGGTTCGGTCGGGCCAGGAGCCGCCGCAGGACGAGGGCTCGCGGGGCCGCCGCGTGGGGCTTTACCTCGTGTCGTCGACCGAGCGGCTCGACGGCGGCGCCGTGCGGTTCATCACCGGCAATGACGGGCTGATGGACGCTGCCGGCTTCGTTCATTCGCCGGGCGGCCCGCCGCCGCATCTGGGCGAAGATTCATACCGCCCCTTCCGGGGCGCGTGGTATCTGTGGCGCCAGAGCTGGTGAGAACTCGCGGCCCTTCCAAAGCCTGCGTTAAACCTCTAAATCCGCAGGGGCGAAAGAGAGACAAATGACGCGCAAGGGTAAAAGACTGACGCTCATCATCGGGGCGCTGGCCGTTCTGGGCCTCGCCGCAGGGCTCATGTTGTTCGCGCTGCGCGACAATATCGTCTTCTTCTACACGCCCTCCGAGCTCGCCCAAAAACAGGTCGCGCCCGGCGCGCGGCTGCGCATTGGCGGGCTCGTGAAGGAAGGCAGCGTCGTCAAGAGCGGCAAGGACGTGACTTTCGCCGTCACCGACAAGACGAAAGATCTCCCGGTCGCCTATACGGGCCTGCTGCCCGATCTCTTCCGCGAGGGGCAGGGCGTCGTGGTCGACGGCGTGCTGCAGACGGACGGAAAGTTCAAGGCCGACAGCGTGCTCGCCAAGCATGACGAGCGCTACATGCCCAAGGACGTCGCCGACAAGTTGAAGGCGCAGGGCGTGTGGCAGGGCGAGAAGAAGTGAGAGTTGCGGACCCGCGTCGCTTTGCTCCCGGCGTTGCCGGCGCGGCGCGGCCCCCCACCCTTTATCCCTCCCCGCAAGGGGGAGGGAGGCGGTGATCGTCGAAACCGGACATTACGCGCTCGTTCTCGCGCTTGCGCTCGCCTTGATGCAATTCGCCATTCCGCTCGCCGGCGCACGGGTCAACGACGTCGCGCTCATGCGCGTCGCGCGGCCAACGGCCATTGCGCAATTCCTCTTCGTCGCGCTCGCCTATGGCGCGCTGACCTACGCGCATGTCGTTTCCGACTTCTCGCTCGTCAACGTGATCGAGAACTCGCATTCGCCGAAGCCGCTGATCTATAAGATCTCGGGCGTCTGGGGCAACCACGAAGGCTCGATGCTGCTGTGGGTGCTGATCCTGGCGCTGTTCGGCGCGCTCATCGCGCTCTTTGGTAACAACCTGCCGCCGACGTTGAAAGCCCGCGCCGACGCGCTGTCCGTGCAGGCCTCGATCGGCGCGGCCTTTCTGCTGTTCTCGCTGCTGACGTCCAATCCGTTCGCGCGTCTCGATCCCGCGCCGCCGGATGGTAACGGCCTCAACCCGATCCTGCAGGACCCCGGCCTCGCGATCCATCCGCCGCTGCTCTATCTCGGCTATGTCGGCTTCTCGATCGCCTTCTCGTTTGCGATCGCCGCCCTGATCGAGGGTCGCATCGACGCCGCCTGGGCGCGCTGGGTGCGGCCCGTGGACGCTCTTCGCCTGGATGTTTCTCACCCTTGGCATCGCGATGGGCTCCTGGTGGGCCTATTACACGCTCGGCTGGGGCGGCTGGTGGTTCTGGGATCCGGTCGAGAACGCGTCGCTCATGCCGTGGCTCGCCGGCACCGCGCTGCTGCACTCCGCCCTGGTGATGGAAAAGCGCGAAGCCCTCAAGATCTGGACGGTGTTGCTCGCAATATTGACCTTCTCGCTGTCGCTGATCGGGCACCTTCATCGTGCGCTCGGGCGTGCTGACCTCGGTGCACGCCTTCGTTCGCCGTCGATCCCGAGCGCGGCGTGTTCATCCTCGCGATCCTCGTCTTCTTCATCGGCGGCGCGCTGGCGCTCTTCGCCCTGCGCGCCAAAGACATGCCGACGGCGGCCTGTTCAGCCGATCAGCGCGAAGGCGCGCTGGTCCTGAACAATCTGCTGCTCGTCACGGCTGCGCGCGACGGTCGTCGTCGGCACGCTTTATCCGATGGCGCTCGAAGCGTCTGACGGGCGAGAAGATCTCCGTCGGTCCGCCGTTCTTCAACACGGTGCTGATCCCCATCGCGCTGCCGCTCGCGCTCCTGATGCCCATCGGCCAGATGCTCGCATGGAAGCGCGGCGATCTGCCGGCGGCGCTGCAGCGCCTGCGCGCGGCCTTTCTCCGCGGCGCTCGTCGCCGTCGGCGCCGTGTTCGCGGCCTTCTACGGGACGCCCTTCCTCTCCGTCGTGACGGGCGGCATCGCCGTCTATCTCGTCATTGGCGGCGTGAGCGACATCGTCCAGCGCGCGACCTTCCGCGCGTCGTCGGTCGGCACGGTCTTCTCGCGCCTCGCGGGCCTGCCGCTGTCGGCCTGGGGCACGTCCATCTCACATGCCGGCATGGGGCTGACGCTGCTCGGCCTCGCCGCGACGGGCTGGGGCGTCGAGAGCATCCTCGCCATGAAGCCGGGGGAGTATTACGACGTCGGGCCCTACAAGCTCGCCATCGAGGAAGTTTCGCCGCGCAACGGGCCGAACTATTCCGAAATCTACGCCGTGATGGCGGTGCGTTCGGGCGGGCAGACCATCGCGAAGATCGAACCCGCCAAGCGCTATTATCAGGCCCGCAAGATGCAGCGCTCGGAAGCCGGCATCGTGACGATCGGCCTCGGGCAGGTTTACGCGGCCATTGGCGAGTCGCATCCCGACGGGACCATCGACGCGCGGCTCTACTGGAAGCCCTTCGTCACGCTGATCTGGATCGGCGCGCTGATCATGGCCTTTGGCGGCTCCCTTTCGCTGGCGGATCGGCGGCTGCGCATCGGCGTGGCGCGGCGAGCGAAAGTGGCCGCGATGCCGGAGGCGGCGGAATGATGTCGAAGACCCCCTCCCTGTCCCTCCCCCGCTTTGCGGGAGAGGGGACGCTCACGATCAGCGCCGTCGTCGATGAAGGCCGCAACCTGCTCCCTCTCCCGCGCCAGCGGGGGAGGGCTGGGGTGGGGGCGCTGGCGTTAATGACGATGCTCGTCATTACCCCCGCTTACGCCGTCACCCCCGGCGAAAAGCTGCCCGACCCGGCCATGGAGGCCCGCGCCCGCGCCATCACCAGCGAGTTGCGCTGCCTCGTCTGCCAGAACCAGTCGGTGGACGACTCCGACGCGTCGCTCGCCAAGGATCTCCGCGTCCTCGTGCGCGACAAGCTGAAGGAAGGCATGAGCGACGCCGAGGTGAAGGAATATGTCCATTCCCGCTATGGCGATTTCGTTCTGCTGCGCCCGCCGGTGAAGCCGGGCACGATCCTGCTCTGGACGGCGCCGCTCATCGCGCTCCTCGCCGGCGGCGCCGCCGTCTGGTCGGCGGCCCGCAGACGTCGCGCGCCCGCCGGTCCTGCCCCGCTCACCGCGGAGGAGCATGAGCGGTTGAAGGCGCTCGGCGTGGAAGAGCGCGAATAGTGCTTCGGCTTGCTATTGCCAAGCTCCGGATGCAAACTTGATCTCGTTTTAACGAGTGTCGTTCAATGGGTTTGCTAAGGTTGCCGTTTCTTGGGCGTACTAGGGAAAAACAGCTTGAGGCCCCTTCGCCGCCTCCCTTGCCGCCGATAGCGGCCGAGGCGAACGATCTCAGGGCTATCAAGAAAGCGGTGGAGGACGCTGCGGCCGTCGTCGGCGGCCTGTGGCTCTCCTATCTCTTTCCGTTATTTTATATTGCGATTGCTGCAGGCGCAGTGACACATATAGATCTCTTACTTGAACGGCCGATCGAGCTACCGTTTCTCAGCAACGTTAAATTGCCGCTCCTCGCTTTCTTCGTGCTCGCTCCGCTGATTTTTCTGGTCAGCCACGCCTATACGATGGCGCACTTCGTCATACTTTCGGAAAAGGCCAAGCGGTTTCATCGTTTGCTTCTCGCACAAATCGAGGGACGCCAAAACGATGCAAAAAGCGAAGAAGAGGCGCGCGAAGTCCGTGCGGGCCTACGTCTCCAATTGCCGAGCAACATTTTCGTGCAGTTTCTCGCGGGACCGGATGAAATGCGCTCCGGAGCCTTTGGCCTGCTTCTAAAAACAGTCGTCTGGGCAACACTTGCGATCCTACCAGTCGCCCTTTTCTTGCTGCTGCAACTGCAATTCCTCCCTTACCACGACTGGCGCATTACGTGGATCCATCGCGCCGCGCTGCTCTTCGATCTCGCGCTTGTGTGGTGGTTGTGGCGGAAGATTCTTTCGGGGCGCGGCGAGTTAACCCGCTTCTCCGTTTGGGTGAAATGGGCCGCGCCACTGCTCGGCGGAAGTGCGAGCCTGGTGGCGTTCTGGTTTTCGTGGTTCGTTGCCACCTTTCCGGGGGAATGGCAAACCGCGCCTCTTTCGTATGTAGCGGCACTAGAGCCAGAGTCCTTGAATAGAGCAATTTTCTCGGTTGAAACGCCGACAGCCTTTATGCGCGCGCGCTCCGGCCCGAAAGTACTAGCTTATTCGCCCAGCTGGCCAGCTAACATTTTGTGGCTCAGGGAGTTTAATGTCTACGAGGCGTTGAAGGTCGATGGTCGCAGCAAGGTCGATTGGAAGGAACATTCCATCGTCCTTCAGGGGCGGCACTTAGAGAATGCAGTCCTTGACTTTTCCGACCTCGGCAGAGTGGATTTAAGGAAAGCCGATCTTCGGGGTGCCTCGCTTAATTGGGCGCGGCTTCAGGGGGCGTCGCTGGAGTGGGCTCATCTTGAAGGCGCCTCATTTTCTGAAGCGCACGTTGAGGAAGCATCGTTCGCAGGGGTGCACGCGCAAGGCGCATCGTTCGGTGGTGCGCATCTTCAGGGTGCCTCTCTTGAATGGGGGGAGCTTCAGGGGGCGTTGTTCGTACAGGCACATCTTCAAGGCGCATCGCTTGAAGGTGCAGAGCTTCAGGGAGCATCGTTTTTATGGGCGGAGCTTGAGGGCGCGTTGCTTGGCAATGCGCATCTTGAGGGCGCCTCGCTCGATCAGACTAACCTTCAGGGTGCCTCACTTACTTCAGCGTATCTTCAGGGGGCGTCGCTCGCTCTAGCGCAACTTCGGGGCAGTCGCCTGGATCTTTCTCTTCTCTGGCGCACCAACTGGGGCGAGATAAAGCTTGACTGGATAAAGCCTTTTAGAATTGGCAACGCCGATTGGCGGCCGCTGCGGCATTATGGCAGTCCTTGGACGGATCAGGCGTATGCAGACCTGAAAAGGGTAATGGAAAGCATTCCCGCGGGCGGAGCGCGTGAAGCCGCGCTTCAGCGTATCGCTCGCCTGGACTGTCGGAACCCGGACAAGGATCTCGCCTCGTGTGATCCCTCGAGTAAGCCGCCGCAGCGAGTAGAGCAATTGCGGACCATGCTTTCGCAGCCGGACGTAGCTGAACCACAGTCGCTTGCCACCAGTCTGCGCGAACTTGTGTGTAGCGGCGATGGCGAGGCTATCTTCATTTTGCGAGGTATGGCCACAAAGGAAAAGGGTTCGGTGTCATTTCCTCTCCTTTTTGACGCTCAGACCAAAGCCCCTGTCCTAATCGACGAAATTATGAGCCCTGCTTGCCCGCTTTCGCGCGTCTTGTCCGACGAGGACAGGACGACCCTGCTGGCGATAAAGCAGCACGCACAAGAAATATCATCGCTCTGGCTGAGCCCAAACAAAGAACCGCCGTTCCCCCTACCTAAATGGATGCTTAATTCCTCTCCTTAATTGGGGACTGACGCCTCTATCCAATTTCCCCGCGCTGCAATATAGGGGGCGGGAGCGATCCTGAGCCGGGCTTCGGCGTCACGAAAAGAGCGGACCATGAGCGACCATTCCACGCCCCATTTCCACAACACGCCCGGCGTCGCGGAGATTCGCGTCGGGGCGAAGGAATTCATGTGCATCGGCGCCCTGCCGCCCTTCGACCATCCGCATGTCTATATCGACATGGGCGCGGAAAATCAGGTCGTCTGCCCCTACTGCTCGACGCTCTATGTCTATGACGCCTCGCTCCATGGCGGCGCCGTTCCGGCGGAATGCGTCTATCACGACGACGCTGAAGCCGCGTAACGGCCGGTCGAGCGTCGCGTGAGCGCCCCCATCGTCGTTGCGGGCGCCGGCATTGGCGGGCTCACGGCGGCACTCGCCCTCGCCCGCGCCGGCAAGCGCGTCCTGGTGCTGGAGCGCGCCCCCAAGATCGAAGAGGTCGGCGCCGGCCTGCAGATCGCGCCCAACGCCGGCCGGGTTCTCGCGGGGCTCGGCCTGGAGGGCGCGTTGACCTCCGTCGGGCTGGAGCCGCAGGCGATCAATATCCGTCGCGGGCGGGACGGCGCCGTTCTGGCGCGGCTCGACCTGTCCGGTTCCCGCGCCCGCTGGGGCGCGCCTTTCCGCGTCTTTCACCGGGCCGATCTTCAGCAGGCCCTGTTGCAGGCGGTCCTTGCCGATCCGGCGATCGAGGTCCGCACCAGCGCGCGCGTCGGCGATTTCGAGGATCGCTCGGGTCACGTCAGCGTGCGCGTCCATGGCGAGGCGGGCGTCGAGGAGGTCGTGGCATCGGGCCTCGTCGGCGCCGACGGCCAGCGCTCGGCCGTTCGCGGCCATCTTTTCCGCACCGAACGCGACGCGCCTTTCTATTCCGGCCTCACCGCCTGGCGCGCGCTCGTGCCGGCCGAGCTCGCCCCGGCGGCGCTGCGGGCGCGCGAGAGCAATCTGTGGATGCTGCCCGGCGCGCATGTTGTGCATTATCCGCTGCGCGACGGCGCGATCATCAATGTCGTCGTCATCGTCGCCGAGGAGCCGCGCTCCGAAGACGGCTCCGCGATTCTCTCGCTCGAAGGGCGGCAACTGGCCCGCGCGCTCGGGGGTAGGCGTCCCGGGGCAGATCTTCTGGCGCTGATAGAAGCCGGCGCGACCTGGCGTCATTGGCCGCTTTTCGCCCGACCGCCTTTGCCCAGTTGGAGCCGGGGCGGCGTCACGCTCCTCGGGGACGCCGCACATCCCATGCTGCCCTTCCTCGCGCAGGGCGCCGCCCAGGCGATCGAGGACGCGCAGGCGCTCGGGGGCGGCTTTACGCAGCTCGGGGCCACAGTGGAATCGGCCTTCGCCGCCTATGAGAAAAACCGGATAGCGCGCGCATCGAAGGTCGTGCGCGCGTCCCGGCGCCAGGGCGATTATTTCCACATGAGCGGGCCGGCGGCGTCGGCGCGCGACCTTGCGATCCGGGTCCTCGGGGGGCGCGGCATGCTCGCGCGAAACGCCTGGCTCTACAATTAGTTGTGGAAGATGTGGCGTAGGGGACACAATCGCCAAGATGCTGACGTTTTAGTTCGGCAAGGAGTGGCCAGACGGCCGCTTGGTTGTTAAAGAACTGTCAAGAATGTTGCGTCAGGGGACGATTTCTCGTTGCGAATCAGAACTCTGAAAATTCTGCTCTCGACGATGGCGGCCTTCCTCTGGGCGCAGGCGCCGGGCGTCGCGGCGGAACTGACGCCGCCGCCCAAGACCGACGCCAATGGCTGGATCGTCACCGTCAGCGTGATCGGCGCGATCTCCCCGAGCTTCCCCGGCTCCGGCCAGGTGCGTCCCTATCCTTTCCCGGCGGTCGCGATTCGCCGCGTCGGCGAGGCGGAAACCTTCTCGACGCCGGACGAAGGCTTCGGCTTCCCGCTTGTCGATTATGCCGGCGTGCGCGCCGGCCCTGTCGCCAACTTCGTCTTTCAGCGCGGACAGCGCGACGGACTTTTCGGTCTGCGCCGCGTCGCGCTGACGCATGAAGTCGGCGGTTTCGTCGAATATCAACCCATCGACCATTTCCGCGTGCGCGCGGAAATGCGCCAGGGCGTCGACGGCCATGAGGGCTTCGTCGCGGCTTTCTACGCCGATGCTTATGAGACCGTCGGACGCTGGCGTTTCTCGGTCGGGCCGCGCCTCAACTTCGGCGACAATAACTACGCCAACGCCTATTTCTCGGTGACGCCTTTCGAGGCGCTCGTGAACGGTCGCCTTCTTCCCTATACGGCGACGGGCGGCTTCACCGCGGCGGGCGGCATGGCGACCATTCGCTATCATGTGACCGACGACTTCGCCGTGTCGATCTATGGCGGCGGCCAGCGCTTGCTCGGCAGCGTCGGCTCCAGCCCGATCCCGAACCTCATCGGCTCGCGCAACCAGTTCAATGCGGGTCTGGCGCTGTCCTATTCGTTCCACGTCGCCGATCCGCTGCAATATATCCCCGCCAATCTGCGCCCCTGACGCCGCCCCGGCAGGCGCATGCGCACGCCCGCGAAATGCGGCGTCTTTTTGTTCGCGCGGACCAAGATATGTCTGCGGCGGGTCCTCAAATCGTTGAAAAATCTCACGCCCCGTAACCGCGCCCGCTCTCCCCGGCGGCTTCGCCGCGCCGTCGCCATAAAAATTACGGGGCGGGGAGGGCCGTTAACCTCCTGAACGCGGTCGTGTTTACGAATGTCGCCGGCGCGTTTACCCACGCCTGCTCGGACAAGAAAAATTCGAGGAATCGTCTCGGCCATGCTCATTTAAAATCAGTATGATGCGTGGATACATCGAATTTTACGCGTTTCGCTTCCGGAAAATTATACTTACCGGGTCCGCGAACAAATCTAAACTCATTCGCGTAAAATGCGGCCGAAATACTTTGAAGGACAGCAAAACAAGAAACCTATTCTCGCCTCATCGAACGGAGACGGGAAATGGTCGGCATCATCGGCAAAGCGGTTGTGGCTCTTGGACTGGCGGGCGCGGGCATGCTGATGGTCGCGACCTGCTCGGCCGGGCCCGACACGTCGAGCTTCGCCGCGGTCGGTCCCGAGACGAGCGTTCCCTTTGGCTGGGTCGATTTCTGCCAGCGGAACGGCGCCGAATGCGACGACGACGTTCGCACGCCTCGCGAGATCAGCCTCGACGCAGCCGCCTTCCGCAAGATCGAACGCATCAACGCCTTCGTTAACAAGAGCATCGCGCCGATCGCCGACGCCGATCATTGGGGCGCGCTCGACCAGTGGGACTATCCCGCGGACGGCAAGGGCGATTGCGAGGATTACGCGCTTCTCAAGCGCCGCATGCTGATGGAGCAGGGCTTCCCGCGCGAGGCGCTGCTGCTGACCGTCGTGAAGGAAAAGAACGGCGACGGCCATTCGGTTCTGACCGTCCGCACGAATCGTGGCGAGTTCGTTCTCGACAATCTCACCGACCAGGTGAAGCCGTGGAAGAAGGCGCCCTATCGCTTCGTGAAGCGCCAGTCCCAGCAGAACCAGAATATCTGGGTCGCCATCGGCGAGCCGACGACCGCCCCGGCCTTTGTGTCGAACCGGCCGTAAGGCTCGGTCACTTCGATTCCTCCCCGACGGGATCGTAATGCCGGTGGACGCTCGGGACCGGGACGGCGTTGCGCCAGTCCACGCCGTTGCGTGTTTTGGCGCCCCGCGCCGCCGGCTTCTGCGGCGCTTCGCCGGTATGGGGCGGCGTGACCTTCACAGTTCCACGCGGCAACGTATCGCGCGATATGGGCGCGAGAACCGTGGGATTAACGATCTGCTGCGCGATCGCGGCCTCGCCAAAGAGAAAGCCGCAGGCCAGACAAACGGCGCCCGCCATTGTTACGCACACTCTCCGACCCGCATTCGCCATAATCGCATTCCTCCCAAGCGGCACGGTAGCACCCTGCCGGCGGTATATCTAGAACATTGATTTTAAAGGAACAGCTCAGCTTCAGGCGCGGTCTTGGCTCGGGCATGCGGCTCAGACGTAAACCATAAGTTAAGACGGTCTTAACGCGCATCTTGGCAAAGGGGCCACAATCGTAAATGATTTCTTAACGGTCGGTTGGCGGTTAGGGTTGCGTTAACATGCGTATCGCGCGTCACATGCTGAAGGCTCTCGCTCTCGCCCTCGCGGCTCTGGGTCTTTCGGTCCTTCCGGCCGCCGCCGGCGCGAAGCTGCCCGTCTCCACCGTTTCCCCGCTGGGCCCCGAGACGAGCGTGCCCTTTGGCTGGGTGGATTTCTGCCAGCGCTATGGCGGCGAATGCGACGAGGCGACGCGCGCCCCGCAGACGATCGAACTGACGGCGGCGACACTGCGCAAGATCGAGGGCGTCAATGCGCTCGTAAACAACAAGATCGAGCCCGTTTCCGACGCCGAGCACGCCGGCGCCCCGGACGCCTGGGACTATCCCGCCGACGGCAAGGGCGACTGCGAGGATTATGCGCTGCTGAAGCGCCGCGTGCTCGTCGAAGCCGGTTTCCCGCGCGCCGCTCTTCTGCTCACCGTCGTCAAGGACGCGCATGGCGACGGCCATGCTGTGCTGATGGCGCGCACCGACCGCGGCGATTTCATTCTCGACAATCTCGCGGACGAGGTGAAGCCCTGGAACAAGACGTCCTATCGCTTCGTGAAGCGCCAGTCGCAGGAAAACCAGAATGTGTGGGTGGCGGTCGGCGCGCCGACCAGCGCGCCGATGTATGTCGCGAAGTGAGCCTGTCGATCAGCCTTTGATCTCGACGAGGCCCTTGGCGTAACGCTGGCCGTTCTCGACATAATGCTTCGCAGACTCGAGGAACTTCGCGCGGGAGTCCGCCCCGAGCTCGCGGACGACCTTGGCCGGCGAGCCGACGATCAGCGAATTGTCCGGGAACTCCTTGCCTTCCGTCACCAGCGCATTGGCGCCGACGAGGCAGTTCTTGCCGATCTTCGCGCCGTTCAGGATCGTCGCGCCCATGCCGATCAGCGTGCCGTCTCCAATCGTGCAGCCATGCAGGATGACATTGTGGCCGATGGTGCAATCGACGCCGATGGTCAGCGGATAGCCCATATCGGTGTGGAGGATGCTGTTGTCCTGGATATTTGTGCGCGCGCCGATGGTGATCCACTCATTGTCGCCGCGCAGCACGCAGTTGAACCAGACATTGGCGTCTTCCTGAAGCTCGACGCGGCCGATGAGGTGCGCGCCGGGCGCCACGAAACAGCGGCCCTCGGCGGGCAGGCGCGGCGCAATTCCATCGAGCGTATAGAGCGGCATCAGTTTCTCCATGAGGGGCTAAAGGCGGCGCGACATTGCCATTTCCGGCCGCGCGCGAAAAGCGTCGCCCTTTTTTGGCGTGGGAGGGGCCCCGCGAGCGGGTTCAGCGCGCAACTGAAAATAGTGTATAAACAGTTGCGGGCGCTTCGCTCTTAGCCGTTGGGCGGGCAATCGCCGGATATTCTGGCCCCTATGGGGCGTTCGGCGAATCGGAGGCAGGGATCTGAACGGCGGCTTGCGTGACAGGATGCGTATGGCCGGCGCCATTGCGGCGAAGGTTTTCGCGCGCAGCGCCGCGACGCCTTATCACGTCGTGAAATCCATGGCGATCACGCCGCCCGAGCGGCTGCGCATCGCGCCGCCCGACATTCGCACCGCCGACCCGACCGTCGCCGACGAAATCTACGCCGGTTATTTCTCCTTCGCGGGCAAGACGCTGCAAAGCTACGGCGAATCGCCCTTTTCGCTCACGCCGCCTTCGGCCGCCTGGCGCCGGGCGCTGGCGGGCTTTTCCTGGCTGCGGCATCTGCGCGCGGCCGACAAGACGCTGTCGCAGGCCAACGCCCAGGCGCTCGTCGCGGATTTCCTCGCGCTGAAAAAGCTGCCTCACGACGATCCGGCGATGGAGCCGGCGGTCGTCGCGCGCCGGCTCTTGTCCTTCTTTTCGCAGTCGCCGGTCTTGCTCGACGGCGCCGAGGCGGAGTTCTACGACGCCTTCATGGTCTCGCTCGCCCAGAGCGCGCGGCTCATCTGGCGCGCCATGGCCACCGGCCAGGCGCAAGGGGCCGACCGGGCGCTCTGCGCCATCGCACTCGCGGAATTCGCCGTCTGCGCCGACACCGGGCGCAAGATCGCGCCGCAAGTGTCTCGCACGCTCTCCATCGAGCTCGACCAGCAAATATTGAGCGACGGCGGCCATATCAGCCGCAATCCGCAGATCGCGGTCGATCTGCTGCTCGACCTTCTGCCGCTGCGGCAGGTGCTCGCGGCGCGCGGCCTGCAGACGCCTGCCTCCATGCTGCGCGCGGTCGACCGCATGATGCCGACGCTGCGCATGCTGCAGCACGGCGACGGCTCGCTCGCGCTCTTCAACGGCATGGGCGCGACCGAGCTCGACCGCGTGGCGAGCGTGCTCGCAAATGAGGACACGCGCGGCGCCGCGCCGCTCAAGGCGCCTTATCTCGGCTATCAGCGGCTCGAGGCTCGGGACGCCGTCGTTCTGGTCGACGCGGGCGGGCCGCCGCCTTTCGAATTTTCATCCGCCGCCCATGCGGGGTTTCTTTCCTTCGAATATTCGCTCGGCATCGAGCGTGTGGTCGTGAATTGCGGCGCGCCCGCGCCCCAGCACGAAGATTTGCGGGAGCTGGCGCGCGCGACGGCGGCGCATTCGACGCTCGTTCTCGACGACCGCTCTTCCGCGCGCATCGCCAGGAGGGACGCCGGGCGCTGGCGCGCCGGCCGCATCCTCGAAGGCCCCGCCCATGTCGGGGTCGAGCGGCGCGAGGAGCTCGGCGCGACGGCGCTCTCGCTCTCCCATGACGGCTACGCGAAAGCCTTCGGCCTGATCCATGCGCGCGAGCTGATCCTCTCCGCCGACGGGGCGGCGCTCGCCGGGCGAGACCGGCTGCTCCCCGCCGAGAGCGGCGGCCCCCCGGGGCCGGCGGAGCTGGACTTTGCGGTGCGCTTCCATCTCCATCCGCGCGTTCGGGCGGTCGAGCTTGCCGAGGCGGTCGAACTCCAGCTCTCGAACGGGGAGACGGTGATTTTCGAAGCCGAGGGCGTCTGGCCGCAGATCGAGGACAGCATATTTTTCGCCGCGCCGGGCGGCGCGCGCAAATGCGCCCAGATCGTGCTGCGCGGAAAGGCCGCGCCGGGCGTGGAGCTGCGCTGGTCCTTCCAGAGGGGGTGAGCGGTTCCGCGTCCAATGGATGTGTGATAAGCGCGGCGCAAATCCGCTAAAGCGCGACGAAACGTCGGTCGGTTTCGCCCATCGCCGCGCCCTTCGAAAGGACTTCAGCCCATGCCGGTCGATCAGCGTAAAATCGCGCGCGCCCTTCTTTCCGTCTCCGACAAGACGGGCCTCGTCGAATTTGCGCGCGCGCTCGCCGGCCATGGCGTCGAGCTCGTCTCCACTGGCGGCACGCGCAAGGCGCTCGCCGACGCCGGGCTCCCGGTGAGGGATATTTCCGATCTCACGCACTTTCCCGAGATGATGGATGGGCGTCTCAAGACGCTGCATCCCAAGGTGCATGGCGGGCTGCTGGCGATCCGCGAAAATCCCGAGCACGAAGCGGCGATGCTCGCCCACGACATCCGCCCGATCGATCTGCTCGTGGTCAATCTCTATCCCTTCGAGGCGACGCTCGCGAAGGGCGCGCCTTTCGAGGAATGCGTCGAGAATATCGACATTGGCGGCCCGGCCATGATCCGCGCCGCCTCCAAGAATCACGACGACGTCGCCGTCGTCGTCGATCCATCCGACTATGCCGCCGTGATGGATGAAATGGCTGGGAGCGGCGGCGCCACGACCCTCGCGACGCGCCGGCGCCTCGCGCAGAAGGCTTTCGCGCGTACGGCGGCGTACGACGCGGCGATCTCGAACTGGCTGGCGCAGGAACTGGGCGAGGCTTCTCCGCCCGTCCGGGCCTTTGGCGGCAAGCTCGCCGAGCCGATGCGCTATGGCGAGAACCCGCATCAGGCGGCGGGCTTCTATCTGACCGGCGAGGCGCGGCCCGGCGTCGCGACGGCCCGGCAGGCGCAGGGCAAGCAGCTCTCTTACAACAATGTCAACGACACGGACGCCGCCTTCGAATGCGTCGCGGAATTCGATCCCGCGCGCGCGGCCGCGGTTGTCATCGTCAAGCACGCCAATCCTTGCGGCGTCGCGGAAGGCGCCTCGCTCGAAGAGGCCTATCTGAAGGCGCTGCGCTGCGATCCCGTGTCGGCCTTTGGCGGCATCGTCGCGCTCAATCGCAAGCTCGATGCGGCGGCGGCGCGTGAGATCGTGAAGGTCTTCACCGAAGTCATCATCGCGCCGGAGGCGGAAGACGAGGCGATCGAGATCATCGCGGCCAAGAAAAATCTTCGCCTGCTGCTGACGGGCGGTCTCCCCGATCCGCGCGCCCGCGGCCTGACTTTCCGCTCGGTCTCGGGCGGCTTCCTCGCGCAGACGCGCGACAACGCCGTCGTCGACGACATGGATCTGAAGATCGTGACGAAGCGCGCGCCGACGCCGCAGGAGCTCGCCGACCTGAAATTCGCCTATCGCGTCGTGAAGCATGTGAAGTCCAACGCCATCGTCTATGCGAAGGATCTCGCGACGGTCGGCGTCGGGGCCGGGCAGATGTCCCGCGTCGACAGCTCGCGCACGGCGGCCCACAAGGCGGGCGAGGCGGCGCAGGCGGCGGGTCTCGCCGAGAGCCTCGCCAAGGGGTCGGTCGTCGCCTCCGACGCCTTCTTCCCCTTCCCGGACGGCTTGCTCGCGGCGGCTGCGGCGGGCGCGACGGCGGTCATTCAGCCGGGCGGGTCGGTGAAGGATAGCGACGTCATCGCCGCCGCGGACGCGCAGGGCCTCGCCATGGTCTTCACCGGCGTGCGGCACTTCCGGCACTAAGTCGCGGAATGTTTTTTACAAAAGTAACCGTCGCGCGGCCGGGGCGCCGCGCGACGATGACATGCGAGTTGAAAGCGCGCTAAGGTAAGGCTCTACTTCCGGTTTCATGGAGCACCGAATGCGTCGCGCTTTTACCCTTTCCCTTGGCCTCGCCCTGGCTTTCGCGCTGATCTCGGGCGACGCTTTGGCGAAATCCAAAAAGCCGGCGCCCGCCCAGCCGCAAGCGGCGGACAGCAATGGTTTCCCCGTTCCGCTGCCGAAGAACCTGACGACTAACAAAGACTGGCTCGACGACGGCGCCGGCGACCCGGCCTCGGGCACGCTGCAGCCCAATGCGCACGCCAATGATAATTACTTCACGCAGCAGCAGCAGTTCTGGCGCAACGATCCGACCCGCAACACCGAAGCGGGCCAGTTGTTCGACGGATTCTGACGCTCTTCGCAGGACGATCGGGCGCTGACGGATTAGTCGCCGCATCCCATGCGCCGCTCCTGCGCGACGATGTCGCGCACGGCGGCGCGCTGGCGGGCCGAGAGCGGCACGTCGTTAATGTCGTCGAAGCTGCATCCGGCGTTGCCGAAGGCGCGAATGGCGCGGGCGGTCTTGAAGCAATAACCCGCGTCTTTGTAGATCTGATTACGCTCGCCCCACAGGCTGGCGCAGGAGGCCTGCGCAAGGGAAGGCGCGAACGCGGCGCCGGCCATGACGGCGGCGATGGCGATAGCGAAATTCTTCATTCCTGAAATCCCCAGACTTGCGCGCCACTGGCATCAGCGGGGCAAAGGGCCGGGTTCCACTTCGCCCCAGCCCTTTTTTCACGATCCAGCATTAGTTGCACACGCGCACGCGCTGGAAGCCGACGACGTCGCCCCAATGATTATAGACCGGGCGGCGGCTCGAATAGCAGTCGTGATAGATGACGCGATGTTCGCTGTAGCCGCCGCCCATGCCGCCCGCAGCCATCGCGCCGACCGCAAAGGCGCCCACGCCGATCGCGGCGGCGGCGCCGTCGCTCACCCAGGCGGCGGCGGGGGCGGTGGTGGAGACGATCGCGGCGCTCGACAGGCCAGCGACGAGAATGGCGGTGGTGGCGAATTTCTTGAACATGACGATCTCCTCTTTTCTGCGTCCCGCAACTCGTTTGCGATGAGATGAGGCTACGGCTCTCCGCCTGGAATGTTCGTGCGTCGGCGCACATGACGCGGCAGCCGGCGTATTTTTTCCAGGAGATGACGACGCCAAAAGCAAAAAGGGCCGGCGAGAGCCGACCCTTTTTTTGATTTGAAATCCATTGTGAAAATTGAATGCTTCTAGCGTCGCTCACGATCAGTCGCAGACGCGCACGCGCTGGAAACCCACGACGTCGCCCCAGTGATTATAGACCGGACGGCGGCTCGAATAGCAGTCGTGATAGATGACGCGGTGTTCGCTGTAGCCGCCGCCCATGCCGCCAGAAGCCATCGCGCCGACGGCGAAGGCGCCCATGCCGATCGCGGCGGCGGCGCCGTCGCTGACCCAGGCGGCGGCCGGGGCGGTGCTGGAAACGATCGCGGCGCTCGACAGGCCGGCGACAAGAATTGCGGTGGCGGCGGATTTCTTGAACATGACCCTCTCCTCTTTCCGGCTCGCAATTGGTTTTGCGATGGGAAGAAGGTAGCCGCCGGGCCCGAGGGGAGCCGTGCGCCCACGCACAGGTCGGCAGACTTTTAACGGCCTTTAAGCTTAACCGCAGTTCAGGGCTTTATCCGCGATCCAAGAAACGAAAATTGGACCGATCGCGGGAAAAGCTGGCTCACCTTGCGGTAGAGCGAGACGATGATGTTGTGCTTTTTTTCCAGCGTCCTTTCCCGGTTGTGCGCGTCCGGTTTCGCCAGAGACCGCGGCGGCAACGTCATCATGATCTTTGGTCTGATGGTCGTGCCGGTCATGCTCTCCATCGGCGCCGCGATCGACTATGGCCGCGCGGCCCAGACGCGAACGACCCTGCAGACGACGGTGGATTCCGCAGCCATCGCGGCGGGCGCCGCCATGCTGAACGGCGGCAATCCGACACAGATCGCCGCCAATTACGTCCAGCAGCGTTTCGCTTATACCGGCCGGACGGTCACCGCGACGACGACCGTGGACGCCAACGCCGGCACGGTGACCGTGCGGGCCGCGACGACGCAGCCCACCGCCGTCATGAAGATTGCGCGGGTGGACACGCTCCCCGTCGTGGCGAGCGCCACGGCGTCGATCGGCGCGGGCGGCAGCAAGAAGACCGAACTCGTCATCTCCTTCGACACGACCGGCTCCATGTCGCAGGGCGGCAGGCTCGCCACCGCGAAACAGGCGGCGAAAGACCTCGTCGACAAGGTGATGAAACTGCCGAGCGGCGCGTCCAATCCCAATGTCAGAGTCGGCTTCGTGCCCTTCACGCGCTACGTGAATGTCGGCGTCGCCTATAAGGGCGCAAGCTGGCTCACCAATTCCCAGGACTACACCGAGACGCTGCCGCAGAATTGCTACGACACCTATCCGCACATCGTCTACGGGCCGCCCTATCGCGTCTCGCAGACATGCTATTCGGATGGCGTCGCCTATGATTGCAGCTACGACACGGCGGACGTGGTCAGCTGGGGAACGCCGGTCAATGTCTGCTACACGCCGACCTACGACCATAAATGGTATGGCTGCGTGGGCTCTCAGGCGAGTCCGGCCGACGAGAATGACCTCGCCAACGCCACCAACAAGGTTCCGGCGCTCTACGACAATACGGATTGTCCGAGCCCGCTCATTCGTCTCGGCAACGACCAGACCGCGATCAACAACGCGATCGACGCCATGAGCGCGAACGGCGAGACCTATATTGCGCCGGGCCTCCTGTGGGGATGGCGGTTGCTCTCGCCCAACCCGCCCTTCGGCGACGGGCTTGGGAGCAGCGCCGCCAACAAGATCCTCGTGCTGATGACGGACGGCGCCAACACCTATGGCGCATCCTATCCGGAGCACAACAGCGCCGACGTCGCGGCGTCCAACGCCAAGCTCGTGAAGGTCTGCACGGCCGCGAAGGGGGCGGGGATCACGCTCTACACCATCGCCTTTCAGGTGACGGACACGACGATCCAGAACATCCTGTCGCAATGCGCGACCGGCGTTCCCTATTACTACGCGCGGCCCGCGAAAAAATGATTACGCGTCGCTCTGCGCGAGAAGCTTCTGCTGATGGTCGGTGGTGAGCGCGTCGATGATCTCGTCCAGCTCGCCCTCCATCACGCGATCGAGCTTGTAGAGCGTCAGATTGATGCGATGGTCGGTGACGCGTCCCTGCGGGAAATTGTAGGTGCGGATGCGCTCCGAGCGGTCGCCTGAGCCGACCTGGCTCTTGCGGTCGGCCGAGCGCTCCTTGTCGAGCCGCTGGCGTTCGGCGTCGTAGAGACGCGAGCGCAGCACGTTCATCGCCTTCGCCTTGTTGCGATGCTGCGAGCGCTCTTCCTGCATCATCACGACGATGCCGGACGGAATATGCGTGATGCGGATCGCCGACTCCGTCTTGTTGACGTGCTGGCCGCCCGCGCCCTGTGCGCGCATCGTCTCGATCTGCAGATCCTTCTCGTCGATAACGACGTCGACCTCCTCGGCCTGCGGCAGCACGGCGACGGTCGCCGCGGAAGTGTGGATGCGCCCCTGCGTTTCCGTCGCCGGCACGCGCTGCACGCGATGCACGCCGGATTCGAACTTCAGTTTCCCATAGACGCCGCGGCCCGTGATTTCCGCGACGATTTCCTTGAAGCCGCCGAGCGCGCCTTCGCTCTCGGAGAGGATCTCGACGCGCCAGCCCTGTAGAGCGGCGTATTTCTGATAGGCGCGGAAAAGATCGCCGGCAAAGAGCGCCGCCTCGTCGCCGCCCGTGCCGGCGCGCACTTCGAGAATGACGCCTTTTTCGTCGGCTTCGTCCTTGGGCAGCAGAGCGAGCTGCAGGGTCTTCTCGGCGTGTTCGAGCCGCTCGCGCGCCTCGTCCACTTCGGCCTCGGCGAGGGCGCGCATCTCTTTGTCCAGCGACGCGTCGGCGAGCATGGCGGCGAGGTCGTCGGCTTCGCGCTCGGCGCCGCGATAGGCGCGGATCGCCTCCACGACCTCGTCGAGGGTCGCGCGCTCGCGCGAGAGAGCGACGAAGGCCTGGCCGTCGGCGCCGCTGGCGAGCTTTTCGCCGATTTCCTCATAGCGGCGCAAAATGAGATCGAGCTTGTCTTGGGCGAACATGCGAGTTTCGGTTTTTCGAAAAAGCGGGGGAGAGCGAGGCGGCGCGCGCCGCTACAGCGGAATATTGCGCGCGAGCGCGTAATCGCGCAGCGGCTCGCGCAGGGAGGGCGCGCCGTCCGAGGCGGCGAGCGCGGACGCCATGAAAGCCGTCGCCTCGTCCAGATCCACGCTGAGAACCATCGACTTGACCGGACCGATCGAGGCGGGCGACATCGACAGCGAGCGATAGCCGATGGCGAGCAGGGCAGCGCCTCGAGCGGCCGTCCGCCCATCTCGCCGCAGAGCGTCACGGGCGTGCCGGCGCGCTCCCGGCGTCGAGATGAATTTCAGCGCGCGCAACACGGGCGGCGAGAGATTGTCGTAGCGCTTCGAGACGCGCGTATTGTCGCGGTCTGCGGCGTAGAGATATTGCACGAGATCGTTGGAGCCGACCGAGAGAAAATCCGCGCGTTCGGCGATGAGGTCGAGCTCCCACAGAAGCGAGGGCACTCGACCATCGCGCCGAGATCGATTTTCGACGGCGGCTCGTAATGGCCGTGGCGCCGGATGTGCTCCAGCTCGCGCAGGGCGATCGCCTTCGCCGCCTCGAACTCCGCGACATTGGCGATCATGGGAAACATGATGCGCAGGCTGCGTCCGGCGCCCGCTTTCAGCATGGCGCGGAGCTGCATGCGGAGCAGGCCCGGACGGTCGAGCCCGATGCGGATCGCGCGCCAGCCGAGCGCCGGATTCTCCTCGTCGATCTTCGCCATATAGGGCAGGATCTTGTCGGAGCCGATGTCGAGCGTGCGGAAAGTCACGGGCCGGTCGGGCACCGCGTCCATCACGCCCTTGTAGAAGCGATACTGCTCGTCCATGCGCGGAAAGCGCGGCGCGAGCATGAATTGCAGCTCGGTGCGGAAAAGCCCGATCGACTGCGCGCCCGTCTCGTGCACATGCGGCACGTCGATGGCGAGGCCGGCGTTCATGTGAAGCGCGATCTGCACGCCGTCGCTCGTGACGGCCGGCACGTCGCGGAGCTTGGCGTATTGCTCCTGCCGGCGGGCGCGCAGCCGCGCCTTCTCGGCATAGGCGCTCTGCACGTCCGGCTGCGGCCGAACATGCACTTCGCCGGTCGAACCGTCGATGATGATGGAGTCGCCCGTCTCGACGAGGTCGATCACGCCGGAGACGAGGCCGACGGTCGGCACGCCGAGGGCGCGCGCCACGATGGCGACATGGCTCGACGGGCCGCCTTCCTCGAGCACGAGCCCGCGCAGCCGCGCGCGGTCATAATCGAGCAGCGCGGCCGGCCCATGGTGCGCGCGACGATGATGGCGTTGTCCGGCACGCTCTCGCGGTCGGCGACATAGCTCTGGCCGGTGAGTTGATGCAGCAGCCGGTTGGCGAGATCGTCGAGATCGTGCAGCCGGTCGCGCAGATAGGGGTCGGTCTGGCGCTGCATGCGCGCGCGCGCGTCGCTCTGCACGCGCTCGACCGCGGCTTCCGCGGTCAGGCCGGTCATCACCGCCTCGCGCAGCCGGCGCACCAGCCCTGGTCATAGGCGACCATGCGGACCGTCTCGAGGACGTCGCGATGCTCCCCCGCGCCGATCCGGTCGCCATGGGCGACGAGCTCGTCGATCGAGGCGCGCATGGCGTCGACCGCCTGCTCCAGCCGGGTCAATTCGCGCGAGAGGTCTTCCGCCACGAGCTGCTTCACGACGACGCGCGGCTCGTGCAGCAGGACATGGCCGAGGCCGACGCCCTCGTTCATCGGCGCGCCCTTCAGCGAGGCGGGCCGGTAGAGGGCGAGGTCGCGCGGGTCCTCGATCGCCTGCAGCTCGCCCGAAGCGATGAGCTCCGCGAGCAGCATGGCGGTGGTCTGGAGCGCCTCGACTTCCTCTTCGGAATAGACGCGGCGAACCTTGTTCTGGACGACGAGGACGCCCAGCGTGGAGCCGCCGCGCAGGATCGGCACGCCCAGGAAGGAGTGGTAGACCTCTTCGCCCGTTTCCGGCTTGTAGGCGAAGGCGGGGTGGTCCTGCGCCTCGGAGAGGGCCAGCGGCTCGGCGCTGCGGGCGATGAGGCCGACGAGGCCCTCGCCGGCATGCATGGTCGTCTGGTGGACGGCCTCGCGGTTCAGACCCTCTGTGGCGTAGAGTTCGAGCCGGTGGTCGGCGCGCAACACATAGACAGAGCAGACCTCGGCGACCATGTTCGCGGCGATCTGCACCACGATCTTGTCGAGACGCGTCTGCGCGCTCACCGGCTCCGCGCTGATCTCGCGCAGCCGGCGTAGCAGAAGGCGGGGGCCGCCAAGTGCGCTACGCATCCGTTCCATTCCCATCCACAGCGCGACCGCCCGCGGCGGACCGTCGCGAATATCGCTCGTCACCCTTTTTATGAAATCCGCGCGCAACGCGCTGTCTGACGTCCCTATGCCTATAATTGACGGCGTCCGCCATCCGCAAGCGCAGCCGACCTCCCCTCGCAAGGACCATACCGCTATTTTCGTCCCATTTGAATCGACTTGCGGATCCGCGCCGGAGGCTCTACTGATTTTATAGAAACTGGCGCCGATTGCGACGCCCCGAGAGCGCCGGGCGCCCCGGCGGGGCGGACATCCGAGAGTTGCATTTTTTGGCCCGGCAATTGTCGCGCCTTGGCCGCGATCAGAGAATAGTGAACAGCCGCTCGCAGGGTCGAGCGTCAGCTAGCAGGCCTGCAGCCGAGAAGAGAACGTGCGTCTCCAAAAGCTTCTGATCGCCCTTTTCGCCTTCCTCGTCTCCACCGTCGCGGCGCAGGCCGTCGAATCCGTCCGCGTGCCGCAGGGCGCCAAGGCGATCGACCTCACCCATGTGGTGGAGAAGCACTATTCGCAGAGCGACCGCCTGCAGGTCTCGACGGCCCCGGGCTCCGACGGCATTGTGCGCCGCATCGAAGTCGGCGCCCGCGAGGCGGGCAGCCGGCCGAACTGGATCGTCTTCGCCCTGACGAACGACACGGACGAGCAGATCGAACGCCTCATCGTGGCGCCGCATTTCCGCCTGCAGGGCTCGGGGGTCATCTGGCCGGATCTGGGCTCCACCCGCATTTCGGCGATCACCGCGAGTCAAGGGTTCCCGCCCGAGGCCGAGGATTCGGCCGACGCGGACGTGTTCCGCCTGACGCTCGATCCCGGCACGACCGTCACCTTACGTCGCGGAGCTGAGCACGCCCAACCTGCCGCAGCTCTATCTGTGGGAGCCGGAGGCCTACAAGGACAAGGTGACGAGCCTGACCTTTACAAGGGCATCGTCATCGGCATCGCCGGCCTGCTCGCGCTCTTCTCACCATCGTCTTCGTGGTGAAGGGGGCGGTGATCTTCCCGGCTGCGGCGGCCCTCGCCTGGGCGGTGCTCGCCTATGTCTGCATCGATTTCGGCTTCTGGGACAAGATCTTCGGATCAGATCCGGCAACGCCGACCGCATCTGGCGCGCCGGCGCCGAAACGGTGCTGTCGGCGACGCTGGTCGTCTTCCTCTTCGCCTATCTCAATCTCAATCGCTGGCATGTGCGCGCCTGGCATGCGGTGATGCTGTGGCTCTCCATCCTGGCCATTCTGATCGGCCTCGCCATGGTCGACGCGCCGGTGGCGGCGGGCGTCGCGCGCATCTCGCTCGCCACGATCGCCGTGGTCGGCTTCGTGCTGGTGCTCTATCTCGCCTCGCACGGCTTCGACCGGGCGATCATGTTGATCCCGACCTGGTTCCTGCTGGTCGTCTGGGCGGCGACGGCGGGGTTTGCGGTCGCCGGCTGGATGACGAACGATCTCGTCTCGCCGGCGCTGGTCGGCGGCCTCGTGCTCATCGTCATGCTCATCGGCTTCACGGTGATGCAAAACGCCTTTGCGACAGGCGGATTGTCCCATGGCGCGATCAGCGACGTGGAGCGCAAGGCGCTGGCCATGACCGGCGCCAACGAAATCGTCTTCGACTGGGACGTGCCGGCCGACCACATTTATGTGAGCCCGGAGATCGAGGCGGCGCTCGGCCTCGACCGCGGCGGGCTCGAAGGCGCAGCCTCCTCCTGGCTCGATCTGCTGCACCCCTTCGAGCAGGACCGCTATCGCGCCTGTCTCGACGCCCTGCTGGAGCAGCGCCGCGGCCGCATCAGCCAGGAATTCCGCCTGCGCGCGGCTGACGGCCATTACCTCGCCTATCGCCTGCGCGCGCGCCCCGTCGTGGGGCCGGACGGCGAGGTGATCCGCGTCGTCGGCACGCTCACCGACGTCACCGACGAGCGCAACGCGCAGGAGCGCCTGCTGCACGACGCCGTGCACGACAATCTGACCGGCCTGCCCAACCGCGAATTGTTCTTCGACCGCCTCGAAGCCGCCCTAGTCTTCGCGCGCATGGAGAAGGACGTGCGCCCGACGGTGCTCGTCATCGACATCGACCGCTTCAAGCAGATCAACGAGCAGGTCGGCATCGCCATGGGCGACAGCATCCTGCTCACTGTGGCGCATCGCCTGACGCGCCTGCTGCAGCCGCAAGACACGCTGGCGCGCCTCAATGGCGACGCCTTCGCGATCATCCTCGCCTCCGAGACCCACGCGGACCACGTCATCAATCTCGCCGATTCGGTGCGGCGCTCGCTCGCGACGCCCGTGCGCTTCACCGACCGCGAGATCGCGCTCTTCGCCTCGATCGGCATCGCGCTCTACGACCAGCAGATGCATCCGGGCGCCGAGGACATGGTCGAAGACGCTGAGATCGCCATGCGCTACGCCAAGCGCTCGGGCGGCAACCGCATCGAGGTCTTCCGCCCGTCGATGCGCGCGCAGCGTTCGGATCGCCTGACGCTCGAAGCCGATATGCGCCGCGCGCTGGAGCGCGCCGAGATCAAAGTCTTCTTCCAGCCGATCGTGCGTCTCGAAGACCGCACCATCGCCGGCTTCGAAGCCCTGCTGCGCTGGGACCATCCGCGGCTCGGGCGCCTGGAGCCCGCTAATTTCATCCCGATCGCCGAGCAGACGGGCCTCATCATCGATTTCGGCCTGCTGGCGCTGGAACGCACGGCGCGCGAACTCGCCGCCTGGCAGCGCGCGCTCGCCGTCGATCCGCCGATCTTCGCCTCGGTGAACGTCTCCTCGCGGCAATTGCTGCGTCACGATCTGCTGCGCGATGTGAAGAGCGTGCTGCTGCGCCACGATGTGACCAAGGGCAGCCTCAAGCTGGAGCTGACCGAAAGCCTCGTGATGGAAAACCCGGAATACGCGGCCCAGATGCTTCAGCGCATCAAGGAGCTCGGCGCGGGTCTTTCGCTCGACGATTTCGGCACGGGCTATTCCTCGCTCGCCTATCTGCAGCGTTTCCCCTTCGACACGATCAAGATCGACCGCTCCTTCGTCAAACAAAGCGGCAAGGGCGCGCGCCCCGTGATCCTGCGCTCGATCATCGCGCTGGCGCAGGATCTCGGCATGGACGTCGTGGCCGAGGGCGCCGAGACGGAGGCCGACGCGATCGAGCTCTATCAACTCGGCTGCGGCTATGCGCAGGGCTACGCCTTCGGGCGCCCGATCAGCGCGCAGGAAGCGCGCCGGCTTGTGGGCGCGGCGCCGGAGGCGGCGGCGTAGCGTCTTTCCGCAAGGCGGGGTAGGGTGCCCGCGTCATTGCGAGCGAAACGAAGCAATCCACCGGCCCGCGATTGCGGCCTTGCCCCTCACCCCAACCCTCTCCCCGTTTTCACGGGGAGAGGGCGTAAGTCGCGCTCCCTCGCCCCGCTTGCGGGGAGAGGGCTGGGGTGAGGGGCGGGCGGCCATGCGAGTCTCGGGAATGCGACGCGCCCCGCAATGACGGATTCGAGCCGCATTGCACATGACCAAGAAGCCCTCCGCGCATACAACCCCGCTCGCAGAGCTGTCCCCCGCAGACGCCCGCTCCGAACATGCGCGTTTGGCGGAAGACATCGCCCGCTACGACCGCGCCTATTATCAGGAAGACGCGCCGCTCGTTCCCGACGCGGAATATGACGCCGCGCGACAGCGCTACGAGGCGCTGGAAAAGGCCTTTCCCGAACTCGTCACCGAGGAATCGCTGACGAAGAAGGTCGGCGCGAAGCCATCCGAAAGATTCGCCAAGGTGAAGCACGCCGTGCCGATGCTCTCGCTCGGCAACGTGTTCGCCGACGAGGACGTCCATGATTTCGTTGCGCGCGTGCGCCGCTTTCTTGGCCTCGCGGAGAGCGCGACAATCGCCTGCACGGCCGAGCCGAAAATCGACGGGCTGTCCTGCTCCCTGCGCTATGAGCGCGGCCATCTCGTGCAGGCGGCGACGCGGGGCGACGGCTATGAAGGCGAGGACGTCACGAACAATATCCGCACGCTGAAGGAGGTTCCGCAGCGCCTGCATGACGGCGCGCCGGAGGTGCTGGAGGTGCGCGGCGAAGTCTATATGACGCACGCCGCTTTCGCCGCGCTGAACCAGCGCCAGCAGGCGGCGGGCAAGCAGGTCTTCGCCAATCCGCGCAACGCCGCGGCGGGGTCGCTGCGCCAGCTCGATTCGCGCATCACCGCCGAGCGGCCGCTGCATTTCTTCGCCTATGGCTGGGGCGAGGTCAGCGAATTACCGGCGAAGACGCAATGGGGCGTGCTGGAAGCGTTCAAGCGCTACGGCCTGCACGTCAATCCCCGCACGCGGCTCTGCCACAGCGTCGAAGAGATGCTCGCGCGCTACCACGCGATCGAGGCGGATCGCGCGACGCTCGGCTATGACATCGACGGCGTCGTCTACAAGGTCGACGACATCGCGCTACAGGGACGGCTCGGCTTCGTCTCCGCGCGCCGCGCTGGGCGGTGGCGCATAAATTCCCGGCCGAACGCGCGACGACCATTCTGCGCGACATCGAGATCCAGGTCGGCCGCACGGGCGTCGCTCACGCCCGTCGCGCGGCTGGAGCCGGTGACGGTCGGCGGCGTCGTGGTGTCGAACGCCACGCTGCATAATGAGGACGAGATCGCGCGCAAGGACATTCGCATCGGCGACACGGTCGTCGTGCAGCGCGCGGGCGACGTCATTCCGCAGATCGTGGAAGTGGTGCACGACAAGCGCCCGCATGGCGCAAAGCCCTATGAATTTCCGCATGTCTGCCCGGTCTGCGGCTCGGCGGCGCTGCGCGAGATCGACGAGAAGACGGGAACGGCCGACGTGGTGCGCCGTTGTACCGGCTCGCTCATCTGTCCCGCGCAGGCGGTCGAACGCCTGAAGCATTTCGCCTCGCGCAACGCCTTCGACATTGAAGGCCTCGGCGACAAGCAAATCGACTATTTTTTCCAGGAGGGTTTGATCCGAACGCCCTCCGATATCTTCACGCTGGAAGAGCGCGACCGCGCGAGCCTCACCAAGATCAAGAATCGCGAAGGGTTCGGCGAGACGTCGGTGCGCAATCTCTTTGCGGCGATCGAGGCGCGGCGGACGATCCCCATCAACCGCTTCCTTTATGCGCTGGGCATTCGTCACATCGGCGAGACCAACGCCAAGCGCCTCGCGCGCCATTTTGGCGATTTCGAGAGCCTGCGCGAGACGGCGCGCGACGCGTCGCCCGGAACGGAGGCGCGCGCGCGCATCGATTGCATCGACGGCGTCGGGCCGGTCGTCGCCGAGGCGCTGCACGATTTCTTCGCCGAGCCGCATAATGAAAAGGAGCTCGACGCGCTGCTGGCGCAGGTGACGCTGGAGCCGATGCCGCAGATCGCATCCTCATCGCCCGTCGCCGGCAAGACAGTGGTGTTCACCGGCTCGCTCGAACGCCTCACGCGGGATGAAGCGAAGGCGCAGGCCGAGCGCTTTGGCGCGAAGGTGGCGGCGTCGGTGTCGAAGAAGACGGACCTCGTCGTCGCGGGTCCGGGCGCGGGATCCAAGCTCGCGAAAGCGCAGGAGCTGGGGATTGAGGTGATTTCGGAAGATGAGTGGTTTGTAAGGACGGGGCAAGGGTGACGGCGCGGCGCCGTCGGACGCCGCGCGTCACGCCCGTCGATCAACCGGATCGGCTTCCTTTTCTTGTGTCGTCTCCTCCGCCGAGCCACGCAATTTGAGCGTGACGAAGGTGAGAACGCACAACGCGATGGCGACGTCGTAGCTGTTCAGTCCGACGGCCGCGCCAATGGCGCCCGTCACCCAGAGGCTCGCCGCGGTGGCCGTGCCGCGAACAGTGCCGCCCTCCTTCAGAATCGCGCCTCCGCCGATAAATCCGATACCCGTGATCAGGCCCTCGATGACTTTCGCGCGGGCGTCGGGCGCGCCCGCGAAGAAATTTTCCGTGGCGACGACGAAGCCGCAGGTCGCGAGCGCGACGAGCGGAAAGGTGCGCAGACCGGCGCTACGGTCCTTGACCTCGCGATCCCAGCCGATGGGCAAAGCCAGCGCATAGGCGAGCAGGAGGGAGGTCATATGTTCGATGAACTGGCTGTGATCCACGCGTCCGCCCCGCAATCGGAGGGTTTGTAGCGAACGCAGATGGGGCGGCGCGTGCTTGCCGCAAGCCCGCGGCGCAGCCGGGCGGGAACGAAGGCGCCGAGCGCTCTCTCTCTTCGCCGCCGAAGTCCGAAAAAGAGCCGGCGTCAGCTTTTGGCGACAAAAAAGGCGGCCTGACGCGGCCGCCCCCAAATCACCGACGCGCTTGCGGCGCCTTACACCGCCTTCGACCCGGGCGTATCGCCCTTCTGATAGGCCGTGCCAAACACGTAATCCCACCAGATCGCGTGCACGCCAAAACCCTTCTCCGCGTCGCGGAAGTGGTGGAGCATATGCAGCCGCTTGACCATTTTGCCGAAGTCGGAGGTCGGCTGGCCGTGATGCGTCCAGTAATGCACGCAGTCATAGATCACATAGCCGGTCATGAAGCCCGCGAGCACCGCCCAGCCGAATGTCGCGCCGAAGATGAGGCGGATGATCGTCAGCGCGATCAGCATGATCGGCGCCGACAGCAGCGGCGGCATGACGAGGCGCAGCGGATCGTTCGGATAGATGTGATGCACGCCGTGGATGAGGAACTGGAAGCGCGGGCCGAGGCCGAAAGGCAGCGGGAACACCGTGTGGAACAGATAGCGGTGGCCGAAATATTCGGTGAGCGTCCAGCCCAGATAGCCGATGACGAGGCCGAGAAGCAGCAGGCCGAAGCCGACTTCCGACAGCGAATAGAAGCTCAGGCCCAGAATGATCGGCGTATAGACGACGACCGGCGTGAGGTGATGCACGCGCGACATCTTGTCGAGAAGGTCGTTCTCGAAAAGGCGCGGCGAGGCGTCGAGCGCTTCGGTTCTTTCCTGCGTCATGATTCTTACTCCGCGGCCGCGGCGACGGGCGCGCGATCGGCCGCCTGCGTGACGTTCTCGGAACGCGTGCCGAGCGAATAGGTGGGATCGAAGATGAAGGTCACGAGCAGCGCGAACCAGGAACGGTGGCAGCGCAGATCGTCGTAGAATTCCGGCGCCATCGCCTTCAGCTCGGGCAGTCGGGTCCACGGGATCTCGTGAAAATCATGATGCTCGTTGTGGTAGCCGATGTTCAGGGCGAGCTTGTTGAGCGGGCCGTAATAGTCGAACGTGCCCTGATCGGGCGCGAAGGCGAAGTGCTCCTGCAGCCAGCGCGCGGAAAGCGGATGCAGGCCGCCGACCGAGAACCAGAAGGAGAGGAAGAGATAGAGCAGGGCGTTCGGGCCGAAGGCCCAGAGCATGAAGAGATCGAAGGCGGCGATCACGGCGATGTTGATATAGGTCCATTTGCCCATGATCGGCACCGTGCCCTTCAGCCGCGACAGACGCGCGAGCTGGATGGCGGGGAACCCGAAGAGCCAGGCGGCCTTGCGCCATGTGCTGTTGCCGACCCACTCCACTTCCCACTGGCTCGGAATGTCGGCGTCGTAGTCGTAAGCCGAGAGATGCGAGTGGTGCTTGATGTGATAGCAGCGAAAGCCCATCGCGGTGGGGAAGCCATTGGGCAGGTCCGCGAGGATCGCCGTCCACTTGTTCGCGAGCGGGCTTTCGAACACGCAATTGTGAATGGCGTCGTGGATGATGACGAAATTGGCGTGATTGGCGAAGGCGCCGACGCAGATGGCGAGGATGAGCGAGAGCCACCAATAGGAAAGGCCGAGATATCCCATCCAGGCGGCGATCAGGAACTGGCCGACGAAGATGCCGGCGGTGATCTTGAACGTCACCTCGTCCCTGCCGAAGAGATTGCGCACCTGCGGATATTTTTCGAGGATCAGCCGGCGGCGCTCGACATGGGAGCGATCCGCGCCCTGGGCGGTGACCGAAATGCCGTTCATGGCTCAGTTTCCTTCACGGTTTCGACTCAACCGAAACGCTTCTCGTAAATACGGTGGACCTTGTCGACCTTGCCGCCGAACATCTCGATCGGCTTGCGCATGGCGAGATTGTCTTCCAGCACCCAGCCCGCCTCGAGCTGCTTGATCGAGGCGCTGGCGCCGCGGCGGCGCATTTCCTCGATCATGGCGAGCAGGATGGCGCCGCCCGTGGCGCTGTTCTGCAGCGCCTTGCGCGTGCCGAGCAGCACGATGCGCGCGGCGTTGAATTTGTGCTTCTTCATGCGCGAAATGAGCTTCGGCAGGCCGAAGGGGAAGATGCGCCCGTCGAAATCGGAGACGATCTCGAAGAGATTGGGCAGCGCTATCACGAAGCTCTGCGGCTTGCCGTCGAGCTCGACCACGATGCCGAATTCCGGCGGCATGACGAGCTTGAGCGCGTCGGCGGTCGAATCGAACTCCGCCTTGGTGAAGGGCACGAAGCCCCAATTGCCGCTCCAGCCGTCGTTGAAGAGATCCTCCATCAGCGCCGTCTCGCCGGTCTTGAGCGTCGCCATGTCGAGCGGACGCAGCTTCAGCCGGTCGCGCCATTCCTTGCGGTTGGAGATGCGCGGCTTCTCGGAAAGGTCCTGCTCGGTGATGTCGTAGCGATAGGAGATGAGGTCCTTCGCCTTTTCGTAGCCGAGCGCCTCGAGATGGCGCGAGAGATAGGGCGGATGCCAGGGCATGAAGATCATGGGCGTCGCGGTAAAGCCCTCGACCAGCATCCCGCATTCGCCGTTGATCGTCGGCGAGAAGGGGCCGTTGATGCGCGTCGCGCCCTTGGCCCGCAGCCATTCCTCCGCGGCCTGCGTCAGGGCGCGCACCACCTCGATGTCGTCGATGGCGTCGAGCGCGCCGAACTGCGCGGGGCTCGCGCCGACGGGCGTGATGTCCTTGTAAATATGCGCCGAAATGCGCCCGACCCATTCGCCGTCGCGCCGGGCGAGGAATTTCTGATCCTCGACCAGCTTGTAATGCGGATTGAGCATATGGGCGAAGAGCGTCCAGCGCTCGACGTCGAGCGGCGGCGCGAAGCCGGCCGCGCCCTTGTAGAGAAGGCGCGGGATCTTGCAGAAGGTCGTAAAGCGCGACAGCCCTGCGACCGGTACGATCTCGATTCGCGCCATGTCCAAATCCTTATGCATCTCGGCGGCGCGCGGAAAGCGTCATGATGACGCGCCGGCCTCCGAGCGCGCCGCCAGCGCGCTCTATACCTTTTGGAACGATCAGGCGGCGGCGCCGGCCATGGCGGCGGCCACGATGCGCTGCGCCTCTTCCGACACAGGCGGCATGTCGCGCAACGCCTGTATGACGCCCCGGATTTCCGCTTCCGTATGGTTCGCCGAGAAGAAGAAGCGCAGGCGCGGCCCGTCCTTGGGCACGCCGATTCGCACGACAGGCGGCACGTAATAGCCCTTTTCGAGCAGGTGCCGCGCGGCCCACATGGTCTCGAGGTCGCTCTCGAAGAGGATCGGCACCACGCCGCGCCCGATGGCCGGGCCGGTCGAGAAGCCGTTCTCATGCGCCACCTGACGGAAGAGCTCGGCGTTCTCGGCGAGCTTGCCGATGCGCCAGGTCTCTTCCTGCATGAGCTGGAGCGCGGTGCGCGCCGCCGCGAGGACGACGGGCGAGAAGCCGACGCTATAGACGAAGCCCGGCAGGGTGAAGCGGAACCACTCGATCACTTCCTTCCTGGCGCAGATATAGCCGCCGCAGGAGGCGAGGGATTTCGACAGCGTGCCGATGATGAGGTCGATGCGCTGCGGGTCGACGCCCTGATGCTCGGCGAGGCCGCGGCCATGTTCGCCCAGCACGCCCAGCGAATGGGCTTCGTCGACCATCAGCCAGATCTTGTATTTATCCTTGATTTCATAGAGGCGCGGCAGGTCGGCCGTGTCGCCGTCCATGCTGTACACGCCTTCGACCACGACGAGGACGTTGCGATATTCCTCGCGATGCTTGGCGAGCAGATGGTCGAGATGATCCATGTCGTTGTGGCGGAACTTCACCACATGGGCCGGCGCGCCCTCGGCGCCGTAGACGATGGAATTGTGCGCGAGCTCGTCGATGAAAATGGCGTCGCGCTTGCCGTTCATCAGATAGGCGATCGTCGTGACGTTCGAGAGATAGCCGGAGACGAGAACGAGCGCGCTCTCCATGCCGATGAAGTTCGCGATTTCGGCCTCGAACTGCTTGTGCGTCGTGCGCTCGCCGCCGACCAGCCGCGATGCGAGGGCGCCGACGCCGAGGCCGTCGACTTCGCGCTTGGCTTCCGCGCGGATGCGGGGATGGTTCGCGAGGCCGAGATAATCGTAATTCGCGAAGCTGACGAAATGCGTTCCCTGCGCCTCGAAATCCGCCTTGAGCTTGTCGATCTGGGCGAAGAACGGGTTGTTGAATTCGAGCAGGGCGTTGCCCGCGAGTCGGAATCTCCGCGAGGCGTAATCCGAGAGGCTTCTGTGTCTCGTCACTGAATTCGCTGTCCCTGAATGCCGGGCGCGCCGCGCGCACTTGGTTTCACGAAGAATCAGGGCGCCGCGATCGGCGCCCGAAGATTGATCGCGTCCCTTATCACCCCGAGCCCCCGCGCGCCAGTGCGGCGGCTTTCCGGGCAGACGGCCAAGGGCGGGTTCGCGCGGGTTCGCGTGGGTTCGTGCGGGGTTTCCCGGCTATGGCGCTCGCGCGCGGCTTTCTTTATTGGCTGATGCCATGGAAGAGACAGCACACCGGCCGCATGCCGACCGCCATTCCGCCCTGCGGCTGCGGGTGGAGAATCTGATCGTGGCGCGCGGCGGCCGCGCCGTGCTGACGGGCCTGAGCTTCGCGGTCTCGGGCGGCGAGGCGCTTGTCGTCACGGGCCGCAACGGCGTGGGGAAATCGACGCTGCTGCGCACCATGGCGGGCCTCCTGCCGCATGCCGGGGGCAATGTGGCGCTGGACGGCGCCGGCGAGGAGGCGGATCTGCCCCAGCAGGCGCATTATCTGGCCCATGCCGATGGCATGAAGGCCGCGCTGACCGTCGAGGAGAATCTCGACTTCTGGTCCCGCTATCTGGCGCGCGACGAGGGTCGGCTCAGCCGCACAATCGAGGAGGCTCTGGCGGTCGTGGGCCTCTCCCACGCTTTGCGCGCGCCTTTCGGGGCGCTGTCCGCCGGTCAGAAGCGCCGGGCGGCGCTGGCGCGGCTTCTCGTCGCCTTCCGGCCCGTCTGGCTTCTCGACGAGCCCCTGACGGCGCTGGACCGGGCCTCCCGCGAAAAATTCGCAGCCGTGATGCGCGACCATTGCGCGCTGGGCGGAATCATCGTCGCCGCGACCCATGAGCCGCTGGGTCTGGAAGAGGCAAGCGAACTCGCTCTCGGAGGCGCGAAATGAGCTCTCCTATCGGCGCGCTTTTCCTGCGTGAATGGCGCATCGCCCGCCGCGTCGGCGGCTCGGGCGCAATGGGGGTCGTGTTCTTCCTCACCCTCGTGACCATCGTGCCCTTCGCGGTCGGTCCCGATCCGAACCTTCTCGCCCGCATCGGCCCCGCCATCCTTTGGATCGCGGCGCTGCTCGCGAGCCTGCTCGCCTTCGACCGGCTGTTTCAGGCGGATGCGGAAGACGGCTCGCTCGATCTGCTGCATCTCTCGGAGACGCCGCTGGAGCTGGCTGTGCTGGTCAAATGCGCGGCGCATTGGGCCGCGACCGGCCTGCCGCTCATCATCGCGGCGCCCTTTCTGGGCTTGATGCTTCAACAGGAGACGATGTCGCTTCTCGGCGTCGTCGCGACGCTCCTCGTCGGCACGCCGGCGCTCACACTCATCGGCGCCATCGGCGCGGCGGCGACGGTGACGGTGCGGCGCGGCGGGCTGCTGATGGCGCTGCTCGTCCTGCCGCTGACGATCCCGGTTCTGATCTTCGGCGTCTCGGCCTCGGAAGCGGCGAGCGGCGGGACGGTGCCCTTTCTCTCGCCTTTCTCGATCCTCTGCGCGATCACGCTCGCCGCGCTGGCGCTCTGTCCCTTTGCGGCGGCGGCGGCGTTGCGGCATCTGGGCGAGTGAGGGGCGCAACATCCCCGCTTTTCAGCCAAGCGCCGCGCGCGAAAACGGATGGCGCGGCGCTTGTTATCGATGGACTGCTCGCCTCACGCTCACATAAAGGACCCGAAAAAGGCGCCGCCAATTCCCGCCAGCACGGCCGTCGCAACGACGCCCGGCAAGCCGAACAACGCGCCGCCAATTCCCGCCCCCAGAATAGCGCCGACGATCCCGCCGACAGTGGCCATCGTCATGTGTTCTCTGGCTGAAATCATGGCTTCCTCCATGACAAAGCCCCTCGCTGCAAGGGGCGTGTGTGGGAGGTAGAGCGAGCTTTGCAGAGGGCAATGGGCCGTGCGGCGCCTCGATAAAAAACACGCGGCCGGGCGTTCGAACCCAGCCGCGCCTTTTGTTAGCGACCCTCGCGCTCTTCCTTGAAGATCTTGTCGAGGGCGTGGATGATTTTCTCGTCGCGATGCGCCTTGCAATAGACGATGAGCATATGCTCTTCGCCGGCGACGCGCGCATAATGATAATAATGCTTCTTCGCGAGGCCGTTGTACCAGCCGGAATACCAGTTAGCGAGCGCGTTGGCGTCTTCCTGATATGTGTCGGCGAGCTGGGCGCAGGTCAGCGCCTGCACGTCGATGAAGCCGTTCTTGTCGACGTAGGTGTCGAGGCCTGTAGCCGCCCAGGCGCTTCCCGCCAAAGCGAGCGCGGCGGCTGCGCCCAGAAATCGAATACGCATTTTCATTCTCCAGCTTGGTGAAACAGTTATGAGGAGCCGAATGGCTGCGCTTACTGCTCGGACAGACCGCAGACGTTTATGCCTTCGTCTTTGAAGCAGCCGTTGCGGTCGCATTGCGCGCGCGCCATCGCGCATTTGTCGATGCATTTGGCGCTCTTTTCGCCACCCTTTGGAAACTGGGCGGCGCAAGTGTTGAAGCACTGGTCATAAGCCTGTGAACAGGTCTTGAGCGCGGGCCCCGCCTGCGCAAACGCCGGCGTCGCGATCGCCTGCGCGCAAAGCGCCAAGACCGCCATCCATCTCAGTTTCGACATGCTGCCCCCCTGCATTCATTTCATCCCTTTGCGCATGACTGAGCCGCCATGTGCAGCGTTAGCCTAGCAAAGAGGGGGGCGCGGCGACAGGCGGGTTCCACAGGAAAACGCTGACATTGCGGGTGGTTAAACTGCCATTTTCGGCCAGGGCGACGAATTGCGCCGAGGGCGTTGGGCATGCGACAAAATGTCGGCGGTGGCGAAGCTTTCCTAACGTCGCGATCGGTCGCCAAACTATTCCGAACGTAATAAGGCGCGAGAGGGCGATCGGCGTGGATCAATCGAACGAGAAACCCAAGACCCACTTCGACATCGGCTATGTGCTTCTCGCCGCCATCGCCGTCCTCGTCTTTCAGCAGCTTCTCGAGACCTACAGCCGGACCCAGGTCGTCGCTTACAGCGAATTTTACGACATGCTTCGGGAGGGAAAAATCGCCGAGGTCGATGTCGGCGACAAGCTCGTGCGCGCCAAGCTGAAAAAGCCGCTGCCGGACGGGCGCAAGGAGATCGTCGCGGCGCGCGTCGATCCGGAGTTCGCCCAGGAACTGGAGGCGGCGAAGGTCAAATATACGGGCGTCGCGGAAAGCGGCTGGATTTCCACGCTGCTCTCCTGGGTCATCCCCGCTGCGATCTTCTTTTTCATCTGGAGCTTCATTTCGCGCCGCATCGGACAGGGCCTGGGCTCCGTCATGTCCGTCGGGCAGAGCAAGGCCAAGATCTTCGTCGAGAAGGACATCAAGATCGGCTTTCGCGACGTCGCGGGCGTCGACGAGGCCAAGGAGGAGCTTCAGGAAGTCGTCGCCTTCCTGAAAGACCCCACGACTTATGGCCGGCTCGGCGCGCATGTCCCCAAGGGCATTCTGCTCGTGGGGCCGCCGGGCACCGGCAAGACCCTGCTCGCCCGCGCGGTCGCGGGCGAGGCCGGCGTCCCTTTCTTCTCCATCAATGGTTCTGAATTCGTCGAGATGTTCGTCGGCGTCGGCGCCGCGCGCGTTCGGGATCTTTTCGCGCAGGCGCGCGCGACGGCGCCTTGCATCATCTTCATCGACGAACTGGACGCGCTCGGGCGGGCGAGGGGAATCGCCGGACTGAGCGGCGGCCAGGACGAGAAGGAGCAGACGCTCAACCAGCTTCTGAGCGAACTCGACGGCTTCGATCCCACCAGCGGCGTGGTTCTGCTCGCCGCGACGAACCGCCCGGAAGTGCTCGATCCCGCCCTATTGCGCGCGGGGCGTTTCGATCGTCAGGTCTCGGTCGATCGGCCCGACAAGAATGGTCGGGCGGCCATTCTCGAGGTTTATCTGCCGAAAGTCAGATTGGCCGAAGATGTGAACGCGGCGCAGATCGCCGCCATGACGCCGGGATTCACGGGAGCGGACCTCGCCAATCTCGTGAATGAGGCGGCGATGGTGGCGACGCGCCGCAAGGCCGATTCCGTTTCAGCCGTCGACTTCATCGCGGCCATCGAGCGCGTCCTCGCCGGTCCGGAGAAGCGCAAGCGGATTCTCAATAGATTGGAGCGCAGGATCGTCGCCTACCACGAAATGGGCCACGCCATCGTGGCCATGTCGCTTCCGCATGTCGATCCGATCAAGAAGGTGTCGATCATTCCGCGCGGGCTCGGCGCGCTCGGCTACACCATGCAGATGCCGACCGAAGACCGCTATCTGATGACGCGCGCGGAACTGCTCGACAGAATGACGGTGCTGCTGGGCGGCAGGGCGGCCGAAACGCTCGTCTTCAAGGAAGCGACGACCGGGGCCGCGGACGATCTGCAGCGCGCGACGGAGATGGCCCGCGCCATGGTCGCGCGCTACGGGATGGAGAAGGAAATCGGTCAGGCGTCATTCGTCGCGGAGCGTCCCCGCTATCTCGACATTCAGCAACTCGGGGGGCGGCCGTCCGAGATAAGCGAGCAAACCACCGCCCGGATCGATCAGGCGATCAGTCGGCTTGTGGAAGAGGCCTTCGAGCGGGCGACGGCGATCCTGAGCGCCCACGCCGCGATCCATCGCGACACGGCCGAGCGTCTCCTGGAGAAGGAAACTTTCGGCGAGACCGATCTCGATGTGATCGCGGCTCAACTGAAAACCGCCGCGCCGCCCAACGCGTAAAGAGGCGCCCGTTCGTCACCGGGACCAGTTCGGCGCCCGCTTTTCGAGGAATCCCGCGATCCCCTCCTGCGCGTCCGCCGCCAGCATGTTCTCGACCATCACGGCGCTTGCGAGGTCATAGGCCACGCTGAGCGTCTTCTCGCGCTGGGCGTAGAAGGCCTGCTTTCCGAAGCGGATCGCCTGCGGTGATTTTTGCGCGATCTCGCTTGCGAGCATCAGCGCGCCGGTGCGGGCGCCGTCCGCCGAGATGCGGTTGACGAGGCCGATGCGCAGCGCCGCCTCGGCGCCGATGGGCGCGCCCGTCAGCAGCATCTCCATGGCGTGTTTGGGCGCGACATTGCGGGAGAGCGCCACGGCTGGCGTCGAGCAGAAGAGGCCGATATCCACCCCCGGCGTGCAGAAGCGCGCGCGCGGCCCCGCGACGGCGAGATCGCAGCTCGCGACGAGCTGGCAGCCGGCCGCGGTCGCCATCTCGTCGACGGCGGCGATCACCGGAACCGGCAGGGCCACGATCCGCTGCATGACCGCCGAGCAGGCGCGCATGGTTTCATCGAAGAAGGCGCGGCCGCGGTCGGGATCGTTGCGATGCGCCGTGAGCTCCTTGAGATCGTGCCCGGCGCAAAAGGCCGGGCCTTCCGCTTGCAGGATCACGACCCGCAGGTCCACGCGGTTCGCGATCGCGCTCAATCGATCGGCAAGCGCCGCCAGCATGGCGAGCGACAGGGCGTTGCGGGAGGCGGGGCTGTTCAGGGTCAGCGTCGCGACGCGACCCGACTCGGCGAACGATACGAGGTCGGCGGCGGTCATTTCGGACCTTGGGATGCTGGTGACGGCATGTTCAAAAAATAGAGCGGCCGGAAACTTTCGTCTCCGGCCGCTTTGAAGGGATCAGTAAAGCCCGCCCGTCCCAGTGCCGACCCTCTGGTCGACGTCGTGCTGGGTGTTGAGCTGGCGGGGGCCGTCTCCGCCGCCGCCGCCCGAATAGGAATCCGGCGGGGCGGTGCCCGGCTTGAAGGCCCAGAGCTCGCCGCCGCTCGCCGCTCGCAGGCCGCTGCCGGGGTTGACCGAGATCAGCTTGATGCCCGGCGGCACGCGGAAAGGCGTGTCCGGCTTGTCCTTGAGCGCCGACGTCATGAAGTCGCGGAAGATCGGCGCGGCGAAGAGCGCGGCCTGGGCGTGGCTGCCCATGGAGCGCGGGCGGTCGTAGCCGATATAGACGCCGACCGCGAGGTCCGGCGAATAGCCCACGAACCAGAGGTCCTTGGCGTCGTTGGTCGTGCCCGTCTTGCCGGCGAGATGCTTGCCCACCGACTTGATGGAGACGCCCGTGCCGCGCTGGATGACGTGCTCCATGATGGAGGTGATCTGATAGGCGGTGAGCGGGTCGAGAACCTGCTCGCGCTTGTCGATCAGCTTGGGCTCGTTCTGATTGTCCCACTTGCCGGCGTCGCAGCCCAGGCACTGGCGCTCGTCGTGGCGGAAGACGGTCTTGCCCCAGCGGTCCTGCACGCGGTCGATCAGCGTCGGCTTGATGCGCTTGCCGCCATTGGCGAGCATCGAATAGCCGGTCACCATCTTGAGCAGGGTGGTCTCGCCCGCGCCGAGCGACAGCGAGAGATAGGGCCCCATATCGTCATAGACGCCGAAACGCTTGGCGTATTCGGCGATGAGCGGCATGCCGACGTCCTTGGCGAGGCGCACCGTCATCATGTTCTTGGAGTGCACGACGCCGTGATCCAGCGGATGCGCGCCGGTGCCGTGGCCGCCCTCGAAGTTTTCGGGCGTCCAGTAGCTGCCGTCGGCCTGCTGGATGGAGACAGGTTCGTCGAGGATCGAGGAGGAGGGCGTGTAGCCGTTGTCGAGCGCGGTGGCGTAGACGAAGGGCTTGAAGGAGGAGCCCGGCTGGCGCAGCGCCTGGGTCGCGCGGTTGAACTCCGACTGGTCGAAGGAGAAGCCGCCGACCATGGAGAAGACGCGGCCCGTATAGGGGTCCATCGCCACCATCGCGCCGGAGATTTCCGGAATCTGGCGCAGGCGGAAGCGGCCCGGATTGCCGGCCATGGGCTCGACATAGATGACGTCGCCGACGGAGAGCGCGCTGCGCGGGCTGCGGCCCGTCCAGCGCATGCCTTCCGCCGTGAGGAGACCCGTCTCGCGTTCGCGCTCGACTTCTCCCGAGGCCTCGTGACCCGGCTGGAGGCCGACGCGGGCGCCGGCGTCGTTGACGTCGAGCACGACGGCGAGGCGCCAGGGCTTGATGTCGCCGAGCGCGGGGATGGCCGCGAGCGGCACGCCCCAGTCGGACGACACGTCGATATGGTTCATCGGGCCGCGGAAGCCATGCGCCTCGTCGAAGCGCACGAGGCCGTCGGCCAGCGCCTTGCGGGTCCAGGCCTGCATCTTGGGGTCGAGCGTCGTGCGCACCGAGAGGCCGCCCTCATAGAGGCCCTTCTCGTTATAGCGACCGAGCAGCTCGCGGCGGACTTCCTCGGCGAAATAGCCGGCCACATAGGTGTTCGGCGACAGGGCGCGCGGATTGACGCCGAGCGGTTCGGCCTTGGCCTTCTCCGCCTCGTCATGCGTGACCACGCCGTCGGCCTCCATGCGGTCGATGACGTAGTTGCGGCGCTCTATGGCGCGCTCGCGATGCTGGAAGGGGTGGTAGTTGTTCGGGCCCTTGGGCAGGGCGGCGAGATAGGCGGCTTCGGCCAGCGTCAGCTCGTTGACCGACTTGTTGAAGTAGTTGAGCGCGGCGGCGGCGACGCCATAATTGCCGAGGCCCAGATAGATCTCGTTGAGATAGAGCTCGAGGATGCGCTCCTTGGAATAGGCCGCCTCGATGCGGAAGGAGATCAGGGCCTCGCGGATCTTGCGGTCGATGGAGCGCTCATTGCCCACGAGGAAGTTCTTGGCGACCTGCTGGGTGATGGTCGAGGCGCCCTGAACGTGGCGGCCGCCCTGCGCGAGCACCATCACCGCGCGGGTCACGCCTTCCGGGTCGATGCCGTTGTGCGAGTAGAAGTTCTTGTCCTCGGCCGAAATGAAGGCCTGCTTGACGAGCGGCGGGATGGCCGAGCTCGGCAGGAACAGGCGGCGTTCGCGAGAATATTCGGCGAGAATCGACCCGTCATTGGCGTGCAGGCGCGTCGTGACCGGGGGCTCGTAGTTCCGAAGCTGCGCCGTGTCCGGCAGGTCTTTCGAATAATAATAGACCAGCGCCGCGACCGCCACGGACCCGATCAGGAAGACGATCGTGCCTGTAGCGAACACAAAGCCTAGAAACCTTGCGAGAAGTCGCATGAATATCTTCCTCTCAGCGGGCGGGGAGGGCCCGTGGCTTATCGCCTCGACTTATATGGTCCCGGTCGCCGCATTTCGCAGGGCGCGCCGACCGGCTGCGCGACGCGGCGCTTCGACGCCGGCGCGCGTGAACTTTGTCCGGATGGGTCAACTCGAAAACGGAAAAACACCCGTCGGTCGCCGATTGGCTCGGCTTTGCTTTAGCATCGCCCACGCCCGCCAATCCAGTTACTTTTGGCCCACTCGCCGTCTGCCGCCCTTGTGGCCGGACCGTGTCGCGCAGACGTCGCTCGTCTCCCATCGCGACTGGAGGGGCTTTTTTCCATCCAGAGCCACGAGGAATGACGCGATTTTGTGTTTTATTGTGGGCGCGGGGGGGCGGCGGGTGCGCGGGCCTCGCGCAGGCGGGCGGCGAAAAAGGCCTCGATCGCCTCTGCCGTCTTGCCGGCCGCGCGGTCGCGCCAGTCGGGCGAGGTAAGCCGCGCCAGGTCCTTTTCGCTGGAGAGATAGCCGAGTTCGAGCAGGACCGACGGCACGTCGTAGGACTTCAGGACCACGAAGCCGGCGGCGCGGGCGGGGTTCTTGTTGAGCCTGCCCGCCTCCTTCCAGCGGCAGATCAGCGTCTGCGAGAACTGGGCGCTGAAGGCGCGCGTCTCGCGCTGGGTGAGCTCGAAGAGAATGTCGCCGACCTGTTCGACGTCTTCCTTGCTGTCGAGGCCCGCGGCCTTGTCGGCGAGATTCTCCTTCTCGGCGATGCGCGCCGCCTCGGCGTCGGACGCCTTGGTCGAGACGGTATAGACCGTCGCGCCCTCGACATGGCCCTCCGCCAGCGTGTCGGCGTGGATCGACAGGAAGAGGGCCGCGTTGTTTTGATGGGCGATTCGGACGCGCTCATTGAGCGGAAGGAAGACGTCCTCGGCGCGGGTGAGGACGGCTTTCAGCCGGCCCCCGGCCTCCACCTTGGCGGCGAGCGCCTTGGCGAATTCGAAGACGATCGCCTTTTCCTGCTCGCCATGCTTGCCCGTCGCGCCCATATCGACGCCGCCATGGCCGGGGTCGATGACGACCACCGGCTTGTCCGACGCCGCGCTCGGCTCGGCTGCGCTTTGGGCGGGCACCGGCTCGGACCGCGCCGCCTCGGCCGCGCTTTCGGCCGCCGCGGCGTTGAAATGCGCCTCCGAGGTCGGCGCGAGGTCGATCACGAGGCGGGTCCCGTCGCTGGCGGTTTCGGTCTCCGCCCGCGCGATCCGCGCCGGGCCGGCGAGATCGACCACGACGCGCGAGCGCCCGGGCGCGAACTGGCCGTAGCGGTATGATTTGACGAGCTTGGACCCGGCCGGGGCGCGGCCTTCATGGGGATCGATCCGGAAGGCGACTTCCGGCAGGTCGACGATCACGCGCGCTGGATTGGCGACGAGGCGGGCGGCCGGCTTGACCGGGCCCGTCATTTGGAAGACGAGGCGCGCATGGTCCGCGACGGTCTCGACGCGGCTCGCCACCGCCTGGACCGGCGCGGCCGTCTCCGCCGCGAGGGCCAGGCCAAGGCCGAGGCCTGCGACGATCGCGCCGGCGGCGGGCCCGTAAAGGCTCGAAATCCGACGGAAAGGCGGCTGTGGCATGGCCCGGGTCTCGCAAAATTTCGTCAACGCGCAGCGTTTGTATAAACCATTTTGTAAGCGCGTCTCTTAAGGGAAGGTTAGCTTCCACACACGCTTGCGCCAATATATCGCCCGATTGCGCTTTTGGCGCGAATCGTCGCATCCGCGGCGCTTGCGCGTTACGCGGGCGCCCGTTAAGAAGGATTTGCGCTCTGTGGGAGTCCGCTGACGCAGCCCGACGGCAAGCGCCATTAAAAAATCGGGCCAGCAGATTTCCAGGACGGGCTGACGTCTTCCGTCACGCGCGGCCTTGGCCGGTTGTGACGCATACTCGCCGCTTTCGGGCGTCGCGAAAGGTTTTTTGACGATCTCATGGCCAGGACCATGATATGCGCAGCTGCGAAGGTTCGCCTCGCCCGGTTCGACCGCGCGATGTGGCCCCGCTCACTTCGCGCGCGTCTTGGTTTCTTCCACGCGGGCCGCGACGCTGACGATTGTCGCGCCTGGGGTCGTCATATTGTTCCGCCATCCGCCGTCCATCCCGACCTCAACGGGCGTGCGGCGTTTGGCTCAGGCGATCTGTCCGCCGGCGGTCGCGCCGGCCAGTGCGTTCAGGGCCTCCGGCCCTTCCCCCTATCTCCGACAACATGCGTCCGCGCCTTTGCGCGGCGCCGAGCGGTCGCCGCGTCCCTGATCGGACTGCGGCGCGCCCCGCCGGCCGCCGCGCGCGCGACGCTCCAAAGAGTCCCCCATGGCCAACAAAATGCTTATCGACGCCTCCCACCCGGAGGAAACCCGGGTGGTGGTGTTACGCGGTAACCGCGTTCAGGAATTCGACTTCGAGGCTGCCGACAAGAAACCGCTGCGCGGCAACATCTATCTGGCGAAGGTCACCCGCGTGGAGCCCTCGCTCCAGGCCGCCTTCGTCGATTACGGCGGCAATCGCCACGGCTTCCTCGCCTTCGGCGAAATTCATCCCGATTATTATCAGATCCCCGTCGCGGACCGTCAGGCGCTGCTCGAGGAAGAGAGCCGCGCCCATCGCGAGCACGAGGAGGAGGAGCATCGCCCGCATAGCGGCGGCGGTCGCCGCCGCTCGCGCCGTCGCCAGCACGAGGGCGCCGAGAAGCGCGCCGCGGCCGACGAGGCGATGGTGAGCGAACCTGTCGACGTCGAGGCCCTGATCGAGGCCGCGCAGGAGCACGAGGCGGGGGACGAGGGCCTTTCCGCCGAGAGCGCCCCTGAAGGGGAGCCGGTCGCGGAAGCCGAGGCCGTCGCGGAAAGCGCCGAAGAGGCCGCGCCGACCGACGTCGAGGTCGAGGCCGAAGCGGTCGAGGCTGTCGAAGCTGTTGAAGTTATCGAGCCGGTCGCCGAGGAGGCGCATCACACCATTTCCGTCGACCCGGCCGGCTTCGGCTCGGTCGAAGAGGGCGCGCCGGAAGAGTTCTCCGACGAGGCCCCGGCGCCCGACCATGAGCTGAAGGCGCGTCGCCAGGACGAGCGCGACGAAGAGCGTGAGCGTGAGGAAGCCGGCGAAGGCCAGGAGTTCGGCGAGGGCGAAGAGAGCGACGAGGGCGAGGAAGAAACCGTTACGGCTCGCGCGCCCCGCGAATCGCATGACGAGGATCACGAGGACGACGAGCACGACGAGGAAGAGCACGTCGAGCACATTGGCGGCGACGCCATGGACGAGGCGCCTTTCCGCGTCGCGCGCCCGCGCCGCCAGTACAAGATCCAGGAAGTCATCAAGCGCCGCCAGGTGCTCCTCGTTCAGGTCGTGAAGGAAGAACGCGGCAACAAGGGCGCGCGCTCACCACCTATCTTTCGCTCGCCGGCCGTTATTCCGTGCTGATGCCCAACACCGCGCGCGGCGGCGGCATCTCTCGCAAGATCACCGACGGCGCCGATCGCAAGCGCCTCAAGGAGATCGTCCACGACCTCGAAGTGCCGGAGGGCATGGGCGTCATCCTGCGCACGGCCGGCGCGACGCGCACCAAGGCCGAGGTCAAGCGCGACTTCGAATATCTGCTGCGGCTGTGGGAGAGCGTGCGCGAACTGACGCTGCGCTCCTCCGCGCCGACCCTCGTTTATGAGGAAGGCTCGCTCATCAAGCGCGCGATGCGCGATCTCTATGGCCGCGACGTGGAGGAGATCGTCGTCTCCGGCGACGACGCCTATCGCGAGGCCAAGGATTTCATGCGCATGCTCATGCCGAGCCATGCGAAGAACGTGAAGGTCCATCGCGAGCCGGTGCCGATCTTTGCGGAGGCGGGGGTCGAGGCGCAGCTCGACGCCATGTTCTCGAATCACGTAACGCTGAAGTCCGGCGGCTATCTGGTCATCAACCAGACCGAGGCGCTGGTCGCGATCGACGTGAACTCCGGCCGTTCCACGCGCGAGCACAATATCGAAGACACGGCGCTGCGCACCAATCTGGAGGCGGCGGACGAAGTCGCGCGCCAGCTGCGCCTGCGCGATCTCGCCGGCCTCATCGTGGTCGATTTCATCGACATGGAGGAGAGCCGCAACAACCGCGCCGTCGAGCGCCGGCTCAAGGACGCGCTGAAGAACGACCGCGCGCCGCATCCAGGTCGGCCGCATCTCGCATTTCGGCCTGCTGGAAATGTCGCGCCAGCGCATCCGCGCCGGCGTCGTCGAGGGGTCTACCGTGCAGTGCCCGCATTGCATGGGCGCCGGCCATGTCCGCTCCACCGCCTCCATCGCGCTGCATGTGCTGCGCGTGCTGGAGGAGGCGCTGCTCAAGAGCGCCGCGCACGACGTCACGCTGCGCACCCGCGCCGTCGTCGCGCTTTACATCCTCAACCAGAAGCGCGCGCATCTGCAGGCGCTGGAGAACCGCTTCGGCGTCCACATCACCGTCGCCGCCGACGACACGCTGACCGGCGCGACCTATCACGCGCTGGAGCGGGGCGAGCTCGCCTCGGGCCCGCGGATTCCGGCTGCGCCGGCGCCGCTGCGCGTCGACTCGATCCGCGCCGAGCCAATCGAGGAGGAAATCCTCGAAGAGGAGACGCTCGTCGAGGAAGAGGACGCCGAGGCCGAGGCCGAGGTCCGCGCGGGCGGCCGCCGCGAAGGTCGCGAGCCGCGCCGCTTCAATGGCGAAGAGGGCGAGGAGGGCGCACAGCGCTCGCGTCGCCGCCGTCGGCGCCGCGGCCGTGGCGGCGCAAACGGCAATGGCGAGCCGATGGCGCCGGGAGCCGAGCAGCCGTCGGACGAGGGCCTCGCCTTCATGGCGGAGATCGAGGGTCAGCCGGCCCCGCGTGAGCCACGCGAAGCCCGCGAGCCGCGCGGCCGCGGCCGCGGTCCGGGCCGCTGGCGTCGTTCCGCGCCGCTCCCGGAAGAATTCCGCGATCCGTCCGAACTCTTCCCGCTCGACGAGGGCGCGCAGGTTCTCGAAGGCTTCGTCTCGCCGAGCGAGGCGCATATGCCCGGCTTCGCGCCCGAGGCGGAAGCGGCCCCGCAGATGGCCGAGACGCCCGCATCGGAAACGCCGGTTGTGAGCGAGGCCCCCGAGGCGGCGGTTGAAGCTGCCCCCGCGGCAGCGGAAGCCGAGGCGCCGAAGGTCGAGCCCGCACGGCCCGAGCCGGTCGCCGAGGCTGCGCCCGCCGTCGAGGAAGCGCCGGTCGCGCCGGCTCCCACGCCGGAGCGCAAGACGTCCGAGGTCGTCATCACCGAAGCCGATCCGGCCGCGCCCAAAAAGGGCGGCTGGTGGCAGAAGGTGCGCACGCCCTTCGGTCAGTAAAAGAGGTCAGCGTCGGGGCTGGGCCGCGAGCCAAGCCCCGAGCCGCGCCGCGCCTTCCGCTACATCCGCCTCCGCGCCCGCATAAGAGAGGCGGACCGTCGTCGCCCCGCGCCTTGGATCGAAATCGAGGCCGGGCGTCGTCGCGACGCCCGCCTCGACGAGCAGGCGCTTGCAGAAGTCCATGGAATCGCCCGTAAAGCCCGAAACGTCCGCGTAGATGTAGAAAGCGCCGTCCGGCGGGGCGAATTTGTCGAGCCCCATCGCCGGCAGGCGTTCGAGCAGCAGCGCGCGGTTGCGCGCATAGGCGGCGCGGTTTTCCTCGAGCTCCTCCGTCGCGTCGAAAGCCGCCAGCGCCGCCGCTTGCGAGATCGTCGGCGCGCAGATGGCGAGCGACTGCTGCAGCCGCTCCAGCGGGCGCATCAGTTCGTCCGGGGCCACGAGCCAGCCGAGCCGCCAGCCGGTCATCGCGTAATATTTGGAGAAGGAGTTCACGACGATGGCGTTCGGGGTGAAAGCGAGAGCCGTCTCCGCCGGCGCGCAATATTCCAGGCCGTGATAGATCTCGTCCGAGACGAAGACGATTCCGGCCGCGTCGCAAAAGGCGCAGATGCGCGCGAGCTCTTGCTTCTCGATCACAGCTCCGGTCGGATTGGCCGGGCTCATGAACAGGGCGCCGTTGATCTTCTTTTCGCGATGGGCTCTTTCGAGCATGGCGGCGGTCGGCGCGAAGCGGGTTTCCGGCCCGACGTCGAGGGGGACCGCCTCGATCCCCAGTGAAGAAAGAATATTGGCGTAGGCCGGATAACCCGGCGCCGTGACGGCGATGCGGGCGCCCGCGTCGAAGGCGGCGAGCAGCGCCAGCATGAAGCCGCCGGACGAGCCGGTCGTGACGATAACGCGCCCGGGCGATATTTCGACGCCGTAGCGCGCGGCGTAACGCTCGGCGATGCGTTCGCGCAGGCGCAGATCGCCAAGCGCCTCGCCATAGCCGACCCGTCCGTCGCGCAAGGCCGCCTCGGCCGCCGCTCGCACCAGCCGGGGCGCGGGCGCGCCGGGCTCGCCAAGCTCCATATGGACGATATGCCGCCCCGCGCGCTCCAGCGCCTTCGCCTCCCGCAAAGCCTCCATCGCCATGAAGGGCGCGACGGTGGAGCGGTGGGAGGGGCGCAGGCGCGACATGATGCGGCTTCCGGACTGGTAAGGTTTTGGCGTTAATTGTCTCTAATGCAGCCGCGCGCGCGGCGCGAGTTTCTTGGGCCTGCGGGAAGCCTTCGAATGTATGAAACGACCACGGCCGAGCTGATCCAGCGGCTCTTCGTCGCCCTGGCGATCGGCTTGCTGATCGGTCTCGAACGGGGCTGGCGGACCCGGGAGGAGGCAGAGGGCGAGCGCGCCGCGGGGCTGCGCACCCACGGGCTCGCGGCGCTGCTCGGCGGCGTCTGGGGCGCCATCGCCATGCAATTCGCCCATGATGGCGGGGCGGTGGCGCTCGGCGCCGCCTTCCTGCTTTTCGGCGCGCTGATCGGCCTCTTCCGCTATCGGGAGACGCTCCACAACCAGACCTTCGGGGCGACGACGCTCATCGGCGTGCTGCTGGCCTTTGCGCTCGGCGCTTTCGCGGTCGTGGGCGACAGGCTGGCGGCTGCGGCCGCCGCCGTCGCGACGACCGCGCTGCTGGCGCTCAAGACCCTGCTGCATGGATGGGTCGAGCGCCTGACCTGGATCGAGCTGCGCTCGGCGCTGGTCCTGCTGGCGATGAGCTTCATCCTGCTGCCGGTGCTGCCGGACGAGGCCATCGACCGCTGGGGCGCGATCAATCCGCATGATCTTTGGCTGATGACCGTGCTGATCGGCGTCGTTTCCTTCGCCGGCTATGTCGCCGTGCGACTCGTCGGCTACCGGCGCGGCGTCGCCGTCGCGGGCATGGCCGGCGGCCTCGCCTCGTCCACCGCGGCGACGGCGGCTATGTCGCGGATGGCGGCGGAGCATCCGGGGCAGGTGAACGTCATCGCCGCCGGGGCGCTCTTCGCCAACGCCGTTATGGCGCCGCGCGTGCTCGCCATCCTGGCCTTCGTCAATCCCAACTTTGGCTTGCGTCTCGCGGCGCCGCTCGTCACGGTCGGCGTCGTCTATTTTCTCGCCGGCGGCGCGCTGATGATGCGCGGGGCCAGCGATGGCGACGGGGAGCGCGACTCGCTGACGATCGGCAATCCGCTCGATCTGCCGGCGGTCCTCAAGTTCGGGGCGCTGCTCGCCGCCGTCATGGTCCTCGCGAGAGTCGTGACGAAATTTGCGGGCAGCTCAGGCGCCTATGCGCTGGCGTTGATCTCCGGCCTTGCCGACGTCGACGCCATTTCGCTCGCCATGGCGAGCCAGGGCGTGACCGAGATCGGCGTCCGCGCGGCGGCGCTCTCCGTCATGCTGGCGATCTTTTCCAATACGGTCGTGAAGACGGGGATCGGCTGGGCGGTGGGCGGTCTGGCGATGGGCTGGCGCTTCGCGCTGGCCTCCACGCTCGCCCTCGGAGCCGGCCTGGCCGCCCTCGCCTTTCTTCCCCCGCTGCCGCCCTTGTGAAGCGGCGACCGCGCGGCTGGGGGGCAAAAAAAAGCGAGCCCGACATCGCGGCGTCGGCCGCAAGATCAGGCTCGCTTTGAAAAAATCGGGTCAGATCGCGGCGGTGATCCAGCGCGACAATTCGCCCTTCGGCGCGGCGCCGACCTTTTGCGCGGCGGCCTTGCCGTCCTTGAAGACGATGAGCGTCGGGATCGAGCGGATGCCGAGCTTCGAGGCGACGGCCGGGTTCTCGTCGATGTTGAGCTTCACGACCTTGATCTTGCCCTCCATCTCCGCTGCAATTTCTTCCAGAGCGGGCGCGATCATGCGACACGGAGCGCGCGCGCGAGCGATTCGCTTGCGCGTGGAATGCGGCATGATGACTTCGTCGATATAGCCGCGCTCGGCGGCCACGAAGGGCGACAGGAAGCGATCCTCATATTCCTTGGTGCGCTGCGCGATCTTCTCCGGGTCGCCGAGATCGGCGCGGAAGATGATCTCGACCGCGCCCTTCGCGCCCATGACGGCGATCTGCGCCGTCGGCCAGGCGTAGTTGACGTCGCCGCGCAGATGCTTGGACGCCATGACGTCATAGGCGCCGCCGAAGGCCTTGCGCGTGATGACGGTCACCTTCGGCACGGTCGCTTCCGCATAGGCGAAGAGCAAGTTTCGCGCCGTGCTTGATCAGGCCGCCATATTCCTGCGCCGTGCCGGGCAGGAAGCCGGAACGTCAACGAAGGTGACGATCGGAATGTTGAAGCAGTCGCAGAAGCGCACGAAGCGCGCGGCCTTCTTCGAGGCGTCGATGTCGAGCACGCCCGCGAGCACCATCGGCTGGTTGGCGACGAAGCCGACCGTGCGGCCTTCGATGCGGCCGAAGCCCACGACGATGTTCTTGGCGTGGGCTTCCTGAATCTCGAAGAAGTCGCCCTCGTCCACGACCTTCAGGATCAGCTCCTTGATGTCGTAGGGCTTGTTCGGATTGTCCGGGATCAGCGTGTCGAGCGACATGTCGACACGGTCGACATCGTCGAAGCTCGGCCACTCCGGCGGCGTCTCGGTGTTGTTGGACGGCAGGAAGTCGATGAGGCGGCGCATCTGCAGCAGCGCCTCGACGTCGTTGTCATAGCCGCGTCGGCGATCGAGCTCTTTGTGGTGTGCACCGAGGCGCCGCCGAGCTCTTCGGCCGTGACGGTCTCGTTGGTCACGGTCTTCACGACGTCCGGGCCGGTGACGAACATGTAGCTCGTGTCGCGGACCATGAAGATGAAGTCGGTCATTGCCGGCGAATAGACGTCGCCGCCGGCGCAGGGTCCCATGATGACGGAGATCTGCGGGATGACGCCCGAGGCCAGCACGTTGCGCTGGAAGACCTCGCCATAGCCGCCGAGCGCCGCGACGCCTTCCTGGATGCGCGCGCCGCCGCGTCGAACAGCCGATGATCGGCGCGCGGTTCTTGAGCGCCATGTCCTGCAGCTTGATGATCTTCTGGGCATGCGTCTCGGAAGCGAGCCGCCGAAGACGTGAAGTCCTTGGCGAAGACGAAGACCGCGCGGCCGTTGACCGTGCCCCAGCCGGTGACGACGCCGTCGCCGGAAGATACTTGCAGCGATCGTCTTCGAATTCCATGCCGAAGGAGTTCGATGCGCTCGCGGGCGGTGAGCGGTGCTGGGCGACGCTTGTTGCCGCCGCCGAGGCGCGCCGACATGTCGAACCCTGCTTCTTGTCGAACGAGCCGTGTCCGCGCTGGTCATGTAGCATCGGGAGGTGCGCTCGATGCGCTCGCGCGCGCATAGCGGGCGAGCATGGCGCGCAGCTTGCCGCTCGCGGACAATGCTGCGCGTCGATAATTGAACATGCGATGGATGCCGACGCGGCTCTGCGGCGGGATGACCCGCTTCTTGCCGCCCATCAGAGCGTAGACGCAGGCCGAGTAGCAGCGGCCCGACACCAGCGCCATGTTCTGCGATCCCTGCTCGGCGGCCGGGCGGGCGACGACCACGGCCATGCCGAGCCGGCGCATCGCCTGGCCGAGCTCCATGGAGGCGACGACCTTCCCGCGCCGGCGTCGAGGCCGACGACGCGGAAGCTCATGTCTTCGGCAAAGGCGGATGTCGAGGGAAAAAAGCTCTGTGCGACGAGACCAAGCGCGACAAGAGCCAAGGTCCTCAATTTCTGCATGGTCGCCCGCACCTCGTGAATCCCCGCCGGACCCAACCTAATTCCCAAAACGCGAGCGGCAAAGGACTTTCGCACTTCGTCGCGAAAAACTGGTGGGCGGTGAGAGGATCGAACTCCCGACATTCTCGGTGTAAACGAGATGCTCTACCAGCTGAGCTAACCGCCCTTGCCCACCTCCGGGAGGAGGTTGCGCGCACGGTTTTAGTGAGGGCGCGAACGGGAGGCAAGCGGCCGCTTGCGCCAAAAAGCGGAACGGCCGCCGGAGGCATCCGACGACCGTGCCCGGGCCGGAAAAATCGTCCGGCTGCTTACTTCGTCTTGTTGAGGGCGGTCTTCAGCGTCGCGCCGGGCTTGAAGCGGGCGCTCTTGGAGGCCGGAATCTTGATCTCTTCGCCGGTGGCCGGGTTGCGGCCCTTGCCGGCGGCGCGCTTCTTGACCGAGAAGGTGCCGAAGCCCACGAGGCGCACTTCGTCGCCCTTCTTCAGCGCCTTGGTGATCCCGTCGATCACGGCGTCGATCGCAGCCGCCGCCGCAGCCTTCGAGCATTCCGTCTCGGTGGCGACGTGCTCGACCAGTTCCAGTTTGTTCATGGCCTTTTCCTTCTTCTAGCGCGCTGCGAGGCCGGCGATCCCCGCGCGAAAGGCGGCGGCTCGAATCGTCGGCGCGTAGCGAGCGCGAGTGTTGGGTGCGAATCGCTGGAAAGGCAAGGGATTGGCCCGATAGACCCCCAGAAAATGCCGGAAAACCGGGAGAATCGAGCGTTGCACTGCGAAAAACCCGCAGAAAATGTGGCGTTTATGGGAGTTGGCGCCGGTCGAGCGAGACAAAAAAAGCCCCGTCCGGGGGACGGGGCTTTGTCATATCAATCGCTCAGGGCGATCAGTGCGCGCGCACGCCGGCGTCGTCCTCGGCGAGCGCCGCGGAGCGCTTGGCGAGGGCCGCGGCGTCCTCTTCCCAGACGATCGGAGTCGGCTGGGAAATGAGGGCGTGCTGCAGCACTTCCTCCATGCGGGCCACGGGGACGATTTCGAGCCCGTTCTTCACCGCGTCCGGGATTTCCGCCAGATCCTTGGCGTTCTCCTCGGGGATCAGCACCTTCTTGATGCCGCCGCGCAGCGCCGCGAGCAGCTTCTCCTTCAGGCCGCCGATCGGCAGCACGCGGCCGCGCAGCGTGATCTCGCCGGTCATCGCGATGTCGCGGCGGACCGGGATGCCGGTCATGATCCGAGACGATCGCGGTGGCCATCGCCACGCCCGCGACGGTCCATCCTTGGGCGTCGCGCCTTCCGGCACGTGCACATGGATGTCGCGGCTTCTCGAACAGCGGCGGCTCGATGCCGAAGTCGACCGCGCGCGAACGCACATAGGACGCCGCGGCCGAGATCGACTCCTTCATCACATCGCGCAGGTTGCCCGTGACGGTCATCTTGCCCTTGCCGGGCATCATCACACCTTCGATCGTCAGCAGCTCGCCGCCGACCTCCGTCCAGGCGAGGCCCGTGACGACGCCGACCTGATCCTCGAGCTCGGCCTGTCCGTAGCGGAATTTCGGCACGCCGAGATAGTCCGAGATGTTCTCCGCCGTGACGACGATCTTCTCCGTCTTCTTGAGGAGGATCTCCTTCACCGCCTTGCGGGCGAGGTTGGAGATTCGCGCTCGAGATTGCGCACGCCGGCTTCGCGCGTGTAGCGGCGGATGAGCTCTTCAGCGCGCATCTTCGATCACCATCCACTCTTCCGGCTGGAGGCCGTGCTTGTGGACGGCGCTGGGGATCAGATGCCTGCGCGCGATCTCCAGCTTCTCGTCTTCCGTGTAGCCGGCGATGCGGATGATCTCCATGCGGTCCATCAGCGGCGCAGGGATGTTCAGCGTGTTCGCCGTCGTCACGAACATCACGCTCGAGAGGTCGTAATCGACCTCGAGATAATGATCGTTGAAGGTCGCGTTCTGCTCGGGATCGAGCACCTCGAGCAGGGCCGAGGACGGATCGCCGCGGAAGTCCATGCCCATCTTGTCGATCTCGTCGAGCAGGAAGAGCGGATTGGACGTCTTGGCCTTGCGCATCGACTGGATGAGCTTGCCGGGCATCGAGCCGATATAGGTGCGGCGATGGCCGCGGATCTCCGCTTCGTCGCGCACGCCGCCGAGCGACATGCGCACGAATTCACGGCCCGGTCGCACGTTGCGATCGATTTGCCGAGCGAGGTCTTGCCGACGCCGGGCGGACCGACGAGGCAGAGGATCGGGCCGGTCAGCTTGTTCGCGCGGCTCTGCACGGCGAGATATTCGAGGATGCGCTCCTTGACCTTCTCCAGGCCGAAGTGCTCGGCGTCGAGAACGTCCTGCGCCTGCTGGAGGTCGCGCTTCACCTTGGAGCGTTGCCCCACGGGATCGACAGCAGCCAGTCGAGATAGTTGCGCACGACCGTCGCTTCCGCCGACATGGGCGACATCTGGCGCAGCTTCTTCAATTCGGCGGTCGCCTTGTCGCGCGCCTCCTTCGAGAGCTTGGTGTTCTTGATCCGCTCCTCGAGCTCGGCGAGATCGTCCTTGCCGTCCTCGTCGCCCAGCTCCTTCTGGATCGCCTTCATCTGCTCGTTGAGATAGTACTCGCGCTGCGTCTTCTCCATCTGGCGCTTGACGCGCGTGCGGATGCGCTTCTCGACCTGCAGGACCGAGATTTCGCTTTCCATCAGCGAGAGGCACTTCTCCAGGCGGCGGGCGACGTTGAGCGTCTCCAGCACGTCCTGCTTGTCGGCGATCTTCACCGAGAGATGCGAGGCGACCGTGTCGGCGAGCTTCGAGTAATCCTCGATCTGCGTGACGGTGCTCACGATCTCGGACGAGACGCGCTTGTTGAGCTTCACATAGCTCTCGAACTCGGAAACCACCGAACGGCCGAGCGCCTCGACCTCGACCGGATTGCCGGGATCGTCGGCGAGCGCCTCGGCGTCCGCCTCGTAGAAGTCGTCGGCGCGCGAATAGTTGCGCACGGCGGCGCGGGCCACGCCCTCGACCAGCACCTTCACGGTGCCGTCGGGCAGCTTCAGAAGCTGCAGGACGGAGGCGAGCGTGCCGATGGAATAGATAGCGTCGGTCGCCGGATCGTCGTCGCCCGCGTTCTTTTGCGTGGCGAGCAGGATCAGGCGATCGCTCTTCGTGACTTCCTCGAGCGCGCGGATCGACTTTTCGCGCGCGACGAAGAGCGGAACGATCATGTGCGGGAACACGACGATGTCGCGCAAAGGAAGGACGGGGTAGCTCTCAATGGCTCCCGGCGTTATGGCGTCGCGCTTTTCATTGCTCATCTTCATGTCCTGCTTTCGTTTGCGCATCCCGCCCGGCGGCAATGCGAAAAATGCGAGCGACAGTATCGGTCGGAACTAGCAAGACCCAGGCCGCAAACTCAGCCAAATGACTCCCCAGCCAGACCTCGGCCGCAGGGACGCTCGCTCACGCGTCCAAGCGCCACAGGGGCGACGGCGTAACAGCCCGCACGGCCCCGTTAACGCAGGAAATGGGATACTCAAACAAGCGATTCAAGGACGGCGTGAAAGTGCGGGGCGAGGCCCCGTGTCGCCGTCCTGAAATTCTCTGACGGCGCGCGCTTTAAGCGCTAGCGCCGCTCTTCTCGCTGCGCTCGGCGTAGATATACAGCGGTCGCGCTTTGCCTTCAACGACTTCCGGCCCGATGACGACCTGCTCCACGCCTTCGAGGCCAGGCAGATCGAACATCGTATCGAGCAGAATGCCCTCCATGATCGAACGCAGGCCGCGCGCGCCGGTGTGCCGCTCGATCGCCTTGCGCGCGACGGAGGTGAGCGCCTCGTCCTGGAAGGTCAGCTCGACATTCTCCATCTCGAACAGGCGCTGATACTGCTTGACCAGCGCGTTCTTCGGCTCGGTCAGGATCTTCTTGAGCGCCGTCCTCGTCGAGATCTTCGAGCGTGGCGATGACCGGCAGACGGCCGACGAATTCGGGGATGAGGCCGAACTTCAGCAGGTCCTCGGGCTGCACCTGGCGGAAGATGTCGCCGGTGCGGCGTTCGTCCGGAGACTGAACCGTCGCGCCGAAGCCGATCGAGGTCGAGCGGCCGCGACGCGAGATGATCTTCTCGAGGCCGGCAAACGCACCGCCGCAGATGAAGAGGATGTTCGTCGTGTCGACCTGCAGAACTCCTGCTGCGGATGCTTGCGCCCGCCCTGCGGCGGCACGGAGGCGACGGTGCCTTCCATGATCTTGAGCAGCGCCTGCTGGACGCCTTCGCCCGACACGTCGCGGGTGATCGAGGGATTGTCGGATTTGCGCGCTGATCTTGTCGATTTCGTCGACATAGACGATGCCGCGCTGGGCGCGCTCGACATTGTAGTCGGAGGCCTGCAGCAGCTTCAGGATGATGTTCTCGACGTCCTCGCCGACATAGCCCGCCTCGGTGAGCGTCGTCGCGTCGGCCATCGTGAAGGGCACGTCGAGGATGCGCGCGAGCGTCTGCGCCAGCATCGTCTTGCCGACGCCGGTCGGGCCGATCAGCAGGATGTTGGACTTCGCGAGCTCGACGTCGCCATGTTTGGTGGCGTGGTTGAGGCGCTTGTAATGGTTGTGCACCGCGACCGAGAGAGAACGCGCTTGGCCTGCGCCTGGCCGATGACATAGTCGTCCAGAACCTTGCAAATCTCACGCGGGCGTCGGGATGCCGTCGCGCTGCTTGACCAGCGAGGTTTGTTCTCTTCACGGATGATGTCCATGCAGAGTTCGACGCATTCGTCGCAGATGAAGACGGTCGGGCCGGCGATGAGTTTGCGGACTTCATGCTGGCTCTTGCCGCAAAACGAGCAGTAGAGCGTGTTCTTGGAATCGCCGCCGCCGACTTTGCTCATGATTTTCTCCTGATGAATCGACCCGTCGCGCGAATCGATCCAAGCATATGATCTAACGGCCTCGGCCTAACAAAAGGTGGAGAGAACCGTCTGGCGTCTCTCCCTCTCCCGAGGGCCCGGCCCTTCCGGCGCATGCCCCGGCGCCTGTCGGACCGCGCGGGACGCTCTCTCCTCCGCGCGCCCCTATTTTATTTTAGACGCGCCGGAATTTGCAACCTTGTCACAAATCGTGGGGTTAGCAAGAACGGCGCCCCGCCTTCGGCCTTGCGGTCCCGGCCGGGGCGCTCCCGGCCGGGCCAAGCCCCAAAGCCTTTCACGTCAGGATCTTGGGGACCCTGTTGAGTCTCAGCCGGAAGGCGTCCGGCATGCCGCTGCCGAGGAGCGGACGCAGATACATCCGGAAGGCGTCGGTCACGTCCGTGCCGCAGGGGCTGATGAATTCGTCCGGCATCACTTTTGTTTTGGCGGCGATTTGTTCAAGTGGGGTCAGCTGGTAATCGACCGAATAAAAGCCCGTGCGGTGGATGGTCACGGAGCCGTCGCGATCGCCCCAGATGGCGTATTGCACAGCCTTTTCACCCACTTCGCGCGCCTCGCGCTGGTCGACGTCCGAGACGCAGCCGACGAAGCTCCTTTGGACATAGCCGAAAGTGTCGGCGCGAACGCGCTTGAAGCCGAGGCGCTTCTTGACGAGCTCGGTCAGCTCGTCGGCGAGCGCGCCGCCGCCCAGATGCACATTGCCATGGGCGTCGCGCTCCACCTGCTCGGCGAGCTTCTCGGCGATCGGCACGTGGTTCTCGTCGCAAACGCCTTCCGACACGGCGACGACGCAGCGGCCATATTTGTCCATGGTCGCCTTCACGTCGGCGAGGAACTTCTCGATCGAGAAGGCGCGCTCCGGCACGTAGATGAGGTGCGGGCCGTCGTCCGGGAACTTCTTGCCCAGCGCCGAGGCGGCGGTGAGGAAGCCGGCGTGGCGGCCCATGACGACGGCGATATAGACGCCGGGCAGGGCCCAGTTGTCGAGATTGGCGCCGGCGAAGGCCTGGGCCACCCAGCGCGCCGCGGAGGGGAAGCCGGGCGTGTGGTCGTTGACCATCAGGTCGTTGTCGATGGTCTTGGGGATGTGGACGGCGCGCAGCGGATAGCCGGCGTTCTTGGCTTCCTCGGAGACGATGCGGACCGTGTCGGAGGAGTCATTGCCGCCGATATAGAAGAAACATCCCACGCCATGGGCGCGCAGAACCCTGAAGATCTCCTGGCAATATTTCAGGTCCGGCTTGTCGCGGGTGGACCCAAGCGCCGAGGAGGGCGTGTTCGCGACCATTTCGAGATTGTGCGTCGTCTCCTGCGTCAGATCGACGAAGTCCTCGTTGACGATGCCGCGCACGCCGTGGAAAGCGCCATAGACGCGCTCGACCTCGCGGAACTTGCGCGATTCCAGCACCGCCCCGACGAGCGACTGGTTGATGACGGCGGTCGGGCCGCCGCCTTGCGCGACGACGACTTTGGAGAAATCAATGGACGACACGCGAGGCTCCTGTCCAAGTGCTGTGCGAATTCGCGTCTCCCGCGCGGGGCGCGCGAGGAGGGCTTCCCCTGCGGGAGGGCCGGGCGGGCGGCTCTGGCCCGGCGTTACCTTAGCCGGAATTTCCTCAACAAGAGGAAACGGGTTCGGCCCCGCGCGCCACTCTTATTATCAAAGGCCGCTAAATTCTATATAGACAGGGCTTTGCGGACCGAAAATCGGTCCCCGCCGTTCATGCGCGCGCCCTCGCCCCCGGCGGGCAGCGACCGTCCTTTCACCCGGTAGGCATATGGATCGTCAGACGGAACTTCTTAAGCACGTTTCGAAAGACGCGCTTGGCGTCGAGATCGGTCCCTATTTCTCGCCTCTGGCGCCCAAGCGCGACGGATATAACTGCCTCTCCCTCGACGTTTTCGACACGGAGGCGGTCAAGGCTCGCGCCCGGATGGATCCGAGCCTCTCTGACGAAAAGGTCGAGCTGATCGAGACGATCGATCTCGTCGGCAGCGCCGTGAATATCGACGCGCTCCTGCGCGAAAAGGGCGTCGCGGGCGACATCGACTATGTCGTCTCCTCCCATAATTTCGAGCATCTGCCCAACCCGATCGCCTTCCTCCAGGCCTGCGGCCGCGTGATCAGGAAAGGCGGCTATCTCTCCATGGCGCTCCCCGACAAGCGCGCCTGCTTCGATTTCTTTCGCCCGCGCACGAACCTCTCCGCCTGGATCGAGGCCTATTTCGAGGGGCGCGGGCGGCCGACGCTCGCCCAGATCTTCGATCAGGACAGTTCGATCGCACGCTGCGCGAATGGCGAAACGTCGTCGATCACTTTTTTTGTCGGTGAAGATATCGAAAAAATTTCTGTCGCGCCGGCGCTGCGCGAGGCCTTCGCAGCCTGGGCGCAAAGACGCGAGGTCGGAGACCAGAACTATTACGACGTGCATTGCTGGGTCTTCACGCCGAGCAGCTTCCGCATGTTGCTTTCGGACCTTTATTTCCTGGGTCTCTCGCCCTTTGCGGTCGAGGAGGTGACGGATTCGGCGCTGTCCGAATTCTATGTCCATCTCCGTCACGAGGGCTACAAAGCCTTCTCGCCGGAAGAGACGGAGGCGCATGACGCCGCGCGCCAGCTCTTGCTGCGCGGCGCCGTCGCGGAGGAGGCGCGCGTTGCGCACGCCGGGCGCGAGTTCGAGATTTTCGACCATATGCGCGCGCGATACCGGCGCATCGGCCTGAACGCGCCGCTGGTCTGGGCGCGGGCGTTGAAGCTGTTCCTGAAGCGCCGCAACCTGGCGCTCGTCAGGCATTATCTCGCTGTCTGCGACTCGGTTTTTTTCGATCCCGCTTTTTACCGAGAGACCTACGGCGTCGCGGACGCGGCGACGCATTATCTGCTCGAGGGCGCATCCCAGGGCTTCGATCCCGGACCGTTTTTCTCCACGCGCCAATATCTCGAGCGCAATCCCGACGTCGCCAAGACCGGCGTGAACCCTCTGGCCCATTTCGAGATTTTCGGCCGGGCGGAAGGACGCGAGCCCGCCTTGCGTTGAGCATCTGGGCGGGGCCGCCCCGGGCGCGCGTCAAAATGGGCGCTATTCAGGCAGGCGGCCTGCGTTATGCTGGCGCGCTAACGGTCTGCTTGGGTTCTCGCGAGGAAACGATTTCTATCGAGGTCGAGCGTGAATTTCTGGTGGCCGGCGATGCGGGGCGGGAACTGTCCCACAAGCGAACGGTGTCGACGACCTTCTCGCAACACGACCTGCCGTGCAGCCACGCATGACGTGATTCCCCACCGCTTTTTCGGGCGGAAGAAAAAGGGACCGCTGTATGACAGCGGTCCAAGTCGGGGGAGAACGCTCAAGGAGTGAGCGAAAGTCTTTAAAGACAGCGCCGAGGGGTAACAATCAACCCCGCCGGGCCAGAAAGGCCCGTCCTGCGACGACTGGTCGCAGTATTGTCAAGCCTTCGACCCTCAGCTTCCCCAAGAGAAATCAGGGCCCGTTGCGAAGCGCCTGCTCCAATTGGCGTTATGTCGAGGCGATGGCGTGAAGAAGGGTGAGCCCGGACAGAATTGCCGCGGCGACGCCGAGGAGGCGGAAGATCCGGCCCACCCTCTCAAAGCGCGCGCCAGACATGGAACGGCCAAGCAGATACAGGCAAATACCGGATATGAGGAGCTTCAGCCAGATCGGATCTTCTCCGTAGGAAAAAATCGGCACGATCATTTTGTGATCCGACCAAAGGTTTCAAAGCAAGGAGTTATGCAGGCGCGCTCTTAGCGGAATTGCTGCAGGGCCATTCTTAGCGGTTCTGTCGAAAGCTGAATCAGCCCCCCATAGGGTTGATCCATTTCAAGCGTAAGGAGGATGGCGCCCGTCATTGAAAGCGCTGCTGTAAAGAGCGCGCTGATCACGATCAAGTTCAAAGGAGCGATCAGACCGAGACTGAAAAATATCGTCATCAGCCAGAAAATCAGGACGGACAGGAACAGGGGAGACACTGTGCTGGCCGAGCTTTGATAGATTTTCCACCGTGAGAGGGCGATCTCGTTCCCGAGAGAGAGCGCTGTCGTCTTGATCCAGGTCTGATTTGCATTCTGCTCCGGCAGTTCCATCAACGCCGACACGAAATTATCGACGCCTTCGCCGGTTACGGCTTTATGGTTCATCCCCTCTTTTCCGATTTTTTCAATGATGGCGACCGAGTTCGACGCCACCTGCCGAAGCGACGCCCGAGCCTTCTCGGACAGGCTTCCGTCCTTGAGAAGCAAGCGATTGAGCGCGATCAACCTCGCGGCGCTCTCCTTCAGCTCCGATTCTTTGGTGTCGAAGGAGGTTTTGGCCGTCGCGATGAGGAGTCCGAGGGTCAGAGCCGCAAGACCAATGACAACGCTCCTCGCAGCTTCGATGATGGTCTTGGACTCGCCGCTCAAATGATGCTCGGGGATTCTGTCCTTGACGACGATGCCAGCGAGCGCTGATCCAAAGATGCACAGAAAAGCGATGAGGCATATTAGAGAAGGGCTCATGATCGTCCTGCCGCGCAGCCATCGTAATTATATACTATCGGTTGTCGAAAGATCGCATTGCACGAGGCGAATTGCCAGAGACGCTCGTGGGAAATGGGCGCTGCCGGCCGCGTGAAAAAGAAGTCTTTTCTGTCGAACTGACGCTATGTCGTGTGGCTCAATGGGCGCCGTGCGGGCGCACGCTCGATGCGTGGCCCGCATTTGACGCGCAGCCCTAGAATGGCTTGTTCGTCACGCAGTCCCATCCAAAAACCACCGGCTTGCCGGGGATGCCCTTATCTGTCTGAGGCGTATAGGTATAACGGTACTGATTTGCTTTCAGAATAATGGTCTCTTTCACGTTCTCGTCGCCGTCCGCGACGGACTGTGCAATGCTCAAGATTGAAACTTGACCCAATTCAATCTTGTAATACTCAACCGGTGTTTCCCCTTTCTTCTCGACCGTAATCTTGGCCGGACCCGTGGTGGTTTGCCCACTAAAGAGCAATCCAAGAAACTGAGGGCTACTCGTGTCGACCCTTTTGCTCATTGTAATTTGACCGCATACAACCTTTCCCGCGCCGGCGCCGCGGCCGGCCTCGGGGTTGCTCAGGATCCTCGACGCATTTGCGGACATGTCGTCGAATTCCACATCGCCTTCATGACCCTTCACCACAGAATCGCCGGTGACGCCGGGAAATTTGAGAAAAGTCTGGACGGCTGCGCTTGCGCCTGCAACGCAGGCCATGGAAAAGGCCGAACCCAGCAACAGAGAACAACAAAGCTGACGAGATGACTTCACGCGTTTCATAGCGCCCCCCGGAAATTCGAATTGACAGGCAGGCTAAACCTACCCTGCTAAGGGGGACGTCGATAGGTCTGTGCGACCGATGCTTGGGCGCTCGCCGAGTCTTCCCCCGGATGGGCGCCGAGCTCAAGCCGGGCGTTGACGAGCGCCGACAGCAGGATCCCGCTATTGAGGAGCGTCTTCGTAAGACCGGGCTTGCATCAGATGCGAAGCAATGTCGGCGGTAGCGGCCTGGCGTTGACCATTCGGGTTTAGCAGTCCCCGTTGACGAACCCCGATTACGGACAAGGGTGAATCCTTCAGAGCCACGAGGTTTGGCGGGGCGTTGTCAGAGACGGCTGCCAGCTCAGCCTCTGGCGTAAGCAAAGGATAGCCCATTGATTGCGAAAGCAGCGCGATAAAAGTTGTGACGACAAATCCCATGGTAACGCATTGGGCAACCAGGCTTGTCCAATCAGCGTTCCAAAAGCGCGGCAAAGATAGATACATTCTATCCTCCCCAGGTCAGGCCCTGTTCGGCGGCTTCTTCATGACATTAACCAAACTAGTCTTTACCAAAAAAAGACAGAAAGCAACCGACCTGGGAGCCTTTTCGGTGAGCGGTTTGATGCTCGTCGCGGCGTCGAAATAATAATTGCGGTTAGACGCGCATCGATTCCTGGCGGCTATCCAAAAAGAAAGGGCCTGCAAATCAGCAGGCCCTTTATTGATTGGCTTACACCAGCTGTCCGTGACAGTGCTTGTATTTCTTGCCCGAACCGCAGGGGCATGGCTCGTTGCGGCCGACCTTGCCCCAGCTATCGGGGTCCGCCGGGTCGCGGACCGGCGCGGGCGCGAGCGCTTGCGGCGAGAAGTCTTCGGCCGAGAGGCGCGCGTTCAAATCCTCGAGCGCGGTCACTTCGGCGCTCACGCCGCCCGAGAGCGGAACGGGATTGGGATGAGACATTTCCATCGGCGGCAGCTCCGGCGGGGCGGAGGGCGGCGCCTCGAAGCTCACCTCGACACGCATGAGCTGCGCCGTCACGGCCTCGTCCCAGCGGCTCATCAGGGTGCGGAAGAGCTCCAGCGCTTCTGACTTGTATTCGTTGAGCGGATCGCGCTGCGCCATGCCGCGCCAGCCGATGACCTGACGCAGATGGTCGAGCGCGACGAGATGCTCGCGCCAGAGCGTATCGAGCGCCTGCAGCACGATCTGCTTCTCGATCATGCGCATCAGCGGCGCGCTGTTCTTCTCGACGCGCTCCTCATAGGCCTTGTCGGCGGCCTCGAGCAGACGCTCCTTGAGCTCTTCGTCGGCGATGCCTTCTTCCTTCGCCCAGTCGGCGACGGGCTCGTCGAGATTGAGCTTGGTGCGGACGTCTTCCGCCAGGCCTTCGACGTCCCACGCCTCGGCATAGGCGTCGTGGGGAATGTGCACGGAGACGAGATTTTCCACGACCTCCGCGCGCATGTCGGAGACCTGCTCCTCCACGCTCTCCTCCGTCATGATCTCGCGCCGGCGCTCGAAGATCACCTTGCGCTGGTCGTTCATCACGTCGTCGAACTTCAGGATGTTCTTGCGGATGTCGAAATTGCGCGCTCGACCTTCTGCTGCGCCTTCTCGATCGCCTTGTTGATCCAGGGATGGACGATCGCCTCGCCTTCCTGCAGGCCGAGCTTCACGAGCATGCCGTCCATGCGCTCGGAGCCGAAGATGCGCATCAGATCGTCCTGCAGCGACAGGAAGAACTTCGAGCGGCCCGGATCGCCCTGGCGGCCGGAACGGCCGCGCAACTGATTGTCGATGCGGCGGCTTCATGGCGCTCGGTGCCCATGATGTAGAGACCGCCGGCGGCCAGCGCCTTTTTCTTCATTTGAGCGACGTCGGCGACAAGCTCGGCGCGCTTCATGGAAATGGCGGCGCGCGCGTCGCCTTCGAGGCCAGCGCATTCCTGCGCGACGCGCATCTCGACATTGCCGCCGAGCTGAATGTCGGTGCCGCGGCCGGCCATGTTGGTGGCGATGGTGATCGCGCCCGGCACGCCGGCTTCCGCGACGATATAGGCTTCCTGCTCGTGGAAGCGCGCGTTCAGAACGGCGAACATCTTGGACGGCTCGCCCGAGCGCGCCGCCTTGTAGAGCTCGGACAATCCCTTGCCGTCGGCGAAGTCGATCATCTTGTAGCTCTTTGATGTACTTCTTGTCTTTCAGAAGCTCAGAGAGCTGTTCGACTTCTCGATCGACGTCGTGCCGACGAGCAAGGGCTGCATGCGCGAATTGGCGTCCTTGATCTCCTCGAGGATCGCGCCGAGCTTTTCCTTCGCCGTGCGATAGACTTCGTCGTCGTCGTCGCGGCGCTGAACCGGGCGGTTCGTCGGGATTTCGAGGACGTCGAGCTTGTAGATCTCGGCGAATTCGTTGGCTTCGGTCGCCGCCGTGCCGGTCATGCCGGCGAGCTTGTCGTAGAGGCGGAAGTAGTTCTGGAAGGTGATCGAGGCCAGCGTCTGGTTCTCGGGCTGGACCTGCACGCGCTCTTTGGCTTCGAGCGCCTGATGCAGGCCTTCGGAATAGCGACGACCCGGCATCATGCGGCCGGTGAACTCGTCGATGATGACGACCTCGCCCTTGGACGATATAGTCCTTGTCGCGCTGGAACAGCTTGTGGCGCGCAGCGCCTGCGTTGATGTGGTGGACGATCGTGACGTTGTCGATGTCGTAGAGCGTGCCCTTGAGAAGACCGGCGGCCTCGATCAGCAGCTCTTCCATATGCTCGTTGCCGGCGTCGGTGAAGGAGATCGAGCGCTGCTTCTCGTCGAGATCGAAGTCCTCCGCGCTCGATCTTCATCATCTCGTCGATCGTGTTGTAGAGATCGGACTTGTCGTCGAGCGGACCGGAGATGATGAGCGGCGTGCGCGCCTTCGTCGATGAGGATCGAGTCGACCTCGTCGACGATCGCGTAGGCATGTGCCGCGCTGCACCATCTGCGCGAACTCGTATTTCATATTGTCGCGCAGATAGTCGAAGCCGAATTCGTTGTTGGTGCCGTAGGTGATGTCGGCGGGCGTAGGCGGCGGCGCGGTCCTCGTCCGGCAGGTCGTGGATCATGACGCCGACGCTCATTCCGAGGAAGCGGTAGACCTGGCCCATCCAGTCGGCGTCGCGCTTGGCGAGATAGTCGTTCACCGTGACGACATGCACGCCCTTGCCGGCGAGCGCGTTGAGATAGACGGCGAGCGTCGCGACCAGCGTCTTGCCTTCGCCGGTGCGCATTTCGGCGATGGCGCCCTCATGCAGCACCATGCCGCCGATGAGCTGAACGTCGAAATGGCGCTGGCCGAGCGTGCGCTTGGCGGCCTCGCGAACGGTGGCGAAAGCGGGGACGAGAAGGTCGTCGAGCGTCTTGCCGTTCGCGAGCTGCTCGCGGAACATGGCCGTGCGGGCCTGCAGCTCTTCGTCCGTCAGCGCCGCGAGCTGCGGCTCCAGCGCGTTGATCGCTTTGACTTTCGGCGCGTAGGTCTTGAGGCGGCGGTCGTTGGCCGTGCCGAAAATCTTCTTGGCGATGGCGCCGAGCATCCCGCAAACCCTTCTTATGGCGCGCCGTCGCCGGCGCGGGCGCCATTTCGGGCGAGCGAGGCGGAACGTCGCAAATCTCCGCTCCTTCAGCTTCTCCAGCAGCACCCCGTCCGAGACGAGGCCGGGGAAGCGGAAGAAGACGGACGGCGTTTCGCCATGGGCGACGAGGATTTTCTCGGTCTCGAAAATCTCGCGGTCGAGATCGACGCCGGGGCGCAGGAGATAGTTCTGCGCGTCCTTCAGCCCCACGACGTAAGGGTGGGAATAGGAGTGGTCCGCCCAGGTGATGTCCAGCGCGCCGGAGCGGACCTTCTCCTGTAGCCAGGCGAAGTCTTCTCCATGATGCGCGATCCAGGCGCCGGAGACGGCGAGGGTCAGCGGCGTGCCTGGCCCCTGAGCGGCGACCTCCTCGATGAAGGCGCGGTCGAGCGGCTTCTGGCTTGGGCAGAGATCGCCGGTGATGTAGGCCCCGGCGCCCTTGCCGTGGATGAGCCCGGCATTGACGAGCGCCGGCGGACGGTCGGGATCGGCGGACGGACGCACCGCCTGCATGAAGCGCGTCTTCGCCTGCTCCTCCTCCGTGGTCTGCGCGCAGCGCCAGCAGGAGGCGCGCTCCAGCGAGGTTTTCAGGGTCTGCGGATCGACCGTCAGCAGCAGCTTCTCGCCGTCGACGTTCATGCGGCGCGTGGCGAGGCGCGTTTCGCCGTCCTTCGCACAGGCTTCGAAAACAGGTGTGTAATCATGCACCCGCGCGCCTGTCGCGCCTGCCTGCGGCGCGATCGTCGCCGGACCGCAATCCTCCTGCGCGCGCGCCGTTGCGGCGGCCGCGAGGCTTGCGCAGAATAGCAGAAAGGCGAGGCTTGGTTTCACGGGCGCGATGTTTAGCAGAAAGACCCCAATTGAGAAGCTCGCGTTCGAGGCCGCGGAGTCGCCGGAAGTCGCCGCGCTTCTCGGCGGCGAGATCGCTGCGCGCTTCGGCCCCCGCGACGAGGCGCCGATGGGGATCACGGCGCGGGACGAAGACGGCGCGCTGATAGGCGGGCTCAACGGCGTCGTTCATTGGCGCTGGCTTTATATAAGGCATTTGTGGGTTTCCGAGGAGGCGCGCGGGGGCGGCCTCGCCCGCCGGCTCATGGAGGAGGCCGAAAACGCCGCCCGCGCCCGCGGCGCCGTCGGGGCCTATATCGACACATTCGATCCGCGCGTGGCGGTCTTCTACCAGCGTCTCGGATATGCGCGCTTCGGCGAGATCGCGGATTTCCCGATCGGCGGGCGGCGGATCTATCTGAGCAAGCGGTTTGCGATGGATTAGGGTGCGCCTGAGATGACAGCCATGATGAAGGCCATGGTCCTGCGGGCGCCCAACACGCCGCTCGTGATGGAAGAACGTCCGCTCCCCATTCCCGGCCCCGGCGAGCTGCGCCTGCGCGTCGAGGCCTGCGGCGTCTGCCGCACCGATCTGCACGTGGTCGATGGCGAACTCACGCGGCCCAGGCTCCCCATCGTTCCGGGACACGAAATCGTCGGCCGCGTGGAAGTCGTGGGTCCGGGGGTGACTGGCTTCGCCGCCGGGCGCCGGGTCGGCGTGCCGTGGCTCGGCCATACCTGTGGCCATTGCCCTTATTGCGCGAGCGCGCGGGAAAACCTCTGCGACGACCCTCTCTTCACCGGCTATACGCGCGACGGCGGCTACGCCACGCATGCGATCGCCGACGCCTCCTATAGTTTCGTGCTGCCGGAGGAGGGCGACGCCGCGACCCTGGCGCCGCTGCTCTGCGCCGGGCTCATCGGCTGGCGCACGCTGAAGATGGCCGGGCCCGCGAATGTGATCGGCGTTTACGGCTTCGGCGCCGCCGCGCATATCATCGCGCAGGTCGCGATCCTGCAAGGCAAGCGCGTGCACGCCTTCGTGCGGCCGGGCGATACGGCCGCCGCCGAATTCGCCTTGTCCCTGGGAGCCGCGAGCGCGCAGGATTCCAATGCGCCGGCGCCCGAGAAGCTCTACGCCGCATTGATCTTCGCGCCGGTCGGCGCGCTCGTCCCGCGCGCGCTCGCGGCGGTGAAGAAGGGCGGCGCGGTCGTTTGCGGCGGCATCCATATGACCGACATTCCGAGCTTTCCTTATGCGCTGCTGTGGGAGGAGCGCCGGCTCTTGTCCGTCGCCAATCTCACGCGCGAAGATGCGCGGGAATTCCTGTCGCTCGCGCCGACATTGCCGCTGAAGATGCATGCGACGCCCTATCCGCTCGAACAGGCCAACGAGGCGCTGGGGGATCTGCGCGAAGGGCGCTTGCAGGGCGCCGCTGTGCTTGTGCCTTGAGCCTGCCGAAAAGATTTTTTCGGTGGCGTGAAACAACTCGCGCCGCGACGGGTTTCATTGATGCGGTTCGAGGAAAGCGTTAATTCGCGACCCAGTGACAACCGCAAACGGCTCGCTTCCCTCAGGGGGAGCGGGCCGTTAACTTTTTGGCGGCGGCAAGGCCGCGACGATTTCTCTTGCGATCTCTCGCGCCTTCCGACCGGCGTCGATCCGCATCCAGTCGATCTCGCCGGTCTCCTTCGCCGCCTGCGCCTGCAGCACGTCGCGCGTGGCGTCGGAGACGTCGTTTGTGCGCTTGTCGACGCGCGCGATCCTCTGTGAAAGATCGAGATCGAGCCATGCGCCAAGGAAGGGCGCGCCGGCTGCAGAAGCAACAGCCTCTATCGCCGCGCGATCCGGGGCGCGGTCGAAAACGGCGTCGACGATGACGGGCCATCCCGTTCGGGCGACGCGCTCGGCCGCGTCGAACATGCTGCGATAGACCTTTTCGGAGGCCTCGCTGCGATACGCCTCCGGCGGCAGGCGGTCCGTCGGCGCGGCGCCGAAGAGACGCTTGCGGATGCGGTCGCTGTTGAAGATGCGCGCACCCGGCGCGGGCCCGACAAGCGGCGCAAGCGCGGCGGCGACGCTGGATTTTCCCGCGCCGCTAAAACCACCGATCGCGACGACGTTGCGTCCAGCCGGCAGGAGAAGCGCGCGGGAGAGTTCGAAATAGTCGCGTGAAACCTCGACATGTCCCTGTGCGCCTTCGACATGCGCGCGGATCGTCGCGCGAAGCGCCATGAAAAAGGGCAGCAACGGCAGCCCTTCCTCCTCGCTTTGGATGCGCGCGTCGAGATAGCGGTTGAGCATCAGATTTGCGAGATCGCTCAGGCCGACGCGCCACAGATCCATCAGCAGAAAGGCGATGTCGTAGAGAACGTCGATCGTCGAAATATCGTCTGAGAATTCGATGCAATCGAAGGGCGTCGGCTCGCCCTCGAACAGGCAGACATTGCGCAGATTGAGATCGCCGTGACAGGCGCGCACGCATCCTTGCGCGCGCCTTTCGTCGAGGAGCGCCGCCTTCTCGTCGAGCACGCGGCGCAAATTGTCGAGATGCGCTTCGATTTCGGACAAGGGCGCGGGCGTCGCCGCATGAAAGCTCGCCTCCATGCTGTCGATGATCTCGCGCATCGAAGCCGCGCCGCCGCGCGCCGTGTCCGCGGCCGCCGCGTCATGCGCCGCGGCGACGCGACGCGCGAGCCGCTCGGTCATGTCCCGGGTCAGGCGGCCCTCGCGCGCCATGCGCTCGAAAAGCGCGTCGTCTGGAAAGCGGCGCATCTCCACGAAGGCCTCGACAAGGTCGCCGCCGCCGTCGAGCGCCAGCCTGCCATCCGCCTCCCGCGCGACACGCCGCATGCCGAGATAAAGGGCAGGCGCGAAGCGTCGGTTGAGCGCGACTTCGCGCTCGCACATTTGCAGTCGCAGGTCGCGCGTCGAGAAGTCGAGATAGGGCAGACGCACCGGCCGCTTGATCTTGAAGACGCGATCGCGCCCGAGCAGAACCGTCGAAATATGCGTGTCGACCCTTTGCGCGCCTCCGAGGCGTTCGGTGAGAAAGGCGACGATCTCGGCTTTTACGTCGGCGGTCATCGTGGCGCTCGCGCTCCTCAATCTTCGAAGCGTTCGAAAAACGCCGTCTTGGCGAGATGGGCGAGGATCGCGTAGCCAACGAGGAAGCAGGCGAGCGCCGGCCAATAGCTCAGCGGCAAGGGCGTGAAGCCGAAGATCGGCGCGAGCGGCGAGTAAGGCAGAGCCGCGCCGATCAGACAAACGATGATGGTCGTCAGCAACAAGGGGCCGCTCGCCCGGCTTTCGAGGAAGGGAATTTTCCGCGTGCGGATAATGTGGATGATGAGCGTCTGCGTGAAAAGCGACTCGACAAACCAGCCGGTCTGAAAGAGCGACGGCTTGTCCCAGGCGTTGAAGAAGAGCACCATCAGGATGAAGGTCGCGTAGTCGAAGATCGAGCTCACAGGCCCGACATAAAGCATGAACTTCGCGATGCCCTCGATGTCCCATTTGCGCGGGCTCGCCAGAAACTCCTCGTCGACATTGTCCGTCGGGATCGTGGTCTGCGAGAAATCATAGAGAAGATTATTCGTGAGAATCTGGATGGGCGTCATCGGCAGGAAGGGGAGGAAAACGCTCGCGCCGAGCACGCTGAACATGTTTCCGAAATTCGAGCTCGCGCCCATGCGGACATATTTCAAGATGTTGGCGAAGACCTTGCGTCCTTCGATCACGCCGTCATTGAGCACGGCGAGGCTCTTTTCGAGCAGGATGATGTCGGCGGATTCGCGCGCAATGTCGACGGCCGTGTCGACGGAAATGCCGACATCGCCGGCCTTGAGGGCGGGGCCGTCATTGATGCCGTCGCCGAGATAGCCCACGACATGGCCGTTCTTGCGCAACGCCGCCACGACGCGCGCTTTCTGCGGCGGCGACAGCTTTGCGAAGACAGTGATCGCCGAAACTTGCGCCGCGAGCGCAGCGTCGTCCATTGCGTCTATATCGGCCCCAAGCGCGAGCGCTTCGATTTCCAGCCCCACGTCGCGGCAGACCTTCCGGGTGACGATCTCGTTGTCGCCCGTCAGAATTTTCACGGCGATTCCGGCATTTCGCAGATCCGCGACGGCCTGGGCGGCGCTGTCCTTGGGCGGATCCAGAAAGGCGATGTAGCCCAGCAGCGTCAGCTCATTTTCGTCGGCGGGCGAATAGACCGCCTGTTCGCGCGCGACGCGCTTATAGGCGACCGCAATGACGCGGAAGCCGTCCGCATTGAGTTCCGCGGTTTCCTGCTTCGCCGTTTCGAGATGCGAGGCGTCGAGGACGCCGGCGGCGCTGGCGGTCTCGAAACGGGTGGCTGCGGCGAAGATTTCCTCGACCGCGCCCTTGCAGATCAGCAGCCGCTCGCCCTCGTCGCTTTCGACGATCACCGACAGTCGGCGGCGCCCGAAATCGAAGGGAATCTCGTCGATCTTCTTGAAGCTGTGCTGCGGCGTCAGTCTCTCCTCGATCTCGGCGTGCTTGAGAACGGCGATGTCGAGTAGGTTCCTGAGGCCGGACTGGAAATGGCTGTTGAGATAGGCGAACTCCAGCACGCGATCAAAGTCCGCGCCGTAGATGTCGAGGTGGCGTTTCAGAATGATGCGGTCCTGTGTCAGCGTGCCGGTCTTGTCGGTGCAGAGCACGTCCATGGCGCCGAAATTCTGGATCGAGTTGAGGCGCTTGACGATGACTTTCTCGCGCGAAATGGCCATGGCGCCCTTTGCGAGGTTCACCGTGACGATCATCGGCAGCATTTCCGGCGTGAGACCGACGGCGACCGAGATCGCGAACAAAAAGGCGCCGAGCCAATCTCCCTTGAAATAGCCGTTGATGAAGAAGACCAGCGGCGCCATGACCGCCATGAAGCTGATCATCAGCCAGGTGAAGCGCCGCACGCTTTCGTCGAAGGCGGTCGAGTCGTCGGCCTCCGTGATCTTGTCCGCGATGGCGCCGAAAAAGGTGCGGGAGCCGGTAAAGAGCACCAGCGCTTCGCCATAGCCGCTGACAACGTTGGAGCCCATGAAGGCGAGGTTCGCCGCCTCCAGGGGCTCGTCCGCCCGATCGAGACGGTGCGCGAATTTCTCGACAGGCATGGACTCGCCGGTCAGGGCGGCCTCGTTGAAGAAAAGGTCCTTTGTCGCGATCAGCCTAATATCGGCCGGCGCCATGTCGCCGGCGGTCAGGCGGATGATGTCGCCGGGGACGATCCGGTCGAGCGACGTCTCGACGAAGGGATCGTCGGCGGGGGCGTCGGGCCGGCGGACCGAGGCGTGCGTGCGCACCATGGCGCGCAATTTGGCGGCTGCGGCGTTGGAGCGATGCTCCTGCACGAAGGCGAGCAGCACGCTGAGCACGACCATGGCCGAGATGACGATGGCCGCGCGCCGGTCGCTGAGCGCAAAGGACGCGCCCGCGAGGGTGAGAAGGAGGCCGTTCAGCGGATTGAAAACGTGGCGCGCCAATTCGCGCAATACGCCGGCGCCGGCGTCCTGCGCCACGCGGTTCGGCCCGAAGCGCCGCAGACGCGCCGCAACCTCAGCTTCGTCGAGGCCCGCGGGCGAGGCGTCATATTCCGCATAGAGCGCGTCGATATCGCCCAAGGCGGCCTTTCGGAGCGCCGCGCGGACCGCATCGTCCTCCCTGGCGCTGAAATTCATCGCCCTGCCTGCCTTTCGGGTTAGGGGCCCGATTCATCATCGCGTAACTGCGTCGCCTTAAGATACAGCACCTTTTTCGTGACGAAAGCCCGGCCATGAACGCGCAACCGATTTCCCTCGCCCAGGCCGCAGAGCGTAAACCGCTGGATATTCGCGACATCGTTGCGCGGCTCGATTATGATCCGGATTTCAACTGGGCCTGGGACAATTACAAGCGCACGATCGTCGAGATCGCGCAGCAAAAAGGGTTAACGCGGCATCTCGAAATCGGCGGCGGGCGTGATCCGCTTTTCCTGCCCCCCGAGGTCGCGGCTCACGGCTTCGAGGTGACCCTCAACGACATTTCCGCCCATGAGCTCTCGCTCGCGCCGGCAGGCTACGCGACCGTCCAATGCGACATCGCCGGCAAGGACGCGAGCGCGATCCTTGGAGCCGAGCGCTACGACATCGCCTATAGCCGCATGGTGATGGAGCATGTGCCGGACGTTGCGCGCATGTGGGAGAACATCGCCCATACGCTCGCGCCGGGCGGAATCGCCTTCAGCTTCTTTCCGACGCTTTACGCGCCGCCTTATGTGCTGAACCGTCTCATCCCCGAAAAAATCTCGCGCTGGATGCTCGAAACCGTCTTTCCCGACCGCAAGCAGGACGGCGACAATCCGAAATTCCCCGCTTATTACGACTACTGCTTCAGCGAGGAGGACAGGATCGTTCCCATGCTGAAGCGCGCAGGCTTCTCGGACGTCGTCGTGTTGCCCTTCTGGGGCTACAGCTATTTCTGGAAATTTCCGGGGATCAAGCAGATCGACGCGGCGTTCACGAAGATCGCGCGCGAGCGGCAATGGCGCGCCGTGTCGAGCTTCGCCTATGTGATCGCGACGAAGTGACGATGCGCATCGTCGTCGTCACCGATCACGCCCATATCAATGGCGGCCTCGCCAAGGTCGCGATCGACAGCGCCAAAGGCTTTGCGCGGCGCGGCCATCGCGTCGATTATTTCGCGGCGGTCGGGCCCGTCGAACCGGGCTTGGCGGAAGCCGGCGTGACCGTGACGCTGCTGGACCAACCGGATGTGCTGTCGACCTCGTCGCTGGCGCGTTTCGGGGCGCAATGGCTTTGGAACGGCGCGGCGGAGCAGGGGCTCGCCAGGCTCCTCGCCGCCTGCGATCCCGCAGAAACGATCGTCCATGTGCATGGCTGGGCGAAGGCGCTTTCGCCGTCCATCGGGCGAGCGCTCAAAAAGGCGGGTCTTCCTGTCGTGCATACGCTGCACGAATATTATCTCGCTTGTCCCAATGGGGGCTTCTACGATTATGGCGCGGCGCGCAATTGCGATTACACGGCGATGTCGGGGGGCTGCATCGCGCATAATTGCGACTCGCGCGGCTATCACCGCAAGCTGATGCGCGTCGGACGTCACGCGCTGATGCGCTATGGCAGCGGGCTTTACGACACGGCGCGCCATCTCATTACGATCTCGAAGCTGCAGCGCGAGGTGGTCGCGCCTTATATGCCCAAGGATGCGGCCTTCTACGAGGTGGGCAATCCCATCGACGTGACGGACCATGGACCCAAGGGCGAGCATAGGCCCGGCGACTTCGTCTTCGTCGGCCGCCTCTCGGCCGAGAAGGGCCCGCGTTATTTCGCACAGGCCGCCGAGCTTGCCGGCGTGACGCCGGTCTTCGTCGGCGACGGGCCGGAGCGAGCGGCGCTCGAAAGGGAATTCCCGCGGGCGACGTTTCTTGGGTGGAAGGACCCCGCCGGCGTGCGCGAAGCGCTGCGCGCCGCGCGCGCGCTGGTGTTTCCCTCGGTCTGGTACGAAGGCCAACCGCTCACCGTCTATGAATCGCTCGCCCTCGGCACGCCTGTGATCGTCAGCGACATATGCGCGGGGCGTGAGGCGGTCGTAGATGGCGAGACGGGCTTCTGGTTCAGATGCGCCGACGCCCACTCGCTCGCCGGCGCCATTGCGCGGTTGAAGGATGACGATCTCGCGCGCCGCATGTCTGACGCCGCTTATGCTCGTTACTGGGCCGATCCACTGACGCTCGATCGTCATCTGGACGCCCTCGCAGCTGTTTACGAGAAGGTGCGCGCCGACTGGCGCAAGGCGCCGAGCCTCGCGGCGCATGCGGAAGCCTTGTTGTAAGCCGGATGAAGATCGCCGTCGCCATCGCCACGACCGGGCGCTCGGGAACCGTCGCCGCCTGCCTTCAGCGCATTGAGCGCCTGTCGCGCCAGCCTGACCGCCTCCTCGTCATCGGCGCGGCGCCGGAAGACGCGCCAACGCCGCCAGCCGCTGCGGATTTTCACCTCGCCAGGGGGCGCGGTTTGCCGATCCAGCGAAACCACGCGCTCGATCTCGTCGCCGGGGAAGCGGATATCATCGTCTTTGTCGATGACGACTATGTTCCTGCGCCGGGCTTTGTCGAAGGCGTCGAGCGCTTGTTCGCCGGCAATCCAGATATCGTCGCCGCCTCCGGTTTTCTCATTGCGGACGGCATCAATCGCAAGGGGCTGAGCTTCGCGCAGGCGGACGCGTTCATCTCGTCATTTATCCCTCAAACGCCATACGTCACGGACGAAACCGGGACCTATGGCTGCAACATGGCCTTCCGTCTCGCGGCCGCCCCGCATTTGCGCTTCGACGAAAATTTGCCGCTCTACGCCTGGCTGGAGGACACGGATTTCTCCGCGCAATATGCGCGTCTGGGGCGCGTCGTGCGGACGAACCATTTCTGCGGCGTGCATCTCGGCGTCACGTCGGGGCGCACGTCGGGAGTGCGGCTCGGCTATTCGCAGATCGCAAATCCGCTTTATCTCGTCCGCAAGGGCACGGTGACGCCGCGCTTCGCGCTCAATCTCGCGCTGCGCAACATGATCGCGAACGCGGTGAAGTCGCCGCGTCCCGAGCCCAATGTCGATCGTTTCGGGCGCCTGCGCGGCAATCTGATGGCGCTCGTCGACATTGCGCGCGGGCGGTCCCATCCGCGCCGCGCGCTGGAGCTGTGAGTCTTACTGCAATTGCGGCTGGCGCAGGCGCGCCATGATCTTCGGCCCCACGAGGCTGCGAACGCTCGCGACGTCGAAGGCGTAGGCGATCGCGCCATAGACTGCGACGCCCAGCGCGACCTGCAGGAGCATTGTGAGAATGCAGGGCTCCCACAGACGCATTGGCGCGCCGATCATGAGCATGGCGCCCGCCGCGACGCTTGCGCCGAGGATGTCGCGCGCGCGCGGCCACATGGGCTTCAGCAGGAACAGCATGGCGACGAGCGCGACGAGGCCGCTCATGGTGGAGATGGACTGCGCATAGGCGAAGCGCGTCGCATCCGCCGTCGCCGGCAGCAGCAGCACCGCGAGCGAGTTGGCGAGCAGAGCGACGAGCGCCGCGATGATGAGCGGGGTGAGTTTGTGCGCGAGCTGGAAGGCGGTGTTGACGCCGTAATTCATCATGGCGAAACCGAACAGGGCAGGCGTCATGATTGCGAAATAATGCGCGAAGGGGCCACGGAAATTCTCGGGCACGAAGAGCGTCTCGAAGCTCGGCAGGATGAGCCAGCAGCCCGCGACAGCGGGCGTGACGACGGCGAAGACCACGCCGAGATTGCGCGAGATCTGCGCGCGCGCAGCGTCGGCGCCGGCGGTCTTTTCCGTATGGACGGCGATCTGGAAGAGGATGACGTCCACGGCCGAGCCGATCGCGCCGACGATGCGGATGCCTGTCTCGAAGGCCAGTGAAAGCTGGCCGACCTCCGCGAAGCCATGCTGCTGCGAGAGCAGCGTCCGGTTGATCAGCGGAATGCTCTGATAAAGCACCGCCGCGATGATGATGGGGAGGCCATAGGCGAGGAAGCGCCGGGCGAGCGCGCGCTCTGCGTTTTGAAAGCCGGCGTTCGGGTCGACGATCTCGCCGCGCGCGACGAGGAGGCATCCGGCGACGGAGACCATCATGCCGACGAGCGCGACATTGGCCGAGCGAAACAGAAACGCGCCGCCCACGGTGAGCGTGAAGGCGAGGACGTTTTTCGCGATCACCAGCGCGCCATAGGCCCTGTCGTGGAAGCGGGCGCGAATGAGCGCGGTCGCCGTGTCGAAAAGCGCGTTGGTGATGGAGACGCCGACCGCGAGCGCCGCAAGGTCGCGGCTCAGCGGCAGGTCGAGGCGCAGCGCCCAGAGCAGGAAGGCGACGAGGATCACGAGCGCGGCGAGCGCCGCAAAGGAGGCGTCGAGCGTCGCGCGGATTTGCGGGCGTTCGAGACGGTCGCGCTCCGAATAAAAGCGCGTCGCCGCGAGTCGGAGCCAGTCGAAGACGAGCGTCTGCACGACGACGGCGACGGAAAGCGCCAGCACGAAGCGGCCATATTCCGCGGGGCCCAGAAATTTCGCGACGAGCAGGCTGACGACGAAATTCAGAAGGCTGTTGAGAATGAAGGGGACCATCATCCACATGGCGACGCGCCTTTGAGTCCTCGACTTGCGCGCACTTTCAAAGCTGGAACCTCAAGCCCACGAGATAGACATTCGCCGTGTAGTCGGCGTTGGGAAACGTCGTGTCCAGCGTCTCGAAACGATAGCTGCCCCGCAGCGAGATCGTCCGCGTGACCTTGTAGTCGAGCGCCACGCCAACCGAGCCGCCGCGTTCGACGACGTCGGCCCCTTGATAATTGTTGAAGAAATAACTCCCGGTAACGGTGACGTTTAAATTTCGCATCAGATCGTGCGACAGAGTGGCGTTCACCGCGCGCGTCAGCACGCCGCTGGCGTTGGCGAGCGTCGTTTCGTTCAGCGTGGTGGAACCGCGCAGGGTCATCGTCGTCAAAGCGGACGGCGTGTAGATGAGCGCCGCGTCGATGACGGGGCCGCGCAGCGGAACCAGCGTCACGTCCGCGTAATCGCGCCGGCCATAGCCGCCCGAGACCTCGCCCGTCACCATGTCTGTGACGTTGAACTGCGCGCCGCCGCGCGCGATGTAGCCGACGCTGTCGCGATAGAAGCCGTTGAAATCCCGCGGCGCGTCGTGGATGCGCGTGTCGTAGGTCGCCTCGACGAAGGGCTTCAGGTCCGGCGTCACCTCGTAGGACGTGCGCAGCAGACCGCCAAAGCCGTTATAGCTCGTCGCGGCGAGATTGAGCGTCGTGCCGTTGGAATATTGCGCGTCCTGATACCAGACGCGGTCATAGGTGCCGCGCAGCTCCACGCCGATGCGGCCGAATTTCTGCGACACGCCCGTCTGCGCGCCGACGCCGAGAATGGCGGGGCGGTTGACGACATAGACCGTCGATTGCCCCGCCTGGATCGCCGGCGCGCCCGGACGCTGCGTTTCGAGCTGGAGCCGTCCGCGCAGATCGAGCGCGGTGTCCTGCGTCACGTCGTAGCGCGCCGCCATCTGGCCCTGCGCGTCGGGACGGTTCGCCGCCGGATAGCTGAAATATTCCGAATAGCCGCCGCGAAGCTCGCCCTCGAGGCTGTGGCGCGCCCAATTGGACTTGACCCTCACCCCGCCTTCGCCGCGAAAGAACATCGAGCCGCGCGGATTGTAATTGGGCGCGAGGCGGTTGGGGTTGTCGTCATAGCCGGTGCTGGTCTGGGCGTAGGGAAAAAACAGCGTTGAGCCGATCGGAACGCCGAGGGGGTCGTAAGGATTGAGTTCGACCTTCGGCTTCGGCTTCGTCTTGATGATCGGCTCTACTGCGACCGTCGGCGGCGGCGGGGGAAGGGGCGGGGCGGCCTGTCCCGGCGGCATGGTCGCGCGCAGCCGCAACTGCTGCTTGGCGACGTAGGAGCTCTTGTAAGGCTCGAGCGCCGGGAGCGGATTCTTCGGCGAAAATCTGGGGTACGGCGCGCGCGGCGGCGGATAGGGTCGCGGAAACTTCTCCCTTCGGACGGGCGGGCCGTAATTGGCGGAGGTCGAGACGCCGCCATTGTCCATCGTCGCGCCGCGCATCAGCAGCGCGGGGTCCGAGGGAATGGAGAGACCGAGCGGCTCCGCGGCCTGGCCTGGTTTCGGGACAGACGGCGAAAGGGTTGGAAGAGCGGCGCCAGACGAGGCCGCGGCGCCTTTCTTTGCGGCGCGACCGGTTTGCTTGGCGCTGGTTCCGAGGCCGGGAAGGGCCTGGCCCGCAGCCGGCGTCGCCGCGAGCGCCGTCAATGCGGCGCAGAGCGCGGCCAGCGCGACGCGGCTCCCCAAGCTTCCCGACGGCACTGTTTTCCCTCGCCTGCGCGCCGCGTCCGCGACAGCGGGGGCGCATGGCTAGGGTTAGGGCCTTATGGTTAACGGTAGCTTATCGGACGGCTCAGTCCATGCCGAGCGCGGAGAGGTAGAGCCCTAAAATCTCTTCTTCTTCCTGCCGCTTGTTCTTGTCCTGCCGACGCAGGGAGACGACCTTGCGAATGATCTTTGGATCGAAGCCGGTGCCCTTGGCCTCGGCGTAAACGTCTTTGATGTCGTCGGCGATGGCGCGCTTCTCCTCCTCGAGCTTCTCGATTCGCTCGATGAAGGCTTGCAAGTGGCCGCCGTCGACGCCGTTCGTATCCATGTCGTGAGTTTCCCGCAAAAAGGAGAGGTCCGGGGAACGGTTTGTTCACCAGACGTTTCCCGCGAGGCTTGCGACAGCTTCATGACCTCGTCAAGGCGCGCGCGCCTTTAATCCCCATAATCCGCAGGCAACGCTTTGAGCGCGACCTTGGCTGCCCCCGCATTGTTTCCATAAGTATGCCGCCACGCGCCGTCGGGGTTGCGGCCCTGCTGGCCGAGAACGAGCGCGGTCGGGAAGAAGCCCGAATAGGCGTCGTTGACGTAAAGAAACAGCTCCGCCGATTTGGGCGCCTTGAAGCGCACGGTCATGACCTGCTTGCCGTCGCCTTTGGGGAAGGGCGGCGTGGGGTCGGCCGGGAGGATCGTGAAGGCGTCCTCGCCCATCTGCAGCATGGGCTTGAACCAGGGCTGGTCGATCACGCGCCGTACAGCGAGGCCGGCGAGGAAGAGTTCCGCCTTCTGCGCGAGGCTCAGCTCGTTGCGCTTCAGGCCGCCGAGATTGGCGGCGAGGTCGGCGTCGCGCCAGTCCGCCGTGACCGCGAAGGTGGCGACATAGCTGCGGCCCTTCTCGAGCCTCACGCCCGTCGCGAGGCAGGGCGTCGCCGTCTGGAACGCGAACGTCTTTTCCTCGCCCAGCCTTAGCGTCTCCGGGTTCGTCGACGCCTGGCAGACGTCGCCCCGATAAGCGCGCAGATGGAAGACGAGGCGATCCCCGATAAAGAGCACGACCGCGAAAGCCAGTCCGAGCAGCACGGCGGGCAGGAGGTGGTTGGAGACGACGCTCCAGAAGCTGCTGGCTGGACGGCAATTGACAAGCCAGGCGCCGACATCGTCCCAGAACTTCGTCACGGCGCCGCGCGGCTCCTCGTCGGCCATGCCCCAGGCGGCGCGGGAGCGGTCGGCGATGATGACGCGCAGACGCCCGCCCCACAGGAAAGAAGCGAGGAAGATCGCGCCGAGCGTCCCCGAGAAGATGGGATGCTCGACGAAGCCCTCCAGCCAGGGCGAGAGGAAGCCCGGCAGATAGCCGCCGACGAAGGCCGCAATGTCGGCGAGGGGAATTGCGAAATCGCCGCCGTCCGCGTCCCTGTCGAGGAGCGGCGTCAGGAAGACGAGCACGAGCAGCGACCAGAGCGTCACCTGATACATGACGCGCCGCCAGAAGACCGCGTTGGTGACGAGCTTCAGCAAAGCGGGCTTCGGCGCGCGCAGTTTCTCGATCGCTTCCGTCAATGAAGACGCCTTGACGCCGTTCATACGCGTCATGAAAGCGGCCTTGCGTGCCTCGTCATCGGGACTCGACTCGACTTGATAGAGAAGCCGACCGTCGTCATCGACGACGTCCATTCGGGCTGGCAGCGCTATCGGCGCATAGCCTTCGAAGCGCAGCGCCATGCGCTGCACGACGCTTTCATGAACGAGCGGCGTGACCGGCGCCTCGGCGGCGGCGGCGGCCCTGGTGCCCGGCTGGATTTTCCGCGTCAGTCGCTGCGCGTCGCTCAGGATGCCGGCAATGTCGCGCGGCTTGTAGCGATAGAGGGCGCCGAAACCGGCGCGCGAGTCGTAAAGCTGGCCGAAAGCGGTGGCCTTGGCGCAGATGTCGGCGACGAGGCCCTCTCGAAAAGCGACGCCCGCGCGCATCGCCTCCTTCATGATCCAGCGTAGCGGCAGGATCGCCTGGCTGTCGTCGGGATAGCCGCCGCCGATATTGGCGTGAACGCCGGCGAACCAGATCTGCCGGCTGCGTTCGCTCACTTCCTCATGCGCCTTCTTTTCGGCGTCCTCCCGGGAATGCCCCGCCTGAACGAGCACCTCGACAATGGCCGCGCGCAGCTCGCGCGCTTCCTTGCGGGCGAGCGAGTCGTCGAAGGGGATGGGCGTGAAGGCGTCGCGCTCGTCGTCGATCGAAAGCGCATGGCGCGTCACTTTCACATAGTCGAGCAGGTCGTAGCTGCTGAAGGTGAGGGGGAAGACGTAGCGGTCGATCATGATCCGCAGCTCTTCCACCGGCATGCCATAGGCGCCGACCGTGTCCCACAGGCCGAGAAAGTCGATCTTCCCGACGCGGCAATTCCTATCGGGCGCGTATGGCCGGCGGCCGAGCAGTCGGTCGAGCAGGGGGATGACGACGTCGTCGCGCGGCCAGCGCCAGAGATTTTCGAGCCCCAGCCGCGTCTTGAAATGTTCCGCGCGCATCCGCCGATAGGCGCAGCGCGCGAGCCGGTCGAGTTCGGCCTCCGAATCCGCATTGACGGGCAGTCCCTCGGAATCGACCAGCCCCACCAGGACGCGGATGGTGAAGGCGCCCCGGCTGAAGCCGAAGCAGGCGATCTTCGGGATCTCGCCTTTGCGATTCTCGGGGATCTTGCCGGTGTCTGGATCGGTGAGCGCCTCGAGCGCGTCGGAATAGTGCCGGGTGAGGAATTTGTAGAGATCGAGCACGTTGCGCTTCATGCCGAAGCCGAAGGCGCCGCCGAGCGCTGCGAGCCAGCGGTGCTGCGAAGAGCCCACCCCGTCGTCGTAATAGGCGATCTGTCCCTTCTCCGGAGACATGTCGAGCGCGTCGTAGAGGCGGAAGACGTTCGTCTTGAAAGGGGAGGCGGAGCTGTTTCCGGTGCCGTCCGAAAAAAGGACGATGGTCTTGAACATCTGCGCTCCCTGAAAAACGTTTTTCTAAAGGCGTTTAGCTGACCACAGCGCCGCTGGTCGCGCAAGCGCCCTTTGCGCGAGGGCGTCTTGAAACTCCCGGCCCCCCGTCCGACATTGAGCGACGCGCGCGTTTCCCGCGCCAAGGATCGAGACCATGACCCAGGGCGACTATCGCGGCGACTACCCAAGGCGGGCCTCCGACTTCCGCTCGGCGACGCCGCCTTATATCCCGCCCCAGGCGCTGGAGGGCGTGCGCACCCGCCGCATCATGGCTGTGGGCCTCGACCTCATCCTGGTGTCGGCGATCTCGGTGGCGCTGTTCTTCGGCCTCTTCATCCTGAGCTTCGGCATGTCGGCGCTGCTGCTGCCGCCGCTCTTTCCGATCGTCGCCTTCTTCTATAACGGCCTGACGGTCTCGGGCTGGCGCATGGCCACGCCGGGCATGGCCTTCATGGATCTCGAGATGCGCACCATGCAGGGCGAGCCCGTGCCTTTCCTGCAGGCGGCGGTGCATGCGGTGTTGTTCTACGTCACCTGGATGCTGCCGCCGCTGCTGCTCGTCTCCTTCGTGACGAGCGACAAGCGCTGCCTGCACGACATCGTGGCGGACGTGATCGTGCTGAGGCGGTCGGCCTGAATTAGCGATTGGCGCGAAGCCTTTTCTCGCCCTATTCTCTGATGAGCCAGGGACCGAGTTTTCCGTGACCAAAGAGCCACGAGACGCGCCACAATTCTATCTCACCTCGCCGGCGCCGTGCCCCTATCTGCCGGGGCGCGCGGAGCGAAAGGTGTTCACCCATCTCATCGGCCTGCGGGCGCCGGCGCTCAACGACACGCTGACGCAAAGCGGCTTCCGCCGGTCGCAGACCATCGCCTATCGTCCGGCTTGCGAGCAATGCCGGGCCTGCGTGTCGGTGCGCGTCCTCCTCGACGAATTTTCGCCCGACAAGACCCAGCGGCGCACCCTGCGCCGAAACGAGGATATTACCGGCGAGCCGCGTCCGGCCCGCGCGACGCCCGAGCAGTACGCCCTGTTCCGCCGCTATGTCGGCGCGCGGCACGCGGATGGCGGCATGGCCGACATGAATCTGGTCGATTACCAGATGATGATCGAGGACAGCCATGTTGACACGCGGCTGATCGAATACCGCCTGTCGCCCAATCTGCCGGGCGGCGACGCCGATCGCCTCGTCGCCTGCTGCCTCACCGACCGGCTCGCCGACGGCCTCTCCATGGTTTACTCATTTTACGAGCCCGCCTTCGAGAGCCGCTCGCTCGGCTCCTTCATGATCCTCGACCATATGGAGCGCGCCCGCGCCGCCGGCCTGCCGCATCTCTATCTCGGCTATTGGGTCGAGGGCTCGCGCAAGATGGCCTACAAGGCCCGCTTCCTGCCGCAGGAGCGGCTGGGGCCGGAGGGCTGGGTGCGGGTGGGCTGAGGGCGCCAGAATTAGACTTGCGCCCTGCGGTCTTAGCCCATTCTGGGTCCGGTTTTCCCCGGAAATCGGGGGTGAAAGCCACAAAATCGCCGCCTATTCGTTCCTTGTTAACTCTGAAGCTGCACATCATGTAAACCCTCATCCGGCGCAGCCTTGGGCTTGACGCCGGTCGAACCGTTTTCCTCCGCGGCCGCGGAATCCACTGCGACTGGAGCGAATGTTGCAAAAAATCGCGATCCCTCCGCTTTCTCTGCTTCCGCTGTCCCTTGGCCTTGCGCTCGGCGCGGCCATGCCTGCGCGCGCGGAGACCGGGCAGGCCGAATGGGCCCAGAGCTACGACGCCGCCGCGCGCCTGACCGTTTCGCGCTCGACGACGCCCATTCTCTCCGAAGCCACGGTGTCCGCGACCGAGCAGGCGATCGAGCGCTATCGCGAGATCGTGAACAATGGCGGCTGGCCGCAGGTGCCGGCCCAGCAAGTGCGGCTCGGCTCGAACGGCCCGGCCGTGTCGGCGCTGCGACGGCGCCTCATCGTCTCCGGCGATATCGGCCCCGAGACCGGCACGAGCCCGGTTTTCGATTCCTATGTCGAGGCGGCGGTGCGCCGTTTCCAGGCGCGCCACGGCATCATCGAGACCGGCGTGGTCAACCAGCAGACGCTGACGGCGCTGAACGTGTCGGCCGAGACGCGCCTGCGCCAGCTCGAGACCAATCTCGTGCGGCTGCGCAGCTTCTCGCATGATCTCGGCAATCGCTACGTCACCGCCAATATTCCGGCCGCGCAGGTCGAGACGGTGGAGAGCGGGCAGGTCGTCTCCCATCACATTGCGGGCGTCGGCAAGATCGACCGCCAGTCGCCGGTGATGCAGACCAAGGCCTATCAGGTCAATTTCAACCCGTTCTGGACGGTGCCCGCCTCGGTCATCCGCAAGGATCTGATCCCCAAGATGCAGGCGGACCCGAACTATCTCCACGACAACCACATCCGCGTCTACAACAAGGAAGGCCAGGAGCTGCAGCCCGAGCAGATCAACTGGCGTTCGCTCGATGCGATGAACTACAAGTTCCGCCAGGACATTGGCGGCGACTTCAACTCGCTCGGCGTCGTGCGCATCGATATCGCCAATCCTTACGGCGTCTACATGCACGACACGCCGGCCAAGGGCGTCTTCGGCGACGATTACCGCTTCGTCTCCTCGGGCTGCATCCGCCTGCAGAATGTCCGCGACTATGTCGCCTTCCTGCTGCGCGAGACGCCGGGCTGGGACCGCGACGCGATCGACCGCGCCATCGCCTCGGGCGAACGCCTCGACGTGAAGATCAATCCCGCCGTGCCGGTCTATTGGGTTTATGTCACCGCCTGGGGCACCCCCGACGGCGTCACCCAGTTCCGCGAAGACATCTATCAGCGCGACGGCCTGACCGCCTCGCGCGCGGAGCCGGCGGACTATTCGCAGATGCCGGTGACGCAGGCGGCTGCGCCGCAGGCCACTCCGGCGCCGCGTGGGCTGCGCAGCGAGCCGCTGCTCCCGCGGGACGAAGAGAACTAACCCAGCTCCCATAGAGGTGGTGACGCCCCTCGTGCTTCGAGACGCTTGCTGCGCAAGGTCCTCGGCATGAGGGGCTTCTTTTTGCAGCGTGGATTACTTGGGCCTCATCGGAGCGAGCAAAGCTCGCGTCTCGAAGGACGAGGCCGCCGCCGAGGTTTGCCCCCAACCTCGCGACCGTCCTCACCGCGTAATCAGCCGCGCGCCGCGATGATAGGTGAAATAGGCGGCGATCCAGCTGATCGCGACGAGAATCCGGCTACGCAGATTCACCAGAAAATACACATGGACGACGCTCCAGAAGAGCCAGCCGGGAAAGCCCGTCAGCTCAAGGCGTCCGAGCTTCACGATCGCCGATTTTCGCCCGATGGTCGCGAGGCTGCCATGGTCGCGATAGCGGAAGGGCTTGCGGGGCGCCTCGCCGCGTAGCCGCCGCCTGATGGCGCGGCCGGCGTACCAGCCCATCTGCTTTGCGGCGGCGGCCAGCGCGGGAACCGGCGTTCCGTCCGGGCCTTTGACGCGCGCAAGGTCGCCGACGACATAGACCTCCGGAAGCCCGGGAACCGTCAGTTCGGGCGTCACCTCGATGCGCCCGCTCTTGTCGGCGTTCACCCCGAGCCAATTGGCCCCCGGCGACGCGCGCACGCCGGCGGCCCAGAGGATCGCCCCGGCCGGAATGTCCGAGCCGTTCGCAACGACCCTGTCCTCGTAAACCTGCTCGACCGCCGTATTGGTCCTCACCTCGACGCCCATGCGCGCGAGCGCGTTCGCAGCGTAATCCGACAGCCGTTCCGGGAAAGTCGAGAGAATGCGGGGCCCGGCCTCCAGCAGCAGGATGCGCGCCTTGCGCGGATCGGCCCTGTGGAATTCCGCAGGCAGGGCCCCGCGAGCGAGCTCGGCGATGGCGCCGGCCAGCTCCACGCCGGTTGGTCCGCCGCCGACAATGACGAAGGTCAGGAGCCGCGTGCGCTCGTCCGCGTCGACGCTCGCCTCCGCCTTCTCGAAGGCCGTGAGCAGCCGGCTGCGGATCAGCGTCGCGTCGTCGACGGATTTGAGGCCCGGCGCGGCCTTGGCCCAGTCGTCATGGCCGAAATAGGAATGCGCCGCGCCCGTCGCGACGACGAGATAATCATAGGCGATGTCGCCGACCTTCGTTTTCACGACCTTGCGCGTGCGGTCGACGCCCTCGACCGCGAGCATCATCACGGTGACGTCGTCGCGCCCGCGCAGCACATAGCGGATGGGCCAGGCGACGTCGGCCGAGGCGAGGGCGGCGGTCGCGACCTGATAGAGCAAAGGCTGGAAGCAGTGATGGTTCTCCTTGTCGAGAACCAGAATATTGGCGCCGCTCCCGAAAAGGCCCTGCGCGGCCGATATGCCGGCGAAGCCGCCGCCGATGACGATGACGCGGGGAGGACGGTCGGGCGCGGACATGAGCGGTCTCCCGGATTGGCGATCCGGGATCAGCTAGCTTGCGAAAGCCCGATGGGAAGGGATGCGGCGCGAGCCCCCTCCCTGTCCCTCCCCCGCTTCGCGGGAGGGGGACGCTCACGATTGAGATTGTCGATGAAGGCCACGATCTGCTCCCTCTCCCGCGTCAGCGGGGGAGGGGTGGGGAGGGGGCCTACTGCTGCGCCGCCTTCCAGGTGCCGCCGCACATATCGGTCGAGGACGACCACGCGCCCGAGCCCTTGCCGCCCTTCAGCACCCCGTGGAAACGGGCCACATGCTCGCCAGCGCCGGTGAAGCGGGCGACGATGTTGCCGCTCTCGTCCACATAGCCCCAGGATTCGACCTGCGCGCCTTCGGCCGAGGCGATCTTGCCGTCGGCGATGTCGAGCTTCGACGGAATCAACGCCGGGCAGGTTCCGACGCTCGTCGTCGCTTCCACGCTCCAGGAGCCGTCAGGGCCGGAGGCGCGGGCCGGAGCGGCGCTCTCGGCTTCCGCCTTCGGCTTTGCGAGATGGTGCTTGTGTCCCCCCTTCGCCAGCGCGCCGCTCGCCGCGAGCGACGTCAAAATGGCGACTGCCCAAAACCTCATTTGGCCTCCTCTAACGCCTTCTGAAGAACGTCGTACATATCGCATCCGACAAAAATGAACCCCGTCACGCCCGCGTCCCGCAGCTTCTGCTCCAGATCGCCGGGGCGGCCGGCGGAATAGACCTTGGCGCCCGCGCCCTTGAGGGCGAGAGCCGCCGGCTCGGCGGCGTCGGCGTAGATCTTGTCCGACGAGCACAGGCAAGCGAGTTTCGCGCCAGAGGCCTTGAAGGCGGCGACCATCTCGGCCGTCTCATTGGTTTCCGGCCCGAAAACCGCTTCGATACCGCCGGCTTCGAAGAAGTTCTTGGCGAAGTTGGCGCGGGCGGTGAAGGCCGCGACCGAGCCGAGATTGGCGAGGAAGACCTTCGGGCGGGCGCCCGCTTTTTGGGCGTAGGCGTCCGACGCGTCGCGCAGGCGCTCGAAAGGCTCGGAGAGCCGGCGCACGGCGAGGGCCGCCGTCTTTACGGCGCCCGCCGGGGCGTCCGCGGTCTGGCGCGCGGCGTCGAAAGGCGCCAGCACGTCGAGCAGCTTCTCGTGAATGTCCGGGAATTCGTTGGCGCCGATGACCTTTTCCCTGGCGCGCGCGACCTTCTTGGCGCGCTCGCCGGCCATCGCCGCGACGCGGCCCTGCAAGCTTCCCTTTTCCAGCGAAGCCGGCAGGCCGCCCTCGGCCTCGATCTCCTGGAAGGCGGCCCAGGCGCGCTCGCAAAGCTCGCTGGTCAACGCCTCGAAGCCGCCGGCGCCGCTCGTCGGATCGTCGACGACGTCGATATGCGACTCGTCCTGCAGCACGAGCTGGGTGTCGCGGGCGATGCGATGGGCGAAGGCGTCCGGCGCGCCGAGCGCCTGGGTGAAGGGCAGCACGGTGATCGTGTCCGCCCCGCCGATGGCGGCCGAGAAGGTCGCGAGCGTGCCGCGCAGAATATTGTTCCACGGATCGCGGCGCGACATCGTGCGCCAAGCCGTTTCCGCGAAGATGAGGGCGGGCTTGGGCGCAAGGCCGCAGGCTTCTTCGACGCGCGCCCAGAGGCGGCGGGCGGCGCGGAACTTGGCGACGCCCATGAATTCGTCGGCGTCAGCGGCGAAGCGCAGCGCGATGAGCGTACGGGCCGTCTCGACGTCCAGACCATTATCCGTCAGCGCGCGCAGATAGGCGACGGCGGCGGAGAGCGCGAAAGCGAGCTCCTGCGTCTCCGAGCCGCCCGCGGCGTGGATCACGCGCGCGTCGGCCACCGCGGCGCCATTGGCGAAGCCCGCCTTGGCGACGGATTTGGCGGTCTCGGCGAAGGTCTTCGACGCCTGCGCCCAGGGGGCCGGCGCGAAGCCGTGCAGCGCCTGCAGGCCCAAAGGATCGAGGCCGAGCGAAATGCGGGTGATCGACGGCTCGATGTGATGGCTGTCGACATAGCGCATGATGGCGGCCGTCGCGTTCGGCGCGCGCGGCGAGGCCTCGACGAGGACCGGGATGCCGTAATCGAGGCGGATGCCCTCGACAAGGTGGGCGATCGTCTCGTCGCTGTCGCTGGTCAGGCCCGCGCCGTAAGCGCCCTGCGATCCGGCGAAGACGATGTGCAGGCCGTCCGCGCCGCCTTCGAGGTCTTCTATCGCCAGCTTACTGGCGGCGTCGGCGTCCGCGAGGTCGACGCGGCCGAGAATCGACCAGCGGCCGGGCGTGCGGCGCAAGGCGCGCGGGCCTTCCGCCTTCGCGCGGGCGTAAAGGGGCGCGATGGCGACGCCGTCATAGGTCTTCGAAACGAGGGAATCGAAGGAGCCGCCCTTCAACGCCTTGTCGACGAGCTTGAGCCACTGCTCCTCGGTCGGCTGTGGAAAAACCCCGGCGATGGCTGTTTCGTTGGCGCTCATTTGGACCTGACCCCTCATGTTTTGCGGGGCCTTTTGCCAGAAAGAGCCGCCTTGGGGAAGCGGGCGCGCGCGATAGGGCGGGTCCGGATGGTTGAGCCGGGCTTTATTTTCCGGTTTAAAACCCGTAACCAAGTCGCGCTGCCCGCTTCAGGGCGGCGAGGGCCGGCGCGCGGCCGCGCCTTCTCTCAGGCGTCGCGTCCGGGGCGACCTGCGTCAATGCGCCGCGTGGCGGCGCCCGCTCCTTCTCGGGACGGCGGAGACCCTTAAGGGAGGGATTTCGTGTCTGATAATCCTCAGGACATTGCCAAGCTCAAAGAAGAGATCATCGAAGTGATCGCTTCTGAGGGCATGGTCGACCGCACCAAGGTGACGCCGGACGCCACGATCGAAAGCCTCGACCTCAAGTCGGTCGATATCGTGATGATCCTCACGGCCCTCGAAGAGAAGTTCAACGTCTACATCCCGATGGACGGCTCGCTGCAGGAGGCGAAGACGGTCGAGAGTCTGATCGACGCCATCGCCGATCACATTCAGAAAGAGCGCGAGACCCAGTAAATGGCGGCATCGCGTGGGGGAGGCGGCGGACGGCGCGTCGTCGTCTCCGGCATGGGCGCGGTCTGCGCCTCCGGCGTCGGCGCGCGCAGGCTATGGGAGGCGGCGCGCGACGGCGTCACCCAGGTTCGCGAGCTGAAGACGGCGCGTCCCTATGACGGCCGCATCAAGATCGCCGCCCAGGTGCCGGATTTCGATCCGGCGGCCTATATCGAGCCGAACGTCCTTCCCTTCTGCGACCCCTTCACGCAATTCGCCGTTGTCGCCGCCGACGAGGCGATGGCGCAGGCGGGCTTTGGCCGCAAGGACATCGCCGGGCCGCGCACCGCCGTCATCATGGGCAGCGGCATTGGCGGCATGACCACCATCGAGGACGGCATCTACCGCTATTACGTGGAGAACACGCGTCCCGAGACGTTGAGCGTGCCCAAGCTCATCCCCAGCGCCATGCCGACGACGCTCGGCGCGCGGTTTTCGGCGCTCGGACCCACCTTCGCCGTCGGCAGCGCCTGCTCCTCCGCGAGCCAGTCCGTCGGCATCGGCCTGCAGATGATCCGCTGCGGCATGGTGGACAGGGCGATCGTGGGCGGGACGGAGGCCTGCGTGATCAACGCCACGATCCGCGCCTGGGAAGGGCTGCGGGTGATGACGCCCAATCTCTGCCGCCCCTTCTCCATGGGCCGCAACGGCATGTCGCTCGGCGAAGGCGCGGCGGTCTTCGTTCTGGAGACGGCCGAGGCCGCGAAGCGCGCGGCCACGAGCCGCTCTGCGAGCTCGCGGGATACGGCACGACGAGCGACGCCAAGGACCCGGTGCGCCCCGATCTCGACGGCGCGTCGAGCTGCATCGCGGCGGCGCTGGACGACGCCGGCCTCGCGCCGACGGATATCCATTACGTCAACGCCCATGGCACGGCGACGCACGCCAACGACATCACCGAGTCCGAAGCGATCCTGCGCGTCTTCGGCGATTACGGCCGCGAGGTTCCCGTCTCCTCCACCAAGCCCATTCACGGCCATGCGCTCGGCGCCTCTGGCGGCCTGGAGCTGGCGATCGCCATCGAGGCGCTGCGCAACCAGATCGCGCCGCCGACCATCAACTTCCTGGAGTTCGATCCGCGCTGTCCCATCGACGCGGTGCCCAATGTCGCGCGTCCGCACAAGATCGAGGCGGCCATGTCCAACTCCTTCGCCTTTGGCGGCATCAATGCCGTGCTGATCGTCCGCCATGCAGCCTGACGCGCCCAAGACCCTCGGTCCCTTTCGTCTGCGCGTCGATCCGGCGCAGGCCGTGGCCTATTCGCGCGAGACCGGCGGCGACGGCGCCAGCGTGCCGCTTTCCTTTCCCGCCGTCTGGCTGACCGATCCGACGCTGTTCGATCCGGTGCGCGATCTCTGCGCGGCGCTCGAGGTCGTGCCGGTTCATGAATCGCAAAGCTTTTCCTATGAGACGCCGCTCGTCGCCGGCGAGAGCTACGATGTGAGCGTCGCCATGCGCCGCGAGGAGACGCCGCCGCGCCTCGTCATCGACGCGACCATCGCCGCGCTGGACGGCAAGGCTGTCGCGAAAAGCGAAACCATGCTGCGCCTCGTGCCGCGCGCGGGCTTTGGAGCGGCGTCATGAGCGACGACATCAAGATCGGCGACAAGCTGCCGGAGACGGTGATCGGCCCCTTCGACGCGCAGGCGCTCGCGCGCTATGCCGAAGTTTCCGGCGACGACAATCCGCTTCATCTCGACGACGCGCTCGCCGCCAGGATAGGCCTCGCCGTGCCGCCTGTGCATGGCATGAAGCTGCTCGCTTCTTTCGAGCCGATGCTGAAGAGCTGGCGTCCCGATCTCACCCTTGTCGGTCTCGCCGCGAAATTCATCCAGCCGATCCTGCGCGGCGAGACGGTGACGCTGTCGGGCCGCGTGCTGCGGGCGTCGGACACGGAAATCTTCCTGCGCCTCTTCGCCCATGGCGCGGCGCGCACGCCGGGGATCATCGGCGAGGCGACGCTGCGGCGGGAGCCGCGGAAATGATGTGGATTTCACCGTGTTCGTCGATACTCGCCCCTCACCCCAATCCTCTCCCCGCAATGCGGGGAGAGGGGGCGCGGCTGTCGATCCGTTTCGCTGATTGAGGCCCGCTGCCCCCGCGCGCCGCCGCGAGCACGAAAGGATCGTGAAGCCCAACTGCCCGATGCCGCGCGGGAAACATGTGACCCAGCGCCTCCTCATCACCGGCGCCTCTTCCGGCATCGGCCGGGCGCTCGCCATCGCCTATGCGAAGGACGGCGCGAGCCTCTATCTTCTTGGTCGCGACCAGAAGCGCCTCGACGCCGCGGCCGAAGCCTGCCGCGCGACCGGCGGCAGCGCCGAGATCCATGTCGCGGACGTGCGCGATCGGGAGGCCATGCGCGCGGCGGTGGAGAAGGCCCATGCCGCGCGCCCCTCGACGTCGTCGTCGCCAACGCCGGCGTCGCCACCGGCCTCTCGCCAGGGCCAGCTGCTCGAGCCCGAAGAGTCCGTGCGCGCGATTTTCTCGATCAATCTCTTCGGCCAGCTCAACACGATCGAGCCGGCGATTCCGTCGCTCGCCGCGCGCGGCTCGGGCGTCGTCGCGCTCGTGGGCTCGATGATGGGCCTGCGCGCGATGCACTTCTCGCCCACTTATTGCGCGAGCAAGGCGGCTCTGCACAGCTACGCGACGGCGTTGCGCGCCAAGCTTGCGCCGCATGGGGTCGACATGAGCCTGATCGTGCCGGGCTTTGTCGACACGCCGATGTCGGCGCGCACCACATCCTGGAAGGCGAGCATGATCACGGACGCCGAGGCCGCGGAGATCGTCTATCGCGGTCTCGAAAAACGGCGCCCGATCATCGCTTTTCCGCGCTATATGTATTGGGCGCTGCGAATCATCGAGCTGCTGCCGCCGCGCCTCGTCGATTTCTTCGTGCTGCGTTTTTCCGCCGACGTTCCACAGACGATCGAGCGAGAGCCTCGTGAGTTTCCTCGATGTTCTGACATGGGTCGCGGCGGTCTATTGGGCCGTGGCCATTACGCTGCTCGTGATCTCCGTCGTGGCCACGGTTATCCAGCCGCGCATCGCCGAAAGGCGCGCGCGACGGCGCGACCAGCCGCCCGTCTCCATCGTGCTGCCGGTAAAGCTGATCGACGCTGATTTCGAACGCACGCAGGAATCGGCCTTCGCGCAGCATTACCCCCGCTTCGACGTGACGGCCTCGGCGGTGGACACGGATTCGCCGGCCGCGCGCAAGATGCGCGAACTGTTCGCGCGCCACAAAGAGGTTCCCGCGCGCCTTCTCGCCTCCACGGCGCGCTTCGCCGCGAGCCCCAAGGTCGATAATCTCTACGCGCCCTTCATGCAGGCGGAAAACGACGTGATCCTGATGAAGGACGCCAATGTCCTTCTGGAGCCGGACGCGCTCGCCGAGCATCTGCGCCAGCTCAACGACGACGTTGGCCTCGTCTGCGCCATCCCCTATTGCGCGGGCCTCGACAATTTCCCGGCGCATGTCGAGGCGGCGATCATCAACGGGCCGCACGCCCGCATGCTCTTCCTCGCCTCCTGTTTCCGCCAGGGCATGGGGTCGGCAAGATCATGCTGTTCCGCCGCAGCGGACTTCCTTCGGGCGGGCGGGTTCGACGCCATTTCACACACGGTGGGAGAGGACAACGCCTTCGGCCATGCGCTCGCGCGCGTCGGTCAACGCCCGGTTTTCTCGCACCGACCGGTCCGCCAGGATCTCGGTCGCCGCAGTTTTCATGACGTGTATCAACGACAATTGCGCTGGAGCGTGATCCGCCGGAACGACGAGCTGCTGTCCTTCCTGGCCGAGCCGATTTGCCAAGCCTTTCCGGCAGTTGTCGCAGGCGCGCTGGCGTCGCCGCTCGCTGGAATAACGCCTTTCTGGGGCGGCACGCTGACTCTCGCGCTGTGGTTCGCGCTGGAGACATTGCTTTCCATCGCCAAAGGATGGCAGTTATCCTACGCAGCGCCTGCGGTTTTTGTGGTCCGCGAGGCGGTGATGCTTGCGGTCTGGGTGAACGCCTGGATGACCGACCGGGTGGTCTGGGCGAAGGACAAGGTTCAAGCGCGCGTCGCGGCGTCCCACAAGCCCCAGACCTCGGAAAGGGCGGCCGTAGCGGCGAGAAAAGAGGGGTAGGGCTTAGGTGCTCGATCTTTTGACCTTTCCTCGTCGACGCCGTCGCCTATGCCTGCGCCGCGATCCTCGTGGCCATCGGAATTGGCTATCTCGTCGTCATCGGCCGCTTCCTCTACGACCTTGCGCGCGGCGCCCGCGACCCTGAGGCCCCGTCGATCCCGGACGCCGACCTGCCGCATGTGCTGCTGCAGATCCCGGTGTTCAACGAGCCGCTCGTCACCGAGCAGTCGCTGCGCTGCGTCGCGCTGCTCGACTGGCCGAAGGACAAGCTGCGCATCCAGCTTCTCGACGATTCGACCGACGAGACCAGCGAACGCGCCGAGCGCGTCGCCGAGGAGCTGCGCGCCAATGGCACGATCATCGACCATATCCGGCGCACGGACCGCTCGGGCTTCAAGGCCGGGGCCTGCGCCCATGGCCTGACGCTGACCAACGAGCCCTTCATCGCCATGCTCGACGCCGATTTCCGTCCGCCGGCCGATTGGCTGAAGGCCACAGTCCCGCTCTTCCTCACCGACGGGCGCGCGGCTTCGCGCAATCGCGCTGCGAGTTCGTCAATTTCGAGAAAACTGGCTGACGCGCGCGCAGGGCCTGATCCAGGACGGCCATTTCCTCGTCGAGCAGCGCACGCGCACGCGCCGGCTGGCTGTTCCAGTTCAACGGCACGGGCGGCATCTGGCGCCGCGCGACGGTCGAGGACGCTGGCGGCTGGTCGGATTATTCGCTCTGCCGAGGATCTCGATCTCACCGTTCGCGCGCCGCCCTCGACGGCTGGCGTGGGATTTTCGTCTCGCAGCCCCCGATCCCCGGCCAGGTGCCGGACGGCATCCGCGACTTCCGCCGCCAACAGCGACGCTGGTCCAACGGCTTCGTCCAGGTGGCGCAGAAGACCGTCATGCCGATCTGGGAAGCGCCCTGGCCGCTCGCGAAGCGCGTGATGGCGATCTCGCTCATCGCCCATCAGATCTTCTTCCCGGCGGCGGCGATTGGCCTCATCGCCTTCGCGCTCGGCGTCGGTCTGCACGGGTCTGTCGCGCCCTACGCCCTTCTGCTCCAGGTCGATCCTGGTCATGACGCTGATGGTGGCGCTCGGCATCACGCTCGCGCCCTATCTCGCGCTGAAGCGCGGCACGGTAGTCGATTACGCCAAGACGGTCGGCTCGGTGCCGCCGCTCTTCATCTATCTCGCCTTCGCCAATGGCGCGAAAATTCTGCAGACGATCCGCGGCCGCAAGTCGACATTCAAGCGCACGCCCAAGCAGGAGACGGCGGCGGTCGACGCCGCGCCTGTGGACGCCGAGGCTGAGTAATTTCTTCCCTATCGTCGGGGATTGATCCCCTCCCTCCCCCTTGCGGGGAGGGCAGGGTGGGGGACCCGGGATAGCGACATGGATCGTCGACCCCAACCCCTGGCCCCTTCCCGCGAAGGGGGAGGGGAATGAGCGCCGCCAGATCGCGGCTCGTCACTCCAGATGCGCGGGCGCTTCGAAGGCGTCCTTGTCGGTGATGACCGTCAGCGTCGCGTCGGCGCTTTTGGGCGTGGCGCCGGTCGAGAACAGCGTCAGCGTGAAATCCTTGCCCTCGCGCTTGCTCTCGATAAAGAGCGGCTCCTGAACCTCCGCGAAGACGTCCTGAGCCTTGCCGGGGCCTGTGACGCTCAGTCGCCAGCCGTCTGCGGCCTTCTTCACGGTGAGCCGCTTCTTGGCCTCCGCAGCGCTGATCTTCGTGGGCACGCGCTTCTCGGCGGCGTCGACGGCGGCGGCGAAGGGCGAGGCGCCGCTTTTGGGCAGAGCGAGCGAGAGGTCCGCCTTGGCGGGCAGGCAGATCTTGCCGCAGGCGGCATAGTCGAGCTTCATGTCGAGCGTCACCGGCGCCGCGGGGTCTTTCGGCGTCACTTTCAGCGGGAAGATTACGGTCTCGTCATAGCCGGCCACGACCGTGCCGGCTTCGTCGATATGCTTGGGCGCCGGGTAGGCGACCTCGACCTTCGCGACATTGGTGGATTTCGAGAAATCGAAGACGGGGGCCGAGCCCGCTTCTCCGGGCTGGCGCCAATAGGTGACTGTATGGGGATCGAGGCTGATCTCGACGCCCGCCCGATAGGCGCCGTCCGGCGTCGGACCGGCGGCTAGCAGCCGCACGGCCGAGACGCTCCCCTTGGCGGGGGCGGTCGCGAAATCGGCGCCGGCCGCGCGGGCGCCGATGGCGGCGCTCAGGACGGCTGCAGTTACGGCGGAGGCGAGAAAGGCGTGCGTCTTCAGCTGTAGCGATTTCATCGGCTTGTTTTCTGGATCGTTGGGACGCCCATCTATCCACGCCGCTTGTTAAGGGGGCGTTGCGGGCGTAGCATGACCCTATGAGCGTGCGGCAATCAAAGCAAGTTTCCGAGCAGCCTGCGGGCGGCGGCGTTGGCAATGCCGGTCGTCGCTATCTCGATGGGCATTTGCTCGTCGCCATGCCCGGCATGGCGGACGAGCGCTTTGCGCGATCGGTGATCTATCTCTGCGCCCATTCGGAAGAAGGCGCGATGGGCATCGTGGTCAATCAGCCGGCGCGGGTGAAGAATTTCCCCGAGCTTCTCGTGCAACTGCAGGTCATCGCGCCGCAGGAGCGCATCAGCCTGCCGCGCGGCGCCGAGGAAATTCAGGTGCTTTCCGGCGGGCCGGTGCAGACGGACCGCGGCTTCGTGCTGCATTCGCCGGATTTCTTCCTCGACAATTCCACGCTGCCCATCGACGACGGCGTGTCGCTGACCGCGACGATCGACATTCTGCGCGCCATCGCCGCCGGGGAGGGGCCGCATCACGCGCTGCTGGCCCTGGGCTATGCCGGCTGGGACGCGGGGCAGCTCGAGGACGAAATCCAGAGGAACGGCTGGCTGCATTGCCCCGCCGATCCGGAGCTGCTCTTCGACCGCGATCTCGGCAGCAAATATACGCGCGCGCTGCGGTCGATGGGGATCGATCTGGAGCGGCTGTCCTCCGCCGCGGGGCATGCGTAAGCGCCAAGCCTGTTTCGTCAATGCAAGCGCAGCGAAGCAATCTGGAGCCTAATGCGGTCCTGATTGCTTCGCTGCGCCCGCAATGACGAAAGAAGCTGCCGTTACGGCGCCGGGTTGCTGTGGAGCTGGTGGATCTCGTCGATCCGCTTCTCGATCTCGGGCGTGATCTTCAAATCCACCGAATCCAGATCGGTCTTCAACTGCGCCATCGTCGTCGCGCCGATGATGTTCGAGGTCACGAAGGGGCGCGACGTCACATAGGCGATGGCGAGTTGCGAGGGATCGGCGCCGATGTCCTTCGCGAGGTCGAGATAGGCGCCGATCGCCGCCTCGACGCCGGGTTTCTCGTAACGCTGCGCCCGCTCGAAAAGCGTCGTCCGCGCGCCCGGCGGACGCGCGCCACCCTGATATTTGCCGGTGAGATAGCCCTGCGCGAGCGGCGAATAGGCGAGGAGCCCGACGCCGTCGCGCTCGGCGAACTCCGCGAGGCCCATCTCGAAGGTGCGGTTGATGAGGTTGTAGGCGTTCTGGATCGAAACCACGCGCGGCCCATGGCCGAGTTCGGCCGCGCGCAGGAAGCGCGCGACGCCCCAGGGCGTCTCGTTGGAAAGGCCCACATGGCGGACCTTGCCCGCCTTCACCAGATCATCCAGCGCCTCGAGCGTTTCCTCGATGGGGACTTCGGCCCGCTTCGAAGGTCGGCGATAGGTCGTGCCGCCCGCGCCCCAGAGGGGCAATGAGCGGTCGGGCCAGTGGAGCTGATAAAGATCGACATAGTCGGTCTGCAGACGCTTCAGCGAGCCCTCGATGGCGGCATTGATGTTATTGCGGTCGAGGACCGTGCCCGCGCCGCCTTCGCGCAGCCAGTGGGCGTCGCCGCGTCCGGCGACCTTGGTCGCGATGATCACCTTGTCGCGATTTTTGCGGGCGGCGAGCCACGAGCCGATGATGCGCTCCGTCGAGCCCTGCGTCTGCGGGCGCGGCGGGATCGAGTAGATTTCCGCCGTGTCGATGAAATTGACGCCGCGCGACAGGGCGTAGTCGAGCTGCTCATGCCCCTCGGCCTCGGTGTTCTGCTGCCCCCAGGTCATGGAGCCGAGGCAGATCGCGGAGACGGAGAGATCCGTAAGACCGAGCTTTCTGTATTCCATCTTTGGTCCTAACGCAGGAACTCGCTCGATTGCAGATCGAGCCGCAACTCGAAGCTCTGCAATTGCGTGAAGATCGGCAGAAGCCACGCCTTGAGCGCGGCGCGCACGACGATGGACATGTCCGTCGGCGGCTCCTGCAGGAAGTCGGCGAGCGACAGATCGAAATCGTCCAGCGCCTGCGCGATCGCCGCCTCCAGCCGGGGGATGACGAGCTTTCCGCGCGCGGGATATTGCGCGAGGAGATGCAGGGCGTCCGGCCCCAGCGGCGCGGCGCCCTCATTGTGGATGACGGTCATCCAGAGATCGGGCCAGGTCGTGTTGAGGAGCCGCGCATTGCTCGCGGCGGTCTGCGAACTGTCGGACTGGTAGAAGATGATGGGCTTCACGCCGGCGCGACGGGCCTCGTCGAGGAAGCCGATCTCGGCGATGGTGGAGAAAAGCTGGTCGAAGGACCGGCTCCAGACGTCAACGACTTTCGGCATCTCGTCGGGCACGAGCAGGCGGTCGAAAAGGGAGATCTGTCCCTTCACGTCGCAAATGTCGACGACGCGGGACATGCCCGGAAAACGCAGGGCGTAGGAGGGCTCGCGCGAATCCGTGTCGAAGCCTTCGACCGGAACTCCGCGCGAGAGATAGTAGTCCGTCAGAAGCCGCGCCGCAGTGGTCACGCCAGTGCGCGAATGCGGCGAGCAGACGAAGTAGACGAGGGTGCGGCGACTCATTCAAACCTCGCGGGCGAGGGCGACGCCGCCCCCTCCTTAACGCGCCCGGGCTGCGCCGTTGATGAGGTCGAGGAGGCCCACCCGCTCGAATTCGTCCGCGACTCTCGCGAGCCAGGTGCGGACATAGCCGCGCAGGACAAAGGAGTGGTCCGCCGGTTCGCCTTCGGCCGTCTGGTTCGAGATGAAGGTCGAGTAGGGCGTGCCGGCAAGCTCAACCTGCTCATAGGCCAATTCGCCGAGCTTCGGGATGGTGATCTCGCCGGTCGTATGCACGTCCTCGAAATATTTCGCGTGCGTCTGCGGATCCCACTCGAAGAACGTCGTGTCGTTCACATGGTTCTTCACCATGAAATAATTGGCGTCCGTCATATAAGGCGCGATTTCCGCGATCTCCTCGAGCGACGCGATGGACGGGCCGATGACGTGGAGCAGGATGAAGCGGAATTCGCCCGCCTTCACCGCGTCGAAAAAGCCGATTTCGTCCAGCGCCTCGAGCGCCGGGCTCAAGCCGCCGGCGCGCACGTCGATGATGCTGACCTTGGCCTGCGACGAATTCAGCGTGTCGATGATCTTCATCTGGTCGGCGGTCGACGTCAGATCGACGATCATCGTCTCGTCCGGATGGAAACGATAGAGCGTGCCGCGCGGCGTCTCGGTGTCGAAGGCGCGGGCCGTTAGATTGTTGAGGGAGAGGAAGTCGAGAACGGCTCGTGCAATTGTCGTCTTCCCAACGCCCCCCTTATCGGCGCCGACGACAATGACCGTTGGTTTCATAATGGCTCCTGAAGATTGCTGCGGCGAGGCGATCTCTCTCACCTCGCGACGCGGTTCCGGCTCCTTCTTCGGAGGCGGCGGCATTTCCTTCGTGGTTTTGGTTGGCCTTTTTACCATGCGGTCTCCTATGGCGCTTGCGCGCTGCCGTTCCGATTGGTCACCCGATTCTTAACAAACATAGAATGTGGCCGTTTGTCATGTCCCAGCTGTGAATTTGCTGGGCGTTTCGCCTTTCAACAGAGATAAGATGTGATTTGGATGCATTAGGCATTTTTGGAAAGTGAATTGACATGCGTGCGATTTAGAGTATCTAACCGTTCGAAATACAGAACGCGACCGCCGCCGGTCGCACGAGCCGTCGCATTAACCCCAAACGAGCGCATGAGTATTGCATTGGACATTGTCGCCGATCCGCCCGCAACGCCGTCGGAGCCCGATACGCCCTTCCTGCGCGTCGAGGACCGCAACGGCGTCGTTCACGAGCTTGCGGCTGTCGAAGGATGGCGGCTGATGGAAATATTGCGCGACTATGGCATGGGCATGGACAACACATGCGGCGGCGCGCTCGCCTGCGCGGAATGCCATGTCGTCCTCGACGCCGATTCGGCCGCGCGCGTGCCGGCGCCGCGCGAGGACGAGCTGGAGAAGCTCGACGAACTGCCGATGCTTTATGAAAATTCCCGCCTCTCCTGCCAGATCATCTGGTGTGACGAGATGAGCGGCCTCTCTCTCAAACTGGCGCAGGAGACGTGATGCCGGCGCTCAAGCATCCTCAAATTCTGCTCGCCTCCCACCTCGCGGACGGCGAAGTGCTGTTCCTCGGGAAAGAGGGCTGGGAGCGCGACCACGCCAAGGCCCGCGTCGCGCGCGACAAGGAAGAGGCCGGCGCGCTGGAGGCTTTCGGCAAGGCCGAGATCGTCGCCAATCGAGTCGTCGACGTTTACCTCGCCGATGTTGAAATCGGCGCCGACGGCGTTCCGACGCCGCTGCATTACCGCGAAAAAATGCGCATCAAGGGGCCGAGCGTGCGTCTCGACCTCGGCAAGCAGGCGCAAGGAGCAGCGTAAATGACCGCTCACGATCCCAATCTCGCGCGGCCCAACGCCCCGACCACGACTTACCGCTACGACGAATACGACGCCGCCTTCGTGAAGGAGCGCGTCGCCGAGTTTCGCGAGCAGGTGCGCCGGCGTCTCGAAGGTTCGCTGACGGAAGACGAGTTCCGCCCGTTCCGCCTGATGAACGGGCTCTATCTTCAGCTTCACGCCTATATGCTGCGCGTCGCCATTCCCTATGGCACGCTGACCGCGCGGCAGATGCGCCGCCTCGCCGACATCGCGGACAAATATGACCGCGGCTACGGCCATTTCACCACGCGCCAGAACCTGCAATACAACTGGCCGAAGCTCGTCGATACGCCGGACATTCTCGAGGCGCTCGCCGACGTCGAGATGCACGCCATCCAGACCTCCGGCAACTGCATCCGCAACGTCACGGCCGACCATTTCGCCGGCGTGGCGACGGACGAGATCGAGGACCCGCGCGCCACGGCCGAGTTCCTGCGCCAATGGTCGAGCTTCCATCCGGAATTCGTTCCTGCCGCGGAAGTTCAAGATCGCGGTGACGGGCGCGGAGCATGATCGCGCGGCGATCAAAGTCCACGACATCGGCCTGCGCATCCTTACGAACGACGCGGGCGATATCGGTTATCAGGTCGTCGTCGGCGGCGGCCTCGGCCGGTCGCCCTTCGTCGGCAAGGTCGTCCGCGACTTCGTGCCGCGCGCGGACCTGCTCGCCTATCTCGAGGCGATCATGCGCGTCTATAATCGCTTCGGCCGCCGCGACAACAAATACAAGGCGCGCATCAAGATCCTCGTTCACGAAACCGGCCTCGACGACGTGCGCGACGCCGTCGAGGCGGAATTCGCCTCGATGGACCGCGGGGTCTTCTCTTACGATCCGGCCGAGTTCGAGCGCATCGCCGCCTTCTTCGCGCCGCCGCCTTACGAAGCCCTGCCGGCCGAGTCCGAGAAGCTGCGCGCCGAGCGCGTCGCGCATCCGGCCTTCGGCAATTTCGTGGACGTGAACGTCGCGCCCCACAAAGTTCAGGGATACGCCACCGTCACCGTCTCGCTGAAGCCGATCGGCGGCATTCCGGGCGACGCCACCTCGCAGCAGATGCGCGTCCTCGCCGACGCCAGCGAGCGCTTCGGCTTCGGCGAGCTGCGCATCAGCCATGAGCAGAACGTCATCCTGCCGCATGTGAAGCAGGACGATCTCTTCGATCTGTGGAAGACGCTCGACGCCGCCGGCCTCGCGACGGCCAACGCCGGCCTCGTCTCCGACATCATCTCCTGCCCAGGCCTCGATTACTGCGCGCTGGCGACGGCGCGGTCGATTCCGGTGGCGCAGGCGATTTCGAAGCGCTTCAAAGATCTTGAGCGCCAGCGCCGCATCGGCAAGCTCGGCATCAAGATCTCCGGCTGCATCAACGCCTGCGGCCACCACCATGTCGGCGCGATCGGCATTCTCGGCCTCGAAAAGAAGGGCCAGGAATCCTACCAGATCACGCTTGGCGGCGATCCGACGCTCTCGGCGAATATCGGCGAGATCCTCGGTCCGGGCGTGACGGCGGAGCAGGTGCCGGACGTGATCGAACATATTGTCGACTTCTATCTGGCGGAGCGCCAGGAAGGCGAGACTTTCATCGAGACATGGCGGCGCGTCGGTCACGCCCGTTTCAAGGACGTGCTGCGTCGGGAGGGCGAAGATGGCGCTGATATCTGACGGCCGTTTCATCGAAGACGGCTGGCGCCGGCTCGCGGACGAGGAAGCCTTGCCGAAGAGCGGCAAGGCCGTCGTGTCGCTCGCGCGCCTCGAGCATGCACTCGCCCATCTCCCCGCGGGCGTCTCTCTCGGCGTGAACGTCCCGAACACCGCCGACCCGGCTTCGCTCGCAGCCGCGCTGCCGCGTCTGGAGCTCGTGGAGATCGCCTTCCCGGCCTTTGCCGATGGGCGCGGGTTCTCGCTCGCGCGCCTCATTCGTCGCGCAGGCTTTACCGGCGAGCTGCGCGCGAGCGGGCGATTGCTCGCCGATCAATACGCCCATGCCCTCGGCTGCGGTTTCGACACGGTCGAAATTCCGGACGACCTCGCCGAACGGCAGGACGCCGCGCAGTGGCGGGGCGCTCGCGCCGCTTACTCCCGCACCTATCAGCGCGGCTATGTCGCGGCTGGCTCCATCCTCGACGCGCGGCGAAAGGCGGCGGCGAAATGACGGCTTCCATCGCTGAGATACTCGGGCCGCGCCTCGCGCCGCTCGATCTCGACCATCGCCTGCAGCTCGTGCGCGAATTCATCCCCGGCCGTATCGTCTTCACGACGAGCTTCGGCGTCGAGGATCAGTTCATCACGCATTCGATCTTCACGCAGGGGCTCGACTTCGACGTCGCGACGATCGACACGGGCCGCCTCTTTCCCGAAACCTACGCGCTTTGGGAAGAGACGGAGGCCCGCTACGCCCGCCGCATCCGCGCCGTGTATCCGCAGGCGGCGCCGCTCGAAGCGCTCGTGGAAGAGCAGGGCGTCAACGGCTTCTATAAATCCGTCGAGGCGCGCAAGGCCTGCTGCCATGTGCGCAAGGTCGAGCCGCTGTCGCGCCTGCGCGACGGCGTCTCCGGATGGATCACTGGCCTGCGCGCCGATCAGTCCGCCGCGCGCGCCGACGCGCCGATCATCTCCTTCGACGCCGGACACAAGGTGCTCAAGATCAATCCCGTCATCGACTATACGCGCGACGCCATCGTCGACGCCACGCAGGAATTTTCGATTCCAGTGAACGAGCTGCACGCCAAAGGCTATTTCTCCATCGGCTGCGCGCCCTGCACGCGCGCGGTGAAGCCCGGCGAGGACGAGCGCGCCGGCCGCTGGTGGTGGGAGCAGGACGACAAGAAGGAATGCGGCCTGCATGTGGGCGAGGACGGCGTTCTGCGCCGCGGCCCCGGCAAGCCCGGCGCGCCGGAGGTGTTCGGATGAGCGCGCTTCCGACCCGTTCGCTCGGCCATCTCGATCGGCTCGAGGCGGAGAGCATCCACATCATGCGCGAGGCTGTCGCGGAATGCGAAAAGCCGGTGATGCTGTTTTCGATCGGCAAGGACTCCATGGCGATGCTGCATGTCGCGATGAAAGCCTTCTATCCGTCGAAGCCGCCCTTCCCGCTGCTCCACGTCAACACGACCTGGAAGTTCCGCGAGATGATCGAGTTCCGCGACAACATCGTCAAGGAATGGGGCCTGGAGCTCATCGAATACATCAATCCCAAGGGGATCGAGATGGGCGTCGGGCCGTTCACGCACGGTTCGAAGCTTCACACCGAGATCATGAAGACGGAGGCGCTGAAGCAGGCGCTCGACAAATACAAGTTCGACGCGGCCTTCGGCGGGGCGCGCCGCGACGAGGAGAAATCCCGCGCCAAGGAGCGCGTGCTCTCCTTCCGCACCGCGCAGCATCGCTGGGATCCCCAAGAACCAGCGCCCCGAGTTCTGGCGCCTCTACAATACGCGCAAGGCGCAGGGCGAAAGCCTGCGCGTCTTTCCCCATGTCCAATTGGACCGAGGCGGACATCTGGGACTACATCGCGCGCGAAAATATCCCCGTCGTGCCGCTCTACTTCGCCAAAGAGCGGCCGGTCGTGCGCCGCGGCGGCACGCTCATCATGGTCGATGACAACCGCATGCAGCTCGAACCGGGCGAGACGATCGAGAACAGGATGGTGCGCTTCCGCACCCTCGGCTGTTACCCGCTCACGGGCGGCATCGAGAGCGAGGCCGCCACGCTCGACGAGATCATCACCGAAATGCGCGAGAGCCGTTCCTCCGAACGGCAGGGTCGCCTGATCGATCATGACGGCTCCAGCTCCATGGAGCAGAAGAAGCAGGAAGGGTATTTCTGATGCAGAGCGACGCCGAGGTCATCGACGCGCCCGCGCCCGCCGCCGCGCGTCATGCGGCAGACAAGCCGCTCCTGCGCTTCATCACCTGCGGATCGGTCGACGACGGCAAGTCGACGCTGATCGGCCGTCTGCTCTATGACGCCGATCTCGCGCCCGACGATCTTATCGCCGCGCTCGAAGCCGACTCCAAGAAGCACGGCACGCAGGGCGACGATCTCGACTTCGCGCTGCTCGTCGACGGCCTCGCCGCCGAGCGCGAGCAGGGCATCACCATCGACGTCGCCTATCGCTATTTCGCAACCGACAACCGCAAATTCATCGTCGCCGACACGCCGGGCCACGAGCAATACACGCGCAACATGGCGGTCGGCGCCTCGACGGCCGATCTCGCCATCCTGCTGGTCGACGCGCGCAAGGGCATCCTGCCGCAGACGCGCCGCCACAGCGTCATCACCTCGATGTTCGGCGTGCGCCATGTCGTCGTCGCGGTGAACAAGATGGACCTCGTCGATTACAGCGAGGAGGTCTTCCGCAAGATCGAGGCGGATTTCCGCGAATTCGCCAAGCATCTGCGCTTCGCCTCCATCTATGTCCTGCCGCTCGTCGCGAAGGACGGAGACAATCTCGTTCATGGCGACGCCGGCAAGATGCCCTGGCATGACGGCCCGCCTTTGCTGACCTATCTCGAAGGCGTCGCGGTCGAGGACGTGATGCGCATCGCGCCCTTCCGCATGCCGGTGCAATGGGTCAATCGCCCGAACCTGGATTTCCGCGGTTTCTCCGGCTTCATCAGCGGCGGCAATATTCGCCCTGGCGATATCGTTCGGATCCTGCCGCTGGGCCGCGACACGCGCGTCTCGCGCGTCGTCACCTATGACGGCGATCTCGAAAGCGCGGTCTCCGGCCAGGCTGTGACGATCACGCTCGCCGAAGAGATCGACTGCTCGCGCGGCGATCTTCTGTCGTCGCCCGTCTCGCCCGCGAAAGTCGGCGACCGGCTGGAGGCGCGGCTACTGTGGCTCGTGCGCGAGCCGCTGGCCGTTGGAAAGAGCTATCTGCTGAAGATCGGCACGAAGACGACGCCCGCGAGCGTGAGCGAAGTCGCGTCCCGCATCGAGATCGAGTCCGGACTTGCGGCCCCGATCGCGTCCGGCGAGACGCTCGCCTTCAACGAGATCGGCGAAGCGAAACTCTCGCTCGAAACGGTCGTCGCCTGCGATCCTTATGTCGAGAACCGCGAGACAGGCGGCTTCATCCTCATCGACCGCATCACCAATGAGACGGTGGCGGTCGGCATGGTGAAGACGGTCGCGGCCTCCGAACGCCGCGCCGATGCGCCGCTGACCGATCTCAGCTACGCCTCGATGGAAGGCGTCGAAATCGAGCGTGACGGCTACAAGCCGACGCGCCAGCGCAGCCTCGCCAAGGCTTTCTCCTGGCTCGTTCCGGCGAGCCTCTCGACCTTCGTCATCGTCAACGCCTTCGTGCACGACCCCGCGCTGTCGGCGGAGATCACCGGCGTCGAGATGATCGCGATCTTCGCGCTCTATTATTTCCACGAGCGCTTCTGGACGCGGTACAGCTACGGGCTGGAAGGGAAGAAGGAGCCAGCGTCGGGCGTCGATCCGGGACTTTGATCGCCGGACCGCGAGCCTTATGGCTCGCGCTAGTTTGCCGCCAAAGTCGGGTTGGCGCCCCTCATGCTTCGAGACGCCTGCTTTGCAGGCTCCTCAGCATGAGGGGCTTTCTCCTGCTGCATCACACACATAGGCCTCATCCTGAGGAGCGAACGCAAGCTCGCGTCTCGAAGGACGAGGCCGCTCTCTCAAGGTTTGTCATCAGCCTATGCGCGCCTGAAGGCTCGCGCTCCCTCAATGCGCCTCGTCCCAATTCTTCGCCGCGCGGGCGTCGACATGCAGCGGCACGCTCATCTGCACGGCGGGGAGCGGCGCCTGCTCCATGATGCTGCGGGCGACCTTTATCGTCGCTTCGGCTTCCGCCTCGGGCGCCTCGAAGACGAGTTCGTCATGCACCTGCAGCAGCATCTGCGTCGAGAGGCCCGCGTCCAGTAGCGCGTCGTCCATACGCACCATGGCGCGGCGAATGATGTCGGCGGCGGCGCCTTGAATCGGCGCGTTGATTGCCGCGCGCTCGTAGAAGGCGCGGTCGGAGGGGTTCGCTGACGACATGCGCGGGAAATGCAGCGACCGGCCGAAGATCGTCGTCACGCAATATTTCTCGCGCACCGTCTTCTTCGTCGCCTCCATGTAATCCTTGATGCCGGGGAAGCGCTCGAAATATTTCTTGATATAGGCGCTCGCCTCCTCGCGCGGGATGGAAAGCTGGTTGGCGAGGCCGAAGGCCGAGATGCCGTAGATGATGCCGAAATTGATCGCCTTGGCGCGTCGACGCACTTCCGGCGGCATGTCCTTCACCGGCACGCCGAACATTTCGGACGCCGTCATGGCGTGAATGTCGATCCCGTCAGCGAAGGCCTTTTTGAGCTGCGGAATGTCGGCGATATGCGCGAGCAGCCGCAATTCGATCTGCGAATAGTCGGCGCTGATCAGCACATGGCCGGGCGAGGCGATGAAGGCCTTGCGGATCTTTCGCCCCGCTTCGTTGCGCACAGGGATGTTCTGCAGATTGGGCTCCGACGACGACAGCCGTCCCGTCGTCGTCGCGGCGAGCGAATAGCAGGTATGGACGCGCCCCGTCTCCTTGTTCACGAAGCCGGGCAGCGCGTCGGCATAGGTGCTCTTGAGTTTTGAAAGCTGGCGCCAGTCGAGAATGCGGCGCGCGAAGTCGTTGCCCTCCGCCGCGAGGTCTTCCAGCACGCTCGCGGATGTCGACCAGGCGCCGGTCGCGGTTTTCTTGGCGCCGGGCAGACCCATCTTGCCGAAGAGAATGTCGCCCAACTGTTTGGGCGAGCCGAGATTGAACGTCTCGCCGGCAAGCTCGAAAATATCCGCCTCGTGCCGCGCCATGTCCTGCGCGAATTCGCCCGAGAGGCGCGAGAGCATGTGCCGGTCGATGGTGATCCCGCGCCGCTCCATGCGCGCGAGCGTCTCGACCATGGGCCGCTCAAGCGTCTCATAGACCGTCGTCTTACGTTCGGCTGGCAGGCGCGGCGCCAAGGCCCGCCACAGGCGCAGCGACACGTCCGCGTCTTCGGCGGCGTATTCTGTCGCCTTGTCGAGCGGAACGCGCGCAAAGCCGATGAAGTTGCGGCCCGTGCCCGCGACCTGCGCGAAAGTGATGTTTTCGTGGTCGAGATGCTTCTTCGCCAGCTCGTCGAGGCCGTGATTGTTGCGGCCCGTATCGAGCGCGTAGGAAATCAGCATCGTGTCTTCGATCGGCGCGACGGCGATCCCGTAGCGAGAAAGCACCTCCAGATCATATTTCATGTTGTGCGCGATCTTCAGGACGGCGTCGTCCTCGAAGAGCGGCTTTAGTTTGTCGATGACGGTTTCAATCGGAACCTGCCCCGCGACGAGATCCGCGCCGCCGAAGAGATCGCCATTCCCGCCTTCACGGTGCCCCACCGGAATGTAGCAGGCGCGGCCCGGGCCCAGCGCGAGGGAAACGCCGACAAGCTCACAGCTCATCGGATCGAGCGAGGTCGTCTCCGTGTCGAGCGCGACGACGCCGGCTTGATATGCGTCCGCGATCCATTGATCGAGACGCTCGACCGACATGATGGTTTCATACGTCGAACGGTCGATCTTCGCGGCGATCGCCTCGGCCTTGCGCTTCGCGGCGAGCGTCGAGGGCGCGTAGCCGTCGCCTGCCATTTTCTCGGCGGCAGGTTCGTGCTTTTCCTGCGGCTTCGGCGCCGCCGCATGATCGACCTCGCCATTGCGCGCGCGCCAGCCGGCGGGGCCGAGGAAATGCGGATCGGGTTCGATGTCGTGGATGTCGACGCCGTAAAGCTCGCCGACGCGGCGGGTGATGGTCGTGAACTCCATCGCCTGAAGGAAAGCGACGAGCTTCTTGGCGTCGGGCTGATGCAGGCCGAGATCGTCGAGCTTCGTCTCCACCGGCGCGTCGCGCACGAGTTCGACGAGCTTTTTGGAGAGGCGAATGAGCTTCACCGCGTCCGGGTCCGTCAGCGCCTCGCGGCGCTTGGGCTGCTTGATGCCGGGGGCTTTCTCCAGCAGCGTGTCGAGGTCGCCATATTCACTGATGAGCTGCGCGGCGGTCTTGATGCCGATGCCCTTGGCGCCGGGCACATTGTCGGTCGAGTCGCCCGCGAGCGCCTGCACGTCGACGACCTTGTCGGGCGTCACGCCGAAATAGTCGACGACTTCCGCTTCGTTGATCAGCCGCTCCTCGCGCGCGCCCTTGGCGCCCGCCGTTCCCGAGGCCGGGTCGTACATGGTGACGCCCGGACCGACGAGCTGCATCAGGTCCTTGTCGGCCGAGACGATGAGCACGTCCGCGCCTTTCGCGCGCGCCTGCGCGGCGTAGGTCGCGATGAGGTCGTCGGCCTCATAGACGTCCTGCTCGATCGGCGTGAGGCCGAAGGCGCGCACGGCCGCGCGCATGAGCGGGAATTGCGGGACGAGGTCTTCCGGCGGCTCGGAGCGATGCGCCTTGTATTCGGGATAGATTTCCTTGCGGAAACTGTTCTCGCTCTTGTCGAAGATGATGGCGAGATGCGTCGGCGTCCGGCCCGCGGCCCCTTCGCGCACGAATTGCAGGAGCTTGGTGCAGAAGAGCCGCACAGCGCCCGTCGGCAGGCGGTCAGAGCGATAGTTGTATTTCGCGTCCTGCCGGATGGACTGGAAATAGGCGCGGAAGACGAAGGACGAGCCGTCGACGAGGAAGACATGGCTGCCGGGGCCGACGGGTTTGTGCGTGAGGGTCATGGGCGTAGTTTAGCGGAGATGCCCCCTCCCTGTCCCTCCCCCGCTTCGCGGGAGAGGGGACGCTCACGATCAGCGCTGTGGATGAAGGCTTCGCGGCCCGAGGCGGCGATGAAGGCCGCGATCCATCCCTCCCCCCTTGCGGGGAGGGCAGGGTGGGGGAGCCGCAATCACGATCTGGATTGTCGACCCCCACCCTTGATCCCTCCCCGCAAGGGGGAGGGAAACGTGGCTCGCGATCAGCGCGGTTGATGAACGCGACAATCCTATCCCTCTCCTCGCCCACAGCTCTTCGGTGATGAAGGGCATGAACGGATGCAGCATCTTCAGGATCTGATCGAGCGTCCAGGCGGTGACGGCCCGCGTCTCGGACTTCGCCTCTGCCTCATCGCCAGCCAGCACCGGCTTGATCAGCTCCACATACCAGTCGCAGAAGACGTTCCAGACGAAATCGTAGATCGCGCCTGCGGCTTCGTTGAAGCGATAGGCTTCGATCGCCGCGCTGACGGCCTTCGCCGTCAGCTCGGTTTCGCCGATGATCCATTTATTGAAGGTCTGAGACGCCGTCTTCGGATCGAAGTCGCGCTGGCGCGCGCACTCCGTTCATCTCGGCGAAGCGCGAGGCGTTCCAGAGCTTGGTCGCGAAGTTGCGATAGCCTTCGACGCGCGACTTCGCGAGCTTGATGTCGCGGCCTGCGCGGCCATGGCGGCGAGCGTGAAGCGCAGCGCGTCCGCGCCGAACTCGTCGATCAGGACAAGCGGGTCGATGACGTTGCCCTTCGACTTCGACATCTTCGCGCCCTTCTCGTCGCGGACGAGGGCGTGGATGTAGACGTCTTTGAAGGGCACCTCCTTCATGAAGTGGAGGCCCATCATCATCATGCGGGCGACCCAGAAGAAGATGATGTCGAAGCCGGTGACGAGCACGCTCGTCGGGTATAGAAGCGCGCGAGTTCCGGCGTCTCGTCCGGCCAGCCGAGCGTCGAGAACGGCCAGAGCGCGGAGAGAACCAGGTGTCGAGCACGTCTTCGTCGCGCGTCAGGACAACTTCGTCGCCGTAATGCTTTTGAGCGAGCGCCTGTGCTTCCTCTGCCGTCGCCGCGACGAAGTATTTGCCGTCAGGCCCATACCATGCCGGGATGCGATGGCCCCACCAGAGCTGGCGCGAGATGCACCAGGGCTGGATGTTGCGCATCCATTCGAAGTAGGTCTTTTCCCAGTTCTTCGGCACGAAGACGGTCTTGCCGTTCTCGACAGCCGCGACGGCGTTTTTAGCGAGTTCGCCGGCATTGACGTACCACTGGTCCGTCAGCCACGGCTCGATGACGACGCCGGAGCGATCGCCGTGCGGAACGGTGTGGCCGGTCGGCTCAATCTTTTCCAAGAGGCCCAGCGCGTCGATATCGGAGACGACTTTGTTGCGCGCGTCGAAACGGTCGAGGCCGCGATAAGCTTCCGGCGCTTCGTCGTTGATCTTGCCGAAGGCATCGAGAATGTTGATCTGAGCGAGATTGTGACGCTTGCCGACTTCAAAGTCGTTGAAGTCGTGCGCGGGCGTGATCTTCACCGCGCCGGTGCCCTTCTCGGGATCGGAGTATTCGTCCGCGACGATCGGGATGTCACGGCCGACGAGCGGCAGTTTCACCTTGGCGCCGGCTTTCACCAGCGCCGCATAGCGCTCGTCCTCGGGGTGAACCGCGACGCCGGTATCGCCGAGCATCGTCTCAGGGCGGGTCGTGGCGACGACGATGTAATCCTTGTCGTAGCCCGGCACCTTGTGCGTGAGCGGGTAACGGAAGTGATACATGTGGCCGCTCGGATCTTTCGCGAGCACCTTTGCCAGCGCCGCCGCATCGAACGGCTCGCCGCTATCTTTCGACCACGAGAATTTTCCGCGCGCTTCGACTTGCACGACTTCGAGATCGGAGATCGCCGTGTGGAACTTCGGGTCCCAGTTGACGAGGCGCTTGTCCTTGTAGATCAGCCCCTCGCGATAGAGCTGCACGAAAACTTTGGCGACGGCGCGCGACAGGCCTTCGTCCATCGTGAAGCGTTCGCGCGACCAGTCGCAGGAGGCGCCAAGGCGCTTCAACTGCTCGACGATCTGCCGCCGGATTCTTCCTTCCACGTCCAGACGCGCTCAGGAATTCTCGCGGCCAAGCTCACGGCGCGACGGCTCTTTGTTGGCGCTCCATGAGCTGGCGCTCGACGACCATCTGCGTCGCGATGCCGGCGTGGTCGGTGCCGGGCTGCCAGAGCACGTCGTCGCGGCCGCGCATGCGCTGATAGCGGACGAGGATGTCCTGCAGCGTGTTGTTGAGCGCATGGCCCATGTGCAGCGAGCCCGGTGACGTTCGGCGGCGGGATGACGATGGAGTAGGGCGCGGCGCCGGCGCGCTCGGGGCGCCCGGCGCGGAAGGCTTGCGCCTCTTCCCAGGTCTCGCGGATGCGGCTCTCGATGGAGCGGGGATCGAAGGTTTTTTCCATGGTCATCGGGTAAGCCGGGCGTTCGTTACAAAAATCCCTCCCCTTTACGGGGAGGGTGGCCCGGCGAAGCCGGGTCGGGCGGGGTGGAAGTCTGCCGCGGTCGTCGCCGAGTTCTTCCTCGATGCGGATGAGCTGGTTGTATTTCGCCAAACGATCCGAGCGCGATAACGAGCCAGTCTTGATCTGACCGCAGTTCGTCGCGACCGCGAGGTCGGCGATGGTCGGAATCTTCCGTCTCACCGGAGCGGTGCGACATCACGCTGGTATAGCCTGCGCGCTGCGCCATATCTGACGGCGTCGAGCGTTTCGGTGAGCGAGCCGATCTGGTTGACCTTCACCAGGATCGAGTTGGCGACGCCCTTCTCGATGCCTTCCGCAAGCCGCTCGGTATTCGTGACGAAAAGATCGTCGCCGACGAGCTGCACGCGCTTGCCGAGAAGATCGGTCAAGATTTTCCAGCCGGCCCAATCATCCTCCGCCATGCCGTCCTCGATGGAAATGATCGGGAAGCGGTTTACGAGGTCTTCGAGGTATTTGGCGTTGGCGGCGCTGTCGAGCGACTTACCTTCGCCGGCAAGCACGTATTTGCCGTCCTTGAAGAACTCGGTCGAGGCGCAATCGAGCGGCGAGCATCACGTCGTCGCCCGGCTTGAAGCCCGCATCCTCGATCGCCTTCATGATGAAGTCGAGCGCGGCTTCGGCGGAGGGAAGGTTCGGCGCGAAGCCGCCTTCGTCGCCGACGGACGTGCGAGGCCTGCCTTCTTCAGCGCGCTTCTTCAGCGTCTGGAAAATTTCCGCGCCCCATCCGGATTGCATCGCGCACGCTGTCGGCCGCGACCGGCATGATCATGAATTCCTGGATGTCGATCGGGTTGTCCGCGTGGACGCCGCCGTTGATGATGTTCATCATCGGCACCGGCAGGACGCGCGCGTTGACGCCGCCGATGTAACGGTAAAGCGACAAATTGTTGGAGATCGACGCCGCCTTGGCGACAGCGAGCGAAACGCCGAGGATGGCGTTAGCGCCGAGGCGGCTTTTGTTGTCCGTACCGTCGAGCTGGATGAGGGCCGCATCGATGCCGCGCTGGTCTTCGGCATCCAGCCCCGACAGCGCATCGAAGATCTCGCCGTTGACGGCATCGACAGCCTTTTGCACGCCTTTGCCCTGGTAGCGCGCCTTGTCGCCGTCGCGCAGCTCGATGGCTTCGTGCGCGCCGGTCGAAGCGCCCGAGGGCACAGCGGCGCGCCCCTCGGCGCCGTCTTCCAGCACGACGTCCACTTCCACCGTCGGATTGCCCCGGCTGTCGAGAGGCCGGCGGCGCTGGTGCAGCGCTGCGAATATCCGCAGGGCGTCGCCTATATTCTCGACGTGAAGCCCGAGACCATGGCGAAATGGATCGAGACGGGCTGTAACGCCCATATGTCCGGCGTCGCCGCCTGCTTCGACCGGATGGTGAAATGCGCCGTCGAGAAGTCGAACGCCACCTTCGTCATCGGCGGCAATCTCGCCGCCGAGCGCAAGGGCGCGGTCACCAATATGTTCTATCGCAACGGCGTCGTCATCGCGGCGCCGGGGAACGGCAAGGCGGACGCCGTGCCGGTCGCCGAGCAGGAGAAGCTCGCCAAAACCCCGGAAGGCGCCGTGGAGGCGATGCAGGGCGGCGGCGCGGTGGCCTTCTGGCACACCATGCCCTTCCAGTTCGCGATCAAGGCCATCGACCTTGGCGTGCCTGCTGAGATGAACACGCCCGACCGCCGGCAGAAATGGCTGGAGATCATCCGCGCGGAAATGCAGGCGGCGCTCAAGACGGACGGCAACCGCTTTCTTTCCGGCTGGATGACGTCGCATCCGATCACGCTGCGCACGGGGGAATGCGCGGACGACCGGGATCCGTAAATTCCCTCTCTCCAACGCGTGGGGAGAGGGAGTCGAACGCCTTGACGCGCGCGACGGCCCGTTATCTTTAGCCCCATGACCAAGACCCATGAAGGCGCGCTTCTCCTTGGCGAGAAGGCGCCGCTTCCCGCTTCGCCGGACGAGGCCGAACTCGACCTCGTGCCCAATCCGCATAAGGACGCGACCTATCTCGTGCGCTTCACCGCGCCCGAATTCACCTCGCTCTGCCCGGTGACCGGCCAGCCCGACTTCGCCCATATCGTCATCGACTATGTTCCCGGCGAAAAGCTCGTCGAGTCGAAGTCCTTGAAGCTCTATCTCGGGAGCTTCCGCAATCACGGCGCCTTCCACGAGGACTGCACGGTGCGCATCGGGCGCGACCTCGTCGCGGCGATGAAGCCCAAATGGCTGCGCATCGGCGGCTATTGGTATCCGCGCGGCGGCATCCCGATCGACGTGTTCTGGCAGACCGGGCCGGCGCCGGAGGGGCTGTGGCTCCCGGATCAGGGCGTGCCGCCCTATCGCGGGCGGGGCTGAGGCTTTTCCAAAAACGCCGCTTTTCCCAGCTTAAAGGCGCGTCTCGCAGGAGGAGCGGCATGCAGAAGATCAAATATCGGATGGGCGGCGACGACCTGCGCCCGCGCCGCACCAAGCTCGAAATACCGGGCTGGGCGGGCCAGCCCGAGAAGCGCACGGACGGCTCGCACGAATACGCTTGGCATTGCGTGCCCTTCACCGAGGCCGCGAAATATGGGGTCGAGGTCTTTTACCCCTATGACAATGAGTTGAGGGTAACGACCCGCGGCGGCAAGCTGATCTTCGAGGGCGACTTCGGCCCGCCGCCCGCGCCCGGCCGCAACTGGCCGCCCTTCAGAGATTTCGGCGGCGCCTATTACACCTATCAGACCCTGCTGGACCTGAAGCCCGAGCCGGGCTTCGCCATCAAGGTGGAGACGCATCCCAGCTTCTACACGGACATGACCGGAACCGCTCCCATCGCCGTGCCGGCGATGATCCGCGAGTGGTGGCCGATGATCTACTTCATCGTCTTCAAATCGCCAGCCGAGGGCCAGACGCATATTTTCCGCCCAGGCGACCCGATGGCGCAGTTCACGATGATCCCGGCAGAGGGTGATTTCGAGCTGGCGCCGATGAGCGAAGACGAAGCGGCCGAGCGCGAATTGCAGTCCCGACGCATCTATGCGAGCCGGCAGACCTTGGGCGTCGACTCGCAATGGCTCTCGACGACGGACACGGTTTTCGACGGCACCTATCGCCGAATCCATGGCGCGGCGCGGAAACTGTCAGAGGACCAGAAATAATGCGCGCTCCCCGCGCGAGTCGGGGAGCGCCAGTCGCTCAGTAGCCCCACCCGTAGCCGTGGTGATGGTGGTGGTGATGGTAATAGGGCCGCCCCCATCCGCCGCCGCCCCAATAGCCGTGGTGATGATGATGGTGGTAATAGCGCCGCCGCGGAGCGTAATAATAATTGTAGTTCGGATAGTAATACGGGTTGCCGTAATACTGCGCCTGCTCGACGCGCGCCTCCGGCTCAGCCGCGGCGGCTTCCTTCAGCAAGGCCGCCGCATTGGGGATCGGTTGGAGGAGTTCGGCGTATGATTTCGGGGCCATGACGTCCGCGAGCGTCTGCGCCGCTGGCGCGGCCGCCGCCGCGAGCGGGGTCAGCGCGGAAATGGCGCCCACCAGGCCTGCTGTCTTCTTGTCCATCGAGCGATTCCTTTCGAGCCTATCTTCTTGGCCATTGGGGCGTTTTAGGGGCTCTTGCCGATCCTCGCGCCCGCCTCATGAATGCGCACTGAATGATTTGGCCAGCCGGTCGAAGGCGAGGAGCCCTTCGATCATCGCCTCCAGTTCCCGCAGCGGAATCTGCGTCGCGCTGTCGGAGATCGCCGCGTCCGGGTTCGGATGCGTTTCGACGAAAAGTCCCGCCACGCCGACAGCCACAGCCGCCCGCGCCAGCGTCGCCGCGAAGCGCCGCTCGCCGCCCGAGGAGGCCCCGCGCCCGCCGGGCTGCTGCACGGAATGGGTGGCGTCGAAAATCACCGGCGCGCCGGTCTCGGCAAGGATGGGCGGCGCCCGCATGTCGACGACGAGGGCGTTGTAGCCGAAGCTGGTCCCTCGTTCGGTGACGAGGGCCCCGGAAGCCCCGGCCGTCCGGGCTTTCTCGATGGAATGCGCCATGTCCCAGGGCGCGAGAAACTGGCCCTTCTTGATGTTGACGGGCCTGCCCGTCTGCGCGGCGGCGACGATGAGATCCGTCTGGCGGCAGAGAAACGCCGGGATTTGCAAAAGGTCCACGACCTCCGCCACGGGCGCGCATTGCCAGCTCTCATGCACGTCGGTCGTGACGGGCAGGCCAGTTTTCTCCTTGATCTCCGCAAAGATCGGCAGGGCCGCGTCGAGGCCGATTCCCCGCGCCGAGGCGCCGCTCGTCCGGTTGGCCTTGTCGAAGGACGCTTTGAAGACGACGCCAATCCCCAGCCCGTCCGACAGACGCGCGAGTTCAGTCGCGACTTCCAGCGCCATGTCGCGGCTTTCCAGTGCGCAGGGGCCCGCGATCAGCGCCAGCGGCCGGTCATTGGCGAAGACGGCGGCGCGCGGTCCCGATCCGATGGTGACGGTGTCCATGCCCGCTTGTCTCACTCTTTGACCAGCCGCGCGACCTCGGCGCGCAGAACCGGCAGGACGTCGGCCTCGAACCAGGGGTTCTTCTTGAGCCAGCCGCTGTTGCGCCAGGAGGGGTGGGGCAGGGGAAAAATCATCGGCCGCGCGTCCTGAAACTCCCGCCAGCGGGCGACGGTCTGGGAAACGCTCGCGCCCTTGGGCACATCGTGTCCGAGCCGCGCGAAATGATAGTCCTGCGCGTAGCGGCCGATGGCGAGAACGGTTTCGACCTGCGGCAGCGCCGCGAACAGCTTGTCGTGCCAGAGTTTCCGGCATTCGGGGCGCGGCGGCAGGTCGCCGCCGGCCGCGTCGTTGCCGGGAAAACAGAAGCCCATGGGCGCGATGGCGATGCGCGAGACGTCGTAGAAGGTGTCGCGGTCGACGCCCATCCAGTCCCGCAGCCGCTCGCCGGAGGGGTCGTTGAAGGGGATCCCCGTCTGATTGACGAGATTGCCCGGCGCCTGGCTCGCCACGAGGAGCCGCGCCGTGGGGGAGACCCGAAACACCGGGCGCGGCGCATGGGGCAGGGGCGCGGGCGCCTCCGCGCAATGGCGGCAGGCGCGGATTTGCGCCGAGAGCGCCTCCAGCCTTTTCGCCCGGTCGCCCGCCATCAGAGAGCCACGCTCGGCCGCGCGCCGATCGACGCCCGCCAGCGCGCGAGATTGGGCAGATCTTCGGGGATGCCGATCCGGGCGAGCTTGGTCAGCTCGAGCGCGACATAGGCCGTGATGTCGGCGATGGTGAAAGCGTCGCCCGAGACGAAAGCGCGGTCCGAGAGTTCGACGTCGAGATAGCGCATGGCCTCCACGGCGCGCGACCGCTGCGCCTCGGCAAAGTCGGGAAATTGCGGCCTCTCCAGAACGGCCATTCGGGGATGGCTGTGGCGGAAGGCGAAGGCGACGGGGAGGAAGAGCGCGAATTCCATGCGCCGCTGCCACATCTCGACGAAAGCCTGCTCCCGCACGCCGCGCCCGAAAAGCGGCGGGTCGGGATGGAGCCATTCGATATAGCGGCAGATCGCGACCGACTCCGTGAGAACCGAGCCGTCGTCGAGAACGAGCGCGGGGACCGCGCGCAGAGGGTTAATGCGCGCATAATCGGATTCCATATGCTCCAGCGCCATGAGGTCCACCTCCCGGGTAGGTAGGTCCACGCCCTTCTCGGCGAGAAAAATGCGGACTCGCCGCGGATTCGGCGCGCGCGGCGCATCGTAGAGCAGCATGTCTTCCTCATGGGGCTGGAAGCCTGAATATGGTCGAAATCGTGGCGATTTGTGAGGGGGCTGTTAATCTTTCCAAGCGATTATCGCCACCTAGTAACGTTTGAGTTTTGCCCTGCGTGCGTGTGAAGAATGAGTGAAGTCACCGCCGAAATGATCGAGCGTGGCCGCGGTCTCGATCCGCAGACGGCGACGCAGAAGCGTCGCCTCGGCGCCCGGGTGCGGCAGGCGCGCGAACGCCTGACCACGTCCGACACCGGACATCGCGGCACCGACCTGCAGTTGCTCAGAGCCTATGCGGAGACGCGCGTCAATTCGGCGGTCTCGGCGGTCTCGCTCATTTTGATGATGTCGCTGCTGGCGCTCTACTGGGTGCCGGGCCAGCGCATCATCATTTGGCTCGTCCTCGCTTTTTCGAGCCTCATCCTCTGCTACGGCATGGCCAAGAACCTCGAGTCCGTGGAGGACGAAAAGGTGACGGTCAAGCAGTGGCGCACTAAATTCGTCGGCACGGAGCTGGTGCACGGAGTCGTCTGGGCCGGCGTCGCGGCGATGCTTTTCGCGGCGAAGGATCCCAACGCCCGCACGCTCGTCCTGGTGATGCTGCTCCTGTCGTCGGCCTTCAATACGATGGTCACGGCGACAATACCGGCGGCGGTCTACGCCACGATCGCGCCCAGCTCACTCACCGCCATCGCCTATATTACCTACGTCAATCGAGGCGGCGGCGACACTTTCATCGCGTTGCTCGCGACCGTCGTGGCGACGCAGGTCTTCTTCTATGTGCTCGCCAAGCGCTTCCATCAGCTCGCCTCCGAAAGCCTGTTTTTCCGCGCCGAGAAAAACGAGCTGATCGCCGAACTGGAGCACGCCAACGCCAATATGGACGAGGCGCGACTGCGTGCGGAGGAGGCCAATCTCGCGAAGTCGCGCTTTCTCGCCACGATGAGCCATGAATTGCGCACGCCGCTCAATGCGATTCTGGGCTTCTCCGAAGTGCTGAAAGGCGAGCTTTTCGGTCCGCACGCCAACCCCGCCTATCGGGATTATTCAAACGACATTCATTCGAGCGGCCAGCATCTGCTGATGCTCATCAACGAAATTCTCGACCTCTCGCGCGTCGAAGCCGGACGTTACGAGCTGAAGGAAGAGAGCGTCTCGCTGGTCAATATCGCGCAGGAGTGCCGGCATCTGCTGACGATCCGCGCGCAAAAGCGCGACATCAAGCTCATCGAATCGGTCGAGCCGAGCCTGCCGCGCATCTGGGCCGACGAGCGCGCCGTGCGTCAGGTGATCCTCAACCTGCTGACCAACGCCATCAAATTCACCCCGCAGGGCGGACAGGTGACGCTGAAGGTCGGTTGGACCAGCACCGGCGGGCAATATATCGCGATCAAGGACACGGGGCCGGGCATCCCCGAAGACGAGATCGCCACCGTGATGTCCTCATTCGGCCGCGGCACGCTCGCGCAGAAGAACGCGGACGAAGGCACGGGCCTCGGCCTGCCGATCGTGAAGGGCCTCGTGGAGTTGCATGGCGGTCAGTTCATGCTGAAGTCGAAAGTGCGCGAGGGCACTGACGCCATTGTCGTGTTCCCGCCGCAGCGCGTGATGAACGCCCTGCCGAAATTCGATACGCCCGCCCAGCAGCGCGCGGCTCGCCGTCCCGCCGCCTAGCCTTTTCGCTCGCACGAACGATGCGAGCGAAAGGGAAACATCCGAACGCGCTTACTGAGGACGCTGGCCATGCGAGGCGTGCCCGCCCTTGCGGCCTGCGGTCGCGGCGAGCGTGCGGTCGCGGAAGAAGCTGCGATCCTTCGCGGCGACGCTCTGTCCGCCCTTGCGGCCGGCCTGCGCGGCGAGTTCGTGATCCTGTGAGAAGCTGCGCTTTTCCGCGGGAACGGATTTCCCGCCTTTTCGCGCGATTTCGAGATGCTTCTCGTGATCCATCGACGCGAAACCTCGATATGTAGACTGTCCCATATTCGCCTCCCTGGCGCTTTGCGAACAGCCTTTAAACTGTGAGCTTTGTGTACCTTGACAATGCGCTCAGTCCGAAGAAACGGGCGGGCCTTGCTCAAGGCGACGCTCGCCCGCAAGTCGCGTGGTTCTTGAATTCGTCCGTGGAACAAGGGCTTTCGAAAGAGTGCGGCGTTGTTCTGCTTGCGCGCACAAATTTTACGCATCTAACTGCGGCGGCAGTCACGCTCATGGCGCTTTGCGTCGCTTCTCGCCATCGCGAGCGATTGCAAGCGCGCTTGAAGGTTCGAGGCGCGCACGTAGAATGACGAAAAGTCGCGTCCTTCGCGCTCGACCGCCCTCCAGCATATGAGCGGCCATGGCCTCCGATCACAATGAGAGCGCGTCCGCGCTCGTTCTTTTCTCGGGCGGACAGGATTCGACGACCTGCCTCGCCTGGGCGCTCTCGCGTTTCTCGCGCGTCGAAACGGTCGGTTTCGATTACGGCCAGCGGCATCGCGTCGAACTCGATCGCCGCGCGGTTTTGCGGGAGGAGCTTGCGAAGCTCTCGCCCGACTGGAAGGCCCGGCTCGGGGAGGATCACACCGTCTCCATCGAAGCGCTCGGCGCCATCTCCGACACGGCGCTGACGCGCGAGGCGGAAATCGCACTGCGCGACGACGGCCTGCCGACGACCTTCGTGCCGGGGCGCAACCTGCTGTTTCTCACCTTCGCGGCGGCGCTCGCCTATCGGCGCGGCGTCAACGACCTCGTCGGCGGCATGTGCGAGACGGATTATTCCGGCTACCCGGATTGCCGGCACGAAACGATCCGCGCGCTCAATCGCGCGCTGACGCTCGGCATGGCGATGGATCTCGAAATCCATACGCCGCTGATGTGGATCGACAAGGCGGCGACTTGGGCGCTCGCCGAAGAGCTTGGCGGGCAGGCGCTCGTCTCGCTGATCGTCGAGGAGACGCACACCTGTTATCTCGGCGAGCGCGGCAAGCGGTTCGACTGGGGCTATGGCTGCGGCGAATGCCCCGCCTGCCAGCTCCGCGCGGCGGGCTGGGAGAAGTTCGTCCGTCAGCGGCCATAGAGAGAGGAGGCCGACGCCGGGGACGGCGGCGAGCCTTCGAGAGATGCGGGCGCTTGACCGAGCGTTGGCATGTAATGTTATAACGTGATTGTTATAACATTACATATGGCGGCGGAATGGGACAGGCAGGCTTTCTCAATGCGCTCGGTTGGGCGACCTCCAGTCTCGTTTTCGCTTGCGCGATCTTTCCCGGCCCGGCGGCCGCGCAACAGTCTTTGCCGCCGATCGACGTTGGCGGCGCGCATCGCCCCCGTCCGTCGCAGGTTTCGCGGCCCGTGGCGCAGGCGCGCGCCCCTTCGCGGGCTGCGGCGCCCGTCGCGGCTGGGGCGCGCCCGAGTCAGGCTTCGGTTCCCGAGGCGACGCCGCGTGGCGTTCTGCCGATCGCTCCGGACGCGCTGGTCGTCGTCGACAAGGAGGAACTGCGCCGCCTGCCGGGCGCGACCCTGGGCGACGTCCTTTTCTCTAAGCCGGGCGTAACAGGCTCGAGCTACGCGCCTGGCGCGGCGAGCCGCCCCATCGTGCGCGGCCTCGACAATTACCGCGTGCGCATTCAGGAGAACGGCCTCGGGGCCAGCGGCGTCTCGGAGCTTGGCGAGGACCATGGCGTTCCGCTCGATCCGCTGGGCGCCAACCAGATCGAGGTCCTGCGCGGCCCCGCCACGCTGCGCTGGGGTCCGGCCGCCTCGGGCGGCGTCGTGAGCGTCTCCAACAACCGCATTCCCGAGAAGCCGCCCTGCGACGAGCCGGCGCGCTTCCGGGAGCAGGGCTGCGCCCGGCTCGAAACCCGCGCCGCCGTCTCGACGGTCGACAACGGCCTTGAAAACGCGACGCTGCTAGACGCCGGGCGCGGGAATGTCCTCGTCCACGCCGACGTCACGGGGAGGCGCGCTAGCGACTATCGCATCCCCGGCTATCCCTATCTTTTCCCGCCTGACCCGCCGCCGCCGGTCGATGGGCGCCAGCCCAATTCGGCAGCGCGGATGGGCGCCGCCTCGCTCGGCGCGACCTACCTTCTCGACCAGGGCCATGTCGGCGTCTCGGTCACGCAATTCTGGAGCCTGTACCACATTCCGGGCGCCGAACCGGCCGCCGCCAATACCCGCATCGACATGCGTCAGACGCGCATCGCCGCCAAGGGCGAAGTCCGCCCGCCCTCGGAAGCCATCGAAACGATCCGCTTCTGGGCCGGGCTATCGGATTACCAGCACAACGAATTGGGGAATGAGGGCGGCTATGACGGCGTCCAGCAGACCTTCCTCGACAAGTCGCTCGAAACCCGGTTCGAGGCGCAATTGCGGCCTGTCGCGACGCCGATCGGCGCGCTCAAGACCTCCGTCGGCGTGCAGGGCTTCCACCAATCGCTTTCCGCCGCCGGGATCGACGGCGGGCTGTTCGATCCCAACCGAACCAAATCCGTCGCTGGATTTCTCTTCAACGAGCTGAGTTTGGCCGACGGATTGCGCGCGCAGGCGGCGGCGCGCGTCGAACGCGTCAACATCGCGGGCGCCATTCCGGACTTCGCCGCGAATCCGGATATCTCGCTGCGGAGGGGGCGCGATTTCACGCCGGTCAGCGGCGCGGCCGCGCTGCTGCAGGACCTGCCCGGGGGCCTGACCGCGAGCCTCAATGCGCAATATATCCAGCGCGCCCCGCGCGCCCCGGAGCTTTTCTCGCGCGGCCCGCACGACGCGACGGGCACCTTCGACGTCGGCAATCCCAATCTCGCGATGGAGACGGCCAAGACAGTCGAACTGGGCCTGCGCCGCGCAGCCGGGCCGTTCCGTTTCGAGGCGAACGTCTATTACACGCGCTTCGACGGCTTCATTTTCCGCGATCTGACGGGCGAAATCTGCGAGGCGAGCTTTTCGAGCTGCACGCCCATCGGAGAGGGAGGCGATCTCGCTCAGGCGCTCTACGCCCAGCGCAACGCGGTTTTCCGCGGCGGGGAGTTTCAGAGCCAGATCGACGCGGCGCCTCTGGCGGGGGGCACGCTCGGCGTCGAAAACCAATTCGACGTCGTGCGGGCGAGTTTCGCGAGCGGCGGCAATGTCCCGCGCATCCCGCCCGTGCGGCTCGGGGGCGGCTTGTTCTGGCGCGACGCCAATTGGCTGGCGCGCATCAACCTTCTCCACGCCTTCGCGCAGAACGCTATCGCCGCGACGGGCGAGACGCCGACGAAAGGCTATGACCTGCTCAAGGCGGAGCTGAGCTACCGCATTGTCTTCCCGAAGGATTCGCCGCTCGGCCGGGAGATGACAGTCGGCGTCGTCGGGAATAACCTCCTCAATCAGGACATCCGCAACAGCGTGTCCTACCGCAAGAACGAGGTCCTCCTGCCGGGGACGAATTTGCGGTTTTTCGTCAATGTCCTCTTTTAAATGGGCGGTTTCGACTTGATTGGGGGCCCGAAATTTGGCATATGCCCGGCCAACGAGGCGCTGGGCGTTATCCCGGCCAGTGTTGTATTGCCGAGGATAGAGCGATGAAAGTCCGCAACTCTCTGAAATCCCTCCGTGCGCGCCACCGCGACAACCAGATCGTCCGTCGCAAGGGCCGCGTTTACGTGATCAACAAGACCCAGAAGCGCTACAAGGCCCGCCAGGGCTAAGGCGCTTTTGCAAAGCATATAGCTTTGCCGTAATAAGAAAGCCGCGGGCCTTGGGCGTCGCGGCTTTTTTATTGTCCGAAAGTCGTACGTACTTCTACGTAGCTTCTAGTCCTTTTGGAGCGGTTCAAAGCATCGGTCTAGCCGAAAGGCCGAATCCCGCAGTCTCCGCTTTCCTGAATATCCTCAGCTCGAGAGAGAAAAATCTCTGGAGTGCTGGTTCGCGTCCGCCTTTACGCGCCGGCTGAACGGGAAGGCTTGTAATGACCGATCTTATGCACGCGGCTGCTCACGAAACCTCGAATGTCGCCTATGAGCGCCCGCCCCAATGGTCTGGACGCGTCCCTGCGGAGATGCTGCGGTCGGAGCCGCTCCCCGAATGGACGCTCGACCAGATCGGCGCGGAAAACGAGGAGATCAAGAACCGCTGCATCGACCTCGTCCAGAAGATCGAGGAGCTGACGCGGGTCAAGGAGAGCTTCGTCGAGATCTCCAACTGGGTCGGCCATATCCTCTCCGCTCGCGAGGAGACGAACGCCGCGCTCGTGGAGCGCGGCATGATGATCGCGATGATCGAGGGCTCGCTCGCCGACCTCAAGGAAGAGAACCGCACTCTTTACGAGGGCCGCGAGGAGGCCCGCGCCGAGGGCAGCCTGCTCGCCTCCGAGAATGAGAGGCTGCGGGTCATCATCCATCTCAATGAAGGCCGTATCGAAAAGCTCGAAGCCGAGCTGCGCGAAGCGCAGGATGTCGGCGCGTCCTTCCACGACGCCTATGAGGCCGAGCGCGCCCAGTCCTATCATCTGCGCGGCGAACTCGAGGATCTGCAGGCCGTCGTCGCCAATAACGACGCGATGATCACGGAACTGCAGCGCGACCTCGCGGCGTCGCGCGACGAAGCCGTTTTCCTTCGTCAGCGCGGGGAGACCTTGCAGGGGGCGCTCACGGAATCGCAGGCGGAAGCCGGGAGGCTTCAGGGCGAACTGTCGCAGAGCCAGATCCATTCGGGCGATCTCGCCGGTAAGATTCGCGAGCTCGAGTTGGCGCTGGCGGCGGAGCGCAGCCAGGTCGCCAAGCTCGAGGAAGCGGTCGCCGCCAATCATGCGGACCATCAGAATGCGCAGACGGCGTGGCGCAACGAGAAGGATGAGGATCGCCGCCAGATCACGGAACTGGAGACGAAGCTTCAGGAGCAGACCTCCCGCGCCCAGACGGCCGACAGCCTTCTTGTCGAGATTCGCGGCGAATTGCAGGAGAAATCCGACCAGTGCCGCCTCGGCGAGCGTCAGGCGGCGGAGCTGGAGCAGAAGCTCCTGCGTCTCTCCGAGCACGCCGAATCGCTGGCTTCCGACTCCGCTCAGGTGAAGGAGAAGCTGGAGGCGCGCGACCGGGCTCACGCCCGGCTGAGCAAGCGCGCGCGGGCGCTGGTCCGGGCCATGCGCGATCTCTCGTCCCGGCTGGAAAAGTCCGAGCAGAAGGCGACGCTCGTGGGCGAACGCCTCAACGCCGAGAGCGGCCGCTTCGCCGAGCAGAAGGCGCAGCTCGAGCAGGCGATCCACGATCTGACGGAGCAGCTCGAAAAGGAGCGCGCCGGCGGCCAGGTGACGGCCGGCGCCCTGGAGGCCGCGCGCCAGCGTCTGCAACAGCGTGAGGAGGAGTTGCGGCTGCTGCAGCGCGACGAAGAACAGGCCCGTCAGGAGACCGTCAAAGCGGCGGCCGAGACCCCCAAGGCGACGGAGAGCGCCAAGGTGATCGACATTCTGGCGCGCGCCGAAAAGGCGAATCTCGCCGCGGAGGTTGCGGAGCGGACAGCCGCGCCGCCGGTTCAGGCGCCCATCAGCGCCTGAATGTGAGCGGAGACGCTGCGGCTCAGACCTTCCAGATCGTATCCGCCCTCGAGAAGCGAGACGATCCTGCCGCGGCATTTCTTGTCGGCCACGTCCATCAGGCGCTTGGTCGCCTCCGCAAAATCCCGCTCGGTGAGCCGCAGGCCGCCGAGCGGGTCGCGTTCATGGGCGTCGAAGCCGGCCGAGACGAGGATGAGGTCAGGCGAAAAATCCCGCAGCCGCGGCAGGATGCGGTCGACAAGCGCCTCCTGGAAGGCGTCGCCTGTCGAGCCTGCGAGGAGCGGCGCATTGACGATCGTGTCGTGCGCGCCGGTCTCATTGTAGCCGCCCGTGCCGGGATAAAAGGGCGCCTGATGGGTGGAGCAGAACATCACGCTGTCGTCCGACCAGAAAATGTCCTGCGTCCCGTTGCCGTGATGCACGTCGAAATCGAGGATGGCGACGCGCTCCGCGCCGTGGACCGCCTGCGCATGCCGCGCGGCGACGGCGACATTGTTGACGAAGCAAAATCCCATCGGGTTACGCGCCCCGGCATGGTGTCCGGGCGGGCGAGCGGCGACGAAGGCCGTATCGGCGGCGCCGGTCATGACTTCGTCCACCGCCGCAACGGCGCCGCCCGCCGCGCGCCAGATGGCTTCGATCGTCTTGGGGCACATGACGGTGTCGCTGTCGAGCGCGGCGTAGCCTTCGCGGGGCTGCGCCTGTTCGAGCGCCGACAGATAGCCCTGCGGATGCACGCGTAGCAGCGCATCGAGCGGCGCGCGCGGCGCCGACAGCCGGATGAGCGACTGGAAGCGCTCCGCTTCGAGGCCGCGTTCGATCGCGCGCAGGCGGTCGGGCTGCTCGGGATGTCCCGGGCCCATCTCGTGATCGAGACCGCTTGCATGCGTGAAAAGGAGGGTTTTCACCGAATCGCCGCTTCGTCGGCCGCTTGTCGCAGCCTGCGTATCATTTCCGCCGTTTTTCGCCCATGTCTATGAAAAATGGAAGACGTCAAGCGCCCCTCGCGCGTAACGCCGGGATTTCTCGCGTCGGGGCTCCGTGGCGCCCTGGCAACACATAGGGAATATTGGCCCTTGCGTGACGCTGAGGCGGATTGTCTCGGGCAAGTTCGTGGTAAGCCTTCCCTTGAGAACCCGGTCCTGCGGCGGAAAGGAGCGTTTGAAATGAATTCGAGGCTTTTGTTGATTGCGGCGCTTTCGGCCCTCGCTCTTTCGGGCTGCTACAGCGGAACGCCCCTGCCGGATCCCAAGCTTTCCGGCCGCGACGCGGAATTCATGGCGCTCGCGCCCAAGGCGCAGATCTCGGCGGAGTTCGACCGCTACCTCGTCGATTACCGGACGGACGAGCCCGTCGGCACCATCGTCGTCGATAGCAAGGCGCATCTGCTTTACTACGTCATGCCGGGCAACAAGGCCGTCCGCTACGGCGTCGCCACGGGCCAGGACGCGATGGGCTGGACCGGCCGCGCCTATGTCGGCGCGATGCAGGAATGGCCACGCTGGATTCCGCCGAAGGACATGCTGGAGCGCTGGCCGCATCTGCAGCCGACCGCCGACGCCGGCGGCCTGCCGGGCGGCCCGGACAATCCGCTCGGTTCGCGCGCCCTTTATCTCTATCAGAACGGCAAGGACTCGCTCTATCGCATCCATGGCACCAATGAGCCGGAGAAGATCGGTCAGGGCGTCTCCTCGGGCTGCATCCGCATGCGCGACATCGACGCGATCGACCTCTACAACCGCGTGAAGGTCGGCACCAAGGTCGTGGTCATCTAAGCCTTTCAAGCTGCATATTTTGGCGAGCCCCTCTCCCTCATCGGGAGAGGGGCTTTTGTTTTTGCGCCCTTGATTTCCCTGTGTGCGCCGTCGCACCGCGCCCCGCATCCCCGCCGCCTAATGTCGCGACAGTCGCCGACGGGGCGACGCAGACAAGAGGGGAGGCTCACATGAAACAGACGGCGGGCATTGGCGTTTTCTTCGCGGTGACGATGATTCTCGCGATGGAGCTGGCGGGCGCCGGCGCGTCGCTCGCGGCGGGCGCGCAGCCCGATGCGAGCGATCTCTGCTACGGCTATTCGCTCTGCCGCTGAGGAAACTTTGCCGTTTCGTCGGAACGCGTGCGTTCGATCGGCGTTAAACACGCGAGCGGCGGTCTGGCCGCGTGGCGAGCAATCGTCCGGAGATCCTTTTTATTGAAAGCGCACGCTTATTTCGAGGCGCGACAAGGCGGGAGGAAACGATGAGCAAATCCGCTTTAATCGGCTTGATCGGTTTCCTGCTGGCGGCGAGTTTCGCCAGCGCGTCGTCCTATTTCAAATCCGCCGCCGAGGCGGAACAGGATTTCTGCTTCGGCTACGCCATCTGCGAGTGAGGCCTATCAGGTCTCGCGCCTTGGGCGGGCAAGTTCACGCAGCCGCGCAATGCGGCGCGAAAAGTCTCCGCCGTCCTTGCCGATGACGCCTTCCGCATAGGCGCGCAATGCGCGGCCGAGTTCGGCGAGGCGGGCCTTATAGGGCTTCACCAGCATGGACGCCCAGGCGCGCACGTCGAGGACGAGCGAATAGAAGCGCCCGAACCACTGCATTTCCAGAAGCTTGTCACGGCAGATGTCGAAGAGGAAAGCCTCGACGCCGAGCGTGAGCGCCTTCACCGCGAAGATGAAGACGACGCCGGTCAGGAAATGCCCATGCGCCAGAATTGCGAGCGCGGCCACCTTCAGCGGCAGGACGCCGATCATGGGCACGGCGAAAAGGGCGAGGGTCATCTGAGGCGAGAGCCGCGACACGAGGCCTTCGAGCCAGGCTTCCAGCCGCTCGAGGCCGAGCGCCTTTTCCAACGCGCGCAGCCATTCCTTCACATTGTCCCACAGCCAGCTCTCGATCAGGAAGATGAGCGCGAGCGTGAACCAGAAGGCGCGGGCGAGGCGAGCCTTAACGCGGTCGATCAGCGCGGTTCCCTGTTCCATTCGAGCGTTCCTTGGCGCGAGAGAGCCTCGGAAGGATGTAAGCGCTCCACCCCGCAAACCAAGGCCCTGGCCGCCGCGAGGGCGAGGGCTCAGATGTGGATCGCCCGCTTGGCGACGGCGAGCGCCGCCTCCTTCATGGCTTCCGACATGGTCGGATGGGCGTGGCAGGTGCGCGCGAGATCCTCGGAAGAGCCCGAGAATTCCATCAGCACGGCGGCCTCCGCGATGAGTTCGCCCGCGCCCGCGCCGAGAATATGCACGCCGAGCACGCGGTCGGTCTTGGCGTCGGCGATGAACTTCACGAAGCCTTCCGTCTCGCGCATGGAGCGCGCGCGGCCATTGGCGGTGAAGGGGAACTTGCCGATGGCGACGTCGAGGCCCTTCGCCTTCGCTTCGTCCTCGGTGATCCCGACGGAAGCGACTTCCGGCGAGGTGTAAACGACGCCGGGAATGACGTTGTAGTTCACATGGCCCGCCTGTCCGGCGAGGATTTCGGCGACGGCGACGCCTTCGTCTTCCGCCTTGTGGGCGAGCATCGGTCCCCGCACCACGTCTCCAATCGCGTAAACGCCCGGGACGTTGGTCGCGAAATGGTCGTCGATGATCACCCGCCCGCGCTCCAGCGCGACGCCCGCCTCTTCGAGCCCCAGCCCCTTCGTGTAGGGAATGCGCCCGGTCGCGATGAGCACGACGTCGGCCGCGATCTTGTCGGAGGTCGCGCCGTCGACGGAGGAATAGGAGACGACGACGCCGCCGCCCTCGCGGGCGACGCCCGTGACCTTCGAAGAGAGCTTGAAGGCGAAGCCCTGTTTTTCGAGGACCTTCTGGAAGCGCGTCGCGATTTCGAGGTCGAAGCCGGGCAGGACGCGGTCGAGATATTCGATCGCCGTCACCTCTGCGCCCAGGCGCCGCCAGACCGAGCCGAGCTCCAGGCCGATGACGCCCGCGCCGATCACGACGAGCTTCTGCGGGACTTTCTCCAAAGCCAGCGCGCCGGTCGAGGAGACGACGGTCTTCTCGTCGATCGGGATTTCGGCGCCGGACGAATCGCGCAAGGGCGCGACCGCGGAGCCGGTGGCGATGACGATGTTCTTCGTCTCGATGGACTGCACGGCCCCGTCGGCGCCGGCCACTTCCACCTTGCCGGGGCCGGCGAGCCGCCCGACGCCTCGAAAACCGTCGACCTTGTTCTTCTTGAAGAGGAAGGCGACGCCGTTGACGTTGGCGCCGACCGTGTCGGCCTTGTGCTTCATCATCGCCGCAAGATCGAGCTTCGGCGCATCGACGATCACGCCGAGCGGCGCGAGGCCGTGGCCGGCCTCGTCGAACATGTGAGAAGCGTGCAGCAGCGCCTTGGAGGGAATGCAGCCCACATTCAGGCAGGTGCCGCCATAGGTCGCGTCCTTCTCGACAATGGCGGTCTTCAAGCCTAGTTGCGCGGCGCGGATCGCACAGACATAGCCGCCCGGTCCGCTGCCAATCACCACGAGATCATAAATCATGAATGCCGCTCTTCAAGAATGGCGCCGCGCTGCGGCAGGCGATCCTGCTTTGGAAGTAGCGTGGCCTAGCCCGCCGCCCAGACGAAGATCGCAATGGCCAGAACGCCGATCCCCGTCAGACCGATTTCCAGCTTGCCCCACAAATCGATCACCTGGCGCGCCTCATGCGCGGCGTCGGCGCCGATAAGGCCGAGGATGCGATTATTGAGCGGCACGATCGCCAGATAGGTGTAGGGCCATGTCGCGAGCATGACGAGCGCGCCAAAGAGCCAGCGAATGTCCCCGAGCTCGCGATAGGCGATGAAGCCGAATAAAGCGGCAATCGCCGCCAATCCGGCAAGCACGATGAATCCGCGATGGTCCGAGGGCTCCCACTCCTTGATGAGCGCGTCGTCGCCCAGGGCGAGCCGCGCCGGCTGCTCGACATAATTCACGTAAAGAGAGGCGCCGGTGAAAGCGCCGGCGGCGGCGAGAGCAAGCGAGCCGATGATCATTTCTATTTCCTATGAGTGAAACTCTTCCGCTCTCCCAGATGGGGAGAGAGTCAGGGCGCAGGCAAAGACATCACATCGTGCCGAGGGGTTGCTTGCGGGGGAACGCGACATGATGTCGTCACGCGCTCTGCGCCCCTCGCCCCAACCCCGTAAACGGGGCGGGGACTTACGCGGATTCGATCGCTTCCTCGTCGCAGACGATGCGCGCGCTCGTTTCCGCCTCGGCGGCGACGTCCACTTTCAGCGCCTTGATCGCCTCTTCCTCTCGCGCCTTGTCGGTGAAGTGGTCGAAGAACATCTTCATCGTACGGTCGATGCCGTGCGGGTTGATGCGCCGCGTATCGTCGCGATAGAAGCGCCCAGCATTCGGCGAGACGTTCACGAGGTCGTATGACGGGAAGTAAGCGATGTTCGGCCTCGCGCGCGTGACTTCGTCGGCGGCGGCGCGCAGGATCGACTTCACGGCGGTGTTGGACACGACGACGTGGCGGTCCTCATAAGTCGCGATGATGCCGACCGGCGACACGCTCAGCACGATGCGGACCTTCGGATTGATCTCGCGGATCTGGTCCACGGCGGCCAGGAAGTCGCGCACGACCTCGCTCACGGTCATGTTGTAGAATTCGTAGACGTTGTCGTCCCACGTCGCCGCCGGCGACGCCGGGCGCGAGCTGCAGGATCGCGCCGTCCGGCTTCTTATGACGCCAGGTCTCCGTGGCCGAAGGTGAAGACGAACACGTCCATCGTCTCGATCATGTGGCGCACGGCGGCGAGATGCTTCTCGCGATCCGCGCGCATCTCCTCGACCGTCTCATAGCCCTCGGGCTCGATGCGCGGGCGGAAAGGATCGACGAAACGACCGTCTTCGGGCCTGTTCCAGTAGTCGAGCGACGGCTTATACTTGCCATAGGCGCGCTCGACGAGCTGACGAAACTGCGCCGTGGTGTACATATTGCCGTAGCGGCAGGAATACATGGAGTAGTTGCGGCGCAGCGCCTCGGCGGCGGACATGCCCTCCGGCGGCTTCTCGGCGAGATAATAGGTGTAGCCGCTCGTCTGAAGACGGTGCGCGATTTCCTGCGCGAAGCAGCTTCCGGCCGTCGCCACCCGGTCCTCGCGCGCGATCTTGAAGGGCGTCGAGATGAGCGGATCGATGGCGAAAGGGGGCAGTCCCGTCACAGCCTTGCGCCAGAAACGATGGTCGGGTAGGGAGCTATAGGGGTTGTCCGCCAAGGGCAAACTCCTCGTCGATTCGAATCGATCGTCGCAAACGGACTTCTAAAGCGCTCTTTGCGCGCCGTCGCTTGTGTGCGGACCATAGACGCGGCGCCGCCGCTTGTCACCAGCCCGAGGCCGGAAGACATGTCGCGCCGCCGCCAAACCGGTGAATGACCGTATGTTTTCCCAGATCGACAAGCAGATTTTGAAGTCTTGGCGCCAGTATGCGGTCGAACCGCGTCTCGCCAGGCTCACCGGCCGCATCCTGCGCAACACCGGCCCACGGATCGCGGTGCTCGGCAACTGCCAGGCTTTCGGTCTCGCTTATGCGATGAAGGTGATGGATCCGAGCGCCACAGTCGACCACTTTTCGGCGATCGGCCGCTCGCGCGTCGCCACGATGGACATGCTGGTCAAGACGCTCGACACATACGACTACGTCTTCACCCATGACTTCCTCGAAGGCCATCTGCGCGGCGGGGGCGACTCGGAAGAGCTGCTGCGCCGCCTTCCAGGGAAGGCGACGAAGACGCCGGCAGTGACCTTCGCGGCCTTCCATCCCGACCTCATCTACATCCAGGACAAGTCCGAGCCGCTGCACGGCTTCATCTTCGGCCCGCTCGGCCCCTATCATTCCGCCATCGCGCTTTTTTGCTATCGCGCGGGCCTCTCGCTGGAAGAAACGCGCGCGGCCTTCAACGAGAACGTCTTCCAGACGCTCGGCTATCTCGATATGTGGAACGAGGTCGCGACGGGCTTCATCGAGAACGCCAGGCTCTATGGCGTCGATCTTTCGACCGACCTCATGAACTGGTCGCGGCGCGGCGTCTTCATGTACAGCATCGTGCATCCGAAGAGTTTCGTGCTCTTCGACATCGCGCGCCGCATGCTCGAGAAGGTCGACGCAAATCCCCATCGAGAACGAGAATTTCGACGACTACGAAATTCACGATCTGGCGCGCGCCGAGATTTTCCCGGTCTATCCGGCGGTCGCCAAGGTCTTCGGCGCGCAGGGCGGCTATCTGTTCAAATTGCAGAACCACCATCTCGCCCATTCGGTGGGCGACTTCCTGACGCTCCCGCAATATCTCGAATCGTCCTTCAAGACTTTCGAGAAGACGGGCGCGGAGCATCTCGCCAATCCGCGCGTCGACGCCTGGCTCGCCAACGAGAGCACGAAGAATTTCGTGATCAAGCTCGCGCGTGAGAATTTGAAGGCGGGGCTGGCGCCGACGGTGTGAACTGCAGGCCGAACTCGAGAGTCGTGATTGACGCCCCTCGTGCTTCGAGACGCCTGCTTTGCAGGCTCCTCAGCATGAGGGGCTTCTGAATCCGCGGGGATCACGAAGGCCCCATCCTGAGGAGCGCGATCGCCTCGACGCGGAAGAGGCGCGAGAACTCTTCACAGATGTCGCGCGCGCCCTTACGCCTCCGCCGCTCCACCTCGTGCGTGAACGACACGATGCGCGGCGCGATGTCCCTGCGGAAGCGCGAGCCGTTGAAGACGCCGTAATGGCCGACGCCTTCCTGCAGGTGATGCGCCTTGCGCGCATCGGGAATGCCCGCGCAGAGTTCCTGCGCGGCAAGCGTCTGGCCGACGCCGGAAATGTCGTCCTTTTCGCCTTCGACCGTCAGCAGCGCCGTGCGGCGGATCTTCTTCAGGTCGATCAATTCGCCGCGATGGCGCAGAAGGCCGAGCGGCACTTCGTGCTTGATGAAGACGCGCTCGACCGTCTGCAGGTAGAACTCGGCGGTCAGATCCATCACCGCGAGATATTCGTCGTAGAAATCGCGATGCTTTTCGGCCGAATCGCCGTCGCCTTCGATCAGATGGTTGAACATCTCCATATGCGCCGTCACATGGCGCTCGATGTTCATGGCCATGAAGCCCGAAAGCTGCAGGAAGCCGGGATAGACGTCGCGCCCCATGCCGGCGTGCGGGAAGGGCACGGTATGGATGCAGTGGCGGCGGAACCACTCGATCCCGCGCTTCTCGGCGAGCTTGTTCACAGCCGTCGGATTGACGCGCGTGTCGATCGGGCCGCCCATGAGGATCATGGAGTCCGGAACGTCGGGATCGTCGGCCGCGTCCATCGCCGCGATGGCGCAGATCAGCGGCACCGAGGCCTGGCAAACGCCGAGCGTATGGACGGGGAGGCCGTCCTGCGCGAGATGGCGCATCATCTCTTCGAGATAATCGATGTAGTCGTCGAGATCGAAGGAGCCTTCGATCACCGGCACGGTGCGGGCGTCCACCCAGTCGGTGATGTAGACGTCGTGGCTCGGCAGAAACGCCTCGACGGTTCCGCGCAGCAGCGTGGCGTAATGGCCGGACATGGGGGCGACGATGAGAAGCTTCGACTGCCTCGGCGCCTCGCCCTCGAACATCCGCTTGAAATGCAGCAGCCCGCAGAAGGGCTTCATCCAGACATGCTCTTCGAGGACTTCGACCTCGACGCCGTCCACGGTCGTCGTGTTGAGGCCGAAGGCGGGCTTGCCGTAGCGGCGCGTCATGCGCTCGAAGAGTTCGGCGGACGCGGCGATGCTGCGGCCGAGCGAGGTGTGATAGAGCGGGTTGAGCGGGCTCTTGATCGTGTGCAGCAAGGCGTCCGTGGCCGCGCGCGCGGGGGCGAAGGCCAAATGCAGCATTTCGTATACGTGGTACGACATACGATCCATATTCACGCTTCTCCCGCCACCCCTACGCTGCCGCCATGTTGCGCTGCACAATTCCCTCCTAAAATATTAGATTTCTAGAAAAATGAAAGGGCAAGCTCTACCCCGTCCAAGGGTAACGCTTTTCTGGCGACGCGGATGGCGCCCCGGAACCCGCCTGGAAAACAAGCTATCTAACGCTAAAAAGCGCAGCGGCCAGCACAATAAGCCAAAGCCCGGCGGCCGCGCATCTGTAAATTTTCAGTGCGCTCGCAATATCCGCCTGCGTCGCGTCCCGCCGCCCTGTTCCCAGCGTCGCGCCCTCCACTTCCATCCCGTGATAGGCGCGCGGCCCGCCCAGCGCGAGGCCCAGCGCGCCGGCCATCGCCGCCTCGGGCCAACCGGCGTTGGGGGAAGCGTGCTTGCCGGCGTCTCTTCGCGCGGTTTCATAAGCCTCTCGCGCCGGGGCGCCGATCGCCCAGGCGGCGGCGACGATCAGGCCCGCCGTCACGCGGGCAGGGACGAGGTTGAGAAGGTCGTCGCAGCGCGCGGCCGCCCAGCCGAATGCGAGATGCCGCTCGGATTTGTGGCCGATCATGCTGTCGGCCGTGTTGACCGCCTTATAGAGCAGCGCGCCTGGCAGGCCGAAGACTGCCAGGAAAAGCGCCGGCGCGACGACACCATCCGAAAAATTTTCGGCGAGACTCTCGATCGCCGCGCGGGCGACGCCCGGCCCATCCAGCAGCGTCACGTCGCGACCGACGATCTTTCCCACTTCGCGCCGGCCGTCGTCGAGCGAAAGGGAGAGCGCCCGCGCCACGGCGGCGACATGGTCGTTCAGGCTTTTCTGCGCGATGAGCGATGAAGAGAGAAGCCCGAGGATCGCCCAGCCATAGGGGAGGGCGCTGGCGAGGGCTTCGATGAGCATCCCCGCGACGAGCGCGATCACGGCGAGCGCGATCAGGGCCGCGCCCCCCTTGGCGCGCCTCATCGCGAAGGAATCCCGTTCGAGATTGAGGCGCTTGTCCAGCGCCGCGATCAGCGCGCCGATCCAGGTGACCGGATGGCCGATGCGGGCGAAGAGCCAGTCCGGATAGCCGGCGACGGCTTCGATGGCGAGGGCAAAAAGGGCGACAGTGAACGACATTGCCACTCGCCGTCACTGCGAGGAGCGAATGCGACGAAGCAATCCGGAGACCGCCAGCGCGGCTCTGGATTGCTTCGCGCCGCTCGCGATGACGGTCGCGGGCGTCAACTCATTTCCGCCCGAACAGCCCCGTGATCGACGCCTTGGCGAGCGCATTGGCGTTGATGGTGAAGCCGGCGATGGCGGTGCGGCCATGGGCGGCGTCGCCGAGCTTGTCGACCTTCAGCGCGTAAACGGTGAAGACATAGCGATGCGGCTTGCCGGGCGGCGGGCAGGGGCCGCCATAGGATTTGTCGCCGAAATCGTTTTCGAGCTGATGCGCGCCGGCGGGCAAGTTCTTGCCCGAGGCGGCGCCGGCGTCTTGTTTGAGGGAGCGCACGTCCGGCGGGATATCGACCACGAGCCAATGCCAGAAGCCCGCGCCGCCCGTCGGCGCGTCCGGGTCGTGGGCCAGCACGGCGAAGCTCTTCGTGCCGGCCGGCGGCTCGCTCCAGCTCAGCTCCGGCGAGAGATTGCCGCCCGTGCAGCCGAATGAATCATAGACATGCTTCATGTCGATGGTCTTGCCCTCGGCGATGTCGGGGCTCTTCAGCTCGAAAGCCTGCGCGCCGCCGGCGTCGGCCGCCGCGAAGGCCGCAAGGGCGAAGAAGGACGAAAGGCTGCGCTTCATGGGCCAAGCTCCTTATGTTTGAAAATCGCGTCCCTTGTAGCGGATCGTTGGGCGCGTGTCGCGTCGGGTGCTAAAGGAGTTTCATGACACAAGCGCCCAAAGATCGACCGCTGCGTCGAGGCTGGACCACCGGCGCCTGCGCCACCGCCGCGACGCGGGCGGCCTTTGAGGCGCTCGTTACGGGCGCTGCGCCGCCTGATCCCGTGGAGATTGCGCTGCCCTCCGGCAAGCGCGTCGCCTTCGCGCTTGCGGAGTTCGCGCGCGGCGAGGATGACGCCCGCGCCGCGATTGTGAAAGACGCCGGCGACGATCCCGACGTGACGCATGGCGCGCTGATCCGCGCGACCGTGCGCCGCGCGGCGCCGGGGGCGGGCGTGATCTTCAAGGCGGGCGAGGGCGTCGGCACGATCACGCGCCCCGGCCTGCCGCTGCCGCCGGGCGAACCCGCCATCAATCCCGTGCCGCGCGCGATGATGAGGCAGACGATCGAGGAAGCGGCGCAAAGGCTAGGCGTCGGCGCGGACGCCGAGATCGAGATTTCCATTCCCCATGGCGAGGAGATGGCGAAACACACGCTCAATGGCCGTCTCGGCATTGTCGGCGGTCTCTCCGTTCTCGGCACGACGGGAATCGTCACGCCCTTCTCCTGCGCCGCCTGGATCGACAGCATTCATCGCGGCGTGGACGTCGCGCGCGCGAGCGGGTTGGCGCATGTCGCGGGGACGACGGGTTCGACGTCGGAAGCCGCGGTGCGAGACCTCTACGATCTCCCGGAAGCGGCGCTGATCGAGATGGGCGATTTCGTCGGCGGCTTTCTCAAATATCTGCGCGCGCATCCCGTCGAGCGCGTGACGATCGGCGGCGGCTTCGCCAAGATGACGAAACTTGCGCAGGGGCGGCTCGATCTGCATTCGGGGCGCTCAAGCGTCGACCTTGCGCAATTGGGCGACACCGCGCGCCGCGCCGGCGCCGATGAGGAGACAGTCTTCCGCGTGAAGCACGCCAACAGCGCGCTCGACGCGCTGTTGATCGCGCGCGCGGAAGGCGTCGATCTCGCGGCGCCTGTCGCGCGCGGGGCTTGGGAGACGGCGGCGAAGGCGCTCGGCTCTGCTGATGTTTTGCTGGAGGTGATCGTCTTCGACAGGGAAGGGCGCTTGCTCGCGCAAACGCCTTTCGGAAAGGCCGGCGATGCTTAGGCTTCAAGCACCCTTGCGAGGCGCGCAAGCGACGAAGCAATCCAGAGCCGCGCTGGCCGACGCTGGATTGCACTGCTTCGCTCGCAATGACGAGGGAGCGCCATGACCGAAAACCCGCATCTCACTTTCGTCCTCGGCGGCGCGCGGTCGGGCAAGAGCGCTTATGCGGAAAGCCTCGTCATGACGCATCCCGGCCCGTGGTATTACATCGCCACGGCGCAGGCTTTCGACGATGAAATGCGCGAACGCATCGCGACCCATCAGGCGCGGCGCGGCGGCGACTGGCGCACCATCGAGGCGCCGCAGCTTTTGCCCGAGGCTGTGCGCAACGCGCCGGCGGACGCGCCGCTGATGATCGATTGCCTCGCCATCTGGCTCTCGAACAGAATGTTCGCCGAGGCAGATCTTGTCGCGGATCGCGCGGCGCTCATCGCAGCCTTGTCGTCGCGCGCGGCGCCAACGGTCGTCGTGTCGCCGGAAGTGGGCCTGTCGATCGTCCCCGAAAACGCGCTCGCCCGCGCCTTTCGCGACGCCGCCGGCCTGTTGCATCAGGACGTCGCGAAGATCGCCGCGCATGTGGCGCTGGTGGTGGCGGGCTATCCGGTGAAGGTGAAGTGACCTGCCGCGCCCCCTCCCCAACCCTCCCCCGCTTCGCGGGAGAGGGAGTAGGGCGCGGCTTTCATCAAGACTGCTGATCGTGAGCGTCCCCTCCCGCTTTGCGGGGGAGGGACAGGGAGGGGGCCTACGCCCCCGCCGCTTTCAACCCCTTCTCGAGATCGGCGACGATGTCGTCGATATGCTCCAGACCGATGCACAGGCGCACATAGCCGGGCGTGACGCCGCTCGCGAGCTGCGCTTCTTGCGAAAGCTGCGAATGCGTCGTCGTCGCGGGATGGATGGCGAGGCTGCGCGCGTCGCCGATATTGGCGACGTGGTAGAACATCTCCAGCGCGTCGATAAAGCGGCGGCCCGCTTCCGCGCCGCCCTTCAGCTCGAAGCCGAGCAGCGCGCCATAGCCGCCCTTCAGATATTTATCCGCGCGCTTCTTCGCTTCGCCGGTTTGCAGCGAGGGATAGATCACCCTGGAAATTTCGCTGCGGCTTGCGAGAAATTCCGCGGCCTTCTGCGCATTGGCGACATGGCGCTCCATGCGCAGCGTCACGGTCTCGATGCCCTGCAGCGTCAGGAAGGCGTTGAAGGGCGAGGGCGCGGAGCCGAGGTCGCGCAGCAGCGTCGTCCGCGCCTTGATGATATAGGCGATGGGGCCGAGCGGCTTCACCGCCTCCACCCACACGGCGCCGTGATAGCTCGGATCGGGCGTCGTCAGCGCGGGCTGGCGGGCGGGGAATTTCTCCCAGTCGAAATTACCGCCGTCGATGATGGCCCCGCCGATCGACGTGCCGTGGCCGCCGATATATTTCGTCGTGGAATAGACGACGATCGCCGCGCCGTGGTCGAGCGGACGCGCGATGATCGGCGCCGCCGTGTTGTCGACGATGAGCGGGATGCCGTATTCGCGGCCGATCGCCGCGATCTCGGCGATGGGGAGAACCGCGAGCTTCGGATTGGGCAGCGTCTCGCCATAATAAGCGCGCGTGCGGTCGTCCGTCGCGCGGCGGAAATTTTCGGGGTCCGAAGGATCGACGAAGCGCACTTCGATCCCTTGGTCCTTCAGCGTATTGGCGAAGAGATTCCAGGTGCCGCCATAAAGGTCGGTGGAGGAGACGACATTGTCTCCGACCTTGGCGAGGTTCTGAAGCGCGAAGGCCGAGGCCGCCTGGCCGGAGGAAAGCGCGAGCGCCGCGACGCCGCCTTCGAGCGCGGCGAGGCGCTGCTCGAGCACGTCGGTCGTGGGATTGCCGATGCGCGTATAGATCGGCCCGAGCTCTTTCAGCGCGAAGAGATTGGCGGCGTGCTCGGTGTCGCGAAACTGATAGGAAGTCGTTTGATAAATCGGAACGGCGACGGCGCCGGTCGCGGGGTCCGCGCGCCAGCCCGCATGAAGCGCAAGGGTTTCGGCGTGTTTCGTATCAATAGCCATGACCGTTTCCTCCCGCCAAGGTGAGTAAACGAAAAGCGGACGCGAGGCGATATTTTCTTGCCGGCGGGGAGCCTGCTCCCATCTAGCCCCTTCATGCATCGCTTTTGGGGGCGTGGGCAGGGAGTCACCGTCATGAAGAAGCTTCTCGTGATCAGCGCGCTTTTGTCGGCGGGCGCCTTTACGCCGGCCCTGGCGCAGCAGGCGCAGGATCAGGGCGATCCCAATCCGCCCGCCATTCAGGGGCAGCCGCGCCGCGACATCAAGCCGGCGATGAATGACGAGACCGGGCAGCCGCCTTCGCCGACGATGGGCAAGCAGGCCGAGGCGGGCGACACGTCGGGGCCCGCCGCCGGCAGCAATGTGAACCCGCCGACAGTCGTTCAGAAAGAGAACCCGGCGGCGATGCAAAACGCTTCGCCGACGGGCCTCGCCGGGCCGAGCGGCACGGCCGCAGGTTCGCCGGGGATCGAGGCGAAACGCGGCACGCAGGCCGGCAGGGAGTGGCTGCCGCCGGAGGAGCTTCAGCGCAGGAAGCCGTCCATGTGAGGCAGCGGATCTACGCTTCGCGAGTCGCCTCCGCGCGACTCGCGCATGCAATCGCGAAGGCGTATTCCAGCGCCGTATCCGCCAGCGCTTCGAAGCGCCCCGACGCGCCGCCATGCCCCGCGCCCATATGGGTATGCAGCAGCACGGGGCCGCCGCCCGTCATGGTCGCCCGCAGCTTCGCGACCCATTTCAGCGGCTCCCAATAGGTCACGCGCGGATCGGTCACGCCCGCAATGGAGAGAATGGGCGGATAGTTCTGTGCGCTAACATTGTCGTAGGGCGAATAGGACGCGATGCGGTCATAGACTTCGGCGCTTTCGATCGGATTGCCCCATTCGAGCCATTCCGGCGGCGTGAGCGGCAGGTCGTCGCGCAGCATGGTGTTGAGCACGTCGACAAACGGCACGCCCGCGATGACGCCTGCGAAAAGCTGCGGCGCTTCATTGAGGATGGCGCCCATCAACATGCCGCCGGCCGAAGCGCCTTGCGCCACAATGGCGCCTTCACGCGTATAGCCCACCGCGATCAGATGACGCGCGCAGGCGATGAAGTCCGAGAAAGTGTTCGTCTTCTTTTCGAGCTTACCGGTCTCGTACCAGTTCCATCCCTTGTCGGTTCCGCCGCGCACATGGGCGAGCGCATAGACGAAGCCGCGATCGACGAGCGAAAGCGCGTCTTCGTCGAAATCGGCGGCGAGCGAATGGCCATAGGCGCCGTAGCCATAGAGCAGCAGCGGCGCGCCGTCGCCGCCCGGCGCGAAATCCGCGCGATGCAGCAGCGTGATCGGCACGCGTTCGCCATCGGCGGCCGTCGCATGGAGGCGGCGCGTCACGTAGTTTTTCGGATCGTGGCCGGAAGGAATCTCCTGACGCTTGCGCAGGATGCGGCTGTGCGCCGCCATATCGTAATCATAGGTCTCGTCGGGCGTCGTCATGGAGGCATAGACGAAGCGCAGCGTCGTCGAGTCGAATTCGAGACCGGGGTCGAGCCCAAGCGCATAGGCTTCTTCGGCGAATGAAATCGCATGGTCCTCATTCGTCGCAAGATCGCGCATGACGATGCTCGGCAGCGAATCCTCGCGCACGACCCAGACGAGGAAGCGCGCATAAACCGTGAAGGTGACGATCATCGCGCCTGCGCGATGCGGAACGACGTCCCGCCAATTGGCGCGTTCGGGCGCGGCGAGCGGCGCGACGGAAATGCGGAAGTCGTCGGCGCCGCCCGCATTGTTGTGAATGTAGAGAAGATCGCCATGAGGCTCGACGTCGTAGCGCAGCTTCGCTTCGCGCGGCGTGACGAGACGCGGGGCGGCTTGCGGGTCCGAGAGATCGACGAGCCAGCATTCGGAGGCGTCATGGCCGCGTATGGTTACAATGGCGAAGCGGCGGCAGCGGCTCTCTTCGAGGCCGACAAACCAGGCGCCGTCTTTCTCCTCGACGATCAGCCGGTCGGTCGAAGGATCGGCGCCGATCTCGTGACGAAAGACCTGCGCGGTGCGGTGGTTTTCGTCCATGCGCACATAATAGAAGGCGGACGAATCCGCGCTCCAGACGATGCTGCCGTCCGTGTCCGTCACGATGTCGGGGCGGTCGACGCCGTCCGTCAGTGAGCGCGTGCGAATGGCGTAGAGCTCCGAGCCCTTATCGTCGACGCTCCAGGCGAGTTGCGCATGATCCGGTGAATGCGCGGTGTCGCCAATGTCGAAGAAATCATGTCCCTTCGCCAGCGCCTCGCCGTCGAGCAGCACGGTCTCCGGCCCGCCGTCGCGCGGCGTGCGGCAATAGATCGGATGTTCGGCGCCCTCGCGAAAGCGGCCGTAATAGGCGAAGGGCCCGTCCTTGTCGGGCACGTCCGCGTCGTCCTCCTTGATGCGGCCGCGCAGCTCCTTCACGAGCGTCTTGCGCAGATCTTTCAGCGGCGCGACGACCTTGGCGCAATAATCGTTTTCCGCCTTCACCAGCGCGGCGATGTCTTTTGGCAGCGTCCTGGGGTCACGCAGAACGTCTCGCCAGTTGTCGGCGGCGAGCCAGGCGTAAGGGTCGTCCAAAACCCGGCCATGGGCGATCTTTTGCGTCGGACGCCGCTGCGCGACGGGCGGCGCGGCCGTCAGATCAAATTGCGCGCTTTGGTTTTTCTTCGGCTCAGCCATTTTTCGTCCTTATGCGCTTGCGCCCGCCGCCAACGCGTCTTGCGCTGCAAAATGCGAGATCCTCGCAAGCTCTCGGCAAGATTTTAGCCGTTAGCCTTAAAGCCTGAGAGACCAGTTTTACGAGCGGGAATTCGCCATGACCTACATCAATATCAACGCCAAGCCCGCGCAGCGGCGCGGCTTCCGGACTCCCGACGCTCGCTGCCAAGCCATCGAGACCCCAGGCGTCATGCCGGCCCATATCTTCCTGCGCCTCTTCCTGTCGGCCTTCGCCGCGATCCTCCTGGTCCATTTCTGGAAGCACGGCGGTCGGTAAGGAGCGTTTCAGGACGTCTCTTTCAGGAAAAGCTTGGGCTTTCCAAGACATTTTCTTAGAAATGTCATAATCTCCGCGCCGGCCGCGTTCGAGTAGCGTCTGGCCGAGGGAGAGTAGCGAAGCCGCGCGGCCGGCTTCCATAACGACAAAGAGACGTCATGTTGAAGAACATCAAGATTCTTTCCGCGGCCGGCGCCTGCGCCGCGCTGCTCATGGGCGCTTCCGCCTATGCGGAGACCGTCTGGAAGCCGCCGGCGGAGATCGCCCAGAAGGCCGCGACCGATGGCGCCGCCGCCCCGGCTCCGGCTGGCGACGCCGCCGCGCCCGCCGCGAATTCCGCCGCTCCGGCCTCCAAGGCCGACAAGGAAAAGAGCTGCAACGAGCAGGCTGTCGCCAAGGGCCTCAAGGGCAAGGCGAAGAAGCAGTTCAAGGCCGACTGTGTGAAGGCCTGATCGGTCGAACAATGAAAACGCCGGCCTGAGCGACGCTCGGCCGGCGTTTTCTTTTGCGCCTCGGCGGGCGGCGTCAGTAGACGCGCTCGATGCAGAAATCCACCACTTCGAGCAGCGCGGCCTTCCAGGGCGAGGCCGGGAAAATCTCCATCGCGTCGCGCGCGATGGCGCCGTAGTGGGCGGCGCGTTCGATCGTGTCGTCGAGCGCCTTGTGCTTCTTCATCAGGCCGCAGGCGGTCTCGACGTCGCCTTCGTTGATTTCGCCCTTTTCGAGCGTGCGACGCCAGAACTCGCGCTCCTTGTCGTTGCCGCGGCGGAAAGCCAGCACGACGGGCAGGGTGATCTTGCCCTCGCGGAAGTCGTCGCCGACATTCTTGCCGAGCTTGGCCGAGGAGCCGCCATAATCCAGCGCGTCGTCGATCAGCTGGAAGGCGATGCCGAGATTCATTCCGTAGCTGCGGGCGGCGGCTTCGTCCGCCTTGGGCTTGCCCGAGAGCATGACGCCGACTTCGGCGGCCGCTGCGAAAAGCTCCGCCGTCTTGCGGCGGATGACCGCCATATAGGCGTCCTCGGTCGTGGTCGTGTCCTTGGCCGCGTTGAGCTGGAGGATCTCGCCCTCTGCGATCACGGCGGCGGCCTGCGACACGACGGTGAGCGGCGGGACCATGCCCGGCTCGACCATCATCTTGAAGGCGTGGCCGAGCAGGAAGTCGCCGACGAGCACGCAGGTCTGGTTGCCCCAGAGCATGCGGGCCGCGATCTTGCCGCGGCGCATGTCGGATTCGTCCACGACGTCGTCATGAAGCAGCGTGGCCGTGTGCATGAATTCGATGCCGGCCGCGAATTTCAGATGGCCGTCGCCCTTGTAGCCGCACATGCCGGCCGTCGCGAGCACCAGCATGGGGCGCAGGCGCTTGCCGCCAGCCGAGATCAGGTGGTTCGCGACCTCGGGGATCGTCGTGACGTCCGAGCCGGTGCGCTGGATGATGAGCTGATTGGTGCGCTCGAGGTCCGGGCGGATCAGTTCGAGAAGGCTGTCGAGGCCCGCAGCTTTCTTCTCTTCGAGCGGAATAACGATACCCACGGACCCCCCTACAGCCTAAACTTTTAACGGCCGGGAATTTACGGCCTTGCGCCCTTACCGGCAAGTCGACGCCCGGACAAGGCGGGGAAAAGGCTTTTTTGCAGCGCTGCGGGCTCAGTTCAACGGCTCGCTCCCCTCCGCCGCCACCGCCCGGGCGAGGCGCTCGGTCTGCTCCGCGACCCGGTTCGCCAGGATTGCGAGCCTCCTCGCCGCGTCGTTTTCGGCTCCGGCGCAGAAGTTGTCTATCGCGAACTCCAATCCACGGCAGCAAAAAGCGAGTTCGTCGAGCCGCCGGCCAAGCTCGGCGGGCTTGACGAGGCCCTGGTCTTTAACTGCGCCATAGAGACGGATGGTCATCGGGAAACCTGCTTTTGCATGGGGTTAGCTCCCGCATGCCGCGACCTCTTGCCACGGGGCCGGCAAGCGCAGGGTTAAGCGAAAGGATAAAATTCTACCGGTCGCGGCCGGCATTTGGTCACGCTGGAGGGCGAAAGGTTCCAAGCATCAATGCGCTGGGGCGGCAGCGCCGCCGCGCGGAAAAATTTTACGCGCTTGTGGAGAAAATCGCGGCGTGTGACTTTCCCGCGCCATGAGCGGCGGCGACGATACAGATGCTTTTCTCGATGGGCGGCTGCGCCTGCGGCAGGGGCGGGGCCATCGCGCCGGCCATGACGCGGTGCTGCTCGCCTCTCTCACGTCCCCTGATCAGACCGGCCTCATTCTGGACATTGGCGCGGGGGCGGGGGCCGTGGGGCTGATGGCGGCCGCGCTCGCTCCGGCGGCGACTGTGGGGCTCGTCGAGATCGACCCGGAGACCTGCGCGCTGGCGCGGGAGAATGTCGCAGCGAACGGCCTCGATGTCCGCGTGACGGTCCATGAGGCGGACGCGACCTCCGCGAGGTCCCGCCGGGCTGCGGGTCTAATCGACGAGCGGGCGGCGCTCGTCCTCACCAACCCGCCTTTCTACGAAGAGGGGCGCGTGCGCGTGACGCCCGACCCCGGCAAGGCCCGCGCCCATGTCGCCGCCGTTCCTCTTTCGGAATGGGTGCGCGGCGCTCTGGCCCTGCTGGCCCCCGGCGGAACCTTCGCGATGATCCACCGCGCCGACGCGCTCTCCGCCTGCCTCGCGGCGGTCGAGGGGCGGCTGGGCGGCGTGACGATCCAGCCCGTCTTCTCGAAACCCGGCGCGCCAGCCGTGCGGATCCTGCTCAAGGGGGTGAAGGGGTCGCGCGCGCCGCTGGCCATATTGGAGGGGCGGCGTGCCTAGGCCCGTCTGGCGCCCCTTGCGGTTCGAAGATCTGGACCCGCTCTGCGGCGTCGCGGCGGCGGTTCATCCAAGCCTGCCTGAGAGGCGGGAGGTATTCGAGGAGAAGCTGCGGCTCTTCCCCGCCGGCTGCTTCGCGCTGGATTCGGCGGGCGCGCTCGCGGGTTACGCCATCTCCCACCCATGGCGGCTTTACGAGGTTCCGCCGCTCGACGCCTTTCTGGAAAGACTGCCGGACGCGTCCGACGGCCTCTATCTGCACGACGTCGCCGTAACGCCCGCGGCGCGGGGACATGGCGCGGGGGCGGCGTTGATCGAGCGGTTGAGCGATATCGCCCGCAAGAAGGGCTTAGGCGCGATCGCCTTGACGTCGGTTTATGGAAGCGACGCCCTCTGGCGGAAACTGGGCTTCGAAGCCGCGCTCGACAACCGGCTCGCCGGCAAGCTCAATAGTTACGGATCAAGCGCAACTTACATGATCGTGCGTGTCTGAACGCACCTTAAGCAAAGAGATCCAGAACAGCCCTCGCCATTCTGGATCTCCTGGTCGCGGGCGTAGAAACCGTCGCCTTATTCCACGATGCTCGCGCGCAGGATCAGCTTGGCGCCGTCGCATTCCGCATAGCCGACGAGGCCGCGGGCCTGCTGGCCGCCGCTCGCCGGCGGGTGGCCCTTCCACACGCAGCCCTTCTTTCCGTCGGTGCGGTCGGTGAGGGTGATCGTGTAATTGGCGCCCTCGGCTTCGCCGGTGAATTTGTAGGTCAGCAGGGAGCCGTTATCCATCTGCATCGAGGCGTCGCCGCTGATCTTGCCGCCTTCCGTCTTGACGTTCCAGTTTCCCTGCGCGCCCTTGACGCCGCCGAGATTTTCTTCGGTCACGATCCAGGTCGCCGCGAAAGCGGGGGCGCTCGTCGCCAGCAGCGCGGCGACGGCCAAAGCGGATTTCTTCATGGTCTTCCTCCCAATGTCATTCTTGCAAGACCACCTTGGCGGCCCGACACACATCTAGGCAAGCGGCGCCCTGACGGCAATGCGCGGCGCCGGCAGCCGCACGATAAATTCGCTGCCCCGCCCCACTCCCTCGCTTCTGGCTTCAATGGTCCCGCCATGCAGGTCGACGAGGCTGCGGGCGAGCGCGAGGCCGACGCCGAGACCGCGCTGGGAGGCTGGATCGCCGGCCTGGGCGAACATCTCGAAAATGGAGACGAGCATCTCGGGCGCGATGCCCTGGCCGTTGTCGCGCACCGTCACCACGGCCTCGTCGCCCTCGCGGCGCGCCGAAAGCTCGATGCGGCCGTCGGGGTCCGTATAGCGCGCGGCGTTGTTGAGGAGGTTCGCGAAGACCTGGGTGAGCCGCACTGGATCGCCATTGATCGGCAGCGGGGTGGCTGGGAGATCCGTGACGAGCGCGTGGCGCTTGGAATCGAAATTGGGCTGGGCCAATTCGACGGCGTGAACGAGGAGTTGGACGAGATCGGATTCGCTGCGATCCAGCGAGATCTTTCCGTGGTCGATGCGCATCACGTCCAGAAGATCGTTGACGAGGCGCGACAGATGATCGACCTGACGCCGCGCCATTTGCAAGACCGCGCGCTTTTTCTCGCCGGCGGGCGAAGCGTCGCGATCGGAGAGTTGCCCGAGCACGTCGACCGCGTTGCTGATCGGCGTCAGGGGACTGCGCAATTCATGCGCGAGCGTTGCGAGAAACTCCGACTTGCGGCGATCGGACTCGCGAAGCGCGTCCTCCATCTCCTTGCGCTCGGTGATGTCGTAGACGGCGCCCATGGCGCGCTCCGCCTTGCCCCGCGCGTCGAAATAAACTTCGCCCTTCGAGGCGACCCAGCGCATCGCCCCGTCGTCGGCGCGCACAACGCGGTAGTCGTGATCGATGATCCCCTCTCCGGCGAGGGCGTCCTGCATCATCTTCTCCGCGGCCGACCGATCGTCCGGATGCACGCGCGCGATGAAATCCTCATAAGCGAGCACCGAGCCTTTGGGCAGGCCGTAAATTTCGTACCATTCGGCATTGAGATAGGTGCGGTTCGGCGCGATCTCCCAGTCCCAGACGCCGATATGCCCCGCCGACTGCGCGAGGCGCTGCCTTGCGAGCGCCTGCCGCAACGCTTCCTCGGCCTCTTTTTGCGGCGTGATGTCGTCGCAGAAGATGATCACGCCGCCAATGGCGCCGTTGGCGTCGCGCCAGGGGCGGGTCTCCCATTTCAGCCAGATCGCCGAGCCGTCGGCGCGGCGAAACTCGTCCTCCGCCTCGCGGATGGTTTCGCCGGCGAGGGCGCGCCCGTGCACTTCCTTCCAGCGCTCCGGAATTTCAGGAAACACGTCGCAATGCGAGCGGCCGAGCTCGATATGTTCGATCCTGTGATTGACGAGCCAATAACGGCTGTAGGCGAGATAGCGCATCTCGCGGTCGAACATCGCCGCGCCGATGGGCGCGTCTTCGATGAAGATCCTCAAGCCGGCCAAATGCATGAGGCTGCGTCCTCGGCGAGAGCGGGATCGGCCGCGCAAAGATGCGGGCCGCGCCGTCATTTATGCGGCGACGGCTCGCGAGGCCAGAGAAAAACGCGGCCCAGCTTCAGCGTCCGCCGGAAATCGTGATGCGCGCGCCTTCCCGCTTCACCATGCCGTAGAGCAGCGCCGCATGGCCTGGCGAGAGCCGCACGCAGCCATGCGAGACCGGTCGCCCCAGCGAGCCGGTCGCATAGGTCCCGTGGATCGCGTAACCGCCTGAGAAGAAGATCGAATGCGGCATCGGCGCATCGTCGTATTTGCTGGAGTAATGCATGCGCTTCAGCGCGCGCGCCGAAAAGACGCCGCGCGGCGTCCGATAGCCGGGCCGCGCCGTCGACACCGGCCAGCTATAGCTGCCCTCGGACGAGGCTACGTGCATACGCTGCCGCGAAAGATCGATATGGATGCGCACTTTCGCGGCCGCCTCCGACGCCGCAAAGGTCGCCGCGAGGAGCAGGAGCCAGAACCGCAAGCGCATCTTTTCTTCCTCGGCGCCAGCGCGGATGGCCGGCCTATCAACACAATATGCGTAGCGAAAGCCCGCAGTCGAGCCCGGGCGCGCCTGTCAGGCGGCAACGCGCTCCTCCTTGAGCAGAACCCGCGCGCGGGCGCCGCTATGGGCGGCGATGACGGCGTTGGCGAGGTCCGCGCGCGACGAGCCCGCGACCTCCGTCGCGACGAGGGTCAACTCGCTTGATAACGTGTCGTAGGCGAGCCTGTCGCCGAGCGGCGGTTTCGGGGCGGGCGTTGTCGAACTCAGCTTGAAGACCGCCATGCGGCCGCGACGGACCCATGGCGATCGGCGTTGAACAGGATGTTCAAGCGCTGAAAATGCGAAAAGCCGGCGAGGACGCCGGCTTCTCAAATCGCAGACCTGTTTGCGCGTCTTACATCCGCGCCACGACGACGAGGCGCCGCACCTCGCCGCGCTTGTAGGCGTTGAGGAAGGCCTGATAGTCCCGGAAGGAGACGCAGCCATTGGAGTCGCCGTTCGGCCCCAGCATGTAGGTGTGCGCGAGCAGGCCGGCGCGGCCATACACGTCGCCGTTCGGCGTGAGGCGAAGCGCTTCGACGCCATGAAACAGCGCCTCGCGCGGCGAGAGCGTGTAGACGGCCGGTGGCGTCGGTCCCTTCATGCGGACATGCACGTAGCGCGGATCGTCGAGATGCTCGCGCAGACCCGAATGGGCTTCGAGCCGCGAGCCGTCCGGCATGTAAACCGTGTGGGCCGAGATGTCGTAGACGGCCGTGCCGCCGCCTGCGCGCGGGGCGGGGCCGACAGCGGTGGTTTGGGCCGGCGCGGCGGGCGCTGCGGGGCTAGTCAGGCCGCCGAAGAGGCCGCCCGCGGACGGCTCCTGCGGGGCGTAGGCCAAAGCCTGCTGGACGGGCGCCGCCTGCTGGCGGCGGGCGTTGCGGCCCGCGGGCGCCGTCTGCGGCTGCGCGGCCTGCTGTTGCTGAGTCGCGCCGGCGCCGCCGAAGATTTTCTCGAAGAAGCCGCGATTGTCGCCGGGGACCGGGGCCTGGGCCGTCGGCGCGGGCTGGGTCGGGAGCGCCGCCTGACGCAACGGCGCGGGCTCGACGGTCTTGCTGGCGAGGTTCTTCAGCTCAGGCGGCCGATGGGGCGGCAGCGGAACGTCAACCTCGGGATAGGTGGGCGCCGCTTCTGCGACCGTCGCGGGGGCCGGCTGCGCGGCCTCCGCATTCGCATCGGCCGCAGCCTGCGGCTGAGCCGATGCGGTCTGCTGCGCGGGGCGCAGATCGGGGGCCGTCGCGGCGGCGGTGCGCGCCCAGGGCCCGAGGCCGACGACCATCGGGCCATAGGGATTCACGGCCGGCGCCGGTTGCGGCGCTGCGGCGACGACCGGCTCCGGGGCTGTCGGACGATGGAGCCCGTGCCAGAAGGCGAGCAAGCCAAGGGAAAGCGAACCTGCGCCGAGAACCGTATAGGCGAAAAGCCGGCCGCGATCGCGAGACAAGAAGCCATGTAGCGTGTGGGTATTCTTCACCATCCGCCCCCGAATGATCTTTGCGCTGCGCTTTTCGACTGCTTGGCCCGGGCGGATTCAGCGAATCACTTCTCCGGAGGCATGTTCGAGGCGCGCAAGTACGCCGCAGCAACACTTTGGAAAAGCATCGCGGCCTTGCTTGGGCTGGAATTAGGCGAAATCCTGGCTGTGAGCGGGCGCTTCGGTGGAGCGTCAAGGTCGTGTCCGGGCAGGAAAATCAAATCCTGCCCGTATCTTACATATGCGAGACGACGGCGAGGCGCCGGATTTCGCCGCGCTTATAGGCGTTCAGGAAAGCGTGGTAGTCGCGGAAGGACACGCAGCCATTCGAGTCGCCGTTGGGGCCGAGCATGTAGGTGTGCGCGAGCAATCCAGCCCGATTGTAGATGCGGGAACCGCCGCCGCCGACCGGATTGAGGCGCAGCGCCTCGACGCCGTGGAACAGCGCCTCGCGCGGCGTCAGATCATAGAGATGCGGCGGCGTCGGGCCGCGCATCCGCAGATGGACGTAGCGCGGATCGTCGAGATGTTCGCGCAGGCCGGAATGCGCCTCGAGCCGCGTGCCGTCCGGCATGTAAACCGTGCGCGCGGAGATGTCGTAGACGGCGGTGTAGCGATCGTAACGCGCGGCCGGATTGGCCGGCGCGACGGCGCTGCGCAGGCCGCCGAAGAGGCCGCCGGCGTCGTTCGCTCCGGCATAGGCCATGGCCTCGCGGCGGCTCGTCGCCTGCGGCGCGGCGGCCTGGGGGGCGCCGCCAAAGAGCCGCTCGAAGAAGCCGCGATTGTCCGCCGGGCCGGACGGGACGACGGTCGTGCGCGCGATCTCCTGCCGCGCGATCTGGCGAGGCGCCGGCGCGGGGACGGGCGCCGAGGGGACGGGCGCGGAGGGGACGAGCTCTGCCGGAACGGGGGCGGTCGCGACCGTTTCGCGGCGCTGCTCCTTCGGCGTCTCGGGCTTCAGCGCGATCGTCAGCTCGGCCGGCCGGTGCGGGGGCGTGGGAACGTCGGCGAAGACGGGAGCCTGGGCGACGGGCTCGGCCAGCGCCGTCCGCAGTTCGGACGGCCGCGTCGGCGGCAGGGGCGCCGCTTGCGCCTTGTCCAAGCCGATCGGCGCCGCCTCGGCATAGGCCAAGAAGACATTGTGCGGCTTCGCCCGTGCGCTGCGCGGCGCAAAGGCGCCCGGCGCATGCGGGCCGATATCGGAGAGATAGGAGCCGCGCAAGCCGACCACGCCGCTGCTCGGCGCGGCTTCGGCCGCGTCCGGCGAAGGGTCGACCGGGCTCTGCGGGAAGAGAAGCCCGCCGGCGAGGACGGCGGTCAGGAGAGCGCCAAGGGCCGGAACGATCCGGCGGACGCCGCGAAAGGCAGGAACGCGAGGATACAAAACGGTACGCATGTCCAGACGCTAGCGCGCGAGACTTTCGGAATGGTTGCCAAGCGCTTTCTTCGCTACCGAGGTTTTGGTTCAAATTGAAACGAGTTTGCGGCATTGACCCGGCGACGCGGCGACCGTAACGCTGCGCGGGACGCTACAGGAAGCAAAGATGACCCCCGAAGCCGATTACCTCTCCCCGACCCGCTCCTTCCAGGGCCTGATTCTCACCCTGCAGAATTACTGGGCGGCGCAGGGCTGCGTCATTTTGCAGCCCTATGACATGGAGATGGGCGCGGGCACGTTTCATCCGGCGACGACGCTGCGCGCACTTGGGCCGAGGGCGTGGCGCGCGGCCTATGCGCAACCCTGCCGGCGCCCCAAGGACGGGCGTTATGGCGAGAACCCCAATCGCCTGCAGCACTATTATCAGTTCCAGGTCATCCTGAAGCCATCGCCGCCGGATCTGCAGCAGCTCTATCTCAATTCGCTCGCCGCGATCGGCATTGATCCGAAAGTGCACGACATCCGCTTCGTCGAGGACGATTGGGAGAGCCCGACGCTCGGCGCCTGGGGGCTCGGCTGGGAGTGCTGGTGCGACGGCATGGAAGTGTCGCAATTCACCTATTTCCAGCAGGTCGCGGGCTTCGAATGCGCGCCGGTCGCGGGCGAACTGACCTACGGCCTCGAGCGCCTCGCCTGCTATCTGCAGGGGGTCGACAGCATCATGGAGCTGAACTTCAACGGCCGCGAAGGCGCGGAGAAGGTCTCCTACGCCGACGTCTTTCTTCAGGCCGAGCAGGAATATTCGCGGCACAATTTCGAGGCCGCCGATACGGGCAAGCTCTTCGAGGATTTCAAGGACGCCGAGGCCGAATGCCGGCGCCTCCTCGATTTCGGCGCGGGCTCCGGCGACGAGATGCACCGCTTGGCGCTGCCCGCCTACGACCAGTGCATCAAGGCGAGCCACGCCTTCAACCTGCTCGACGCGCGCGGCGTGATCTCCGTGACCGAACGCCAGAGCTACATTCTGCGCGTGCGCGAACTCGCCAAGGCCTGCGGCGCGGCGTGGCTGAAGACGGCGGGCGGCGGGGCGAATGCGTAAGGCTCAGGCGAGAATGTCGAGCGTCTCGTCACCGGCGCAAATTTCAACGGGCATCCGGCCGAGATAGTCGCCGTCGATCTGCGCGGCGCCTTCCCCGCGAATCGTCACACGCCGCGTCGCCAGCTTGCGGACGCAGCCCGCGCCGTCGAGAGCGCCGGTGAGAAAATAGCGCATCAGCGCCAGCGTCGCGCGGGGCGAGATTTCCGTCAGCGCCACGAGAGACAGGCCGGGGCGCGTTACGTTTGCCGAGCGGTCGATGACAAAGCCGCCGCCGTAATGTTTCGCGTTGGAGACGACGACGCATTTCGCCCGCAGGACGCCGGCCTCCGTCTGCGCTTCCACGTCCGGAAAGCCGCCGCGCGCCAGGACCTTCGCGGCGGACACCGCGTAGGCGAGGCGACCGATCTTTCTCTTGAGCCCGAGATCGACGGTCTCGACCACCGCGGCGTCGAGGCCCGCCGACGCCATCAGCAAGAACGGCGCGCCATTGGCGCGGCCGATATGGAGCGGCTTCGTCTCGCCGCGCAAAAAAATATCCGCGAGCGCAGAGGCGTCCTCAGGGAGGCCGAGCTCCCGCATCAGGACGTTCACCGTGCCCTGTGGAATGACGCCGAGCGCCGGGCGTGAGGTAGGGCGGGCAAGCAGCCCGCAAACGGCCTCGTTGATGGAGCCGTCGCCGCCCGCGACGAGCACCGCGTCGGCGCGGGCGGCTTCGGCGAGCCGCCTTATTTCGCCGGGGCCAGCCGCGATCTCGAGGGAGACGCTACGGCCGCCTTTCGTCAGGCGCGCCGCAACGTCCTTGGCGAGCCGCCGTTTGTCGCCGCCGGCGCTCGGATTGACGATGACGAGGAAGCTTTCGGGCGGCTTGCGCAACGCGTCTTTCCCCGCAGGCCGCTCGGTTTCGGCATTCACATTGACGCTCCCGGTTACTGATTCGCGGAGATAGCAGGCGCGCGGTAAAGGCGCCGCTTACCGGGCCGGTTTGCCGCAAAAGCGCCCGGAAAAACCTGCTTTTTAGTCTAAATATCCGAAATATCTCGCAAATTCTGTCCAGGCGGCTTGACCTGTGCGAAAAAATGCCGCAGTCGCGCATTTCTCGCGGTGTTTCACCTTGAAACAGTCGACGGGCGCGCCAACTCAATGGCGAGGGTTATGTTCGGAATCTAACATGCGCGCTGCCGCACATCCGCAGGATACGACCTCTGGCATAAAGGGCAGCGAGACGGATGACCGTCTTGCGTCGCTTCTCTCGCGACGCGGAGCGCGCCTGTCGGAGTCTTGTCCAGGAACCCGGGGTTCCGGCGGGCGCGCGCCTTGACGTTGTGCTGCGTTTGTTCTTATGATGTTCTAGTTTCGCTCCCTGGAGCAGGGCTGTCATGCAACGCTACAATTTTACGATCTCCCCTCTGCGCCGCGCCGGCAAGGCGTTGAATCCACGCGGGCAGGAGCTCGATTCCCTCGCGGGCGCGGATGCGCTTCGCGGCCATTTCTTCTCCTGGCGGGGGGTGACGGGCCGTCGGTATGTCTGCTCGGTGTTCCAGCGCGGGGAGGAAGGTTTCGTATCGGACGTCGAGAACGGCGTCATCATCGGCGTGGCGCGCGACGGCGCGGCGCTGCGCCCCGTATGCCTGTTCTCGGCCGGCGAAAGCCGCGCCCCGGCGTTGCGTCAGTTGGCGCAGGAGCTTGGCGTCGTCGAGTGGCATGTCCATTTCTGCCCGGACGTCGAGACCGTTCGCGATCTTGCGGGATCGCTGCTGAACTGAGTGGATTGCGTTCGTTGCGTGTGTCGCGTGCGTTCTGTTCGTCGAGGCGTTGCGTGAGCGTCGGTTGAGCGTGGCGTGAAGTTCCGCGTCGAGCGTTTTTCTGCGTTTCTAACGGCCGGGGCTTGCCCCGGCCTTTTTTTGTTCGGGAACCGCCGCGCGGCAAGAGCAGCTGTCGAGGCGGCGCACGATCTCGCCAAGCTCCTCGTCCCGGATGTCGAGTTGCAAAAGATGCTCGTAGGTATTCCGCACATAAGCGGGATTGTCGCCATTGATCCCGACGCCTTCGGCGACCAGCCGCGCCATCTCCTCAAAAGGCAGTCGGCCGGCATATTGGCAGTGGCTGCGGTCGACCACATAGGCGAGCGCGTTGACGCAGCCGCCTTCGGCGAAGCGAATCCCCACGGTCTTTTCGAGATAGACCGAGGTCACCAGTTCCCGTTCGCGCAGATAGGAAACCGTCTTCTCCCGATCCTTCGCGGCGACGCGAAAGGCCACGCCCTGGCAGGACCCGCCCTTGTCGAGCCCGAGAACCAGCCCCGGCCGCTCTGGCGTGCCGCGATGGACATGCGAGAAAATGCAGAGCGAGCGGTGATAGCCATGGACCCAGGCGAGAGCGCTCTCGACATAATCGAAGCCGGGCCGCCACATCAGCGAGCCATAGCCGAAAACCCAGAGATCCTGGTTGCAGGAAGCCATCGCCGCCAATCCGATTCCTCGATCGATTCACCCGCGCGTTTTCATTTTTTCGGCCGGGCCGCCGCAATGCAACAGGAAAAAGACGGCGCCGCGACTCGCCAAACGCCTCCCGGAGCCGACGGCGGCGCGGCCAGGAGCGCGGCCGTTCGCGGATAAGCCTTTACCCTCAAGCGTCTGCCATTCTTCCCACAACATATTGCGGGCGTTTCCTTGCATTCGTCATTCTTTTGTGGCGCATTTTTAAACCATGAAATTCGAACGCCTGAGACTTCTGGGCTTCAAGAGCTTCTGCGAACCGACCGATTTCCTGATCCAGCCGGGCCTCACCGGCGTCGTCGGGCCAAACGGATGCGGCAAGTCGAATCTCGTCGAGGCCCTGCGCTGGGTCATGGGCGAAAACTCCTATAAAAACATGCGCGCGTCCGGCATGGACGACGTGATCTTCTCCGGCGGCGGCTCGCGCGCCGCGCGCAATTTCGCGGAAGTGGGCCTCGTTCTCGACAATACGGCGCGTCTGGCGCCCGCGGCCTTCAACGACGCCGACACGATCGAAGTCACGCGCCGCATCGAGCGCGAGCAGGGCTCGACCTATCGCATCAATGGCAAGGAAGCCCGCGCCCGCGACGTGCAGCTCCTCTTCGCCGACGCCGCGACCGGCGCGCGGTCCCCTTCGCTCGTGCGGCAGGGCCAGATCGGCGAGCTCATCTCCGCGAAACCCCAGGCGCGCCGCCGTATTCTCGAAGACGCCGCCGGCGTCGCCGGCCTCCACACGCGCCGCCACGAAGCCGAGCTTCGCCTCAATGCGGCGTCTGAAAATCTGACGCGCCTCGAAGACGTGCTGAAGCAGGTCGAGAGCCAGGGCGACAGCCTGCGCCGGCAGGCGCGGCAGGCTTCGCGCTACCGCGAACTCGCAGCGAAGATCCGCCAGAACGAGGCGCTGGTCGCGCTCGTCTCCTATCAGATCGCCTCGGACAGCCTGCGCGACGCGGCGCGAAAGCTCGAGGCGGATATTCTCAACGTGCAGACCCGCACGCTGGAGCAGGCCGAGGCCGCCAAGCTCCAGGCCATCGCCGCCCATGAGCTGCCGAAGCTTCGCGAAAAGGAGGCCGAAGCCGGCGCCGCCGTGCACCGCCTCGTCGCCGCGCGACAGGCGCTGGAGGCCGACGAAGAGCGCGCCAAGCAGCGCATTTCCGAGCTGGCCCGCCAGATCGAGCAATTCATGCGCGATCTCGAGCGCGAGCGCGCGCTGATCGAGGACGCCGCGCAAGTCGCCGAACGGCTGGAGGAGGAGCGCGCGGAGCTCATCGGCGCCGATTCCTCCGATGGCGATCGCGAGGCGGAGGCGATCGAGCGCCTCGCCGAGATCGAGGCGGCGCTCGCGGAGACCGAATCGCAGCTTTCCGACGCGCAGCAGCAGCTCGCCGGCGTGAACGCTCGCCGCGCCTCGCTCGAATCCGCTTTGCGCGACGAAACCGGCCGCGTCGCCCGCTTCGAGGCGGAGCTCACGCGCCTCGACACGGAATTCGCCCTGATCGCGGGGCAGGGCGGCGGCGCCGAAGAGGCCGCGCGCCTCGCCGAGGCCTTCGAGATGGCCGCCGAGGAGGCCCGCGCCGCCGACGAGGCCGCGCAGATGGCCGAAGAGGCCCAGCGCGAGGCGCGCGAGACAGAGTCGGCCGCCCGCCAGCCCGTGGAGCAGGCCGCGCTCAAGGCGCAGCGGCTGGAGACGGAAGTCCGCACGCTCGAAAACCTTTTGCAGTCCGCTTCCGGCGGCCTGTGGGCGCCGGTCGTCGAGAGCATGGCGGTCGAAAAGGGCTATGAGACGGCGCTCGGCGCCGCGCTTGGCGACGATCTCGACGCCTCCGCCGAAACCTCCGCCCCGGCCCATTGGGCGCTGACGCCGGACGCGGGCGATCCGCCTTTGCCGCCCGGCGTGCGCTCGCTGGGCGAGATGGTCGAGGCGCCGCCGGCGCTGCGCCGCCGCCTCGCCCAGATCGGCGTCGTTCTGCGCTCCGAGGGCGAGAACCTTCGCAAGCTCCTGAAGCCCGGCCAGCGGCTCGTCTCCAAAGAAGGCGATCTGTGGCGCTGGGACGGTTTCACCCAGGCCGCCGAGGCGCCGACCCCGGCCGCCCGTCGCCTCGCCGAGAAGAATCGCCTCGCCGATCTGCGCGCCGAAGCCGAACTCGCCCGCGCCCAGGCCGACGCCCTCGCCGAGGAGCTGGAGGACGCCCGCGAAGCGACGCGGCTCGCGACCATGGCCGACGCACAGGCCCGCGACGCCCAGCGCCGCGCCCGCGTCCGGCTGGAGGAGGCGCGCGAGCGCCACGCCGCCGCCGAGCGCCGCCTCGCCCAGATCGGCCAGCGCCTTTCCGCGCTGGAGGCGGCCAAGGCCCAGACCCTCGCCAATCGCGACGAAGCGAGCCAGAAGCGCGACGAGATTTCGGCGCAGCTCGACGCGCTGGAGGAGCCGGCCTCGCTCGCCGGCATGCTGGAAAGCCTGCGCGCCCGCGCCATGGTCGAGCGCGCCCAGGCCGGCGAAGCCCGCGCCGCGCTGACCAGCCTGCGAAGCGAGGCGAGCGCCCGCGTCTCCCGCGTCAACGCCATCGCCCGCGAGATCGCCTCCTGGGCCGAGCGCCGCGACCGCGCGCAGGACCGGCTGGGCGAACTGGAAGAGCGCCTCGAATCCGCCCGCGAAGAGCAGGAGCGCCTCGCCGAAGCTCCCGACGCCTTCCTCGACCAGCGCCGCACGCTGTTGAACGCCCTGCAGGACGCCGAAGCCGCGCGCAGCGACGCCTCCAACGATCGCGCCGCCGCCGAGACCCGCCTCGCGGAAGCCGATCGCGCCGCCCGCGCCGCGCTCGACGCCATGAGCGTCGCCCGCGAGGAAAAGGCCCGCAGCGAAGCGCAGCTCGAGGCGGCCAAGCAGCGCGCCGCCGACATTGAGCGCGCCATCCAGCACGATCTGGAAACGACCCCCGCCGCGCTCGCCGATCTCGCCGGGGTGAAGGAAGGCGACGAACTGCCGGAGATCGCCGAGATCGAGAAGCGGCTCGAAGTCCTGCGCGCCGATCGCGAGCGCCTCGGCGCCGTCAATCTGCGCGCCGAGGACGAACTCGCCGAGGTCGATACCCAGCGCGACAAGATGATCGCCGAACGCGACGACCTCGCCGAGGCGATCAAGAAATTGCGCGCCGCCATCGCCAGCCTCAACAAGGAGGGCCGCGAGCGCCTCCTCGCCGCCTTCGACAAGGTCAACGCCCATTTCAAGGAGCTGTTCACGCTCCTGTTCGACGGCGGAACGGCGGAATCCAGCTCATCGAGAGCGACGATCCGCTGGAGGCCGGCCTCGACATTCTCGCCCGCCCGCCCGGCAAGAAGCCCGCGGCGATGTCGCTGCTCTCGGGCGGCGAGCAGGCGCTCACCGCCATGTCCTGATCTTCGCGGTGTTTTTGACCAACCCCTCGCCGATCTGCGTGCTCGACGAGGTCGATGCGCCGCTCGACGATTACAATGTCGAGCGTTTCTGCGACCTCATCGACGAGATGCGCAAGAAGACCGACACGCGCTTCGTGACGATCACCCACAATCCGATCACCATGGCCCGCATGGACCGTCTCTTCGGCGTCACCCAGGCCGAGCGCGGCATTTCGCAGCTCGTCTCGGTCGATCTGGAGCAGGCGGAGAAGTTCGCGCTGGCGAGCTAAATGTTGGGGCTGATCCCCGAGGCCGGCTGCTCTCCCGACCGGAATTTTCCGGGCGTCGGCGCGCTGAATCGACCTAAATGAACGCTGTGAGGCCGGCGCCTGGCAAGGCGTGCGCCGGCCAGCTTGCGAGGTCCATCCAGCCGGTCCCCGTTGAGGAGCGCCTATGGGGAGAGCAGAATTCATCCGGCGTTCGCTCATCTTCATCTCCCTGGCATGCTTGCCTTTTGTCGTTTGGCGCCTGTTTGGCGTCATCCTGCTCGCGACCGCCGCCGCGCTTGTCGCGGCCCTGATCCATCTCGTGGCCGAACCCTTTCGCTTCCTGCGCCTGCCAAGAGGCCCGGCCCTGATCCTGTCGGGCCTTCTGATCGCGGCGGTTTTGAGCGCGGGCGCTTATCTTTCCGGCGCGATGATCTCGGCGGAGCTCCAGGAGGTCTTGCATCGGGCGGAGGAGGCGCGAGAGGCGTTTGCGACCCAGCTAGAGAGATTGGGGCTCGACGGCTACTTGCCCGATCTCGGCAAGGGTTTCTCGGCGGCCGCATTGCTCGCCAAGATTTTCAGCGTCAGCGGCGAGGCGTTCCTCGCGACATTGGCGGCCGTCTTCGTCGGCGTCTTTCTCGCTGGCGAGCCGGAGCTTTATCTCGACGGGCTGACGCTGCTGCTGCCCCCGAGCTGGCGGGCCAATGCGAGCGATACGCTGTTGCATGTCGCCATGGCGCTGCGGCTCTGGCTCATCGGCCTATTGTTCGAGATCGTCTCCGTTGGTCTGCTCGGCGGTCTCTCCGTCTGGCTCATCGGCCTTCCGTCGCCGATCGCGCTCGGCGCCATTACCGGGCTCGCCGAATTCGTTCCCTATATCGGCCCGATCCTCGCGATCTTTCCGTCCGTGATCGTCGCGGCGACCGTCAGCCCCTTCGCCATGCTGACCACCGCGGCGACCTATTTCGTCATTCACCAATTCGACGGAAACGTCATGATGCCGATCATTCAAAGCAGATTGGTGCGGATCCCGCCGGCGCTCATGCTGATCAGCATCGCGGTGGTAGGGTCCCTGTTTGGAATCGCCGCGACGATCCTCGCCGCTCCGCTCACCGTCATGCTGTTCGTCGTCGTCAGCAAGCTGTATGTGCGCGACGCTCTGGGCGAGGAAGCGATATTGCCCGGCGATCCGGTCGCTGGCGATTAGCCCCGGCGCGGCCTTTTGCGCTGCAAACCTGGCTCATGCGCCAGCAGAAACGGGCGGCGAAGGGCGTGGAGCGCCCCGTCCGGCGGGGGCGCGCCCTTTCGCGCTGCGAAAAGTTTGGGCGCGCGATTTGTCGCAAGTCCAGAAAATCCTGTGATTTCAATGCGGTTTGTGTCTTTCTGTCCGCCTTGACTTCACTGTGCCCCGTCAATATGTTGCGCGCGGCTCGAAAGGGCTTGGCCGAAAGGCCGGGTTTTTTCGATTTGCCGCTCCCGGAACCGGATAATCCCCCGAACAAGCCGTCCCCGGCCATCGTTCAATTTCGCGCGCCGCTTCTGGCGTGGAGGAGAGATGCGATGATCGAAGACGACAAGCGGGACGCCGAACAGGACGCGCTCAATGCGCGGCTCGAGAAGCTCAACGCGACGCTGAAGCAGCGTCAGGAAGAGCAACTCGCCAAGGAGGCGCCGCCGCCCGAGCGATCGGGGCTGTCGAAAGCGCTGAGCGTCGGGCTCAACGCCTTTTCCGAATTTGCGGGCGCGGTGCTGGTCGGCGGGCTCATCGGCTGGAAGGCGGATGAATGGCTCGGCACCAAGCCCTGGCTGATGATCGTTCTTCTCGGTCTCGGCATAGCGGCTGGCTTTTGGAACATCTATCGCGTCGCCAAGCCCAAGGCCTGAGCGGGCGCGATCGTAAACGAGACCCAGGGCGCGGTTTTCGCGCCCTCACAATCGAGGGCCGGGCTTGACCGCTCGGGCAGGGACGATGAGCAACGAAGCAGCGGCCGCGCCGAATCCGATCGAACAATTCGAACTGCACCGCTACTTCCCGCACGAGATCGCGGGCTTCGAGACCTCCTTCACCAACGCCTCGCTCTACATGCTGCTCGCGGCGCTCGGCGTCGTGCTGCTGATGGTCGTCGCGACCTCGCGCAAGGCGATCGTGCCGGGCCGCTTCCAGGCGCTCGCCGAAATGCTTTACGAGTTCGTCGCCAATACGGTGCGCTCGACGGCGGGCAAGGAAGGCATGAAGTTCTTCCCCTTCGTCTTCTCGCTGTTCTCCTTCATCCTGATCTCGAACCTGATCGGGTTGATCCCCTACACCTATTCGGTGACCAGCCAGATCGTCGTGACCGGCGCCTTCGCGCTGCTCGTCATTCTGCTCGTCACCGCCTACGGTTTCTACCGGAACGGCTTCGGCTTCATTAAGCTCTTCGTGCCCCATGGCGTGCCGCTCCCGGTGCTGGTGATCCTCGTGCCGATCGAGATCATCTCCTTCCTATCGCGGCCGGTGTCGCTCTCCATTCGTCTTTTCGCCAACATCCTCGCGGGCCACGTGACGCTCGCGGTGTTCGGCGGCTTCGTGGTGCTGCTGCTCGCGGCCGGCGGCGTCTATCAGGCGCTGGCGCCGATCCCGCTGCTCGCCATCGTCGCGCTCTATGCGCTGGAGTTGCTCGTGGCCTGCCTTCAGGCCTTCGTCTTCAGCGTCCTCACTTGCGTCTATCTCAACGACGCGATCCATCCGGGCCACTGATAAACATCCAACAATAAACGTCGCCCAATAAAGCAGGAGAATACTATGGCTACTGAAATGCAACTGGTTGGCGCGGGTCTCGCCGCGATCGGCACCGGCGCTGCGGCGATCGGCGTCGGCCTCATCTTCGGCAACTTCGTCAACGGCGCCCTGCGCAATCCGTCGGCGGCCGCTTCCCAGTTCACCAACGCGATCATCGGCGCGGCGCTCGCCGAAGGCCTGGGCATCTTCGCCTTCGTCATCGCGCTGCTGCTGTATCTGAAGGCCTAAGGCTTTCCTGCAAGACCTTCGCGAGGCGCGCTTTGATGCGCGCCTCGCTTGTTACGCCCCGCAGAGGCGCTCCGCGTTCGAACCGCGCGCCGCGTCGAAGACTTTGGATCATGTCCATGGCGATCATCTCTTCCGCCCACGCCGCCGAGGCCGAGCAGGAAACCCAAGCGACGCACGAGTCTGTCGGCGCGCCGGGCGGCGAAGCCCATCACGAGGGCGTCTTCCCGCCCTTCCAGACCGAGAATTTCGCGCCGCAGCTCGTCTGGCTCGTCCTGATCTTCGGCTTCCTCTACATTCTCATGTCGCGTCTCGCGCTGCCGCGCGTCGGCGGCATCATCGAGAATCGCGAGCAGAAGATCGCCTCCGATCTCGACGCTTCGCGCGAGATGCAGGCCAAGGCGCAGGCCGCCGCCGCAGCCAATGACGAGAATCTGCGTCTGCGCCGCGAAGAGGCCCAGACGATCGGCCGCGAGGCCCAGCAGAAGATCGCCGACGAGGCGAGCGCCCAGCGCGCCCGCGCCGAGGCCGACGCCGCCGAGAAGATGCGCGCGGCCGAGGCGCGCATCGGCAGCGCCAAGAACGCCGCCCTCGCCAATGTCGAGGAAATCGCGCTCGACGCCGCCGCTTCGATCGTCGAAAAGCTGACGGGCGCTCCGGCCGACCGCGCCAAGCTCGCCGCCGAATACAAGTCCGTGAACTGAGGAGACGCGTTCCATGCATTTCGACGCGGAATTTTACGTCGCCGTCGGCTTCACGATCTTCGTGCTCGTGCTGCTCTGGGTCGGCGCCCATTCCAAGTTCGCCGCCCTGATCGACGCGCGCATCAACCGCATCAAGGGCGAACTCGCTGAAGCCGAGCGCCTGCGCGCGGAAGCCGAGTCGCTGCTCGCCTCATTCGAGAAGAAGCGTGAAGAAGCCGAGGCGGAAGCCAAGGCCATCGTCGCGCAGGCGAAGGAAGAGGCCGAGCTCATCGCCGCCGAAGGCAAGCGCCGTCTCGATGAATTCATGGCCCGCAGCGTGAAGCAGGTCGAGCAGAAGATCGCTCAGGCCGAAGCGCAGGCCACTGCGGAAGTGCGCGCCGCCGCCGCCGACGCCGCGGTGAAGGTCGCCGAGCGCGTCCTCGCCAAGGGCGGCGCCAAGGACTTCGTCGCCGCCGGCATCAACGAGGTGAAATCGCTGGCCGAGCGCGCGCGTTACGTTTCGAACTGAGGCGCGAAAGAGCGCTGAAGGAATTGAGGGCCGAGCGCTTCAGCGCCGGCCCTTTTTCTTGGCCCGAGCCGGCTTGTCGCCGGCGTCCGAAGCCGCGCCTTCCGTGAAGCCGACGACAATCTCATATTCTTCCTGCGCCTTCGCTGTGGCGGGCGTTGAGATCGGATCGGCCAGCAGGCGGAAATCCGTGCGGGCGGCGCTCGCGGGGATCGTCGCGTTGACGCGATAATTCTTGGACGTGACGACCGAGTTGTCCTTGATTCGCATAAGCGCCACGCGGATCGTCCCGGCATAAGCGCCCGGAGCCCCGGCCGGGCCCAGCATGGCGTCGCCCTCGACGCCGACCTTGATCGTCAAATTGCCGCCGTCCAAGACACATTCGCGCGCGGTGGACTTGATCGAGATCTGGTGATGCACGCTGGCCGCGTCGGCGCCGGCGGGGGAACGGATCATCTGGCCGCCGTCCTGGACGATAATGACCGGACAATCTGTCGTGGCTCCCGGGGTCTGCGGCGCGCTCTCGCCGCCACCGAGCATTTCCGGCATGCCGACCTTCGGCAACTCGAAAGCCGCCGCGTCCTGCGCCGCGAGGCTGGCCGCGAGGGCGAGCGTCGCCAATCCTGCAAAAGCTGTCTTCATTAAGCGCACGCGCTCCGTCAGGGGAGTTTGGAATAGCCTTCCTTGAAGCCCTGGAGGGTAAGTGGAAGGCCGATGCCTTCTTCAGGCACCTGATGAATGATGAAGGTCGCGGTCTTGCCGGTCTTGAGCTGGTCGATCAGCTTGTCGTCCATGACGACTTCCGCGACGCAGCCGGTCGGCAGACATTTGACAAAACCGGCGCGTCCAATGTCGGTTTCGTCGATTTTCAGACCCAGTCCGTTGGGAAGCAGAACGCCGAGCGGCGCGATGACCCGCAGCAGGCGACTTTTGCCGTCCACTGTTTTCAGGACGATGACGACGAGATTGACGTTGTTCTTGTCTTCGGCGACGACGCTCTGAATCAGCGCGCATTGTTCCGCCGTCGCGCCGGCTGGCGTTTCGCAGCGGATTTCCCAGTCGCCATATTTCGATTTCACCGCCCCTTGCGCGCAGCTCTCGCCGGCGCCGGCCACCGCGAGGAAGGCTCCGGCGAAGGCCGCGACGAGATGTCGCAACGGGATGGGAAATGTCGCGGCGCGCAAAGGCTTCATGTTGGCTCCAGCAGCATAGATGCCTCCATCCGCCGAGTATGGCGGCGAAAACGGGCCGCGTCTGGGCGGCGCGCCGCTTCGGGAGTGGCCCCGTTTGCCTAGCAAATGAACCCGCCCTGTCAAGCTGCGCGGCGCCATAGAAGCCCTTCGCCGGCCTCCCTCGCTACGGCGCCGCAACCTTGCCGAAGCCTTTCCGGCGCGACTATTTGTCTGCGAAAATACGGCGACGCAGCAATTGCGCGTGACCTGCGTTTGTGGTTGAACCGGGCCATGTCGGGCGAATGCTCTCGGCGGCGGAAGCGCGTCCGAAATTTGCATAAAAAACCAAACTGACTGACGAGAAGGTGCGAAAGGCGACCTGCATGTCCACGGGCAATCGAAACTACCTTTCCGGACGAGCGCTTGCGGCGGCAGTTGCGCTTCCGGTCATCCTCTTCGCCGGCATCGCCTACGCCCAGGTCGAGGGTCAACCGACCCCCGGCGGCATCGGCCTGCCCGCGACGGTGACTGAGGTCGGCCGCGAGACGCAGGCGTTCTACAACGCGCTGCTGCTTCCCATCATCACCTTCATCGCGCTGTCGGTTCTCGGCCTGCTGCTTTACGTCTCCTGGCGCTACAACGAGCAGTCCAACCCCGTTCCTTCCAAGCTCACGCACCATACGGGCCTCGAGATCGTATGGACGCTGGTTCCGATCCTCATCCTCGTCGCGATCGCCATTCCTTCGTTCCGCATCCTCGCCCATCAGGTGGAGATCCCGGAATCGAAGATCACGATCAAGGTCACTGGCAACCAGTGGTACTGGTCCTACAAATATCCCGAGGATCAGGGCGGCGGCTTCGGCTTCGATCAGCTCATGAAGCAGGAAGCGGATCTTCAGCCGGGCGAGCCCCGACTGCTCGCCGTCGACAATGAGGCGCTCGTTCCGCTGAATGAGGTGGTTAAACTCCAGATCACCGCGTCCGACGTCATTCACTCCTTCGTCATTCCCGCTTTCGGCGTCCGCATGGACGCGGTTCCGGGCCGTCTGAACGAGACGTGGTTCAAGGCCGAGAAGGAGGGCGTCTATTACGGCCAGTGCTCCAAGATCTGCGGCAAGGACCATGCCTTCATGCCGATGGCCATCCGCGTCGTCAGCCGCGAGAAATATGACGAGTGGCTGGCCGAATCGAAGAAGAAGTTCTCCGCCGCCGAGTCTCCGACGCGCCTCGCCTCGAGCGAGCAGGCTCGCTGATACCGACGCAAGACAACATAAGACATCGAGGGACAAACGATGGCGAGTTCGACTGCCGGAGCGCATGGCCACCCCACGGGCCTCCGCCGCTTTCTCTTCTCCACGAACCACAAGGACATTGGCACGCTCTACCTGATCCTCGCCGTCATCGGCGGTATGGTCGGCCTGCTCATGTCCATCGGCATCCGCGCCGAGCTCATGTATCCGGGCATCAACGTGTTCCCGGGCCTGGCCAAGCTCATCAATGGCGCTGATCCGTCCATGGGTCTCGATCCGGCGAAGAACCTCTACAACGTCTTCATCACCGCCCATGGCGTGCTCATGATCTTCTTCATGGTCATGCCGGCGCTGATCGGCGGTTTCGGCAACTGGTTCGTGCCGATCATGATCGGTGCGCCGGACATGGCCTTCCCGCGCCTCAACAACATCTCGTTCTGGCTGCTCGCCGTCTCGCTGATCCTGCTGGTCATGTCGATGTTCGTCGAGGGCGCGCCGGGCATGATGGGCTTTGGCGGGGCTGGATCGTTGTATCCCCGCTGTCGAGCAACATCGGCCATCCCGGTCCGGCGATGGATTTCGTCATCCTCTCGCTGCATCTCGCGGGCGCGTCGTCGATCCTCGGCGCGATCAACTTCATCACCACGATCTTCAATATGCGCGCGCCTGGCATGACGCTGCACAAGATGCCGCTCTTCGCCTGGTCGGTGCTGGTCACGGCGTTTCCTGCTGCTCTGTCGCTCCCGGTTCTCGCCGGCGCGATCACGATGCTGCTGACCGACCGCAACTTCGGCACGACGTTCTATGATCCGGCCGGCGGCGGCGATCCGCTGCTGTTCCAGCACCTGTTCTGGTTCTTCGGCCATCCCGAAGTCTACATTCTCATCCTGCCGGCCTTCGGCATCATCAGCCACATCGTTTCGACCTTCTCGCGCAAGCCGGTCTTCGGCTATCTCGGCATGGCCTACGCCATGGTCGCCATCGGTTCGTCGGCTTCGTCGTCTGGGCGCACCACATGTACACGGTCGGCCTGTCGCTGAACGCGCAGCGCTACTTCGTGTTCGCGACGATGGTCATCGCGGTGCCGACGGGCATCAAGATCTTCTCCTGGATCGCGACGATGTGGGGCGGTCGATCTCGTTCCGCACGCCGATGATCTGGGCGATCGGCTTCATCTTCGTGTTCACGATCGGCGGCGTCACGGGCGTCGTGTCTCGAACGCCTCGGCATCGACCGTTCGCTGCACGAGACGTACTACGTCGTCGCGCACTTCCACTACGTGCTGTCGCTCGGCGCGGTGTTCGGCGATCTTCGCGGGCTGGTACTACTGGTTCCCGAAGATGACGGGCTACTCTACAACGAGACGCTGTCGAAGCTTCACTTCTGGCTGACTGTTCATCGGCGCGAACCTCACCTTCTTCCCGCAGCACTTCCTCGGCCTGCGGGCATGCCGCGCCGCTATATCGACTATCCGGACGCCTTCGCGCTCTGGAACTACATCTCGTCGATCGGCGCGTTCATCACGTCGGCTGGCCATGCTCGATCTTCTTCTTCGGTCATGTTCGAGGCCTTCATCAAGAAGGAGAAGGCGGCCTCCAATCCGTGGGGCGTGGGCGCACGACGCTGGAATGGACCCTGTCGTCGCCGCCGCCGTTCCATCAGTTCGAGGTGCTTCCGCGCATCTCCGGTTCCGGCCATCAGTAAAAACGATCGTAATACTGGCGCGGCTGCGCGCCAGCCGATGACTTGAACGCCCGCAGTTTCTGCCATCAAAATCAAAATCTAAAAGCGGCGCCTTCCTATCTCGGCGATCACGTCCAAATCGGCGACAGCGACCTGATACTTGAGCCAAGTGTCGGCGATTTCATTCAGCTCATGAAGCCGCGCGTGATGGCGCTTGTCGTTTTCACCGCTCTTGCCGCCATGCTGGCCGCTCCCGGCCCGATTAACCCGGTCCTTGGCACCATCGCGATCATCACGATCGCCATCGGCGCCGGAGCATCGGGTGCACTCAACATGTGGTACGACGCCGACATTGACGCGCGCATGGCCCGTACCGCCGCCCGTCCTCTGCCGCGCGGCCGCGTCACCGCGGATGAAGCTTTGAGCTTTGGTGGCGTGCTTGCTGTCTGCTCGGTGCTGACGCTCGGCGTGCTGGTGAACTGGACCGCAGGCGCGCTGCTCGCGATCACCATCGCTTTTTATCTTTTCGTCTACACGATGTGGCTGAAGCGCCGGACGCCCTACAATATCGTTATTGGCGGCGCCGCGGGTGCGTTTCCCCCCATGATCGGTTGGGCCGCGGTAACGGGCGGCATCAGCTTCGACAGCGTTCTGCTGTTCCTCATCATCTTCATGTGGACGCCGCCGCACTTCTGGGCGCTCGCGCGTCATCGGGATCACCGTGGCGCTGCTCGCTGTGCTGTTTTACGCCGTCACGCTCGTGAAGCTCGGCGGCGCCGTCGCGAACCGGCAGATCTGACATGACCCAGCCCGCCCGCCAGACGAAATGGAGCCCGCGCGCCCTCGCCGCGGCGCTTGTCGTCGGTTCGGTCGGCATGCTCGGCCTGTCCTTCGCCTCGGTCCCGCTCTATCGCGCCTTCTGCGCTGCGACGGGCTTTGGCGGCACGCCGCAGGTTGCGAAAGCGAGCGCGACGAAACAGGGCGAGCGGCGCCTCGTCGTGCGTTTCGACGCCAATGTCGCGCGTGACCTGCCATGGCGCTTCGAACCGGAGGTCGCGAAGATCTCCCTGCGCACCGGCGAGACCACGACCGTCTATTACAAGGTCGTCAACAACTCCGACAAAGAGACGAGCGGGCAGGCGGCTTATAATGTGAGCCCCGACCAGGCCGGCGCTTTTTTCGTGAAGATCGCCTGCTTCTGCTTTGACGAGCAACGCCTCGGACCGCATGAGACGGCCGAATGGCCCGTCGTCTTCTATCTCGATCCCGCGCTCGAAAAGGACGAAGCGATGCGACGGGTCGAGGAGATCACGCTTTCCTATTCCTTCTATCCGACCAAGACGCCGGCGAAAGCCAAGACCAGCGACGCGGCCGGGCAGAAGCCCAAAACCTGACCCCCGGCTCTGCGCGGGGGGTCGAGCTCGAGTCCTGACCCCCGGCTGCGTTGGGGGGCGCTCAAACCTGGAACACGCCGGGCGACCGGCGAATGACGAGGAAAAGTAGAAATGGCCGACGGACACGCGAAACCCCAACACGATTACCATCTCGTCGATCCGAGTCCGTGGCCGATCGTGGGCGCCTTCGCTGCGCTCTTCACCGCCATCGGCGCCATCATGTGGATGGCCCAGCACAAGGGCGCGCCGATTTACGGCCAGACTTGGGGCGGCATGCTGTTTTTCGCCGGCTTCGCCGCGATCCTTGGCGTGATGTACGCCTGGTGGAGCGACGTCGTTCGCGAGGCGCAGGTCGAGGGTCATCACACCCCGGTCGTGCAGCTGCATCACCGCTACGGCATGATCCTCTTCATCCTTTCCGAGGTCATGTTCTTCGTCGCCTGGTTCTGGGCCTTCTTCAACTCGTCCATCTTCCCGGACGACGTCTGGCAGGTGACCCGCACCGAGCTCTTCCAGGGGGTCTGGCCGCCGAAGGGCATGGAAGTCCTGAGCCCGTGGAAGCTGCCGCTGCTCAACACGGTTATCCTGCTCACCTCGGGCGCGACGCTCACCTGGGCGCATCACGGCCTGCTGCATGACGACCGCGATCAACTCAAGAAGGGCCTGCTGGCGACGATCGGCCTCGGCCTCTTCTTCACCGCGGTGCAAGGCTACGAATACATCCACGCGCCCTTCGCCTTCTCCTTCGACCCCGCGCATCCGGCGGCCACGAATTACGGCTCGACCTTCTTCATGGCGACCGGCTTCCACGGCTTCCATGTGATCGTCGGCACGATCTTCCTGATCGTCTGCCTGCTGCGCGCCTATAAGGGCCACTTCACCGCCAACCAGCATCTCGGATTCGAATTCGCCGCCTGGTACTGGCACTTCGTCGACGTGGTCTGGCTCTTCCTGTTCTGCTGCATATATGTGTGGGGGAACTGGGGCGGCACCTTCGAGTAAGCGCACGGCGCGCGACCATCGCGCGCCCGCTCCTCGGGACCGATACCGACGGTCACGGCGCCGCCGTGGCCGTTTTCTTATGGAAGCGAGCTTTGGAATGGCCGAAGAGCAGGTTTATCCCCCCGCGCAAGTTTATATCGACGGTCTGCTGGGACGCTGCCCGCGCTGCAGCAAGGGCCACATGATCCGCGGCCTGCTGACGGTCGCGCCGAAATGCGAAGTCTGCGGTCTCGACTTTTCGTTCGCCGACACGGGCGACGGTCCGGCCATCTTCGTCATGACCATTGCGGGCTTCATCATTGTCGGCCTCGCCTGGTATATCGAGGTCGTGTATCAGCCTCCTTATTGGGTCCACGCCGCGTTCTTTTTGCCTTTCTCGGCGCTGGTGTGCATCGGCTTGTTGCGGCCGACCAAAGGGCTGCTCATCGCCCTCCAATATTTCAACAAGGCTGAAGAAGGCCGCCGCGAATCATGAGCCGCGCCGCGCGGGCGCTGCTCTGGCCGGCGGTCGCGACCGCGCTCGCTTTCGCGATCCTCGTCACTCTCGGGGCCTGGCAGGTCCGGCGCCTCGGCGAGAAGGAAGCGCTGATCGCCCGGGTCGAGGGCCGCGCCCATGTCGCGCCGGCCGAGCTCCCGGCTGGCGAGCGATGGGGGTCTATTTTGCCTGCGGATTATGAATTCACCCATGTCCGCGCATCCGGCCATTACGCCGACACCGGCGACGCGCTGATCTTCATGAAGCCGCCGGAGGGCCTGGGAACCGAGCCCGGCTATATGGTGGTCACGCCTTTCGCGCTTTCCTCGGGAGGCGTCGTTCTCGTGGAGCGTGGCTTTGCGCCCGTCTCCAGGGCCGAGGACCTCGCCGGCCGCGCGCCTCCGAAGGGCGAGGTCGAAATATCCGGCCTGCTTCGTGCGCCACAGACCCGCAACATGTTCACGCCGGCGGACACGCCCGAAAAGCGCATCTGGTTCACCCGCGATCCCGCGGCCATCGCTGCGGCGCTCGGCCTCGCGGGCGCCGCGCCCTTCACGCTGGCGCTCGAAGCCCCGTCCAGCGCCGGACCCAGCGGCTTTCCGCGCCTTGTCCCGGCGGCGCCCGAATTCGTCAACAATCACCTGTCCTATGCGTTCACCTGGTTTTCGCTCGCCGGGGCGCTTCTGGTGGTTTTCGCGCTCTATGCGCGCGGCAAGCTTGTCCGCGAACACTGAGGCGAGAGCCGCGAGCGCCTTGCGACGGCCGCGAATATGTTATGAAAGGAAGCGGCGCGCCTCTCTCTCGCGTCTCCTGCCTGACGGATTGAAAATTGCGGTATCTCTCGACGCGCGGCGAAGCCGCGCAGCTCGCCTTCGATGACGTTCTGCTCGCCGGCCTCGCGACCGACGGGGGCCTCTACACGCCATTCGCCTATCCGCACGTCTCGCCCAAGGACGTCGCCGCCCTGGCGGGCGTTCCGTACGCCGAAGCGGCGGCGCGCCTCATTTCGCCGTTTCTGAGCGAAGACGCCGCGAGCGCGGCGCTCCCTGCGCAGACCGAAGCCGCCTATGCGAGCTTTCGTCACCGCGCCATCGCGCCCTTGACGCAAATCGCCGACAATCTCTTCGTGCTGGAGCTTTTCCACGGCCCGACGCTCGCCTTCAAGGATCTGGCGATGCAGCTTCTCGGCCGCATGATGAACGACGTGCTCGAGAAGCGGAACCTGCGCGCGACCATTGTCGGCGCGACCTCGGGCGACACCGGCGCCGCGGCGATCGAAGCCTTTCGCGGCCTGCCGCGCGTCGACGTTTTCATCCTCTATCCGCATGGCCGCGTCTCGGACGTGCAGCGCAAGCAGATGACGACGGTCGCGGACGACAATATCCACACGATCGCGTTGCAGGGCACGTTCGACGACGCGCAGAACATTCTCAAGCGCCTCTTCCGCAATCAGCCTTTCCGCGAGCGCGTCGGGCTCGCGGGCGTCAACTCGATCAACTGGGCGCGCGTCGTCGCGCAGATGGTCTATTATTTCACGAGCGGCGTCGCGCTCGGCGCGCCGCACCGGCATGTTTCCTACGCGGTCCCGACCGGCAATTTCGGCGACGTGCTCGCGGGCTATATCGCGAAACATATGGGCCTGCCGGTCGAGCGCCTCATCGTCGCGACCAACGCCAACGACATTCTCGCCCGTGCGCTGGCGACGGGGCGCTACGAGCCGCGCGGCGTGACGCCCACGCAGTCGCCCTCCATGGACATTCAGGTCTCCTCGAATTTCGAGCGGCTCCTTTTCGACGCCTGCGGGCGCGATCATGCGGCCATTCGCGCGGCTTTCGCCTCGCTCGACCAGTCCGGCGCTTTCGAGATTCCTGCCGCCGCGCTCTCCGCCATTCGCGCGGAGTTCGACGCCATGTCCGTTGGCGAAGCCGAGACGACGGACGAGATTGCGCGCACCTGGCGCGAGGCCGGCTATGTGCTCGACCCGCATACGGCGACCGGCGTACGAGCGGCGCGCGCGCGGCTCGCACGGGATCCGGGGACGCCCGTCATCGCGCTCTCGACTGCGCATCCCGCAAAATTTCCCGAAGCGATCGAGCGGGCCATGGGCCATCGGCCGCGCCTGCCGGAGACGCTCGCCGCAAAGCTCGAAGGGCCGGAGCGCTTCACCGTTCTCGAGAACGACGAAGCGCGCGTGATGTCCTTCATTTCAGAGCGCGCCCGCGCGGCCAGGGCATGACGGCGAGTTTCAGCATGGCTCTCTTTGGCGTCATCGGCCGTCGCGACATGCCCGTTCGGGGCGAGGGCGTCTATCTGCGCCCCTCCGAGATGCGCGACTATGTGGATTGGTCGACGCTGCGCGAGCGAAGCCGCGCTTTCCTCACGCCCTGGGAGCCGATCTGGCCGGTCGACGATCTCACCCGCGCGAGCTTTCGCTATCGCGTGCGCCGCCACGCAGAAGAAATGGCGCGCGACGAGGCTTATTCCTTCTTCGTCTTTCGCGAGGAAGACGACGCGCTGGTCGGCGGCCTCTCCTTCGGCCATGTGCGGCGTGGCGTCTCGCAGGCGGCAACGCTCGGCTACTGGATGGGCGAGCCCTATGCCGGCAAGGGCTACATGACCCGCGCCGTTCGCGCGGCCTGCGCCTATATTTTCGAAAAGCAGGGCCTGCATCGCATCGAAGCGGCCTGCCTGCCGAACAATGAGCCGTCCCGGCGCCTGCTGGAGCGCGTCGGCTTCAAGCAGGAAGGCTATGCGCGCGCCTATCTGAACATTAATGGCGAGTGGCGCGACCATCTGCTCTTCGCGCTTCTCGAAACGGATCCCATCCCGCCCGCCAAGCCGCGGTGAGCAGGGCCGCGCTGATGGCGAAAGCGTTAAGACGCGTTAAGCGCCCTTGAAGCGACGCGTAGCTCGTCATTCACCATTTTTCACGCCAATTGCTGAGTCGACGCTGTTCCTCGCGTAGAATTTCCTCGCGGTGAAGTTCGCGTCCAGGGTGAAGCGGTGGCGGAATATCTCGATCGTGTGAAGACGACCTTTGTCGGCGGCGCGCGCGTCGCCTGTCTCGATCTCGAGGAGACGGCGCGGCTGATGCTCGATCTGGCGCGGGCGCCGGCGCGGGAGCAGGGGCCTTATTACCTTTCCTCCGTCAATGGCGAGGTGCTCGCGCGTCGTTTTGTCGATAAAGAATTCGCCAGGCTCATCGACAGCGCCGATTCGATCGCCGCGGACGGCCAGCCGCTCGTCGCGGCGTCGAGAGTTTTCTCCAGCGCCCCCTTGCCCGAGCGCGTCGCGACGACCGACCTCTATCCCGTCGTCGCTCGCATGGCGCAGGAAACGGGCGCGAGTTTCTATCTCTATGGCGCGAGCGAAGAGGTGAATCGCGCCGCCTGTGAGAATACGCTGCGCATCGCGCCGGATCTGAAGATCGTCGGCCGCTCGCACGGTTTCCTGAAGGGCGACGCGCTGGAGGCGAAGCTCGACGAAATCAACGCCCTCGCGCCGGACATTCTCTGGCTCGCCATGGGCGTGCCGCTGGAACAGCAATTCGTCCGCGATCACGCGCACCGGCTCAAGAATGTGAAGATGATCAAGACCTCCGGCGGACTCTTCGATTTCATCGCCGGCGCCAAGCAACGCGCGCCGCAATGGATGCAGGATACGGGGCTCGAATGGGCCTTCCGTCTCGGGCTGGAGCCGAAGCGGCTGCTGAAGCGCTATCTGACGACGAACCCGGTCGCTGCGTATCTGCTGCTGACGCAGACGCGGTGAACCCATCCTTGTTGCGAGCCAAGCGAAGCAATCCAGAGCCGTATCATTGCTCTGGATCGCTCCGTCGTTTTGCTCCTTGCACTGACGGCGAAAGGGCGTGGGGGCCTTATTTCTCCAACCGCCCCGCCAACCGTCCCCACAGCGCATTGCCGGCGTGGAAGACGTAATCCAGCTTCGCGCTCGTCACGCTCTGCGCGCCCTTGCCGATCAACCAGTCAGCCAGCGCAGCCACCTGCTTCGTCGGGCAGGTAAACACCGCGGTCTCGCCATTGCGCTCGCGCAGGCTCGCGCCAAAATTCGTCTGAGCGTCCTGCAAGAGTGCGTCCGTCAGGGACAAAGCCGCGCGCACTTCGCGCGTCGTGCGCGCCGCTTCCTCGGCGGCGATGCGCGAGAGGATGATGCGGGCGGCTTCGCGCGCCGTTTCGCTCCAGGGCGCGGTGAGAGAGGCCACGAGATTGGCCTGCGAACGCAGGATCACGCCGTCGTCGAGCACCTTCAAAGCATTGGCGACGAGCGTTGCGCCCGTCGTCGTGATGTCGACGATGAGGTCGGCCGAGCCGGCGGCGGGGGCGCCTTCCGTCGCGCCGGAGCTTTCCACGATGCGATAGTCGCCGACGCCGTGCTGCGCGAAGAAGCGGCGCGTCGTGTTGATGTATTTCGTCGCGACGCGCAGGCCGCGCCCATGGCGGGCGCGGAAGCCGTCGGCGATGTCGGCGAGATCGGCCATGGCGCGCACGTCGATCCAGGCCTGCGGCACGGCGACGACGACATTGGCGTGGCCGAAGCCGAGCGGCGCGATGAGCTCCACCTTGCTGTCGGGATCGGCGATCTCCTCGCGCACGAGGTCTTCGCCGGTAATGCCGAAATGCACTTCGCCGCGCGCGAGGCGGCCGGTGATTTCGGAGGCGGAGAGATAGGCGACTTCCGCGCCGTCGAGTCCGGCGATGGCGCCGCGATAATCGCGCGCGCCGCGTCCCTGCGTGAGTTCGAGGCCCGCGCGGGAGAAGAAGGCGTTGGCGTTTTCCTGAAGGCGGCCCTTGGAGGGCGTCGCCACGATGAGTTTCTGCGTCATGCCGCGACTCCCGCGCGCGCGGCGCTGTCCAGACGATCGATCCAAATGGCGGCGCCGACGGCCGGAATGTCGGACGTCGCGCCGAGCGTCCTCAGCAGGCGGTCATACCGCCCGCCGCCAATGACGGGCTCGCGGGCGGCGGCGTGCCGCGCCTCGAAGACGAAGCCCGAATAATAATCGAGATGGCGGGCGAAGCTCGCGGAGAAGATCATGTCGTCGAGATTGAGCCCGCGCGCGGCGATGAAGCTCGCCCGCGTGTCGAAGCTATCGAGCGCCGCCGTGAGGTTTAGCTTCGCGTCCTCGGCGAGCTTGCGCAGAGCGGCCGAGGCGATGTCGGGGGCGCCTTCGATCGCAAAGAACGCCTCGGCCAAAGCGCGCTTCTCCGAGGAGACGCCGGCGCCTTCGGCGAGCGTCGCCTGATCGAGAAAGCGCTCGGCGATCTCGGCCGCGCTGCGCCCGCCGACCGCCGTGATGCCGGCGATGGAGAGAAGGTCTTCGACGAGGCGGCGGGCGTCGGCCGGATCGACCTTGGTCAACGCGGCGAGGACGCCTGCCTGCTCGACGCCATTGCGGGGCGGCGGCGTGAAGATATCGGCGACGGACTGGCCTCTCGCATGGCCCGTCTCGACGCGGCGGCGCCAGACCGGCGGCAGGTCGAGCCCGTCGAGAAAGGCGCCGACGAGCCCGGCGTCGCCAATGCGCACCGCAAGGCCCCGGGCGCCGGCGGCTGCGGCGGCGTCGAGCGCCGCCCCGAGGATCTCGGCGTCCGCCGCTTCGCGATCCTCGCGGCCGAAGCTCTCGATACCCGCCTGCAGGAACTCACCGCCGCCGGTCTCGCCATGCAGCGGCGCGCGGAAGATGGAGCCGCCATAGGCGAAGGAGGCGGCGGCGCCGGCCTGCGCGGAGGCGAGGTAATCCAGGCAGACGGGGATCGTATATTCGGGCCGCAGGCAGAGCTCCGCGCCCGAGGCGTCGGCGGTCAGATAGAGATGGCCACGAAAATCCTCGCCGGAGCGGTCGAGAAAGACGCTCGCCGGCTGCAGGAGCTTCGGCTCATGTCGGGCGAACCCCTCGCGCTCGAAATGCGCGAGGAGGGCCGCGAGTCGGTCGGAGCCTTGGCGGTCTGGGGCTTTGTCGGTCGCGGCGGTCACGCGCAATTTTCCTTCCTGATTTTGCGCTTTCTTTAGCAACTGGCCCGCGGCGGCGCACCCGCTTTCGGCGCAAAAGGTGAATTCGGCGGGCGCTTTTTCGAAAAAGAAAGAGCCGCGGCCTGGGCCGCGGCTCGGATAGACCCCTACGGGGGAGGTGGGACTCAGCGCCGGTGCTCCCAGCCCCGGCGCGCGGCCTCGGAATGGCCCTTTGGATCGCCGCGCCAGCCGCGATGCTCCTCGCCGCGCCCCGTGGCGCTCCGGCCTTCTTCGCCGCCGCGTCCCGTCTCGCTCCGTCCCGTCTCGCTCCGTCCCATGCCGCTGCCGCCTCCCCGGGCGCGGGCGCCGCGGGTTTGGCCGCCCTGTCGCTCCTGCGCGCCGCGGCTTTCTTCCTCGCGTCCGCCCCGGGCCGTGCGCCGCTCGTCATAAGCGCCGCGCTCCGCGCCCTCTTCCTCCCAGCCGCCGCCCTCTTCGGACCAGGCGCTGCGCGGTTCCGCCCCGCGTCCGCGGCCGCTGCGACCGGGCGGTTCGTTCCAGACTTCTTCCTCCTGCGCGAGCTGAACATGCAGCGCCTTGGGCTGCGGCAGCAGCAGCTCCTCGGAGAATTCGTCCATGAGCTGCTCGCGCCGCTTCAGCATTCTCTCGCCGAGCTTCGCCGTGTCGACGCCTCCTTCGAGCGCCTTGGCGAAGATGCTGTCGGCGTTCTTCTCCTCTTCCTGAACGTGATGGCGAATATATTCGCCGAGCACCATCACCTTGGCGTCGAAGAAAGGATCGGTCTGCGGCGTCCCCATCGCGATTTCGGCGACGAGAATTTTCGCCGTGTCATGCTCGACCTGCGCCTCGTCGAGCAGCGGATCGTCCACATGCTCTCGGCAGGCGGGATAGAAAATTTCTTCCTCGAGCTCCGCGTGGATCGTCAGCTCCAGACAAATCTGCTGCGCGATCTTGGATTTTTCCGCGCGCCGCCGCGCCTGTTCGTATTTGTCGAAAAGCTGCTCCACGCGACGATGGTCGTCCTTGAGCATCTGAATGGCGTCGGGCTTTCGCCGCTCGCCGTTTCCGGTCCCTTTGGTCGCCATGTTTTCGTCGCGCTGTTCGTCGTCTCTGTCGCTCTGCCTCGCCATGGAATTCGACCTCGCGCTCGCAACGCCCCTGTCAGCCTTTTGAAGCGCGTAACGCGGGGCGTGCTTGGCCTGTTCCAGTGGGGCGCGGATCAGCTCGACCGGAATCGCGACGCGGATAGAAAGCCAATCGGATGTCTGGTCGCCCCGTCTATGGCGAGGTCCGCCAGGATTTCCCCGACGACGGAAGCGAATTTGAACCCGTGGCCCGAAAATCCTGCGGCGAAGACCAGCTCCGGCGTCTCGGGATGCCGGTCGATCACGAAGTCTTCGTCCGGCGTCATCGTGTAGATGCAGTTGGACCAGCGCAGCAGCCGGTCGGAGGCGAAGGGGAGGCAGTCGCGCACGAAGCGGCCCAGCGCCGCCATGCGCTCGGGCGACGGGGCCAGGTCCTTGTCTTCGGGCTTTTCCAAAGCCTCGAAGCGGCGGTGGCCGGCCGTCTTGACGCTCTCGCCGTCGATCTGCGGGAAGCCGTAGTAGAAATCTTCGTCGAGATCGAAGACGAAGCCGGGCGTTCCTCTCGCGGCGGCGTGTTCCGGTCCGGCGGGGAACCAGCCCAGCGTCATCTTGCGCAGTTCCAGCGGCAGGCCCAGATCGGCTAGCAGGCGGGCGCTCCAGCCGCCGCCGGCGACGATCAGCCTTGCAGCCGAATATCTCCCCTGCGTCGTGCGCACCTGCGCCCGGCCGTTCTCGATGCGGAAATCGACGACAGGCTCGTTCTCCTTGAGCGTCGCCCCGCGGGCGCGCGCCTGCCTTGCATGGGCGAGCACGCATTTTTCCGCATAGAGAAAACCCGCCCCCGGCTCATAGGCGGCCGCGAAGCCTTCCGGGGGGCGATAGATAGGCCAGCGGCGCAGCGCCTCGTCGCGACCGAGCTGCTCTACCGGAATTGAATAGAGGCGGCCGCTCGCCAGCGTCCCCTCATAAACCTGGCTCTCGCCGGGGCGCCCGAAGGTCACGAGGCCATTGCGCTCGAAAAGCGTCTCGCCGCACTCGGCCTGCAACGCCTCCCAGAGGTCGAAGGCGCGGCAGAGCAGGGGCACGTAATCGGGATTTTCGAAATAGGCCTTGCGGATGAGCCGGGTCTCGCCATGCGAGCTGCCGCGGTCATGGGCGAGATTGTGTTGCTCGATCCCCAGCACGCGATGGCCGCGCGCGGCGAGATGATGGCAGGCGGCGACGCCCATGGCGCCGAGGCCGATGACGATGACGTCGACATTGCTCATGCGTTTCAACCGGTGGGCAGCTTGTCGAGCAATTGCTCCAGCGGCTCGGAGCTCACCGCTTTCGGCGGCGAATAGGGCTCCTCCACCGCCGCGACCAGCGTGATGGCGACGATCGCCGCCGCCGCGAAGATGGCCTGGGCGAGGAGTTGCGGCCGCGCCCGGTCGAGATGCACGACGGCGAGGCTCATCTGCGTGATGAAGGCGATGAGGATCACGGCCGCCCATTTGCGGTCGTCGGGATAGGCGCCTGCGATGGCGATCCTTTCCTCGCGCGCGGATCTGAGCTTCATCACCGTATCGATCAGGACGCGCTGGAAGGCGGCGTCGATCTTGGCGCTGCTGACCGCGCGGGTCAGCGCGTCGAGCGCCTCTTCGGCCTCCTGAGATTCTTCGCCATTCTCCATGGATTTCCATTCAAGGCCGACGACGGCTTCGACATAGCGGCGAACAGCCCGCGTCACGTCTCCACGCCCGGAGCCGTGATTGTCGGCCAGCGCCGAAAGCGTCACCAATTGCTCCCGCTCCAAAGCGATTTCGCGATGGGCGCGGCGGTTGGCGTCCCAGACGTCCTGGGAGAGAAAGGTCATCAACAGCCCGAAGAGAACCGCCGGCACGCCGACGAAGGGTGGAGCGACGCCCTTCATGCTCTGGATCGCGGGCGCGAGGGGCGAGGCGAAACTCAGCCAGCACAGAAACAGGGCGAAGGCCGCGAAGGCGGCGCCGAGCGTCAGCGCCATGACCTCCGTCAACTGCTCCATCCAGAGATGGAGAATGCCGATGTGAACGAGCACGCCGCCCTCCGCGATTCGGTCGAACGGCGGCATAGGAGCTTGGAAAGCGCGGCGGCGCCAGCGCTTTCTCGCCAGTTTCCGGAAGCGCGCCGACCCCCCCCCCCCTTGCATCGGCGCCGATCCTCTGCCACATAGGGGCCGGGAGGTTGGCGTTGGACGTTTCACTCGCCAACCGGGTCAGGTCCGGAAGGAAGCAGCCCTAACGAGCTTGAGCGGGTCTTCGTCCAGCCTCCTACCGTGGTTTTCTTTCGGGAGTCCGGCGCATGAGCGAGGCGTCCTACCACGGGTCCTGCCAGTGTCAGGCCGTCTCTTTCGACGCGACGCTCGACCTCGACCACACCGTCACATGCAACTGCTCCCGCTGCCAGAAGCTGGGCTCCGTGCTGAGCTTCACGCCGGCAGGGAAGTTCCGGCTCGAGAAGGGCGCCGAGGCGCTCACCGAATATCGCTTCAACACGAAGAAGATCGCGCACCAGTTCTGCAAGATATGCGGGATCGAGCCTTTCGCCTATGGCGTGGGCCCCGATGGCGCTGCGGTTGTCGCGGTGAACGTCAACTGCCTCGACGGCGTCGAGCCCCGCGCGCTCAAATCCACGCATTACGACGGGCGCAGCCTTTGAGTTTTTGCTGCGCCGCGGTGGAAATGGGGCGCGCGAACCTCTAGAATTCAGCCATGGACGACGCGCTGTTCTCCGACTCGCCAAGCGCCGGCGCGCCCGCCGCCTATCGCGTTCTCGCGCGCAAATACCGCCCCTCGAGCTTCGCCGACCTCATCGGCCAGGAGCCGATGGTCCGCACCCTCGAGAACGCCTTCGATCTCGGCCGCATCCATCAGGCCTATCTGCTGACCGGCGTGCGCGGGGTCGGCAAGACCACGACCGCGCGTATTCTGGCCCGCGCATTCAATTACGAGCTTCCCGCGAAGGGCGTCGACAAGCCGACGATCCATATGGACGAACTCGGCGTGCATTGTCAGGCGATCATCGACTCGCGCCATGTCGACGTGCTGGAGATGGACGCCGCCTCGCATACGGGCATCGACGACGTTCGCGAGATCATCGACAACGCCCGCTACCGCCCGGTGATGGCGCGCACGAAAGTCTACATCATCGACGAAGTGCACATGCTCTCCAAGGCCGCCTTCAACGGCCTGCTGAAAACGCTGGAAGAGCCGCCCGAGCATGTGAAATTCATCTTCGCGACGACCGAGATCGACAAGGTGCCGGTGACGGTGCGCTCGCGCTGCCAGCGCTTCGATCTTCGCCGCATCGACGCCGGGCTTCTCGCCGAGCATCTGCGCAAGATCTGCGAGAAAGAGAGCGTGGAGATCGAGCCGGAAGCGCTCGCCATGATCGCGCGCGCAGCCGAAGGCTCGGTGCGTGATTCTCTCTCGCTGCTCGATCAGGCGATCGCCTACGGCTCGGCGCATAGCGCGGACGGCGCCATCCGCGCCGACGATCTGCGCCTCATGCTCGGCGTGGCCGACAAATCCCGCGTCATCGACCTCTTCGAGTCGGTGATGGCGGGCGACGTCGCGAAAGCCATCGCGCTGCTCGAAGACCAGTACAATGGCGGGGCCGATCCCGCGCAGGTGCTGCTGGAGATGGCGGAGTTCACCCATCTGGCGACGCGCCTGAAGCTCGCGCCCGAGACCGCGCAATCGGCGGCGCTGACGCCGGAGGAACAGCGGCGCGGCGGCGCGGCGGCCACGACGCTTTCGGTGCCGGCGCTGACGCGGGCATGGCAGATATTGATGAAGGGCGTCGATGAGCTCCGCGGCTCGCAGCGTCCCTTGCAGGCGGCCGACATGGTGCTGGTGCGGCTGGCTTACGCGGCCGACATGCCGACGCCGGGCGATGTGCTGAAGCAACTGGGCCAAAGCGCGCCGGGCGGCGCTCCCGGCGCCTCCGCGCCAGCAGCTCTGCCGCGCGGCGGCCCTGTCGCGCTCGCCGCCGCCTCGCCCGCCATGCGCGCGCAGCCTGCGGCCAAGCCCGCTGTCGCGCCGGCCGCGACCGGCGTCGCCATCGCCAGCTTCGAGGCGCTTGTCGCGCTCGCCGAGGAAAAGCGCGAAATCCGCCTGAAACTCGCGCTCGAATCCGACGTGCGGCTTGTGCGCTTCGAGCATGGCCGCATCGAATTCGAACTCGCGCCCGGCGGCTCGCGCGATCTCGCCTCCACGCTGATGCAACGATTGCAGTTGTGGACCAACGAACGCTGGATGGTGTCGATCGTCGCCTCGGGCGGCGCGCCGACTCTGAAGGAAAAGCGCGAGGCGAAGGCGCGCGAGGAGCGCTCGGGGCTCGAGGCGGATCCGGTCGTGGCCAGCGTTCTTGCGCATTTCCCCGGCGCGCAGATCGTCGCCGTGCGCAGCAAGGAGCCCGCGCGCCCCGAAGCCGACGAAGCGACGGACGTGCAGTACGACGATATGTCGCCGCCCGAAGAAGACTGAGGAGAAGCGTCGATGATGGATTTTATGGGCCTGATGAAGCAGGCGCAGGAGATGCAGGCCAAGATGGCCGAGGCGCAGCTCGAACTCGAAAACACCGAGGTCGAGGGCGAGGCCGGCGGCGGGCTCGTGAAGGTGAAGCTCTCCGCCAAGGGCGCGATGAAATCGATCTCGATCGACCCGAGCCTCGTGAAGCCGGACGAGAAGGAAATTCTCGAAGACCTCATCCTCACCGCCCATATGCAGGCGCGGGCCAAGGCGGACGAGGTCATGGCCGAGAAAATGAAGGCGATGACCGGCGGGCTGCAATTGCCGGCGGGCTTCAAGCTGCCGTTCTAGGCATGGCGCCCAATCGTCATTGCGAGGCGCGAAGCGACGAAGCAATCCAGAGCCGAGCCAGCTGCTCTGGATTGCTTCCCTGCGCTCGCAATGGCGGAGCTTCCTGAATGGCCGAACGCGTCGCAGGTCCTGAAATCGAACGTCTCGTGCAGCTGCTCGCGCGGCTGCCGGGGCTCGGGCCGCGTTCGGCGCGCCGCGCGGTGCTGCATCTCATCCGCAAGCGCGAGGAGCTGCTCGCGCCGCTCTCGGACGCCATGAGCGTCGCGCGCGAAAAGATCGTCTGCTGTTCGGTCTGCGGCAATATCGATACGAGCGATCCCTGCACGATCTGCCGCGACGCGCGGCGCGATCCGTCGATCCTCGTCGTCGTGGAGACGGTCGCCGACCTCTGGGCGCTGGAGCGCGCCGGGCTGCTCAACGCACGCTATCACGTTCTCGGCGGCGTGCTGTCGCCGCTCGACGGCGTGGGGCCGGAGGATTTGACGATCGCAAGCCTCGTCGAGCGTGTGCGGGGAGGGGAGATAAGCGAGATCGTGCTCGCGGTGAACGCCACCGTCGACGGCCAGACCACCGCGCATTACGTCGCCGATCTGCTGGCGCCTTCAGGCGTGAAGGTGACGCGGCTCGCCCATGGCGTGCCTGTGGGCGGCGAGCTCGATTATCTCGACGAAGGCACGCTCGCTGCGGCGCTGGAGCGTCGGACGGTTTTTTAGAGCCTTTTTGGATCCGACTGCATCGGATCTGGGCTCCAGCTCATTGTTTCGACGCGCTTTCTCTCGTCGAACCTGTTTCCAATTCAGCGGAAAGTGCTAAAGGAGCGCTATTGTCTGTCCACACAAAGTGAATTTTCGCTTGATGGTTGGAAAGGCGAGGTTATTATGGCTCAGTTAGAGAAAGAAATCAATAAGGATGAGGCCGAGTGGTTCAAACGTCTGAGGACGTCGCCTTTAGGTTTATCCGTAACAGCAATTGGCTTGATACTAATCGGAGTTGGTTCGTTCAGTGACTCAATTGATAAGGTTTTGGTGTCAGTCGGCCTTCGTCCAAATGCCCTTCGACTCGCGGAAGACGATGCCCGCGGCCAATTTTCGAGAGAGCTAGCGCGCTCCGCGTGGCGACGCCTCTTTTGGATGCGGCGGTTGGTTCTTTCCGAAAAAGCAAATTTTCCTGAGGCGGAGAAATCTGAAACGTGGGCGGCCTACCTCAAGTCGCTTGAAGATTGGAATGCTGAACTAATGGTTTACATTATGACTATAAAAAAATACTATGGAGATGCGAAGGCGTTAGAGTTCCAGAGGGACGTACAGTCAAAATTTGGAAAAATCCATTATTGTTTGGAGGCTGTTCGACATAGGACTGATGTCATTGAGTGCTCTGTCTCAAAAGAGAAGTCTCTGGATAAAATAAATAACTCAATAGATGATCTGAATGCTTCCCTTTATTGTTTTGCCTCAGGTCTCCCGTCCAAGAACTCTGACGGGTGCTAAGGCTCGGAGCGACCTTCGATGACGTGAGAGCCCCTCTGCCGCGCGCGGAAGAGGGGCGATTTTATTAATTCGCCGGCGTATGCGCCGCGATGATCTTGCCGAGATCGGCGACGCTGATCTCGCCCGTATATTTGTCGCCATTGACGAAGAAGGTCGGCGTCGAGTTCACGCCGAATTTCTCATTGGCGCGCGTGCGGACCGCGTTGACCTTCTCATAGAGCGCCTTGTCCTTCAGGACGGCGTCGAACTTGTCCTGACCGATCCCCGTCTGTTTCAGCACATTGGCGAGGCCGTCGAGCGGATTGTCGACGAAGGCCCAGTTCTTCTGCTGCGCGAAGAGAAGGTCGACGGCGGCTTCGCGCTTGTCGCCGAGTTCGCGCGCCACCATGAAGGCGGCGGTGGCGAGCGGATCGAGCGGGAATTCGCGAAGGATGAACTTCACCTTCCCTGTGTCGACATAGTCCTTCTTGAGCGTCGGATAGACGTCCTTGTGGAAGGCCGCGCAGTGGCTGCAGGTCATGGAGGCGTATTCGACGATCGTCACGGGCGCGTTGGCGTTGCCCTCGACGATGTCGGGCAGGGCGTTGGGGGCCATCAGCTCTTCGACGGGAACCTTGCCGGCTGGGGCTTTGTCGCCCGCGAAGCCCGGGCAGGCGGCGAGAACGAGCGCGCCGGCGGCGAAAGAGATAAGGCGGCGGCGCGAGAAGGCGAAAATCGGGAAGGACATGAGCGGCCCGTTTCTGACAATGAAAGGCGGAGCGAACATAGTCGCTCCGCCGACGCCGGCAAAGGCTCTCGGTCCCTCGGCGCGCTTATTTCTTCTTCGTCGGGAGGCCGTGGGTGGGTTGCGCGAAGTAATAAATGAGCGAGATCGCCGCGAAGACGCCGCCGGCCCAGCAGACCACGTCGCCGATCTGAAGGTCCTTCATGCTGAAGCTCGCAACGCTCACAAGCAGGCCGCCGATGGCCAACCACAGCGGCGTCTGGCTGCGCTCCTGAGGCTTCGGATTTCTGTTTGCAGAATAAGACATTGTTCTCCCCCATCTGTTTTTTGGCGATCATAACGCGCATGCGCGCCGTCGCGAAAGGCGCGGGCTCTCTGGACCGCCCGCAAGCCGCGTTATGGCGTGTCGCTGGCGCTCAGCCTGTCAGGTCCGAGGCCTTAAGCTCGGGGTCGGGAGGAGCCTTTCGCAATGAGCCGACGGGTCTTGGAGGCGGCGGGGCCGGCGCTGTTCGCTACGCTGGTGATGAGTCTTGTCGGCGCGCTCGCCGCGATCCTTGAGCAGCCATGGCTGTTTCCCAGCCTGGGGCCGACGCTTTTCCTTCTGGCCGCGGCGCCGCCCGAGCGGCCCTGGAATGTCTTCGCCGGCCATGCGATCGGCGTTGCGGCCGGCTTTGGCGCGCTGTTTTTGTTCGGCGCGCAGGATAGCCTTTCGGCCTTCGACGCAGGCGCCGTAGGCGCGGGCCGCGCCGCCGCGACGGCGCTCGCGGTGGGGGCGACGCTTCTGCTGCAAACCCTCGCAGGCGCCAAACATCCCCCCGCCGCGGCGACCACCATGCTCATCACGCTGGGCGGCCTGCGCCCGGGCTGGGCCACCGTCGCGGCGATCGCCGCGGGGGTGAGCCTCCTCGCGGGGCTTGCTTACGCCGCCCATGCTTTGCTTCCCGCGCGCCCCAGATCAACGCTCGCGCCTCCCGAAGCCGCGAGAAGGCAAGACCTCGAGGCGGGTTGCTGACGGCGCTAACCGCCGGGAGAGGTTGCGACAAATTGTCTGGAAGCCTGGCCGCGCCCCAAAATGGGCGCGGCCGCGTTGAAGCGCCGCGTCTGGCCCAATAACGTCATTAGGCCAGCGGTTCCCCCCGCTTGGTTGCTCCTCTTGGGGCGTCCTCCCAGACTTGGGCCGCTGGAAACGGCGGCCCGCTTTTCCCGGGAGCGCGTAGCGTCGAGGTCGCCATGGACATATCGCTCGATCACGCCGTCGACATCTACGCCCGGGCTCTTTGCGCCTGGCGGAATGAGGAAGCGCAGCGAGAGGCGCAAAAAGAGGCGCTCGCCTATAGGGCTGTCGGCGACGAAGAAGGTTATCGGGCCTGGTCGCGCGTCGCCGAAAGAGCCGCGGCTCTGTTGCAGGAGCGCAAGGGCGGCTTCAAACGTATGGTTTGAGCGCCCTCACGAGCTTGATGAGGCGCTGCATCTCTCTGCGCCAGTAATCCGCGTAATCGGTGCGAATGACCGGGACGCCGTCGCGCGTGGCGATCCGCCATCTGTCCTGCGCGTCCTTCTGGATGAGTCCGCGCCTTTCCAGAGCGAGGAGCTTGCGGCGCGTGGTCTCCCTCGGGATCTCGGTGATCTCCGAGATGCGCGCCTGCGGGAGGGAGTGAACCGGCAAATATTCCAGATCGCCGTCCGGCTCGATGCGCTCTTCGCGCAAATGGTATCGCGCCAGCGTCAGGAAGATGAGCGACTCGTCGAGATCCCCTTCGAAGACCTTCCGGAAATCGATGAGCTGCGCCACGAGAAACTCGATGGCGTGATGCTGGAATTCAACGTATCGCCCTTCGGCGGGCGTGTCCGGGATCGGCTTGTCTTTCGAAATCATCCTGCAACCCGGCTGGGAGCGGCGACAGACGAACAGGAACCGTAACGGATCGACGGCCTGGTTGCAAAAGCGCGCTTGAGCCAGGCTTCAATCCGCTTCCCAAAACAAAAGGCGCCGACGAAACGCCGGCGCCTTTCGAAGATGTCGCGTTCCTCGCGGAATTAGCGCGAATAGAACTCGATGACGAGGTTCGGCTCCATCTGAACCGGATAGGGCACTTCCGTCGCGTGCGGAACCCGCGAAAGCTTGGCCACCATCTTGGAGTGATCGACGTCGTAATATTCCGGCACGTCGCGCTCGGCGAGCGCCACGGACTCGAGAACGGTCACGGCCTGCTTCGAGGCTTCCTTAACCTCGATCACGTCGCCGACCTTCACGAGATAGGACGGGATGTTGACGCGCTTGCCGTTGACGCGGATGTGGCCGTGATTGACGAACTGGCGCGCGGCGAAGACGGTCGGCACGAACTTGGCGCGATAGACGACCGCGTCGAGACGGCGCTCCAGCAGGCCGATCAGGTTGTCGCCCGAGTCGCCCTTCATGCGGATGGCTTCGGCGTAGTATTTACGGAACTGCTTCTCGGAGATGTTGCCGTAATAGCCCTTGAGCTTCTGCTTCGCCTTGAGCTGCGTGCCGTAGTCGGAGAGCTTGCCCTTGCGGCGCTGGCCATGCTGGCCGGGGCCGTATTCGCGGCGATTCACGGGGCTCTTCGGGCGGCCCCAGATGTTCTGGCCCAGGCGGCGATCGAGCTTGTATTTGGCTTCTGCGCGCTTCGTCACTTTACTTTCGTCCTCTCATGGTCGCGTTTACGCGCGAGAGGCGAAAAGACGAAAGCCGCCCGGAGCGCTTCGCTCGGGGCGTCGTCCAGATCCGCGTCTCTCGCACGCGCCCGGCGCGTGGCCGGGGCTTTAAGAACGCGCCCTCCTCTGCCGGAAACCGGCCGACAGGCGTTTATGAAAAACGCCACGGGTGCTTTCCGGCGCAACATCGCCGCGCCGGACTGGGAGGGGAGCTAAAGGAAGCCGCTCCCCAAGTCAAGAAGCTGATTACGGCCAGTCGAGCGGCAGGCCGTCATTATAAGGCACGATCATGTCCGTGTTGTAGGGCGGCCGCGATGGCAGCGTTTCCTGCATGTACCAGCTGCGCTGGTTGGACTGGACCGGGTCCTGATTATAGTAGGTCTGCTGCAGCATGTAGCGGTTCGTGCTGCCGACCGGGACCTTGTTGCCCGGATCGAGCCAACTGCGCGTCTCGCCCGGGAGGCCGGGGCCCAGTCTGACCGAGCGGTTGAAGGACTCGTCCCTGCTGTGAGAAACCGAGTAGCCGGCGGACTGGCGGCTGCGCGACTTGGCGAGCGCGTCGCCGCCCGCGGCCATCGCAACGAGGCAGGCGACGCCCACCGACATTCTGAAACCCTTGCGCATCTCAATCCTCACAGGCTGCCTTTCAGGCTCGACGCTTCGGCGCATCATATAGGATCGTCTCGCAAAAGCGAGACGACGGCCCTTCATTCAATTAGTTTTTAGCCGGCTCAGCGTGAATCGGGACTGAATGCGCGACGTTGCGCGCCTTTTTGGCGTGAGCGACGGGCTTGGCCCGCCCGACCCGCGCCGGCGGGATCGCGGCCGTGAGGTCATCGCGCGAGACATTGGCGCAGCCTTTGCCGCGCGCGAGCTCGGCGTTGAGGAAGAAGTCGTTCAGCGGCTTGTTGTCGCCGCCCGCCGAATAGCTCAGCTTGTCGAGGAGGCACGCGAAAGCGACGCGATCGATGGGCTTCGTGGCCGCGCCGCAGGCGATGCCCGTAATCTCCAGCGGCACCTTCGAGTCGACCATCCGGGCAGCGAGGCAGCCGCGCTCGCTCGCATCGAGGCCTTCGCCGCCCGGCTGGGCGAGGCGGATGTCCGCCGCTTCAAACGCGCCGAATCGCGTCGTCAGCGTCGCGCGCTGGCCGATCTTCGCGACATTCAGGCCCGCCGCTTGCGCGTGGTTCTTCAAATCGAGGAAGAAGTCGGGATTGGTCGTCTTGGGGTCGAGGTCGGGATGAACGTCGACGCGAAGGAAGGGCGCGCCGAGCGCAAACTGCCCGGCGGTGAGGCTGTCGACTCGCGGCTCCCCGTCCTTGGTCTCGCCAACGGCGACGATCTTCTTCTCGTGCTCGAACTCCGGCGCGTCGATATCGATCGCAGCGGCGGTCGGCTTGGCGCCGAGCGCCGTTTCCAGCTCCGTGCTCGCCTTGGCGGCGATCTTGGCGTGCGCCTCGACGCCCGCGGGAGCGCTCGCGTCGGCGAGGGCAGGCGCCTGCGCCGGATGGCGCATCAGGAGCGCGGCGGCCGCAAGAATGACCGAGGCGCCGACGCCCATCCCAAGCGCGGCGCGAACGCCGGTCGGACGCGCGCGCAGCGGGCCGGTGGACGGGATGTCATAATCTTGGTCGAAAGAGGTCGCACTCATCACGCAACTCCGGCGGGCTCGGTAAGCAAGCGTCTACGATGCGGAGAGTCTCGCGGGTCGGCATGGAATTAGGGTTAACGTTTTTCTATGTCGTCCTTTTATGGTGAACAGTCGGTAAAAGGGGCGTTGTCGCCAAGTTTATCCGTCAGACAAACTGTTAATAATTGTGGATTTTAGCCCGAGTCGTCGCATAAAAGTCGAGCTCCGCGGCGGGCATTGGATTTGACCTGGACCAGGGGAGGTGGACCGCGGAAAAATCGCCTGCGATTCGGTATGAGCCGGGCGTGTCCATGCAATCATAGACGTTGTCGCGGATGTAAGAGTGAAGATGGGGATCGAAAGCGCTTCGCTGATAGACCGCGAATGTGGTGTCGACGGGCGCCTGGAATAAAGAGTAAGACCGATGGGCGACCGGCTTCCTCCAAAACTGCATTTCCCATTCGATAGTTGTGTACTGAGCGCCGCCTATCGTGATTGGATATGAAACTGTATCCTCGGTATTGAATACGTCCAGTGCGAACCCGACTTTCGTCGCGCCCAGTGACTTGGCGATTTCAATCATCTCCGCAAGAAATGACTTCGGCAGATTGGGATTGAATGCAAGATCCGGATCCGTGTAAGCAAAAAATTCTGGCATGTTGAACGCCATGCGTTCCATAAAGAACCAATGGGGTCCCAAGTTTTCTCTCAATTTGATGACTGTGACGTCTTTTTTTATCAGTTCGAGATATTCGACCAGCTCGGGATTTGTGCTCGCCTGATCCAATACGATTATGTTTTCGACTTGCAGCGCGCGCAGCTGTTCTATCATTTGTTTGAGATACGTCGGCTGGTTGAAGCTGTTAACCACGACGGGGCATGAAAACATTTGGGGTCTCCGGGTCTAGGCGTGCGATTCGCGCGTTCGTTCTGCCAGACACAAGCATCCTCTAACTGGCCTGTGGGACGCGGTCAACTCGTCGCGAGTAAAATCAAGCTCTTGCTCGGTGATCGACAACTTTTCCGCCGGACTTCATTTAATCAGGCCGTATCTAAATGTCGCGTCGGACGTCTTTCTGGAAACCAGAATCTCGATATACTCTCCTGAGATGCCTCTGGTCATGTCCTCCATGTAAACGATTGTCGTATTGAGCCCGCTCCACCTGTCGAAATACTCGGCGATATCGTAGCCGTAGTCCATGGTGACGAGAGAGCCTGAGGGATCGATTGGATTGCCGTGATAGATTGGCTCCATGTGATGGATGACATCGCCGTCGGCCTGCAGCGTCGCTCTCCGCTTCGATGGCAAGCTCTTGTTCCCGATCGGAAACGAGCAAATATGGGCGCCGCCCGGCCTCAGGGTTCTGGCGATCTCGGCAATCGCCTTGTCCGGACGGAACAGATGTTCAAAAACGTCCTGCGTGATGACGAGGTCGAACGATTCCGTGGCGAAGGTCTGGTTCTCGAGGTCCTCGCTTCGATACTTGCCTTCGGCATTCATCTCGCCAAAGGGCGTCGATCGATCGAAATGTGTGCCGATATATGACTTGGCCTCATCGCGCAGCTTGTAGCTGACTTTTCTTTCCGCGGGCGAACACTCATGGATCGTCAGGTCGCGCCAGTGCGGATAATACATTTTGAGCGTGGCGAGGAGCGCGCGCTCACGCGGAACCGAACCACAGCCGACGCATAGCAAGGTGTCTCTCAGCCATTCAGACTCCGCCAGAAACTCTGCCTTGCTTTCGCAAACCGGGCAATAGCCCGCAACTTTTAGAAACGGTTCAGTTTTTTTGTTATCTAAAGTTGTCATGCATAATCTCTGAGAGCGCCGACTTCTGCGCGAGTCTATTGGTTGAGCGCGCGGCGGTCCAGCAAGCCGTGCGCGCACTCTGGGCATATCTTGGACTAGGCGGTATTTTTTTACAGCGCAACTTCGTTGTCGGCCAGCCTGTCTCGGCGACCCCTCACAATCCGATTGGAGTCGAAAAAAGCGAAGACCCCTGACTTGCGCCAGGGGTCTTGCAGATGCTTGGGCGCCGCCGAATAAGGGGCGCTTTTACGAGGCTGGGAAAGGATTACTCCTCGCCCTTCTTGCCCTTCTTCGCCTCGCCTTCGCGGGCCTTCAGGGCCGCGCCGAGGATGTCGCCGAGCGACGCGCCCGAATCGGCGGAGCCGTATTGGGCGATGGCCTCCTTCTCTTCGGCGACTTCCAGCGCCTTGATCGAGACGGCGACCTTGCGCGCCTTGCGGTCGAAGAGGGTGACGCGGGCGTCGACCTTCTCGCCGACGGCGAAGCGCTCGGGGCGCTGATCGCCGCGGTCGCGCGCCAGCTCGCTGCGCTTGATGAAGGTCGTCAGATCCGTGCCGGCGATCTTCACATCGATGCCGGAATCCTTGACCTCGATGATCTCGCAGGTGACCACGGCGCCCTTGCGGACGTCGCCGCCTTCCTCGCCGCCGCCCACGGAGGCGAAGGGATCGCCGGCGAGCTGCTTCACGCCGAGCGAGATGCGCTCCTTCTCGACGTCGACGTCGAGAACCTGAGCGTTGATCACGTCGCCCTTCTTGTACTCCTCGATCACCTGCTCGCCCGGACGGTTCCAGTCGAGATCGGAGAGATGGACCATGCCGTCGACGTCGCCATCGAGGCCGATGAAGAGGCCGAACTCGGTCTTGTTCTTGACCTCGCCGGAAACGGTCGAGCCCACGGGGTGCTTCTCGGCGAAGGCTTCCCACGGATTCTGCAGGGTCTGCTTGAGGCCCAGCGAGATGCGGCGCTTGACCGGATCGACCTCGAGAACCTGAACGTCGACTTCCTGGCTCGTCGAGACGATCTTGCCGGGGTGGACGTTCTTCTTGGTCCAGCTCATTTCGGAGACGTGGACCAGACCCTCGATGCCCGGCTCCAGCTCGACGAAGGCGCCGTAGTCGGTGATGTTGGTCACGCGGCCATGGAACTTCGCGCCGATCGGATACTTGGCCTCGATGCCCTGCCACGGATCCTCGAGCAGCTGCTTCATGCCGAGCGAGATGCGGTGCGTCTCGTGATTGATCTTGATGATCTTCACCTTGACGGTCTGACCGATGGTCAGCACCTCGGACGGATGGTTGACGCGGCGCCAGGCGATGTCGGTGACATGCAGCAGGCCGTCGATGCCGCCGAGATCCACGAACGCGCCGTAATCCGTGATGTTCTTGACGACGCCGTCGATCACCTGACCTTCTTCGAGGTTCGCCACGATCTCGTGACGCTGCTCGGCGCGGCTCTCCTCGAGAACCGTGCGGCGCGAGACGACGATGTTGCCGCGGCGGCGATCCATCTTCAGGATGTGGAAGGGCTGCGGCACGTTCATCAGCGGGCCGACGTCGCGGATCGGACGGATGTCGACCTGCGAGCGCGGCAGGAAGGCCACGGCGCCGTCGAGGTCGACCGTGAAGCCGCCCTTGACCTGATTGAAGATGACGCCTTCGACCTTCTCGTTGGTCTCGAACGCCTTCTCGAGCTTGACCCAGCTCTCTCGCGGCGCGCCTTGTCGCGCGAGATGACGGCTTCGCCGAGCGCGTTCTCGACGCGCTCCAGATAGACCTCGACCTCTTCGCCGACCTTGGGGGCGGGGTCGCGGCCATAGCCGGTAAATTCCTTGAGGGCGACGCGGCCTTCGGTCTTCAGCCCGATGTCGATGACGGCGACGTCCTTCTCGATGGCGACCACGCGCCCCTTGATGACGGAACCTTCGAAAGCCTCGTTATCGCCGTAGCTCTGCTCGAGCAGGGCGGCAAAATCTTCGCGCGTGGGGGCGCGATCGGTCGTGGCGGACATTTTTTCTCCTGAGGGCCCCTGTCGGGGCGGCGCCGGCTTTTAGGTTGGCGTTACGGTAGGCTCCCGACGATCGGAACGTCCCAGCGCCTCTCGCGCGTGATTTGGGACGAAAAGTTCGTAACCGAACTGGCCGGCGCGGCCCGAAGGACGGAAACCAAGTGGATTCGCGAACCTAAGCGAAAGGCTTGATGCGCGGCTGCTATGTAACAGCGGTCCGTCTCTGCGGCAAGCGCGGCGGAGCGGCCTTTGTTGCTGCGGCGCCCAAACTGCGCTATTGCATCGCAGCAATGCTAATGCTTCGTCGCCCCTCCGTTCCCCGCCCGGCGCAGAGCGTTCGCCATATGACTGAAATCCTGCTAGCGGAAGCGGCGCCCGGTGATAATCTCGGAACCTATAGCGCGACCTCCGGGTGAAAGCTCGCGCTTTGGGGAGCAATAAACTCATGAAATCACGCGTGATCTCCGGAGCCGCGCTCGCCGTCGCCGCAATGTCTCTCGCCCTCGCGGCGTCACCGGCCCAGGCCAAGCACAAGGCGCATCGCGCCGCCAAGGCCACGGCCGAGAAGCATAATTGCGGCGGCAAGAATGGCTGCCCCGCCAAGGCGGGCGAGGAGAAGGCCGCCGCGCCGGCGGGCGCAGCCGCGCCCGCGCCGGCCGGCGAAAAGCCGGCGGAGGCCAAGTAAACACCGATTCGGCGCGCCTCGGATCCCTTCCCGTAGCGCGCCGTCTTACGCCCTCCGCGGGCGATTTGCAGAGGAGAAGCATATGAAGACGAAGATCGTTTCGGGTTCGGCTCTTGCGGCGGCCGCAATCGGCCTGGCGCTCAGCGGCGCGGTCGTCACCCCGGCGGCTGCGCACGGGACGCACGCCTGCACCATGGCCAAGGGCCAGTGCGGCGGCAAGACCGCTTGCATGACCAAGACCGGCGTGTGCAAGCACCATGTCGGCAAGAGCAAGGCTTCCTGCCGTCACGGCTGCCACCACAAGGCTTCCTGCCATCACAGCAAGGGCGCCTGCAACATGAAGGCGAAGTGCCACACCAAGTAACGACGATGCGCCCGCGGTCCCGCGGGCGCGAACTTTCCGGCAGGGGAAGGTTTGATGCAGAAGCCCGCGCCGCTCGGCTACGGCCTTGGCCTCCGGCCCGTTTATTTCGACGAGATCATGTCGACCCGTCCGCCGGTCGACTGGTTCGAGATCATTTCCGAAAACTACATGATTTCGGGCGGCAAGCCGCTGTCCATGCTCGACGCCGTCCGCGCGGACTATCCGGTCGTAATGCACGGCGTCTCCATGTCGCTCGCCTCCACCGATCCGCTGGACTTCGACTACCTCGCGCAGCTAAAGGCGCTGATCGAGCGCGTCGAGCCCGCCTGGGTCTCTGACCATGTCGCCTGGACGGGCGTGCATGGGCTCACGCTTCACGACCTGCTGCCGATTCCCTACACTCGCGAGTCGCTCAACCACATTGTCGAGCGCATCTGCCGCGTGCAGGACTATCTCAAGCGCCAACTCGTCGTGGAGAACGCGTCGACTTACGTCTCCTTTGTCGCTTCGGAGATGAGCGAGCCGGACTTCGTAAAGGAAATGGCTGAGCGCGCCGATTGTCTGCTGCTGCTCGACGTCAACAATGTCTTCGTGTCGGGCTTCAATCACGGCTTCGATCCGGTCGCCTTCATCGACGCCATTCCGGTCGAGCGGGTGGTGCAGTTCCACATGGCGGGCCACACCGACAACGAGACTCATCGCGTCGACACCCATGACCAGCCGGTCTGCGAGGAAGTCTGGGCGCTCTACGAACATGCGCGCCGGCGCTTCGGGGATGTGTCGGCCATGATCGAGCGGGATGACAATTTCCCGCCTTTCTCGGAGCTTCTCGATGAATTGCAGCGCATGCGCGACATCGACGCGCGCATCGCCGCCGACCGGTCGCTGAGCGCGGCATGAACCTCGCGCAGTTTCAGGCGCTGTTCCAGGCGCGCATCCTGGCGGGGTCGGGCAAGGCCGACGCGCCGCTGCTCGAGGCGCTATGCGAATCGCCGCGCGGCGCCGGGCGGGACGAGTTGCTTCGCGTCTATCAGTCGGGCTACCGGGTCCGTCTGGAAAGTTTTTTCTACGAGGATCATGCCGGACTGCGCGCGCGTCTGGGCGACGACGCCTTCGAGGCGCTCATACGCGATTATGTGGAGAGGAACCCGCCCACAAACCGAAATGCGCGCTGGTACACGACCGGGCTGCCGGATTACATGGCCGCGCATCCGCGATGGCGGGACGATCGCCGGGCGCTTTCCATGGCGTTTTTCGAACGTGCGCTGGTCGACGCCTTCGATGCGCCGGACGCCGAGCCTCTGACCATACAGTCCCTCGCGGGCTTTGCGCCGGAAGATTCGCCGCGGCTCGTCTTTGCATTCCACCCGAGCCTCATCCTGCTCGAGCTCGCCGCCGGAACCATGGCGGATTATCAGGCCTCCGGCGAAGAAGATGACGGCGAGGCGGAGGGAGACGCCGAGGAAGGCGGAGGCGGCGACGCCGATACGGAAGCGTTCGGAGCCCCGTCTCCGAACGCGACGGAAGCCGCCGCGATCTGGCGGCGTCATGAGGAATCCGCCTTTCGCGAGCTCGGCGACGACGAATATGTCGCGCTCAACGAGGCCAAAGCGGGCCGCGCTTTCGGCGACATCTGTCAGATGGCGGCCTTTCAGCAGGCCGGAGAGATTGCGCCGGAACGTCTGGCGCAATTCCTTGCGAGCTGGTTCGAGGACGGGATGATCGTCGGCTTGTCGCTGAGCGATTGAGGGCTTCAAATCCTACGCTTTTGCTATAATTAAATGGTCCCGGCCGCTGCGGCCGCGCATCGAGCCGAGGCGCCTCCGGTGACAGAGACGAACCACGCCGCTCCCGTCGACGAACCTGAAATTCTGCGGCGGGCCGAAGCGTGGCGACGCGCGGGGCGTGGCGTCGCGATCGCGACCGTGGTGGAAACCTTCGGCTCGGCCCCGCGCCCCGTCGGATCGCATCTCGTGGTCGAGGAGGGCGGCCTCTTTTGCGGTTCCGTCTCGGCGGGCTGCGTCGAAGGGGACGTGATAGCGGCTGGGCTCGACGCGATTTCAGATGGCTCCCCCCGCTTTCTGGAATTCGGCGTCGCCGATGAGGCCGCCTGGCGCGCTGGCCTTTCCTGCGGCGGCCGCATTGCGGTTCATGTGGCGCGCATCGATGAGGATGATTTAGCGCTGTTCTTGGGCGTGAATGCGGAGATCGCCGCGCGCCGCGCCTGCGCGATCGTCACGCCGCTCGACGGCGGAGAGGCGCGGCTTCTCCTGCGGGACGAAATGGCGACGCGCATGAGCAGCGGCGTTGTCGTGCATGAAGGAAAGCGGCTCTTCGTCAATTGCTATCGGCCCGGTCCCCGGCTCGTTATCGTCGGCGCGGTGCATGTAGCGCAGGTCCTCGCGCCGATGGCGCGGCTCGCGGGGTTCGACGTGATCGTGGTCGATCCGCGCGGCGCCTATGCGGCGGATGCGCGTTTTCCTGACGCGCGCCTCGATCTTCGTTGGCCGGACGAGGCGCTGCCGGCGATAGGCCTCGATCCTTTCACCGCGGTCGCGGTCCTCACCCATGATCCGAAGATCGACGATCCGGCGCTGCGTCTCGCGCTCGAATCCGATTGCTTCTATGTCGGCGCGCTCGGTTCGCGCGCGACACATGCGCGGCGCGTGGAGCGGCTCAAAGCAAGCGGCGTCGCGCCCTACGCGCTGGAGCGCCTGCGCGCGCCGATCGGTCTCGACATCGCCGCCGTCAGCCCGGCGGAGATCGCCGTATCCATCCTCGCGGAGCTGATCCTCGCGCGCGGACAAAAGCCGCTGCGCAGCCTTCTCCCTCAAGCGTCTCCCACCTTCGTAACTTGCGGCGCGCGTGAATGAGCGTCGATATCGCGGCGATCATTCTCGCCGCGGGGCGCGGCGCGCGTTATGGCGCGGCGCAGAGCAAGCTTATCGCGGATATCGACGGAGTGCCGATCATTCGGCGCGTCGCGCAGGCGGCGCTGGCGTCGCGCGCGGCTCGCGCAGTCGTCGTCACCGGTCATGCGAAAAAAGAAATCGAGGCCGCGCTTTCAGGGCTTCCCGTTGCTTTCGTGTTCAATCCAGACTTTGCGAGCGGCCTCGCTTCGTCGCTCCGAACAGGGCTTTCGGCCGTCGCCGACGCCGACGGCGCGCTCGCCTTGCTCGGCGACATGCCGGGCGTCACGCCCAGTATCATCGACGCGCTGATCGCGGCGTTCGAGAAGGAGCCGACGAGCGCCGCCGTCATTCCGACCAGCGACGGAAGGCGCGGCAATCCCGTGTTGCTTTCGCGCGCTCTCTTCCCGCAGGTCGCCATGCTGGAGGGTGACGAAGGCGCGCGCAAGCTGCTCCGTGAAACGCGAGGCGTCGTCGAGCTGTCGCTCGACGACGAGGGAGTGCTGGCGGACGTCGACACGCCCGCCGATCTTATGCGCTTCAGACGAAGCCGATATTCGCGTCCTTGAGCGGGATGGAGCGGATGCGCTTGCCGGTCGCGGCGAAATAGGCGTTGAGCACGGCGGGCGCGGCGACGCAGATCGTCGGCTCGCCCACGCCGCCCCAGAAGCCGCCGCTCGGCATGACGATGCATTCGACCTTGGGCATGTCCTTCAGGCGCATCGACTCGTAGCTGTCGAAATTCTCCTGCTCGACGCGCCCGTCCTTGATGGTGATTCCGCCATGGAAGAGCGCCGACAGGCCGTAAACAAAAGAGCCCGCAACCTGTCGCTCGATCTGCGCGGGGTTCACCGCATAGCCGGGATCGGTCGCCGCGACGATGCGATGGATCTTGATCTTGTCGTCGCCCGACACGGAGATCTCCGCCGCCGCCGCGACATAGCTGCCATAGCCCATGAAGACCGATATGCCGCGATGCAGGCCCTCCGGCGCGGGCTTGTCCCATCCGATGCGCTCCGCCACTGCGTTCAGCACGGCGAGGTGCTTGGGGTGGTTCGCCATCAGCTTGCGGCGGAACGCCACGGGGTCTTCTCCCGCCGCATGGGCGAGTTCATCCATGAAACATTCGAGATAGATGGCGTTCTGGTTGATGTTCACGCCGCGCCACCAGCCCGGCGGCACGGGCGGATTGCGCATGGAATGTTCGATGAGGAGATTGGGCACGTCGTAGCCGATCAACGCGTCGCCCGTCGTGACGAGGCCCTGAAAGACGGCGGGATCGAGGCCGTTCTTCACCATTTGCGGCCGCACGCTGATGAAGATCGACTGGCCGGAGATGCGCATATGCAGCGCGGTCAGCCTGTTGTCGGCGTCGAAGGCGCCGGTGAGCTTGCACTGCGTGACGGGGTGATACTTCCCCTGCGTCATATCCTCCTCGCGCGACCACAAAAGCTTCACCGGCGTGCCGGGAAGCTGCTTCGCGATCAGCACGGCCTGCGTCACATAGTCGGTGAAGCCGCGGCGGCCGAAACCGCCGCCGAGCATCACTTTGTGAACCTCGCACTTTTCGCGTGGCAGGCCCGAGGCCTGAACGACGGCGTCGAAGGCCGCCTCGCCATTCTGCGTGCCGGTCCAGACCTCGCATTTGTCGCTTGTATAGAGCGCCGTCGCGTTGAGCGGCTCCATCGCCGCGTGGTTCTGATGCGGATAGCTGTAAACCGCCTCGACGACCTTGGGCGCTCCCGCAATCGCGGCGTGAGCATTGCCGTTCTGATTGCCCGTGACGGCGGGCTGCGAGTCTGCGAGGCCCTCTGCGAGCCATTTGGCGACGTCGGCGCTGTTGGACTTGCCGTTGGGCCCTTCATCCCAGACGATGGGCAGCGCATCCAGCGCGCTTTTCGCGCGCCACCATGTGTCCGCGACGACGGCCACGGCATTGTCGCCGACGCGCACGATCTTCTTCACGCCCTTTAAATTCGCGATCTTGCCTTCGTCATAGCTCTTGAGCTTGCCGCCGAAGACGGGGCTGGCCTTGATCGCGGCGTTCAGCATGCCGGGCAGCGTCACGTCGACGCCATAGATCATCTTGCCGGTCGTCTTGTCGGCCGTGTCCAGCCGCTTGACGCCCTTGCCGGCGATCTTCCAGTCGCGCGGATCTTTCAGCGCGACGTCGGCCGGGGGCGTCAGTTTCGCCGCCGCTTCCGCCACTTTGCCATAGCTCGTCGAACGCCCGGACGAAGGATGCGTGATGACGCTCTTTTCCGCGCGGCATTCCGCGGCGGGAACGTTCCAGTCATTCGCGGCGGCCTGAATGAGCATCTGCCTCGCGACGGCGCCGCCCTTGCGGACATAATCCTGCGAATTGCGAATGCCGCGGCTGCCGCCTGTCGAGAAATCGCCCCAGACGCGATTGCGCGCCGCGTTCTCGCCGGGGGTCGGATATTCGGTCGTGACCTTCGACCAGTCGCAGTCGAGCTCCTCGGCGACGAGCTGAGCGAGGCCGGTGAGCGTGCCCTGGCCCATTTCCGAGCGCGCGATGCGGATGACGACCGTATCGTCGGGCTTCACCACCACCCAGGCGTTGATCTCGGGCGGGGATTGCCCGGCCTCTGCGAGCCCCATTCCGCTGTCGAAGCCCAGGGCGAATCCGCCCAGCGCCGCGCCGCCGACGATGAAACCTCGCCGGCCGATTTCGAAAGCTTGCGTCATGTCTGTCGCCCCTTACGCCTTGGCGGCGGCGTGGATCGCTTCGCGCACCTGCTGGAAGGTGCCGCAGCGGCAGATATTCGTGATGGCGGCGTTGATCTCCTTGTCGGTCGGCTGCGGCTTCTCCTTCAGCAGCGCCGCGACGGCCATGATCATGCCGCTCTGGCAATAGCCGCATTGCGGCACGTCGAGATCGATCCAGGCCTGCTGCACGCGATGCAGCACGCCGTTCTCCGCGAGGCCCTCGATCGTCGTGATTTTCTTGCCGGCAGCGTCGCCGACGGTCACGCTGCAGGAGCGCACGGCCTGTCCGTCGAGATGCACGGTGCATGCGCCGCACGCCGCGATCCCGCATCCATATTTCGTGCCCGTCAGGCCGAGATTTTCACGGATCGCCCAAAGCAGCGGCGTGTCCGCTTCAACGTCGGCGTCGATTGTCTTTCCGTTGACGACTAAAACCGTCATGCGCTTCCACTCCCGCCGCGCGGACTGTCTTGCTTTTGGTAATCCTACCGAAATGGAGGGGTTAAGCCAAGCCGGCCGCGCGCATCGAGGGCACATGTAGGGCGCGGTCGCCGATGCGGAAACGCGGCTTGCATTTTTCAACGTAGAAGAATTTCCGCCGCGGGACGCAGGGATTGCGAGGGTCTGATTGCGAATCACCCTGCAAATCGTTAGCAATTTGCATTGTAGGCGCCGGCACGCAGGATTTTGCGGCCGATTGCGACGAGGAGAGCATTCATATGGCCAAGGCAAAAACCACCCGGGCCGCGACCGCCAAGGTCAGCAAGGCCGAGGCGCCCGCCATTCGTCCGGTGAAGGAAACCATGACGAAGTCGGCGCTGATCAACCACATCGCGGAGCAGAACGAGCTCCCCCGCAAGACGGCGGCCGCTGTTTACGCCACGCTGGAAAGCGTCTTTCTCGGCTCCGTGCATCCCAGGGGCGTCGGCGAGTTCACCCTGCCGGGCCTGCTGAAAGTCACGTTGCGCAAGGTTCCGGCGCGCAAGGCCGGCACGCTCGTGCGCAATCCCGCCACCGGCGAAATGGTGAAGGCGGCGGCGAAGCCTGCTTCGGTTCGCGTGAAAATTCGCGCGCTCTCCAAGCTGAAAGCCGCGGCGACGAAGTAAAATCGTCCTAAAAAGCGACGCCGGTCGTTTGCAAACGGCCGGCGCTTAATATTTGCGACAGCGGAGGAGCCGGCTCCTGCGCCTTCGCGTCGAAGCTTCTTGAGGGGACGCGGTTTTATCGTCGCGGAGCCTCCATATTCGGGGTACAGTGTCGGCATGTCGTCCGATGCCCCAACCGAATAATCATGCCGGAAACAAAGAGCAGCGCCGCTTCCGACCGCCGCGTGGTCACTGTCGAGGGCCTTGCGGCCCTTATCGGGGCCCTGCGCCGCAGGGGGCGTCGCGTCATCGGGCCAAGGGTCGCGGACGGCGCCATCGTCTATGACGATCTCGATGGGTTGGACGATCTGCCGCGCGGCGTGACGGACGAGCAGGAACCCGGACGCTACAAGCTCGCATCGCGAGATGACGACGCGCTCTTCGGTTATGCGGTCGGCCCCCAATCCTGGAAGAAGTTCCTGCACAAGCCGCTGCTGCGGCTCTGGCGCGCGGAGCGGAGCGGGGATGACATAACGGTTGAGGCCGAGGCGCCCGACCCGCAGAACTTCGCCTTCATCGGCGTGCGCGCCTGCGAATTGAACGCCATCGCCATTCAGGACCGGGTTCTGATGGGCGGCGACTATGTCGATCCGCATTACAAGGCGCAGCGCGACGGCGCCTTCATCGTCGCGCACAATTGCGGCGAGGCCGGGGGAACCTGCTTTTGCGTCTCGATGAAGGCCGGGCCGAAGGTCGCGGGCGATTTCGACCTCGCCTTGACCGAGCTTCTCTCCCCCACCGCGCATGAATTTCTGGTCGAGATCGGCTCGCGCGCCGGCGCCGACATCCTTGCCGAATTGCCGAGCCGCCCCGCGTCGTCGGATGACCTCGCGGCGGCGGCGCGCGTCGTAGCGGATACGGCTGCGTCCATGGGGCGTCAGATGCCGGACGTGGACATTCCCGCGCTGCTGATGCGCAATCTTCAGCATCCGCGCTGGAACGAGGTCGCGCAACGTTGCCTCTCCTGCGCCAATTGCACCATGGTCTGCCCGACCTGCTTCTGCACATCGGTAGAAGATTACAACGACTTGGCGGGCGTCGAATCGTCGCGCACACGGCGGTGGGACTCGTGCTTCACCATGGACTATTCCTACATCCATGGCGGGTCCGTCCGCCCGAGCGTTTCGTCGCGCTATCGCCAGTGGATGACGCATAAGCTTGCGACCTGGCATGAGCAGTTCGGCACGTCGGGCTGCGTCGGCTGCGGCCGCTGCATCAGCTGGTGTCCGGTGGGCATCGACATTACGGAAGAGACGCAGGCGATCAGCGACACCGAGAAGGCTGGGGGAGGCCGCAATGGAAAGTCTTGAGCGCATCCTCGGTGAACACCCTTTCTTCGCGGGGCTGGACGAATCCTTCATCAAACTGGCCTGCGGCTGCGCGAGAAACGCCCGGATACAGGCGGGGGAATTCGTTTTTCACGAAGGCGAGGCGGCGGATCATTTCTATTTGATCCGCGAGGGCAGCGTGGCCTTGCAGGTCTCTGCGCCGGGCCGCGGCGCCTCGACCTTCCTGACGCTGGGGCGTGGCGAAGTGTTCGGCGTCAACTGGCTCGTGCCGCCCTATCGCTGGGTCTATGACGCCAAGGCGCTGGAGCTCACGCGCGCCATCGCCATGGACGCCACCTGCCTGCGCAGCAAATGCGAGGCGGATCACGATCTCGGCTATGACATCATGAAGCGTCTCATGCCGATCCTCATCGACCGCCTGCATACGACGCGGCTGCAGTTTCTCGACCTTTACGGCTCCCATGTCTGAGATGGCGGCGCGCACGCAAGCCATGATACCCCGGATCGCCCATGTGCGCCGGCGGCGCCATGACTCGCCCGACGCCTGGACGCTCGAGCTGGAGATGGCGCATGGCGAGCGCTTTCATTACGCGCCCGGCCAGTTCAACATGCTCACCGCCTTTGGCGTCGGCGAAGCGGCGATCAGCGTGAGCGGCGATCCGGCGACGGGTCCGCTCATTCACACCATCCGCGCCGTCGGGCCCGTGTCGCGCGCCCTGACAAAGCTCGGGCCTGGCGACCCGATCGGCGTGCGCGGTCCCTTCGGGGTCGGCTGGCCGATGACGCAGGCCGAGGGGAAGGACGTTATCGTCGTCGCCGGCGGGCTTGGGCTCGCGCCGTTGCGGCCCGCCCTTTATCGCCTGCTGGGCGAGCGCGCGCGTTACGGCAAGGTCACGCTTCTCTTCGGCGCGCGGCGGCCGGAGGACATTTTGTTTCGTCACGAGGTCGAAAGCTGGCGCGGCCGGTTCGACATCGACGTCGACGTGACGGTCGACCACGCGGGCGCGGAGTGGCGCGGCCATGTCGGCGTCGTGACGACGCTGATTTCGCGTCTGGACATCGACCCCGGAAAGTCGATCGCCATGGTCTGCGGGCCGGAAGTGATGATGCGCTTCGTCGCCATGTCGCTCATCGACAAGGGCCTGTCCGAAGACGCGATCTATCTCTCGATGGAGCGCAACATGAAATGCGCCATCGGCCATTGCGGCCATTGCCAGCTCGGCCCCACCTTCATCTGCCGGGACGGCCCGGTCTTCACCTATCGGCGACTGAAGCCGCTGATGACGATCAAGGAACTCTAGCCATGACGCCGAGGAAACCGCGCCTCGCCGTCTGGAAATTCGCTTCCTGCGACGGCTGCCAACTGAGCCTTCTCGACTGCGAGGACGAACTGCTCGCCATCGCGGGCGCGATCGACATCGCCTATTTCCCCGAGGCGACGCGCGGCGAGGTGAAAGGCCATTACGATCTTTCGCTGGTCGAGGGCTCCGTCACGACGGCGCATGACGCGGAGCGCATCCACGAAGTGCGTCGCCGATCGAAGACGCTCGTCACCATCGGCGCCTGCGCCACCTCCGGGGGCATACAGGCGCTGCGTAATTTCGCCGATGTGCGCGAATATACGTCGATCGTCTACGCGCATCCCGAATATATCCACACGCTCGAAACCTCGACCGCCATCTCGGAGCATGTGCCCGTCGATTTTGAGTTGCGCGGATGCCCGATCAACAAGGGCCAGCTCGTCGACGTCGTTTCAGCCTTCCTTTCGGGGCGCCGTCCCAACACGCCCGCGCATAGCGTCTGCATCGAATGCAAGCTGAAGGGCAATGTCTGCGTCATGGTCGCGAAGGCGACGCCTTGCCTCGGTCCGGTGACGCATGCAGGTTGCGGCGCGCTTTGCCCGTCCTACGATCGCGGCTGCTATGGCTGCTTCGGCCCCAAGGAGACGCCCAACGCGCCGTCGCTGAGCGTCTGGCTCGAAGGCTTGGGGATGGACGCCAAGCCGCTGGAGCGCGTCTATCGCACCTTCAACGCCAACGCCGAGCCTTTCCGCACTGAAAGCGAGAGACATGCCGAGCAAGACAATCAAGGTTGATCTTCTCGCGCGCGTCGAGGGCGAGGGCGCGATGAAGGTCGTCGTGCGCGACGGCAAGGTGCAGCGCGCTGAATTCAACATCTTCGAGCCGCCGCGCTTTTTCGAGGCCTTTCTTCGCGGCCGCCATTTCGCCGAGACGCCCGACATTGTGGCGCGCATTTGCGGCATCTGTCCTGTCGCCTATCAGATGAGCGCCGTTCACGCGCTGGAGAATCTGCTCGGCGCGACGGTGGACGGGCAGCTGCGCGCGCTGCGGCGGCTGCTCTATTGCGGCGAATGGATCGAGTCGCATGTGCTGCATATCTACATGCTGCACGCGCCGGATTTTCTCGGTTATGACGGCGGCGTGCAGATGGCGCGCGACCATGGCGAGGCGGTGAGGCGCGGCCTGCAGCTCAAGAAAGTCGGGAACGAAATTCTTCAGCTTCTTGGCGGGCGCGAGATTCACCCCATCAATGTCCGCGTCGGCGGCTTTCACCGCGCGCCGCGCAAGCGGGAGCTGGCGCCTCTGGCCGAGAAGCTGAAATGGGCGCGCGAAGCGGCGATCGAGACCGCGCGCTGGGTGGCGACCTTCGATTTTCCCGAGCGCGAGCGCGATTACACTTTCGTCACGCTGGCGCACGCCGCCGAATATCCCTTCAATGAGGGGCGCATCATTTCCAATCGCGGCCTCGACATATCTGCCTCGGAATATGACGCGCATTTCGAAGAGAGCCATGTCGCGCATTCGACGGCGCTGCATTCTCAACTAAAAGATGGCGGCGGCGCCTATCTCACGGGGCCGCTCGCGCGGTTCAATCTGTGTTTCGCGCAGCTCTCGCCGCTCGCGCGGGAGACGGCGCGCGAGATCGGTCTGGGCGAGACTTGCCGCAATCCCTATCGCAGCATCATGGTCCGCGCGATCGAGGCCGTTTACGCCTGCGACAAGGCTTTGCGAATCATCGATAATTACGATGAGCCGGACAGACCCTTCGTTCCAGTAGAGCCGCGTGAAGGCGTCGGCTACGCGGCCACCGAGGCCCCGCGCGGGATGCTTTACCACCGCTATCGGATCGACGGTGAGGGTACGATCACCGACGCGCAGATCGTTCCGCCGACGTCGCAGAATCAGGCCTGCCTCGAAGAGGACCTCGTCGATTTCATCGGCGGTTTTCTCGACCTGCCCGACAAGGAGCTTCAGCACCGCGCCGAGCAGACGATCCGCAATTACGATCCCTGCATTTCCTGCGCCACGCATTTCCTCAAACTGGAAATGGACCGAGGCTGAGATTGGCGACCATCGTCATCGGCGTCGGCAATCATGATCGCGGCGACGACGCCGCCGGGCGCAAGGTCGCGCACCGCCTGCGGGCGATGACCCCTCCCGAGGCGCTGGTCGTGGAGCTCGATGGCGAGGCGACGACTTTGCTCGCGCGGCTGGAGGGCGCCAGCGCCGCCATCCTGATCGACGCCTGCGTGTCGGGAGCTGAGCCCGGAACGCTTCACCGCTTCGACGTCGCTACGGCGCCTCTGCCGAGCGGCGCCTTTGGTCTTTCGTCGCATGGCTTCGGTCTATCCGAAGCGATCGAACTCGCCCGAGCGCTGGGGACCTTGCCAAAGCGCTGCGTGGTTTACGCGATAGAGGGCGAGCGCTTCGATATCGGCGCGCCGATGTCGGATAAGGTAATGGCTGCGATCGTTCGCGCCGCGCAGGAAATCCGGGCCGAACTCGCGACGCTCTGATCAGCGCGCCGCCCGCAATCGCTCAGCGGCGCTTTCCGGCGTGATGTCGCGCTGAGGCGACCCGAGCAATTCGAAGCCCACCATGAATTTCCGGATCGTCGCCGAGCGCAGCAGCGGCGGGTAGAAATGACCATGAAAATGCCAATGCGGATGCGCGCCGCCGTCGCTCGGTCGCTGATGGAATCCCATGGAATAAGGGAAGGGCGTCGCGAACAGATTGTCGTAGCAGCGGGTGATCTGGCTCAGAATATCCGCGAGGGCGCGCATATCGCTTTCCGTGAATTCGTCGAGCGCGCCGAGATGATGGCGCGGCAGCAGCATCGTTTCGAAAGGCCATGTCGCCCAGAAGGGAACGAGCGCGACGAACCCATCATTTTCGCAGACGATGCGCTCACCTCTGCCGAGTTCAAGCGCGAGATAGTCGCAGAGCAGGCAGGACTGTCTATGCGCAAAATAATCGCGTTGCCTGTGTGATTCCTTCACAAGCTCGTTCGGCTCGCTATCCGTCGCCCAGATCTGGCAATGCGGATGGGGATTGCTGGCCCCCATCATCGCGCCGCGGTTTTCGAAAATCTGCACCGCGCCGACGAGGGGGTCGGCGTCAAGGCGCATGAACTCGTCCCGCCACAAGGCTGCGACCTTCGCGATGTCGTCGACAGGCATGCTCGACAAAGTCAGGTCATGGCGCGGGGAGAAGCAGACGACGCGGCAGCGACCGGCTTCTCCGCGCGCGACGATCAATCCGTCTTCGTTGATCTCGGTTTGCGGGGCGTCGGGGAGCAGAGCGGCGTAATCATTGTCGAAGGCGAAAACGTTTTCATAAGCCGGATTGCGTTCGCCATTGGCGCGGACATTTCCCGGGCAGAGATAGCAGCCGGGATCGTAGGACGGCACGACGGCGTCGCTCTTCGCCTCCGTCTGCCCTTGCCAGGGGCGACTGGTGCGATGGGGAGAGACAAGCACCCACTCGCCTGTCAGGGCGTTGAGGCGGCGATGGGAGGCGTGTTGCAAATCGAGCATGTCAAAGAACCACAGGCCCGGCGCCCCGGCCGGGATAGCAGGAGAAGATCATGGGTTTGAGACCCGTCTCTTTTTCATAGGTGGGGCCGACGATGTCGGCGAAGCCCTCCGCCGCCGCGGCGTCGACAAGGCTCACCGTGCAGCCGCCAAAGCCGCCGCCCGTCATGCGGGAGCCATAGACGCCGGGGGCCGTGCGCGAGAGCTCGACCATCAGGTCGAGCTCCGGGCAGCTCACATTGTAATCGTCGCGGAGGCTTTCATGAGAGGCGTTCATCAATCGGCCGGTCTCGATGAAGTCGCCCGCCTCCAGCGCCGCCACCGCTTCGAGCACGCGCTTGTTCTCGGTGACGACATGACGGGCGCGCTTCAGAATGGTCTGGGGCAGGCGAGCGCCATGCGTTTCGAGTTCAGGAACGCTCACGTCGCGTAGCGCCCGCACGCCGTCGATCGTTTGCGAAAGCAAGGCGACGGCCGTCTCGCAGTCCCTCCGGCGCAGATTATATTCGCTGCCCGCGAGCTGGTGGTGCACCATCGTGTTGCAGACGAGGATGCGCACCTTCGGATCGATCGGCACAGGCCGCGCCTCGAGACTCCGACAATCGAGCAGCAAGGCGCAGCCTTCGACGCCGTGGCAGGAGATGAACTGGTCCATGATCCCGCAGCGCATGCCAACAAACTCATTTTCTGCGCGCTGGCAGATCTTCGCGAGATCGAGGCGGTTTATCGGCGCGCCTGCGACGCTGAGCAGCGCATAGCCGACCGACGCTTCGAGCGCGGCAGAGGCCGAAAGCCCCGAGCCCATCGACAGAACGCTCATGACCATCATGTCAGAGCCCTTCAGGCGGTGGCCTGATTTTTCGAGCTCTAGCGCGACGCCGACGACGTAGTCGCTCCAGCCATGGACAGGGCTTTGCGGCTGACCGAGGTCGGCAGTAAAATCCGCATTCAGATTGACCGAATGAACCTGGATCACGCGATCCTCACGCGGCGCGACCGCGACATAGGTCGCAAGATCGAGCGCGGCGGGCAGCACGAAGCCGTCATTATAGTCGGTATGTTCGCCGATGAGATTGACGCGCCCGGGCGCGCGAAACAGGATCGGCTGCCGACCGAAGCGGCGCTCGAAGAGATGTAGCAGATCATTGGGGCTGAGTGGGGTCATGGCGTCCGATCGGCTGACGAAAGCGCAGCTTCCCTGCTACAGAAAACTCGTGTCACGCTGAAGCCTGGCCACGAAATTAACTGGCCTTCTTACGTAGTTTCGCGTAGGGATTTTTGGATCGCGCTGATCGCAATATTCGCAATCGAACATCATCTTCTTTTCGACCCTTAACGGGCCAGGTTTCCGGCCGGGGACGACGACGGTGAAGAAAGCGCGTATCAGCCTCGATGGCATGTGGGACTTCCAGTATCTCGGCAGCGGCGCCGCGGCGCTTTCCGGGAAGAGGAGCATTCTTGTCCCCAGTCCCTGGCAGGCCCGATTTCCCGATCTGAGCATGCGCGGCGGCGTCGCCGTTTATCGCCGAACGGTAGATGTGCCTGCCGCTTGGCTGGAGCAACGCGTCTTCCTCCATTTCGGCGCGGTTTTCCATATAGCGCATGTCTTCGTGAATGGCGCCTTGATCGGCAGCCATGTCGGCGGCTTTCTGCCGTTTCATCTGGACGTGACGGAGGGCGTCGCCTCTGGTCGCGTTGAGATCGAGGTGCGGGTCGAGAGCCCGACGGACGACCCTTCGGAATTCCCGCACACGCCCTTCGCGGAAATGCCCTTCGGCAAGCAGAGCTGGTATGGGCCGCTTTCCGGCATTTGGCAGTCGGTCTATCTGGAATGCAACGTTCCCGACCGGCTCACATGCCTGCGCGTCGGCGCCGATCTCGATAGCGGCGACATTTCGGCGCAGTTGAAGTTCGAGCGCGCGTTGTGCGCCCGCACCGAGGCGGTCGTCGACGTGCTAGACCCTCAGGGCGCCTGCGTCGCTTCGGCGCGCGCCGAGCTCGCGGTCGGCGCGGAACACGCGACATTGCGCGCGCATGTTGCGGAGCCGCAGTCCTGGTCGCCGGATGCGCCCAATCTCTATACGCTGCGCGTGACGATGCTGCGCGACGGCAAGACGCTTGACGAGCGGGATACGCAATTCGGCTTCCGCAAGATCGAGACGCGCGGCGGCAAGCTCTATCTCAACGGCAAGCCCTTCTATCTGCGCGCGGCGCTGGATCAGGATTATTATCCCGACACGATCTGCACGCCGCCATCGCTGGAGTTCATCGAAGACCGCTTCCGCAAGGCGAAGGCGCTCGGCCTCAATGCGCTGCGCTGTCACATCAAGGCGCCCGACCCTCGCTATTACGACGCCGCCGACCGGCTGGGCCTTCTGATATGGGCGGAGCTGCCGAATGGCGGTTACTCGACGGAGCGTTCGCGCGAGCGCAAGGAGACGACGCTCAAGGGCATCATCGACCGCGACGGAAATCATCCGTCGATCTTCTGCTGGACGCTCATCAACGAGAACTGGGGCGTCGATCTCGTTCATGACGCCAAGCACCGCGCCTGGTTGCGACGGCTTTATCTGTGGCTCAAGGCTTATGACCCGACGCGCCTCGTCGTCGACAATTCGCCGCTGGCGCCGAGCTTCCATGTGCAGAGCGATCTCGCGGACTATCACTTCTACGCAGCTATTCCCGACAGCCGGCACGACTGGGACCGCTTCGTCGATGCGCTCGCGGACCGCGGCGACTGGCTGTTCAGCCCCGAAGGCGACGCGGTGACGACCGGCGAGGAGCCTCTGCTGTGCTCGGAGTTCGGCAATTGGGGTCTTCCGGATCCCGAGAAGCTGAACGACGCGGATGGTCGCGAGCCCTGGTGGTTCGAGACGGGGCACGATTGGGGCGAGGGCGTCATGTATCCGCATGGCGTGCAGAATCGCTTCCACGACTGGAGCCTCGATCGCGTCTTCGGCAGTTTCGAGGCCTTCATCGAAGCGACGCAGTGGCAGCAGTTCCGCGCGCTCAAATACGAGATCGAAGCCATGCGCCGGCGCGGCGAGATCGCAGGCTATGTCATCACCGAGCTGACCGACTGCCATTGGGAATCCAACGGCCTGCTCGACATGCGCTCCAATACGCGCGCCTTTCACGATGTCTTCCATACGATCAACGCCGACACCGTGATTGTTCCGCGCCTCGAACGCGCGTCCTATTGGTCAGGCGAGACGCTGGAGCTGCCGCTCAAGATCGCCCATGGCGGCGGCGAGGCTCTGGAGGCGGGGACACTGGAGATTCTCTCCGACTGGCCGCAGACTATTTCGACGCCGCGCATCGAAGCGGGCTCGGTCGCGGACCTCGGCGTCATGTCGCTGCAGCTTCCGGACGTCGACCGCCCTTCGATGCGGCGCATCTCGTTCCATCTGCGCACGCCGGACGGAAGCATCGTGGCGCGCAACGAGATCGAATTCGCGCTTCATCCGCCACGCGCACAGACGCCTGGCTACGCCCTTTGGTCCCCGGAGCCGGATATGCGCGTGCGTCTTCAGGCGCTCGGCTACCGCTTGGCGCTGAGCATTCATGACGCCGATATCGTCGTCGCGCTGCGCAATACGCCCGATCTTGCGGACTATGTGCGCGGTGGCGGGCGCGCGGTGCTTTTGCCCGACGAGGAGGGAACGCTCACGCCCTTCTTCCCGCATTGGCAGAATGTGAAGGTGCTCGCGCGCGACGGCACGCTTTGGCGCGGCGACTGGGCTTCGTCCTTCGCCTGGCTGCGGCGGCGCGGGCATTTCCGCGCGCTGCCGGGCGGACCCATGATCGATCACAGTTTCGACCGCGTAATCCCGACCCACGTGATTTCGGGTTGCAATCTGCTCGACTTCCATGCGCGCGTGCACGCCGCTTTGGCGGTGGGCTGGATTCACAAGCCGGTTGGTCTTGCAGTGGAGCGCAACTACGGCGAAGGTCATATCGTCATCTCGACCTTCCGCCTGTTGCGCGACGCGCCCGGCGCCGATCCGACCGCCACGGCGCTCTTCGACGCGCTGATCGCCGCGGCCGCCGCTAATCTTGCGGTTCCGGCGCTCGAGCCTGCGAAGCTGGAATCGGCCTGATCCGCCAGCCGCGCGTCAACGGCGCGGCCCCGCTTCGCGAACGTCCCGATCGACGAAGGGGGAAAAGGCTTCGAAATTGCCGTGGAACATGCCGACGAGACTTGAGGCCGTCTCGGCGTAGCGCTCGGCGGACGACCAGGTTGCGGCGGGATCGAGGAGGCTCAAATCTACGCCCGGCGCCGTTACCGGCGTCTCGAAGCCGAAGAATGGATCGCGGCGATACTCTGCACGGGCCAGCGATCCGTCGAGAGCGGCGCGCAGCAGCGCGCGCGTCAAACGGATCGGCATGCGGGACCCTTCGCCATAGGGGCCGCCGCTCCACCCTGTATTCAACAACCAGCAATTCGCGCCATGAGCGGCGATGCGTTCCCGTAGCATATTGCCATATTCGGTCGGGCGCCGCGGCATGAAGGGAGCGCCGAAGCATGTTGAAAACACAGCCTGCGGCGCGCGCAATCCGTTCTCCGTCCCGGCGACGCGCGCCGTATAGCCGGAGAGGAAATGATACATGGCCTGCGCCGGATCGAGTCGCGCGATCGGCGGCAAGACGCCGAAAGCGTCGCAGGTCAGCATCACCACATTCCTCGGATGACCGGCGCGGCCCTGCGCGGCCGCGTTTGCGATGAAGTCGAGCGGATAGGCGATGCGCGTGTTTTCGGTCTTCGAGTCGTCGTCGAAATCGACCCGGCGCGACGTCGTGTCGAAGCCGACATTTTCCAGCACGACGCCGAACCGATTGGCGGCCGCGTGGATCTCGGGCTCGTGCTCGGCCGAGAGACGAATCGCCTTGGCGTAGCAGCCGCCTTCGAAATTGAAGACGCCGTTTTCGTCCCAGCCATGCTCGTCGTCGCCGACCAGCATGCGTTCGGCGTCTGCGGAAAGCGTGGTCTTCCCGGTACCTGAAAGACCGAAGAAGATCGCCGCGCCGCTCGCATGGTCGTTCGCGGAGCAATGCATGGGAAGCACGCCGTGCATCGGCATCATGAAATTCAGGAAGGTGAATACCGACTTCTTGATCTCGCCGGCATAGCGCGTGCCGCCGATCAGCGCGATGCGGCGCGTGAGGTCGAGGGCGATGATCGTTTCCGAGCGGCAGCCATGGCGCGACGGATCGGCGCGGAAGGAGGGCAGGGCGATGATCGTCAGGTCCGGCGGCAGCGAAGCCGCGCTGGGCGCGAGGGGCCGGATCAGCAGATTGCGGATGAAAAGCGCATGCCAGGCGAATTCACTGTAGACTCGAATGTCGAGGCGCCGCATCGGATCGGCGCAGGCCTGCAGATTTTGGACGTGTATGTCGAGACCGCGCGCATGCGACGTCATATCGGCGTAAAGTCGGGAAAATTGTTCGGGAGTCATTGACTGATTATTGTCCCACCAGACCGTTCCGTCGGTGAGCGCGTCCCGCACAACGAATTTGTCCAGGGGCGACCTGCCGGTATGCGGCGCGGTCTCGACGACGAGCGCTCCGCTGTCGGCGATCAAACCCTCCTTGCGTCTGAGGGCCTCCTCGTAAAGCCGGGGCGCTTCAAGGTCGTGAAAAGCGGGTTGCAGATCGTCGAGGGAGGAAAGGTCAATCGGCCGGTCCGCCGTCACCCTCGATTGCGCCGTCATTTGTCGCCAGCCCTTGCAAGAATGTCACCTTGCAAAAAACGTCGTCTTGCAATCGGATGTTCCACCGCGGACGCAGCTTTGCGGCAGGGCCGCGAAAGGGGAGACGGCGATCCATGAGCGAGCGTATCGGCGACTATCTCATTAGGCGCATTGGGGAAGAGGGCGTCGAGCACGTGTTCGGCGTGCCCGGTGATTACTGCCTCTCTTTCTTTTCTCTGCTCGAGAAAAGTCCGATCAAGATTATCAATTCCTGCGATGAGCAGGGGGCCGGCTTTGCGGCTGACGCCTATGCGCGTCTCAAGGGCCTCGGCGTCGTCGCGCTCACTTATTGCGTCGGCGGATTGAAAGCGGCGAACGCCATCGCTCAGGCTTACGCCGAGCGCTCGCCCGTGATCCTCATCAGCGGCGCGCCGGGCGCGCGCGAACAGCTTCGCAATCCGCTGCTGCACCACCGCGTCAGGGACTTCGATACGCAGTTCAAGGTCTTCAGGGAGCTTACCGTCGGCGCGACCGTGCTCGACGATCCGGCGACCGCCGCGAGCGAAATCGATCGCATGATTGCGCTGGCGCGCCGCCACAGCCGGCCGGTCTATATCGAGTTGCCCCGCGACATGACGCTGGCGCCCATTGCGCCGGCCGCGCCTCGCCCGCTGCCTGCGGAGACGAGCGATCCGGAAGCGCTCAATCAGGCTGTCGCCGAGGCTGTCGAGAAGATCGCCAGCGCCAAGCAGCCGGTGATCCTCGCGGGCGAGGAGCTGCACCGCTTCCGCCTCCAATCGCATCTGGCGACTCTCGTCGAGCGGACCGGCATTCCGGTCGCCGCGACCATCATGGGCAAGTCGGTCTTTCCCGAATCGCACCCCGCTTACATGGGCGTCTATGAAGGCGCGATGGGGCGTGAGGCGCTGCGCGACTATGTCGAGCGCAGCGATTGCCTCGTGCTGCTCGGCGCGATGATGACCGACATCAATCTCGGCATTTACACGGCCAACATCAATCGACGCTTCGCCATCTACGCGGCGAAGGACCGCGTCTCGATCGGCCTTCACGCCTTCGACGAGGTGCGCATGGAGGATTTCGTCGCCGCGCTCGCCGCCCACCTTTGGCAGAAGCGCGCCGTCGCGCCGTATCACCATCCCGCGCATCCAGGTCCATTTAAAGCGAGCGACCGCCAGATGACCGTCGAGGCGCTGTTCCGCCAGATCAACGCCTTTCTGGAGCGCGACATGATCGTGATCGCCGATCCCGGCGATGCGCTGCTCGGCGCCTCCGATCTCTTCATCAGCGACGGCGCTCACTTCATGGCGTCCGCCTATTACACCTCGCTCGGCTTCGCCGTGCCAGCGTCCATCGGCGCGAAGGCGGCCGCGCCGCATTTGCGGCCCCTCGTCCTCGTCGGGGACGGGGCCTTTCAGATGACCGGGATGGAGATTTCGACAGCCGCGCGATTCGGCATGAACCCCATCGTCATCCTCTTCGACAATGACGGCTATGGCACGGAGCGGCCCATGCTCGACGGCGGCTTCAACGACATCAAGCGCTGGGAATATGCCGAGCTGGCGCGGGTGATCGGCGGCGGGTTGGGTATCAGGGTCTCGACCGAGCGGGAGATGGCGGCGGCGTTGGATCGCGCCCGGGCGAACGAATCGGGCTGGACGCTGATCCAGGTGATGCTGGAGCGCGAGGACAGATCGCCCGCCTTGCAGCGTCTGACAGCGAAGCTCGCCGAACGCGTCCGCGCCAGAAGCTGAAGGGCTGAAATTGGAGTTGACAGGGGAGCCGCGAGCAACGCATATGCCGCTACCGATTGGCCGCCACGGCGCGCCAGTTCTCGCGCAAGCCGCGAGACGGATGGGGGAATGTCCCGAGCGGCAAAGGGGGCGGACTGTAAATCCGCTGGCTAAGCCTTCGTAGGTTCGAGTCCTACTTCCCCCACCATTCTGAAATCATTGAACCTTCTGACGCTGAGTAGGCCCAAAATGGCCGGTTGCCGTGTTGCGTGCCCTCGCATCAAATTCCCATGATTACCAATGACTTCCAAAAGGTCACTGCGACTCCGTGCAACATGGATGCAACACGGAAGAGAACAAAAGCCGTTCAACTCCTACCGAAAATGCTAAAGGATAGCTCCAGCTCGGTGCTCTCGCGCCCTCGTACGTCTGGCAAGAGCGGGCCGCTCGATTGTTGCCTCGTGGGGCAGAGGGACAGGCCGGAACCACAAAAACGAGAGCTCGGGAGCGAGCCGCGTTAATCGCTCGGCGGTCCCGCGGTTAACGTCCCCACTGAGAGGGCGCGCGCCGCCGGGTCGTCGAGAGCGCTAGAGACTCTCCCGTCGAGTGACCGGCGGAAAAAAGGACTCGACCCCCCAAACCAGACCAGCCAGATTTCGGTAGGCGTTAGAGTGGGCGGCCTTGAAAACCGCCGTGGGGGCAACGCCACGTGGGTTCGAATCCCGCCCCCTCCGTAGTAAAACCCATAATACGCTGAAATTTCAAAATCTTTTGATCTCAAAAAATCGCAGCCCCACACCGGGCCCCACATCGACACTCAACCGTATCCCAAACAGAGACAGCAGGCCGATCGACAATGGTCTGCCATGCTTCTCTCATCCTGTTGAGAGCGGCACCGCATCTGCATGGCGGATATAAAATAGGGATTGTTTGTCGCTGAGGCCACCCCGGGGGGCGAGCGCGAGGGGGTTCGGCAGGGCCTTTGAGGGTCCCAGCGAGAATTTTTCCGCTGCGGCGAGTATGGTCAAGCCTAGGCTATCCTGAGCCAATCGGCGCTGTCCGTCAGCGGTTCATTAATGGTGATCAACTAATGATCATTGATCACTCATTGATCGGCCCCTCAATTCGCTCTAAGATTCATCTGGGAGGAAACCGAACCAATGACCGAACAAAGCTGGGCCCTCTTGAGCGAGCTTGCAGACAATCTTTCATCTCCGGCGGAACTTCGCCCAGAGGTGCTGACCGTGATCGCTGATCGACTGGAGGATGGCATTTCCGCTTCGAGTCGAGTCGAACTGGATGCACTCAAGCGGAATTTGGCCGAGTTTTTTGTTGCCCTGCTAAAAAAGGCACCTCCTGGTTCCGCTGATGCTGCGCGAGGAATCTTGGCCGCCCCTGCGGATGCGTTGGCCGCATTTAAGCTGGGACAGATCGACTTTGCACAGCATTTGGCGTCACAAGTGGCGGAGCGGCGTGCAGATGACGAATTTATGCGTGTGCTAAAAACAGGTGCCTATTCTACTTATGTCAGGGCATTGGCCCAACGCGATCTTACCGGACAGGAGCTGTCCGAGGTCGCGCGTGAGCGCCCGGAGACGGTAAGCCGAAAGCTCAAGCGTTTAAAGGAGCTTGGCGTCGTGGATTGTCGCCGAGAAGGGACTAGTTTCCAGAACTTCCTCACTCCTGCAGCGCGCGCGGCGTTGCAATTACCTCCATCTTACGGGCGAGTGCAGATACGAAGCGCGGTGAAAGAGCGCGCAGTCCAGAGGAGGCGAAGTGCATTAGCGCCCCACCTTCAGCAAAGACAAACCCTTACAAACTTTGCACTACTTAGATGCAGTTTTTAACTGTGCCTGCGAAAGAGCGCGAAGGGCGCATCATCACTTTTTATTCGTACAAGGGTGGCGTCGGCCGTACTATGGCCGTCGCTAACGTAGCCTTTTTGGCTGCGCTGAATGGCTACAAAGTTCTAGTTATGGACTGGGATCTAGAAGCTCCTGGGTTGTATTATCACTTTCGTAGCCTCCTTGAGGCTCCTGAGGCCAAGGCTCTCAGAGACGCTCCCGGAGTTCTGAATTTGTTTTGGGATTGGGCGTCCTCGATAGACGCGGCTCAAACCGATAATGAAGTTGACAGAGTATTTGAGCGCTTTGCTGAGGGGTCAGTTTTCGAGGAATCGGTCCGCAATATTTTGCCCTACAACATGTTTGGGCATGATGGAAAGCTCGATTTCGTCAACGCTGGAAGCCCACTAATTCCCACGCCCGAGCTTAGGCCTTACGAGGACGCGCTTGCTCACTTTTCATGGCCAAGTTTTTTTGAGGATCAAGCGGGAGGTAGCCTAATCGAAACTCTCAGGTCTTGGGCTAAGCGGAATTATGATTTTATTCTACTTGATAGCCGAACTGGCCTCGCAGACGTGGCAGGTATCTGCACAATGCAGATTCCCGATAGCGTTGCACTATGTTTCATCCTCAACCGCCAGAATATTGACGGAATTTCGAAGGTTTCCGCTGCCATAAGAAACCGCCGCCAGGACGAAATTACACTCCACGCAATCCCTATGCGGGTTGCGGCATCAGATACTGGCGAAGAAGCGGACGCTCGCGCGCGCGGCATTCACGAACTTACAAAAATTGGCGGCTTCTCACTGGAAGCCGTGCAAGACGATTTCCGCTTGTTGTCGGTGAGGGGAACTAGCAATGTTCCATATTACGAGACTGTCTCTCCAATTACTGCGACAGAAATATCGACTGATCCCCTTGTCTTGAACTATGTGCGTTTAGCGACGCGGATTTTGGAAACGCCGGTGGAGATACCGGACCTCCCCCCTGAATGGGTGACAACTATAAAGCGCCGCCTCCAACCGAGAAATGCGACGACTGAATATGTGGTCAAATTAAAGGCTGCAGATCCCGTTCGGGCTACGGAAGAACTCGCCGGATTCTTTGAGAGCGCCTTTGAAACGGCACTGGATGGCGGAGAGCTAGCCGACGATTATGTGACAGCTCTTGTGGATGCCGCGATCGTGTTGACCGATCACGCCGAGTCTCCCATGCAAGCTGCCAGCATGCTCGATAGAGCCTTAGACCTTTTGCGTGCACTGGCCGCGGAGAATCCGGAAAAGTGGAGCGCTCTTCTTTCATCCACACTGGAGCGTTATATTGAGGAAATTCCGTTCTTCTTGGAGCCGTACGAGGAAATTAGCCTTATTGATGAACTCGACGCACTGCTCGCAAACTCGACCTCAATCTCCTCGCGACTCAAGCGGATAGGTAATCGCAGACGCGCGGCTCGGCTTTTTCTTGCAACAGAGCAAGAAGAGGCGGCATCACAAACTCTGCACGAGATAAATAAGCTGGTTAAAGAACTCCGGTCCACAAGCACGAAGCTTGCGTCGGATCAAATCGAGCAGCTATTGGCGGCTGAGGTCGATGCGCACGTGCAAAGAGGAAGGCTGTACGAAAAGCTCGATAGCGCCAAGGCAATCAAAGAGTTTTCTCAAGGACTAAAGAAGCTTGTGGAAGCTGGCGCTATAATTTCAAATGAAAAAAGCGACCTTATGCGCCTCGGATTTGAAATCCATTGTCGCTTAGCTCTAAGCGATGGTTTGACGCCGACGATAGCCGCTCAGCATGCTGTTGAAGCTGCTCGCCGTAGTGCAGGGCTAATGAACCTACCGAGCCAATTTGTTGATCTTGCAAACATCGCCCTAAATGCGGAACAAAACCCTGAATTTGCGGTCGAGTTTTGTCATTACGCTTTTGAAGCTCATGACCGCAGAGGCACATCGTTTTTCATATCGTATTTCAGTCGCTCAGCGGCAAATACATTACGGTTTTTCAACGTGGCAACGCGTTTGATCAACGTGGTTGCTGGCGTTGGAACCGATAAAGCAAAAACGTCCGCCATCGCACTGGCCAAGACTGTGAATGCGGTACTTGATAGAACGCGAAACAAGGCATCTATCCTCGGAGGCGGACGGTTTCGAGAAAGCCTAAATGATGAGCTTATAAGACTGTCTGAGGCATTTCGGGCTGCGGGCATAGGCGACGAACTGGTGATACCTCTAATCGAAGCGGTCGCTCAGCAACCAGTTCGGCCCAAACGGCCGTCACGATGACAACTCGTACCTGGCTTTCGCCTGCCGTTCTATTTCTAAGGCTCTGGCGCATTGCAGAGACTTGGGACTCCGCACAGCGTTTTTTGGGGGGATCAAGCGATCCCGCCCTGGAAAAGGCGCTTGCTTCAGCCCTTGCCGAAGACGAAGCTCACATCGCCTATTTTAAGCTCCTGGAACTTGTCGGCTCACTTGATGGTATTCATCAAGCCACACGCAGAAGAGTCTTATCTGCGATGCGAGCAATAGACGAAGCGTTTCATCTCATCCATCCTCGATCCCCTCTAGTGTCTCCAGCAGCTGGGCGACGTGCACGCAAACCTCTTTGGCTAAAAGCGTTGCGCGACGAACGAACCTTGTACGGAACTTACGCGTCGTTCGACGACTGCATATTGGTACCCAGGGGTCCGTTGCTTCGTGGACCCCGGGGGGCCTCGGCGTCGAGCGCAGAAAAGCTAGCAGATCGCTTCGCCGCACTTTCTGTCGTTCCCAAGGAACTTATGCACGACGGCAGGCCAATCGCATTGGAACTTAAGCCAATTTCAGCGAGTGCTAGTAGCGGGGTAATGCCGGGCGCTAATAGTGGCGCGGAGGTAGTTGCATTCATTCCTGTCGGAGAGAAAGACGACGATATTGTCGCAACCGAAAGGGTTGTGGCAGGTCAGAGGGTCGTCAATTTCAACCTGAGAGCTTCTTCGAACGCCGCTCAGTGCATACTTGACGTTTTAAACAGAGGCGGGCAGTTCGATATCGTATTAGCACCAGAGTTCATGGTCTCCGAAAGTCGCGCGGTGGAGCTTGGCAGAGGAATTACGTTCTTGCCGAAGGCCCCCCGCCTTCTGATTGCAGGCTCCGGAGAGACAAGCGCTAGGGCTGGGGATCAAGGATGGAACGAGGCTCGCGCGTTTAATTCAATTGGCACTGAACTCTGGCGTCAAAGAAAAATTTGGCCAGCTGGGATTCAGCAAGCCAGAGCAATTCAGCTGGGCTTGTCGGATCCAGGAAAAGACGGGCTTATCCAAGAAGATACAGCCGCCGGCAACAGCATACAAATTGTTGATGCGGACGGGGTCGGGCGGTGTGTAATTTTGATTTGCCAAGATATTGAGCTACCTCTAACGAATACTCTAATTGAATGCTTTCAGCCAGACTGGGTGTTTGTACCGATTCTTGACGTCGGTGTCGACATTGGCCGATGGATGCATGCGACCGCGTTTCGGTTAAGTTCAATCGCTCAGTCCCGCTTCCTAGTTGCCAGCAGTACATCGTTGGCAGACAAAATTGGAAACAAAGACCCGCATTGTGGCTTAGCCATAGGCCCAAAAGAGCCGGTTGAGATAGAAGATCGCCCGCGTGCAACAGCGTTAGTAAAGACCAACGGGTCAACGCCGGGATTCGCTGAGATTCGATGGAGAGACGGTCGCTGGCTGATTACTAAGCTAACCGCCGAATAGCGTCCCTTAGGCTTTTCGTGACTCCGTTCCGAACGTGGAAGACCCGGCCTCCACTGTTGCCATTGGAGGGTGAAAAACAGCCCCTTCGAATTTTCTCTCGGTCTAGAGCAACGCGTCTTCGCGACTGATAATGAGAAACGGCCGGCTTTCGGTAGGTTGCACTTCGGTCGACCTCCTCGGCGACGTGCTGCCTCGTATCTTCACGGCGAGCCCGCTGGATCCCCGTTGGGCGTTTCTATGCTTTAAAAAAAGCACCTTACTTGAACAACTCGTTCAAGTCCTTTTTAGTCTGCTTCCCGGCCTTAAACTCCGAGCCAGCTTCTTTAAGCACGTGATTGATGTAGCCTTGCAACAACATCGCGCTGTCGACCGAAAAATTGTAGCCCTCCTCGAACTTGCCTTTATTTCTCTGAATCCGAGCCGCCGTAGCTCCGTTCTCATAAATAATAAACTTTATCTCGGTAGACGATTTGCCTTCTATTTTTTCCCCGTCTTTCGGGCAGTCGGAAGCTGGAAAACAGATGACGGTCTTCTCAAAGTTTTTCCTCACTTTTTCTTTATGAGCAGTTTTTGACCAGTCGTTAATCTTGAGTAGTGCGTCTTGCGCATCAAGCAGCTCTGGCTGTGTCATCATAATTTGGGCGCGAACCTTTTCTACGTCTGATGTCAAATCAACGAACTTAAATACAAAGTAAAGTTCTCCCTTATCAGAAATCACTGGTTCGACCCAAAATTCCCCTGTCTCCTCGGTTCCGGGGATATAGAATGGAATCTTTGGGAAGGTCTCGGACGCTTTTCGTGCAGTCGGATATACAACCTGGTCGTTTGGCTTTGTTGGTGTAGAATATCTCCTTATTAGGTCTTGTTTTTCGGCGATACTTTTGCGCACGTTATCTATGTTAGTGGTTACTGAAGCGATAGTCTCGTCCGCCTCTCCCGCGTCGCCCGCGGTGCTAGGAGTCGTTTTGATTGCCCTTTGTTCCGCGAGAACTTTCTTAAGCAGCTCTAGCTGGTCCTTGAGTTCCGACACCTCTCTAGCTAATTTTAATGTTTCGTTACGGCTATCGGCGGCCACTTGTTGGTTCGGAGCCGGTAGAGGGTCCTGGCTGACGCGGGGGGGCTGGCCTTTTAGAAATGCCAGTTCTTCCTCGGTCTCGGCATCGTAGGGATTCAAAGCCAAATATCTCTCGAGGTCGGATTTGGCTCCGCCCGCGTTTCCAAGCTGCTTGTTGGCAAGCCCGCGATGCTTATATGCAGCTGAGAGGGAATTGTCCAAATCTATCGCGCGTGAAAAGTCAGATACAGCTTCATTCAATCGAGCAGACTTATAATATAGAATCCCACGTTCAATGTATAGCCCGGCATCTTGGGGAGCTAGTGAGATTGCTGTATTGTAGTCATTTAACGACTTAACGTAATCGCCTATCTCCGACAGGAGATTAGCTCTCGCGCGATAAACAAACGCGTAACCAGGGGCCAGCTGAATGGCGGTGTTGGCGTCGTTCAACGCCTGATTGTAAAGTTTTGCGGCCCTGTACGCATTCTGCCTATTATCAAAGTATCCAGCTATTCTTGGATTTATCCTGATAACATTAGAGAAGTCCTGAATGGCATCCTGGTAGTTTTTCAACTCCATATTCGCGTGACCGCGACGGTTATAGGCCCTTTCAAGCCGACGTTTATCTTTCGTGCTGCGGATGATTTGAGTGCAGGAAGTGACCCGTTCCGGAGCCAGTTGCTCCTTAGTGCACGCTACGCTTTCGGCTTTGGATGGAGCAGGGCAGGTGATGACAAGTGGCGCGGAGACCACAAGAAGTAGTGTTGTTCTCAGTCTTGAGGAGAAATTCCTATGAGTGCGCAACTTGCGTCCCCCAACCTCAGAGGCGGAGCTACGGATATTGGAAGGGAAAATCAGATCCGCAAGAACGGTTTCAGGGAGTCATACGCCAGTTCCGGATTTTTTCGTTAGGCAATGAAAAGCTCTAGGTTTGGGTTGGGAGCAGGCCAAAAAAGTCGGACACCTAAGGGAGACGGACTCCGTGATTAACCCACTCTCGCGCGGCATTTTGTTAATCGACAGCAAACGCCCCCGACTTCCGAGGGCAGTGGTTTTGAAAATACCCAACGGCACGACCGGAAAAACCGGCGTCGTCGCCTTGGCGCACGAAATTACAGCACGGCAGCGGCAGCGAAAGCGCTGATGTTAAACAAACGAACGTTTTTCTTACACCCGCACTTGCCACACGCAATCAGGCGTGCCGAGGCGCGCGCATGTGTAAATAAACCCGTTCGAAAATCTATTGTACAGAAAAAAGGTTCGTGATACGTTTTCCTTACAATGCTCCTCGGATACGCCCGCGTCTCCACCCTCGATCAGGATTTTGCCTTGCAGCTCGACGCGCTCAAGGTAGCGGGATGCGAGCGCATCTTTCAAGAAAAGGCATCCGGCGCGAAGGAAGATCGTCCGGAGCTCTCACGCTTCCTGGATCATGCCCGCGACGGCGACTTGCTGGTGGTCTGGAAGCTTGATCGGCTGGCGCGGTCGCTCAAGCAACTCGTGCTGGTGCTTGAAGATCTCGGCAAACGCGGGATAGGGTTCCGCTGTCTCGCCCCTGCTATCGACACCACCACCCCCGAGGGGCGGTTGGTCTATTCCATTACCGGAGCCTTTGCCGAGTTCGAGCGGGAGATCATCAGCCAGCGTACCCGGGCCGGACTTAAAGCAGCCCTCGCACGTGGCCGGAAGGGCGGCAGGCCCAAGGCGCTGAACACCGACGACCTGGCCAAGGCGCGGGCCATGTTGCGAGACCCTTCGATATCCGTAGCGGCGATCGCCAAGGTGCTGGGCGTCTCCCGCGTGACTATCTACTCGTATCTGCCAGAAGCCCGGACGCGGGCGCAGCAATCGGTTTAACGATGTTAACTTGGCATTCGGAGGCGATGGTCTGCATTGCGTTGATGAGGCTCGTGACGCATGCTGATCACCCGCGAGCTATTCTTCTTGGGATCGGCCCGTCGTCATGGCGTGGTCGGCGGCTCGGCTGGATAGGGCACCCGCACCTCAAGCAGTCCTCGGTCCAGGTAGGACCAAGGATCGGCGAGGAATGCTTCGCACGCGGAAAGTCCGCGCATAAGTGCCACCCGCCAGTGATTGAGCCCGAAGTCAGTCTCGTAGTCCATTGCCGAGCGCACGAGAAATGATCTCATTAGGTCCTGGGAGTTAGGCATGCCGCGGAACATCTTGAACGCGGGCTTCAGGTTGAACAAGAAGACGTTGATAGGGTCGGAGTACCGTGCGTTGAGGCTGAGGCGATCGAATTGGAAACGGAGGCGCTCGAGGAGCGGAGCTTCAAGGGCCGCGCTTTCGATCCGAAAGGATACGACGAGGACGCCGTCGTTGTAGTCCACATCGGCGTGCAAGAACGCCTCATCTGGCAACTGCTGAAAGTAGGCGTGAATCATGCCCTCGCCCGCGACGGGCTGAAGCGTTCCCTTCGCGCGGTTACACGGCTGACAGCTTGGCACGAGGTTGCGAGGGTAGATGGACAGGGCGCGGTATTCGTCTTTAGGAAGGTGATGATCGAGCGTGCTCGCTGGCGCGAACCCACATAGTGGGCACTCGACAACTGCCGCCAACAGAGCGCCCCGCAGCCCCGCTAGTCGGCCACCCTTCTGCACCTGACCATAGGCGGCGTGCAGCGCGTTTTTGCAATGGTCTAGCCCCGGCGGCATCAACGCTGGATCGGGTTCGCCCTCTAAAACGTCGTACGCGGCGTAGAGGGCATGAATAGAGTCGCGCTCGTTCGCGGTGAGCGCATAAACGACCGTTCCGTCCTTATGGACAAGCGCGGCGTCTAGTTGGGCGTCGATGTCGCCAACGTCAGGTCGACTTATCGTCCACATCCGTCAGGCTCCGCGCCCGCCCAACAGGCTCATAACGTAGGCGCGGGCTTGCAAGCTCATGCCGCGATCAAAAAGCTTCTCGATTGCTTCGAGGTCAGAGCCAGCTTCCACGAGCGCCCGCAGCGTCTGGTGGAAATCGGTAGCGCCGGAGTAGAGTCCGAATACCTCTTCAGTGATCTCGCCGATGCTCTCGCCGTACGTCTCTATCTTGGGCTCGAGGATGGTGACAATGTCGTTGACGCGACTGATTACCGAAACGTGCCGCCCAAGCGTCTCTTGCGCGACCACCGGCGAGTGAGTTCCGACAACCGCAAACGCGTCCTGTTCCTCCAAAACCACGCGCACGGCGTGCATTAGTGCTGCGAGGAGCGGCGGATGGAGATGACTTTCTGGCTCGTCGATCAGCACGATCGACTTCGGGTTCGTGTATGCCACTAGCGTCAAGGCAGTGTGCATTACGATCTTTTGGCCGGTACTCCAGCCCATGAACATCGCGCGGGGCGCGCCATTAAGCAGTCCCATAGGGTCCGGGATGTCGGAGAAAGAGGGATCCGCTAATAGGGGGGTAAGCGCGCGATTAAACAGGCGTACGCGGTCCACGTCGGAAATTGAGGCGATCATGCGCTCATATTCGTCCGCCAGCTGTTCGGATGACTTCAGATGGGTGCGGTCCTGGCGGTCAAGCGCGAAGCGATCGTCTGGCACTCTAGCCGTCGCCTGGTCCGCATCATTGAGCCTTTCCTCGAGCTCACGCGCGATGTCGCGTAACCCGGCAAAAACGTAGCGGCCGGTACCCCCGCGCAAATCGGTGATGATCTGCCTCTTCTCCTCGACATCGACCCCCGGGACTTGGAATGTGTCGAATGCACTATAGGAGACGGTGATTATCCGGGTGAAGCCGATGCCCGGGGGCTCGATCGTTCCGAGCCGCGACACCACTTTGCGACGTCGATCCGCCTGCGACGCGTGTAAGACGCGGGCCAGCCTCGCGAGAAGGGTGCTCTTGCCTGAGCCGTTGCGGCCCGTGATAACCGCGATGCGTTCCGGTAGGCCGGAGCGCATCCGCCCTTCGACGAAGAACTGCGGGAACCGCGGACCATCCTTCGGCGCGGAGAAGTTGAGGCGGAGTGGCAGCGACCATCCAGCCATGTGGAAGGTGAGGGTAATACCGACCGACGGCAGGTCATCGTAGTCCCGCTCGAGTAGTATGCGCGCGAGCGGCAGGTAGCTGTCGAGGTCGAGATCGCGGGTCACCGAGGTCTTCCAGCCTCTCTCCGCCACGAAGCGCTGGGCGTGCTCAGGGTAGACGAGTGCGTCTCGCAAGAAGGTAAGGATCTCGCCGCGAACGATTTTCGGCAGCGCCGCGAGCCGCTCATAGTAATCAAGCGATTGGCCCAGGGAACAAAAGTCGATCGGAAGCGGGCCTATTCGACCGGGGGGCAGGAGGCTGCCGCTCGTCTCCTGCTGACCAAGCTTTAGTATCTTCACGTTACCGACGAAACCATTGAACTCCGGCCCAAGGTAGTAGAGGTGGTACTGAGTTTTGAAGCCGAAGTCGTCCCAACGGTCTTGCACAAGCACTACCGATGCTGAACCCTTAGGCGTCCCACGCGCGGGTCCCACGACCTCGAACTCCACTTTGCGCTCCGCATTTTTAATGGGGCAATGGCCGCATGCCCTTGATTCGCCGCAGGTATAAGAGCGGGCGCTCGTTGCTATGGCAACTATCGTACTGACGCAATTTGTGAGACAGGCTATCCGAACTGGGTCGGGCTCGCGGGGAGCGCTTGGGGCGCTGCTGTTGGGAAAGCGAGACGTTCTGACCCGCGGGCGATCACCGACAACCCCAACTCGCTGGTCACCAAATGGGACAGAGAGCATTAATCCAATGTTCTCAGAGCCGTGCGTCAGCCTGATCGAAATGCAGGATGATCGGGCTATGGTTGAACGAAACCTCGACCGCCTCGTAGCGCCCAATCGAGGTTATTCGGACAAGTTTAATACGAAATCTGTCGCTATGATGCATCGCTTTGAACGCCAAGCTCCACAAGAGCGCTCGTTCTCTTCTCGTCTGCAACCCCAAGCTTATCCATGTATCTTTCTTCTTGCAAGATTAGTCTAAAATTTCTTATGCCATCTTGAAGTGCAGATAACTTTATTATGTCATCTATAATATGAATATCTTCGCTTGTGCTAATAGCGTCCAATAACTTTCTGCGGAGTCCCAACGCTTTTTCTAAAGCCAACTCCACGTCATAAGCATTCATGGACATAAATCGCATCCCTTGACGCACCCCCCGCTGCGCGTTGTTTCAATCATCGGCGTCGGCGTTACTCAAGCGGCGAGGGACCGGCAGCCAGACGACCGTATCAACGCTCACGGGCGGAGCAGCGTGGCTCTGATACCACCGGATTGTCAATTCCCAAGGGAGGGCTGGCAATTCGTGGCTCGGCGAGGGCATCAACAAATTTTCAAGAAAAAACGGAGGCGAAAACGGATCGCGTTTCATACTGCTTTCGTCCATGCTCTATGCCCAAAAATTCAATGGGACGGCGCGGCACGCGGCCTCGTTCGTATTTCAGAAAGAAGCCCGCCCGCTGGTCGATTACGGGAAAGGACAAAATTTCGGGCTCCGCAGAAAATAAAAGCTCCCCCTGGCACGTCGCCGTAGGAGCGGAAAATGTAGCGATCGCCTGTCTCGGTCTCAGGAGCGGACCCGCGCCGGGGGCGGCTGCTAATCCACAGCAAGACTTCGTTACCCTCTCGGCCTCAGAGCATGGCGTCTTGGCGGCTGATGATGACAAACGGCGGGCTTTCGTTGGATTGCACTTCGATCGATTTCCGCTTGGGCGCGACGTATTGCGCGAGTTCCTTTAACGCAGCGAAACGCAGCGCGCTCGGCTCACTTTCATCCATCGCCAGCCTCGCCATCGCCTCGATGGGGTCGCAACCGAGAACCTCGAGCTTTTCTTCAATAGACCGAGTGCGCTTGTTCGGTGTTCCTACCTTGCGGCCGCTTCCAGGTGGTTTTTGCCTCAGCATTTCTAATCTCGTCTACTTTAGGTGACGGCGACACGTCCTCGGGCCGCACCGCCCCTTGAAGGCGCGGATGAATTGGCGGCGGTCGGCCTTCGCGCCCCTTGCCGCCTCGGAAAAGATTTTGCTCACGCCAGCCGGTTGAGCGCCGCCCGCTGGGCGTCGAGGATCTGGCCGTCTCTATTGAAACGCGAGCAGAACCAATCATTGTCATGCAAGATAAGGTGGGACTCCAGGATCCTCTTGCAAGTATCTTGTGCAATTCGCACGTATTAGCGGGTCGTTGCGAAGGTTTTGAATTTTGCACGTCATGCACTGCCGATCGCAACGGGCAAAGTTGCCGCACGCCATTCTGGAAAACCATCCTCTAGCCGCCGCGCCTTGAAGCCACACTTGCGCAAAGCGGCAACGGCTTCGTAGGAGAGGACGCAGAATGCGCCCCGGCAGTAAGCGACAATCTCTTTAGAGGGATCGAATTCGGAGAGCCGTGCTTCGAGCGCGCGGAGCGGAATATTCACCGCGCCAGGCACATGCCCTAACGCGAATTCGTCTTCCGGCCGCACGTCGAGAACCGTGACTGTCCCGGCGCGGAGCCTCTCCGCTAACTCTGCGCGAGAAACCGGCTCCAGGCTATCACGATCGTCGAAATAGCTGCGCACGATCCGTTCAACCTCAGCGACGTTGCGCTCGGCGATTTTACGCAACGCGGCCAAGAGATCGAGAACGCCATCATCGGCCAGTCGGTAATAAACAAACTTCCCTTCGCGCCTTGCTCCGACCAACCCGGCGCGGCGCATATGCTGAAGGTGCTGCGACACATTGGCGATCGAGAGCCCGGTCTTCTGCGCAAGCCCTTCAACGCTGCGTTCGCCCTGAGCGAGCTGCTCCATCAATTCAAGCCGGTGAGCGTGGCCTAAAGCTTTTGCGACAGCGGCGAACTCCGCGAACAACGCCTGTTTCGGACTTTGGGTTGACATCAGAAGCCCTGCCTATATCATTCAAGTGAATAATTGAATGTTTTCCCCATGCTTTGTCAAGACGCCTTGCGGCAGGCGCGGGGAGAACGAGAAGATGCGGAGGCCTCCATGATCTTGCGCCAGTTCCTGCATGCCAGCCCGGTTGCGGCTTCTTACCTTTTCGGCTGTGGCGGACGCGCCGCCGGAGCGGTCGTCGATCCGGTTGGCGATATCGCCTCGTATCTGAAGACAGCCGAAGAAACCGGCATGCGCATTCGCTACGTCATCGACACGCACCTGCATGCCGATCACGTTTCGGCAGGCCGCGCATTGGCTGAGGCTTCCGGCGCGCCGTATGCGCTGTTCGCCGAAGCAAAAGTATCCTTCCCCTTCCATGGCGTAGGCGACGGCGACGTTTTGGAGCTGGGCAACGTCACAATCAGCGTTTTGCACACGCCGGGCCATACGCCCGAGCATATTTCGCTGCTTGTCACCGATCGCACGCGCGCGGATGAGCCTTGGTTCGTATTGACCGGCCACACGCTTATGGTGGGCGATCTTGGCCGCACCGAACTCGTCGCCCATGCCGAGGAAGGTGCGCGCGTGTTGTTCCGCTCGGTGCAGCGGCTGAAGGCGCTCCCCGATTATGTCGAAATTCTACCGGGGGCTTATTCCGGCTCGGTTTGCGGGCGTAGTCTGAGCGGCAAGCCAAGCTCAACGATCGGCTTTGAGAAGCGCCACAACAAGGCGTTTCGTGTCGAGGATGAAGAGGCTTTCGTCCGGGCCATGGTGGCCGACATTCCACCACCACCCGCGCATGCGGCTGAAATCCGCGCCGTCAATTCTGGCTTGAAGGAAGCGGCGGAATGAGCGTGTGTGACACAAGCGCGCCCACTCGCTCCCCCTCCGGCGTAACCCTCGGGTTGCTCGCCAATTGGCGGCAGTTCGCGCTGCTCGTTCTGATCAACGCTTTTGTTGGCGGCATGGTCGGCATCGAGCGCACGGTAGTGCCGTTGATTGGTTCCGAGGAATTCGGCATCGCCTCGACCACGCTGGTGGTCTCGTTCATTGTCAGCTTCGGCGTGGTCAAAGCCTTCGCCAATCTGGTCTCGGGGCACCTCGCCGACGTCTGGGGCCGCAAACGCGTGCTGGTGCTCGGCTGGCTGATTGGCCTGCCGGTTCCCTTCATGATCATGTGGGCTCCAAGCTGGGGATGGATTGTCGCCGCCAATGCGCTGCTCGGCATCAATCAAGGCCTCGCCTGGTCGATGACCGTCATCATGAAGGTCGATCTCGTCGGCCCCAAGTCGCGCGGCCTGGCCGTGGGCCTCAATGAATTCGCCGGTTATCTCGCGGTCGGCGTCACTGCTTTTCTCACGGGCTATCTCGCCTCTGAATACGGGCTGCGGCCAACGCCCATTTATTTGGGGATCGGTTACGCAATTGCGGGCGCACTGCTCTCCATCCTTCTGGTTCGCGACACACGCGCCCATGTCCGCGCGGAAGTCGGCGATACGCCGCACGAAGCCGCTGCCATGGGCTTTTGGGAAGTGTTCACGCTAACCTCCTTCCGCGACCGCAATCTCTTCGCCGCCTCCCAGGCGGGACTCGTCAACAATCTAAATGACGGCATGAGTTGGGGCATTTTCCCGCTGTTCTTCGCCGCTTTCGGCCTCGGCGTCGAGCGGATCGGCATTCTCAAAGCCGTCTATCCGGCGAGCTGGGGCGTTCTGCAAATCGCAACCGGCCCCTTAAGTGATCGCTGGGGACGCAAAGGCCTGATCGTCGCGGGCATGTGGGTGCAGGCCGCCGCTCTGCTCCTCGTGGCTTTGACGCGCGAATTCCATTTCTGGCTGATCGCCAGCCTGCTCCTCGGCTTGGGGACCGCCATGGTCTATCCCAGCCTTATCGCCGCGGTGTCAGACGCATCGCATGCAAGCTGGCGCGCGCGTTCGCTCAGCGTCTACCGCTTTTGGCGCGACCTCGGCTACGCGATCGGCGCGCTCTCCGCTGGCGTGATCGCAGATATGTTTGGCATGGCGTGGGCAATCGGGGCGATCGCCGTTCTCACCTTTGTCTCAGGCCTAATCGTTGCGTTCTTGATGCGTGGTTCTCAACCGGCCAATGACAAGCGACCGTAAGGAGGAAGCCCATGAACGGCCACAAGACACTCATGGCGGCGGTAAACGCAGCGCTTATCTTGCAACCCACTTGGAGTTTGGCGCAAGCCGCGACCGAAGCCGACAATTGGGACCGACACATGTCGCAAATGATGTGGGGCGGAGGCTGGTGGGGTATGATCTTTGGGCCGTTGTTCATGATCCTCGCGCTCGGCGCGGTGATCGCGATCGTCGTTCTCCTTGTTCGCGGGCTGGGAGGCCCGTGGTATGCCGCACAACCGCCCCATCAACCGCCTCCGGGCCGCGCGCTCGATATTCTCAAAGAGCGTTTCGCCCGCGGCGAAATCGACAAGGACGAATACGAGGAACGTCGTCGCGTAATCGAACAGTAAACATATGGAGACTGGGGCACAAAAGCAGTTGATTGCGTCCTATGCGCGCTGGCGATCGGACAGTCTCGGCCAGATCACCGATGCGCTTGAGCAACAGCTCCTCCTCGAAATGCTCGGGCCGGTCGCCGGCAAGACGTTACTCGACGTTGGGTGCGGCGACGGCGCTCTTATTGTGCAACTCGCCCAGCAAGACGCGGTCGTGACCGGCCTTGATCGCGACTCGACGATGCTTGCCGCCGCGCGTCGGCGCGCCGAGACCGCGAATGTTCAGTTGCGGCTAGTCGAGGGGAAGGCCGAGACGCTCCCGTTTCCCGATGCGGCGTTCGACCGCGTCCTTGCGGTTGCGGCCCTCTGCTTCATTCCCGACGCCGCGCGGGCCGTGGCCGAAATGGCCCGCGTGCTGAAGCCCGGCGGCCTGCTTATTATTGGAGAACTCGGCAGCCGAAGCCTATGGGCCGCCTACCGCCGCATGCGTGGCTGGCTCGGTCATCCCGTATGGCGCGCGGCCAAATTTCGCGCACCCGCCGAAATTCGCCGACTGACCAGCAAGGCGGGACTCGACCTGCTTGAGACACGCGGAGCCGCGTATTATCCCCCATGCGGGCCGGCGGCGCGGCTACTTGCCACTGTCGATCCATGGCTCGGGCGGCGACTAACTTTCGGCGCTGCATTTATCGCCCTATCCGCAGCGAAGCCAGCCCGTTTTTTCCCCTAAGCTTGATGACGCTGTGTCGAGGTTCCGGCGCGGTGCTCTCGGCAGCGGCATAAGGCCCATTGTGGAATGCGAAAAGGCCGTCTACATGGGCGGCCTTTTCCTTTTACGCCTGTCTCGAAACTCTTGAGTTTCACGATCTCTGGCGAGCGGCATTCCCCCAGCAGCCTGCCATGCGGCGTATCAAGAAGCGCGACATAAGTTGCCGACACAGGTGCCACAGGCCGGCCAAGGGCTACTTGTGACGCGCAATCCCTTACTCTTCTAAGGGAGTAGGGAGATACACAGGATACACAGGCAAAAGAGGGTCGCGCGTATACGAAGGTGAAAGACCGAGCCGATCCCGTTTTTGCGCGCATAGAAAGAATTTCGACTCTGCCTGTGACACCCGTGTAGCCATCCAAAACCATTGGTTTTTCTATGCGTTGCGTAACACTAGCAAACGTCTCGCCCACACGGGTTTACCTGTGCAGATCGGCCGCATAATGTAAAAGTCGGAGTTACATAGCCTGCGTTTTAACCCTCCCGCTAAGCGCACGGGCGACAGCTTGCCGGAAGCCTCACATGGGAGGAATTTCGTCTATCCCGTCAAACGTCGCGTCTTCCGGCCATTCCAACGCAAACCCTGTCGCCTTGGCGAAGGTCTCCCGCGCGTCGGCTAATGCCCCAAACCGATAGGCGTGCTTGCGATTGGGATTGTAACGAGTGCGCGCCTCCAGCCCTTTGCCGTGTTCGCCGCCGAAGGCCGCGCGCGATTGCGTCACTCTCGTGAAGCCCATGGCGCGAAGAAACTCCCCGAACCGGTTCGGCGCGAGCCTGTGCCGGTCGCCCTGATCCTTGGCGTAACGCTCATAGGCCGCGAACAGAAAATCGGTCGTGACCGCCTCGTGCCACTGCTCCATTTCGCTCAAGCCAAAAGCCGACGCTTGCACGTATCCTTGGTAAAGGACTCGATAAAGCCATATTTCCTCGGTTTTCAGCGACTGTATCTTCTGATCTTGCAGGGCGTCCGTGCTCGGGAATTTGCGAACGTCGAAGGTCGCAAGGTTCACGCGTTGCAAGTCATACAGCATGGCCTCATAGCCGCCGCCGTCCAATTCCTTCTGGATCGCGCCGAAATGTGTCGTGTCATCCTTATGCTCGCTCGACACGTCGAGAACGAAATAACGGCGAGCGCCTTTCGACGCCGGAACGACCCAATCATTGTTACTTGCCATGATCAGATGGACAAAGTTCGGGCTCTGCACGGCGTCTTTGCCTTTGCCCTCAATCGTGAGAGTCCTTTCAGTGACGATAGCGTTGAGGACGCCGATATGTTGCTTGTCCCCGGCGAAAAACGCTTCATCGGCGAACAGCATGCAGCAATCTTGCAGGTGCGCGTTGAAATTTCCGACAAGATGTTTGGCGCTGCTAATCTGCATCCCGTGTCGTCCGAAGAGGAACGCCATGGCGCGCCCCAGGAAGCCCTTTCCCACACCTTCGTCGCCACGCATGACGACAACGACCTCACCCTGCCTTTCGGGGTGCTGCACGGCGTTGGCCAGCCAGCGAATCAGGTACTTGAAGCACTTCTTATTCCGACGGCAGACGACCTTATAGAGATGCGTCCTGAACCGCTTCCAGCCCCCTTTCTTCGGTTCGACGCCAAACCCTTCCCAAAGATTGAACTGGTCCGGCTTATGCCGCTTGCCTGGGTCGAATGTGACCCCGCCGAGATATTGCCGACGGTCAGCGCTTTCGAGCCAATAGCGTCCGAAGCCGACTACAGTTTGCCCCCGGCCCGTCTCGATTGAGACGCGCTGGTTCATATAGGCGGTTTCAAAGTCCCTCGGCCTTATGTGCGCGTAGAATTTCCGCTTGAGAACCGGGTCGAATCGTTCCTGAAAGACGAACGCCTTACCGCCTTCCAGAACAAAGAAATGATACCGGTTCAGCTCGGCGACCTGGCGGTCTGCGGCGCTTTTTTCCTCTTCCCTCTCGCGCTTCCTCTCGTCCCTGTCCCGCGTCTTTTCATGCCGGCGATGCTTGGCGCTTTCCTCTTTCAGACATTCCCTTAACGCTCCGGCGTCCAGGCTCCAGCGATAGCAAAAATGCTTTCGCTCATTCGGGTCGCCCTGGTAGTCGTGCGACGTTCTTGCAAACAAGGCGATGGCTTCGTTCCGCAGCGCCTTGTATTCAGGGCTCCGCTTCTCGAGACTTTCAGTTTTTTGATGCAGTTCGTCGATGCGTAAGAGGATCGTCGCGTCGTCAAGGTCTTTGTCGCCGCGAAGCTCATAGCGCCGCTCCAGACCGTGGGCGAAGGATAGAATGAAGACGCCATTCCTTGCCCGCCGCACGATCGCATTTGACCGGCTGTAGGAAGCGCCCTCGATAGGGTCGGCGAACCATTTGCCCTCATAGCGCGCGGGATCGCCGAGCACTTCCCGCACGCTCGGCTCGCCCAGCCCATGGTTGCGAAAATCAAGGATGGCGTCGGGCATTAGAACGCCCTCCGCCCAGTTCCGCGCCGTCTCTTCCGCCTGTTCCCGGCTGACGCCGCGTTTGACCAGTTCCTCAACTCGGTTGGCTTCAAACTGTCGGCGCGTCTCTTCCGTCTGCGGCGCAAGCGCCTCTTTAGAGGCGTCAACCGCCATTTGCCGCGCCCGTTTTTCGTCGGGCGTCAGGTCGAGACACAGCTTTGTGTCGAAAGGCGCGCCGTCATGAACGTCCGGCAATGGCCGTTGCTGCGCTAGCGGCGGCGCTAGATCGGGCGTGGCTTCAAAATTGAGTCGCTCGCCAGCGCAAACGGAGCGGTCAACAATCGACCGTTCCAACAGTGCGCCATTCCTGGCGACGATATGCCAACCCAGTCCAGCGATCCAAGCCCGGTCGTGCAGCGCGTACAGGAAGCGCTTGGCGTCGCGGCCGTCCGCGACCAGCGCGTAAACGTGCGCCCCGGCCTTCTCGAACCGCTCGCCAGTGTCCGTGCGGTATATCCCGCTGCTTGTTGACAGGCGGCGGATGTAGCCTGCGGCAGTTAGGCCAGGGCAGATGTGGTCGAGAGCGCCAAGGAAGCCGCCGAGCGCGTTGAGCCTATCCTTGACGGCGGCGGGCATTCCCTTCGTGTCGAAGTCCAGCAACACAAGGCCCGGCAACCCCGGCCTGTAGGAGATCGTCTTCGCGCTGCGCGGCGCGCCTTTGCTCAGCTCGGCGGTTTCCTCCCCGAGGAGAACGATCCGAACGCTGTCGGCAATGTCGTCGTGCAATCGGCCAAGGCTATACGCGACATTGCGCGGGGTCTGGTCCAAAAGCTTGGCGAACTCTCTCCAATCGGGGAGCCGCAGGCGCTCCATATCGCCACGCGCCATTTGACACTGGCTCGAGTCGCTGACCAGCTTGCCGTCAGCGCCGAGGCTGATGCGTTTCGTTAACGGGCCGGCGTCCTTGGTGACGCGCACAAGTTCGATGGCCGTGAGGGTTTCACTCGCGCCGTTGGCGTCGCCGTCGTAACCGAACGCGGGCTCGCGGCTATCGCGGGGCGCGCCAAACCCATCGCGGGTATATTGAACTTTCCCCGCGGGACCGTCGTCAACGAGCAGGTCGCGCGGATCGGTGGGGGAGCGCATTAGGCCGCGTCCCTTTCTGGGCTGGCTATCGCGTCGGCGACAGCGCGCGCCTTGGCGTCGCCAAGCCCGGCGCGGATCGTCTCGGCGATTGTCGCGGCGTCGGCTTTGGGATCGAGGACAATCCCGTCATCCCGATACAATTCGAGCTGATGGTTGACGCGGGCAACTTCAGCGTTGGCGCGGGTGAGTTCGGCGCGAAGCGCGTCGGCGTCGCCATGATTGGCGCTGTTGTCTAGTTGGCGCTCGTAAGCTTCTTCGTCACGCTTGCCTTGGGCCTTCTTGGGCTGCGCTTTCAGTTTTTTCTGCTTGGTGGCGGGCTTGGCGACCGGCTCGTCGGCGGGCTCTAGGGGCTTGTCAGCGGCGTCGGCGGACGCATCGCCTTGCTCCGGCCCTTCGGCGGGCTCGGCGTCGTCAGCGGGCTTCGCAGCGGCCCTACGCGCCGTCCCATGCGCAGCCGGTTCCGACGCTTTCTTTGCATAATTGCAGGCGCTCCGGGCAGGATCCTTTATCAGCGTTACTGCCCAGGAGACAGCCATTCTGCCCGACTCGATTTCAGCCGTTATTTTGGATGTGCCGTGTTTCAAAATCTTCGCGGCGTCGGTGACGAGGCGTCGCGAGACGTTGAACATCTTCGCAGCTTCCTCTTGTGAAATTTTTTTGCGCAAATTTGCGCAGTTTTGCAGCTTCGCCGCAGCCAAGGCGCGCTGGCTCTCGTTAAGGTGTCGGCGGTGAAGGTTCGCCGAGAGCACGAAGCCAAGCGGATCGTCGCCTTCATATTCCTCGAAGTATGGGTCCACGCCCGCCGCCTCGCAGGCGCGAAGGCGATTGCGGCCATCAAGGATGACCCAGCCCCTGTCGCCATCCGCTGTGCGGATTATCGGCTCGCGCAAGCCCTTGTCGCGAATATCTTCGACGAGCGCGGAGAACGCTTCCCCTTCAAGCAGTGGGAACAGGTCCGCCGCCCAGTGGGATTTGTATTTATCCATCATAGCCGTTCCTCGCCTTCATCGTCTCAGTTCCGACGGCGAAAGTTTCGGGCGGAGCGTGGCAGTAGGAGAACACTGGTTACGCGCCTCCTTGCTCGCGGCGGCGCAGCTCCTCAATCAACGTCGAACGACGCGCGTGCCAAATACGGCCAAGCTTGAATACGCCCGGCAGCTGGCCGGTCGCGCACAGGTGAAAACCCTGCCGCTCCGACACTCCCAGAAAGTCGGCGATTTCCTTGGCCCCTCGGAGCAGATCGTCCTTTAGGGTAGCCGGCTGCGGCGGTTCCGCTTGTAGCTTGAACATGTCTGCTGCCTAGTAATCGTAAGGTTACAATTACAATTAAGGCCAAAGAGTACCATGGCAAGCGTACACTTGCGATTTATTTCCGCCGGCCTATATCTCGGAGGAACAAGCCGAGGAGGCGGGACCTTGTTTACATACGGTCAAGTTGAAGCGGCCTTGGCCAAGCTGCACGGGGTCGATAGTCGCGCACTCGGCGCTTTTCGTGGGCGTATCAAGCACTTTCAAAGGCTTGGCATTGTTCCGTCATCTCCAGGGCGTGGGAGGAAGATTTCCTACGAAATGGAGCACGTTCTTATCTGGACGTTTTGCCTAGAGTTGTCCCAGTTTGGCATTGATCCGACGATAATTGAGAGATTCGTAAGGGCGTCTGGCTATGCAATTATCGCAGAATTTGAAAAGGCGTCGCGGCTTACGGAAGATATATACTGGGCTTTCTATCCAAACATTATGTCTAACTGGTTTTATAGTGATGATGGTCTCTTCGGGACTATAAGAACAGACTGCTTCTCTGCTTCTCAAGTATCCGCAACAAAAATAGAAGTGGAATTCGGTCGCAGGGTTTCGCTAATAAACCTGACGAAACTCAAAAAAGAACTCGACGCCGCCTTGGAAGAGCTCAAAGATGACTAAAATCCTCACCTGAGGGACGTTGCTGTGGCTCGGCCGTCTGCCGAGGGAGGATAGTGGTGTCGGTTCGCAAGCGTAGGTGGAAAACAAAAGAGGGCGAGGAGCGTGAGGGCTGGCTCGCTGATTATCGGGATCAAGGTGGCAAGCGCCATCAGAAGCTGTTCGCTCGAAAGAAGGATGCTGACGCATTTTTGGCGCAAGCGAAGGTGGAGGTGCGTGCCGGAGTCCATACCTCAGAAAGCCAGTCGCCGACGGTCGCCCAGGCAGCGGCCCTTTGGTTGAGTGACCGCGAAGCAAATGGTCTAGAACGCGCGACGTTGGCGCAGTATCGGCAACATGTGGACCTTCATATCAATCCCGTAATTGGTTGCGTGAAGCTCTCTAAGCTTACGACGCCGATGGTCGTTGATTTCCGAGAGGTCCTGAGGTCTGGCGATGCTACGCTTGGCCCGCTGGGACACCCTAGATCTCCCGCTCTGATCCGCAAAATCTTGACTTCCCTTGGTTCGCTCCTCGCCCACGCGAAGGAAAGCGGAAAAGTTTTTGGCGCAAACCCGGTTCGTGAGCTTGCGCGTGCGAGAAGGGCAGGGGAAGAGCGTGGAAGGGATAGGCTTGAGATAGGGCGCGATATCCCCAGCCGCGACGAAATAAAACGCTTGCTTGAACTCATTCCGTCCGATCAAGAGCCAATCCTGCTGGTCGCGATCTTTTGCGGCCTGAGAGCCTCTGAGCTTCGCGGTTTGCGTTGGTCCGACATTGACTTGAAGTTTGGCGAGATTCATATCCGCCAACGTGCAGACCGGTATTGCAAAATTGGGCCGCCAAAATCAAAAGCCGGCAATCGAAAGATACCGGTACCCCCAGGAGTATTGAAGCGTCTAAAAGCTTGGAAGCTGGTTTGCCCGATAAGCGCGGGGACGCTGGTATTTCCTTCTCCCTCCGGCCTTGTCCAACATCATTCGAATATCGTGCGCCACATCCTGAATCCCGCTTTGATGACGGCCGCCATAGTTAATGGTGATGGCGCTCCCAAGTATGGGCTTCATTCGCTGAGACATTTCTTTGCAAGCTGGCTCATTAATAGAACACGGGACGGGGGGCGTGAAATGCCGCTCAAAGCCGTTCAGGTCCTGATGGGGCATAGCTCAATCACGATCACCGCCGACAGATATGGACATCTGTTCCCTCGGGGAGATGATGCGGCAGAGCTGGCAGATGCGGAGCGGAAGCTTCTTGGTTAGCAAAGTCGGATGCAACAAAAACGCAACACTGAATACCTCTGCACCGATAAAAATCTTTTAAATACAATCAGCTATGAAGCGACGGCGTAGGACTGTAAATCCGCTGGCTAAGCCTTCGTAGGTTCGAGTCCTACTTCCCCCACCATTCCAGCGCGCCGACGACTTCGTTCTAGGCAGAGCGCCCCAACGTCAGGGGCCGAAATTCCGTTCCAAAGCCCTGCACGAGCGGGCGCGCTTCAGGTCAGCTCGCTCTTTCGCTGCCGCGACGCCGGCATGGCGCGTTTTTGCGCCGTCACATCCACCGCGACGCCGATCAGGCGCATGGGCCTGCCTTCCGGATCGCGCTCCACCTGCCCGCGCTCGCTGTACCAAGCGGTCGATCCGTCGGAGTTGATCACCCGGATCTCGCTCTCGAAGCGCCCTTCGGGATCCGCCAACGCCTCCTCGATATCGATTCGAAATCTCTCCCGGTCGTCATGATGGACCGCGTCCAGAACGGCCTCGAAACTGTTGAACGGTCCGTGCGCAGGAGAAAGGTCGAGCTTCTCCGCATCGAAGCGCTGCACCCTGTCTTCGACGATATCCCACTCGAAGCAAATCAGCTTCGCGGCGTTCAGCGCGAGCTGAAGCCGAATTTCGTTGCGGCGCGCCCGCGTCATGAAGGCGGAATATCTCTCGGAGGCGCGTTGGCTGGATTTCCGGGTGTCGTGACCCGAGACCGTGTATCGGCGGACGCCGAGATCGTCGACATAGGTCAGGAGGGAGGCCGGAACCGGGTCATGCGGTTGGGCGTCCTTGAAGGCGGCGAGCTTGGCGAGCGCCGCCTCGCGGCGCTTGCATCGGGGACGAGGCATAACATTCGACTTTGTCTAAGAGCCGCCTTCTCCAGGCGCTCGAACAACGGGTTTCGTCGGCGGCTGCTATCGTCGTTTGTTTATTTATAAACAACGAGTCGCCTGCCAAGTTGACCGCTGCCTTTTAAGCAAGCTCGCTGCCGCTGTCGAACGCGCTTATTTCTTCTCGTCGCTTTTCGCCTTGGCGCGCGGGCCGCCTGGCGCGAATTTATCCACAGACGGGGCGGCGGCCGGGGCTGCGAAGCCCGCGAGACTCGCGGGGCGTGCGGGCGGCAACAGCACGCTGGACTCGCCAGCGCGGGCCGCGGAACGGACCGCGGTGATCGGGGCGCCCAGAACGGAGCGTGCGGAGGCGCGCGCCGCTGGCGTCGCGGCGGTCAGGGTGCTGAAATTCGAACGGTCGAGCCGCGCCGGGACGAGAGCGGCCTTCTGCGCGATCTTCCCATCGTCGTCGGGCCTCGGGGCGGCGGTCCGAACGCCGCGCGGGGCGTAGGCGAGAGCATCCTCGTCCTTGTTCCGCTGCTCTTCTGGCGCATCGACAATATGGGCGATGGCGTGGGAGGCGTTGGCCGGGCGTTCGCTTGGCGCCGGCGCGTCTGGCTCCGCCGGGACCGAGGCGATCAGTCTCGAGGGACGGCGGGGCGGGGTCGGCGCGTTGACGAAGCGACGGCGTTCGGTCGGCTCTTCGACGACGTTCTCCTGGGCGTCGGCGGAGGAGCGCAAATCCTGGGCGCCGGCGGGCTCGACGCTGGCGACCTCGGACGGCATCTCCTCAAGCGGCGTCGGCTTGTCGATCGAGGCGGGGCGGCCTGGCGGGGGCAGGGGCACGCGGGCGTATTTCGGCCGCTTCGTCTCTTCTTGCGGAGCCTCCGCGCCTTCGTCCACGGGCGGCGCGGCGGTCTGGGGCCCGCGGGCCGACGGCGGCGCAACGGCGACGGCGCCTGTGGCTGTCATGGCGGTCTCGCCGCGGGGGAGATCCGCCTCGGCGCGGGCGATCTGGTTGCGGCCGCGCCGGCTCGTCTGCTGCTCGACAGCGCCGCCTTCCTCGCCGCCGCCCTCGTAATCGGCCTGGGCGTTGCGGGCGTTACGCGGCGCGAGCGCCGCCCACTGCTTGCGGGTGCTCGGCGGCGGGGCGGCAATCTCTGCGTCTTCGTCCTCGCCGCCGCCCATGCCGAAGAGGGACGCGAAGAAGCCGCCGAATGTCCGACGCGGCGCGGTGACATAGGCGCCGTTGCCGCGCGCCTCGATCTCGGCGCGGGCCTCTTCATATCCGGGCAGCGGCTGGCCGTTGGTCGGGAGGTGGACGGTTTTCCCGTCGGGGAAGAGCCGGACAAGCTGATCGTAGCTCATGCGCGGCCAGGATCGCACATTGCCGACGTCGAGATGCACGAAGGGGGTGTTGGCGTTCGGATAATAGCCGACGCCGCCGCGCTGCATGCGCATCCCGATTTCGCGGATGTTGGACATCGGCATGCCGGGCATGGTCGTGTCCATCGCCTTGCCGAGCATGTGCTGGGAATATTTGGCGACGGCGCGCGAACGGGCGCGGAGCATGGCGTTCGTCTCGGGCGAACGATAGGCGGAGACGACGTTGACGACCTGATTGCCGGCGCCGGCCGAGCGGTAGGCTTCCCACACGACGTCGAAGAGGCGCGGGTCCATATTGGTCGGCTCGTCGCGGCGCCAGTCGCGGAGGAACCAGTTCAGCTGCTGCAGCACGCGGCTGTCATACTGCCCGTTGACGAGATAGGTGGCGGCGATGTCCTCGCCTGTATGGGCGTGATGGAGATAGATCGTCCGCGTGTCGCCGTTCGCCACGGCGGTTTCGGTGATGCTTGGCGTCAGAAACGCGAAACCGACGACGAAAAAGCCCAGTGCGAGCGAGAGCGGCGAGGCCGATTTGCGTTGGTCGCTGTCGCGAGGCGTCGTCAAGAGGGTCGCTTCCCCGTCTGGCGTTGAGCCCGCCTTATACGACGAACTCAAGGCTGTGCTCCATCCCTGGTCCCGCGCGCCGGCGGAGAACCCGCTGCGGGACGCCTCCCTTGGTTCGGAAGGCTCGAAATCTTGCGGCTTCAGCCGACGTGTCGGCGGAGGAAGCGAGCCGTCTGCGACAGGTTAATGCCTACAAACCTCCAGAGGCTGGCCCGCCAGCCTGGACTCTCCCCTCACGCCTTGACGGTTAGGGTAACATCGTGGCGAAAAATAGCCCGGGGACTTGCCCCGGGGCGGTCCTGCCCGCTTCAGCGCGTTTCGACGCGCAGGAACTTGGCGCTGAGGATGGGCTGGGAGCCTGAAATCATGGCCATTCCGACCGTCGTGTCCTTGGCGGTGAAGGCTTCGGAAGGCGGGCGGCGCGGCGGCAGCGGGATATCGGCCAGCGCCGGCTTGGGCAAGCCTGTCATCGGCTCCGAGCGCGCGACGGCGTCGGACGTCACGCGCGAGCGGTCCGCGACGGCGACCCGGACCGAGCCGCTCGCCGGCCCCTGGGGCGTCGCGAAGGCGCTGGCGACAGCGGTCTGGACTCTCGAGGCGATATCCGTCCACGAGCCCGAGCCGCCGGCGCTCGGCGGCGGGTTCGCGCTCGCGACCGCCGTCGGCGCCTGCCGCTGCCTGCGGTTCGCGATGAGGACCGGATTGTCGCCCTCGCAATTCCGCATGCCCAGCGCAATCAGCTCGCGCCCGCTCAAGACCCGATATTCGCGCGTCAGATAACCGAGCCGCGCCTGTACGGCGGCAGGGTAGGAGGCGAAAAGCTTGGAGGAGATGCCCTCGTCCGCTTCCCTCGTGATGGCGTTGTAGGCCTTGTGGAATTTCACCTGCGCGTCGGGATAGACGCAGACATTGGGCAAGCTCAGGGCGAGCGTGCAGGCCGAGCGGCACTCGTGGAGCCGAACCTCGCGATTTTCGCGGCGATATTGTTCGGTCGCGGCTTCATAATCGGTGACGAGCCCGCCGACGTCCTTATAGACGATGACGGGCGCCGGAGCCGGCGGCGGCGAAAGATAGCCCAAAACGCACCTCTACGCTTCACGGACGCGACGCTGTGGAGGAAATGTTCACCATGACATAGTGAACAAATTGCAAAGAGCCATCAGCTCTTTATGCCCACGCGCAGGCCCGGCGAAGGTCGTTCTTGCAGAACATTGCGGCGAAAATGGAAAAGGGCGGCGGGACGTCCGCCTGTCCTTAACGACATTTCACCCGTGGGCTCCACAATTGCAGAAGTTTCGACCAATCGCCGGAAATTCTGCTTGTGGAGATGGCGTCCCGCAATCGCTTCAACTGTCCGTTGTAGTTCGGTGAGGGTGAAAGCCGCGGGCATCAGCTCGAAGATGACAGGGCGATACTTCATTTTCGCCCGAAGCCGCCCCATCGCCGTGGCGAGAATCCGGCGGTGGTCGTGCCGCATCGGGACACCGAGCGGATCGAGCCGGGGGCGCTTCGCCGCCGCCTCGCGGCCGTCGCGCAACGCCTCCTCCAGAAGGCCCGCCTCATAGAGAAGCTCGTAGCGCTCGAGGACGTTTTCCTCGTTGAAGCCGCGTGCGCCGAAAAGGACGTCGACGCGCTGCCGCCGCGACAGGCCCGCGGAGGACACGGCGTTCGGCGCCTCCGCAACCCAGGCGGAGAGCCCCGGCGCGATCGTCGTCTCAATGACGTCTGGCCGGCCGTCGCGCCAGTCCTCCCAGGGGAAGAAATCGTGCCAGCTCCGCCAGGAGCCGATGGCCGGCCGCTGGCTGTCGTCGCCAATGCGGGTCAAGGCCAGATAGCCGACGGAGACGACATGCGGATCCCGGTCGCCGGCGCGGGCGTGGCGGCCCCGGTCGCCGAATGTATAAAGCTGTTCGACATAGCCGAGCGGGGCGCCCGTTTGCTCCGAGACCCAGGCGCGCAGGCCGATCTCGAAGGTCCGATGGCGGATGGGATCGAAGGGGCCGGAGGGCAGGGCGGCGACGGCGCCGGCCTCGTCCGCGCGCGTCGTCAGGATCAGCGGCTCGTCGTCGCGGACGGCGACGATCGCCGCGGTCAGACCGATCTCGACCGGGGGCGAAAGCGTCGGGCTGTCAGGCGCCGCGAGCGTCGCGGTCAGGTCAGTTCGAGCGCGAAAGGCGCCCCCTCGAAGCAGTCGGCTCCACGGCCGATGGCGGCGATGGCGGCGACCATGCGGCCCTCGCGTCCCATGCGCCTGTCGGCGAGAGCGACAAGGCGGCGGTTCGGCGTCGCGGTCGGCGAGATGCGGCGCAGCTCCTGCGCCACTTCAAACTCGCAGCGATGCGGCGCGAGGGCGCAGGCGGCGACATAGGCGGCGGCCGGAGAGCGGCTCACCCCGGCGTAGCAATGAATGACCAGGGGATCCGCCTGATCCCATTCCTCGATGAAGGCGAGAAGTCGGTCGATGTGCTCCTCGCCGGGGAGGATATGGCCATCCGTCGGGGCGACGATGTCGGAGACCGCAATGCGCAAATGGCGTTCGCGGGCGATTTCGCAGGGACGCACCAGCGAGGCGCCGGCGGTCAGAATCGTGACGAGCGAGCGCGCGCCGCTCGCCCGCACCGTATCGACCACCTTCGTCATGGAACAGACGTAAAGTCGCCCGTTCGACATCTGAACCCTCTTGGACTTCCGTTACAAGCGGTCGATCTCGTGAAAGCGGGACAGGAACCGCGCCTGCGTCTCCTCCACCGGGGCGGGCGCGAGCGCGTCCGTCAGCGCCTGCGGCGAGATCGCAGGACGGCCGAAGATGCGCTCCGCCTCGCTCCGTGTAAAGCCGGCAAGCGCCACCGCCTCGAAAAAAGCGGACGCCCGGTCGGCCTGCTTGGCGAGCTTGACCATGGCGGGCGCGGGCGTCGCCGGCAGGGAGAAACGCAGCAGGATCGCCCCGAGAATGCGGTTTTCCACCGATTTGTAGGCGTCCCCGATCACCGCCTTGAAGGGCGAGATCATGTCGCCGATGACATATTCCGGCGCGTCGTGCAGCAGCATGAACAGCCGCTCGGCCCGGCCGATCGAAGGCTCCATCTCCGCGGCGATCTTTTCCACAAGCAGACTATGCTGCGCGACGGAGAAGATATGCGGCCCGACGGTCTGGCCGTTCCAGCGCGCGACCCGGGCGAGGCCGTGGGCGATGTCTTCTATCTCTATATCGAGCGGGGAGGGATCGAGAAGGTCGAGGCGGCGGCCGGAGAGCATCCTCTGCCAGGCCCGCGGGGCCGCGTCCCTCGCGCCGCGCTTCTTTGCGGCGGGTTTGTCGGCGAAGGCGTCGGCCATCTTAAGCCTTCGCCCGCACATGGCAGTCAGCCAGATGATCGTTCACCATGCCGACCGCCTGCATGAAGGCGTAGACGATGGTCGGGCCGCAGAATTTGAAGCCTCTGGCTTTCAAGTCCTTGGAGAGGCGTTCGGAAACGGCGGTCTGCGTCGGGATCTCGGCGATCCGCCTCGGCCGGTTGTCGATGGGAGCGCCGTCGACGAAGCCCCAGAGGTAATCGGAGAAGCCCTCAGCCGCCTCGATGTCGAGCCAGGCGCGCGCGGAAAGGACGGCGCCTTCGATTTTGGCGCGATTGCGCACGATGCCGTCGTTTTGCATCAATTCGTGCACGCGGCGCTCGTCGAAACGCGCGATCGCCGACGGGTCGAACCCGGCGAAGGCGGCGCGGAAGGCCTCGCGCTTGCGCAAAATCGTGATCCAGGAGAGGCCAGCCTGGAACCCGTCGAGAACCAACTTCTCGAAAAGCGCCCGCGAGTCCCGCTCGGGCCGCCCCCATTCCTCGTCGTGATAGGCGACATAAAGTGGGTCGCTTCCCGGCCAGGGGCAGCGGGCAAGTCCGTCCGCGTGCTCGACAACGCAGTCCCCCCAGCTTTTGGGTTGTTCGCGGGCGGGCGGCAAGCGGCGATTCTCCCTGGTTGGGGGTGCGGCGATGAAGCTCGCGCCTTATCGCGCGTTCAGATTGCGTTCACAACCACGTTGGGACTATCGTTGCGCCGCCGCAGATATGTCGTCGCAGCCATTATTGGCGCGTACTGTGCTTATTGCGCCGTCGAAAGTCCGCTGCCGAAGTTCCAAGCGGCTTCCATAAGGGAGATTTATATGGTGATCCGTCTCGTTGTTTCCCGCGCTGCGGTAGGCCTCCTAGCCATGGGCCTCGGCGTGGCCGTTTCGGGCGAAGCCTTCGCCCAGGCCAATGTGCTGAAGGAATGCGGATCTCGTTATCAGGCCAAGAAGGCGGCCAATGAACTCGCCGGCCAGAGCTGGCAGGATTTTTTGAAGGATTGCCGCGCGAGCCTCGCCGAGACGAAGCCCGCCGAAGCCGCTCCGGCGGCTGAAGCCGCCAAGCCCGCAGAGCCGGCCAAGCCGGCCGAAGCCGCGAAGCCGGCCGAACCGGCTCCGGCTCCCGCCGCCGAGGCCGCCAAGCCCGCCGAAGCCGCCAAGCCCGCCGAAGCCGCCAAGCCGGCCGAAGCCGCGAAGCCCGCCGCCGACACGAAGGCCGCCACCCAGAGCCGCCAGAAGAAGTGCGCCGCGGAGTGGAAAGAGAAGAAGGCGGAGCTCGTCAAGGCCGATAAGAAGCTGACCTGGCCGAAGTACTGGAGCGCCTGCAACAAGCGCCTCAAGGAAGCCGGCGAATAAGCTCCTCTGCCTATCGTTTGCGAGCGTCCGGCGAAACGATTCGCCGGACGTTTCTTTTTGTCCCGAACCCATCTTGCCCGGGGCGCCGCTTCGTGTCACAGGACTTTCAAAGTGACGCATATGTCGGAGGCGGGCGTGGAAAAAGGCGAGTTGCGACAGTTGCAGGCGTTCCTGCGCCGCTCGTTCGGCAACGAGGACATTCGCGTCTCGCTCGATCCGAAAAATACCGAGAACGCCGCTGTCCAACTCGGCGAGCGCAAGATCGCCTCCATTTCGGTCGACGACGAGGATGGTGACCGCTCCTTCGCTTTCGAGATGAAGATTCCGGTCGGGCGCGAGGTGCTGCAGTCCTACCTGCGCAAGCTTTTTGAGAACGACAAGCTCACCATCGTCGCGCGCGGCAAGAAGGTCGATTCCGTCGAGCTGAACACGGACGGCGAATTTCTCGGCGTCATTTCCGCCGATGACGCAAAGCTCTCCAGCTTCACGCTGCAGATCGCCATTCTGGATTTCGATCTCGAAGAAGAGTGATCAGCGCTTTTTGCGGCGCGCCGTCATCCTGGCGAGCAGAGCATGCGCACCGTCAGAGAGCGCGTCCCAATGCTCAAGCAGCGCGGGCGGATAACGCAGTTCGACGTCCAGCGCGCCTTCTCGAAAAACTGAAATGCACGCCTCGCCCGGCGCGGCTGCGTCGGGCTTCGGGCAGCGCGCGAAAAAGGTCCGCCCATCGGGCGGCGCGATAAGCAGCTCTTCCGAGTCGTAAGGCGATCCCTGCTCGAAATGTCGCAGGACGAGTCCGCCCGGGCCTTCCAGGGTCTCGGGCGTCAAAAAGCGCGCATAAAGTTTGGCTGGCCGCTCGCTCGGATTGAGCCCTTCTTCCTTGGGCGTCAAGGTGATTGCGACGGCAGGCGCGGCGGCGCGGTCCTTGGCCGCGAGCGGCGCGAATTTCGGAAAAGAAACGATGAAGGCGAGATGGTCGGAGAGCCCGCCGGCGCCGGTCGCATCGTCGCGCGCATAGGCTCGGGCGTAGGAGAATTTCACGCCCGCGAGTTCCGCCTGGATCAAAGTCTCGGGCGCTTCCTCCCGCGCTACGAAAAGCATGAAGGCGCCAATGGCGAGGACAATCACGAGCAGCGCGGAGGCGATGATCAACCGCATCGAGAATCTACCCCGCTACATGCGCTCGGCGATCAGCCAGTCACGCGCCATTCGCCGTTCTGGCGGCAGGCCTGGCCCTTTGCTTCCTGTGGGCGGCCGTTGACGAACACCTTGTGGGTATAGTCACGGCATGCGCCGTTCTCGGCGCCGGGGATCACGAAACCGTAAGCGCCCTTCTCCCCGCGCCAGCTCTTGCGTGCGCCTGAGGAGACGGCCTCCTGCTGCGCGGCTATCGCGACGGCGCGGTCTTTTTCGGTGAGGGACTGGCCGATGGCGGCGCCGATGACGCCGGGCGCGGGCGGAGCCGGCGCCGCGACGACCGGGGTTGCAGCCACGGTCGGCGGCTCGGATGTCGAACTGCAGCCGCTGGCTCCGAAAGCCATGAAGAGGAGGCTCATCGTCAAGGTCGCCTTCGCGCGCATCGTCGACAAATCCATTTTCCGCAAGTCCCGATTTTGCTCCTCATGCAGGATCGAAGCGCGGCTGTCAAAATCCCGGCAGGCGAAGCGTTGCGCGCAGGCCGCCGGCGGGACTGTCGTCGAGCTCCAGCGCGCCGCCGTAAGCCGCAGCCAGGTCGACGACGATGGAAAGTCCAAGTCCTGAGCCGGGCTTGGTTTCATCGAGTCTGCGCCCGCGTTCGGTCGCCTGCGCGCGCAAATGCGACGCGAGGCCGGGACCGTCGTCGTCGATGACGACGATCAGCGCGCTGCGTCCCGCGCCGCCGCTCCCCGATTCGACCCACACGGCGATCGACACCTGCGCATTCGCCCATTTGCCGGCATTGTCGAGGAGATTGCCGATCATCTCCTCGAGGTCCTGCCGCTCGCCGAGAAAGCGCGCGTCCTGCCCGATCTCGCTCGCGAAAGCGACGCCGCGGCCGCTATAGATTTTCGTAAAGGCGCGCAGCAGCGCCTCGACGCAAGGCGCGACCGGCGTCGCCGCGCCCAGCGCGCCGCCGCGCGCCGCCGCCCGCGCCCGATCGAGATAGAAGGCAATCTGGTCGCGCATGATGCGCGCCTGTTCGCTCACCTTGTCCGCGAGCTGTGAAGGCGCAGCGTCGGCTTCGTTCACCATGACGCTCAAGGGGGTCTTCAGCGCATGGGCGAGATTGCCGACCTGCGTGCGCGCACGTTCCAGAATATCGCGATTGGCGCCGATGAGCAGGTTCAGTTCGTCGGCGAGAGGCGCGATTTCGCTTGGATATGAATCGGCGATGCGCTCGCGCTCGCCGCGCCGGATCAGGACGAGTTCTCTCTGTAACTGCCGGAGCGGACGCAGGCCGAAGCGCACCTGAAAGGCGGCGACGATGGCGAGCGCGATGGCGAGCGCCGCGAAGGCGACGATGAGCTCGAAGCGGAAGCGCGCGATTTGCTCTTCCATTTCTTCGCTGCTGGCCGCGACCTGCACGAGATAGATGCCCGTGTCGCCCGCGTCGATCACGCGCTCCACGATGCGAAGCCGGCGCCCGTCCGGCCCCAGTGCGTAGCCGCGCCGCGAACCGCCGACTTCAGCCGGCACGCCGAGATCCGAAAGCTTGGGAAGACGTTCGGCGAAGAGCGAACGAGACGCCTTTATCTCATGCGCGGCGTCGTCCATCCGCGTGATCTGCCAATACCAGCCGGAGCCGGGAAGCTCGAATTGCGGGTCGCCCAGCTGGCCGGGACCGGTGCGGCCTTCCTGACCCGATTCGGAGACGTCAGCGACGATGGCGCGAAGATAGACGTCGAGACGCCGCTCGAATATCTCCTCCGCTTCCTGGCGGTAATAGGCGGTGAAAAAGACGCTGGCGAGGAGAAGCACCACCGAGCTCAGCGCCGCGGCCGTGAGAAAAAGGCGCGTCGCGATGGACCGTTTCGAAAGGCTCGGCAGGCGCATGACGCTAGGGCTTCCCGCCGTTCTCCTCCAGGGGTGGAGAAGCCATGTAGCCCAGGCCGCGAACGGTCTGGATAAGTTCGACGCCGAGTTTCTTGCGTAGGCGGCCGACAAACACTTCGATTGTATTCGAGTCGCGGTCGAAATCCTGATCGTAAATATGCTCGATGATCTCGCTGCGCGAGACGACGCGGCCGCTGTGATGCATGAGATAGGCGAGCAGCCGATATTCATGCGAGGTCAGTTTCACCGGCGCGCCGTCGACGACGACGCGGCCCGCCTTGGTGTCGAGCCGCACCGGGCCGCACACGATTTCATTCGTCGCATGCCCCGCCGCGCGGCGCAGCAGCGCGCGAATGCGCGCGAGCACCTCCTCCATATGGAAGGGTTTCGATACGTAATCGTCGGCGCCCGCGTCAAAGCCCTGCACCTTCTCGCTCCAGCGGTCCCGCGCGGTGAGGATCAGGACGGGCATGACGCGGCTATTGGCGCGCCATTCCTCCAGCACGGTGATGCCGTCTTTCTTCGGCAGGCCGATATCCAGCACGACGGCGTCATAGGCCTCGGTGTCGCCAAGAAATTGGCCTTCCTCACCATCGAAGGCGCGATCCACCGCATAGCCGGATTGCTCCAGCGCCTCAGTGATCTGCCGGTTCAAATCCTTATCGTCTTCCACGACGAGCAGCCGCACCGTCCCCTCCCACGTGAAACGCAGCTCACGTCTCTTAATTATCCTTGCGGCCAGAATGCGGCTTGCCCGTCGCCGCATCGAACAAAACCCTGGCGATCCTGCCGTCCGGCCGCAGCACGCTGATCTCGTAGATGAAGAAATCGTCGAGCCGGCAGAGCCGCGCCCCCAGCGCTTCGCCGCCATGCTCGCGCGCGGCGGCGCGCATGCAGAGGAAGGGATCGGTGAGCTTGTGCGCCTCGATCTTCTCGCGAGTCTGATCGGTGGAGAAGCACTGGCGTCGCCCCGGCGCATGCTCGGCCGTCCGCTCGGCCGCCTCTTCCGCGCGCGCGCAGCCGAGCGCCGCCGCAAACGCGGCGGCGGCCAGGGCGCAGCGAGTCGTAAAGCAGGCGGCCGGCATATTTTCTCCTCTGCAACACTCCAATTCACGCCCTGAACGCGAAATGAACGCAAGGGCCGTGTCCACGCCCGATCATGACGGCCTTCGGAGGCTTTCGCAAATCTAGCGGGAATAGCGCAAAAGGGCGGCGATCCCGCCCGGGGGCGTCGTGGTTACGGCTCGCATGAGGGCCATGAGGACCGCGGACCCGATGGCCACGGCCCCGGCTTTCGGATCATCGAGAAAGGCGAACCAGTCGGTCGAGGCGATTACGCCAAAAATTGCGACAAGCGCGGCGGCGAGATAGGTGCGGTACCCGGTCATATAAGTCTCCTTCACAATAATCAGGCGTGCGGCTGCGTCTCGCCGGACGCGGCGAGCGCCGCTCTGAGCTGATCTGCGGTGGCGTGAAGCTCGGCCGCGATCTGCTCGACGGCCGCCGCGTCCGCGGCTTCCGCACGCGCATAAGCGAGGTCGTGGGCGAGATATTGGATGCGTTCGACGGCCGCGGACACGGTCGTGCGCACGTCGTTGAAGGCTGCGGTGAGATTGTCGAGAGCTGACATGCTGTTTCTCCTTTTGTGAGACGAGCCGGCGTTCACCGCGCGACCGCCTGGAAATGCATCGGATCCGTATCGCCATTCGCGCCGCGCCAGATGAGGCCGGCGTTCTGGAAGCAATTCGCGGCTTCGAGCGGAATGAAGCCGGGCCGCCATTTTGAGCGGAACGGATTGTGCTGTGGATCGATGTCGATCGCGGCGCCGAAACTGTGCGTGGACCACGATCTGCTCGATCCGCGCTTCAGTCGCACCATCAGGGAGCCGCCGGTCAGATGCAGACGGTGCGCCTCGATGTCCTTCTGCGTTCCGTAGAGAGTCTTGATTGCGAGCAGGGCCTCGCCGAACGCGTCCCGGCACTTTCGATGGAAGCGCAGCTTCTTCACGGGCGGGCCCCACGAATAGCGCATCTCGTACGGTGGGATGAGATCGACGATGTTTTGGCGCTCCCATTGCGGATTGATCGAGCTGTGTAGAACGGGATCGCCATAGAACTCGATCAGTTCAGCGGGTTTGCGTTCATTCGGCCATTGCATGAAAGAGTTCCTTTCAGGCTCGCACGCGATCGCGTGCGCGCGATTTCTCGGGAATGGGAATGAGTCCCCTCAGGCGCTGATGGTCGCTGCGAGGAGAAAGAGGGAGTCGAGCGCGGCGTCGTCGAGACCGAAGACTTCCGCAAGCGCGTGAACGAAGGCGCCGCTGCGTTCCACTTCGGTCGCATATTCCCAGGCGAGCGCCAGCGTGGGCTGATCGAGACGCCGTGTTGCGACATAGGCGTCGACCGCATCGAGAAGATTGCGGTCGTTCGGAGACGGAGATCGTCGCAACGCTTCTCGCGCCTGGAACATCGAGACGACATCCGGTGGGCGCGGCGACTGATTGGGCTGCAGGAAGCTATGGCCGTCGTAACGCCATCCCGGTCCGGCTTCCGTGGATGGGACGGCCTTCACGTCCCCGTCGGGGATAAAATCCCCGGACGCTTCGATGACATTGACGACGACCCCGTCGCAAACAAGCGCGAGACGCATTGTCCCTCCTAGAAATATTCGATGACCATTGCGAAGCCGGCTCCGCCGGAGCCGCCCGCGCCGCTGAGCGCGCCGTTCTGCGCCGCGCCGCCGCCCCCGCCGCCGCCGCCGGGAAATCCGCCCGCGCCTCCGGCGCCCGGCGCCGCGAGTCCGGACGCGCCGCCCCCGCCGCCGGCTCCGGCCTGCTCGATCGGACCGGAGCCCGTGACGAAATTGCCGGCGCCCGCGCCCCCATTGACAACGCCGCCCGCCACGCCTGCCGACGCCATGAGTAGGCCGCCATTCACCCAGATGGCCCCGCCCAGGCCGCCGTTGCTCGTGGCGTTCGCCGCGCTTATGCCGCCGCCCGCGCCGCCGCCGGAGGGGCCGTTGATGCAGTTTCCGCCAGCGGCGCCAGCAGCTGCGTTGGGGCCGCCGCCGCCTCCGGCGCCATGCCCCGCCAAAGAGCAGCCGCCGCCCGCCGCCGCGCTGCCGCCATTGCCCTGGCCTTGCGAGCCGCCGCCGCCGGCCGCCGCGGAAGCGTCATTGCCTCTCGCCGTGAAACCCGAGCCGCCGCCGCCGCCTGAACCGATCGAAAGACCTCCGCCGGAGCCAGCCCCGCCGCCAAAAGCCTTCAGCAGCGTTCCAAACGATGTATCGCCGCCCGCCGTGCCGCTCAGGCCGGGCGCGCCATTTGCCGATTGTGGCGCGCCGCCCGCTCCCGCGGCGCCGATGGTCACGGCGCGCGACGCGCCGATCTGAGCGCTGGTGAATCTTCCGCGGGCGATGCCTCCGCCTCCGCCTCCGCCGCCGCCGGAAGCGCTGGCGCCGGCCGCCTGACGCGCGCCGGAGCCGCCGCCGCCGCCCGCGCCGAAGAGGACGACGTCGACGAAGCGCATGCCCGGCGTGGGCGTGTAGACGCCGCTTGTTACAAAACTCTGGATCTTCGCGGGGCCGCCGCTTGGAAAGCTCACCGCGCCCGTATTGCGGTCGACGACGATCGCATCCTTCCAGATCGCTCCGTCGACGGAAACTTTCACGCGGTAATCGTTGTTGCCGGTCAGGCCCGCCTCCGCGCGGCCGGAAAAATTCGACTGGTAGACCAGCGAAAGCGTGTTCGCGCCGCCCTCTTTGTTGAGGGTGAGGCGCAGATCGCCGGTCCCCCCTTCGGCGAGCGGCTTTGCGGCGAAAAGCCCCGAATTGATTTTCGCCGAAAGCGGATTGGCGGTGTCGGCCGTGGTTCCGACGCCCAGCCGCGTCAGATTTTGCAGTTCGCGAAGGCCTGCGCCGAGATCGATCCAGTCCGCGCCATTGTAGAGCAGCATGAGGGATTCGGCGCCGACATAGATGCGCCAGCCGGATTGCGGCTCGAGAAAAGTCCATGCGCCCGCAAGAAAGGCCGCGACCTGCCTGTCCTTTCCCGCGAAGGCGCCCGTTGCTCCCGTCGCGACGAGAACGCGGTCTCCTTCATTGGGCGCGGCCGGCGGCGCCGCCATGCGCCCCGAGACGGCGAGATGCGCCAGGGCGTCGATCATCGAGAGCGCTTCATTATGCGTGACGTGCTTTTGCGCTTGCGCCGCATCGAGAAGCGGCAGGGCGAGATGAGGGGTTTGGGTCATCTGGAAGTCCTATCGAACGGAGAGCGCGCCGGTGAAAGGAAAGCCGCGCCCGACGACGGCGCTCATCTGGTAAAGCGACAGAGAAAGCGCGCTCTGCGGCGCGCCAAAATCCAAAAGCTCCTGCGCGGCTGGATAGAGGATCGACGGCGCGTTCGCGGCGAGGGTTCGAATTCCAGTCGGCAGAACGATATCCGCCTCATAGGCTTCCCTCGCTTCGCCGAGGGGAATGTCGATCGGCTCCCACGCGTCGGAATCGATGCGCGAACGGCGAACGAAATCGATCACGATTCCCTCTGTTGTGCGCTGTGCGCGAACTTGCGTCGGCGCAAAGGGTTCGAGCGCCTTCGACGTCGCCGTTACAGTGGCGCGCACATAGAGCGGGTCGGTCATGTCGCGGTCGGCCGGACCGATGGCGTAAGTCGTCGCCGCGCCGATCTCGGAAACGCTTCGAGCAAGCGGAACCAGCGAGTCATCGAGAAGGACGACGGTCGAGCCCGGGGGCGCCGAGCGGCTCGCAAGATGCTCCTCACCGCCCAGGCCGCGAACGAGACGCGAGAGACGATAAGTCTTGTGATCGACAAGTTCTGCGCGGGCGAAGGAGAATATCTCCCATGCGCCATCCGCGCCGCGTATCGCCATCGCCGTCTTGCCCGCCAAAGCCGCTAGGTCGCCGACTGAGGCAAGCTGTCCGGCGGCGAAACGCACCGTCACGCTCGATCCGTTATCGAAACAACCCACCGGTCCCGGCGGCAGCGCGTCCAGCGTGTCGCCGATCATCGCGCGCTTCTCGATGACGCCGAGCGTCTCCGAAGCGCCGGAATTGACCCCCTTCACGATCCCGAGAGGACCGGGCCAGGGATCGGCGAAGGCGGCGACATAGGAAAGCGCAGGCGTCGCGCGCGTGATTGCGAGATCGAGCACGACGATGCGTGGCGGCCCCGCGATCCGGGGCGAGGCGACGGCGTTCTTGACGATCTTGCGCGCAGGTGTGTCGTAGACGCTGGCGTCGACAGCGCGCGCGCTGACCTCGCGCGCGGCGCCATCCGTGATCCGCTGGATCTGGAAGCGGCGCCCGCCGGCAGGACCGAGACGCACGACGTCGCCCGGCTCCAGCGCCGCGAGACCGGGGCGCAAGGCGAATTCGGCGGTCTCCCGTCCGACCCACAACTCCTGCAGCCAGATATCCGCGAGCTTCTGGGCGTCGGCGCGATGCGTCATAACCGCCGCCTGCGCTTCGCTCTGTCGCGCCGATCCTCCTTCGAGCCGGCGCGAGAGGACGCGCGCCATCTGGAACTCGTTTTCGGAGTCCGCGTAAGTGAGGGCGATCTCGTGCGGCAGCTCGCTCTCCTGCGCGCGCGTCAAGGTGACGAGGGACATTTGCTTGCCCGCGACGAGATCCTCGTCGGAGATCACCCGCACGGGTTTTAAGCGTCGATCGGCAAAATCGATCCTGCCTGCGCCGACGACCGCGTCGAAGCCGTAAAGCGCGGCGAGCGGATCAATGGCGTCGCGCGGCGACATCGGCCTGTCGACGACATAGCCGTCGACGAAGCCCGCGATCTTCGGGCGTTCAATCACGAGACCCGGCGTCTCGACGGCGCCTGCGAGCGTCATCGTCAGGCGGTCGAGCGGGACGCCTTCGAGGCGCCCGTTCAACCAATGACCGGTTTCCCAATTCGGCCCGTCGCTCCAGGCGCCGCTCTGCGTCGGGAAGGCGGGGAAAGGCCGCGCGTCCCAGCACCAGACATGGATCCGGTCGATGTCGACCATCGGCCCGCCATAAACGCCGGACGTCGGGTTGGCGGAGACGCCGCCTGGCCGCGTGGGATCGAAATGCGTGACCATCGCTTCGATGAAGCGCGCTTGCATGAGATCGTCGCGACCGTCGCGCGAAAAATAGGGCAGGCCCCCTTCGCTGGAGCGCGCGTCGGGAAAGATATTCGGCGCATTCGCCCCGCGATCGACGGCGGGACAGCCTGTCTCCGTAATCCAGATCGGCTTGGACTGCGGAACCCAGGCGGTCGGCTGCGCAAGCTCTACGCCACCGACACGTTCATAATGCAGCTCCGTCCAGAACGAGACAAAATCCTTCTGACGATAGACCCAAGGCTTGCCAAGGCCGTCCGTGATGGGCGTGCGGTTTTGCGCCGCCCGCGCGCCGGCGTCGGCGTAATACCAGTCATAGGCTTCGCCCGAGGCGACGCGTGATGTCAGATAATCGAGATCATGGACGCTTGTGGCCATTTGCGCGTCGAGATGCGCGTCGCCATCGCGCCAATCGGAGAGCGGCCAGTAAACATCGACGGCGATGAAATCCACCGAAGGCGACGCCCAGAAAGGGTCAAGCGGAAAGCGCAACTCGCCAGGCGTCGGGACATGCGCGCCATACTCCGTCCAGTCGGCGGCATAGGAAATTTTGGTCGAGGGGCCGAGTATGGCTTTTACATCCGTCGCCAATGTCGCGAGAGCGCTCACGAAAGGATATTGCCCCGAAGCCGCGCGCACGCGCGTCAACCCGATGAATTCCGAGCCGACCAGAAACGCATCGACGCCGCCGGCAGCGGCGCACAGGTTCGCGTAATGCAGGATGAAGCTGCGATAGCGCGCGACAAAGGCGTCGATCTGCGTCGCGGCCGCCGGGGTCGCGTCCGGGGAGCCGAGACGGCCCGGCGCGGGATCGCAGGTGATGCGCCCGCGCCAGCGGAAGGCGGGCTGCTCGACAACGCCCGTGTAGGGATTCGGCAGCGCGTTGCCTGTCGGAATGTCCATCATCAGAAATGGATAGAAGACGACCGAAAGGCCGCGCGCCTTCAAATCCGCGATGGCGCCCGTCACGGAAGCGTCGCTCGGCGTGCCGCCATAGGCCGAGCGTCCGTCGAGCTGGGAGACGAGCGTCGCCGTCGCGCGCGTTTGTCCGGCGACGCTCCAATCCGGCGGCCAGAAGGGGCCGAGAATGTAGTTGAACTCGCCGATGGTCTTGAAGCGCGCGTCGACGCGCGGGCCGATGCTGCAGTGTTGCGCGCGCATATCGTCGCCGAACCAGGCGACGACGAGCGCGACGCTCTTGAGGTTGGGGCACAGCGCCTGCAGCGCGTCGACGGAGGCTTCCCAATCGGTCTTCGCCGTCAACTGATGGCGATTTTCTGCGTCCGTCGCGCCCGGCGCCCAGAAGTTGAGTTTGAGCTGTGGCAGATAGCCGGCTTCGCTCGCGCCCGGAATGAGGTCGACGGCGCGGATCATGTCGCCCAACCCTGCGACCGGCTTCACCACCTCGAACGTAAATTGCGGAATGCGATTGCCAAAGGGCGCGAGCGCCATATCGTCGAAGACGATATAGGCGAGCCCGCGATAGGCGGGAACATTGCCGGCGCCTTCCTTGGCGACGATTAGCGGATCCGGCTCCTGATCATCCGTTCCCTTGTAGATGCGGATCGGCAGCGTCGTCATATCCAGCTCGGCGCCGTCCGCCCATATCCGCCTTACAAAGGCGATCGGACCCTCGCAGAGACCGATCGCGAAATTCGCGGAATAGACGTAGTTGAAGTTGATCCGCTGCTGGCCCCCGCCGCCATTGCCCTTGCCGTTGCGCGGCTGTTGCTCGAAGACGACATTGACGCGCTCGAGAAAGCGCGTCGCCCAGATCATCTGGCCGCCAATGCGCGCGCGCCCATAGACGCGCGGGACGCCGGCGCCTTCCGTGGAGGCGATGCCGTCCATCGATTTGAGGCGTGGGCCCACGCTGTAACGCGGCGAGGCGTGCGGTTGCAGCGCCTGGTCGATCAAGCCGCCGCCAAGGCCCCCGAGCAGGCGGCCGACGGCGCCGCCGATCGGCCCGCCGATCACGCCGCCAACGACCGAGCCGATGGTTTGAAGAACCAGCGTCGCCATTTTTGAAGTCTCTACTGAGGGAAAGGATCAGGCTTCGAGGCCCGGAAAGGCGAAGGCGGCCGCGATGCGCTTGCGCCAATGCGCGCCGATGGGAACTTCGGCCACGCAGGCGCCGCTATGCGCGTGGGCCATATGCGTGCGAGATGTCGCTATGCCGAGATGCTTTGCGGGCAGGTGCTCGCGAAAGCGGAAGGCGATGACGTCTCCCTCCCGGAGGCTCGAAATGGAAATGGGCGTAAAATGCCGATTTGCGGCGTCGAGAAGCGTTTCCAGGCCGAGCGCTTCGCTCCAATCCGGCGTATAGGGCGGCGGCGCCTCAGGTTCCTCGCCGACGACCTCTCGCCAAACGCCTCGCACGAGGCCAAGGCAGTCGCAGCCGACATGGATGAGCGACGCCTGATGCAGGTATGGCGTGCCGATCCAGCGTCGCGCCGCCGCGACGATTTCCGCGCGCGTCATCGAAAGAAGCTCCCGCCGTCCATCGCCTTCGCAAGAGAATTGGGATAGGCGATGACGCGGTCGTTGCCGGGCATATGAGGGAAACCGCGGAAATTGACGATGTTGTCGAACTTTCTCTGGCAGGTTGATGGCGACTTGTCGCAACCCGCGGTCAGAGACGCTGCGTCGCCGGCCGATACAGCGGCGCCCGGCGCGCGCCACAGTCCGATTGTCGCGCGCAGGCCATCCTGAACGTGGGTCTTGATCGTCAATCTCGCGCCCGCATTGGCGCCGCTCGTAAATGTCAATGCGCCGCCAGCGAAAAAGCCGGTCTCGAATGAGGCGGCGAGGTCGAGCGTCAACACGCCTCCTTCGAAGGAGACGACCGCGCCCGCTGTATGAAAGGCGGCGGCGCCGAGATCGACCCCGCAACGCGCGTCGCCGAGATCGGCCGCGCATCCGCGCTGGAAGGCGCGTCCCTGCTGCTGATCGAAGACATGCGCGCTCGAGCGCAGCTCCGCGCTGAAGACGTGCTCTCCGCGCCTGATCTCGCCGATTGTCGCGACGTCGAGCAGCGCTCGATCTTCGACCTGGCTCCAGTCGACGAGCCAGATCTCGACCGAGGCGCCGTCATAGAGGCCGTTGAGCAGATCGCTCTCGCGGAGCCCGTCATAGCTCAACGCTCCTGCGGCCTCGGCGCCGCCGACGCCGAGGCCCAGCGTCGACTCGATCTGCGACGCGGACAATCCGGTGTTCGCGCGAAAGGCCACCCCATTGAAGACGAGGTCTCGGTCGTGGTCGGTGAAGCCCATGATGGCCCCGTCGCGCCTGGCGAGCCGCCAGCAATGACAAAATGTCGTCGCGCGCGCATCGAGTTTCGCCTGCATCGAGGCGGTGAGCTGCCGCATATGCAATCCTTTAAGGGACGATTTCGATAAGGGGTATTTTCGGAATCGCGCCGGCTTCGAACGCCTGCATGTCGATCTCGAGAAAATCGGTATCGAAGCGCACTGGCGTATCGAACTGATAGCCTGCGGTGACGGATGCGCCTGGCGGCGGCATATGGCCGCTCACGAAAGTCACGACGCCCGTCGTCGGTTCCACGTTGAACTGGGACGCCGCCTTCTCGACGCCGTTCACCGCCACGCGCACGCTGGGCGCGACAGGCTTGGCGATGGTCCGCACATAAGCGGAGAAGGCGCCGCCATATGTCTTGACGAGCTGAAAGGCGACGCGCACGCCGTCGCCGGTTCCGATCGTCTGGTCGGTCGGGGCCGGCGTGGAGCCCGGCGCGCAGGAGGCGAAATCGGCCCGGTCGCGCCAACGAAATCCGTAGAGACGGCCCCGCCGCTCCTCAAAGAACTCGATCACTTGCGCGAGTTGGGCCAAAGTCTTGACGCCATACCCGGCTTCATAGCGCCGCCGCGAATGCGCCCAGCGTGCGTTGCGCGACTCGCGGTTGGACCCGAGCGTCACGATTTCAGTGCGTCGCTCCGGCCCGCCGCGTCCGTTAAGCGAAACGTCGAGGGGGAAGCAGATTTCATGAAAGTCGCTCATGCAAGGCTCACAGATTGCGCTGGCCGCGCGCCACGGCCCGCGCGAGCGCGCCCGTGATCTGGGCCTCCGAGCGCCGGAAGCTGTCAACGTCCTGCGCGGCGATGTTGACCGTAACGGAAACGGGACGCGATGCTGCGCCTTGCGCGACGACGCCGAGTCGTCCATCGGAACCGCGCGCAAGCGGCATGATCGCCTCGGCGCCGCGCTCGCCCATAAGTCCCGTCGCGCCGCCACTGGCGAAGTAAGCCGGGCTTGCGATGACTCCGCCTTCGGCGAAGGGCGTAACGGGTTGATTGCCCCCAAAGGCGTTGGCGAAAAGGCCGCTCAAGCCCGAGACGAGCCCCTCAGACAAGCTGCGCGCGGCGTCGCGCAAGGCCAGCCGCGCGAGCGATTGCGAGAGAGACGCGAGCGTGTCGTTGAAGCTCTTGCCGCTCGACGCCGCCGCGCCGAAGCCCGTTAGCAGCGTGCGCGTCGCCTTCTCGCCGGATGCGTTGATCTGGTCGAGAAGCTGCTTCATCGACGTAAGGTCGTGCATGGCGAGCGGAGCCGATGCGCTCGGCTGGTTGAAAACGTCTGGAAAATTATTGCTGTTGTCCATGTCGCTCTCCATCCGGGAAATCGAGCATCAGCGCATCGAGCGTTGCGCGGGAGGGCGGGCCAGAGGCGCGCCCATAGACGCCTTCAGCGGCCGCTTGCAGTTCACGCGGCGTCAACGACCAGAAAGTTGCTGGAGCCAGCCGCAGGACGCCTAGGCCAAAGGCCATGGCGCGCGAAAAGGGAAAGGGCGCGCGCGGGGAGGGCGGGCGCGCCGCTTTGTCGCTTTTCGCTTTCAGGCGTCCTGCGGCGTCGGAGGGTTTGCGGCCTGCGTCTCCGGCGCGTCGCCGAAGGTCGCGGCGAGGAGGCTCGCCGCGATCCGCACATAGCCTGCAAGGCCTTCCGATACTTTCATTCGAGAAACTTCTTCGTCCGTGACTGCGTGCCCGGCGCCGCGCAAGCCGCAGCCAATAATGCGCAAAATATCCCGGGCCGAGAGTCGGTTCGCTTCGAAGCGCTCGGCCAGCGCGACGAGATCGGCGGCGCCCATGCCGCTTTCGAGCTCCGCAAGCGCGCCGAGCGTGAGACAGAGCGTGTAGGTTTTTCCGCTGAGCTGCGCCTCGATTTCTCCACGTTTCGCATTCGCCATATCAGATCGCCGTGAATGTGAGCGCGCCCGCCGAATCGAGCGAAATATCGAAAGTGACTTCCGCGGCGTGCTCGCCCCGATAATCGAGATTCGAGATCTGAAAAGGCCCCTGGAGCACGCCGAGACCGGGGATGACGATTTGCCAATTGCGAAGCAGGCCGTCGAAAAAGACCTGACGCAAAAGAACGTCCGAGGCCTGATCCTTGAATATGCCCGTGCCCGAGACGCTGGCGCGACGCAGGCCCGCGCCGCCGAGAAGTTCGCGCCAGCGCCCGGCGGACTCCGCGTCCGTCACGTCGACCGTATCGGCGTTGAGGGCGATACGGCGCGTGCGCAATCCGCCAATGGTGACGAAGGCGCTCGCGCTGTCGCTGATTTTAAGAAGGAGATCCTTGCCTTTTTGGGCGGCCATCGACAGTCCCTTTATTGAAATTCGGTTGTGGCGCGGAAGACAATGGAAACGCGCGCGAAGCGGCCGTTCGGATCGCGCTTCGCCTCCATCGAGACAAAGCGAAGGTCGATGAGCGTATGTCCTTCGAGGGTGAGCGACGCCTCATCGAAACGATCGATCATCTGCTGCGCCAGACCCAGCGCCGAGCCAACGCCGCGCTGTGTCGTCACGACGGCGAGGGTCAGAAGCTGCTCGGCGCCGCGTGAGGCTTGCGCCGACCAGTCCCGCATCTGCGCTTCTGCGAAAAGAACGTAAGGCGGGTCGGCGTTGCGCGGCGCTTCGTCGAAAATCTTGCCCTCTCCGAGCGCCGTGACGAGGGCAGGGTCGGCAAGGAGATGCGCGCGCATCGCCTTGCGCAGGGCGATGATGGGTGAAGCGCTCATAGGTCGTTCCTTTAGGAAATTTCCTCACACAGGCATGTGAGGAAACGCCTGGTTTCGTCTTGGTCTTCAATGCTGCGGATGACCAGGATTCGCTCGCGAAGGACGATGCGCATCTGGCTTGTCACGTCATTGCGCCAGCGGATCGTGACGGCGAAGCGTCTCGATTGCTCGAGACGTTGCTCCGTAAACTGTTCGCGCGAGCCGCGCGTTTCGATCCTCGCCCAGACCCGGTCGAAAGACGAAAAGCTTCGTTCGGCGCCGCCAAGATCGTCAGGCGCGTCGACAGGCGCTTGCAACGTCACGCGCTGGCGCAATTGGCCGATCGTCGGATGCGCGCTCATATGAGCCGTTCCGGACGATAGGGCGCCGCGAGCTGCGCGACGGCCTTGGGCAGCGCGTCGTCGGTCTCGTCGCCCCTCTTCTCGCGCCAGTGCGCGACGAGCGCTAGTATCGCGCGCCGCAGCGGCTCGGGGGTCTGGCTAGCCAGCGCGCCATAGCCGGCGACGAAGTCGATTTCCACGCCGTCCGCATTTCGCCCGGGGGGCGGAGGCGCCGAAGCGAAGATAACGCGCCCGCCGTCGTTAGCCGCAGGCGCACGATAGCTCGCAGCGGGGACAATTTGCGGGTCATGATTCGCATCGAAGAAACGAATGACGCTGACTGACTGAAATGGCGCGAAGGGAATGGAGAGCGCCGAAGTCGTGCGCAGGCTTTCGGGCCACGCGTCGAAGACGAGGCGCCAGCTCTGCGTCACGAAGAAGCGTCGCGTATAGGCTTCGAGCGTCAGGCGCGCGGAGACAATGAGCGCCTGTATGAGCTGGTCCTCGTCTGCGCCGTCTTCTCGCAGCCATGTTTTTGCTTCCGCGAGCGACACGGGTTCGATCGCAGGCGCGCCGATGAGCATGGGCCGCATGTCGGCTCCTGTTTCAGGTCGTTAAGATGTCCGCGGCGTCGCCGCCGCGGACAGCGCAATCAGGAAACGCCGAACTTCAACAGTTTGATCGCTTCGAAATTCTGCACGCCGCCGCCGACGCGTTTCGTCGTGTAGAAGAGCACATAGGGCTTGGCGGAATAGGGATCGCGCAGAACCCGGATGCCGACGCGGTCGACGACGACATAGCCGCGCTCGAAATCGCCGAAGGCGATGGAGAGGCTATTCGCCGCAGGATCGGGCATGTCCTCGACTTCGACGACCGGGAAGTTCATCAGCGACGCCGAGCCGTCGGCCGTTGCAGGCGGCGCCCAGATATAATCGCCGGTCGTCGTCTTGAACTGCCGCACCAGAGATTGCGCGCGGCGCCCCATCACGAATTTGCCGTTTTGGCGATAACCCGCACGCAGGGCGTAGACGAGGTTGAAGAGGGCGTCGGAAGGATTGGTCGCGGCGAACGCGCCGGAGACGCCGGTCGCGACATAGCCGACATTGCCCCAGGTCCAGCTCGCGTCGGCGACGATTGGATAGGCGAGGAAGCCCTTGGGCTTGTTGACGCCGTCGCCACTGACGAAGGCGGTGCCCTCCTGCTCGGAGAAGGCGACCTGAACTTCGTCGGCGACCCACTGCTCTATGTCGACGACCGCATCGTCGAGCAACGCCTGCGTCGCCGCCGGCATGGCGTAGAGCTCCATGGCCGGGAAGGTCATGTCGGCGATCTGCTGATTGGCGGTCTGCGGTCGCGGATCGGTCTCGGCGACCCAGCCGGCGGCGGGGCCGGTCGTCGAATAGGCGCGGCGCAGCGATTGCGTCGAGATCTCGCGCACGCTGGCGATGGCTCGAATGGGCGAGAATTTCGCGAGGCGCCGCAGGATTTCGCGCTCCGCCGGGACGGGCACGAGATAGCCCCCGTCCGGGCCTGAACCCCGCGACATCGCCTTGGCTTCCAGCGCCTTCAGCCCGCCTGCTTCGCCAGAGCGCATGTAGTGATCGAATGCGGATTTATGTTCGCGGCCGCTATGGTCCTCGATGGGCGCGTTTCCGCCGATGCGCGGGCGCGAGAGATCGAGCGACAGCCGGTCGAGCCGGCTCTTGGTCTCGTCGAGCGTCTGGTCGATCCGCGCAAGCTTTTCCTCGGTGACGACGTCGGCGCCCATGCGGGTTTCGAGCTGCGCGAGGCGTTCGTCATTCGTGTCCTTGAACGCGGCGAAGGCGCGGTTGAGATCGGTGACGATTTCGTCCCCGGCGGATTTTGTTTCGAGAGATGACATCAATGCCTCTTCTGGGCGCGCTCCGGCGTTCGCGCCGGGGGCCGGCGCGCATGCTTCAGCGCGGGGGGAGAGCCGTCTGCGATGCAATCCCACGCCGGACGGCGGCGGCAGGGATGAATTGATCAGAAAGGCGTATGCGCTCCGCACTGATCGAGTTTGCGTTGAAAGCGCAATGCCGCCTCCTTGGCCTTCAGGCGCAAGAGTTGGATTTCGTGCAACGGCCTCGTCGTGCGTTTAACCGCGTCGATGCGGGCCTGCGGGAGCATGGGAAAGGTGACGATCGAGATTTCCCACAAATCGACTTCCTGCAGACGCCGCAGTCCGCTCGCCATGTCCGTCGTTGCGCGTTTCGTGCGGAAGCCGATCGAGAGGCCATCGACGGCGCCGGAGCTGACGAGCGAGAGCGCTTCCCGGGCGCGGGCGACCGAGAGGTCCAGCCGGCCCGCGACCTTCAGCCCTTTTGCGTCTTCAACAAGCGATGTCCAGACCCCGATCGGCTGTGCGGCGTCGTGCTGCCACAGCATCTTCACGCCCTTCGGACCGCGCTTCGCGATTGATCGGGCGAAGGCCCCGGCCATGACAATGTCGCCGCCGCTGTCCCCGACGCCGAATAGGGAAGCGTAACCCTCGACGACGCCCGCCGGACTGGCGCGAGACAGCGGCAGCTCGGCGCGCTTTGTTTCGCGTGGCGGCATCAGCCCTTCTCCGTCACAGTTGCGCTGCGCGCGTGCATCCGAGCGAGCACATGCACGAAAGTCTTGAAGATATCCGCATGGTCGTCGGGCCTGCGCGACGGGCGTCGGCGGCCGCGCTTCTGGAAAGGCAGGCGAAACTTTATCTGCGTCATGGGTCGCTCCCACATCGGCGGTTGAAACGCGCGAGTTCGCGAACGAAGGCGTCGAGGCGCCGCGTCGCTTCGCTCACCTCGCGCATGGCGAGATGCGCCTGCGTCGTCGCGACGCAAGCCCAGAGAAAGAGCGCGAGATGGGCGAGATCGCCGCGCTCGAGGATGGCGTTGAGAATGTCGGTCATTTGTTCGCGTCCAGGGGCGACGGCCCATAACCCACGGCTTCGCGCCTTTCGTCCAGCGTGAGGAAGGTCGCGTTGCCGACGCGTTCCCATTCGGTGGCGCGCTCGGCCGAAAGCGCTTCGAGACGATCGGCGTTGTAGTCGAAAGTAAAGTCGCCGAAGGCTGGCCGCAGCCAGGCTTGAAAGCTCTTCTGCACGCGGACGACGAGCGGCAGCACGGTCTGGCGCCAGAAGGCGCGGTTGGCTTCGCTGTAATTGGCGAAGGTGTTGTCCCCCGGCAAGCCCAGAAGCAGCGGCGGCACGCCGAAAGCGAGGGCGATCTCGCGCGCGGCGCCGGCTTTCGACTCCGTGAAATCCATGTCTTTGGGCGAAAGAGAAAGCGCCTTCCAGTCGAGCCCGCCTTCGAGCAGCAAGGGGCGTCCGGCGTTCTCCGCGCCGGAGAAATTCTGCTCGAGCTCCTGTTTCAGCCGTTCGAATTGCGCATCGGTCAAATGCGCCCCTTCTGGCCCCGCATAGACGAGGGCGCCGGATGGCCGCGCCGAATTATCGAGCAGCGCCTTGTTCCAGAAGCTTGCGGCGTTGTGCGTGTCGAGCGCAACCTGCGCGGCGGCGAGCGGCGCGAAGCCGTAATATTCGTCGAGCGGGTTGAAGAGCTTGATGTGCAGGACCGGCTCGACCCCTTCGCCGCGTATCTCGTAGCGCGCCTCTTCGCCCAGGGCGCGATAGACGAAGGCGGCCGGCCAGCCATTGCGGCCGGGCTCGACGCTCATGCGGTCGGGGCGCAGCGGGTAGAGCTCGCGCGGCGCGCCGCCGAGAGAAACCTGCTCGATATAGGCGTTGCCGTAGAGCAGCAGATTGGCGCAGACCGCTTCGATGAAGGAGACGCTGGTGTCGAGCGGATTGGGCCGCTCGATCAGGGCGAGCAGCGGATGGTCGGTTACCTCGTCCCGGCCCTCATAGGCGAGCCAGGGAACGGAGGCGGCGGCTTCCGCCACCATGCGCACGCAACGATGGCAAACAGCGTTGCGCTCATAGCCTTCGCGCGTCAGGGCCGCGCTGTTGCGCGACGTCCAATGCGCGCCCCGGAGCGAGTGCATGGCGAGGAGCTTCGCCGCGCGCGAGGCCTTCTCTTCGCGCGCGGGGGCGTGTGCGCCGAGAAGGCGCGAGAAAAATGAGGGCATGGGAATCTCTCAAAAGGAAACGCCTTCCCTTCTCCCGCGCGCGGGAGAGGAAAGAATTGCTACATCCGCCGCATGCGCGGCTCCGGCGTCTTGGGCGCCAAAGCGAGCGACGACGCCGCCCACACCAGCGCGTCGAGGCGGTCGGGCGAGCGTCCGGAGGACAGGCCATCGGCGCCGAAATCGCACATTTCGTCTTCGAGCGCGGGCAGGGCGCCGACATGCTTCACGCGGCCCTGCTCATAGAGCTGGGCCACCGGCGCGGCGCGTAGATATTTTCCGCGCGTCGCGCGCACCATCGTCACCGGCGCGCTGGGGTCTGCTTCGTTCAGCACCGCGCGCACCATCTCGCCGCCCTGATTGACTTCCGCGACGAGCGTGTCGGCCGAGAGCTTGTGATAGAGCGCGATGGACGCGCGCGCCCATTGCGCCGGACGCGCGGCTTCGAGCGTCGCATCCTCCAGCACGAAGATCGTCCCGGCCGCGTCGGAGCCTGCGGCGACGATGCCGCATTTGTCGGCGCGCTTTCCCGAGGTCGCCGGCGGATCGACGGCGACGACGATGCGCGCGAGCGTCGGCGCATGGGTCACGCGCGCCGCCTCTATCATGTCGCGTGTCCACAGCGCGTCCTTGCGTTCGTCCACCATTTCGCCGTCGAGCTCCTGGCGTCCGAGTCGGGTGCCCGCATATTGAGCGACCACGCTTTCGAGAAATGAGGGGGCGAGATTGGCGGCGTTGTCGCGTGTCAGCGCCCGGGTGAGCGCCGTCGCGGGATGCGCGATGAGTTCCTTCAGGAGGGGCGTCGGCCGCGGCGTCGTGGTCACGAGCTGTCGTGGCCAGTCACCGAGGCGCAGGCCGAATTGCAGCATGTCCCATGTCTCCCTGGCATAGCGCCATTTGGCGAGTTCGTCGCACCAGGCGGCTTGAAATTGCGGGCCGCGCAGGCTCTCGGGATCTTCCGCCGAGAAGGCCTGCGCGACGGCGCCGCTCTCCCACATGAGGCGCCGGCGCGAACTTTCCCAGCGCGGACGGTCGCGCCTGTCATGGATGGCGAGCAGTCCCGAGACGCCCTCGACCATCACGTCGCGCACATCCGCGGCGGTTTCGCCGATCAGCGCGATGCGACGGACGGCGCCAGCGCAAAATTGCGTGCGCCCGAGCGCAAGCCCCTTCACCCATTCCGCGCCCGCGCGCGTCTTGCCGGCGCCGCGTCCGCCGAGAATGAGCCATTGCCGCCAGGGCAGGCCGTTCGCAGCGAAGGGCGGCGGCCATTGGTCACTGCGCGCGACGAATTCCCAATCGTTCAGAAGCCGCGCCAGCTCTCTCGCGCTGAAGCCTTCGAGAAGTTCATCCAGCCGGCCCGTCGCCGCGCAATCGCTCGAGCCGTCGAGCAAGCTCCGCGCGGAGTTCGGCCAATTCGCGGGGCGGCTCGTCGGCTCTGTCGTCATCGGCGCGCGTCGCGTCCTCTTTCGTCTCGTCGGCTTCTCGCCGCATGCGTTTCAGTTCCGCGAGCGTCTTCACCAGCGTCGCCAAGGCGCGCGCGCTCGTCTCGATCGTCTTCGGGTTCTGCTTTTCCAGCGCCGTTTCGACACGGGCGAATTCGCGCGCCACGGCGTCTTCGAGCTTCACGATGATCCCGGCTGAATCGACGGGCGCCCGCGCCTCGGGCTGCGCGGCTTTTCTAGGACAGACCGACGCGCGTTTCGGCCAGTCGTTCTTCTCGCGGAAGGAGAGGAACTGCCTGGCGGTCATGCCGAGGAGCGTCGTAATCTGCGCGATCGGCGCGCCCGCGTCGTAAAGGAGTTTCGCCTGCGCGATTTTCTCGCTGGCGGGCGGAGAAGTTTTTTGCCGCATGACTCGCCGCTCCGCCGGCTTCTCCGCACTGGAAGAAGAGGCGACGCGCCCAATGCTTTGAGATGAAATGTGCCCCGCCGCTCAAGTGCAATTGTGGAGCATGGGCTATCTCTACCTGACCAGCGCGCGGCTGTCAAGGAATAAAATCCTCTATCCTGAAAAAAGTCCGTCTGGCGAATGAGCCGCTTTCCTTTTTGCGGCGATACGCGCTAATTCCCCTCACCCCGCGCGCGGGGACAATCCAACGGCGGGGCCTTCGGGACATGAACGTTCTTCTCATCGGATCGGGCGGGCGCGAGCACGCCATGGCCAATGCGCTGGCGAAAAGCCCGCTTCTAACCCGGCTCTATGTCGCGCCCGGCAATCCGGGGACCGCGCGCGTCGCCGAGAATGTCGATCTCGACGCGGGCGATCATGGCGGCGTCATTCGTTTTTGCCGGGACATGGGAATCGCGCTCGTCGTCGTCGGGCCGGAGCAGCCGCTGATCGGCGGTCTGGTCGACGCGTTGACCCGCGCGGAAATTCTGGCCTTCGGGCCGACGCAGGCGGCGGCGCAACTCGAGGGCTCCAAGGGCTTCACCAAGGATGTCTGCCGCGATTACAACATCCCCACCGCGGCCTATGAGCGCTTCTCCGATAAGGACAGGGCGCTCGCCTATCTCCGGCAAAAGGGCGCGCCCATCGTCGTCAAGGCGGACGGTCTCGCCGCCGGCAAGGGCGTCGTCGTGGCGACGACGCTGGAGGAGGCCGAGCGCGCGGTCGAGGCGATGTTCGCGGGCCTTTTCGGCCAGTCGGGCGCGGAGGTCGTCATCGAGGAGTTTCTCGAAGGCGAGGAGGCGTCCTTCTTCGCGATTTGCGATGGAACGCGCGCCGTTCCCTTCGCCACGGCGCAGGACCACAAGCGCGTCGGCGATGGCGATACCGGTCCGAACACCGGCGGCATGGGCGCCTATTCGCCGGCTTCCGTGGTGACGGCCGAGATCGAAGCCAAAGTGATGGCCGAGATCATCGAGCCGACCATGCGCGCCATGGCCGAGAAGGGCGCGCCCTTCAAGGGCGTGCTTTATGCGGGCTTGATGCTGACCAGGGACGGCCCCAAGCTCATCGAATACAACAACCGCTTCGGCGATCCGGAGGCGCAGGTGATCTTGCCGCGCCTCGAAGACGATCTTCTGGCGATCATGTTCGCCGCCGCGCGCGGGGCGCTGAACGAGGCGCGCCCGCGTTTTTCCGATCGTACGGCGCTGACGGTGGTGCTCGCCGCCAAGGGCTATCCCGGCACGCCGCTGACGGGTTCGGAGATCAAGGGCGTCGAAAAGGTCGAGGCGATGGCGGATGTCGTCGTGACGCACGCCGGCACGCGCACCGAAGGCGGCAGGTTGCTGGCGGCGGGCGGGCGCGTGCTGAACGTCACGGCGCTTGGCGGGGCCGTCGCCGAGGCGCAGGCGCGGGCCTATGTGGCGGTCGACGCCATCGACTGGCCGGGCGGCTTCTGCCGCCGCGACATTGGCTGGCGGGAGGTCGCGCGGGAGAAGAAGGCCTGATTTAAAGGCCCCTCCCTGTCCCTCCCCCTCTTCACGGAAGAGCGGACGCTCGCGATTCAAACTGTCAATGAAGGCGCCAACCTGCCCCCTCTCCCGCGAAGCGGGGGAGGGCTGGGGAGGGGCCCTCAAATCGCTTACTTCTTCGCCCCGCGCGCCGCGCGCTTCGCCAGCGTCCTCAGTCGCAGCGCGTTCAGCTTGATGAAGCCTTCCGCGTCGCGCTGGTCGTAGGTTCCGCCCTCTTCGAAGGTCACGAGGTCCTGGTCGTAGAGCGACCACGGGCTCTCGCGGCCCACCAGCGTCGCCGAACCCTTGTAGAGCTTGAGGCGGACCGTTCCCTCGACATGCTCCTGGCTCTTGTCGATCGCCGCCTGCAGCATTTCGCGCTCGGGCGAGAACCAGAAGCCGTTATAGATGAGCTCCGAATAGCGCGGCATCAGCTCGTCCTTGAGATGCGCGGCGCCGCGGTCGAGCGTGATGCTCTCGATGCCGCGATGTGCGACGAGCAGGATCGCACCGCCGGGCGTCTCGTAGACGCCGCGCGATTTCATGCCGACGAAGCGGTTCTCGACGAGATCGAGACGGCCGATGCCGTGCTTGCGGCCCAGATCGTTCAGCCGCGCGAGCAGCGCCGCCGGCGACAGCTTCTCGCCATTGATCGAGACCGCGTCGCCCTTCTCGAAGCCGATCTTGACATATTCGGACTTTGTCGGGCGCGTCCTCGGGATGGCCGGTGCGCGAATAGACGTAATCGGGCGTCTCCTCGTTCGGGTCCTCGAGCACCTTGCCTTCGGAGGAGGTGTGCAGAAGGTTGGCGTCGGTGGAGAAGGGCGCGTCGCCGCGCTTGTCCTTGGCGATGGGGATCTGATGCGCGTTTTTCTCGGCGAATTTGATCAGGTCCGTGCGGGACTGGAAGTCCCATTCGCGCCACGGCGCGATCACGGTGATGTCGGGCTCGAGCGCGTAATAGCCGAGCTCGAAGCGCACCTGATCGTTGCCCTTGCCCGTGGCGCCATGGCAGACGGCGTCGGCGCCGACCTTGCGCGCGATCTCGATCTGCTTCTTGGCGATCAGCGGGCGGGCGATGGAGGTGCCGAGCAGATAGATGCCCTCATAGACGCGTTGGCGCGAAACATCGGGAAGACGTAATCGCGCACGAACTCCTCGCGCAGGTCCTCGATGAAGATGTTTTCCGGCTTGACGCCGAGCAGCAGCGCCTTCTCGCGCGCCGGCTCCAGCTCCTCGCCCTGGCCGAGATCGGCGGTGAAGGTGACGACTTCCGCGCCATAGGTCGTCTGCAGCCATTTCAGGATGATGGACGTGTCGAGGCCCCCGAATAGGCGAGGACGACTTTCTTGATGTCTTTCTTGGCGCGGGTCATGTCTGGCTCGGGGTGGTTGGGGGGATCCGGCGCCGTGCGGCTCTATCCCTTCGTCGCCTTCGCGCTGACCGTCCTCGCGGCGTGGCTGAGCTATCGTTACGTCGAGACGCCGATGCTGGCCTTGAAGGACAAGCGGTTCCTGTTTGCGCCGGCCACGGGCGCCTGACGAGGCCGCAAAAGTAAAGCGGCGCCGCGAGGCGCCGCTGCCGGGGCCGAGAGAGAGAGAATTTGCTTTAAGCAGCCTTGTTCATCAGCGCCGCCAGCGCGGGAGCGACGACAGTCGCTTCCTGCTTCAGGAAGCTCAGCAGGCGCTGCTCCGCGCGCGAAATCTTTCCGTCGCGATGCAGCCGCAGCAGCAGCCAGTCGGCTTCGGCGACGTCGATGGGCGCGGCCTGCCCGAGCGCCGTCTCGACGGCGTCGTTCCGCCGTTTGATCACGTCCTCATCCGCCTCGCGAATGCGATCGAAGTCGAACATGGCGCCGATGAATGCGCCGAATCGGGGCGCCGGCTCGTCCAGCCAGTCATCGGCCTTGCGCGCTTCGTCCGCGGAGGGCGTCCAGCGGAACGCGACGCCCATGAGATAATTGCCGATGGCTTTGGCGAAGAAATCGTCGAAAGCGTCGTCGCTCGTCTCGGCCATCGCATCGGCGATGCGAAACAGCGCCTCGGCGGAGTCGCGGTTGACATGCAGCGCGCTGCCTTCCGCCGCAGCGAAGACGACTGTTCGGAGCGCCTCGAGATCTTCCGCGGCGATGCTTCTACGGGTCATGATCGCTCGCTCGATCTCGCTCACCGCGAAAGAGGCGAGCGCAGGCGGCATGGAAACGGCGTTGCGGATCAGGCGGATCAGCGTGTCGTATTCGGCCTTGTTCGCGAGGCCGCCGTCTTTCGACAGCAGCGCGATCAGCCATTCAGCCTGGGCGCGTTGGATATATTTCGGCGGATCGACGTCGTTGAGCATGAGATCGAGCGCGACGTCGGAGATCAGCTCCGTGAAGGCTTGCGACGTCTCCCCCTTCTCGCCGCGGGCTTTTGCGATAAGCCGTTCGAGGTCCGTCTTCGAGACTTTTCCGTCTGCATAGATCTCGCGACGCATCGCAAGCGCGTCGTGACTGTCGATGGACATGAGAACCTCTGGTAACAGATGAAAACTGACCTTCATTCCGCCCGGAAAAGCTTTATTGCGGATGAATACGACGAGCGCGGTGGGGAAAAGCGCGCCGCTTTGGTAAAATTTGGATTTGGCGATTGCCGGAGCGTCGAGGCGCGGCGTCCAAGGGGATTGGCGGCGGCGCTGGCGGCGCCGCCGGAAGATGGCCGTCTATCGATCAATCGAAGGCGAGCTGCGCCGTGACGATTGCGCGATCGAACCAGGCGGCGGGCGCGTAGCAATAGCCGTTGGTCGCGACCGGCGCCTGCCGGCAGCGCGGCTCCTCACTGCTCCATTGGAAGCCGGCGGCGTCCATGCAGGCGACGATGTGCCGGCCGATGACGCCGCTCTTGCCTCCGCGCGCGTCGGGATGGGCGGCCTCGCCCTCGAGTTCGCATTGCGAGGCGCGCTGCATCTGGCCCTTGAGAAAGGCCGTGTTGCTGCTGCCGGTGAAATGCACGCCGATGCCGGCCACGAACATGAAGCCGGCCGAAGCGAAGACGACGCCCTGAGCCAGGCGCGAGCGCGTCTGCATCAGCACGAGATTGCTGCGCATGAAGCCCAAACCGCCGAGGACGATCATGATGACGCCGAGCGCGAAGGTGATAGACATGTAAAGCGCGGTAAATTCTGGGGTCATAGCGTCTCTCCAATAGTTTCCCGTTTGCGCAACGCCGGATTCACGACGAATTGCGCAGGTTTGCGGGCGAGAAGGTGATGCGGAGCCGTTTTCTACTTCCGCGCGCGAAATAGCGCGGCGGGATTATCTTGATCTTTTCAGATCAGGTTGATCCGCGTCTGTGACTTTGTCTTCGTTACAGAATCTTAACGTGCGGCGGCGGCTTCGGGCGTGGCCTCGTCTTTCATGCGATCGCCCGCTAGAATGACCACATGAGCAGCCATCCGCCGCACGACACGGCCAAAATCGCTGGGCTTACCCCGGCGCGCCGCCGCGCGCTCGATATTCTGACCCAGGCCAACCGGCCCGTCGGGGCCTATGAGATGATCGACCTCATGGCCGACGTCGACGGCAAGCGGCCGGCGCCCGTCTCGGTCTATCGCGCGCTCGCCTTTCTTCTCGACAACGGCCTCGCGCACCGGCTCGAGTCCAAGAACGCCTTCGTCGTCTGCGGCCATTGCCATGGCGCCGAGGAGCCCGTCTTATTTCTGATCTGCGAGGAGTGCGGCGAGGTGAAGGAGGCGACCTCGGCCGGACTCGCGCGCGAGCTCTCCGCGCTTGCGGGCGAGGCCGGCTTCAAGGCGCGCACGCGCGTCGTGGAGATCGCCGGCCGCTGCGCCCGCTGCGCCGGCGCCTGACCATGCGCGCCGCCGCTTACGAACCCCGCATCGCCGCGCTGCGCGGGCTCTTCGTTTTCATCTTCGTCTTTTTCGCCGGCCTCGCTTTCGCCGCGCCCACCTATCCGGAGCTCACCGGCCGCGTGGTCGATCAGGCGGGAATCTTGCAGCCCTCGACCAAGGCGGGCTTGCAATCGAAGCTGCGCGATCTCGAAGACAAATCAAGCATCCAGCTCGTTGTCGCGGCGATCAAGTCGCTGGAAGGCTACGACATCGAGACCTACGCCAACGGGCTCTTCCGTTACTGGAAGCTCGGCGAAGCCAAGAAGAACAACGGCGTTCTCTTCCTCATCGCGCCCAATGAACGCAAGATGCGCATCGAGGTCGGCTATGGCCTCGAAGGCGTGCTCACCGACGCGCTGTCCAAGGTCATCATCGCCAGCGCGGTGACGCCGAAATTCAAGGCGGGCGATTACAACGCCGGGGTCGAGAACGGGGTCGACGGCATTGTCGAGGTGCTCAGCGGCGACAAGTCGGAATGGACGAAGAAGCTGCCGCCGCAGCCCTCCGCCTTCGAGGAGATGCTGCCGCTTCTCATCTTCGCCCTGTTTGTCTTCATTTTCATTATGATGGCGCGCAGCGCCGGGCGGCCGACCCATTACCGCCGCTACCGTCGCGGCGGGCCGCCGATTATCATCCTGCCTTCGGATGGCGGCTGGCGCGACAGCGGCTGGTCGGGCGGCTCGTCGAGCTCGTCCTGGGGCGATAGCGGCGGGGGCGGGGGCTTTGACGATTTTTCCGGCGGCGGCGGCTCGTCGGGCGGCGGCGGCGCCTCGGGGGATTGGTGATGCGACTCTCGGATCAGGACCTCGACCGCATCGCCGCGGCTATCGGCGAAGCCGAAACGAAAACCTCCGGCGAGATCGTCTGCGCGCTCTCCCGCCGCGCCTCGGACTACGCCTATGTGCCGCCTCTCTGGGCGGCCTTCTTCGCGCTGGCGACGCCCTGGCCGCTGGCGGAATTCACTGCGCTCTCCGCCATCCACATCTACGCCATCCAGATCGGCGTCTTCATGGCGACGGCGCTCATCATCTGGTGGCCGCCGATCCGCCTCGCTTTGACGCCCCGTCTTGTCAAGAAACGCCGCGCCGAACGCGCCGCCATCGAGCAGTTCTTCATGCGCGGCGTCGCGGGCACCAGGGGCCGCACGGGCGTGTTGATCTTCGTCTCCTTCGCGGAGCATTACGCCCGCATCATCGCCGATGAGGGGCTGAACGGGAAAATCTCGGACGCGGAATGGGCGGCGGCGCTGGAGCCTTTGCTGAAGTGTTTAAGGCAGGGGCGCTGCGCAGAGGGGTTCGTCGCGGCGATAGAGGAATGCGCGCGGCTGCTGGCGCGCGCAGCGCCGCCGGGGGCGGAGGGGGATGAGCTGCCGGACAAGGTTTATGTGAGCTGAGAGGGCGCTTAGGCGAACAATAAGAATGATCGGATTAAAGAGAGGGATCCAAATCGAACGCTCTTTGCATTTTCTTGCTGTCCCCGTGATGATTCATCATACCGCGATAGATTTCAGTGAAAATTTCTTTCATGCATGCGAGGCAGTTTTTCAGATAATCCTCGTCAACAGGGAGCCTCTCTCCAACTTTGACGCGCGCCATCTTCCCAGACTTTTTAATATATATTTCGTTACACGTCCCATCTCCATGAATATATGCGTCTCGCGTAGCTTTCATTTCAATATATTTGTCAAGTAATTCATCATTTATTGTAAATGAAAGTACTTCGTTCATATAATTCATATATGATTTCGGTGTTGCGTACATAACATCTCGGATTCTTAGTCTCGCAAGTTCACTAATAAGATTGTCTAGTGACTCTGTGTTGGCAATCTCCTTAACGTCGACACAGAAAGATTCGCTTTTGTTTCCTTTCGGAGAAACTGTCAGTTTATGCGGGTATGCAGTAAGGGCTAGACATAGGGTGTCTTGTACATAAGATTCTGTTACTGTTATTGCAAAAACTAGTGACTGCATGAATTCTTTGTGGGCAATCTTCTGGTTCAGCATGCCAATGATTTGCGATCTTTTCCGCTGTATATTCGCGTTTTTTCCGCCGTTGGACGGCACCGCTATATGGATTCTCGCTTGTTTATGCCCTTCGTATTTTAAAAGCTGCCTTTTGAGGCCGCCTATTGAAAGGCGTGTTTCAATGAAAATGTCATTGATTTGCTTTATCCTCCGCTCGTGTCGTTTGCGGATGGGATCGTAATTAAGCTTTTGTTTAAACGAGTTTTTGGTTGTCTGCATGCTTGTCGCGCAATCTAATCCCAAGACGGTCGGAAGTTAGAACGGGCAGGATTTCGCTTCAACAGAGAAGTTTGAGCTTGTTAGCCAATTTGTTCCCCATTCCAATCTTCCCCGCATTCGGCTAAAACCCGCCGCATCGCAACATAAGTCGCCGCCGCGTCGTCCGGGCCTCCCCGCCCGAGACCGGGTCGCGGCTGTTTCTTCGAAAGCCGCCATGCAGCTGCGCAATATCGCCATCATCGCCCACGTCGACCACGGCAAGACCACGCTCGTCGACTGTCTCCTGCGTCAGTCGGGCGCATTCCGCGAGAACCAGCGCGTCGCCGAGCGCGTCATGGACTCCAACGATCTCGAAAAAGAGCGCGGTATCACCATCATGGCCAAGGCGACGTCGATCGCCTGGAAGGGCTATCGCGTGAACATCGTCGACACGCCCGGCCACGCCGATTTCGGCGGCGAGGTGGAGCGCATCCTCTCCATGGTCGACAGCGCCATCGTCCTCGTCGACGCGGCGGAAGGCCCCATGCCGCAGACGAAGTTCGTCGTCGGCAAGGCGCTCAAGATCGGGCTGAAGCCGATCGTCTGCATCAACAAGGTCGACAAGCCCGACGCGCGCATCTCCGAAGTCGTCAACGAGGTCTTCGACCTCTTCGCCGCGCTCGACGCCACCGACGAGCAGCTCGACTTCCCGATCATCTACGGTTCGGCGAAGCAGGGCTGGATGGCCGAGGAGGCGGAGGGTCCGAAGGACGACATGTCGCCGTTGCTCGACCTCGTCGTGAAGCATACGCCCGCGCCGAAGGTGGAGGAGGGCGGTTTCCGCATGCTCGGCACGTTGCTCGAGGCTAATCCCTATCTTGGCCGCATCATCACCGGCCGCGTCTTCTCCGGCTCCGTGAAGCCCAACCAGCCCGTGAAGGTGCTGGACCGCGAAGGCAAGGTCGTGGAACAGGGCCGCGTCTCGAAGATCCTCGCTTTCCGCGGCATTGAGCGTCAGCCGATCGACGAGGCGGAAGCGGGCGACATCGTCGCCATCGCCGGCCTCGAAAAGTTCAACGTCGCCGACACGCTCTGCGCGCTCGACATGAACGAGCCGTTGCAGGCGCAGCCGATCGACCCGCCGACGCTCTCCATGACCTTCCTCGTCAACGACAGCCCGCTCGCGGGCACGGAGGGCGACAAGGTCACGAGCCGCATGATCCGCGCGCGGCTCTACAAGGAAGCCGAGGGCAATGTCGCGCTGCGCGTCGAGGATCTCGCCTCAGGGCGACGCCTATATCGTCTCGGGTCGCGGCGAACTGCAGCTTGGCATCCTGATCGAGAACATGCGTCGCGAGGGCTTCGAGCTCGGCGTCTCGCGTCCGCAGGTGGTGTTCAAGAAAGACGAGAACGGCGACATTCTCGAGCCGATCGAGGAGGTCGTCATCGACGTCGACGAGGAGCATTCTGGCGTCGTCGTGCAGAAGATGGCCGAGCGCAAGGCCGAGATGGTCGAGATGCGCCCCTCCGGCGGCGGCCGCCTGCGCCTCGTCTTCTACGCCCCGACCCGCGGCCTCATCGGCTATCAGGGCGAGCTTCTGACCGACACGCGCGGTACGGCGATCATGAATCGACTGTTCCACGAATATGCGCCGCATCGCGGCGCGATCCAGGGTCGCCGCAACGGCGTGCTGATCTCGAACGATCAGGGCGAGGCGGTCGCCTACGCCATGTGGAAGCTCGAAGATCGCGGGCCCATGATGATCGAGCCGGGCTGGAAGGTCTATCGCGGCATGATCGTCGGCGAGCATACGCGCGACAACGATCTCGAGATCAACGTGCTGAAGGGCAAGCAGCTCACCAATATCCGCACGCAGTCGAAGGACGAGGCGGTGCGCCTGACGCCGCCGATCCAGATGACGCTGGAAAAGGCGCTGGCTTACATCGAGGACGACGAGCGCGTGGAAGTCACGCCGAAGTCGATCCGACTGCGCAAGGTCTATCTCGACCCGAACGACCGCAAGAAGTTCGGCAAGAAGGCCGGCGCGCTGGTGGAGTGATGACTCGCGCCCGGCAACCAGACTTGCCCGGCGTGTGTTCGCTTCTCTGTTGTGTTATCCGCGGGCGGCGCTGTCGCCCGCGGTCTCTCGTCCAAAGGACCCGGCGCAACCGCCCAACGTCGCGCGGCAAACCGGAAAATTGAACGCTCAATATTCGTCGAGCATGTAGCAATAGAAGTCGCGGTTGAAGCCGGAGCGCCAGTCTTTCAAATCCCAGCGATAACCGGGCGGCGGATTTGGGCCGCAGTCGCCGGCATATGAGGGCTCGGGCCTCTGGATGCGGTAGGCGGGAGGCGGCGGCCAGACGCTTCTGGCGAGAGCCTCGCTCGGCGCGACGATCAGCATCGCAAGCGCGACCGCTCGAAGCGGCGTCATCATCTTCGGCGACATCTCGACCTCCGGCTCCAATGGTCCGTATCGCTGGGGCAACGTGCGCGCTGAACCGAAGTTCCTGGCTAATCAGCAGGCGCCATCACATTTATTTCCGGTGGCCCCCGCGCATCCGACGCCGTTCTTTGGGATCGCAAGGAGAAGGAGGGCGCGCGCTGGTCGAGTGGTGATGACGGCCCTCCTCGCCGACCCGGGGAAGGCCGCTTTCGTTTGAGCCTATTGACCCAGCCCCGGCGCCGTCACGAAGCCGTTGCACACCGCAGTGTACGAGCTGGAGCCCACAGGTCCACAATACTGGCCAATTATTTCACCGCCTGCGTTGATGTCCGTCGGGGTTGTCGTATCCGCGCCGGGAAAGTCGATTGGCGCCATGTGGCCATTGGGACTGCGCAAAAAGCCGTGCGTTTTGCCTGTCGAGTCGGAGTAATAGCCCACGATAACGCCATCCACATTGATGGCGACAGGCGTCGTGCTTGTCGCGCCGGGGTAGTCGAAAGGAGTGATTTGTCCTTGCTGAGTTCGCATAAATCCGTGTTGGACGTTTTGCGCGTCCCAGTAGGTTCCAACAACGTCTCCGTCCCGGTTCATATCCGCGATTCCCGTATCTTGCGCATCGGGCACGTCTATCGTTGTCAAGCTTCCATCCGGCGCGACGAGTAAGCCGTGACCCGGTCCGCCGGAGGGTGCCCATCCGCCCGCAATCGTCCCTGCAACGTTCACCGAGTTAAAACTTGTGTATTTCGCACCGGGAACGGCGATTTCCGAAATACTGCCTGCAGGTGAGCGGACAAAGCCTTGGCTACCTCCGTGTCCCGGTCGGGAGAGACAAGCTCCGACAATCTCACCCGGTTTATTAATGCTCATCCCGTGTGTCCTCTTCCCAGCACAATTGAAGCTAGTGATCGTGCCGTCTTGCGACCGCAGGAATCCGGTCGCGAAGAAAATGTCGTTGAGACTCCAATGTCCGGTGACTTCACCGTTGTTATTAATATCTTCGGGCGTTAGATGCCTTGCCCCTTCCACGCTAAACTGGGTCATAGCGCCATTTCGTGTGCGCACGAATCCAATGCCGCACGTTCCTTTAATGTCACAAATCGAGCCCGTAATATCGCCCCCGACGTTGATGGCCGTCGGAAAGGCGTTTGGAATCGACGTAAATCCGCCGACTGTCGTAGCGGCCGCGCGCGCAGGCGCCGCCCCGCTCTGCGACTGTAAGCATCTAAGGTAGGCTTGCGTCTGAAAGAGGTTCCACGCGGCGGCCAATTGCTTTTTGGGTCCACCGGCGCCGTCTTCTCCTCCAGTCGGCAACGGGGCCTCGCAACTTGGCGGACTTACCGCTTGGGTCCAACCCTCCGAAGCGAAAAGGAGTCCCGATCCGCAGATTACGAGATAAAGAACGCGCGATACGCTTTTCATCATACCACTCCACTAATACGCGGCGTCACAACACTAATAATAATCGTTTCAATTTTATTATTTGCAAGATGTATGTGTCTGGCTTGCTGCCAAGCATAAGTATTCATCTATATATCAAAGTAAAACAAGAAATTGAGGCTGCGCGGATTTGGCGCGCGCTGGTCGAGTGGTGATGACGGCCCTCCTCGCCGACCCGGGGAAGGCCGCTTTCGTTTGAGCCTATTGACCTAGTCCCGGCGAGGTCACGAAGCCGTTGCACACCGCAGTGTACGAGGCGGAGCCCACAGGTCCACAATACTGGCCAATTATTTCACCGCCCGCGTTGATGTCCGTCGGGGTTGTCGTATCGGCGCCGGGAAAGTCGATTGGCGCCATGTCCCCGTTGCGGCGGCGCAAAAAGCCATGCGCTTTGCCTGCGGAGTCGGAGTAATAACCGACGATAACGCCATCCACATTGATAGCGACGGGCGTCGTGCTTGTCGCGCCGGGGTAGTCGAACTTGGTGATTGTCCCTTCAGAAGTTCGCACAAATCCGCGTTGTTGCGCGTCATAGTAGATTCCGACAACGTCGCCGTCCCGATTGAGGTCGGTGAGGATTGTGCCGCCTGGCACGTCGATCGTTGTCAAGCTTCCATCCGGCGCGATGAGAAGGCCGTGACCATCAAAATTGCCCGCAATCGTCCCTGCAACGTTCACCGCTACTAAACCCGTGCTTCTCGCTCCAGGAAGGGCGATTCCCGAAATACTGCCTGCAGGTGAGCGGACAAAGCCGCCGCTACTTCCGTGTCGGCCGACACAAGTTCCGACAATCTCACCCGATTTGTTAATGCTCATCCCGTTGCATGGGAAACTAGTGATCGTGCCGTCTTGCGACCGCAGGAATCCGTTCGCGCGCCATGGGAGACCGCCGCCATTCCAATGTCCGGTGACTTCACCGTTGTTATTAATATCTTCGGGCGTTAAATGCCTTGCCCCTTCCACGCTAAACTGGGTCATAGCGCCATTTCGTGTGCGCAAGAATCCAATGCGGCACATTCCTATACTGTCACAAGCCAAGCCCGTAATAACACCCCCGACGTTGATGGCCGTCGGAAAGGTGTCTGGAATCGACGTAAATCCGCCGGTTGTCGTAGCGGCCGCGCGCGCAGGCGCGGCCCCGCTCTGCGACTGTAAGCATCTAAGGTAGGCTTGCGTCTGGAAGAGGCTCCAAGCGGCGGCCAATTCCTTTTTGGGTCCACCGGCGCCGTCTTCTCCGTCTGGCGGCAACGGCGCCGCGCAACTCCTTGGACTTACTGCTTGGGTCCAACCCTCCGAAGCGAACAGGGCTCCCGATCCGCAGATAACGAGATAAAGAACGCGCGATACGCTTTTCATCATACGACTCCACTAATACGCGGCGCCACAACACTAATAATAATCGTTTCAATTTTATTGATTTGCAAGATGGCTGTGCCGTTGTTTGCTGCCAAGTATAAGTATTAATCTATATAACAAAGTAAAACAAGGAATTGAGGCTGCGCGGATTTGCGTTGAGTTCGCTCAAATCGCGCCCGCGTTGGGTCGCGAGGCTTTGGGTGCGTGGATGTGGCCCCTCCACAGGGGCTCGAGCGCATAAGTCATTCGGAAACGGATCGCCCGCGCGTCTGGCGCGTTCCCGTTGCAACATGACAGGAGCGCTCAATGCCCAAGCAATCCCCCGAGCAGAAGAAAACCGTGAGCCGCGTCATGCACGAATACAAGCATGGCGAGCTGGAGAGCGGGGCCGGCAAGAAGGTGAAGAACCCCAGGCAGGCCGTCGCCATAGCGCTGCACGAGGCGGGCGCCTCGAAAGAGGAGAGCCCGCAGAAGAACGCCGAAAATCTGCGCAAGACGAAGGCGAAGGAGCGCAGCGGCAGGACGGCCAAGGCTCAGAAGGAAGGAAAAAACTGACCTTGGCCGCGACATTGGCGCAAAGCTGGTTGCGATGCTCTCGCGCGCCTCACTGACGCCCGATGCAGGCTTGCAGTCCTCCGTGAACAAAGGCCGATTTGGGGCACCATGCGGCGACCGGATAATAGTCGCCCATTATTTGCTGGGCGTAGGGTCCCGCGGCGGCGAAATCCGCCCGCTGCGGAACATAGGGCAAGTTGAAGTTGATTACGGCCGTTGGATGTTTGCAGTTGTTGGGGCAGCCTTCGACGACCCATTGAGTCGCATGGGAGAAGGGCGCCTCGGCTTTCGTGTAGTCGGTGTTGTTTCTCTCCACGGGAATCATATGGCGGAGGAATATGAGCTTGGGATACTGCTCGTCGCCCCAGGGCAGCCAGTTGACATTGGGGTGTAGCCAGTCGGGGCGGAGCAAGTCGTCAGAGACCACGACTGTATAGTAGCCGTCCGGCGAAACCGTCATTTGATTGTCCGCCAGGCATCGCACGGCCGGTACGGGAAAAGCAGCGTCGTTGTTGCACAGGGACCAGTACCGAACATCCGGTTTCCCGAACTCCCGCGGCGGTTTCGCGGAGCCCTGGTAGGTGTCCGGAAAACTCGGAGCCTTGCCGTGAATCACGATGATGCGACCCGGCTGATAGGGCCCCGGCTGCATGGCGATGTATTTGTTGTCGGGGTTCGGCAGGAGCCCGATCGGCGGCTCCTTTGGCGCCGCGAACCACAGTCGATCCCCTGACGCTTTATACCAATCCGCCGGCGTGTAGATGTCGAAATAGGGGGGAGATGGCGGGAACAATATCGCGAGGAACGCGCGGATGGCGTCCAGCTTGTTCACGGATTTATCGTAGTAATATACAGGCGAGGATGGCACCGGCCCAACGGGCGGCGGCATATCGTTCGCCGACACTTTCTTTGTAAGCGGGCACGATTCGAGCGTTTGAGAGCCGCCGCTTCCCGACAGCGTTATTTTGGGCAATGGCTGCCCGCCCATCAGAGCTTGGCCGCTTAGCTTTTTATCGCCGCCGGGCACGTATATCCGCATCGCCACCCATGCAGGGTGGTCGTTGATGGCGAGCGTGTTCGAGCATTGCGCGCCGCTTCGTGTAACGCAGAGAGTGTATGTGCTTTTGCCGGGGGAATCCGATTCAAGTATCGCGTCGTATTTGTGTCCCTTGACGGAAACCGGACTCCAGTTTGGGGCGTCATAAACGACAAAGGAAAAATATCGCGCATTCAGGAAGGCGCCCTCGATCTTCATCGTGTCGTAACTTGGATCGAAGGGCGTGAGCCAATAACGCGCTTGTTCATCCGGAGCGACGACATTGCCGTACCCCTCGGGGCCCAATTCGATAGGCCAGGCGCATTGCGACAGCTGAGGAAGCGGAGACTGGGCAAACGCGATATCGGAATCGATCAAGCATGTCAGGGCGATGAGGCCGGAGAAGAACCCGTTGCTCATGATTTTCATTGCGTCCTCCTGCCCCGCCCGAAAGTAAATTCTCCGCGCGAAAACCAATAGACGGCGGCCAGGAAACGGTCCTCCAATCAAGTCTATTTGACAATGCGCGAATTTGCCTCATGGACAAAGTATCGAAGTGCGATGGACATTTTCTTTCAGACCGTAAAGTGAATGTACCGCTCTGAATCCGAGTGGCGGGCGCTGCCGCGACTTTACGCAACTATCTCGGAGGCTTGGCTATTTGCGCCCATGCTCCAGTATAGGTTTCGCCAGCGCGATTGTCAGACACGGAAGATCGCAGGAGAATTGCAAAAGATCAGGCGTCTGCGATCCAGGCGGCGCGAGAATTCTTGCGGTCGCGCCGCGCAAATTTCCGGGGGAATAGTATGCGTATCAAAACCTTGGCGGTCATGTTCGCGACCTGGGCCGCATTGAGCCTTGGCGCCGCTGTTTTCGCGGCGGCTGGTGGAAAAGCGGATGGCGGCGCTCCTGATGTCGCTGATGCGCCCCAGGAGGCTGTGGTCTGCAACGGGTGGCACGCGCTTTGTTCTGACTCCCCCGATTGCAGAAGGATTGGCGACAAGGCCAGATGCGACTGCATGAGGGTTGATGAAACGCATATCGTCGAAACGGCTTCGATACAGGACATCGCCGTAAAGCGCCTGACACAGGCAAAATGCACGAACAGACACCCTTGCGAGGTCGATCAGGCGCCCGTTTGCGACGCGATCAAATACGGGCGCTATAAGGTTGAGAACGTCAGGTACGACTGGGTGTCGACCTATTCTTATCGCGGATGGTGCAGCCTTATAAAGATCAAGCCGGCGCCCTGCGATCAAAGCGCGCCAGGCTATGCCGGGGATTTATACTGGGCTGTCTGCGATGGCGCGCCGTGTCTCGAAAACTCGCATCCGTCCAATCCCAACAAGCCGCTGATCTGCGCGTGCCGAGTCGAAAAAACGCCTTTCGTGGGCCCGAACGGCTCTTGCACGGGCCAGAACGGCGGGATCATATCGAGCTTTCCGATGTCGTCATGGGATTTCCAGAAAAACACATACACGATCGCGATGCCTGGCTATGAATTCGTCGGGGGCGCATGCGCGCCCTTGAAATCCGATCCTTGGCCGCCGCGACCGAGGCGCTCCGTCCCGCCCTTTTGAGACACGTGCGGTTGCGGCGGCGCGTGGGCGCGCGCTCGGCTCTCAGCGACCCTCTTCCAGCGCGGCCATCAGCGCCGAAAGATCTTCCGGCATCTCGCTCTCGAACATCATCTCCTCGCCGGTGATCGGGTGTTCGAAGCCGAGCGTCGCCGCGTGCAGCGCCTGCCGGCCCAGGGCCTCGACAGCCGCGCGGGCCGCCTCGGGGAGCTTCGCGATCTTCGTCTTGAACCCCGCGCCGTAGGTCGCGTCGCCGATCAGCGGATGACCGATATGGGCCATGTGAACGCGGATCTGGTGGGTGCGGCCGGTTTCGAGCTGGCAGCGCACGAGCGAAGCGACGCCGTAATCCGCGACCTTCTCCCAATGGGTGATCGCCTCCCGGCCCCGCGATTCGGGTACCACCGCCATGCGCTCGCGCTGGACGTTGTGGCGGCCGAGCCAGGTTTCGATCGTTCCGTGGGCGCGATCGGGGACGCCCCAGACGAAGGCGAGATATTCGCGCGTGAGCGACAGGGTGCGGCCGTGGTCGGCGAAGAGCTTCGAGAGGCCATGATGCGCCGCGTCGGTCTTGGCGACCACGAGCAACCCGGTCGTGTCCTTGTCGATGCGGTGCACAATGCCGGGCTTCTTCACGCCGCCCACGCCGGAAAGGCTCTCGCCGCAATGGGCGATGAGGGCGTTGACCAGCGTGCCGCTCTCATGGCCGCTCGCCGGATGCACGACCAGCCCCGCCGGCTTGTCGATGACGATGAGATGTTCGTCCTCAAAGACGACGTCGAGAGCGATGTCCTCGGCCTGCGGCTCGGCGGGGGCGGGCGGCGGGACTTTCAGCGCCACCGTGTCGCCCTCGGCTATTTTTTTCGCGGGATCGCGCGCCGGCGCGCCGCGCAGGGCGACGCGGCCCTCCTCGATCAGCGCCTTGATCCGGCTGCGCGATAGATGCGCTTCCACGAGCTCCGGGCGCTCGGCGAGAAAGCGGTCGAGCCGCTGCCCGCCCGCGCCTTCCGCCACCACGAAGCGGAAGGTCTCTCCGGCTGCGTCCATTTGCTGCATTTCGTTCGAGGTCATTTAAAGTTTTCTTCCGCTTATGGGGGGCTCGTGCTAACTGGGGCGCGACAAAACGCCGAAAGAAGCGTGACAAGAGATGGGACAGAGCCATCCCCCTTTCGCATTTTCCCCCGCCCGTCGCGTGGAGGCTGCTCACATCAAGGACGCCGTCGCTCCCTTTTGCGCCGTGATCGGCGCGGGGCCCGCCGGGCTTTTCGCCGCCGAAGCGCTGGCGCGCGCCGGCGCGCGCGTCGTCGTCTATGAACACAAGCCGAGCCCTGCGCGCAAATTTCTTATGGCCGGCCGTGGCGGGTTGAATATCACCCATAGCGAGAATCTCGAAAGATTCATCTCGCGCTATGGCGCGGCGGCGAAGCGCGTCGCCCCCTTCATCCGCGCCTTTCCGCCCCAGGCGCTGCGCGATTTCTGCGCGGAGCTCGGCGAAGCGACCTTTGTCGGCACGAGCGGCCGCGTTTTTCCCGCGAGCTTCAAGGCCTCGCCTCTGCTGCGCGGCTGGCTCTCGCGTCTCGCGCAGCTCGGCGTCACCATCGCCTCCCGCCATTCCTTCCTGGGGTTCGCCGAGGACGGCGCCTTGCGTTTGAAAGGCCCCGAGGGAGAGGAATTCACGCGGCCTGCGAGCGCGGTGATCCTCGCGCTCGGCGGCGCCTCCTGGCCCAAGCTCGGCTCCGAGGGCGGCTGGACCGGCCCGTTGAGCGCCGCCGGCGTCGCCGTCACCCCGCTCTCGGCGGCCAATAGCGGCGCGCTGGTCGCATGGTCATCCATCTTCCGAGCCGATTACGAGGGCCAGCCGATCAAGACCGTGCTGCTGCGCCATGGGGACGCCTCGGCGCGCGGCGATATGGTCGTCACCCGCTCCGGCCTCGAAGGCGGGCCGGTCTATGCTCTCTCGTCGCGGCTCCGCGACGCGGCGGCGAAGGATGGCGCGACGACGCTCTTCGTCGACATGCGCCCGGATACGAGCCTCGCCTGCCTGACCCGCAAGCTCTCGCGTCGCGCGCCCAAGCAGTCGCATGCCACTTTCCTCAAGCGCGCCGGCTTCTCCAAGGCCGAGATCGGCCTGCTTAGGGAGGCGCGCCCCGAGGGGCTCCCGCGCGACGCCGAAGCGCTGGCGGGGCTCATCAAGAATGCGCCGCTCAAGGTCATTGGCGTCGCCGGGCTGGAACGGGCTATCTCGACGGCGGGCGGCGTCTCCTTCGAGGAGGTCGACGCCGACCTGATGATCAGGAAGATGCCGGGCGTCTTCGTTGCCGGAGAGATGCTCGACTTCGACGCGCCGACGGGCGGCTATCTGCTGCAGGCGGCCTTCGCCACGGGGCTCGCCGCGGGCAGGGGCGCCGCCCGCTATCTGGGGCTCCTCGGCGCCGATCAGGCGGGCTTGTCGCCGAGCCACTTGCCGAATTCGCGCGCGCCCGCGGCGTCGAACAAATACAGCGTGTAGGCTTCCGGCTCGCCCATCTCCATGCCGGGCGAGCCCATCGGCATGCCGGGCGCCGCGACGCCCGTGACTTTCGGCCGCTCCTTCAGCAATTGCGCGATCGCCTGCGGCGGCACGTGGCCCTCTATGATGTAGCCGTCGAGCTCGGCCGTGTGGCAGGAGGCCATGTTCTCCGGCACGCCGAGCCGGGCCTTCACGGCCTTCATGTCGGCTTCCTTGATCTCCTCGACCACATAGCCCTCGGCGCGCATGCGCTGCGCCCAGCCGCCGCAGCAGCCGCAGGTCGGGCTTTTGTGGACGATCATCTTCTTGGCGTTGTCCGCGCGCGCGGCGCCCGCGACGAGCGCGCCCGCGGCCGCGCCGAGAAAGAGCGCCGCCTCGCGGCGGGAGAATTTGTGCGACATGGTCGGATCCGTCCTTGCTCGGGTCTCTGATCAAAACATAGCGGGACATTCCCGATCTTTAAATTGCCGATCTTGGCCGCGCGGCGGAACAATTCTGTCAATCTGAAGAAAAGGGGTCTGGCGGCCTGGCCGCCTGCCGGAAATGCGAAAGCGGCGAAGCGACTTGGGGGTCGCTTCGCCGCCGTTATGGCTCAAGCTATTCGATTATTCCACGACTCTGAGGAAGTTCGGCCTCGCCGCGCCGGCCGCGCCGCCGCGGCCGATCGCGGGAATCCTGACCAGCTGGTCCTTGGCGTGCGCGCCGTCGACCGTAACGCTTGCCTGGTTCCCCGGATGACCATTCGGAATCTGGAGTTCCGGATGGTCGAAGGGCGCCGCGTCTCTCCTGACGCGGTCGTCGGTGAGGGACTTCATGAAGGCGATGATCTGGTTCTTCTCCGTCGCGCTCAGACCCAGCGGCGTGATATCGGAATCGACGTCGTTGATGTTCGCCTGTTTGAAGTTGCCCCCGCGATTGTAGAACTCCAGCACGTGCTTCAGGTTCAGCGCGCCGCCGTTATGGAAATGCGGGTTCATGAGTTCGATGTTGCGAACCGTGGCCGTCTTGGCCGCCCCCATCACGGCGATGCGTTCGGTGCGCGACACAGTGATATTCGGCGAGATGCCGATCATCTGCTGGAAGCCAGCCGAGCCGTATTGCTGCGCGATGGCGGTATTCGACAAGGGCTTGCCGAAAGCGTCGCGGCCGCCATTGAGGATATCCTCCAGCGTGGGCGTGACGGCGATGTTGTAGAAGCCTTCGTCATAGACCGCGACGCCGCCATTGCCCATGACCATGCGCTGCAAGGGCTCGTTGAGCGTCTTGCGCACGCTGGCGTTGGTGAACTCGGCGCCGCCATGGCAGTTGACGCATTTGCCCTTGCCGAAGAACAGGCTCATGCCGGTCTTCTGGTCGGGGCTCATGGCGCCGAAGTTGCCCGCCATATAGCGGTCGTATGGCGAGTCGTCGGAGACGAGGGTCGACTCGTAGAGCTGGATCGCAAGGCCGAAGAAGAGGCTGAAATTGGCCTGCATCTGCGTGTACTGGTTTTTCGCAAGCGTCCCCGGCATTGCGATCACGGCCTTGCCGCCCGAGGCGTCGACCTGCACGGCCTGCGTTCCGCTCCACCATTCGGGCTTGAATGCGGTTCGGATGATGTCCGCATAGGTCATCGGCGTGTTGAGGCCGGTCGAGCCGCCAGCGAGCGAACCGAGCACGCTGTCATCGGGAGCGATATGCTGAAGGGCGAGCGGGCGCGCATCGAGAAGGCGCTTGGCGATATCCATGAGCGTGCGGCCATCCGCGCTCATCTCGAAATTGCTCGAGGGCGGGCCGACCGCCTGCGACGCGAGGCTCGCATTGTCGATGCGCACCTGCACCGGCTGCACCGTTCCCCCGACATTCCTGAACACGCGCGCATTGCCGTCGCGCGCGCCGAAGGGGTTGACGCCATTGAACAGGTACTGCGCGCGCCCGTCCCAGAAATTGCGGAAGTTGAAGACGGCGTTGATCGTCGTCGGCGTATTGCGCGGCTCGACCCGGCGAGTGGGATTGCCGCCAACATTGAAGACCGGGTCGGCCTTGAACGAGAAGTCGTCGTAATACTGGCCGACGCCGGCCGAATTGAAGACGGAGTTGAAAACGCCCTGCGACGCTGTCACATCGTTCAGATTGCGGACGACCGGCGAATAATAGTCGTCCGGATTCGCGCGCTGGTGAAACGGATAATCCGTCGCCGCCAGCTGATAGTTCGGTCCGCCGAGCTGGAACTTGGTGTCCGGCTTGCCGACCGTCGGCGAGGATGCGCGCGCGAGGCCGGGGCTCAGCTGGTTTTTGCTACGGTTGTCGGCGCCCGCATGGAAGTGACAGGAGGCGCAGGCCTGAACGCTGTCGCTGCCGACCTGCTGGTCCCAGAAAAGCATTTTGCCCAGCGCGACCGCCGCATTCTTGTTCGCGACGAAATTATAGAGATTGGACGGCGTCGGGATCGAAATGCCCTTGAGGCCTTCGGCGCGGGTTCCGCAGGACATGCCAAACCCGGAAAAAGCCCTGAGGTAGGTTCCGATCAGGCCTTTGGGCGGCTCCTTGTCGCCGCAGGTCGCGGTTTGAGCGATCCCGAACGGGAAACCGCCGACCGCAGGCAGGTTGGTGATGGGACCGACATAGGCGCCGGCGTCATTGAGAGCCTGGCAGCTCAGCTGGATTTGACCCAGCGAGGAGTGGAGGCGGCCGGACAGGGACTTTACGACCGTATTGGCGGGACAGACGCTCGAAAAAGCGGCGCCGAAATTCATGCCTTGCGCAGCGCCCGTATATGTGGCGGAGGTCCAGCGGCCGCCTTGCGTATTAACGCAGACCGGCTGCATCGAGTAGATCCAGTGGCTCTGATAACCTTTGACGCCGACAAGAACGCCGCCGGGTTGGCACGCGGTCTCGACTCTAGGAGCCGGCGCGAAGCTCTTGTAGAGAGTGGTCTCGCTTTCCGCCGCCAAGGCTGGCGAAACGGCGCCGCTGAGCGCCACGGCTAAAACTGCGGCCGCCTTTTTACGGAACAGCGTCACCGCGCTTTCCGCAACGACCCTGAAGGGCCGCCTGCTGTTTGATGTTGTCATGATGCTCCCGAAGATGTTGCAAACCAGGATTGAGCCTTGAGCTCGACCGTGGGCAGCAAGTCTGGGACCGGGTTAGGCGCCTCATTTTGAAGCGAAATTTCTCACGAGGCCCAGAATCGGGAGGGCGGGCGGCGGCTTTCGGCGGCGGCGTCGCCCCGTTTTGACCTCTTAAACACAATCGCGCTTTAATCACGCCCATGCTGCCCTCCCGCTTCTGGTCTGAACTCTCCCTGCGCGATTTCCGCGCCCACGACATGTCGGACGTCATCGCCGTGCTGCCGGTCGCCGCTGTTGAACAGCATGGGCCGCATCTGCCGCTCGGCGTCGACGCGATGATCATGGAGGGCTGCCTCGACCGTGTCGCCGCGCGCCTGCCGCAGGATCTCGAAGCGGTCTTCCTGCCGATGCAGAGCGTCGGCGTCTCGATCGAGCATCGCGATTTTCCGGGCTCGCTGTGGCTCACGCAGGAGACGGCGGCGCATGTGCTGCGCGACGTCGCCGAAGGCGTCGTGCGGGCAGGCGTAAAGAAAATCCTGCTCATGAATTCGCATGGCGGCAATTCGGCGCTGATCTCGACCGCGGCGCTGGATCTGCGCGCGCGCCACGGCGTTCTCGCCGTCACCTGCTCATGGGCGCGCTTCGGCTATCCCGACGGGCTTTTCTCGGCGGCCGAGCAGCGGCACGGCATTCACGGCGGCGAGATCGAAACGTCATTGATGCTGGCGTTCCGGCCTGAGCTTGTCGACATGGGGCGCGCGAAGAATTTCCCGCCCGCGACGCTCGATTTCGAGCGCGACTTCGCGTGGCTGCGCGCCGATCGTCCCGCGGGTTTCGGCTGGATGACGCAGGACATCTCGCCGGCAGGCGCGATGGGCGACGCTTCAAAAGCGACGGCGGAAAAGGGCGAAGCCACGGCTGATTACTGGGCGACCGCCTTCATCGAGCTATTGCGCGATGTCGAGGCATTCGATCTCGAGCGGTTGAAGAGCTGACGCAGGTCAAGGGGACGTCGCGCCGTCGCAGCGCCCTATGTAGGGTGGATGCGCAAGAAACCTTACGAGGACGAAGCCACCCGCCTCGCGAAAGCGACAAGGCGATTCCGGTCACGCCAGATCCGGGAAGGCGCGGTACAGGGCCTTCTGGAGAAAGGGACAAGAACCATCCGCCCGGACATAAGAGCGCTGATCGACGCGGCGCTGGCGGAAAGGACGCGTCGGGAGGAGGGCGGCGGACCATCGCCTGAAGCCTGAAGAATTAACGCGCTGCTTGCCCGGCGCTTATGGCGACGCTCCTCGCCGCACTCCGCTAAGGAAAGGGAAAGGTTCACTCTTTCCTCTTCGGACTCGGTCTTTTGATCCGCCATCTATTTACCCGAGCCCATCAAGATGGTCCCCACGCGACGGTGTGACCGGGGCTTGGTGGTGCGAGAGTCTCTGATCCGTTTTCTAACGCCTCGCTCGAAGCGAGAGGCGATCAAGCTTGTGGCGCTCTGCACGATTGTCGCGATCGCCGCGACGATCGTCGTCGACTATCCTTTTGTCTTGGCGCTCGGCGCCGGCCTTACGATGATCTTCACGAGCGCCGTCCTTATCCCGCTGACCCTGGCGCCGCCCATGACCTGGTTCGTCGCGGAGGCCGCGCGGCGCAAAAACGAAATGAAGCAGGAGCTCGAACGCCTCATCTGCATCGATCCGCTCAGTGGCGCGCTCAATCGGCGTGGGCTCGCAGCGTTCGAGCAGAGCGTATTTCGCGAGGGCGGCGCGAAGGCGGCGCTTTCGGCAGCGAATCGGCTGTGCGACTCGGCTTAAGTGAAAGGGTCGGCGCACCGAGACATCGCGCCATTATCCTTGGTCCGCCAAGTCCTTGGGGCCTGCAGGACCATCTGCGTGGAAAGCTCGGCGGCGATATGCTAGCCATGCGACGTCCGGTTTAAGGCTGGAACGCCATAATCCTTGAGTTGTGGCCGGGTTGTTGCTCCTGCGTTTTTCAGCGGCGCCGCCGGGATCGGCATTTGCGCCAGGGGGACTTTATGAAAGCAAGATGGGCGTCAATTCTTCTGGTCGCGACTATGGGCGCGCTCGGCGGCTGCAACGACAAGCAGGCTGCCTCAACCGGCGATTCCGCGAAAGTGGAGACGGCGAATGACGAGGCCAAGGTCCAGGAGGCGCTGAAGGCGGGCGTCGAGGCGGTTGTTTACGGCCTGCCTCTCGTGATCATGGACGTCACGAAGGACAAGACGACCAATGTCGCAAAACCCGAAGGCTTCGCAGCGCCGGTCAATCAGTTCGTCAATGTCCGCGCTTTCCCCGACGCTTCCTTCAAGGACGTCGTGCGCGCCAATGTCGACACGCTTTATTCATCGGCTTTTCTCGACCTGTCGGCCGAGCCGATCGTGCTCAGCGTGCCGGATACGCATGGCCGTTATTATCTGATGCCGATGCTCGACGCCTGGACGAATGTCTTCGCTTCGCCGGGCAAGCGCACTACGGGCACGAAGGCTGGGCACTTCGTTATCACCGGCCCCGGCTGGACCGGAAAGTTGCCCAAGGGCCTGACTGAATACAAATCGCCGACCAACATGGCGTGGATCATCGGCCGCACGCAGACCAACGGCCCGCAGGACTATCCGGCCGTCCACAAGATCCAGGACGGCTTCAAGGTCACGCCGCTCTCAGCTTTCGGCAAGCCGTATACGCCGCCGGAAGGCAAGGTCGATCCGAGCTTCGACATGAAGACGCCGCCGATCGAGCAGGTGCAGAAGATGAGCGCGGAGGTCTTCTTCAACCGGATGGCGACGCTTCTGAAATCCAACCCGCCGCCTGCGTCCGAGGCCCCGCTGCTGGAGAAGCTGAAGGCGATCGGCGTCGTTCCCGGCGAGAAGTTCGAACTCTCGAAGCTTGAACCGGCGGTCGCGAAGGGGCTGGAGCAGTCCGTCTCCGTCGCGTTCGAAAAGCTGCTGGCGGCCTCCAAGGAAACCGGCGCCCCTGTGAATGGGTGGCGCGTGCCGCCGATGATCCTCGGCAATTACGGTTCCGATTACGGCGCGCGCGCGGTGGTCGCGCTCATCGGACTCGGCGCCAACCTGCCCCAGGACGCTGTTTATCCATCGGCCTTCGTCGACGGCGACGGCAAGGCGCTCAACGGCGCGAACAAATATGTCATTCACTTCGACAAGGGCGCGACGCCGCCGGTAAACGCCTTCTGGTCAGTGACTATGTACAATCCGGAATCCTTCTTCGTCGCCAATCCCCTCAATCGCTATGCGATCAGCAGCTGGATGCCACTCAAGAAGAACAAGGACGGCTCCCTCGACCTCTATGTCCAGCACGACTCGCCGGGCAAGGACAAAGAAGTCAATTGGCTGCCGGCCAGCGACAAGGACTTCAACATGACGCTGCGCATGTATTGGCCGACCGAAAAGGCGCCGTCGATCATCGACGGCAGCTGGAAGCCGCCGGCGGTGAAGCTGGCTCAGTAAGCAAAAAGGGGGAGCGTTTTGCTCCCCCTTTTTATTTTCGCTAAGTGCGGCTAAAGCGGCGGAAGTTGAAAAGTCCGCAAGGACGAGCGAGGTCTAATGACAACCGAACCGCAGGCCCATCCGGCGCTCGTCGCGATGATGCGCTGCTACCTCTCGAAGCCCCGAATCGCATGGCCTTATCTGGCGTTGCTCCTGGGCTCGATGGCTTTTCTCGTGCTCGCCCTTTTCCTTCCGGTCTGAACTTTAAGTCCCGGACGGCGCCGACCAGGGCATGGTCCAGGTTTCCGTCAGCGTGCGCCCATGAGCGCGCAGGAAGAGGCGCAGATCCGCCGTCTCGCCCGGCGGGAGCGAAACGTCGAACAGCACCCGCAACCCGTTGATGTGCTGGTTGGGCGTGACGATGGTTCTGATCACCTTGCCCTTCGACGTGGTGCCGATGGCTTCCACCTGACCCACGTCGGCAACGTGATAACCCAGATCGCCCCCCGCAAAGTCGATCAGGAAGCGCCGCGAGCCGGCGTTTTCGGGCTCAGAGGAGCCGAGCGCGCGCGCCGGCGCCTCGAATGTGTGCACGACGCGGCCGTTAGGCGCGAGGCGCGGCATGTCGAGGCCGGAGGTGATGCGATAGGCGAAGGAGAAAGGCTTGCCCGCTTCAGGCGGCGTCGCCGGCGTCCAGCTCGCCACGATATTGTCGTTCGTCTCGTCGGGGGTCGGCAGTTCGATCAGCTCGACATGACCCTCGCCCCAGTCTCCCATGGGTTCGACGTAGTAGCTGGGCCGGTTCTGATAGGCGAGGTCGAGATCCTGATAGGACTCGAAAGTGCGGTCGCGCTGCAAGAGGCCAAAACCGCGCGGGCTCTTGTCGAAGAACGCCGTCATCCGCTCGCGAACCGGATTGCCGAGCGGGCGCCAGAGCCACTCATCCGCGCCGTTGCGGATGATCAGCCCGTCGGAATCATGCAGTTCGCTGCGGAAGCCGTCGCGCACGCGGCGATCGTTTTCGCCCGTGAGATACATGGACGTGAGCGGCGCGATGCCGAACTTCACGCCGTTGCGGCGCGGGAAGATCGTCCCCTGCACGTCCATCGTGCTTTCCTGGCCGACCGTCAGATCGAAGCGATAGGCGCCCGTCGCGGCCTCGCTGTCGAGCAGCGCGTAGATCGTGATGTGGTTGCTGCCGGCCGTCGGCGTCTCGATCCAGAACTCGCGGAAGACGGGGAACGTCTCCTTGCTCGTGCCCGCCTCGACGGCGAGGCCGCGCGCGGACAGCCCATATTGCTGGCCGCGGCCGAGGAAACGGAAATAGCTCGCGCCGACGAAGGAAACCGCCTCGTCCTGCACATGCGGACCGTTGACCGGGAAATTCAGGTGGAAACCGGCGAAGCCCGTATTGATCGACGGCGGCTTGTCGATCTTGAGCTTCCCGTAGTTGAACATCGCGGTCGAGTAGGGAATCGGCGCGGCGATGCCGTCGCGGATCGTATTCACCGTCACGGCGCGGCGATACAGGAAGCCGAGATGGTAGGCCTGGATCTCGAAGGTGCCTGGGATCTCGTGGAAAATGGCGCGCTCGGGCTTGAACACGACATCGCGCCAGGTGTCGAAATCCAGCGCGTCGAACGGGTCGGGGAGACGCGGAACCACGTCTTCGTATGGCGCAGCCAACAGGGCGCGCGCACGGGTCAGGACGTCGTCGAACCCGAATTTCGGGGATTGATTCTGGGCGCGCGCAGGGACAGCAAGCTGAACGCCGGTCGCGGCGAGGGCGCCAATCATCTGGCGCCGAGTGAGTTCGCTCATGCTCAAGGTACCGGAAAAAGCGCCGTCTTCGCCCCTCAGGGGCTGGGCGCGAAGGCGGTTAATTAGCGAGATCGCTACAATTTCGCAACCTTGACCCTTGCTGCGCTGCGGCGACAGGCTGCGGCGCCTTTGCGTCATGCCTCAAAAAAATGCCAAGTCGGTCAAAAATAGCTTGTCATCGGTCAAAATCGGCGTATCTACGATTTTGCCCAAATCGCACGTGCCTGTGGTCGTGTGTCGGTCGGCGGGGATCCGGACAAGAGGCCGGTTAACCGTCGGAGTAAAAACCGGCAGCCGGAGGCGAACCGGCGAACTCCGCCCTCAGCGGAGGATCGCGACTTAAAGCAACGACGGACCGGGCTTTTTTGGTCTCTGTCGGCTCCTCCAAAGGCCGACGCACCGAAGAGGCTTGTCTTTCTTGCCGGGCGTGCGGACGGGGTCTCCCCTTCCAATCGATGGCTGTTCGGAACCGAAGCGGCATGCGCTTGCGCATGTTTTTCGTCGTCTGGCCAGCTAACGGCGCATCACCGGATCGCCAGCGCATGACGCGCGAAACGATCCTGGATTGCTGGCGCATACAACCTTCGTCGCGTCTTCCACCGCGCGCGAGGGAACGGCGTCGTGCATCCGCCGAAGCAAACAGGTTCCTGGCGCGGCTCGACCCGCGCCCTTCGAAGGGGATGCCGCAATGACCGACCGTATCCACGAATTCCTCGCCGAGCGCCGCCGCGCGGGCCGCGACAACGGTCCCTGCCTCGTCGTCGATCTCGACGTCGTGCGCGAGAACTATCTCGGCTTCGCCAAGGCGCTGCCCGACACGCGCGTTTTCTACGCCGTGAAGGCGAATCCTGCGCCGGAAGTGCTCTCGCTGCTGGCTTCGCTCGGCTCCTGCTTTGACACGGCCTCCGTGCCGGAGATCGAGCAGACGCTCGCCGCCGGCGCGACGCCCGAGCGCATCTCCTTCGGCAACACGATCAAGAAGGAGCGCGATATTGCGCGCGCTTATCAGCTCGGCATCCGCCTCTTCGCAGTGGACTGCGTCGAGGAAGTCGAGAAGATCGCGCGCGTCGCGCCGGGTTCCAAGGTGTTCTGCCGAATCCTCTGCGACGGCTCCGGCGCCGAATGGCCGCTGTCGCGCAAGTTCGGCTGCGTCCCGGAGATGGCGACGACCGTTCTGGAGCATGCGCATCGTCTTGGCCTGCAGGCTTACGGCGTGTCCTTCCATGTCGGCTCGCAGCAGACCGACCCGCGCAAGTGGGACGGCGCGCTGAAGTCGGCGGCGGACATCTTCCGTGAACTCGCCGAGCGCGGCATCCATCTTCAGATGGTCAATCTGGGCGGCGGTTTCCCGACGAAATATCTGAAGAACGTGCCGGCCGTGAAGCGCTATGGCGACGCGATCTTCCGCGCGCTGTCGAAGCATTTCGGCAACCGCATCCCGGAGACGATCATCGAGCCGGGTCGCGGCATGGTCGGCAACGCCGGCGTCATCGAGGCGGAAGTCGTGCTGATCTCGAAGAAGTCGGCGGCGGAGGGCGAACTGCGCTGGGTCTATCTGGACATCGGCAAGTTCAACGGCCTCGCCGAGACGATCGACGAGATGATCCGCTATCCGATCCGCACGGAGGCGGACGGCGCGCCGGTCTCGCCCTGCGTCATCGCCGGCCCCAGCTGCGATTCGGTGGACGTTCTCTACGAGAAGAAGCCGTATGATCTGCCGGTCTCCCTCGAAATCGGCACGAAAGTGCTGATCGAGGGCACGGGCGCCTACACGACCACCTATTCGGCGGTCGGCTTCAACGGCTTCCCGCCGCTCGAGACCTTCATCATCTGAACCCGCCGCCTTCTCCACTCACGGGAGTAGGCGTGACGGATAAAGGCCGCGCTCGCCAGAGCCTCTCCCGCAAGCGGGAGAGGACGAGAACCCAATCCGTGTAACCAGTCCCGTACGGCGGGCGCATGACCTGCGCCAGGCGCGAGGGTCGCTTGTCCTCTCGAAGGAGGAACAGATGACCTTTGATCTTCACCGCACCTTCCTCGCGCCCGTCGCTCCCGCGCCGTCGACGCGCCCGGCTCTTGCGATTCTCGACGAGACGCCGGCCGACTTCCCGGCGCGCGAGGCGCTGCTCGACGCAGCCTTCGGCCCAGGGCGTTTCCTGAAGACCTGCGAGCGGCTGCGCGAAGGGCGCAAGCCCGCGTCTGGACTGGCGCTGGTCGCCAAGGATGACGAAGGCGAACTGATCGCGACGATCCGCCTCTGGCCGATCTTCGCCGGCGGGCGCCGTCCCGCGCTGCTCCTCGGCCCGCTGGCGGTCGCCGAACATGCGCGTTCGCTCGGCCTCGGAGCGCAAATGATACGCGCGTCTCTCGCCCGCGCGCGGGCGCTCGGCCATCGCGCCGTGCTGCTCGTCGGCGATGAGCCCTATTATCGCCGCTTCGGCTTCGCGCAGCGCTTCACGGAGAAGCTGATCCTGCCGGGGCCCGTGGAGCGCGCGCGCTTTCTTGGTCTGGAGCTCGCGGCAGGCGCGCTCGAAGGCGCCAAGGGGCGCGTGAGCGCTGCGCCGCCGATCCCGTCGGTCACGCTGCCGCGCGCCGCCTGATCTCTTGCGCGCAAGAACCCGCGCGCCATCTTTGGCTGATGTCTCGACACGGCCAAGCGCGCGGGAAAGCGAATCTGCCCGAAAAAATCTGCCTCGCCTGTGGCCGCCCTTTCGCCTGGCGCAAGAAGTGGCGCGCGTGCTGGGAGGAGGTGAAGACCTGTTCCGAGCGCTGCAGGGGCGACTTGCGCCGCGAGCGCCGCGCTCAGAAAAATGAGAGCGCGTAGCTCGACAGCGGGAAGGCGAGGGCGGTTGCGAGCGCAATGCCGGCGATGACGTCGGTCGGATAATGATGCGCCGTCGCGATGCGCGACCATCCCATCGACAACACGATGAGGACCGCCGAGACCGTCATGGCCGGCCAGGCGAGCACGATCGGCGCGAGCACGCCGGTGATCGTCATGGCGTGGCCGCTGGGGAAGCTATGCTCGTCCAGCGTCTTCAAGAGTGACGGCAACCGGGCGTCGACATGGTAGGGGCGCCTGCGCCGAAAGCGCCGCTTGATGATCGGGTAGAGCAGATGCAGCAGCGCCGCGTTGAGGCCCGCGAGCAGGACGACATGCCAGCCGTTCCATCCCAGGCCCCAGAAGACGAGCGGCAGCAGAAGAAGGTAAATCCAGCCATTGCCGAGCCTGCTCACGCCGATCGCGAGATAGCGGATGGCGGTCGGCTGCGCGGAGCGGGAGAAGAAATGCACCACCGCGAGATCCGCGGCGAGAAAGCGCTGAAACCAGAGGGCCGCGAGGCCGTTTTGCGGATTGGAAGACGCGTCGCGCGTCAGCTTGGCCGCGATGTCCGTCGTAAACGCCATGTCGCATTGATAGGCCCGTTTGGCTGCGTTTTCGCGACGCTGCGACTGCGTTTCCGTGACGGTTGGATAGAGCTTGCATGACGGAGAGACGACGTTTCGATGACGGCGGCCTAGAGGCAGTTCTTGGGCATCTGCTTGGCGCTGCTCTTCTCGACCTGGCCCTTTTTATCGGCGGAATAGGTGACGATGTCGTCGACGCGCCGTTTGCACTACTCGCCAGTGGACGCAATCGCTGTTTGTGGGGAACACAATCGTCGCATCCTTCATTGCGAGGAGCGTAGCGTCGAAGCAATCCACCTACCCGACGCGGCGACGGATTACTTCCCTTCGCTCGAAATGACGGCTGTTTCACCCTCCCCTTGAGGGGGAGGGTCGGTGCGGCGCCGGGGTGGGGTGGAGCCGCAATGACGCGGCTGGTCATTCGACGAATTTCTTCTTTTCCGGCGCTCGCGCGCCGCATCACCCCACCCCGAAGCGCTTTGCGCTTCGACCCTCCCCCTCCGAGGGGAGGGTGGATGCGCGCGTCGCCGCCGAGAAGATCAGATCGCCTGCGTCGCCTCTCTCAGCCACTTGCGCGTCTTCGCATCGACCAGCGGCGAGAGCGTCTTGCGCACCTGCGCGTGATAGGCGTTCAGCCAGGCGATCTCTTCCGCGCTCATCAGCTTCGGCTCGACGCAGTTCAGATCGAAAGGCGCGAGCGTGATCGTCTCGAAGCCATACATCTCCCGCTCGGCGCCGACGATCTCGCGCTTTTCGACGATCACCAAATTTTCGAGGCGGATGCCATATTCGCCAGCGCGGTAATAGCCGGGTTCGTTGGAGAGGATCATGCCGGGAACGAGGGGCGTGGCGCCGAGCTTGGAGATGCGCTGCGGCCCCTCATGCACGGAAAGATAGGAGCCGACGCCATGGCCGACGCCATGATCGAAGTCGAGCCCCGCCTCCCATAGATAACGCCGCGCGAAGGCGTCGAGCTGCGTGCCGGACGCGCCCTTTGGAAACACGGCCCGGGCGATGGCGATATGGCCCTTGAGCACGCGCGTGAAATGGTCCTTCAACTGCTTCGACGCGCGCCCCACCACGACCGTGCGCGTCACGTCCGTCGTGCCGTCGAGATATTGCGCGCCGCTGTCGACGAGATAGACGCCCTTGCCGATTCTCAGATTGCTCTTCTCCGTCACGCGATAATGCGGGATCGCCGCATGTTCGCCGAAGGCGGAAATGGTCGGAAAGGAAATATCGCGCAGATCGCCATTTTCGCGGCGGAAGGTCTCCAGCGCCTCCGCCGCCATGATTTCCGTCAGCGCGCCTTTCGGCGCGGCTTCCGCGAACCAGGCGAGAAAACGCGTCAGCGCCGCGCCGTCGCGAATATGCGCTTCGCGCGCGCCGGCCAGCTCCGCCTTGTTCTTGATCGCCTTGGGCAGCGCCGCCGGGTCTTCCGTCACGCGCGGCTTGCCGCCAGCGCTACGCAGCGCCTCGACGAGCTTTACGGGCGCCGTCGCCGCGTCGAACATCACCGTCTCGCCACGTTTGCCGGCGTGCGTCAGGTCGTCGATCAGCGCGGCGGGCGACCGCAACATCAAGAATTTTTCGAGCGCCGCGCGCGTCTTCGTGTCGAGCTTGGCGTCGTCGATATAGAGAACCGGCGCGCCTTCCTTCGGAAGCCAGGCGAAGGCAAGCGCGATCGGCGTATGGGCGACGTCCGCGCCGCGAATGTTGAACGCCCAGCAGATGGCGTGCGGGTCGGACATCAGCGCGGCGTCGGCGCCTTTCAGCGCCTCGCGCAGCTTCTTGATCTTCGCGGCGGCCGTCTCACCCGCATATTTGGCCGGATGGATGACGACATGCCCGGCAGGCTCGGGCGGGCGTTCGGCCCAGAGCGCGTCGATCGGATTCGTTTCGAGCGGGACAAGCTCGATCTTGCGCGCCTCGCAGGCCTTGGCGAAGCGCTCGATCTGCCCGCTGGTGTGCACCCATGGGTCATAACCGATCCGCGCGCCTTCTCTCGCATGTTCAGCGAGCCAGGCGGACGGCGCCGTCTCGGAGATGTCGATGGGCTTGAAGATCCTGCCGTCGATCTCATGGCGCACCTGAATGACGTAGCGCCCGTCGACGAAGATCGCCGCTTCTTCAAGGAGCACGATGGCGAAGCCGGCAGAGCCGGTAAAGCCCGTCAGCCAGGCGAGACGTTCGGCGCTCTTGGGCACATATTCGTTCTGATGCGCGTCCGCGCGCGGCACTAGGAAGCCGTCGAGGTTCTGGCGCGCGAGTTCGTCGCGCAGCGCGGAGACCCGCGCGGCGCTGTTGTGGGACGATGAGGCGTCGGCGAAGGATTGGAATTTTGCTTCGAACATGAAGCAAAGCTAGTCCCGGCGATGGCGAGGGGCAATGCCTTCTCGCAAGCGCCGGTCACGTCAGCGGGCGCGCCATCAGGGCTTCGTCGAGATAGGCGCCGTCTTCGAGCTTCACGGCGCGTCGCTCGACGCCGTAGGTCTCGAAGCCCCAACGTTGGTAGAACCGCTTGGCGCGGGCGTTCTGGTCGATGACGGTCAGCGTGACGATCTCGGCCTTCTCGCGCGCCTGCGCCAGCAGCGCCGCCATCAGCTCGTCGGCGACCCCGGAGCTGCGATGGGCCGCGCGCAGATACATGCCCCAGAGCAGCGCCTTGTGTCGCACTTTGGCGCCCTCGAAGACGGTCAATCCCGCGGCTCCCGCGAGTTCCTGCCCAATAAAGACGCCGAGCACGACATCCCGCTCCAGCCGGGCGGCCCATTCAGCCGGGCGGATCGCGGCCTCGTCCTCGGGCGCATAGCGGAAAGCGTGCGGCTCCAGGCGAAAAGCTTCGATCCTCAGTCGCTGCAACGCCTCGGCGTCTGACGGACCCAGGCGGCGAAGCGTCAACGCGCCCCGCCGCGCCGCAGGACCAGCGTCGCCCAGCCGTCGATGTCTCCACGCTCGGCGAGCGCAAAGCCCTGCGCGGCATAGGCGGAAAGGACGCCGGCGACGTCCTTCGCCAGCAGGCCCGACAGAACCAGCTCGGCGTGCGGCGCTGCGGCGCGGGCGATGCTGGGCGCCAGAAGCCTCAGGGGCTTGGCGAGAATATTCGCGAAGATCAGATCGTATTTGCCGGCCATCGCATCATGGCGCAGTCCGACCGCGACCACGGGACGGACATAAGGACCGGCGCCGTTCTGGACGGCGTTGACGCGGGCGGTCTCGACCGCGACCGGGTCGATATCGCCGCAAGCAACGGACTGGCGCAGGAGCTTGGCGGCGGCGATGGCGAGGACGCCCGTTCCGGTGCCCACGTCCAGGACGCGGGCCGGGCGGCGGCGCTTCGAGATGCGGTCGAGCGCCTTGAGGCAGCCCAGCGTCGTGCCGTGATGGCCGGTGCCGAAGGCGAGCGCGGCTTCAATCTCGACGCCGATGTCGTTGGGCTTCAGGCGCCCGCGGTCATGCGAGCCATGGACGACGACGCGGCCTGCGCGGACGGGCTCGAGCCCGGCGAGCGATTTTTGGACCCAGTCTTCCTTGGCGATCTCGGCGAATTCCGCACGGGCGGCCGTCTCGGCGTCGCTGACCGCCTCGATCAAAGCGCGGATCTCCTCCTCGTCGGGGGCGTCCGCGAAATAGACCTCGACCGTCCAGACCGGGCCGTCGTCGACCTCGAAGGCGGCGGCGGCGGTCTCGGTGGGGTCGAATGTCTCGACGATGATGTCGGCGACGGCGCGGGCGCGCTGTTCGTCGGTGGAGAGACGCAGCGCATGGCTTGCGCCGTTGGGGGGGAGGCCTTCGAGCATGGGCCGCGATTAGCACGACGGGCGCGGTCGGTCGACTGGCGCCTGCCTTCCCCGCGCCGCTTACGCCCTGTATGGTCCCCGCCATCGCAGGGAATCGGGAATGACCGAGAAAGTCGCCATCTGTCTCATCGGACCGAAGAAGGGGGGCAAGTCCTCGCTGCTCGCCTCGCTCGCCGATTGCGTGGCGCAGAGCGCGTTCGGCTATTCACCGCGCCTGCGTCCGGCGCTCCAGCCGATCTCACCCGCGGAATTCAACGCCGAGCCCGACCAGCGCCGCGCCGATCTGCTGACGATCGAGCAGGGCGATTACGAGCGGTTGAAGCAGGATTTCGCCAATGGCGGCGTCGCGACCGACACGCTCAACACCTACGAATATTACTTCCGCCTGTCCGTGAATGGCGAGGCGCCGCCGGAGATCGTCACGCGCGGGCCCTGGCTGCTCGAGATCATCGACTCGGCGGGCGAGATCGCCGTGCCGCCGGACGGCGCCGAGGTGGCGATCCTGAACGACGTCAAGGCCAAGCTTGCCAGGCAGGTGCTCGATTCGGAGGCGCTCGTCATGGTGCTGCCGCTCGTGCGTCTCGACGATTCCGCCTGGACCGGCACGCTGGCGCGCCTGATCGACCGGCTTGCTTTGGCGCGGGAGAAGAAGCTGAAGCGCGTCGTCGTCGTCTTCTCGCAATATGAGCGGCTCTTCACGCGTCTCGGCCCTAGCGCCTTCACCTATGCGTGCGATCCGGCTGTGGCGCTGCATGTGCTGCGCAAGTCGGTGCGGGCGGCGCAATGGCTCGACCGCCTGCGCGCATTGGAGCCTGGCGGCGTCTCGGTCCGTTATACGGTTTCCTCGGCTTACGGCTTTGTGAAGCGCTTCCAGAATCCCAATATGGACCCGCATCAGCCCGGCGAGCGGCGCTTCCGGCGCGCGGGGCTCGAAGGCGCGCGCGCCTATAGCGAATATTGGCGCCCGTTCCTGACCGCCGAACCCATCCTTTACGCGGCTCTCGGGCTCGACAGCCCTTTCACCTTTTCACATGCGCAACTCGACGCCAGAGCTGAAGAAATTTCTCCAGCCTCAATTCTTGCTTAATGGAATCCTCTTATTTCTAGTTAAACGCGTATTATCAGTGAGGGTCCCGCTTATGGCGATGGGCGCGCCGGCAGGCGAAGAGTCGTGCATCATCTCCTTTCACCGCCTCCATTACGGCAAGCTCGGCGAGGGCGAGGAGCGCCGCGTCCCACCTTCCGCGGGCTATGCCGTCACCCGGCGTTCCCGGGGCCTCGGGCGGGAATGGGACCCTTATCTTTCTCCCTTGCGGCTCATGGGGCTGCGCCGCTTCGAGCCAGACGCGATCGACATCGACGCGCGAACAACGGGTTGCCTGGTCGCGCGCAGCGTTGGCGACTCCATCGTCCTGATGCGGGCGCGCTTTCGGCCCGAGGATGGCGAACGCGGCTTCGGGCGGCTTCATCAGCAGGCGGCGATCTGGGTCGGCGCTTTGGAATTTTTCCAGCGCCATCCGGCCGCGAGCCTCTCGGTCGCCGCGCAGGAACTTCGGGCGCTGCCCGATCTGGCCGTCGAATCCGAAGCGGCGCGTCTCAACGATCCGCCGCTGAGCTGGCGCATTGCGCGTCTCGACGCCGAGGGCGTGCGTCATGTGGTCGAGCGCTCCGACTGGGCCATTCCCATGCTCGAGCTTCTGCTGGAGGGAGCCGAGACGGGGGCGGACGCGGTGCGCGACTTCGGCGCCCATGATTTCGCCAGCGAAGCGGAGTTCCTCGCCGCCGTCGGCCTCACGCTGCAGATGCTTCCCAGGGCTTTCCCCCGCTGGCGGGACATCAGCGTCGTCTCTGGCCTTGCGCATCCGCTGCCGGGACTTTGCCTGCGCTACGTGCCGTCCTGGCGGCATGCGCGAGCGGCGGCTTGAGCATTGTTGCGGATATTCATAGTTGCAACACAAGTATTGCGCCTGCATGACGTGTCGTAAAAACTTGGGCGAATAATTGATTTAGCTTTTGGTCCTATGGTCCTCGCCCAGTTGGGCCTGGGCTGTTGTGATGAAGCCGATTGTCATGCGTGCCGGCGACGACGCTGTCGTTGCCGCGCAATTCAAAACGATGGCCCGGAATATTCCCGGCCTTTATCTCATCGTTGCGCTCTTCGTCGGCTTCCTGGTCTATTTCCTCAGGGATCTGGCGTCGCCCGCGTTCTTCGCGGCCTGGGCCGGCGTGCTGATCGTCGGGTCGGGCGTGCGTGCGCGCCATTGGCTGAGTTTGCGCAAGCGATGGAAGCGGCTGACGACGGAGGACATGCGGCGCGAGCTCGACGGCACGTCGCGGGTCAGCGTCCTCACCTGCGTCTGGCTCTGCGCGATCGCCGTCGTGGTCGCGCGCGCGCCGAGCGCGCCACAGCAGGCCATGGCGATGATGCTCATCTGGAGCGCCGCCGTCGGCACGTCGTTTCATCTCGCCGTCCTGCCGCGATCGGCGCGGCTGGTGCTGTTGATCGCCACGCTGGCCGCAGCCACGGTCTTTCTCGTTTCCGGCGAGAGCGCGCTCGAATTGTCCTTGCCCGCGCTTCTCGCGCTCGCCGGAGGCGTCCTGCATTTGCTCGGGCGGACCTATGACGCCTTTTCGGCGCTGGTGCGCTCCAATGTCGAGAACGCTGCGCTTCGGCAGGAAGCTGTCGAGCTGGCCTCAACCGATGCGCTGACGGGCCTTCCGAACCGCCGTCTTTTCGACCGCCGTCTGGTCGAATGGTCGGCGTTGGACACCCCCTTCGCCGTGGCGATGATCGACCTCGATGGATTCAAGCCCGTCAACGACCTGCATGGCCACATTGTCGGAGATCTCTTCCTCGTCGAGGCCGCGAAGCGGCTCGCCGCCAGCGTCGGGCAGGTAGGGTTGCTTGCGCGCATGGGCGGGGACGAATTCGCGCTTCTGGTTCCAGCCTTCGAGTCCGAGGCGGATGTCGTCGCGGCCGCTCGCAGGCTCGTAGGATCGGTCGCGGAGCCCTTCGCCCATGGGGGCGTCACCGCCCATATGTCCTGCTCTTGCGGCGTCGCGCTTCGCCACCACAGCGAGGACGCGCATCGACTGCTCGAGCGCGCCGACATGGCGCTTTACGAGGCGAAGGCGAAAGCGCGCGGGAGCGTCGTCGTCTTTTCCGAAGCGTTGGAGCGCAGCGCCCTGCGGCGCATGATCGTCGCGCAGGATTTGCGCGGGGCGATCGAGAGCGAGGCGTTCAGCGTTCACTTCCAGCCCATCGTCGATCTCGCGTCGGGCAAACTCGCGGGCTTCGAAGCGCTCGCCCGGTGGCGTCATCCGGAACTCGGAGTCGTGCCGCCGGACCAGTTCATCCCGGCCGCGGAAAAGAGCGGCCTGATCGCGCCGCTGTCCATGCTGCTTTTGCGCCTCGCCGCGGATGCGGCGCGCAAATGGCCGAGCGACATGATTTTGTCCTTCAACCTGTCCGCTGCGCAGATGGATCAGCAGGGAACCGCCCTCGCGATCCTCTCCACGATTGCGGAATGCGGTCTGCCGCCGTCGCGGCTGGAGATCGAGCTGACGGAAACGGCGGTGCTCGCCGATCTGCAAATGGCGACACGCACCATCGGGAGTCTCGCCGCGGCCGGCATCCGGATCTCCCTCGACGATTTCGGCGCCGGTTACTCGTCGTTCGGCCAGCTCTGCGATCTCTCGATTGACAAGGTCAAGATCGACAAGAGCTTCGTGGATCGCATTGTCGCGGAGCCGCGCGCCGCGAGCATTGTGGGCGCCATCATCCGCATGTGCGACGGACTCGGCATGCAATGCGTGGCGGAGGGCATCGAAACAAAGGAGCAGCTGGAGGCGCTGAGGGCGCTCGGCTGCCACAAGGGGCAGGGCTACCTCCTGTCGCCTCCGCTTCCCGAGAGCGAATTGACGGGCTTGATCTGGCCTGCTCAGAAGCAGTCCGCGTGAGGATTCAGGCGAAGTCAGCCAGAGCGCGTTTTGTCTGTCTGGTTTCGTCCGACGCCGCCCCGTCCTGCGAGAGATAACGCTCCAACGCCGTGGGACGCCGGCGACGCGTGCTCGCCAGCACTGTGTCGCTGTAATAGGCGCGGGGACCGCCGCCCGCCGCCGAGCCTTCGAGCGCATAGCGCGCGGCGCGCAAGGCGCGCGGCTTCATGGCCGCAAAGAGGCGCGATTCGACCTGCGAGATGGTGACGTTGTCGATCACATAGGCGCCCTTGCGGTCGACATGGGCGATTTCGTCGCGCACGAGGCGGTTCAGGATGGCGACGAGATTGTCGCGCACATTCTGCGCCAGGAGTTGCAGGGCGGGGTCTTGCGGGTCGATCTCGCTCATGTCGCCATGCGTGGGCTTCGCGACGCGCAGCATCGCCTTCATGGCTCGAATTTCGACGGGCTCGTCCTCGTCGTCGGTCAGATCCATCGGCGTCATGAACTGTCGGCGCTCCCGCGCCTCGAGACCCCGTTTGAAGATCTCCGACAGGAACTTCATGATGAAGAGGAAAGCGTCCTGCGCCATGGCGACGCCGATCGCCATGGTCGAGTCGGGCGTAAAGCTCCAGAAGGCTTCGCGCGCGAGTTCGAACTTGTTGCGCTCGGTGGAGTGCGCCCGCATGTAAGCGTCGCTCCTCTTCAGCAAGTCGCGGACATTGTCCTCGGTGAGGCCCACGGCCTTGCCCGCGACGACGCAGGCGTCGACGAGGCCCTTCGCCGCATTGAAGCCATTTGCGGCGGCTGTCCTGTCCGAGGCGGGCGCGTTGCGGATCTTGAGGACGATGGCGTTCAACTCGTCCCGCAGGCCGGTCTCCAGCCCGCATTTCTGGTCGAAGGCGCCGCGCGCCGCGCGCACCTCGTCGCGCGCGGAAAGGAGATCACGCGCCTCGCCCTGCGGTTCGCAGGAGAAATCGCGGGCGACGGAGCCGGGCAGGGCATTGGATTGGCGCGCGGCGGTCAAAATGGGTTCGCAGAGCGGCTTCGCCTCGCGGATTTTCGCCCATGTGGGTTCGACGCGCAGCTGGTCGCGCAGGGCCGTGAGGTCGCGCAGCGTGGCGTCGAGATCGAGCGCGGCCTCGGCTTTCGGCAGCGGCCTCCCGGCGGCGGTCGTCGCCAACTCGGCTTTTTGCTTCAGCGCCATGGATTGGGCAGCGAGGGCGTCGCGCCTTTTCAGCGCGCCGGCGCGTTCGCTCATCGGGCCGGCCTGCGTCTGGCGGATCGCCGCCGCGCGCCGATTCGCTTCCTCGGCCTTGATGCGATGGCCGCGGCAATTGGGTCCGCACGCGGCCCCCTTGTTGTCTAACCCGTGTTCGGCGTCGACGGCGAGTTGCTCCTCGCTTCGCGCCGTGGCCGTCAATGCGGCGATCTCGTCCTGCTTGGCCTTGATGATGGCGTCGAAATCCGCGACCTTGCGGTCGATTGCGGCGATTTCGGCCTGCGCTTCCTCAAATTGGCGTCCCGCCGCGCGGGCGCTTTCCAATTCGCTTGCGGCCTGCTGCGCCGCCTTGGCGAGCACCGCCTGCTGCGCCTCCTGGCTCTTGCGAATCGCCTCGCGCAAAGCGGGGCCGGCGGTGCGGGCGGCGTCGATCAGCCCGTCCAGCGATTCGAGATAGGCCTTGAAGGAGGGGTTGGCGACGATCCTGGCGGAGGCCGCCTCATAGGCCGCATTGATCTCTTTCGTCGCGGGCAGCACGACGTCCGCCGCAAGCTCCATGGGCTGCAGCTCGGCGACGATCTTGCGCGACGAGAGCTTGAAGATGTTGTTGTAGTAATAGGTGAAAGAGAAAAAGGCAGAGATCGAGAACACGAACAGGAAGACGACGGCCGTGACGATGGTCTTCATCACCATGCGCTCACGCGCCATGCGCCGCCGCGCGATGAGCGCTGCGAGGTCGGCGCCCAGCGACCAGGAGGTCGAGGCCAGCATGACGAGCACAGCGGTCGTGGCCACGAGCGTGCCGGCGATGCCGACGAGGTCGCCCTGCTCCTTCTGCATGATGTCGATCATGCCGGAGGAGGTCGTGTAGAAGACCCAGGCGAGGACGGGCAGCGTCACCGCCATGCCGATGCGGCCGAGGTCGATCTCCCCGGCCCAGAAGCGTTTCAGCGGCGCGAAGAGCGCTCGTGCGGAGACGAGACGGTGGGGCGCCGGATGCTCCGAGGGGCGCGCAGGCGGCGTCGCGACAGTCATCTGGAAATCGCTCCTTATTGTCTGGCCCCCGCCGACCGCTCGACGCTTGATGCCAGCGAAATGAGACCTATTTTCGCCATTTCGCAAGCAGCTTGCGGGAGCTGGCCCCCCACTGGCTCCACCGCCCCTTCGAAGCCCTTGGCTGGCTGGGTTTTCCTCGCGCGCCGTTTCGTGTTAGACGGCCATTTCGGCGCGACGCTCGCGGCAGGACGCGCGCCGGCGCCTCTGTCACGCGGCCCCTTGAAGGTCGCGCATCATAGCAGGAACACGCCGTGTCCATACCTTTTCGTTACGTCGCGAAGATCGGAACTTATCTCGTCAAGCAGCATCTTCTGGGTCGCAAGCGCTACCCCCTCGTTCTGATGCTCGAGCCGCTCTTCCGCTGTAATCTCGCCTGTGCCGGCTGCGGAAAGATCGACTACCCCGACCATATTCTGAACAAGCGCCTGTCCGTCGAGGAATGCCTCGCCTCGGTCGACGAATGCGGCGCGCCGGTCGTCGTCATCGCCGGCGGCGAGCCCTTGCTGCACAAGGATCTGCCGCAAATCGTGGAGGGCATCACGAAGCGCGGCAAATTCGCGATCGTCTGCACCAACGCGCTGCTGCTCGCCAAGAAGATCGACCAGTACAAGCCCAATCCCTATTTCACCTGGTCGATCCATCTCGACGGCGACAAGGAGATGCACGACAAGGCGGTGAGCCAGGAGGGCGTCTACGAGCGCGCGGTCGAGGCGATCAAGCTCGCCAAGTCCAAGGGCTTTCGCGTCACCACGAACAGCACCTTCTTCTCGGACGCCGATCCGGCGCGGGTCGCCAGATTCCTCGACGACACGACCGCGCTTGGCGTCGACGGCATGACGGTGTCGCCGGGCTACGCCTATGAGCGCGCCCCGGATCAGACCCACTTCCTGAACCGCCAGAAGACCAAGGAGCTGTTCCGCGCGATTTTGAGCCGCGGCCGCGGCGGGCGGGCCTGGGCCTTCCAGCAGTCGGGCCTGTTCATGAATTTCCTTGCGGGCAACGAAACCTATCACTGCACGCCCTGGGGCAATCCGCTGCGCACCGTCTTCGGCTGGCAGCGTCCGTGCTATCTGCTGGGCGAAGGCTATGTGCCGACCTTCAAGCAATTGATGGAAGAGACCAATTGGGACGCCTATGGCGTCGGCAATTACGAGAAGTGCGCGGACTGCATGGTGCATTGCGGCTTCGAGCCGACCGCTGTCGCCGACACCGTGAGGCGCCCCTGGAAGGCCGCCTGGGTCGCCCTCTTCGGCGTGCGCACGGAAGGCCCGATGGCGCCCGACATCTCGCTCGAGAACCAGCGCCCGGCCGAATATGTCTATGACGAGAATATCGCCAAGCTGTCAGAGATCCGCGAGCACGAGGCGAAGCAGCGGGCCGAGCAGCGGTCCACAGCGGCCTAGGGACTGGAAGGCCGCGCGGGAATCGAGACCCGCGAGGATCAATCCGCCGATTTGATGTGGCGCGCGAATCAGTTCGCGCGCCACAATTTTTCCATCGACGTCGCCCTCCGGCGTCAGCGCCTTGGCGGCGAGCGGCGGCAAAGCGCGGGCGGCCGGGTCGCTGATGGCGCGCAGTACGGCGAAGGGGATCCGGCGCTCGCGCGCGAAGTCGGCGGCGAGGTGCGATTCCATGTCGACGGCGTGCGCCCGCGCCGATTCACGCAGAAAGGTCTTGGCCGTACGGTTCATCGCCGGCGCGTCCACGCCCACAATGGCGCCGGGAATCGCCTTGCAACCCTTGGCTGCGACCCCTTCGGAAATCGCCTCCGAGAGGCGGCCGTGGGTCTCATGGCGCGCATGGCCGGCCACGACCGTGTCGGCCACGACGATGTCGCCGGGGCGCAGGGCGTAATCCAGCGCGCCCGCCAGCCCGAAGCTGATCACGGCCGAAAAGCGGCGCTCCTGAAAACTGTCGAGCTGTTGGCGCAACCGCGCGACGCTGGCGCCGCTGCAAATCGGCACGACGCCCTCGCCCGTGACGCAGCCGGCCTCGCGCTTCATACCGGTGATGACGAGGACGGGGCCAGGGGCCGTGATCCGCGCCGCATCCCGGCGGCGGGTTTGAACGAGCGTCATGGGCCCTCCCTGTTCGTGACCGTCGCCATAACTCCGATGTTTCGGAGGGCGAAGTCAACGGTGAACAGGGAGGCGAGCGCTTGTTCCGCTGCGCCGGGCGCGCGGGCCGCCCCTCGCCGCCTTGCGGGAGAGGCAGGCCGTCAGAGGCCGACCGTCACAAGCTTGCTGTTGGTCTGCATCAGGTTGCGGTAGCGCGCCAGCGCCCAGAGCGGGAAGAAGCGGCGATAACCGTGGTAGCGCAGATAGAAGACGCGCGGGAAGCCGGTCGCGGTGAAGCGCGGCTCGTCCCAAAGGCCGTGATCGGCCTGCGTCGCCTGAAGATAGGCGACGCCGCGCGCGACAGCCGGATTATCGACTTCGCCCGCCGCCATGAGTCCGAGCAGCGCCCAGGCGGTCTGCGAGGAGGTCGAAGGCGCGGGCTCGTAGCCCTTGTAATCCATCTTGTAGCTGGAGAGGTCTTCGCCCCAGCCGCCATCCGGGTTCTGGATCGAGACGAGCCAGTTCACGGCGCGGCGATAGGATTCGTGGCTGTGGGGCAGGCCGGCGGCGTTGAGCGCGCAAAGCGCCGACCAGGCGCCGTAAATATAATTCGCGCCCCAGCGGCCGAACCACGAGCCGTCCTTCTCCTGATCCTTGATGATGTAATCGACGCCGCGCTTCAGGCAGTCGCTCGTCTCCACCGTGTCGCCGAGTTGCGCCAGCATCGATACGCAGCGCGCGGAGACGTCCACGGTCGGCGGGTCGAGCAGGGCGCCGTGATCGGCGAAGGGGATGTGGTTGAGATAGTGATAGGTGTTGTCGGCGTCGAAGGCGCCCCAGCCGCCATTCTTCGACTGCATGCCGATGATCCACTCCTTCGCCCGCGCGATGCGCTCGGCGTAGGGCTTCTTCTCTTCGGCGCTGGTGAGGCGATCCATGGCGGTCGCGACGACCGCCGTGTCGTCCACGTCCGGGTAATAGGCGTTGGCGTATTGGAAGGCCCAGCCGCCCGGACGCACATCCGGCCGCTGCGCCGCCCAGTCGCCCTTCACGTCGAGCACCTGCAAGGGCGCCAGCCAGTCGCAGGCGGCGCGGGCACGCTCGCGCGCGTCTTCGTCGCCCGTTTCCAGCAGAGCGTGCGCGACGAGCGAAGTGTCCCAAACCGGCGAGACGCAGGGCTGGCAATAGGCCTCGGTCTCGTTGACGACGAGAAGACGCTCGATCGATTCGCGCGCGTCCTTCACGCGCTGGTCGGTCTCCGGGATGCCGAGCACATCATACATCAGCAGGCTGTTGACCATGGCCGGGAAGATGGCGCCGAGGCCATCGACGCCGTTGAGGCGCTCCGTCGTCCAGCGCTCCGCAAGCTGAACGCTGTATTCGCGCGAACGCTTCGGCATATGCGGCTCGATCAGGCGCAGCAGCTTGTCGATCTCGCCGAAGATATGCGCCCAGGGCCAGGTCTGGTGCTCGCCCTTCGGCCACACCTTCACTTCTTCCGGCGGCGTCGTGAAGAGTTCCTGAATGCGCACGCCCTTGGGATTCTTGGCCTGCGGCTTGTAGGTCATCAGCACAAGCAGCGGCACGAGCACCGTGCGGCCCCAATAGGAGATCTTGTCGAGATGGAAGGGGAACCATCTCGGCAGCAGCATGATCTCGACCGGCATGACCGGCACGCCGCGCCACGGGATTTCGCCATAGAGCGCGAGCAGCGAGCGCGTAAAAACGTTGGAGGTCGCTGCGCCGCCATGGGCGTGGATCGCCTCGCGCGCGCGCTTCATGTGGGGCGCATCGATATCGTCGCCGATCATCTTGAGCGCGAAGTAAGCCTTCACGCTCGCCGAGATGTTGAAGGCGCCGTCCTGGAAGAGCGGCCAGCCGCCATGCTCGCCTTGCGACCGGCGCAGATAGACGGCGATCTTGCGCTCGAGTTCGGCGTCGACCGGCTCGGCGCGGAAATGGCGCATCAGCACATATTCGGCCGGGATTGTCGTGTCGGCTTCGAGCTCGAAGCACCAATGGCCGTCCGCCTTGCCGTCCGCCAGCAGCGCGCGCTTGGCGCTCTGGATGCTGGCCTCCAGCGCTTCCGGGACGATGGGGGCGAAATTCTCAATGCGCGCGACTGCGGTCATAAGAGATTCCTTGTTTTCCAATCAAGCGATGCGGAGCGTCGCGGCTTCGTCCGGGCGATGCGGTTTCACGACGATCTCCACATCCTGTCCGAGCGCGACGAGGAAACGCAGGAGCCGCTCCACCGAAAACTGCCTGAAGTCGCCATGCAGCATCTTCGAGACGTCGGGTTGCTTTACGCCAAAAAGTTGCGCGGCCTCGACCTGCTTCAGGCCGCGCTCCTTCAACAGCGCGTCGATTTTCTGAACGAGCTGCGCCTTGAGGAGGCAGTCCTCGGCGCTTGGCGCTCGCGGGGATGAAAGCTCTGCGCTCATCGCCTTTTCGGGTTTTTTCCGACTCGGAGGCCGAACGGCGTTTCGGATATAGTGATTTAACCATATGGTCAAGCCCGCCTCTGGCGCATCGCTTGCTACCCGAACTCCAACCCGCCTCTTTCGACCCGAGGCGCTCGACATTGTTCGAAAGGGGCAGCCGGATGGACGAGCTTTTTGTGATTTGTCGGACAGTCGAGATCGACGACGCGCAGGCGCACGGCTTCGTCCTGATGAAGGCGGAGGAGAGCGGCGAAGCGACGCCCTGGCCCATCATCATCACGCGCAAGGGCAATAATTTCTTCGGTTTCGAGAACGCTTGCCCGCATGAGGGGCTGCGGCTCGACAAGGATCCCGGCGTCTTCATGGACGAGGAGGGCAATTTCCTCGAATGCGGCCGGCATCGCGCGCAGTTCGACATCGATACGGGCGAATGTTTCATCGGCCCCTGCCAGGGCGCGCATCTCACGCCGATCAAGCTCGTCATCGACGACGGCGACGTCTGCGTCACCGGCGTGATGCTTGCGGACGAGTAGGAGGCCTTCATGACGGATATGGCCGAGCTGCAACGGCGCAAGAAACTCATCAACGAGGCGATCGTCTTCGTCGATCCCGACGCCTTTATCGCCAGCTATGTCGGCTGGCTCGAAATCACGACCTTCATCACGGCGGTGCGTTCAGGCGACGTCCAAGCCCCGGCCGACGGCGTGACGCCGCAATTGGCCGCACAGCAGATGAAGGGCGGCGTCGCCGCCAAATATGGCGCCGACGCCGTCTTCGCCTTCTGCATGACGGCGGCGCTGAAGGGCGACAAGGTGGCGGTGGAGAAAGTCGAGAAGGGGCTGACGGAAAAACTTGGGCCGGATTTTCCGGGCTCAGTGGCCTTCTGGCCGTTCCACTCGGCGAACGATTCGCCGCTCAGCCTTGAAGATCACGTCGGCGCCGCCGCCTATAAGATGCTCGCTGGCGACATTGCGCCGCCGCCCATGCGCGCGCGGGAGAATTGGAATGCGGGACTGCGCTTCTTCGAGAAAGCGCGGCAATCCAATTTCGCGCAGGAGATCATCTTTCCGCTCGCGGTGTGGACGCGCGCGAAATGGAGCGAGACACTGGAGAAGGGCGTCGCTTTTCTGGCGCATATCGAGGATAGCGTGCCCGAACTGAAGCAATGTCTCGCGGAAACGCGCAACGATCAGGCTTTTGTCGCGAACGTGCTGCTGAAGATGGCGCCTGCGCTCGAGCAGGATTTGAGCGACGACATGGCAGGATTCTTGCGTTCGCTTTCGCGCAGAGCATAGCGCGCGCGAGTGAGTCGCGTTGCTGCTCAGCTTCGCTTTTCGCCTCCGCGCAAAGCATCCTTCCTATTGTCAAGCCTATGTAAAAGAAGGAGAAACGCCTTTCTTCCGCCGCTTTGAAAGGAAGTTTTAACCATCTGCCCGCGATGGTTTTGCGAGCGATCTTGGAGAAGTGAGCATGACTGTCAAAACGGATATCGAACTCGCGCTGGCCGATCTCGAGGCCGGCAAATTTTCCTTCCGCATGGTCGAGACGATCAAAAACCATGTCGCAACGCTCGAACGCGACTTCGCGACTGCGACGAGCGTGCAGGAAAGCGCCGCCAACATGCTCCGCCAGCAGGAATATACGATTGCGCGTCTCGAAGGCGAATTGCGCAAAGTGAATGCGCGGGTGCATGCGCTGGTGAAGGCGAATGCGCTGACGGAGACGGCGATGCGCGAAGGGAAACGCTGTGCGCTGCTGCTGCGCGACTTTCTCGTCGCTGCCAGTCGCTACGCGGTCGCGCTGATCAAGAAGGCGTTCGCCTGGCTCTCGTCCATCGATTACAAGGCCGAGTTCGAGAAGGCGAAATCCTATCCATTGGCGCAGACCGCTCAGGCGCGCCTTGCGAATCTCGATCTGCAAGCGGAATGGAAGAAGTTCACGTCGCATCCGGTGACGGAAAAGGCGCTGCGCGAGCTTCAGGCCGCTCTCGGCAAGGCGCAGGAATATCTGCCGGTCGCACAGAAGCAGGCGGCGGCGCTCATCGAGAAGGCGACGGCGTTGATCGCCGATCTGACCAAGAAGGCTGCGTAAGTCTCAAAGAGCCGGCAGGCTGCAAAGCCGCTGCCGGCTCTCTCACGTCACACCGCTTGCGCCAGCTCGACGGTGACGCCTTCGGGTCAAATGGGACGCGTCGCCAAACTGGCTGCTTTATAGCCAGAGCGGATCGACCCCTCGATCGTCGCCGGCAGTCCCGTCGCGGTCCAGTCGCCCGCGAGGAAAAGATTGCGCCACTGCGTCTGCGCGCTTGGCCGCCGCGCTTCCTGAGCGGGCGTCGCTGCGAAGGTCGCGCGTTTCTCCTTCACGATCTGCCATGGCGGCATGTCGCAAGCGAGGCCCGTCGCGGTCGCGACCTCGGCCCAAATCTTCGCCGCCAGTTCCTCGCGCGGCGCGTCCATGAGTCGATCCGCGCCGGAGATCGTCACGGAGAGACGGTCGTCGAAGGCGAAGAGCCATTCTGAGAGCGAGCCAACCATTCCGAGCAGCAGAGGCTGGCCGGGCGGCGGCGCGATCTTGAAATGCACGTTGAGAATGGCGCGGTGATCGTCGGGCGTCACGAGGCCGGGGATCAGCTCCTGCGCGCTCCAGGCGGGTACGGCGAGGACAATTCGATCTTCCGGGCGGATGGCGAATTCCTCGTCGCCGAAGCGCAGGCCGGAGACGCGCGCGCCGTCGAAGACGACTTCTTTCAGCCGCGCGCCGAAGCGCGGTTCGATCCCCTGAGATTGCAGCTTGCGCAAAGCCGGCTCGATGAAGGCGTGGCCGAGTCCGCCCTTGGCGACGAGCGGTCGGCAGGCGTCGCCGCCCGCGGCGAGCGTTTCGCGCAGCACAGCGCCGGCGAGCGTCGCCGAGGCGATGGCGGGCTCGATATTGAGCGCCGAGAGCATCACCGGGCGCCAGAGCTTGTCCCAAAGCAACCCCTCGCAACGCATCGTCTCGCCGATGGTCGCGCCTTGCCTCGCGAAGAGCAGCTTGCCGGCGTCGAGATAATCGAGCGGCCCCGTGCCGGGAACGCGCCGATCCGCGAAGAAGACCCACCAGGGGAGCTTCGAGGCGTTGGGCCTGAGCTTCCAGCGGCGGCTGGTCTCGTAGTCGAGAAAATCGAATTCGCACTCGTCCGGGCCCACCAGCGCATCGCTCGCGCCGATGCGCGCGCCATAGTCGCGCGCGGCGGTGTTGCCTGAGAGAAGCAGATGGTTGCCATTGTCGATGGTCAGGTCGAGCGTCGCGTCGAAATAGGAGCGGCAGCGCCCGCCCGCCATGCGGGCGGCCTCATAGAGCGCGACGCGCTGGCCTTCGTCCGCGAGCTTCACGGCGCAGGAGAGGCCGGCGAGCCCCGCGCCGACAATGTGAACCGTTCCGCTCACAGGAAGGCGTGCCGCAGCAGGGCGCCGATGAGCTTCATGCGCGACATGCGCACCGGCGCGCGCGGCGGCGCGAAGCCGCGCGTGGTGAGTCCGTCGAGAATGGAGCGATAGCCCGCGGCCATGAGATAGGGCGCCTTCACCGCGTTTTTCGGCAGACCCGACATGACGAGATCGGCCTGTTCGAAATGTTCGCGCGCGCGGCCCATGACCGGCCCGCAGACCTGGTCGAGGGCCGGGTTCGACAGAACCGCGTGCGGCGCATGGTTGAAAACGCCGGCCTCCTCCAGCGCCTCGCGGGGGAGATAGAGACGGCCGCGGGCGGCGTCCTCGTCGAGGTCGCGCAGAATATTGGTCAGCTGAAGCGCGCGGCCGAGATGATAGGCGAGAAGCTTCGGCGCCGTGGGCAGCTCCCTCTCGCCATCCTCGGCAAGGCCGAAGGCGCGCACCGAGAGGCGGCCGACGGCGCTCGCGACGCGGTCGCAATAGAGTTCGAGCTTCTCCCAATCGGGCGCGCAGATGTCTTCCTCGACGTCCATCGCCATGCCGTCGATGATCGCCTCGAAGTCCGCGCGGTCGAGTCGGAAGCGTCGCACGGGCTCTGCGAGGAAGGCGCTACGCGGCCGGATGCGGCCAGCATAGAGTTCATCGAGATCGTAGCGCCACTGGTCGAGCGCTTCGCGCCGCTGCGATCTGTCGCCTTCGTCGTCGGCGATGTCGTCCACGGCGCGGCAGAAGGCGTAGATGGCGTACATCGCGTCGCGGCGCGCAGGCTCCAGAATCCGCATGGCGAGATAGAAGGAGCTTTTGACGGCGACGGTCTGCGTCTTGAGCGGCGCGGAGTCGGTGACGGTTTCCATGGTCATTGCGTTGCGTCCGCGATTTTGCGGCGGGGGCGGGTGAAACGGCGCAGCAGCGCGCCCATCGCGCCCTGCGCGCCCGCGAGGGCGAAGCCGAGCTTGCCGGCGTGAACCTTGTCGCAGAGCGGGTCGGCGACTTTCAGGCGCGCGACGAGCTTCTCGGCGAGCGCCTGAATGGCCCCGACTTCCATCGCGAGCCGCGTATCGTCGATGAGATCCGCGAAGGCGCGGGACTGATCGAGGAGACCCGCGGTCCTTTCGTTGAGGTCGCGGATCGCGGCGAGCAACGGCGCCGGGGCGCGCGCCTCGCCGAGCATCTCCACCGCGCCGCCATGCGCCGCGAGCGACTCGGCGGTGACATAGACGCGGTCGAGATCGCGATAATCCTTCCCGCAATCCTGCAGATGGTTGATCACCTGCAAGGCGGCGCAGAGCGCGTCATTGGCTTCCCATACGCGGGCGGGGTCCTCGCCATGCACGTCGCAGACGAAACGGCCGACCGGCATCGCGGAATAGCGGCAGTAATCGATGAGATCGTCCCAATCGCGATAGCGCAGATAGGTCACGTCGCGCATGAAGGCGGTGATGAGGTCGCGCGCATGTTGCGGATCGAGCTTGCGCGCCTTGCATTCTTCCCGCAGCCGCGCCGCGACGGGCTCGTCGGGGCCGCGCTCCATCAGCGCGTTGTCGAGCCGCTCGAGAAGGTCGAGCTTCTCCTGGGCTTTGAGCGTCGCATGGTCCGAAATGTCGTCCGCAGCGCGCACGAAATCATAGAAGGCCATGATCGGCGCGCGATATTGCGGGGCGATGAGGATCGACGCGACGGGAAAGTTCTCGTCGCGATGCCCCTTGCCCGAACTTGTTTCGGCGATGTCGATCATGAATGCCTCGGTCTCAGGCGGGCGCCTGATAGCGGCCCTTCCACTCGCCGCCGCGGCCGCGCATGTGCCGCCAGGCCGAAACGGCGGTAAACCACGTATAGCATGCCGCGACCCCCGGCAAAGCCAAGGCGCGCAGTGGGGAGATGCCGTAGAAGCGCAAGCTCGGCATATAGGCCTGCGCCATGATCAGCCATGTGACGAGCGCGGTCTCGCGGGCCGGCGATTCGCCGATTACGGCGAGGAAAGGCGGCACGAGGTAGACGACGACCATGCCGGTCACCGCCCAGGCCAGCTTTGCCGGCGAATAATCGAGCTGGGCGTAGGCCGAGCGCGTCACCATGCGCTCGATATCGACGAGACGCGGATAGGGCCGCAGGCTGAAGACGTCGTCGGTGAGGCCGAGCCAGATCGGCCCCTGCTTTTTCATCAGCGCCCCGAGCGCGCAGTCGTCGATCAGCGCGCCGCGAATCGCCGGGAGCCCGCCGGCCTCCGCGAGCGACTCGGGCCGCACCAGCATGACGCCGCCCGCCGCGCCCGCGACATCGCTTTCGGGATTATTCACGGCGCGGAAGGGGTAAAGCTTCTGGAAGAAGAAGATGAAGGCAGGGATGAACCATTTCTCGGCCCGGCTCTCGCAGCGCAGTTTCACCATCAGCGACGACAGGACTGTCCCGCGCGCCGTCGCGCCGGCGACGAGACGGGCGAGCACCGATGGCGCGAAGGCGATGTCGGCGTCGCAGAACAGGACGAAATCCGGCTGCTTCTCCAGCCCGAGCACATGGTTGAAGCCGCGATGCATGGCCGCGATCTTGCCAGTCCAGCCGTCAGCCGGGCCGTCCGAGCGCAGGACCGTCAGCCGCTCGGCGGCGCCGAGTTCGGCGGCTGTGGCGCGGGCGACTTCTCCGGTGCCGTCCGCGCTCTCGTCATCGACCAGCACGACCTCGAATCGGCCCGGGAAATCCTGGGAAAGCAGTGAGGCGACGCTCGTCGCGATGACCTCGGCCTCGTCTCGCGCCGGGACGATGGCGATGACATGCGTCCCTTGCGGAACGGAAGCGCCCGGCGGCGCGAATCTCCGGTCGTGCTCGGTCAGCCGCCAGAAGCCCGAGTTGAAAATCAGCAGGTAAAGCCAGGCGGCCAAGGCTGCGAGGGCGATGAGGAGCGAGACCATCGCGCCCGTTTAGAGCAAGTTCGCCGGGCTGGCCAGAGCGGCGCGTCACTCCCGCCGCCGCCAGCCTTCTTGCGTGCGGACATAGCTGCGCTTCACGGCCGCCCAGGCGATTCGATGCGCGGCCTCCTCCTGCCGGGGGTCGCCCTCATGGTCGAAAAAGGCGTGGTTGAAGGCCGCCCGGTAGATGTCCTGCGCGTGAGGCGGGAGGAGCCGCTGCAGATTTTCGGGAAGATCGGCGTTGGTTTCGTAGGGCATCGACACTCAGGTGGATTGTTTTTGATCCTCGTAAAGAACAAGATTGGCCCCATCGGAGTTCCGCCTGCTCGCGCGGCTCCGCCCTCGGCACAGGGAGATGCGTCAAATGGTTTGGCTTGCGATGTTTCTTTCGCTTTTCGCTCTCGCCGCGCATCTGGCGTCGAAAAACGAGGCGGAGAAGCACGGTGATATGGTCGCGGCGCGGCGCTGGGAGACCTCGGTTTTCTACAGGGACGACGAGTTGATCGGCTGGTTGACGAGCGGCGCGCCCTCGCTCTCGGGCTATGCCCGGGTCCTCGCGCCCTATGATTTCGCCTTGCTCGTTTCGCTCGGCGCGGCGCTCGCGGCCGTATCGCTAGCGGCGTCCGAGCTGCTCCATTTTCCGGCGGAAGGCAGATGGGTTCTGGCTCTGTCGCCGCTCGCGTTCAGCTTGTCAGATTTTATGGAGGACCGCTTGCTTCTTCGGCTCATCGCGGCCGGCCGGGCGACGCCCGCCGAAATCCTCGGGCTGAAGCGGGCGACGCTTATGAAATTCGTGACTCTGGGCGCGGCGGCGAGCCAGACATTCGTGCTCTTGCTCTGGATCGTGGTCGCCTAAGCGCCCGCAATCTCGGCGACGATCGCCTCGGCCGCCGCGCGCGGATCGGCCGCGCGGGTGACGGGCCGGCCGACGACGATGTGGTTGGCGCTCGCCGCGATGGCCTGGGCCGGAGTCATGATCCGCTTCTGGTCCCCTGCGTCGGCGCCGGCGGGTCGCACGCCGGGCGTCACCAGCAGCATGTCGGGGCCGACGATGGGGCGGATGGCCGATAGCTCGAGCGGCGAGAGGATCAGGCCGTCTATCCCCGCCGCCTTCGCTTGCCCAGCGCGGCGCGCGACGAGGTCCGCGACGGAGCAGGCGTAACCCGCTTCCTTGAGGTCCGCGTCGTCATAAGAGGTCATCACCGTGACGGCGAGGAGCCTGAGGTCGCCCGCGCCGGCGCGGGCGGCCGCCATGGTCTGGGGATAGGCGTGGATGGTGAGGAAATCCATGCCCATCCGCGCGATCTGCCGCGTCGCGCGCTCGACCGTCGCGCCGATGTCGTGAAGTTTGAGATCTATGAAGACGCGCTTGCCCTGGTCTTTCAGCTCGCGCGCCAATTCGAGCCCGCCGCCATAGGCGAGCTCCATCCCGATCTTGTAGAAGGAGACGGCGTCGCCGAGCGTCGAAACGAGCGCGCGCGCCGCCTCGACGCTTTCGACGTCGAGCGCGACGATCAGGCGGCCGCGGGCTTCCGTCACGGTTTGCCGCCGTGGCCGGCCTTGCGGTAGCGCCAGACGCGCGCCGGCGGGATGTTCATGACGATGGGCGCCGAGCCCTTGCCCGTATAGGAGCCGGAGACGCCGTGCGCATGGAGCGGCATGGGCGACTTGGTGAGCCCGTAGGTGAACTGGATGAAGAGCCCGTCGTCGCCCATCAGTTCGAAGGCTTGATGCAGCAGCTCGACGCGGTCGCGCTCGGGGCGCACGAGGAGCGGCAGGCTGGAGACGACCGTCGCCACGCCGCCGTCGATCTTGCCGGCCAGCGTCTTCTTGAGTCCATAGGCGTCGCCCTGCACGATGTTAACGCCGGGATAGCGCTCCGCGAGCATGTGACAGAAGCGAGCCTCATATTCGACGAGGACGAGACGTTCGGCGGGAATGCCGCGGGCGAGCAGCGCCTTGGTGACCGGGCCGGTGCCGGGTCCCAGCTCCACGATCGGCCCTTCGCGCGAAAGGTCAACGAAGCCGGCCATGCATTTGGCGAGCGCCGGGCCGGAGGGCTGCACCGCGCCGATGAGCCGCGGGTTTTCGATCCACTGCTTGATGAAGCGGGCGCTGTCGGCGAGCGAGCTTTTGGCGTTCTGCAAGGCGGCTTCCCTAAATCGGCTTCTATCGGCCATTGTCGTGCGAACGGCCCCGCTGCCGGGGCCGTGGGCGCGAGAATAGGGGAGCCGTGTGACAAAGACAACGCGCGAGCTATTTGCGGCGGCCGCTCATCTTCGTGCCGGCGTAAAATTCCGGCGGTTTCTTGCGCACCCAATCGACGAAGGTGCGGATGTCGTCATGCGCCAGCAGCCGCTCGAAGCTGTGATAATGGTCGCGCAGCTCCTGGTCGGTGAAGGTCGCGTGGATCTTTCGATGGCAGATCGCGTGCATCATCCGCGTCTCCTTGCCCTTGTAGCGGCGCGGAATGAGATGGTGCTCGGTAACGCGGATTTTGCCCAAGGGGCGCGCGCAAAGGGGGCATGTCTCAGGCGCAGACGGCCCGGCGTCCAACGCGATTATCAGAGCGTCGTCCTTTCGCACGAGCCGCCCTTTATCCCCCGAATAGATCCTTCATCCGCGCGAAGAAGCCGTGCTCCTCGGGATGGGTCTCATGAGAAGATTCCTTCTCGAACTCCGCCAAGAGCTCTTTCTGCCGCTTGGTGAGCTTTTGCGGCGTCTCTACGGAAAGCTGCACGTGCAGGTCTCCGTTGTCGCGACCGCGCAGCACCGGCATGCCCTTGCCCTTGGCCTTGAGCTGCTTGCCGGATTGCGACCCCTCGGGGACCTTCAGCTTGATCTCCGAGCCGTCGAGGGCGTGAACCTGGATTTCGCCGCCGAGCGCGGCGCGGACCATGGAGATCGGCACGCGGCAGTAAAGGTCCGCCCCGTCGCGCTGGAAGAAGGGGTGCGGCTTCACCGAGAGGAAGATGTAGAGATCGCCCGGCGGTCCGCCGCGCACGCCCGCTTCGCCCTCGCCGGCGAGACGGATGCGGGTGCCGTCCTCGACGCCCGGCGGCACGTTGACCGAGAGCGAGCGCTCCACCGTCTTGCGGCCGGAGCCCGAGCAGGACGGGCAGGGATTGTCGATCATCTCGCCGCGTCCCTGACAGGACGGGCAGGTGCGCTCGATGGCGAAGAAGCCCTGCTGTGCGCGCACGCGGCCATGGCCGGCGCAGGTGGTGCAGGTCTTCGGCTTCGAACCCTTCTTGGCGCCGGTGCCGGAGCAGGCTTCGCAGGTCGCCGAGGTCGGGATTTTAAGCGAGGCCGTCTTGCCGTGATAGGCCTCCTCCAGAGTGATCTCCATATTGTAGCGCAGGTCCGAGCCGCGCTCGCGCCCGCCCGAGCGGCCGCGCCGGCCCATGACGTCGCCGAAGAGATCCTCGAAAATATCGGCCATGGAAGCGCCGAAGCCCTCCGAGGAGGAGAAGCCGCCCATGCCGCCGCCCTGCTCGAAGGCCGCATGGCCGAAGCGATCATAGGCCGAGCGCTTCTGCGGGTCGCAGAGGCACTGATAGGCCTCGTTGAGCTCCTTGAAACGCGCCTCCGCTTCCGCGTCGCCGGGATGCCGGTCGGGATGGCACTGCATCGCCATCTTGCGGAAGGCGATTTTCATCTCGACTTCGGTGGCGGTCTTAGAGACGCCGAGGACTTCGTAGTAATCGCGCTTGGACATGGTCGGCCGTTTTTAGTTGTTCTCGTCCACAGCGGCGCGTAGCGCTGACAGGCTTTTCTGAAGCTCAGGCAGGTCCATCCGCGCCGTGTCGAAGACAATCTCCATATCGAGTTCGAAATAGCCATGCGCGATGCGATTGCGCATGCCTCTCATGCTTTGCCATGGCATACCCGGAAACCGCGCCAGAAATTCTGGGAAACGGGCCTCTAGTCGGGAAACCGCCTCTCCGAGGATGATCAAGTTCATCGCGACTGCTTGCTGCGTCCGGTTATCCTTCAGAAAATCGTCCCTGCTCAGGCCATCGAGGTAAGACGCGCACAAGCACAAGGCCTTTTCGACCTGATCGAGAAGCGTGTGGATACGCTCCTCCTTCATATCGCAGTCGCCTCCGCGAGAACGCGCGCTCGAATGCGCTGCGGGAGCTCCTTGGGCGTCAAAAGGTCAACTTTCACGCCGAGCAGCTCTTCAAGTTCGATTTGTAAGCCGCCTAGTTGGAATAGTGTCAGACCCGGCAACGCATCGACCAGGATGTCGATGTCGCTGTCCTCGGTATCCTCGCCATGCAGCACCGAGCCAAAGACGCGTCATGGCTTGTCGATCGTCTCCCGACGGCCCGAACGCAACGAAACCCGGCGCTTTTGACGCCGGGCTTCCGTTCGCTACCGCATTCGGCCGCTCAAGGCCAGCCCGCGCTTACTTCTTGTCGTCGCCGACGTCCTTGAACTCGGCGTCGATCACGTCGTCCTTGGGGGCCTCGCTGGCGCCGGCGGCTCCGGCGTCGGCCTGCTGGGCCTTGTACATCGCCTCGCCGAGCTTCATCGAAGCCTGGGCCAGTTCGTTGGTCTTGGCCTTGATGGTCTCGACATTGTCGCCCTCGAGCGCGGTCTTCAGCGACGCGATGGCCGCCTCGATCGCGCTCTTGTCGGCGCCGGAGACCTTGTCGCCGTAATCCGCGACGGCCTTTTCGGCCGTGTGGATCGCGGCTTCGCCGTGGTTCTTGGCGTCGACCAGCTCGCGGCGCGCCTTGTCTTCGGCGGCGTGCAGCTCGGCGTCCTTGACCATCTTGTCGATGTCGGCGTCGGAAAGACCGCCGGAAGCCTGGATGCGGATCTGCTGCTCCTTGCCGGTGGCCTTGTCCTTCGCCGAGACGTTGACGATGCCGTTGGCGTCGATGTCGAAGGTCACTTCGATCTGCGGCATGCCGCGCGGGGCCGGCGGAATGCCCATCAGGTCGAACTGGCCGAGCAGCTTGTTGTCCTGCGCCATTTCGCGCTCGCCCTGGAAGACGCGGATGGTGACGGCGTTCTGGTTGTCTTCGGCGGTCGAGAACACCTGGCTCTTCTTCGGTCGGGATCGTCGTGTTGCGGTCGATGAGGCGCGGTGAACACGCCGCCGAGCGTCTCGATGCCGAGCGACAGCGGGGTCACGTCGAGCAGCAGCACGTCCTTCACGTCGCCCTGCAGAACGCCCGCCTGGATCGCGGCGCCGATGGCGACGACCTCGTCCGGGTTGACGCCCTTGTGCGGCTCCTTGCCGAAGAACTGCTTCACGACTTCCTGCACCTTCGGCATGCGCGTCATGCCGCCGACGAGAACGACTTCGTCGATCTCGGCCGCGGTGAGGCCCGCGTCCTTCAGAGCGCCTTGCGGCAGGGCTCGACGTGCGCTGGATCAGATCGTCGACCAGAGCTTCGAACTTGGCGCGCGTCAGCTTCATCGTCAGATGCTTCGGGCCGGTCGCGTCGGCGGTGATGTAGGGCAGGTTGATCTCGGTCGAAGGCGCGCGAAGACAGCTCGATCTTCGCCTTTTCAGCCGCTTCCTTCAGGCGCTGCAGGGCGAGCTTGTCCTTCGTCAGGTCGATGCCCTGCTCCTTCTTGAACTCGTCGGCGAGATATTCGACGAGCGCGGTTGTCGAAGTCCTCGCCGCCCAGGAAGGTGTCGCCGTTCGTCGACTTCACCTCGAAGACGCCGTCGCCGATCTCGAGGATGGAAACGTCGAAGGTGCCGCCGCCGAGGTCGTAGACCGCGATCGTGCCGGACTCCGCTTCTTGTCGAGGCCATAGGCGAGCGCCGCGGCCGTCGGCTCGTTGATGATGCGCAGAACCTCGAGGCCCGCGATCTTGCCGGCGTCCTTGGTCGCCTGGCGCTGGGCGTCGTTGAAGTAGGCGGGAACGGTGATGACCGCCTGCGTGACGGTCTCGCCGAGATTGGCTTCGCCGTCTCCTTCATCTTCTGCAGGATGAAGGCCGAGATCTGCGAGGGCGAATACTGCTTGCCGGCGGCTTCGACCCAGGCGTCGCCATTGTTGGCCTTCACGATCTTGTACGGGACGAGATCAGGCGCTTGATGGCGAAGAAGGTCTTGTCCTTCCGTGGCCGACGAGGCGCTCGCCGTCGTCGTCGACGAGCGGCGCGCGCGATCAGGCGCTTGATCGATGCCGAAAATGGTTCCTTTCGTCTGGGGTTCGTGACAGCGGCCCATGGCGCTTGGCCGGCAGACCGACGAGGGCAGGCGTTCATCGTCGGCTCCAGGTCTCGATAAGACTTACGAACGATGGACGGTGGATGACGGTAAATATTGAAAATCGTCACACGTCACGCCCGCCCGGGCGCGGAGGCGCCAAACGGCCCGATGACCAAAGCTTTCAATCTCTTGCTGCTGAGTTGCGTCTTTACCGCCGTCCATGACGGCGACAGACACGACGCGCCGCTCGACCGGCCGGTTCTCGGTCCAAGCCGAGGCGCGAATTCGCGGCGACGATCCGGCCGATCGAATATCTTTTGCCATCGAGGCCGAATTGTCGGCGGCCAAAATGGCGATGGCGCAGACGCAGGGCGACGAGAAGCGGGCGCTCGCCTTGCGCAAGAACGGCTGGACGACCGACGCCACGCTCGACCGAATCAAAGCCGCCGCCCAGGAGGCGCGCGGGCGCCAGCAGCGCGCCGAGCGAGCCCTGGAAATGGCGCGCAACTCACTGGACTACGCGACGCTTCGCGCCGATGGCGACGGGGTCATCACTCAGACGCTCGTGGAGCCCGGGCAGGTGGTCGCGGCCGGCCAGACGGCGATACGGCTCGCCCATTCCGGTGAACTGGAGGCGGCGGTGGCGCTCCCCGAGGACTTCGCGACGCGCGCCGACAAGGGCGCCGCCACCCTGACGCTCTGGGCCAATAAGGGCAAAACCTATCGCGCGAAGCTGCGCGAACTCAGCCCCTCGGCCGACGCCGCGACGCGTACATTCGCCGCCCGCTATTCGATCCTCGATCCGGACGCCTCCATTTCCCTTGGCATGAGCGCGACGCTCAGCATCGCGGCGCCGGGGGCCGAGCAGGTGATGAGCGTGCCGCTCTCGGCGCTCTACAATCAGGGCGACGGTCCCGCCGTCTGGAAGGTGGATGCGGACGGGCGCCTGAAGCTCACGCCGGTGAAGCTCGTTCGATATGATTCGGACGCCGCGCTCGTCTCCGGTTCGCTGACGGCGCGCGACCAGATCGTCGTGCTGGGCGTCCATAAGCTCGAAGCGGGCCGCAAGGTGCGTGTGATGACCAGAGGGTAGCGCCGACCATGGGCTTCAATCTCTCCAGATGGTCGGTGTCGCGGCCGGCGCTGATGCTCTTCCTGATGATCGCCATCGGCGTCGCGGGTCTGTTCTCCTATCTGCGGCTCGGGCGCGCGGAAGATCCATCCTTCACGATCAAGGTCGCGAACATCACCGCGACTTGGCCGGGCGCGACGGCGAGCGAGATGCGCGACCAGGTCGCCGATCTCTATGAGAAGAAGCTCCAGACGCTGCCTTATCTCGACAAGATCGAGACCTATACGAAGCCGGGCTTCCTGGCGATGCAGGTCACTTTCAAGGACAATACGCCGCCAAAGGAAATACCGCTTCTTTTCTATCAGCTGCGAAAGAAGCTCAACGACATCAAGGGCGATGTTCCGGCCGGCGTGCGCGGTCCCGCCGTCAACGATGAATATGGCGACGTCGATGCGGTGCTTTATGCGATCACGGGGGACGGCGCGGATTATAACCTCCTCGACAAGGTTCAGGAAGCGCTGCGGCAGCGGCTGATCGAAACGCCGGAGGTGATGAAGGTCGACGTCTATGGCGAGCAGATGCGCCGCATTTATGTCGAGTTCAGCGAAGCCAAGCTGGCAAATCTCGGCGTCGAACCGCACGCGATCTTCGACTCGCTCGCCAAGCAGAACGCGATCAACGACGCCGGCGCTTTCGAAACGTCGTCGAACCGCATACGCGTTCAGGTCACAGAGGAGCTGAAAGGCCCCGACGCCATCGCCTCGATACCGGTGCCTGCGAACGGCAAGGTGATCCGCCTTGGAGACATCGCCAATGTCTATGCCGGGTTCGAAGACCCGCCATCCTTCCTCATCCGCTACAAGGGCCAGCCCGCGATCGTCGTGGGCGCTGTCATGGCGAAAGGCGGCAACGTCTTCAATTTCGGCAAATCGGTCGGCGCGGCCGTGGACGAGATTCGCGCCAAGACGCCCATCGGCATCGACATCGACCAGATCGCGGATCAGCCGAAGGTCGTCGAGGAGGCGGTGGGCGAATTCACCCGCTCCTTCATTGAAGCGCTGGTGATCGTGCTTGGCGTGAGCTTCGTCTCGCTGGGCTTCCGCACCGGCGTCGTGGTCGCGCTCTCCGTGCCGCTCGTCCTCGCCTTCGTCTTCATTTTCATGAATCTGATGGGCATCGACCTCCAGCGCATTTCGCTTGGCGCGCTGATCATCGCCCTCGGCCTCCTCGTCGACGACGCGATCATCGCGGTCGAGATGATGATGGTGAAGATGGAGCAGGGCTACGACCGCATCAAAGCGGCGACCTTCGCCTGGGATTCGACCGCCTTCCCGATGCTCACGGGCACGCTGATCACGGCGGCGGGCTTCCTGCCGGTCGGCTTCGCCAATTCGGCGGTCGGCGAATATACAGGCTCGATGTTCTGGGTGCTGCTGATCGCGCTCATCGCCTCCTGGTTCGTGGCGGTGATGTTCACGCCTTTTCTCGGGGTGAAGCTCCTGCCGGATTTCGGCAAACTGCATCCCCATCACGATCCCGACGAGATCTACCAGACGCCTTCATACAGGAAGCTGCGGGAGGTCATCACATGGGCCGTCGACAACCGGCTGCTCGTCATCGGCTCGACGGTCGGCGTCTTTCTGCTCGCCGTACTCGGCATGATCGTCGTGCAGAAGCAGTTCTTCCCCTATGCGGAACGGCTTGAGCTCTTCCTGCAGATGCGGCTGCCAGAGGGGTCGTCCATCGGCGCTTCGCTCAAAGCGGCGCAGCAGGCGGAGGCGCTGATCAAGGACGATCCCGACGCGGCCTACTACACGACCTATGTGGGGCAGGGGCCGCCGCGCTTCTGGCTCGGGCTCAATCCGCAACTGCCCAATGAGGCCTATTCCGAGATCGTCCTCGTCGCGAAGGACATCGAGGCGCGCGAGAGGCTCAAGAGGAAGCTCGACGACGCCATCGCGAATGGCGCCGTGCCGCAGGCCCGCGCCCGCGTCGATCGTTTCAGCTATGGTCCTCCGACCGGTTTCGCCGTGCAGTTCCGCGTGATTGGCGACGATCCGCAGAAGGTGCGCGCGATCGCCTATCGGGTGCGGGAAGTCATGGCGACCGACGAGGGCGTCGACGATCCGCATCTCTCATGGAACGAGCTGACCCCGAGCGTGCGTCTTGTCATCGATCAGGACCGCGCGCGCCTCCTCGGCGTCACGCCGCAGGACGTTTCAAACCGCCTGCGCATGGTGATTTCGGGCGTCACGGTCACAACGCTTCGGGACGGCATCGACCAGATCGACGTCGTCGCCCGCGCCGTGCCCGGCGAGCGTGGCGATTTGGGACGGCTGGGAGACATCGTTGTCTATTCTCGGGACGGCAAGCCTGTGACGGTCTCGCAGGTCGCCAAGATTTCCTACGAGCATGAGGAGCCGATCTTCTGGCGGCGCAACCGCGACATGACGATCACCGTCCGCTCCGGCGTCAAGGACGGCGTGCAGGCCCCCGACGTTTCGACGCGGCTTTGGCCGAAGCTCGCCGAGATCCGCGAGCAGCTTCCGCCTGGCTATCGCATCGAGATGGGCGGCGCGGTCGAGGAATCCGCCAAGGGCAATAATTCCATCTTCGCCGTCTTTCCGATCGTCGGCCTCGTCATGCTGACGATTGTGATGTTCCAGCTTCAGGATTTCACGCGCGTCGCGCTCGTCATGATGAGCGCGCCGCTCGGCCTCATCGGCGCCTCGTTTGCACTCAATGTCGCTCATGCGCCCTTCGGCTTCGTCGCGCTGCTGGGCCTCATCGCGCTTTCGGGCATGGACATGCGTAACTCCATCATCCTCGTTGACCAGGTTCGGCAGGATCTAGAAGCAGGCGACAGCTATCGCGAGGCGATCATCGGGGCGACCGTGCGCCGCGTGCGACCGGTGGCGCTGACGGCGCTCGCGGCCATTCTGGCGATGGTTCCGCTGTCGCGCTCGGCCTTCTGGGGCCCGATGGCGCTCACCATCATGGGCGGTCTGTTCGTGGCGACCTTTCTGACGGTCCTTTTCCTGCCCGCGCTTTACGCGACATGGTTCCGTCGGCACCTCAACGAGGGCATAGCGGAGACGTCGCCCCGCGACGTCGCATTGTCGTCAGAACTCGCAGGGGAGGCGGCGGAATGAGCGCGATAACGGACGCCCCCAGCACCCGCGAGGCAGAGCAGCGCGCCCGCATTGTCGCCACGGCGGAGCGACTCTTCCGCGAGATCGGCTTCCAGAAGACGACCGTCGCGGACATTGCGCGCGAGCTGCGGATGTCGCCGGCGAATGTCTATCGCTTTTTCGGCTCCAAGTCGGAGATCCATGTCGCCGTCGCCCGGCAATTGATGGGCGAAGTCGAGGCTGCCGCTGAGAGGATCGCTTCCGGCCGCGGGACGGCGAGCGAGCGGCTGCGCGCCCTGGTGCTCGGCAACGAAACGATGAACGCCGATCGCTACCTCGCCGACCGCAAGATGCACGACATGGTTGAAGTGGCGCTCGATGAGCATTGGCCGATCATCGACGAGCATATCGACCGGATCGACGCCATTCTGCAGGGCGTCATCGCCGCGGGCATGGAGAGCGGCGAGTTCGCCAAGGGCGACGCCCGGCTGGCCGCAAAACTCGTGAACATGGCGGTCGTCCGCTTCTGCCATCCCCGCCTGATGGTGGAATGCGCCGACCGTCCGGAGCCCACGAGCGAGCAGATGGTCGAGTTTTGCCTCGCGGCGCTTCGCGCGGGCGTCTCGCGCTAGCCAAATCCCCCAAGGCCAGGATTGGGCTATACGCCGCCCGCCGCGCCTGTGTAGAATGACCGCCCGGAAGGACGAGCCGCGCTTGTGCGCGCCAGAAAACAGCAGAGCGGTTATGAAGGTCACACTGGTTCAGATGAATTCGATCGGCGACAAGGCCGTCAATCTCGCCAACGCCAAAGCCCTGATCGAACGGGCCGTCTCCCAGGAAAAGCCGGATTGGATCTGCCTGCCGGAAGTGTTCGACTTCATCGGCGGCTCGCGCGCCGAGAAGATGGCCGCGGCGGAGGAACTGCCCGGCGGCCCGGCCTATGAAATGTGCAGCGCGCTCGCCCGCGAGCACAAGGTTTTCATCCATGCCGGCTCGATTCTCGAAAAGATTCCGGGCGAGGAGCGTCTCCACAACACCAGCGTCGCGTTCAACCGCGACGGCAAGGAAGTGGCGCGCTACCGCAAGATTCACATGTTCGACATCACCGCGCCGGATGGCGCGAAGTATCACGAAAGCGCCGCCTTCAAGCCGGGCGACGAGGTCGTGACCTATGACTGCGAGGGCGTGACGATCGGCTGCGCGATCTGCTACGATCTGCGTTTCTCCTATCTTTTCCAGGCCCTTGCCGAGAAGGGCGCGGACATTGTCGCGCTGCCGGCGGCCTTCACCCTCGTCACCGGCAAGGATCACTGGGAAGTGCTCTGCCGCGCCCGCGCGATCGAGATGCAGGCCTATCTCTGCGCGCCCGCGCAGACCGGCGCCCACAAGGCAGGTCACGAGACGCGTTTCACCTACGGCAATTCTCTGATCGCGGACCCTTGGGGACATGTCGTGGCCAAGGCGTCTGACGGGCCCGGCCTCGTCTCGTCCTATGTGGATATCGACCGCATCCGGAAGGTGCGCGCCATGATCCCGGTGTCGCAGCACAGGGTTAAGCTGGCGGTCTAACAAGCTTGAGCTTATCATGTTGCGGCGCCGCATCGTCATGTCTGTGGCGAAGCGGCGCCACGGCTTGCATCTCTATGATTTATGCGTACTATGTCGCTCGTAAGCTTATTGCTTGCGAACAATAATCAGTTTCGTCGCGTTACTCGATAGTCTGGGGAACAGCGTGGCAACGCTTATCAGCACGAACGCGGCAGACGCGCCGGTCTGTGACCATCCAGCATGGTAAGAAAGAGCGAGCAAGGAAACACTTTGACGCGCGCCGCTCTGCGGGAAGCGGTCTATGGCTGCTGTCCGACGCTGTCGCGCGCGGAAGCCCGCAAGATCCTTGACTCGACCTTCGACGAGATCAGCGAGGCCTTGCTGCGGGGCGAGTGCGTCAAACTGCGTTCATTCGGCACTTTCAACGTTCGTTCCAAGCGCGAGCGCATCGGCCGCAATCCCAAGACAGGGGTCGAAGCCACAATTACGCCGCGTCGCGTCCTCACCTTCAAGGCGTCTCCCGTGCTCGTTGCGCATGTCAATGGCGACGCCATCATCCCGATAGAGGATGATTGAGAAACAAGCGCCGGCCGTGCAAAGGTGAGGGGAGCGCCAGAGCGTCCGCAGCGGAGTGCGGGCGACGCCATCCTTCAAAGGGCCAAAGATGCGAAAGTTGAGCGCGGCCGTCGCCGCCTTCGCCGTTCTTGCCGCGCTGATCGGCGCGCATAGCAAGGACACAGATCTGTTCGTGATCGCTGTCGCCGCCGGGCTTTGCGCCTACACCACCTGGCGCGGCGCCGAGATGTCGAGCTTCATGAAGATCTTTGCAACGATCTTCTCGACGGAGACGATCGTCTTCGGCTTCGTCCGGCTGCTGCAAGCGGAAGGGGCCTGGCCTCAGAGCCTCGCCAGTTACGCGCCGCCGGAGAGCATGTCGGTCACCGTCGCGGTCTTCTCCATCATGGTCTACGCGATTTCCCGCATCCCCGTGGTGCAGGAGATGACGCGCATCGCCGACCTCTACTTCAACGCCCCCGACCGGGGCGAAGCGCGCGTCTGGCCGTTCCCGCGCTTCACCGCGCGCGAGAGGGCGATCGCCATCGCGATGATCGTCGTGCTGGTGCTCATCAATCAGGGGCAGGTCGGCATTTCCGTGCGCCTGTCCTTCTTCAACCGCGACTGGTTCAACGCGATCCAGGAGAAGAACGCCCAAGAGTTCTGGCGCCAGCTTCTTTATGTCTTCACGCCCTGGGCCTTCATCTACGTCACCACGGCCGTGGTCGAATATGTGCTGAAGTCGATGCTCACCATCCGTTGGCGGCGTTGGTTGACCGAGCATTACGTCCGCCGCTGGCTCGGCGCACATACGCATTACGGCATGACGCTCGCGGGCGGCGACGCGGATAACCCGGACCAGCGCATCGCCGAGGACGTCAACCGCTTTATCGACGGCGGCGAGGAAGGCTACGGCATCTACTCCTACTCGATCCTGCTGATCTCGACGCTCAGTTCGCTCGTCTCCTTCTCCTTCGTGCTGTGGGAGCTCTCGGGCAATTATGCGCTGCCGGGCACGAATATCTACATCCCGGGCTTCCTGTTCTGGGTCGCGCTGATCTACGCCTCGCTCGGCACCATCGTGACGCATCTCATCGGTCGCTCGCTCACGCGGCTCTTCTTCGAGCAGCAGAAGCGCGAAGCCGACTTCCGCTTCTCCCTCGCGCGCTTGCGCGAATATAGCGAGCAGATCGCGCTGCTCTCGGGCGAGCACGAAGAGGAGGGTTCGCTGCTGCGGCGCTTCCAGCGCGTCTTCGGCAACTATCTGGCTATCGTGCGGAAGCGAAAGGAACTGATGGGCTTCACGGCCGCTTATGGGCAGCTTTCGCCGATCATTCCCTATCTGATCACGGCGCCCTTCTATTTCGCGGGGAAGATCCAGCTCGGCGTGATGACGCAGACGGCGAGCGCCTTCGGCCGCGTCGAGGGCGCGCTCACCTTCTTCATCAATTACTATACCTTCCTCGCGAGCTTCAAAGCCGTGCTCGACCGCCTGAGTTCCTTCGACCGCGCCATCGACGCCGCGCGGACGCAGCAGGAGCAGGGCCGGGTCGTCTCGCGCGGCGCCGCCCGCGATCTCGCGCTGCGCGATCTGACGCTCGCGCTTCCCGATGGACGGCGCATCGTCAATGTGGACGCGCTTGCTTTGGAGCCAGGCCAGTCGGCGCTGCTCACCGGCCCTTCGGGTTCGGGGAAGTCGACGCTCTTTCGCGCCATCGCCGGCATCTGGCCGCATGTCTCGGGCGAGATCGTCCTGCCTCAGGGCGCGAGCGTCATGCTTGCGCCGCAGCGCCCATACATTCCGATGGGAACGCTCGCCCAGGCGGTGGTCTATCCCGGCAACGCCGACGATTACTCCCGCGCCGACATCGAGGAAGCGCTGCGCGCCGCCCGGCTCGCGCCTTTTGTCGAGCGGCTCGACGAAGATAATAATTGGGGCCAGCGGCTTTCGGGCGGCGAGCAGCAGCGCGTGGCCATCGCCCGCGCGCTTCTCGCGAAGCCTGATTGGCTCTTCCTCGACGAGTCGACCTCGGCGCTCGACGAGAAGCTCGAGGGCGAGATTTATGCGATGCTGCGTGAGCGCCTGCCCAAGACGACAATCGTCTCGATCGGCCATCGCTCGACGCTGCACGACTATCACGACCGCCAGATCGTGATGGAGCCGGGCGCCGACGGGTTGTTCGTGCCCCGCGACAGGGTGATGGCGTGAGCGAGGGCAAGACCGGATCCGGTCGCGAGGGCGGACGCTCGCTCAAGACAAGGGTAAAGACGGCGCGCAAGCGCTCGCTGTCTTCCACCCTCTGGCTCGAGCGCCAGCTCAACGACCCTTACGTCGCGCGCGCGAAGCGCGAGGGCTATCGCTCGCGCGCCGCCTACAAGCTCATCGAGATGGATGACCGCTACCATCTCCTGAAGCCCGGAGGCCGCATCGTCGATCTCGGCGCCGCGCCCGGCGGCTGGTCGCAGATCGCCGCCGACCGCGTGAAGGCCAAGGACGGCAAGGGCAAGGTCGTCGGCGTCGACCTGCTCGACATGGAGCCCATCGCTGGCGTCTCCTTCGCCGTGAAGGACTTCAACGACGACGACGCGCCGGACTTCATCAAGGGCATGTTAGGGGGCGAGGCCGATGGCGTCATGTCCGACATGGCAGCGAACGCCACGGGCCACAAACAGACAGACCATCTTCGCATCGTCGCGCTCGCCGAGCTTGCAGCCGAATTCGCGATGGACGTGCTGGCGCCGGGCGGCTTCTTCGTCGCCAAGGTCCTGCAGGGCGGCACGGAGGGGCAATTGCTTGCGCGGCTGAAGCGCGATTTCGCAACCGTGCGCCATGTGAAGCCGGCGGCGAGCCGGGCGGATTCGGCGGAGCTTTACGTTTTGGCGACGGGGTTTCGCGGGAAGCGGCAGGAGCAGGTGGAAGCTTAAGCCGCTTGCTGCGTTTTCACGTAGGCGTCGATTTCTGCGATCCTGTCCGGCTTGCCCTGCTCCGATAGGAACGAGGCCGCGAAGCTATTTTTCGCAAGCTGGCCGAGTTCGCCGCGGCCAAGCGCAAACGCTTCCTGAACCACGCGGTAATTGGCGTTCACATAGCCGCCGAAATAGGCCGGATCGTCGGAATTGACGGTGACGACGACGCCCGCATCCATCAATCGCTTCAGCGGATGTGCGCGCATGTCCGGATAGACGCGCAGGCGAATGTTGGAGAGCGGGCAGATCGTCAGCGGAATACGCTCCCCCGCCAGCCGCGCGACAAGCGCTCGATCGTCGATGGCGTGGACGCCGTGATCGACGCGTTCGATCTGCAAGCGGTCCAGCGCCTCGGCCACATAAGCGGAGGGCCCTTCCTCTCCCGCATGCGCGACGGCACGCAGGCCAAGCGACCGGGCGCGTTCAAAGACTTCCGTGAATTTGCCGGGGGGATTGCCGGCTTCAGCGGAGTCGAGCCCGACGCCGCTCATGCGATCGAGCCAATGGCTTGCGGCGTCGAGCGTCGCCATCGCGTCTTCGGCGGGAAGATCGCGCAGGAAACACATGATGAGCCGCGAGGTCGGTCCGCCTTCGCGAGCGGCGTCCTTCATCGCCGCGCTCAATCCCTCGACGACGGCCCCTAACGAGACGCCGCGGCGCGTATGAGCCTGCGGGTCGAAGAAGATTTCGGCGTGACGGATGTTTTCGTCGCGGGCGCGCGCGAGATAGGCGCGCGCGAGGCCGTAGAAATCCTGTTCAGTGACGAGGACCTGCGTCGCCTGATAATAGAGATCGAGAAAGTTCTGAAGATCGCGGAAATCATAGGCGCGTCGCAGGGCTTCCACAGAGGCGTAGGGCAGTTTCACGCCGTTGCGCTCGGCGAGCGCGAAAACCATCTCCGGCTCCAGCGTCCCCTCTATGTGCAGGTGAAGCTCCGCCTTCGGCAGTCCGGCAATAAATTCGTCCATGGCGCTTTCACATCTTTCCACGAAGTTAGATGGCGCGGCCATGCTTGCCGGAAAGGCGTTTCGCGGCCGTCAATTCCGGCCCTAAAACTAAGCGCGTCGCCCCGTCAGCTCGTCGCCCGCATTCGGCGCAAGACGGAGGAAACTCGACACGGAGAGCGCCGAGATGGCGGCGACGACATAGAAGGCGGGCGCGAAATCAGCCGCTTGCAGCGCCCCGCCGCCATGCAGCCCGCGAATGGTTTCCAGGGACGCAGCCCCGATCGCTACGCCGGTCGAGAGCGACAATTGCTGCCCGACCGCCGCGAAGCTCGTGGCGTTGCTCATCGATTCCTGCGGGATGTCGGCGTAGCAGATGGCGTTGAGCGCCGTGAATTCGAGCGAGCGGAAGAAGCCGCCGACGAGCAGCACGACCATGATGATCCCGTGCGGCGTCGCCTGCGTGAAAAAGGCGTTGGCGAGCAGGAAGGCCGTAGAGATCAGCGCATTGGCGATGAGCACGCGGCGGAAGCCGAAACGCTTCAGGATCGGCTGCGCCGTCGTCTTCATCACCATGGCGCCCGCCGCCGTAACGAAGGTGAGAAGGCCGGATTCATAGGCGCTGAGATTGAAGCCGACCTGGAGAAGCAGCGGGAGCAGAAACGGCACGGCGCCAAGTCCGATGCGGAAGAGAAAGCCGCCATAGATCGCCGCGCGGAAGGTCGGGATGCGCAGCAAAGCGAGGTCGATGATCGGATATTTTGTTTCCCGCGCATGGGAGAGATAGGCGAAGAGCGCCACTGCCCCGAGGCCGATGATCAGGGCGACGAGGGGCGCCGGCGCGAAGCCGCGTCCCAGGATCGTGAAGCCGAACACGATGAAGGAGAGGCCAAAGCCGGAAAGCGCCGCGCCCTTGACGTCGAGCGGCGGGACGCTTTCCTCGCGAAGGTTGGGAATGAAGCGCGTGGTCAGCGCAGCGCCGAGCAGGCCGATCGGCACGTTTATCCAGAAAATATAGCGCCAGTTGAAATAAGTCGCGAGAAAGCCGCCAAGCGGCGGGCCGATCAGCGGGCCGATGAGCGCCGGGATGGTCAGCCAGGCCATGGCGCGCACCAGCTCGTGACGCGGGGCCGTGCGCAGCAGGACGAGCCGCCCCACGGGCACCATCATGGCGCCGCCGAGCCCCTGGATAACGCGCGACGCGACGATCGTTGCGAGCGAGTGGGAGAAGCCACAGAGGATCGAGCCGAAGGTGAAAACGCCAATCGCCGCGCGAAAGACCCGGCGCGCCCCGAATTTGTCGGCGGCCCAGCCGGAGAGCGGTATGAAGACGGCAAGCGAGAGAAGATAGGCGGTCAGGGCGAGTTTCAGCGCAACTGGGTCTTCATGGAGATCGGCCGCCATGGCGGGCAGGGCGGTGGCGAGCACCGTGCCGTCTAGATTCTCCATGAAGAGCGCCGTCGCGACGATGAGCGGCGTGATGAAAAAGGAGGGCAAAAGCCTCGGCTCCCGTCATTGCGAGGAGCAAAGCGACGAAGCGATCCAGGGCGGCGACGGGACGCTGGATTGCTTGGCTTCGCTGGTAATGACGGGATTTGCATCGGCCGCGCGCGTCATATCAGCTTCAGCCCTCTGAAGCTCGACTGTCCGTTGCGGCCGACGATGAGATGGTCGTGAACCGAGATGCCGAAGGGCTGCGCGATGGCGATGATGTCCTTGGTCATGCGGATGTCCGCCGTGGAAGGCGTCGGGTCGCCGGACGGGTGGTTATGGGCGAGGATCAGCGCGCTCGCGCCGAGCTCCAGCGCGCGCCGCACCACCTCGCGCGGATAGACGGGCGTGTGATCGACCGTGCCGACGCCCTGCACCTCATCGGCGATGAGCGCATTGCGCTTGTCGAGGAAGAGGATTCGAAACTCCTCGCGCTCCGCATAGGCCATGGCTGTGCGGCAATAGTCCGTCACGGCCGAGAAGGAGGAGAGCACCTTGCGCTTTTCCAGCGCGCCGCGCGCAAGGCGTCGGGCCGCCGCTTCCGTCACCTTGAACTCGACGATAGCGGCTTCCGGTAGGCCCGGCACTTCTTTGAGGCGCTCCGGGCGCGCAGCTAAGGCTTCGGCGAAGGAGCCGAAGCGGTCGATCAGCGCCTTGGCCAGCGGCTTCACGTCGCGTCGCGGAATGACGCGAAAGAGCAGCAGCTCCATCAGCTCGTAATCCGCCAGCGCGCTCTCGCCCGCCTCCATGAAGCGGTCGCGCAAGCGCTGGCGATGGCCGTGATAATGCGGAACCGGGGCGTCTTCCATGCCCGGCGCGGCGTCGCCCTTGGGCGGCGTCATGCGGCGGCGCTGGCCGAGCCTGACGGCGAGCCGGAGGGATTGTCGAGACCCTTGGGCGAAGCCGTGAATATTTCAACGCCCGTTTCCGTGACGCCGATCGAATGCTCGAACTGCGCCGAGAGCGAGCGGTCTCGGGTCACGGCCGTCCATCCGTCCCCGAGAATCTTGACCGACGACTTGCCCAGATTGATCATGGGCTCGATGGTGAAGAACATGCCGGGGCGCAGCTCCACGCCCTGTCCCTTCACGCCGTAATGCAGGATGTTCGGCTCGTCGTGGAAGACGCGGCCGAGGCCATGGCCGCAGAAGTCGCGCACGACCGAGCAGCGTTCGCCTTCCGCGAATTGCTGGATCGCCGCGCCGATGTCGCCCGTCGTGGCGCCCGGCTTCACCGCGGCGATGCCGCGCAGAAGCGACTCATAGGTCACGTCGATCAGGCGCTGCGCCTTCCGGGGAATTTCCCCGACGCCGAACATGCGGCTCGCATCGCCATGCCATCCATCCACGATGAAGGTCACGTCGATATTGACGATGTCGCCCTCGCGCAGCGCCTTGTTGTCCGGCACGCCGTGGCAAACGACATGGTTGATCGAGGTGCAGATCGACTTGCGATAGCCGCGATAGTCGAGGGGGGCCGGATAGGCGCCGTTGGCGATGGCGAAGTCGAAGACGAGGTCGTCGAGCTGCTGCGTCGTCACGCCCGGCTTGACGTGCGGGACCAGCATGTCGAGCGCTTCGGCGGTGAGGCGGCCGGCCTTTCGCATGCCTTCGAAATCCTCGGGCCCGTGCAACTTGATCTGCCCGCTCTTGCGGCCGGCGGGGGCGAGGTGGGACTCGATGAAGGTCATACGCGCTCGTCTGGTTCCTGAGGGTTGGGGATTATCGACAAGGTAGTGATTTGCGCGGCCAAAGCAAGGACGACGACCCCGGGGACCATTCGGCGCTTCGTGGTCTCGGCGCCGGATTTGTATGTTGCGAGCGGCGGTAGCAAACGAGGCCCATCCGCGGGGCTTCGATGAAGAAAATCGAGCGAACGCCGGCCTTGCAACAAAAACGTATCGATTCGATCGACTTCTGGCGCGGGGTCGCGCTGGTTGCGATCCTGGTCAATCACATCCCCGGCAACGTCCTGGGGGCGATCACGCCGCGTAATTTCGGCTTTTCCGACTCGGCGGAGCAGTTTGTCTTCCTCTCCGGCGTTTCCGTCTATCTGGCCTATGGCGAAGCGAGGTTCAGGCGCGGCTCCGCCGCGGCCGTCGCCATGGCGCGCCGCGCAGCAAAGCTCTATGGAGCCCATCTGGCGCTGACGGCCGTGGGCCTCGCCTTGTTCTGGGGCGCCAACCATTTCACGCCAAACGACCTCCTCGGGGCGGAATTTGGGCGCGCGACGCCTTTTCTCGACCCGGTGAGAGGCGTTCTTGGCATTTTGGCGCTCAGCCATCAGGTCGCCTATTTCAACATCTTGCCGCTCTATATCGTCCTCCTGGCGACGGCGCCTCTGCTGCTCGCCCTCGCCTTGCGCGGCCGCTTCGAGATGCTCGCGGCGTCGGCCGCCGTTTATGCGGGAGCGCGAATAGCCGGGGTCAATCTCCCTTCGTGGCCGGAAGCGGGGGGCTGGTATTTCAATCCCTTCGCCTGGCAATTCATGTTCGCGCTCGGCATTTTCTGCGGTGGGGCGCTGCGCGGGGAGGGGGTGCCCTTCAATCTTGGCGCGCTAAGGGTTTCGCAGGCGTTTACGGTCGCCTCGGCGCTCGTCGTTTCGAATGTTTTCGGACTGGCGCCGGGCCTTGTCGACGAGGCGGGGCGTTATCTCGACTGGGACAAGAGCCAACTCGGCGTCGCGAGGATCGTCGATTTCGTCGCGCTTGCCTACACGGTCTATTTCTCCCGGCTGAATTGGAGCGTCCGCGAAACGGCTGTCTTCGAGTTCTTTGCGCAGCTGGGCCGGAATCCTTTGCCTATTTTTTGTGCGGGAAGCCTGATCAGCGCCCTCGGACAAATTCTTGCGGACTCGGATTTGGCCTCGCCGGTCTTCGACGTCATCTATGTGGGCGCGGCGCTTCTGCTGCTATACGGCCTCGCCGGTCTTTTCGACCGAGCCGGGCCGGCTTTCGCGAGAACGGTCGTCGGGACGCGGCGAAGCGCGGCCCGCGAAGCCTAGCGAGGCTTGGCGGCGCCCTCCTGGATCGCCATAATCACGCCTCCAGGGAGGCGGGCGGACATGAAAGAACCCGGAACGGGCGAGGGGCCGGCGACAGCGGCGGTTCTCGTCATTGGCGACGAGATCCTGTCGGGGCGCACGCAGGACGCCAACACCCACTACATCGCCAGATATCTCGCCGAGATCGGCGTCGACCTGCGCGAGGCGCGCGTCGTGCCCGACGAGGCCGAGGAAATCGTCGTGGCGCTGAACGCCCTGCGCGCCCGCTACACTTATGTTTTCACGACGGGCGGCATCGGCCCGACGCATGACGACATCACCGCAGACGCGGTGGCCGCGGCCTTCGGGGTCGGGATCGGGGAGGACCCCCGCGCCATCGCCATGCTGCGCGAACGCTTCACCGAGGAGGAACTCAACCCGGCCCGGCGGCGCATGGCGCGCATCCCCGACGGCGCCGAGCTTGTCCGCAACGGCGCCTCCAAGGCGCCGGGTTTCTGGATCGGCAATGTCATCGTCATGGCGGGCGTGCCGACCATCATGCAGTCGATGATGGACACGGTGGGTCCACAGCTCAGGTCGGGCGCGCGCGTTCAGGTCGAAACCGTCGATGCGGGGTCGATTCCGGAGGGCAGCTATGCGATGAAGCTCGAGGAGATCGCCCGTGCGCATGAGGGCGTGAGCATCGGTTCATACCCGCATTTTTCGGCGGCCGGCATTCGCAACCAGATCGTGCTGCGCAGCCGGGACGCGGCGCGCCTCGCCGTGGCGGGGCAGGCGGTTCGGGCGCTCCTCGCGGAATTGTCTGCGCAGGCGTCATGAGAAGAATGGGCGAGGGCGACATGCAGATTATCAGCCCGGACAAGACTTTTCCCGTCTCCTGGGACATGTTCCACCGCGACGCCCGCGCGCTGGCGTGGCGCCTCGCGACCATCGGGGGCTTCTCGGCCATTGTCGCGGTCACGCGCGGCGGCCTCGTGCCGGCGGGCATCGTCGCGCGCGAGCTTGGCATCCGCGTGATCGAGACGGTCTGCGTCGCGAGCTACCACGAGGAGACCGAGCGCGACACGATCGAGGTTTTGAAGCCCCTGACGGACACGATCCTCGCGCGGCCAAGCGAGGAGGTGCTCATCATCGACGACCTCGTCGATACGGGCGCGACCGCGAAGGCCGTGCGGGAAATGCTGCCCAAGGCCCATTTCGCCACCGTTTACGCCAAGCCGCAGGGCCTGCCGATGGTGGATACTTTCGTCACCGAGGTCTCGCAGGACACCTGGATTTACTTCCCCTGGGACACGGCGCTCACCTTCCAGGCGCCGATCCGCAAGACGCAGCGCGCGACCCGGCGGGGCTAAAACAAAGCTTGGCGCCGTCGATGAGCCCGCCCTATAAGGTCGTCGCGTGATCCATGCATTGCGGGCGTGGCGAAACTGGTAGACGCAACGGACTTGAACAATTTGAGTGCTCATGCCGGGAAACCGCGCGAGTAGAACCGCTCAAAGTCGGGGAACCCTCGAAAGTGGCGATCCCGAGCCAAGCCCGCCTCTTTGGCGGGAAGGTGTAGAGACTAGACGGGCGGCGCCTAAGGCGTTTTGTCGCTAAGGCGAAGGGATAGTCCAGACCCCAAACTCGCAGCAGCGGGGCGGCGAAAGCCGTGGCGGGTAAGAAAATCCGTAGGGCCGAAAGGCCTGTGCCGGTTCGATTCCGGCCGCCCGCACCAAGCGTTTCAGAAGGGCCTCGATCGCGCGACGTCGCGGTAGGCGTCCAAGGCAGCCGAGAGCTTGCTTTCCGGGTCGCCGTCAGGCTGCGCGAGCCGGCCTGCCGCAAATCCGATCAGCGGATCGGCTCCGGCTGGCAGACTGCGTATCTCCTCAGCGAGAAATTCAGCCCTCGTTTGCTCGTCATGTAACTCTCCAAGGCAGTCCTGCATGCGCTCCAGGCGATCAAGCAGCCGGCGCAGGGCCTTGCGCCCGGAGACAAGGTTGGGCGCGGTTTTAAAAAAGCCCGCCATATATCGTAGCTTTTTCGCCTTGATGCGAACCTTGTGGCGCTCGGCCGGATCGAGTTCCGCCAGGTCGCGGGCGCGCTTCACGAATTTGCGAAGCTCCTCTTTGAGCCTGCGCCGCGCAAATGGACCGAGAGGCTCCTGCGCGCTCTCGCCCCGCCGCCAGCCGCCTTCCTCGATCCAGGCGGAAATATCGATTAACAGCCGCCGCAGGCGCAGGGACGCCACGGCGGCGTTCACCGCGTCGTGCCCCTGATTCCTTTTGGCTCCCGTGCGCCTTGCGAGCGCCGCTGCGCCGGGATTGTCGCCGCTTTTCGCCGCCGGTTCAAAGGCGTTGTCCTGGAAGACATCCAGATCCCGCGCCTCGCCAAAGACATGGGAAATCCATTTCAGCTCGTCGTCGATGCGCTGGAAATCCTCGCCGCCAACAACCGGCTTGAACAATTGAAGGGCGGCTCTCAAGCGCCGCAAGGCGACGCGACCCTGATGCACCGCCTCAACCCGATCCGGGCGTTCGAGGGCCTGCAGATTCACGATGAAATCATGCAGGCAGCTATGGCAGACGAGTTGGAACGCCTCGGCGCAATTCATCCGCCTGGAGAACTCAGGCGGGCGTCCCTTGAACGCGCGTCCCCAAGCGCCATCGACCAAGAGATGGCCTCGCTCCGCCTTGCTGATGAGATTGAGAGCGATCGGCGCAGCCGCGCACAAGCGGCGGGCCAATTCGAAAAGCTCTTTCTTCTCCCCGCTCTTCAGTTCGAGTTCCAGCTCGACGAAAGGCGCGAGCGCGCCTTTGCATCTGACCTCGCCGAGATCGACGGCCGCTTCGATCTCACTTCCGTTGAAATCCAGAGTCGTAGCCTCCCGCTCGACCTCCACCTCGAAATTCTGCTTGAGACGCCTGCGTACCTTTGGCTTCCTGACAAGATGCGCCAGAGGCGTGGCGTCGAATGCGCCGACGTTTGGCGTAGCCCCATCCGCCTCGGTTTCATATTCGTCTCTTTCAAGCGTCGAGGGCTGTTCCCGCTTGATCGTCTGCTTGCTTTCGGGGCCCTCGCCGCGCACGCGCAGGGTCGCGCCGCGACGCCATAGAAAGTTGTCCGCCGTATCGAAGTAGTGCGAGACAAGATGGTGGCGCTCGGTCGAGCTGGTGTTTTCGCGACCCAGCGCCGCCTTTACGGCAGGCAGGGCGTGTGGAGAAAAGACGAATTTGAGTTCGGATTCAACGCCGTTAGCCATTGACGAGCCCTTAGATGCGGCGCGCGCAATTCAAAGCTGTGGCGGGCGGTCGCGAAGGGAAGGAACGCTGGCGCTTCTTTTTTTGACCTTGCTCGAGCGGGTGATGCGGCGTCTTGAAATTGGGGTTAGCGGGCGCCTGACACCATTGAAAAATCTGTCTGTGGCCTCATGCTGCGAACCGCGACAGTCTCTACCTTTGGTGAAGGATCGTATTTCATCGATCGCACACAAGGGAAAGGACCATGAAGAGTTTCGTTCATGTAGCGCTTGCCGCTTTGATCGTCGTCGCGCCGGCCCCCGCTTTGGCTTTCCTCCACGACGGCCATCATGGATCGTCCCATCACACGGGCTGCTTCGTCACGACGTCGCCACAGCATCACACCAAGGGCGTTCGTCATTGGCGCAATCCATGCCCGCATCACGAGCGCAAGCATCTCAACCCCTATCATCCCGGGTATCACCGGCCGGATCGTCCGCATCCTTCGCCGCATTGATGGCGAAAGCGCCCGCTTCCGCCATCATCCTTAACCTTTATTAACGCTTCGACGACATCATGGGCCGCGCGTGAACATATGCGCGACCCATGATTCGACGAGCGGTGATGAGCGACGCAGCGAAGCGACTTTTGAGCGACCAGGCCTTCGCAAGCGTCACGGCTGCTCACGCCGTCGAGCGGCTGAAGGTTTCGTCCTCCCGGTCGCGTCTGGAGATGATGCTGGCCTCCGGCGGCGACGAGCGCATCTGGCCGGATCCGACCTCGCGCCGAAACCGCTATGGGACGCCGACGCCGCCCGCGCCCGACGAAGTCTGGTTTTCATCTTCCACCGCGAGCGCCATCACCGAGCGTGGCTATCAGGCGGCGTGCGAAGCTTTCGACGCGCTCTCTGAGGAGAGCGGCGATCTCGCCGGTTGGTTCGACGACATCCGCGCACGCATCGTCGCGCAATTCGGCGCGCCCGGGGTCGAAGCGGTTCTCACTGCGTCGGGCACGGAAGCCGAGCTTGCCGCGCTCGCCGTCGCCAAGGCGCTGCTCGGCCGCCCCATCGCCAATATCGTCGTCGCGCCGGACGAGACCGGCAGCGGCGTGGCGCTCGCGGCGACCGGCGCGCATTTCGCGGCGACGGCCGCCTTCGAGCCGAATGTCGAGAAGGGCGCCCCCCTCGCCGGTTGGGAGAAGGATGACGTGGTCATGCGCCGCGTCGAGATCCGCGACGCCGGCGGCCGCCTGCGTCCCCCCGCCGAAATCGACCGCAGCGCTGGCCTCGCGGTCGCCGACGCGCTGCGCACTGGCCGCGGCGCGCTGCTGCATCTTCTCGATTCCTCCAAGACGGGGCGCAACGGACCCGGGCGCGCCTTCGCGCGCGAGATTTCGGCGAACGCCGCCGGCCGCGCGCTGGTCCTCGTGGACGCCTGCCAATTACGCAGCTCGGCCGAGCAGATAAGAGCCGACCTCGCCGACGGCTTTCTGGTCATGATCACCGGCTCTAAATTCGCTGGCGGTCCGCCGTTCTGCGGCGCGCTGCTGATCCCGCCGGACAAGGCCGAGAAGCTGCGCGGCATGCGCCTGCCGGCGGGGCTCGCCGCCTATACGGCGCGATGCGATTGGCCGAAGAGCTTCGAAGGCGCCTTCGAAGCCGCCGACTTCGCGCCCGCCAATCTCGGCATGGGTCTGCGCTGGACGGCGGCGCTTGCGGAGATCGAGGCTTACTTCAACATTCCTGCGCGCCTGCGCGAGGAAATCGCGATGCTGTTCGCCGAGTCGGCGCGGCGCTGCGTCGCCGGCAATCCGGACCTCGACTTTCTCGACGCAGAATGCTGGCGGCTGGGGGGAAAGCCCTCGACGATCTTTCCGATCCTCACCCATCGCGGCGATCCGGCCAGACGCGTCTGATCTACGATTCGCTGCGCGCGTCGACCGGCGTCTTCGATTGCCCGGAATATGCGCGCGTCTGCCATGTCGGGCAGCCCGTCGTCATCGCCGGCCGCGCGGCGCTGCGCCTGTGCTTCAGCATGCCGCACGCAAATTTCGTCGCCGAGCGCATGGCGACGGGGCTCGATGTCGACGCCGCCTTCCTGCCGCTGCGACGCGACATGGAGCTTTTGTTCCGCAAATGGGGCGCGCTCGCCAAGCGTATCGGCGTGAATGGCGGGCTGACGCTCGCCGCATCCAATAGCTGAGGTTCGCGCGACGCCAGCGTCGAGCAAACAGACCGGGGGAACGTCCGTGGCCTTTTCCTTTTTGAGCCGCAAGCAGAAGACCGAAGCGCCGGCCGAGGCCGCGAGCTTCGACACGGCCCATGGCGGACCGCAAATGTCCATGGCCGAATGCATGCAGCGCGCGGCGCAGCAGACGGGCGCGCCGCCCATGCAATTGACGCGCGAATATTCGCGCCTCGCGTTCGGCCCGGGCAAGGTCTCCTTCGAAGATTACGTGAAATACCGCCTTTTCGACGACGCCTGGCTGAACGGCGCCGAGAAGGCGGATTTCATCGGCGCGCGTCGTAACCGCGACCTCGTGATCGAGATCAATTACCGCCATGACTGGCACGGCCTTTTGACGAACAAGCTCGTCTCGATGAGCTATCTTGCGACCTACGGCCTGCCGACGATCGCGCCGCTCGCAATCTATGCCTCCGGCATGACGATCGCGTCCGACAAGCTCCTGCGCTCGCGCGCGGAGCTGCGCGCCTTCCTGCTCGACGAGCGCCATTACCCCATCTTTGGCAAGCCGGTCGAAAGCTTCCAAAGCCTCGGCGCGTTGGCGCTCCTTGGCTGCGACCCGGCGAGCGGCGAGCTCATCGCCGTCGGCGACAAGCGCCTCAAGGTCGACGAGACGCTCGACGACATCGAGAAGCATTACGGCGCCGGCTATCTCTTCCAGAAGATGGTCAAGCCGCATCGCGACCTGATCCCAAAAATCGGAGAGCGTCTCGCGACGGTGCGCATCCTCACCATCGCGACGCCGGATGGCCCCAAGGCTTTCCGGGCGGGCTGGAAGATTCCGGCCGCCGGCAATGTCGCAGACAATTTCTGGCGCTCGGGCAATATGCTCGCGGGGCTCGATTTCGAGACGGGCCGAGTCGAGCGCGTCACGAGCGGCGTCGGCTTCGAGATGAAAGACGTGACGCATCATCCGGATACGGGCGCCGAGCTGATTGGCCTCGCCGTGCCGGACTGGGCGAAGATGAAGGCCACGGCCGTCGAGGGCGCGAAGGTGCTGCGCCATTTCGGCATTATCGGCTGGGACATGGCGGCGACGGATGACGGACCGGTGATCGTCGAGGCCAATGAGACGCCGGATTTCGGCCTCGTGCAGATCGCGGATCGTCGCGGCGTCATCTGCAAGGAGTTCAACGACCTGATCGCCCTGCAGCAGGCGGCCAACGCTGCTTATGTGAAGCGTATCAAGGAGTCGGTGGCGCGTCTTTAACGAGCTAACGCAGCCGTCATCGCGAGCGAAGCGAAGCGATCCAGGGCGACATATTCCCTTTTGGATTGCCTCGTCGCTTCGCTCGTCGCAATGACGAGGGATCAGGGAGACGGCGGAGAGGCTAGCTTGCTGTGCCGCCGGCCATACAGAAAATAAATCGCCAATCCGATCGCCAGCCAGATCAGAAACCGCTCCCAGGCGATCAGCGGAAGCCGAGACAGCAGCCATATTGAGAAGGCCACGCCGACGAGCGGCGTGAAGGGCACGAAGGGCGTGCGAAACGTCCTCGGCGCGTCGGGTCGCGTCTTGCGCAGCACGATAATGGCGACGCAGATGACGACGAAGGCCGAGAGCGTGCCGATATTCACGAGCTCCGCGACTTCCTTGATGGGATAGACCGCCGCGACGGCCGCCGTCAGCGCGCCTGCGATGAGCGTGGGGCGATGCGGCGTGCGAAAGCGCGGATGGAGAACCGCAAACCAGCCTGGCAGCAACCCGTCGCGGCTCATGGCGAACCAGATTCGCGCGCAGCCGAGGAGGAAGGCGAGCATGACGCTGGTGATGCCCGCCACCGCTGCGACCGAGACGATGAAGGCGACCCAGGGCAGGCCGATCGTTTCGAAGGCGGTGACGACGGGGGCCGCATTGTCGAGCGTGCGGTAGGGCGCAATACCCGTCAGCACGAGCGCCATCGCAACATAAAGGGTGAGCGACACGGCGAGCGACAGCAGCACCGCGCGCGGCAGATCGCGTTGAGGATCGCGCGCTTCCTCGGCTGCGGTTGTGAGCGTGTCGTAGCCAAAGACGGCGAAGAACACGACGGCGGCGCCCTCCGCGACCCCCGAGAAGCCGAAGGGCATGAAGGGCGTCCAGTTTTCGACGCGCACATAAGGCAGGCCGACAGCGATGACGAATATGACGGCCGCGATCTTAAGGATCACCATAGCCTCGTTGAACCGCGCGCCGAGCTCGATGCGCAGCGTCAGAAGGCCGGCGACGCCAAGCGCCCCGACAGCGGCCATCAGATCGACGACATGGCCTGGCCCCGTGCCGACCGCGCCAGCGGCCCAGGCGGGAAGGGGCAGGCCGAGCTGCGCCAGAAGCGCCTGCAAATAGCCGGACCAGCCTATGGAGACGACGGCGACGACGAGCGCATATTCGAGGAGAAGGTCCCAGCCGATGATCCAGGCGACGAGCTCGCCAAGCACGGCGTAAGCATAGGTGTAGGCGCTGCCGGCGACGGGGATGAGCCCGGCGAACTCCGCGTAGGACAACGCCGCGGCGCCGCTCGCAATGCCAGCGATCAGAAAGGAAAGCGCGACCCCCGGTCCGGCCTGCGTCGCCGCAACCACGCCCGTCAGCATGAAGATGCCGACGCCGATAATGCCGCCGAGACCGATGCTGGTGAGCTGCCAGATATCGAGCACGCGGTTGAAGCCTTTGCCGTCGCCGCCCTCGGCGCGCAAAAGCTCGATGGACTTGGCGCGCGTGAATTCGCGAAAGCTCATGCCCGGCCCTCCCTTGCTTGGGCTTCACATAAGCGATCGCGTGTCCGCTGTCATGTATGGCAAAAGAGCGGCTGGGGAGCCGCTCTTTTCAACCTTGGCGCTCTTACTTTTGCGCTGCTTCCAGGTGCGTCAGCGCTTCTTCGGCATGCTTCGTGGCGCCCGGCGCGTCTTTCTTCTTGCCGGTGTCGATGGCGGCTTCGAGGTGGGTAATGCCCTCCTTGGTATGCGGGTTCGCCTTTTCTGCTTCCGCCTGCTGGGCGTGCTTGAGAGCGGCTTCCGCATGCGTCACGAGAACGTCTGCATGGCCCATCTTGCCATGATCGATCGCTTCTTTCGTATGCTTGACGGCTTCAGCGAGGTGATGGCTCTCGGCAAGCGCTATTCGCGGCGCGAACGCCAAACCGAGGGCGAGGGAAAGCGCGACAGCGAAAACTCTGCGGTTCATCGTAGGCTCCTCAAATTATATCCGCCTCGCAGATATGGTGCGCCGTTGACCGATTCCAATGGGCTTCGACCGAGCCTGTCGCATCGGCTCACTGTCGATCTGCCGCAAAGAGCGCGCAGCTTTCTCCGAATTCGCCGAGTCCATTTTCCAGATGGGAGGCGAGCAGCGGCATGCCGAGAAGGTAGGCGGAGGTCGATCCCTCATGTCGCTCTCGAGCCAGGCGAACCGCTTCGTCCCAGTCTTCCGCGCCATATTCCCCACGGCCAATCCAGGCCAGCGCGACGAGCTCCGTTTGTTCGTCCACATCCATGGCGTCGATATAAGCGGCGACCTCGTCGCGCACGGAATCGTAGGCCTCTTCCGTGAGCACGCTCACGAATTTGTCGTCCGTCGGGTTCGAAGCGTCGGCGTCGACGCCTTCATCTTCGCTCTCCAGCTCGCGAGCTTTGACAACGACATAGCAGACCTTGTCGGTGTTGATGGTCGGCATGAAGCTTCCCCTTGGCTTTGATGGCTTGACCACGGCCCTTGCCGTTGAGCCCCGCTATTTTCATATATTCAGTGCGACCATCTTTTGCCCATCCGTTTGGAGCTGCACATGCGTGTCGGCGCGCCGAAAGAAATCAAGAACAACGAATATCGCGTCGGACTGACGCCTTCTTCCGTCGCCGAACTCGCGCATGCCGGACATGCGGTGCTGATCGAGAGCGGCGCGGGAGAAGGAGCGGGCCTGGCCGACGAGGAATATGTCGCCGCGGGCGCCTCGCTCGTCGATAGAGCGGAAATATTTGCGGGGGCCGACCTCATCGTTAAGGTCAAGGAGCCGCTGTCTTCGGAAATCGCGCTGCTTACGCCGGGTCAGCTTCTCTTCACCTATCTCCATCTCGCGGCCGATCGCGCGTTGACAGAAGGCTTGATGCGGAGCGGCGCGCATTGCATCGCCTATGAAACGGTGACCGCGCCCGGCGGCGGATTGCCTCTCCTCGCCCCCATGTCGGAAATCGCCGGGCGTCTTGCGCCGCAGATGGGCGCGCGCTTTCTCGAAAAGCTCACGGGGGGACGCGGCGTTCTGCTCGGAGGGGCGCCCGGCGTGCCGCCGGCGGATGTGCTCATCCTCGGCGCAGGAAGCGTTGGGCTTCACGCCGCGACCATTGCGCTCGGCATGGGCGCAAATGTGCTGATCGCCGATCGCAGCGTCGACGCCCTGCGCCGCGCCGAAGCGAGATTGGGCTTCGCCGCGCGCACCATCTATTCGACGCGGGCGGCCGTGGCGGAGTCTATCAAGCGCGCCGATCTTGTCATCTGCGCCGCACTCACGGCTGGCGCCAGAGCGCCCATCCTCGTCACCCGCAACATGCTCAAAACAATGAAACGCGGCTCTGTGATTGTCGACGTCGCCATCGATCAGGGCGGATGTTGCGAAACGTCGCGCCCCACCAGTCACGCCGACCCGATTTATGTCGTCGATGGCGTTGTCCATTACTGCGTCACCAACATGCCGGGCGTCGTGCCCCGCACATCGACCTTCGCGCTCAACAACGCGACCTTGCCCTTCGTGCTCGCGCTCGCGAACAAGGGTTGGCCTCGCGCGCTAATGGAGGATGCGCATCTTCGCGCCGGGCTCGAAATTACTGGCGGCCGCGTCGTCTCGGAGCCAGTGGCCGCAGCGCATGACTTGCCGCTGACGCAGATGGACGACGTTTTGTTTGGTTAATACAGTACTAAAAGTTGACATTCAACTGTTCGCATCAAGCAATGATGCGGATGCCGGTTTGTTGTTTACTATCAGTATTCTGTTGACCGGAAGGTTTGGCGGAACTTAACTGGGCTCATCGGCCGATTCGAAGCGGCCCCTGAAATTCTTGAACGAGGAGCCCCAGCATGTTCATCATCGTCGACGAGCGTGACCTTGTAACGAATGGATACGCCTGTCGATTTGGTCAGGAGGGCATCGCTTCCACGGGGTTTCGCCCGGGCCAGTTCAGAGACTGGGTGGCGAGCGTCGGCGATGGCGACATGCAGGCGGTCGAGGCTTTTCTTATCGGCGACTGCCCAGAGCGCGAAGACATTCCGCGCATCATCCGCAGAAGGTCGCAGGCGCCGGTGATCGCGATGAACGATGCGCCCTCGCTCGAGCAGACGCTCGGCCTCTTCAGCGCCGGCGTCGACGATGTGGTCCGCAAGCCCGTGCATGTCCGCGAAATCCTGGCGCGCGTGCACGCGATCCGTCGCCGCGCCGAAACGCGGCCGGATTGCGCCATCGTCGGGGGCATTCAGGTGTTTTTCAACGGCGGCGATCCGATTGTGAACGGTGAGACTCTTTCGCTGCCGCGGCGTGAGCGTCGGATCCTCGAATATCTTCTCGTCAATCGCGGGCGCCGTCTAACGAAGGCGCAAATCTTCAATGCCGTTTATGGCCTATTCGACGACGACGTGGAAGAGAATGTCATCGAAAGCCATATCAGCAAGCTGCGCAAGAAATTGCGCGCGCGCCTCGGCTATGATCCCATCGATTCGCAACGCTTCCTCGGCTATCTGCTCGTCACGCAACCTGCGTTGCAGACGCAGGGAAACAGTTTGCGCGCTGCCGGATAAGAGGGCCTTAGCGTTTTCGAGATAGGTTTCGCCTCGCCGACCAGCGGGGCGAAGGGTGTCCGAGTTTTCACGAGTTTTGAACGCGCTGGAGAGCCAGAGGATCGCTCTCGCCGAGAGCGCTCCATACCTCAAGTGTCGCGGAATCGCGTTAGAATTGCAGGCGCTCACCGTTTGGCGCCGCTCGAAGGCATGTGCGCTCAACGCATACGCGCAGTTCCAAAATGGAGCTGCGCATCCTGTCAGTTGGGACCGCGCGCCGCTCTCCGCGACCGAATTCAACGAAAAACTCGTTCGCGCCAGAGGATCCAGAGCGACATTGCGCGCGTTGCGGCGCGAGATGGCGTGGCTGTTGCATCCCGACCGCCGCGTCGAAAGCGGCTTCTCGTCTGATCTCACTCTCGCGCAATGCAATGACGCAATCGACGCGGCGCTTGAACGCTGCGACGTTAGTTCTGTCGAATAACGCCGCTTTGCGTGATCACAATCCATCCTTGCGCCGATCGACGAATCCCGGTGACAGATCCGAGCCCGGCGATGCGACTACCAGGCGCGACGCGCTGAATGCGTCCTTCTGGCAGCCGCATGAGAGCGGAATCGCCTGACGCCTCCACAATTTCATAAGCGCCGATCAAGGCGCCGGACACGTGGCTATGGGTGGATCCGATCGGCGTGTAATCGATAGCGCGCTCGCGTCGGAGAGGTTGTGCGACGCGGCTCGCAGGTCTGGCGTAAATGGCGAGATGCTCGAGTCCGGCGATCTGTGGCTGCGTGGGTCGAGAAAGTTGCTGGGCCGCGAAGGCGAGGCTTCCCGCGGCCAGCGCTACGCCCGCGCCGCGAAGCATAAAGTCGGAGGAAATCAATCTCTCATACCGGTTCGAACGCATGAAGGCCTCCAAATTCACGGTCGCAAATCTACGCGCGGCGGTTGGCCTGAAACTGAAGATCCTAACGGTCGCAGTAAGAATTCGTTAAACTCGGCAAGTTCCGAGAAAGCTACGGACTTTAGGCTGAAGCAATTGCAAGCAGAAAAGAGGCTTCGATGCATCCGATGTCCCAACTCGAACAGCTCCGGCGGCAGATGGCGGAGGAGCTCACGCAAATACCGCAGTATCGCGCGCTCAAATCCATGGAGCGATTCATCGCGGAGCTTTCGGCGATCTACGAAACTCCGGCGGAGGGAGGGGAGGCGGACGACGGCGAGGATTCGAACAGGAAGATCGCCCAGGCGATCGAAAGCCATTTGCGTGGCGAAGCGGGTCCGACCATTGTAAAGAACGCCGCCTATCTGCCGGTGCACCGCGTCGCTTGAAAATTAATGCGCGCGGCCATTGGGCCGCGCGCATCTAACGCGGTATATCTTCCCGAGCAACGAACGTCACACTTTTTACAAGTGTTTCCTTCACGACAGCCTTGCCCAGGCGCTGGTTGATGTTGGCTGTGAGCTGTTTCGTCAGCGCCGCAAGATCCGCCTTTTGGAGATGCGCGAAATCAGTCTTCGCGTCGGCATAGATCAGGCGGAACGCCTCGTCGATGAAGAAGCTTTCAGGATCGACGCCGCCGCCGTGAGCATCGTGGCCGACCATGACAATATTGAATTCCGCGGAGACGTAACCTTTCAGCGCGCCATCGATGATCACCGGCACAGTGACGGGCTTCAACAGCCGCGTCTGCGTCGCCTCCTCATGCTGACCCTGCGCGCCCTTCGCTGGCGTTGCGCGCCAATAGGCGGCGCCAAAAGTCGCGGCGAGGGTCACGCAGCATGCCCAGACTCCGATGAGAAAGGTCTTTCCCATCACCGCGCTCCGTGCCGGCGCGCGGAATAGGTGCCATCTGAGTCGTCGCGACGGATGCTGGTGATCATGAGCATGGCGATCTCCTGCGTGGCCTGCAGATGCCGGTCCAGAATTTCCGCGTTCACGGCGAGAAGCTCTCGCAAGCGTTCCGCGCCGTCGATCACGCCGTCGGCATCGCGCAGTCGTGCGCCCTTCGACGCCTGAATGAACTCCATCAAAGCATGAGTCTTGCGGGCGTTTAGCGCTTCGAAATCAAGATTGCCGCCCTGCTTGAGCAAGTTTGTTTCCGCTAGAATAATGGCTTCGAGCCTTTCGATGCAAAGTGCGAGAGCCAGGGCGGGGGTGGCGTCGCCTTCACTCCCGACGGATGGGGAAGCTTCCTGCGTCATGGAGTGCTCAAGCGCGCGTGTCGGTAGACGGTGCGTAGCTCTGATCGATGAGCTTCTGCACGCCGATCCCTCCGGATCGCGAGAGCTGCGCCCCGAGTTGCTCCGCCATGAGGGAGCGCCAAACGTCTCCAGCGGCCCCCATGCCGAAGACTCCGCTTTCTTCCTTTGGCAAAAGCATCTCCAGCCAACTCCCCAAAAGGAAGGCTTCGAACTTTTGGCCAGGCGATTCGGGTCGTCGCTCCGTTGGTGGCGCGCTCTCATGAGTCGCGACGAAGGAAGAGCTTTCGCGCCAAGTCGAGTTGCAAAGCGCGGCGCTTCGAATTTTGTCGGTGGGGCTTCAAGGGGTGCGGCCGCCCTCTCCAATCGTTGCATGGCGGTTCTAACCCGTCGCGGATCCGCAGCGCGCGCGACGTCGGAAACGATGTCCGTAGCGGGAAAAATAGACACGGCTCCTCCTCAAGCTGCCAAGATATAACTAGCTCAGTCGCCTTTCGGCGCGCTGACGTCAGCTAGCCTCCGGCGTTCCGCATCTGCTTCGTCTCGTCGCAATGCCTGGTCTGCATTTCGATGAGCCTTTTCAGCGAGCTTGGCACGCGCCCCGTAATCCCGAGCGCGTTCTCGCATCAAAGCGATAGCCTGTTCTGTCTCGGCGCGCCGCTGGGACAGAAAGGCGAGGCGTTGAGTGGCAAGCGCTGGCTCCGATGCTTCCAGGCTTTCTAGAGCAGCGGCCGTAGCCTTTCGTAGCTCTCCAAGTTCAGCCTCTTTCTGCGCCTGCCTCATTTTCTGGAGGCGCCAGAGCGTTTGCGCAATATGCGCTGTCCTTTCCAACCGGTCGCGGCGTTGCTTCATGGAGATATAAGCCACGCGGCGAATCCCGACGTGAATGTCGAGAAGAAATCGGGCGCCAGGATGGAAAGGGCGTAAACCCCGATGAAGATCGTGAGAGGACCCGAGAGGAAGTAAATCTGAACCTGCGGCGCAAGGCGAGCGACGAGCCCCAACGCGACATTGACGATGAACCCGAATAGCAGGAATGGGCTGCATATACGTAGCGCGAGTGAATGGGACTGGGAAAGCACGCTCATGATCTCCCGGAGAAGAATGAACACGGAGGGGCCATCCTGGATCGGGGCTGCGTCGTAGGAAAGATACAGGCCGCGTATGAGCTCCAAATGCAGGTCTGTGGCGAAAAGCAGCGTCACGGCGCTTGTCATGACTAAAGAAGTCAAGGCCGGGGCCGCTTCCGACTCCGTGATCGCGACGCCGAAAATGTTGCCCAGACCGAAGGTCATTGCAACGCTCGTTGTGAGCATTTCGAGCGCGAGGAAATAGAAGCGAGACAACAAGCCGAGCGTCACGCCGATCAGGAGCTCCGAGAAGAGGATAGCGACGAACGTCGCGGGGGTGCGATCCAGAGCGATATGATCGGCCTGATCCATCAGAGCCGGCGTCAACGCGAATGAGATTGCGAGCGCAATAGAGAGGCGGGTTCGTACAGGGATCCGGTCGCTCGAAAATCCGGGAGCCGTCATCAAGCATCCCCCCACGCGGCAAAACAGGATAAAGGTCGGAAGAACAGGGCTGGCGATCACGAGATCGTCCCAAGCGACCTGATCTGAACGCCGCCGGCGATTTCGAGATGAGAGAGAATGGCCTGCGATGGAAAAGGGCGACTGAGCAGCAGTCGAACATAAGGCCGCGCCTCGGGCGCCGTCAGAACGATGAATGTCTCGCCTCTTTCTATGCGGTCTCGAATAGCCGCGCCGGCTTCGAGCGAAAATTTCTCGACGAGCGACGGGTCGGCGTCAAAGCCCAGGATTTCACCCTTGGCGTCGCGCTTCAAATGCTCATGGAAAAAAAGATCCCATCTCGGTCCGAGCCTCAGGACGCCGAGCGCGCCATCGACCGAGAGATCGCTGCAGATTTGCGATGCGAGCCGAGCGCGGACGTGTTCAACGATCGGTTCAGCGCGTCTGACGAATGGCGCGACCTCGGCGACGGCTTCAAGGATCAGTTCGAGATTGCGGATCGAAACGCGTTCCGAGAGGAGCAGCTTGAGAACGCCCTGAAGTGTCGAATGCGTGACGAGGCTCGGAGTCATGTCGTCGACAAGACGCTTATATTCGGGCTCGAGACGATCGATAAGGATGCGCAGGTCCCTGTAGGTGAGAAGCTGCGCGAGATTGCTGCGAAGCGTCTCGGACACATGCGTCAGCAGCACGGAAACGGGGTCGATTGGCGAAAAACCCTGACGCTTCGCTTCTTCAACCATGGCGTCGGCGATCCACATTGCGCGGATGCCGAAAGCGGGATCAGTCGTCTCGTCGCCTGGGAGATCGGGCGCAGGCCCGTGGCCAATGACGACGAGATGATGTCCCAGTCGTAACTCGCCGGCCGAAGCGAGGGCGCCCTGTATGCGGATGTGATATTGCTTCGAGCGAATGTCGATATCGTCGGAGAGCTTGATCTCGGGGAAGATGAAGCCGTAATCACGGGCGAAGTTGCGCCGCATCTTGAGAACGCGCCGGCCGAGCTCGGCCTGAGACGACAGGAGGCCCGCCCATAGTTGCTTGCCGAGCAGCAGCTCGACCGGCGCGACCCGAAGAAGGTTGCGGGCCGAGTCTTTCGTTTCCTGTTGGGATTGCATCTCGATCGCGCGCTGCGCCGCGTCTTCGAGCAGGCGAGTCCTTTCCGCCTGTTTTGGGATGAGATAGGCGACGAAGGCCATGACGCCGCCGAGCGCGCCGAAAGGGGCGAGGGGCAGACCGGGAATGAGCGCGAGCACGAACATCAGCAGCGCGGCGACGAAAAGCGCGCGCGGATACATGCCAAGTTGCCGAAGGATGTTTTGCTCGGCCGAGCCTCTCGTTCCGCCCTTTGAGACGAGAAGGCCTGCAGAGAGAGAAACGATCAGGGCTGGAATCTGGGAGACGAGGCCGTCGCCGACCGATAGCTTGGTGTAGACATCCGCCGCCGAAGCGAGGCTCATGCCGTGGCGGGTGACGCCGATGATGACGCCGCCGAAAATATTCACGGCCAGAATGATGAGGCCGGCGATCGCGTCGCCGCGGACGAATTTCGAGGCGCCGTCCATCGAGCCGAAAAACGCGCTTTCCTCTTCGAGTTCGCGGCGGCGGACCTGAGCCTCGCGCTCGTCGATCAGCCCGGCCGAAAGGTCTGCGTCAATCGCCATCTGCTTTCCGGGAATGGCGTCGAGCGTGAAGCGTGCCCCGACCTCGGCGATGCGTGTGGCCCCCTTGGTGATGACCAGAAAATTGACCGTGACGATGATCGCGAAGACGGTGAGTCCGATGACGAAGTCGCCGCTCATCACAAGGCGGGAAAAGCCGCTGATGATATAGCCCGCGGCGGTAGAGCCCTCGGATCCGTTGGACAGAATTAGGCGTGTCGTTGCAATATTGAGCGACAGCCGTAGAATCGTCGCAACCAGCAAGACCGTTGGGAAGGACGAGAAGTCGAGCGGCTTCTGGATCCAGAGCGCAACCATCAGGATGAGCACCGACAGCCCGATCGAGAAGGCGAGGCCGGCGTCGAGAAGGAATGGCGGGATTGGGAGAAAAAAGACGCAGAGGATGAAGACGATGGACATGGCGAAGCCGATGTCCCGCGAACTGCCTTCACCTTGCGCGGGCGTCTTCACATTGACGACGTCGCTCATGACCGCGCTCCTGCTTTTGGCGCCGGGCGCCGTTCAATAGCCTTTTTCGATGCGCGCATAGACGAATTGCGCAAGCGTGTTGATCTTCGAGCCAATGAAGGGCGCCGATAGACCAAGAACGGCGATCATCGCGATGATTTTAGTACGAAGGTCAGCGTCATTTCCTGGACCTGGGTCAATGCCTGCAGCAGCGCGACCAGGACGCCGACGACCATCGCCGCGCTTACAAGCGGGCCGGATACGACAAGGATGGTGACGATCGTTCGATGGACGATTTCCAACGCGTCTGCTTCATTCATGATTAGCTGATCGATACGCCGGGTCCGAGAAGAAGGCTGCGACCGTCCTTGAGATTGGCGACCACGCCGCCATCCACCATGGTGACGGACGTCACGACGCCGCTCAAGGAGCCGTCGGCAGAGGAGGCTATTCGTCCGATGAGGCTGGAGGCTTGGGACAGCGTCGAGGAGTCTGCGAGCTGTCCGAGGAGCGCGTTGGTCTTCACAGCTTGCTCAACCGATGAGAACGTTGCAAGTTGCGTCACGGTCTGCGTTGGGTCCAACGGTTTTGTAGGATCCTGGTTCTTGATTTGGGTGACGAGCACCTGGAGGAAGGCGTTAAAGTCGCCCGCGGCTTTCGATGCGTCGGCATTGGCGGCGGCCCTTGACGAGGCCGGAAAAATGCTCGGGATGTTTGAGACCGTCATTCCATTTCCTTTCATGCGACATCGCGTCGGTTTTTTTTGTCCGGGACGGAAAGTTCCGCCTCGATGGGAAAGAGCGCCCGGACAGATTTGAGGGCCTCGAACGGCCTCCTGTCTTCGATATGTCGAACCGCCGCCGAAAGGCCGGCGACAATACGCTGGTCCCGCGCGGTGCTGTTGAGGGAGACGAGCATCTCGCGACTGAGCTGGATCGCGGCCTCGCAGTCATTAGGCGTCATGATCATCGTCTGGATGACGAAATACAGCCGCTTCAGCGGCGTCGAGGCCTGCTCGGCCTGCATCACGTGATTTTCCAGGAGGAAAGTCACGTCGTTGAGCAGTTCGATGCAGACCTTGCGGTCGACCCGTAGAACCGCGCCGTTGATGAAAATACGTTCGCCTCGGCGGAGGGAAATGTTCATGTCAGGTCAGTCCGTCGGCGATGAGTTGATTGATGTCCATGATGCCCTCGAAATTGCTCGATTTGCCCTGATCGATGAGATCCGCTTCGCGGCGGATCCAAAGACCGATCGAGATCAGCGACGCGCGCAGATCCGGGGGCAGCCCGTTCTCTTCATTGCTCAGATCCGCAATGAAAGCAGTCCAGAGCCGCTTGACGAAATCCGTCGCCTCGAACGCCTCGGGCGTAAGCGCGCCGCGTGCTTTGGCGACGGCGAGCTTGGCGTTGGCGGTGTGCAGCGCCGCCTTCTCTCTTTCTCGCGCGCTCCTGGAAGAGTCGCTGGCGACTTCGGCGTAGCGTTGCTGATACATCGCGCTCCGTTTCCGCTCTTAGAGATACTTTGTCAGGCTGAGCTGGCTGATGCGCGAAGTCAGCGTATAGGCGGCCTCGATCTGGGTCATAAGACCGCTCACTCGCGCCGCCGCCTCGGTCTGATCGACGCCCTCAATATCCTGGAGCTGGAGCAGGATCGTGTTGGACTGCACGCTCATCGTCTCGCTGGCGTTCCGCACGTCGCCCTGCATGACGCCGACGCGCGCCTGCACTTTCGTCAAAAGGCCGATTGCGGCGTCGACGGTCGTCGTGGCGCTCCTCAATAGAGCTTTGTAGGCTTGTCCATTCATGTGTTCCGCGCCAAGGTCGCCGATCATCGCATATGCCGCGGCGAGCTTTTGCAGGGCGGGCTCATTCGCGGTGATGGAGCTGTCGATGACGCGTGAAAGCGCGATCTGGCTCTGGAGCGGCTGGTCGGAGGCGCGGGACCAGGTCGCGCGCCAGCCCGCATCCGAGAAGAGGTTTTGAAAGCCGCTGGAGAGAAAGCCGTCGAGCTGCGCCTGCGTAATGCCGGAAACTGCGGGATCGCTCTGACCGAAGCCGAACGCCGAGGCGAACGCCGCGTCCAGCGCCAGCTTGTTGGAAGCGGGAGGGCTTGCGAAATAATTCGCGACAGGCGGCTGGTCGCTCGCGATCCCGCCAAAGAGGAAGCCCTCTCCATCGCCGTTGTTCAGCTTTGCGATCAAAGTCGCAAGCCCCTGACGAGCCTGCGCGATGATGGCTTCTTTCTGGCCGCCGTCATTCTGGGCCGCAAGGAGCGTCGCCCGCATGTTGCGCGCGTCGGCGAGGAGGCTGTCGAGCGCGGATTGGGATGCGTCCAGCCGCGCATTGACGAGCTTGTTGGTGTTGCGCAAGGCTTCGATCGCCTCTTGTGTCCCAGCGAGCGAAAAGCTCCTGCTGGCGCGCACGCCGAGCGTCGCCCCAAGATCGGCGTGAACGCCGGTCGTCATTTCTTTCTGGCTGCGCGCGAGATCCGTCTGCAGATTGGCGATGACGCTGCGCAGTGACGCCGTCATCGTATAGGTCGAGGTGATGTAGAACATGGAGAAACTCACGCACGTACGGCCGAGAAGAGGGCGTCGAACATAGAATTGACGGTTGCGAGAAGCTTCGCGGAGGCCTGATAGGAGTTTTCCAGCGCCAGCATTCGGGACATCTGGTCGTCGAGGTTGACGCCTGTCGCGTTGGAGAGCGCCTGCATGGTTTGGGAGACGACGGCGTCGATATAGATCTTGGCGCTTTCGCTCTGCTTGCGCTGCGAGCCGAGCCAGCCGATCGACGCCGACGCAAATGCATTCAGGGAGTTCGTCCCGGTCAGAGCGGCTTGCGCGTCGAAGGATTGAGGAGCCGCTGCGGCGTTGACGACTTCTATAAGTCGGCCCGCATATCCTGCGGCGCCTGACGCGTTGTAGACATAGGCGGCCTCGCCGGAGATCCCGCCGTCTCGCAGGCGCATGAGGTTTCCCCCGCGCCCAGGATCGACATTCGCGTTCACCTCGATCTGGCCCGCGAGACCGTCGATCAGAGCGGCGCCGGGCGCTTGCGTGGCGCCGGCATAGGTGAAAAGGCCAGGCAAGGGCGGGCCGCCGGCCTCGCTTTGGTCCTTCTCCGCGAAAGCGACGACGAGGCCGCGTGCGATCTCGTCCAGTTGCCTCTGGAATTGCGACGCTGTTTCATCGCGTAATTTGGTGAAGGCCTGGATGGCTCCAGAGCGAAGCGGCAGAGTTGCGCCTGCGCCAGTAATTTGAACGCCGTCGACATATACCGCGGCGCCTGCGACGCCTGGGGAGAGGTTGGGCGTCTCCTTGAACGTCACGAGGCGCGGCGTGGCTTCGAACAGCGTGACGCCGCTGTCCGTGTAAATGACCATGTCGTTGTTCGCCCGCGCGATCGTCGTCAGGCCGATCGATTTGGAAAGTTGCAGGAGAACGCCGTCGCGGCGGTCCATCGCGTCGGTGACGTCGGCGCCAGCGATCGAACCGGCGACCACTTCGGCGTTGAGATCCGCGAATTGCGCCAGGAAGTCGTTGATCTCCTTGACCGCGGAGCCGACGCTGACATCCGCCTGCCGCCTTTCGTCCTGTATCGCGGCCGTCGCGTCCCTCAGGGAGCCGACGACGTCCTGGGCCGCGTTGAGCGCCACTTGCGCGGCGGTCTGATTTGCGGGCGACGCGCTATAGCTCTGGAGCGCGCTGGTCAGTCTTGCGATCATTGTCGCTGGCGCGCGGCTATTGGCCGGATCGTCGAGGTCGAGAGACTGGTCGATCCGTGCGAGAAAGTCCGAAATGGTGGTTTGCGTCGCCTGCGCAGCGGTGGACGAAACGAGGTTGCGAAACAGCGCGCCGTTTGCGGCGCGTCTTACGCCCAGAAATTCGACGCCATCGTCGCCTGTCGAGACTCGCGCATGTTTGAGGCTGGCGCCAGCCACGCCGGCGGCGCTGATGTTGCGGGACGCGACGCTGATCTCATTGGAGATCACGCCGAGCGATTTGGTCGCGACGGCTTCCTGCCGAGGAGAGGGACATTGGGCTGCTCGCTTATTTGAGATTGTTGAGGACTTGCAGGATTTCGGAGGCGACCTGAAAAGACTGTGTGTTCGCCGTGTAGGAACGCTGCGCGACGATCATGGTCGAACGTTCGGTCGCAAGGTCCACCGTAGAGGCTTCGAGCGTCGCGGACGCGATTTCCCCGCGTCCGCCTGCGCCGGCGGCGCCGACGAAAATCGGGCCGGAGTCGCCGTTCGCGGCATAGACGTTGCCCGTGTAGTTGGAGAGCGCCGTCGGCGCCGCGACATCCGCTACGCCGATGCGATAGGCCGAAGCGAGTTGTCCATTGTCGAGAAGATAATTGACATCGCCATTTGCGGAGATCTGGACTGCCTGAATCGCTGCTGCTGCGTTTCCGTTGACGGTGACGCTTTTGACGACGAAAGGCGCGCCAAGCTGCGTCGTATTGCTCATATCGAGTGCAATCGCCGCGCCGCCGGGAGGCGTGAAGTTCAGCGCCGCGCCGCTCAGAATCGAGCCGTTGCCTGTGTCGCGATCGGCCCGAGGCGTAGGGGAAGCCGCCATTGGTCGCGCCAGCGGAATCAGAGCGTCAGTTCCAGGCGTTCGGGCCCGTTTTCGCGTAATAGGGTATCGAGCACGACCGGTTTACCCAGATTGTCGTAAACGGTGAGCGAGGACTTTGCGCTGTATTTTCGCCGAGGCGGCGTTGGTTGACGGAAGGTCCGCCGCGGCGATCGTCGGATGCCCTGACGGGAGATTGGCGGAAACGCGCTGCGTCGTCGGCGTCGCGTAGAGGCGGTCGTTGCGAATGCGCACGACCTCCATATTGGTGAGCGCTTCCGTCTGCGCGCCGCTGGGAAAGCCCATCAGGTAATAGCCGGCGGCGTTGACGAGACGTCCCGTATCGGGCACGAAGGATCCCGCACGGGTGAGGAAGGTGGCGCTGGAGCTGTCGGACACGACGAAGAAGCCATTCCCACGCGAGGTCCGTGGAATTGCCGGTATGCGTCAGCGCCCTCGCTCGTGACATCGTAGCGGCTTCGCGTGTAAACGCCGCCGCCGAACTGATCGGCGCCCTGAAATCCGTTGAGCACCGTAAGGAAGTGCGTCGTCGCGCGCTTGTAGCCCACGGTGCTCGAATTGGCGATGTTCTCGGAGATGTTGGCGAGCGCGTCGGCCTGCGCGGACATGCCCATGACGGAAGTGTTGAATAAACCGAACGTGCTGCTCATGATCTGATCCGGATAGAATGATCCGACGAGAGTAAAGCCTCGCGGCCTTGTCCGAAGCTGGCCGAACGTCGCGGTCGGTTGCGCGCCGGTCGGCTCCTCGCTTAACAATTCCTTACGTTTTGGAAGCGGGGAGCGAGGCGCATGGCCGGCGGCGACGATGAAGTCCTGGACGCGATGCGTTTGCAGGAAGCGTATCCTTCCTCGCGCGCTGGCGGGCGAGCCGATGGAGTGCGCCAACCTATCGACGTCTCGCGGATGCGCATGTCGAACGACGTGGCGCGGAGCGTCGCATTTCACGGCTGAAATGGGGAAAGGCGCTCGATCGCGCGGATTGCTTTCTGTGCGACTGCGTGATTGCGGACCGTGCGAAAGACGGCGCTCGGCTGCGCCTTGCGCGCCATGTGGTTTTGCCGTCGCTCTTCCAACTCTTCGACGAGGACAGCGGCGAGATCTACTCGGCCCAAATCGTGTGGCGGCGCGGGGTCGAAATCGGTTGCCGTCTGTCGCCAAGCGCATCGCCAGGAAAGGCGCAGGCCGCGCGTCGCATGAAAAGCAGATATTATGCGATCTAAAGTCACGCCTCGCCGCCGAGGAAATATCTCAGCCGTCGCTCCTGCGCCCATCTCGCGGCGTTACTTGCGTTTGCGGCGAAATCGAGAGCGTCAAATGCGGCGCTCTTGTCTTGCGCCGCGCGCGCCATGAGGCTTGCCGCTATGGACAGGAGCACGGTCGAGGAGGCCTTGATGAAAATTGTATCGTCGGCGCCGGCGTCGCCCGCTTCCTTGCGGATGCGCGCCACGAGGCTGCGAATTTCGTAATCGAGGACTTCAAGATCCTGACGCAGCGGCGTGTCCAGGCTTTGGCATTCTTCGATCGTCATTCCGGTCATCGACACGCCATGCGCTACGCTCATGAACCCTCTCCGTTACGCAGTTATCGCGCGAAGCCTGAGCGCCGCGCCTAAACAAAGAATTTCCACGCGCGGCGCTGCGCGCTTCGCCGCAAGTCTCGCGCAATGCCGGGGTCAGCCCTCCCGGGCGACGCAGCCTGCGCGCTCGAGCTGGGCCGCGAGCGCATAGGCTTCGCCTTTCAGGCGGGCGACCTCGGCTTCATGGTCTCCGTCGAAGATTGTCGCCATAGGCGTCGGAACGCCGAAAGTTCGCGTACGGTCTTCAGCGTGGCGGTGATCCTGCGCAATCTCGGAAAGGACGAGCGACCGCTCGGCCTTTGCGCGCATCAGCGAGAGCTGTCGGCAATCCGCCGCTGAGAACGCGTTCGGCGGCACCGGGGCGGGCGCGATCTCGCCGTGGCTCCTCGCGCAGGCGGAAAGTCCGCAAATGACGAGAATCGCAAACGAAGCTGTTTCGCGCCGCAACATGCCTGTCTCCGCTCCGCCGGCGCCGCGCCGGCCTGTTTCTTATTGAGCGGAGACGCTGGCGCGAAGCCTTCGGGGGCGCCGGCGCCGCGACATAATGGCCGGGCGGCGGCGCTTTCCCATCCCTATCGGGCTGTAATATATCGGTGCTAGATTTTGACCGCGCCCGGTGGGCGCGCTTTTCTGGGCGCGAAGGTCGATAAACCGGGACGCGCCGGTTTTGTACGGTCATACTGCGCAAATTGCCGAAACCGCTAGGCGGGCCGGGACGGGAACAGGATAGAGCATGACAATGGGGCGCGACGAAGAGCATTCGATCAAACGGCGCAAGGCGACGCAGGAGATCGAGGCGGTTTCGGAGCGCGCGGAAAAGTCCCGGAAAAAGAGCAAGCCCGAGAAGAAGGCCGGCAAGAAAGCCAAGGCTAAGGAGCCGGTTAAAATCCTGGCGATCGAAACCGCCGAGGCCGAGCCCGTCGCCGGGCCGAAAAAGCGGGCGGAAGCGCCGCAGAGCCCGACGCCCTTGCCGGCGGTCGATGTCGAGACTTTCGCCGAGAACATGGCTCAACTCGTCGATCAAGGCCGTAAGGCGCTCGCTGCGGCCATTGGCAGTGTCGATGCCGGGGGCGCGCGCAGCGAACTCGCCGCCAATGTCGCCGACGCCACCAAGACGCTCGGCACGGTCGCCGAATATTGGCTCGCCAAGCCGGAGAAGGCCGCCGTGGCGCAAGCCGAGCTCTATGGCGGCCTGAGCGAAATCTGGCGCCAGACGATGCGACGCTACACCGGCGAGCAGGTTCCGCCCATCGTGGCGCAGGATCCGAGCGACAAGCGCTTCTCCTCGCCCGAATGGGAGCAAAATCCCTTCTTCGACTGGCTGCGCCAATCCTATCTCTATGCGGCGCGTTGGGCCGGCGACATGGTCGACAAGGCCGAAGGGCTCGACCCGCAGACGCGCGCCAAGGCGCTGTTCTACACGCGCCTCATTTCGAGCGCCGTATCCCCATCCAACTTCATCGCGACGAATCCCGAGCTGCTGCGCGCGACGATCGAGAACAAGGGCGAGAACCTCATTCGCGGCATGAAGATGTTCGCCGAGGATCTCAGCGCCGGCGGCGGGGTGCTGAAGATTCGCCAGGTGGACGACAGCAAGTTTCGCCTAGGGATCGACCTCGCCAACACGCCCGGCAAGGTCGTCTGGCGCAATGACGTTATGGAGCTGATCCAGTATACGCCGACGACCGAGGAGGTCTATGCGCGGCCGCTGCTGCTGACGCCGCCCTGGATCAATAAATTCTACGTGCTCGACCTCAACAGGGAGAAGAGCTTCGTGCGCTGGGCCGTGGAGCAGGGCTTCACGGTCTTCATCATCTCCTGGGTCAATCCAGACGAGAGCAAGGCTGAGAAGGGCTTCGAGGCCTATATGCACGAGGGCATTCTCACGGCCCTCGACGTGATCGAGAAGGCGACGGGCGAGCGCAGGGTCACGGCGGCGGGCTATTGCGTGGGCGGCACGCTGCTTGCGCTCACGCTCGCTTACATGGCGTCGAAGGGCGACGACCGGATCGAGAGCGTCACCTTCTTCGCCACGCAGGTCGATTTCAGCGAGGCGGGCGATCTGCAGATCCTCATCGACGAGGAGAAAATGGCGGCGCTCGACGAGGCCATGGCCAAGACCGGCTATCTCGAAGGCGTGAAGATGGCTAACGCCTTCAACATGCTGCGCCCGAATGAGCTGATCTGGAACTACGTCGTCAACAATTACATGAAGGGCGTCGAGCCGGCGGCTTTCGACCTGCTGTACTGGAATTCCGACTCAACGCGCATCCCGCGCGCGAACCACTCTTTCTACATGCGCAGCTGCTACATCGAGAACCGCATCACGCGCGGCGAGATGGTGATGAGCGGCGTGCCGATCAATCTGCGTCTCGTGAAGATTCCGATCTACTCGATCGCGACGAAAGAGGATCACATCGCGCCGGCGCGCTCGGTTTTCCGGGGCGACAAGTTTTTCGGCGGCGACGTGACCTATGTGCTCGGCGGCTCCGGCCATATCGCCGGCATCATCAATCCGCCTGCCAAGGGCAAATATGGCTATATGACCGGCGGCCCGCTGACGGGAACCTTCGAGGAGTGGGTGGCGAAGGGCGAGGAGCACAAGGGCTCCTGGTGGCCGCATTGGCTGGAATGGGTTACGGCCCAGGCGCCGAGAAAGGTTCCTGCGCGCGAGCCAGGCGGCAAGCTCAAGCCGATCTGCGACGCGCCCGGCGAATATGTGCGGGTGAAGGGTTGATCTACTGCGCGTGGCCTTGGGCGAGATAAGCCAGCCGCGCGGCCATGCGCTCGACTTCAAGCGGATCAAAATCCATCGGCAGATCTTCCGGCGGCACGTCGGATTCGCTCGCCCGCGTCTCCATGCCGTCGGCGCCGAAAAAGAAACGCGCGCCGGTTGGCGTGAAGGTTACGACCCACTCGCCGTCTTGTCGCTCCACTCGGAAATCGTCCGTCTTCAGCGCGTTCATGGCCGTCGCTCCTTTAAGCGGCGGCAATTAGGGGAGGGGAGGGGCATCGACAAGGACCCCCGTTATCCCTCCCCCTTTTCCGGGCGTTACTTGGCGCCCTTGAACATCTGCATGACGCTCGGCAGGCGCTCGAACATCCACCAGGCGCCGGCCAGGGCGATCAGCCCCGAGACGGCGTAAACGAGCTTCTCGCTGCGTTTTCCGCCCGTCTGCCTGTCGATGAAGAACAGGATCGGCATCACCGCCATCACGATCGCGATCTGTCCGAATTCGACGCCGATGTTGAAGGCGGCGAGCGCCGGGACCACGCCCCCCTGCGGCACGCCCATCTCCGTCAGCGCCGAGGCGAAGCCGAAGCCATGGATGAAGCCGAAGAGGAAGGTGTTGCGCCAGCGATTGTCGACGTCGCGCGAGAAATAGTTCTCCACGGCGACGAAGACGATCGAGGCGGCGATCAGAAACTCGGTGAGCGCGGACGGAAGGGCGAAGATGTTCAACGCCGCGAGCGACAGCGTGATCGAATGCGAGATCGTGAAGGCGGTGACGATCTTCACCACCGGCCAGACGCGCGTCGCCCAGAGAATGAGCGCGAAGAGGAAGCAGAGATGGTCGTAGCCCGTGACGATGTGCTCGATGCCCGCCTCGAAGAATTTCTTCATGAGCTGGGCGGTCGTCTCCATGGGCTGGGAGAGGTCGAGCGGCGGATTCTGCGGATAGAGCATCGTCTCGCCGGCGTTCTCGCCGAGCAGGGTGACGAGATGTTTGCCCTTCGAGCCCTGCGCGGCGAGGAGCTTCGTCGCGTCGTAGAAAACCTTGCCGTTCGTCCCCGAGCAATCGAAGCGCATGACGACGAGGGCGCTGTCCTGGTTCGTCGGGTCTTCGCCCGATTTCTCGACCTTCGCCATGCAGGCGCGGCCGCTCTCGTCGCGCATGGCGACGCGCCGGCTGACGAATTTGCCAATCTCCTCCTCCAGCACGCCGGGCGGGGAGAGGTCGACGCTCGAACGCTCGTCCATCGTCTCCTGGAACATGCGCTCGAGGTCGGTCGCGAGGAAGCCGACGTCGACGAGGTAGACGCGGTTCGCCTGCGGGGCGACCTTGCCGGTCGATATGTCGGGCGTATGCGCCAGAGCGGGCGCGGCGAGGGCGAGCCCCACGCTCAAGGACAGTAAGGCGGCCAGTCTCCTCCAGAACCCGGTCATCTTCGGCGTTTCCTTTTGTTTTGGTTGGCGCGCACCATGCCAAAGGCATGGCCCGCGGACAAGGCCAAGCGGAGATCTCGGGGGGAGCCCGCAAAGAGGGCCGCCGGAACATTGCGAGGGGGGCACGGCGCAGCTAAGAAGGCGGAGCGGATGCGGCCAGAAAGCCGGGCGGGATCAAATGCAGCGCGTAACGGTGACGATCGACGATGAGCTGATGGCCGCGCTCGATCGATACATGGAGGCGGGCGGCCATCAAAACCGGTCGGAAGCCGTGCGCGACCTCGTGCGGGCGGGGCTGCTGAAGGAGCCGAAGGCCGATGACGGGGCGCGCAACTGCGTCGCCGCGCTGGTCTATGTCTACGACCATGAAACGCGGCAGCTTTCCAGAAAACTCGTGCACGATCATCACACCCATGCGGATATGTCGATTGCGACGCTGCATGTGCATCTTGACGAAGTAAGCTGTCTGGAAGTGTCCCTTCTGAAAGGCCCCAAAACGGAGGTCGAGCATTTCGCCAGCCACCTCATCGGCGAGCGCGGCGTGCGCTACGGGCAGCTCGTCGTCGTTCCGGCGGAGCCAGAAGAGGCCGAAAAAGCCCATGGACACGGCGGCGCTCATCGCCACGCGCATCCGCACGATTAGCGGCTCCCTTCAAGGGCGGGGTCTGCGCGTCGGTAGCCGCCCGAACAAGCGGAGCGGCTCGGCGCGGATCATCTCCGCGACGCCCGGCCGCGCGCCTGCCTCGTTGATGAGCGGTCCCTAATTCCAGGCCTTCAAGAACTGGAACGGCTCTGTCAGGTCCGGCGCTTTAGTCGTCGAGCGCGGATCGAAGTCGAGCGGGCCGCCAAAGGTCACGCGCCAGGACGTCCGCTCGATCGGATGGCCGACGACGCCCATTTGGCCTAGCCCGCAAACTGCGGCGGTCGTCGGGACAGGGATGGCGCCGGCGCAGGCCTGGAACAGCGGATCGGTCGCGAGGAAGGAGCCATATCCGTAGGCGATCTGCTGGGACCGCGAGTTGAACATGTTGAAGACGTCGAGCTGAAGCTTCCAGCCCTCCTTCCAGCGATAGCCGACGCGCGCATTCACCGTGCCGATCGCCGGGCTCTTGTAGAAGCCGTCTTCCGTCAGCGCGCGGGGGGCGATGTAGCGATATTTGAAATTGGCGAAGTAGCCCGTGGCCTCGCCCAATTCGATAACGCCTGTCGCGACGATTGGCGTGGCGTTCACCAAATAGTTACCTGGGGCGTTGCCTTGCCAGGAGAACCACGGGAAAGCGTCGGGCTGCAGCAGCTCGTTGTAGAAGTTCGCCTGTTCCCAGTTGAAACCTCTGAAGCGCGCATGCGTCGCCGTAACGTCGCCCTCAAAGGCGAGCCAGGAAAGCGGCCGGTAGTGGTTCGAGAGCTCGACGCCGATGCGATTGGCCCCGCGCGCAATGACGGTGTTGCCGCTGTCGCCTTCGAAGATGTTTTCCTGCGCGGTCTGAATGAAGAACAGGGTCGCGGCGCTCTCGAGCTTGTCGATCACCCGCGTCTTCACGCCGACCTCGGCGCCGGTCGAGGGCGAGAGCAGGCCGTTATGCGGCACGCTGGCGTAGCCGCCATTATCGTCCAGCTCCGTGGCCGCGAAGCGTTGCGTCGTCGCGCGGAAATCGTTCGAGTGGAAGCCGCGGCCGAAGTTCAGATAAAAGTCCGTCTTGTCATCCCACGGATTGATGATGACCGACGCCTTCGGGCTGATCAACTGCGCGTTATAGGTTCCGCTGTTGAGCGGCCCGGTCCAGATGCGGACCGGATTGGTCGGATCGAAACCGGGACTGTCGAGCCCCGGCGACAAAGGCGAATCCCAATAGGCCTGCAAGCCCTGATTGCTTCCCCAGTAATAATCCCACCGCGCGCCCACGACCGTCCGCAGCCAGGGCGACCATTTCGTCTTGACGTCGGTCAGCAGAGCGATGCTGCCCTCGCTGACGTGGTCGTTGCGAGTGGTTGCGTAGGGCGTGCGCTGTACCGTGTCCTGCAGCCCCACGCGGATGTCGTCGTAGCGCGATTGGAAGCCGAACCGCCACTCGCTCTCCTTGTCGCCGAGGAGGTTGAACTTGATCGCGTGATAGGCGTTGCCGCCGATCATGGTGCGCCGATCGAATTGACGGAATTGATCGCCAATGACCGGGTGAGAGAGGAAATAGGTGAAGTTGTTGTAGAGATTGAGAGTCGAATGCATGGCGAAGGCTTCGACCTTCGACCAGTAATCCGCGGTCTCTTGCGCCCAGCGGCCCGAGAGGCTGAATCGCGTAAAGTTCCCGCCGTCCGTCGGGCTGAGAGATCCCCAGCGCGAGAAAAAGCCGGTGTCCATGATGCGCGTGGGAATCTGATCCGTCGAATTCCAGCGGTTCGCGAAGGCCATGCCGGTGATCGACATGCCGTTGTTTTCTTCGCCCTGCGACCAACGCAGCACTGCGTTGATCTTGCGCGCGTTGTTTGGAACCAGCCAGGGGCCGTCATAGGTCGTGATTTCGCCGCCGCCGAAAATGTCGCCGCCCGCGAATTCCCATGATTTCATGCCGAAGACGCGGCCATAATTGAAGATGCCGCCGGTCGTGGAGAACACGCCCTGAGGAACTTTCCGCAAATACTGCATGCGGATCGTGCCGGCGTTGGAAAAGTCGCCGTCCTCGACATTGTAGGGGCCCTTTCGGGCGTCGATATAGGCGAGCATTTCGGGGATGACGAAATTCGCGTCGGCGTAACCCTGCCCGTGACCATGCGTGCGCATGTTGAGCGGCATGCCGTCGAGATAAAGCGCGAGGTCGGTGCCGTGGTCGAGATCGAAGCCGCGGAGGTAATACTGGTTCGCCTTGCCTTCGCCGCTGTGCTGGGTGACTGCGAGGCCGGGGACGATTTCGAGCGCTTCGCCGGGCCGGAAGGCCGGGATCGTGTTGACCTGCCCACCCGTGAAAAAGCGCTGGCTCGAGGAAGGCATGTCCTTCGGCGGCGCCGGATAATCGATCTTCGGCCCCAGAGCCGTGTTCTGCTGCGCGGACGAGTCGAAGCCGTCATTGGCCTCCGCGACGACGACCGGCGTGACGATGGGGCTCGCGCTGCGGGGCGCGGGCACGGCGTGGACGTGGTAAACCTCGTGGGTATGCTTCTTGCCGCCATGCGAATGCGTGACGAGGTGGGTATGGCCAACATTGATCGTCGGCAGCGTAGTTTGTGCAGAGGCTTCGCTGGCGAAGACCGACGCCATGAGCGCGGCGACGGAAACTGTTCTGTTCCAATTCGAAGACATTGCACACCCGCCTGGCAAGCCTGATACCGACCCATGATTTGTCATCGATTTTCCATACGGCGGGCAACCCCTCGGTATGATTATTGATACGTTTCCGCATATCTGTATCTTTTACGCCACAGTCGGTTGGAACGGCGGCCGCGAGCCGCCACTTTTGACTCTGGTAAGGCAGTTGCTAGAACCGCCCCATGCGCTTCTCCCCCTCCTTCCTCGACGAAATCCGCGCCCGCGTGCCGGTCTCCGAGGTCGTGCGCCAGAAGGTGAAGCTCAAGAAGGAGGGCCGCGAATGGCGCGGCCTCTCTCCCTTCAACGCCGAGAAGACCCCCTCCTTCTATGTCAACGACCAGAAGGGCTTCTTCCACGATTTCTCGTCGGGGAAGCATGGCGACGGCTTCGCCTTTCTCATGGAGACGGAAGGTCTGAGCTTCCCCGAGGCCGTCGAACGGCTGGCGGCGCTCGCCGGCTTGTCGATGCCGGTCGAGACGCGGGAGCAGCGCGAGGAGGACCAGCGCCGCGCGACGCTTGGGGACGCGCTGGAATGGGCGGCCGCGTTCTTTCAAAAGCAGCTCGCCGCTCCCGCCGGCCGCGAGGCGCGAGCCTATCTCGACCGCCGGCAGGTTTCCGCCGCCTCCCGTGAAAAATTCCGCCTCGGTTACGCGCCCCCCGAGCGCCACGCGCTACGCGATTACCTCGCCGCCAAGGGCGCGACGGTCGAGACCATGATCGAGGCGGGGCTCCTCATCCATGGCGAGGATATCCCCGTCCCCTATGACCGCTTCCGCAACCGCGTCATGTTCCCGATCTGCGACCGCGCTGGCCGGGTCATCGCCTTTGGGGGGCGCGCCATGGAGGCGGACGCGCAGGCGAAATATCTCAATTCGCCCGAGACGCCGCTCTTCCACAAGGGCGCGACGCTCTACAATCTTCACAATGCCCGCAAGGCCGCCCATGACGCCGGGACCGTCATCGCGGTCGAAGGCTATATGGACGTGATCGCGCTCACGGCGGCGGGGCTGCCACACGCGGTCGCGCCGCTCGGCACGGCCCTGACGCCGGACCAATGCGGCCTGCTCTGGCGCATGGCCGAGGAGCCGATCCTCTGTTTCGACGGCGACAAGGCGGGCCTCAAGGCCGCCTTCCGGGCGGTGGATACGGCGCTGCCCCTCATCGGGGCGGGCAAGACCTTGCGCTTTGTTCTGCTGCCGGACGGACAGGACCCGGACGAACTGCTCCGCGCCGGCGGCCCGGGCGCCGTGACTGAGGCGCTGGCGCAGACCTTGCCGCTCGTCGATCTGCTTTGGATGCGGGAGACCCAGAACGCCGTTCTCGATACGCCCGAGCGTCGGGCGGGGCTCGAACGCCGTCTGCGCGAAATCGCCGCACAAATCGCCGACGAGACGCTGCGGCGCTACTACGCGCAGGAGTTGAGCGACCGGCTCGCGGGACTTTTCGGCCGCGCCCCGTCGGCCCCCGGCCGTGGCCGCGACTTCGTTCCGAGGCGCCGGGCGCCGTTTCGCCGCGGCGCGCCCGAGGCCGGGCCGGTGCGGATCAGCCCCGCGCTCGCCAATTCGCCGCTCTTTCGCGGCGTCAAGCCGCCCTTCGCGCCGCGCGACGCCTTGATTTTATTGATCCTCATGAACCACCCCGAGGTGCTCGCGGAACAGGTGGAGGAGGTGGCCGGACTCGACTTCGCCTCGAGCGAGGCCGCCGCGCTGCGCGACGCCCTGGTTCGCTGGACGGAGGCTGGCGGAGGCGAGCGCGGCGATCTCCAGCAAACGCTGGAGGCGTCGGGGCTCGGCGGCGTCGCCTCCCGCCTGGAGGGAATGGTGGCCCATGCCGCCCTTTGGAGCGTCCGTCCGGAGGCGGCTCCGTCCGACGCGGCGGAAAGCCTTCGTCAGGCTTTAGTCTTGCATCGTCGCTCTTGGGCGTTAAATAGGGAACTCCGCACCATCGAAGCTCGTCTGGCCGAAAGCTCCAGCGAGCAAGATTTGGCGCGACTGAGGGATATTCAAACGCAGCTGACCGCGCTAGATGGCGCAGAAGCCGCCTTGGAAGGGTTTGGGGCCTCTTCCGGGCGTTCGACGCGTTCGCTTTGACTTTCTGGCCTTACCGCGCAATTTGAGTGTGGTTAGCGGGGCGTTAAGACCCCGCGGAGAATGTTGGGGACGAGAATCGGCGCCGGACTGACGTTCGCGCCGAACTGGGGGAGGGGCCGGAGTTGGCTGTCTCCGGAAGACTGTCGACAGATACGAGGTCCGGTTCAGCAGCCCCGTGAGGCGCCGCGCCGGGGACCGTGTGGAGCTGTGTATGGCGAAGAAAGACGAAGACAAGGTCGATAATGAAGGCGCCGCGACGGTAGACGCCGCCGACGGGCCGCTTCTCGATCTCAACGACGCCGCCGTCAAGCGGATGATCAAGCTCGCCAAAAAGCGCGGCTTCGTCACCTATGCCGAATTGAACGCCGTTCTGCCGTCGGAGGAAGTTTCGTCCGACCAGATCGAGGACGTCTATGCGATGCTCTCCGAAATGGGCATCACCGTGTCAGAGGGAGACGATCCCGACGACGTCGAGGAAGAGCAGGCCGCCGAGGAGGAGGAGGCCGAGGGCGGAGAACTCGTCGAGAGTCCGCGGTCGAGCGCCGTCGCGACGCGCACCTCCGAGCCCGCCGACCGCACCGACGACCCCGTGCGCATGTATCTGCGCGAGATGGGTTCGGTCGAGCTTCTGTCGCGCGAGGGCGAAATCGCCATCGCCAAGCGCATCGAGGCCGGCCGCGAGGCGATGATCGCCGGTCTCTGCGAAAGCCCGCTGACTTTCCAGGCCATCATCATCTGGCGCGAGGAGCTCGAGGCCGGAAAGGTCCTGCTGCGCGACATCATCGATCTCGAAGCCACCTACGCCGGGCCCCGACGGCAAGGCCGCCGGCAAGGCGCCGGCCGAGGAGGGCGAGGCGGAGATGGCTCCCGCCACCGCGCCGCGCACCCCGCCGGCCGGCATCGCCGAGACGCGCCCGCCGGGCGGAAGAGCTTCGAGGACGACGACGACATGGAGAACTCGCTGTCGCTCTCGGCGATGGAGGCCGAGCTGAAGCCGAAGGTTCTCGAAACCTTCGCGCGCGTCGCCGACGCCTACAAGAAGCTGCGCGCCTGCAGGATCCAGAATGTCGAGAACAAGCTCAAGAACGAGACGCTGACGCCGCGCAGGAGCGCAAATACAAGCACGCTCAAGAAAGAGATCGTCACCGACGTCAAGTCGCTGTCTCTGAACCAGAACCGCATCGAGGCGCTGGTCGAGCAGCTCTACGACATCAACAAGCGCCTGATCGGCTATGAGACGAAGCTCTTGCGGCTTGCCGACAGCTACGGCGTCGCGCGCGAGGACTTCATTGACAAGTTCCACGGCTCCGAGCTCGATCCGAAATGGGTGATGCGCGTCGCGCAGCTCAAGTCGAAGGGCTGGAAGGAGTTCGTCGCCGACGAGAAGGACCGCATCAAGGATCTGCGCGCGGAGATCCATGCGCTCGCCACCGAGACGGGCTGGAAATTTCCGAGTTCCGCAAGATCGTGCACATGGTGCAGAAGGGCGAGCGCGAGGCCCGGCAGGCCAAGAAGGAAATGGTCGAGGCCAACCTGCGCCTCGTCATCTCGATCGCCAAGAAATACACCAACCGCGGCCTGCAGTTCCTCGACCTCATCCAGGAAGGCAACATCGGCCTGATGAAGGCGGTCGATAAGTTCGAATATCGCCGCGGCTACAAATTCTCGACCTACGCCACCTGGTGGATCCGGCAGGCGATCACGCGCTCGATCGCGGACCAGGCGAGAACGATCCGCATCCCGGTGCACATGATCGAGACGATCAACAAGATCGTCCGCACCTCGCGCCAGATGCTGCACGAGATCGGCCGCGAGCCGACGCCGGAGGAGCTGGCCGAAAAGCTCGCCATGCCGCTCGAAAAGGTGCGCAAGGTGCTCAAGATCGCCAAGGAGCCGATCTCGCTCGAAACGCCGATCGGCGACGAGGAAGATCGCATCTCGGCGATTTCATCGAGGACAAGAACGCCGTCCTGCCGATCGAGGCGGCGATCCAGTCGAATCTGCGCGAGACGACGACCCGCGTTTTGGCCTCGCTCACGCCGCGCGAGGAGCGCGTGCTGCGCATGCGCCGCGCGAACACCGACCACACGCGGAGTCGGCCAGCAATGCGCATGCGCTTCGGCATCGGCATGAACACCGACCACACGCTGGAAGAAGTCGGCCAGCAGTTCTCGGTGACGCGCGAGCGCATTCGCCAGATCGAGGCGAAGGCGCTGCGCAAGCTCAGCCAGGCGATCCGCGAGATAGGTTGCGCTCGATCCATATTCGCCGCCGAGGCTCGCGCCCTGCAGCAACCGCGCGAGGAGCAGCAGGGCAGGGGCGGCGGCGCCGATCGTCGCATATGTCGGAACGACGGCGATGAGGAGCGAGCCAGCGCACATCAGCAGTACGGAGAGCATCAGCGCCGCGCGCCGCCCGCGCCCGTCGCCGAGGCGGCCGAAGACATAGGCGCCGATGGGCCGCATGAAGAAACCGAGCGCGAAGACGCCCGACGCCGACAGCATCTGCGCCACCGGATCGTCGCCGGGGAAGAAAGCGTCGGCGAAATAAAGGGAGAAGGCCGAATAGACGTAGAAATCGTACCATTCGACGAGATTGCCGATCGAGCCGACAAGTATCGCGCGTATGCGGGCGCGCTCGTCGAAGAGAGCCGCCGCGCTATCGCGCATCAAACGAGCCCGCTCGAAATATTGACCATCAGCGCCAATATCGTCGTGTTGAAGAAGAAGGCGATGACGCCGTGCACCAAGGCTACCTTGCGCATGCCTCGCGACCAGATTTCGACGTCGGCGGTCTGGAAGGCGACGCCGATCACGTAAGAGAAATAGAGAAAATCGATATATTGCGGCGTCTGCGTGTTCGGGAACCTCAGACCGCCGCGCGCCGTCGTCGCGTCATGCGGCGCGCGCGCTTCCTCGCTGTAATATTCGTGGGCGTAATGGAACGCGAAAATAAGGTGCATGAACGCCCATGAGGTAAAGACCGTGATGATCGCGAGGGCGATGTGGACGGCTTGCTCGTCCTCATAAAGCGCCTTCGACTGGCCAAGCTCCGCGATGATGGCGCCGATCGCGACGCAGGTCGCCGTCGCGGTGAGAAACAGGACAGTCGTGCGGCCTTCGTCGCTCTTCAGCGCACGCCGGCGAATGGATTCGTGCGTCGATACGAGGATGGTCCGCGTCGCCGCGTAAAAATAGAGCAGCACGGCGACGTTCCAGCCGACGAGCCCGCGCGTGACCGCGCTCAATTCCCCGTGCAGCCACCCCGCGATGAGAGCGTTCCGCTCCATCGCCGCGGGCAGGGCCAGGCCAATGACCGCGCCGATGGCGCCGCAGACGATCAGGCGGTAATGAGCGCGCAGGACCCGCAAAGGGGCGAGGAGCGGCGACCGCGTCTGGTCGGGTTGGCGCTCCCTCGACATGCGGGTCGACTAGCTCCGTCTCGCGGCGACGAAACGCGCCGCTTCCGCGAGGATCTCGGTCTTTTCGCCCAGCCCCGTCTCCAGCAGCGCGGTCGTGGCCTCCTCTACGAGCGCCTCGCAGCGCGCCTTGGCGCCGGCCAGCCCCAGAAGTCCGACGAGCGTCGCCTTGCCGCGTTCGGCGTCCTTGCCCGCGCGCTTGCCGAGAGCGGCCGTGTCGCCTTCTGCGTCGAGAATGTCGTCCGCGACCTGGAAGGCCGCGCCGAGCGCCTTGCCGTAACGCAGCAGCGCATCCGCCTGAGCAGGCGTCGCGCCGCCGAGAATGCCGCCCGCGTCGACCGCGAAACGCAGCAGCGCCCCGGTCTTCATCGCCTGCATCTGAAGCGTCTCGTCGATGGTCAGCGGCGTCCCGGCGGTCTCCGCCGCGAGATCGAGCGCCTGCCCGCCGACCATGCCGCCAAGGCCCGCGGCGCGGGCGAGCGCGAGGACGAGCGCCGCGCGCAGACCGCCGTCGGGATGCGTCGCAGGATCGGCGATCACGTCGAAAGCGTAGGTCAGAAGGCCGTCGCCGGAGAGAATGGCCGTCGCCTCGTCGAAGGCCTTGTGCGCGGTCGGGCGGCCGCGGCGCAGATCGTCGTCGTCCATCGCCGGCAGATCGTCATGGACGAGCGAATAGCAATGGATCATCTCCAGCGCGCAGGCCGTGCGGATGGCGCTCGCGCCCTCGACGCCAAAGAGGCGCGCGCTTTCGATGACGAGGAAGGGCCGCAGCCGCTTGCCGCCGCCCAGCGTCGAATAGCGCATGGCTTCGAGCAGCCGGGCGGGGCGGACGATTTCGCCGGGCAGGGCGGCCGGCGCGAGCAGGGCGTCGAGCGCGGACTCCGTCGCGTCGGCGGCCGCATCCAGGCGGCGGCGAAACTCCTCGGCGCGGGCGGCGGCGTCCATCAGCGATTCCTTCTCCAAGAGCATTGAACGCTTCGCTGCTAGCAAATTTGGCCACAAAGCCCAAGGCCTGGACCCCGCGAGAGCGGCGGTGACGCAAAGCTTGCGCCGCCACGGCGAATTTCGGCGGTTTCGCGGCGAGCGACCGGGGCAAACCTTTCTGTTGTTGTATTTTTGAGACAGCGAGCGGGCGGCGCTTTCATTAAGCTTCGCGGCGACGCCAGGGGCGCTATACGGCGCAAATCCTCGCGCCGGCGCGCGCGCGCGTCAGCCGGCCGCGCAACGGGTTCCGGCCTTGCGTGAGCGCGCGATTGAAACGTCATCCCCAAGAAGGAGGAGACACGGCATGAAAAAGATTCTGCTGCTGACGGCGGCGGCGGCCATTGCGGCGCCGTTGGCGGGGTGCAACTCGCCCGGCGAACGCGCGGCGGGCGGCGCCGTCATTGGCGGCCTGGGCGGCGCGGGCATCGGCGCTCTGGCTTCGGGCGGGCGCGCGGGCGGCACGCTGGCGGGCGCCGCGGTCGGCGCGGCGACGGGCGCTGTCGTGGGCGCCGCGACGGCTCCGCCGCAACGTTGCGCGAAATGGGGCTGGGATTATTACGGCCAGCGCGTCTGTGTCGCCTATTACAATTACTGAAAACGAGTGGGCCGCGGAAACTCCGCGGCCTCTTTTTCATCTCAGCCGTGCGGCCACAAGAAGCCGGAGAGGCCCGGAATCGGGTCCGTCATGACGCGCAGTTTCTCTTTGCCGATGACGAGTTCGGCGCCGCCGAAGATTTCGTGCGCGAGGCGCTTCAGCTGATCCGCCGACAGCCCCAGCGCCGTCAGCTCCGAGGTCAGCGCGAGCATGTCGCCCTTGGCCCCGCCCATCATGCCGCCAACGCCGCCCAACAAGCCGCGGAGAACGCTTTTCTTGCGAGGGGCCGCCGCAGCGTCCGCGATCGCCTGCCGGGAGCCGGGAATCTTGTCGATCAGCTCGTCCGCGGGTCCCGGATGGCGCTTCTGAAGGAAGCCGAAGACATGCCCGACTGCAAGTCGCGCCACCGCGGGCTCCGTCCCAACCGAGTTCGCGATATGAGCAATCCACTGATCCACGGGAGCCTCCGAAAAGAAAAAATCCCAGTCCTTTTCGCGCATTGAGCCGACGGGGGCAACCGTCAGGAGATCGACTCGCCCTCCGTGCCGACGATGATGCGCCCGTCCTGCGCCGACGCCATGAGCAGGCCCGGGGTGGAGCGCGCGGCGCCGCAGCGTCCGTTCCGGTCGACGACGATCAGGCCGCCCGAGCCGTTCACTTTGCGGACGAGGTAAGCGATCGCTTCCTGGGCCGCGGCTTCCGCGGTCAACCCCTGCGATTCGACGAAGAACGCGGCGGTGCGGGCGAGCGAGGTGCGCAGGAATTGCTCGCCGACGCCCGTGCAGGAGATCGCGCAGGAGGCGTTGTCGGCATAGACGCCCGCGCCGATCACCGGGGAGTCGCCGACGCGCCCGCTCATCTGGTTGACGAGCCCGCCCGTCGAGGTCGCCGCTGCGAGATTTCCCGACTGATCCCGCGCGACGGCGCCGACGGTCCCGAGTTTGCCATGCGCGTTCGGGGCGTGATCGAGCGAGGTCTCATGGCGCGCCTTGGCGCGGGCGAGCTGCGCCAGCCGCTCGGGCGTGACAAAATACGCCTCGTCCTCGAAGACGAGGCCGTGCGCGCGCCCGAGGCTCTCGGCGCCTTCGCCGATCACAAGGACATGAGGCGTCTTCTCCATAACCAGGCGCGCGAGCAGCACGGGATTGCGGGGCCCGCGCACGCCGGCGACAGCTCCCGCGGAGAGATCCCGCCCGTCCATGATCGAGGCGTCGCAAAAGGCTGCGCCGTCCGCGTTCAGCACGGCGCCGCGGCCGGCGTTGTAGAGCGGATCGTCCTCGAGCATGGAGACGCAGCGGGCGACGACATCGAGCGCCGCGGCGCCGCAGGCGAGCATCCCGGCGCCAGCCTCGACGATGCGCCTCAGCGACTCGGAGAAGCGCTCCGGCGCGCGGATCGCGCCCGCGCCGCCATGGATCATCAGCGAATAGGTCATCTTGGCGGTCTCATGAACCTCGTGACGCGTGGCGGGAAATGCGGGGCGAATGGCTGCGCCGGGACTGTCGGCTTGCCAAAATCCGGGAGATAGTCGGTTTCAGGAACCTCCCTTCATCAACTTGGCCCGGGCTCTCGCCCGGGTCCTTTTTTCGAGCCGATCCGGCGCTTGCTCGTTGTAACCTATCGGCCTTTACCTTTTGCGCAAGAACAATGGTTTAGCTTCCGTCTTGCTGCGCGCCTTCTGCGCGGCGAGTTGGAGTTAGCGTCGCCGTGGCCATGATTGTGCGTCTTTCCGTTTTTGCCGCTCTCGTCGGCGCCCTCGTCAACGCGACGCCTGCATCGGCGCTCGTCAACCGCGCCTTCGTCTCGTCCGGCGGCGCCGATTCCGGGACCTGCGGCGCGGTGACCGCCCCCTGCAGGACGCTCCAATACGCCCATGACAACATCATCAACGCGGGCGGCGAAATCGACATTGTGAACACGGGCGAATATGGGCCGCTGACCATCACCAAGGCCGTTACCGTCGCCAACCAGAAATCGGGCGTCGCGAGCGTCACGCAGCCTAAGGCGAGCGCCAGCGCCATTTGGATCAAGGCGGGCGCCGGAGACGTCGTCGTTTTGAGGGGCCTGGAAATCGATGGCGAATGGGCGGCGGCGACCGGGGTGTATTTCCAGTCGGCCGGTTCGCTTCAGGTGGTCGACTGCGTCGTGCGGCGCTTCAAGGGCAACGGCCTCTTTGCGACTCCCCCGGCGTGGGGAAAGCTCGTCATGACCAACGTGTCCGTGTCGGACATTGGGGGCAATGGCGTGACCATCAACCCCACGGGCGGTTTCGCCGGGTCGTTTCAGCAACTGCGGTTCAGCAACTTGCAAAACGCCTTTGAATTGTCCGGTCGCGCCGCGCCCGCAGGCTCGCCGATATATAGCCTGGTTACGGACAGCATGGCCTCCGGCGTCACGACCGGCTTCCTCTCGACCTCAATCGCAGGCGCCGCCACGCCCACTCTCGCTCTCGACAGCGTCCGGGTCAGCGGCGCCGGCACGGGCCTGATCGCGAATCGCGGAAATATCCGTCTGTCCAAATCCCTGATTCTCGGCAATGGAACGGGGGCGACGATGTCGAGCGGCGCGATCTATTCCAACAAGAATAACGCTATTTCGGACAATGGGCGGAATGTCGTGGGCGGGACGCTGACGCAATTGTCGCTCGATTGAGGGCGGCGCGGCTGTAAGCCCGAGACTCGAAGCGCTCGGCCATTTGGGCTGGGCGCCTCGGTTGTTCTCGGCGAGAAGCGTCTCCGAGAATGAACGCCGGCCGCGCGCCGAAGCGCTTGGCGGCGACCTTCACATTGTTCTTAGGGGATGGTGGGCGCACAAGGGCTCGAACCTTGGACCCGCTGATTAAGAGTCAGCTGCTCTACCAACTGAGCTATGCGCCCGTCCGGTGGACGCCGCAGCGCCCTCGGAACGGGGGAGCGAATAACAAATGCCCGCCCCCCTGTCCAGCGCCGATCTGCATTTGGCGCCAAATTTTTGTCGCGGCGAGGAAAGCCGGCCTATTTTTGCGCCGGCCAGCCGTGGATCGCCTTGGCCTTCGTCACGAGGTCGCTCCATGGGCCCTTATAGGCATTACCCGCTTCGGGCGTGGGCGCGGACTGCTTTTGCGCGCAGATCTCCTTCGCGGTCGCCGACTTGGGCCCCTCGACGAAGAAATAGACGACGTTGAGCTTGAGCGCCGAATACCACTGATTGAGGATATCGCCGCGCTTCAGCACGTTCGTGCCCCAGACGGCTCTCCCATCCTGCGGCTTGGTCCCGGGCTTGAAGCCGTAGCCGTAGTCGCCTTCGCCCTTTACGAGGTCGAAACGTACGTAACAGAGCTCGCCCTTGGGCGGCTCGGGCTGGAAGACCAGCTCGCGCGTCACGATGGCGTCCTGGTTGTTGTAGCGGACAGTCGTGTCGACGGGGAAATGCCAGACGTCCACTTTGTTGAAGTTTTGCAGCAGCGCGGCCTCGTCGGCGTCCTGCGCCGCGAGCGCGGGGCCAGCGGTCGCCGCCACGGCCAAAAAGGCGAGCGCGCGCGAAATCGATTTGCCCATTTCTTGCCCTTTCAAGACGCCAAAGCGGCGCTTCGCTTGGCAGGTGGGAAGCGCCGCCGTCGCCTGCAACCCCTGCGACAATTCCGCCCGGCCCGGATAACAAAGCGATATGCGCGGCATTGAGGCGCCCGCCCGTGGCGCCAGTGATTTGAGCGATTTGGCGCGAAGCGGCGCGCTTTGATCCTGCTGGGCTTTCGAAGCGCGAAAAAGCGGTCGCCGCGTCTTCCATCTCGCGCGAAACCGCGCTAGCAGTTTGAGGGAAGATCCCAGCACGAGATTGATTATGTCGCGAAATAAAATCGCTCTGGTCGGCGCCGGCAATATCGGCGGAACCCTTGCCCATCTTGCCGGCCTGAAGGAACTTGGCGACATCGTGCTTTTCGACATCGTCGACGGCGTGCCCCAGGGCAAGGCGCTCGACATCGCCCAGTCCTCGCCCGTCTCGGGCTTCGACGCCGATATTTCGGGCGCGTCCGACTACGCCGCCATCGCCGGCGCTGACGTCGTTATCGTCACGGCGGGCGTGCCGCGCCAGCCGGGCATGAGCCGCGACGATCTGCTCACTGTCAATCTGGGCGTGGTCGCCAAGGTTGGCGCGGGCATCAAGCAATATGCGCCGAACGCCTTCGTCATCTGCATCACCAATCCGCTCGACGTCATGGTCTGGGCGCTGCAGAAGGCGAGCGGCCTCCCCGCTAACCGCGTCGTCGGCATGGCCGGCGTGCTGGATTCGGCCCGCTTCCGTTATTTCCTCTCTGAGGAGTTCAACGTTTCGGTCGAGGACGTCTCCGCCTTCGTGCTGGGCGGCCATGGCGACGACATGGTGCCGTCCGTGCGCTACTCGACGGTCGGCGGCGTGCCGCTGCCCGACCTCATCGCCATGGGCTGGACCACGCAGGAGCGCATCGACGCCATTGTCGAGCGGACCCGCAAGGGCGGCGGCGAGATCGTCAGCCTGCTCAAGACCGGTTCGGCCTATTACGCTCCGGCCGCCTCGGCCATCGCCATGGCGGAGAGCTATCTCAAGGACAAGCGCCGCGTTCTGCCCTGCGCCGCCTATCTCGACGGCGAATATAGGGTGAGGGGACTCTATGTCGGCGTGCCGACCATCATCGGGGCCAATGGCGTCGAAAAGGTTATGGAAATCAAGCTTGACCCCGCCGAGCAGGCCATGTTCGACAAGTCGGTCAACAGCGTGAAGACGTTGATCGACGCGGCGAAGAAGCTCAACGCCGATTTCGCCTGAGCCCTTCCGGGCCGGGCTTGCGCGCTTATATCTGAGCGGCCGTCCTTCAGGGAGCCGCAGATGCGCGAGCGTTTTTCCTTTCCCATCCGCTATGAAGACGCTGACATGCGCGCGGCCGTCAATGCGTTCGTCTGGCGCGCGCTGTTTCGCGACAAGCCATTGCGGGCGCTTCTGCCGCTTGCGCTCATCGCGCTCTCTTGCGCAGGGCTCGCTGTTGCGGGCGACGGCGAGGACGCCATGATGCTTTTCATCGGCGCGACCGCGCTGCTCGCCATTTTTGTCGCCGGCGGCTGGCGCATGCAGCAGCGCATGATGCGCGAGAAGGTCGAGCGGGCGCGGGGCCATCTTTCCAGCGCGACGCTCTTTGACGAGGGCGTCGTGATCGACGCCGGCGGCGCCGCGCCGCTCCTGCCATGGAAGTCGATCGCCGCAGTGTGGCCCGGCGAGCGGGTCTGGCTTCTGATTACCGCCACCAACCATTTCGTCGCTCTGCCCGTCGAGCGCGCATCGAAAGAGGCGCTCGATTTTCTGACAACGAAGGTCGCCCAAGCGTCTCGCTCTTAAGTTGCCGAAATTCTTGATCTGGTCCGGACTTTGCTGAAAATTTGAATGAGCGGCGAACATCAGGATTGATTCTACATGTCCAAGCACACGATCGACCACCTTCTAAGCGGCAATTCGCAATTCGTGGCCGAGGAGTTTCAATCCCATGCCGCATACTACCAGACCATCGCCAAACGACAGTCTCCCAAAGTCCTGTGGGTCGGTTGCTCCGATTCGCGCGTGAGCGAGGACGTGATCACCGGCTCCAGGCCCGGCACCATGTTCGTGCATCGCAACGTCGCGAACATCATCGCGTTCAACGACGTCAACGTCGCCTCGATCATCGAATATGGCGTCGTGCATCTCAAGATCGAGGACATCATCGTCTGCGGCCATACGCGCTGCGGCGGCATCGCCGCGATCGAGGACGGCGTGCATGAAAATTACATCGCCGACTGGCTGTGCATCGCGTCCGGCGCGAAGGAAAAGGCGGACAAGATCGCCAAGGAGAAAAAGCTCTCGCGGGAGGAAAAGCTCGAAGTGCTGACGGCGGAGAATGTGAAACTGCAGATCAAGCATTTGCGCAGCCTCGCGCTGATCCGCAACATGCACGCCGCCGGCCCGCTGCCGCGCATTCACGGCTGGCTTTACCGCGTGGAGACCGGCAAGATCGACGTGCTCATCGACGGTCGCGCGGGGCATGAGGCGGAGGGCTCGTAAAGCCCCGCCGCCGCATGTTTTTCATTACTGCTCGTCGTTGAAGATGCGCGTATCCGCCGGCAGGGACGGCGGGAGCTTGAGGCGGTCTCTCATCGCCTTGAACTCGGTCTCCACAAACAAAGGTTTCGCCATCGTCGCCGCCAGTTCGTTGGCGCGCTTCTGCAGCGCCGCCACCTTTTCCGGATGTTCGGCCGCGAGATTATGCTTCTCCGACGGATCCTGGGGAATATTATAAAGTTCGAGCGCATCGGGCAGGGGCGTGCGCCAGATGAGCTTCCAGTCGCCCTGCCTTACGCCGGCGCGGAAGGTCTCGATGTTGTAGACGACCTCGTTGCGCGGCGACGGCTTGCCTTCCGCGATCGTTCCCCACACATCCATGCCGTCGAGCGGCTTCTCGGGCTTTGCGTGCGCGCCCGCGAGACCGGCGAGCGTCGGATATATGTCGACGACATGCATCATGCCGTCCACCGTCTTTCCTTCGCGGACATGCCCCGGCCAGTTGGCGAGCGCGACGACGCGCGCGCCGCCTTCATAGAGCGTGCCCTTGCCCTCGCGATAGGGACCGTTGTCGCAGGGAATCTTCAGCTTCGACATGTCGCCTTCGCCGGCGAACATGGGATTGTTCGTGCCGCCATTGTCGCTCTGGAATACGATCAGCGTGTTCTCGCGCATGCCCTTCTTTTCGAGCGCGGCGACGACGCGGCCGATCTCGTCGTCCATCGCCGTGATCGATCCCGCATAGGCGCGGCGCGACGGGTCTGCGATGTCCTTGTATTTGTCGAGATAGGCCTTGGGCGCCTCATAGGGCGTGTGCGGCGCGTTGAAGGTCAGATAGAGATAAAGCGGCGTCGCCGGATCGTGGGTTTCGATCTGCTTCACGGCTTCATTGCCGATCAGCGTCGTCGAGTAGCCCTTTTCCTTCAAACGCTTGTTGTTGCGATACCAGTCGATGACATGGTGCTGCTGATGGGTGAAATAATCGATCTCCCCGATCAGCGGGCCGTATTGATAATCGAAGCCGCGCTGGCGGGGCCAATATTTCGGATCGGCGTGGCCGAGATGCCATTTGCCGACGATCGCCGTCTTGTAGCCGGCCTCTTTCAGCGCCTGCGGCAGCAGCCATTCGTCGGTCGGCAATCCGTATGTGTGATTGGAGGCGATGACCGCCGTCTGCAACCCGTAACGGAAGGGATAGCGCCCCGTCATCAGCGCCGCGCGCGTCGGCGTGCACATGGGCTGCGCGTAGAACTGTTCGAACCGCGTCCCCTTGGCGGCGAGCGCGTCGATATTCGGCGTCTTGATGTCGGAGCCGTGAAAGCCGACGTCTTTCCAGCCGAGATCGTCGGCGACGATGTAGACGATGTGGGGCTTTGCGCCGGGCTTCGTTTCGGCGCTCGCGGGCGCGAGGCTGGCGAGCCAGACGACGGCGAGGGCGATGAGCGGCCGGATGAGTTTGAGGGTCATGAAGCGTTCCTGGGCCAGACAGCGTCGCGCGAAACGCAACCTGGAAGTGCATCCCGTCGCGGCGCAACTGCATAGCATGTGGCTGGGGGCAAGATAAGCAGATTGACGGGCGCCGATCCCGCCGTGCGCCAGCAGGCAGGACACAGAGACCCCGTCGCCAGATACCGGCGCGGGTTGGAGGCGGGGATAAATCTCGATGAAGGCCCGGACTCCCACCCTCCCCTTGAGGGGGAGGGTCGGCGCGAAGCGCCGGGGTGGGGTGGAGCAGCCCGAACAAATGCCGGGGGAAGCCGCTTTTCTCGTTTCGCGCCTGTCGGCGCGGGGCCACCCCACCCAGAAGCGCAATGCGCTTCGACTCTCCCCCTCCAGGGGAGGGTGGTTGGGGCCGAGGCCGGCGGCCGATCAACGCGTGCGTGGCGGCGCACAAACACCGGCGATGACGCGGCCTAATGTGGGGACGTTCGCGAGCCAAAACCGCGATCAGTCACCGTGGAGAAACCTCATGACCTACGAATTTCAGGAAAGCGGAGCCAGCCCGCAGCGGTCGGCGATCGTCATCTGGCGGATCATGTCCATCGGCCCCATCGTCTACTTTCTGTGGCTTCTGTCCTTCGGGGTCGAGCTCCTTGCCGCCAGCCAGGGCTGGTGGACGGACATGCCGTCCGATCTGATGATCTTCGGTCCGATCTTCACCATCATCATCGCCCAGATCGCCGGCGTGATCTTCGCTTATCGCAAATGCCGCGACGTCGCCGGCACGCCCTTCGAAACGCACGCGACCTCGGCGATCCGGACATTCTGGATCATGGTCGCGGGCTTCGCCGTCTCCGTCTCCCTGTGTCTCATGCTGCTGATGGTCCCCAATATCGGGGCGATCGGCTTTGGGGTCGGCGTCGTCGTCATCATGCTTGCGACGCTCCCCCTTCTATTCCTTTGGGAATCCTTCCGCGTCGTGCGGGGACTGCGTCGCGCCATGAGCGGGAAATCGGTCGCCGATCACCCGACGCGTTGGTCTTGAAGCCTGCATTGCCGCTCCCCCGCGACCTCCCGTCCGCTTGACGCCGCCGCCCCGGCATGGCCAATAAGCGCCAAGCCTTAAAAGCGCGCTTTTTGCTTCGAGGGAGAGCCCACCGCATGAACATCCATGAATACCAGGCCAAAGCCATTCTGCGCGAATTCGGCGCGCCGGTCGCCCTTGGCTTTCCGGTCCTGAAGGCCGAGGAGGCCGCCGAGGCCGCCAAGAAGCTCCCGGGCCCGGTCTATGTGGTGAAGGCGCAGATCCATGCCGGCGGCCGCGGCAAGGGCAAGTTCAAGGAAGAGGCGGCCGGCCCGCAGGGCGGCGTCCGCATCGCCAAGTCGATCGAGGAGGCGCAGGCCTTCGCCAAGCAGATGCTCGGCAATACGCTCGTCACGATCCAGACGGGCGCGCCCGGCAAGCAGGTCAACCGCCTCTACATCGAGGACGGCGCCGCCATCGACAAGGAATTCTACCTGTCGATGCTGATCGACCGCGCCACGTCGCGCATCTCCTATGTCGTCTCGACGGAAGGCGGCATGGACATTGAGGAAGTCGCCCATTCGACCCCCGAGAAGATCGTCACCTTCTCGGTCGATCCGGCCACCGGCTTCCAGCCGCATCACGGCCGCCGCGTCGCCGACGCGCTGAAGCTGAAGGGCGATCTCGCCAAGCAGGCGGGCGCTCTCGCCGAGAAGCTCTACCTGGCCTTCGTCGCGAAGGACATGGAGATGCTCGAGATCAACCCGCTGATCACGACCAAGGACGGCCAGCTGCGCTGCCTCGACGCCAAGGTGAGCTTCGAGAACAACGCCCTCTACCGTCATCCGGAGCTCATGGAGCTGCGCGACCTCTCTGAAGAGGACGAGAAGGAGATCGAGGCGTCGAAATACGACCTCGCCTACATCTCGCTCGACGGCAATATTGGCTGCATGGTCAACGGCGCCGGCCTCGCCATGGCGACGATGGATATCATCAAGCTCTACGGCGCCTTCCCGGCGAACTTCCTCGACGTCGGCGGCGGCGCGGCCGAGAAGGTCACGGCGGCCTTCAAGATCATTACCGCCGACCCGAATGTGAAGGGCATTCTGGTCAACATCTTCGGCGGCATCATGCGCTGCGACACCATCGCGGAAGGCGTGATCCAGGCCGTGAAGGAAGTCGGCCTCAAGGTGCCGCTGGTCGTGCGTCTCGAAGGCACGAATGTCGATCTCGGCAAGAAGATCCTCAGCGAATCCGGCCTGAACGTCATCCCCGCCGACGATCTCGACGACGCGGCGCAGAAGATCGTCAAGGCGATCAGCTGATCGAGCCGGTTTGCTGGAAAATCGGGCGGCGGAGCGATCCGCCGCCTTTTTTATTCAAACTGCATGGCGCGCTTTTGCCTGCCGCCAAGCTTTTCGGTCTAGGCTTCTGAAGCATGCAGATTCGTTTGGCTTCAGGAGACATTCCATGCGCCGTCTCTCCATCGCCGCCTTGATCCTGCTCTCGACCGCCGCCCTCTTGCAGGCGCAAGAGCTCGAATCGACAAGCGGCCTCGCCTGTTCGCAGTTCAAGAAGGGGAAGGACGGCGCCTGGCGGGCGCGGAGCTGGATGGTGTTGCCATGCGGCGTCGCGCTCTCGCCCGCGACGCCTTTTATCGAAGGCGCCGACCTCTGCGGGCGCGACCTCGCGAGCGAACTCGAGGACGTCTGCGGGGGATAAGGCGAGGCGGTCCCTTTCGCCTTGCAACCCGCTCCCAAAACGGCCATCTTTACGCGCGAATCTGAACATTCCGGCCACTCGTTCCGGCGGATCCGCTGCGTACCGCGCATAGGTGCTCCGCCTCTCGTCTAGGAAAGCGCCTGTGCCCCATCTCGCCCGCCCGCTCGCCCCGGTGTTTCGCCTTTTGCTGCGTGGCGGTCTCGCTTTCGCCGCGCTCGGAGGTTTTCCGAGCGCGAGCTATGCGCTGGCCCGCGAGGGCAATCTCTCGGTTGCGCGGCCTTTCGAGGTCGGCTCGAGCCTCTCGGGCAATTATCTCGCCGCGATCGTTGCGGGCGCGGAGCGCGACACGCTCGCGGCCTCGACCTTCTTCCGCGAGGCGCTGCGCGACGATCCCAATAATCAGGACCTCGTCGACCGCGCTTTCGTCGCCGCGCTCGCCAACGGCAACATGCCCGAGGCCGTCTCGCTCGCCCCGCGCGTCATCGCGCACGACAAGGGCAACGGCCTCGCCCATCTGACCAAGGGCGTCGACTTCATCAAGAACCGTCGCTGGGCCGCCGCGCGCGCCGAACTCGCCAAGGGCGGCGGCGACAAGCGCCGCGACATCACCTCGACGCTGCTCGTCGCCTGGACCTATGCGGGCGCGAAGGACACGCGCAAGGCGCTTGCGACGCTCGACCAGCTCAATGACGAGGCCTTCGTCGTCTTCCGCGACTATCACGCGGCGTTGATCGCGGATATGGGCGGCGACAAGGCCGAAGCGGAGAAGCGCTTCAAATCCGCCTACGCCGCCGAAAAGAACACGCTGCGTCTCGTCGACGCCTACGCCCGCTTCCTTGCGAGCAAGGGGCAGCGCGACGAGGCTAAGAAGCTCTATCAGGGCTTCGACGAGGTGGCGCCCGGCCATCCGATCATCGTCGCCGGCATTACGGCGCTGGACGAAGGCAAGCCGCTGCCGCCTTTCGTGCGCACGCCCGACGAGGGCGCGGCCGAGGTGCTCTACGGCCTTGGCGCCGTGGGCGGCCGGCAGGGCGACGAACTCGCATCGCTCATTTATCTGCGCCTCTCCCTCGCGCTCGCGCCGGAAAACGCGCTCGCGATCATCACGCTGGGCGACGTCTATGAGCGCATGAAGCAGGAGGCGACGGCGATCGACCTCTATGACAGCGTGCCGAAGGACAGCCCGCTGCGCGTCAACGCCGACGTGCAGGCGGCGCTGCTGCTGGAGACGCTCGGCAAGTCGAAGGAAGCGACCGAGCATCTCGCGGCGGTGGTTTCGGCCAATCCCAAAAATCAGGAAGCGCTCACGGCGCTGGGTAATCTCCAGCGCTCGCGCAAGCTCTTCTCCGACGCGGCTGCGACCTATTCGCGCGTGATCGAGCTGCAGCCCAAGCCCGAAAAGGCCCAGTGGCTGCTCTATTACTATCGCGGCATCGCCAATGAGCGCCGCAAGGATTGGAAGGCCGCGGAGGCCGACCTCAAAAAGGCGCTGGAGCTCAATCCCGACCAGCCGCTCGTACTCAATTATCTCGGCTATAGCTGGGTCGATCAGGGGACCAATCTCGACGAGGCTTTCAAGATGCTTCGCCGCGCGGTCGATCTGCGCCAGCGTGACGGCTATGTGGTCGACAGTCTCGGCTGGGCCTATTACCGCCTTGGCCGTTATGATGACGCCGTGCGGGAGCTGGAGAAGGCGATCGACCTGAAGCCTTCCGATCCCGTCATCAACGACCATCTCGGAGACGCCTATTGGCGCGTCGGCCGCAAGCTCGAAGCGCAGTTCCAGTGGAACCATGCGCGCGACTTGAACCCCGACCCGGAAGACCTGCCGAAGATCCTCGACAAGATCAAGAACGGCATGAAGGACCAGCCGGCGGTGGCGGGGGATACGACGCGGACCGGGGGCTGACCGCGGAAGGGGCCGATTGGCGCGTCCGCCACGCGCTCAGCGCCCTTCGTGTTCCGCAGCACAGCGCCGCGACTCTTGCGGCGCCAAATTTCCCTCGTCGGGCGCTTCGCTTGGCGTTTGAGAATGAGGGAAACATGCCGTCGCATCAGAACCCGCGCCTGTCCTCCGCATTGACGAGATGGTTGGCGGCCGCCCTTGCGGCGACTTCCCTTATTTGCGTCAGCGGCCCCGCTTATGCGCGGGTCGCTCCCAAGCCGGCGCCCGCTCGTGAAGACCCGGCCAAGGGCATGACCATGAAGGACGCCGCCATCATTGCGATGGCGACGCCCAATGCGCCGGAGACCGATCTCTCGCTCGCCGCGCAGACGCTTCGCGTCGGTCTCAAGGAGATCAAGGGGATGCGGGCGCAGAGCCCGCAGCTTTGGGCAATGTTCGAGCAGGCGCTCGGAGCGGCGCTCGTCCGGCTTTCCGTGTCGAAGTCGGGAACGGCCGAACTGGAGGAGGCGGTTTCCGCCTATCGAGCCGCTCTTGAATATTGGACGCGCAAGCGCAATCCCGAGCGTTGGGCCGAGGTGCAGGCCGATCTCGGCGCCGCTTTCGGCAAGCTTGGCGAGCGCAAGGACGGCGTGGCGGCGTTCCGTGACTCGGTGCTGGCCTATGTCGAGGCGCTGAAGGAAATCACGCGCGAGAAAAATCCGGTCGAATACGGGCGCGTCACGAACAACGCAGCCAATTCGTTGCTGGCCTTTGCCGATCGCACCCGCGAAACGGCGCCCCTCAAATGGGCGCAGACGCAGTTCAATCTCGGCGATGCGTATTTCGTCTTCGGCAAGCGGACGGTCGATCCGGCAAAACTGCAGCAGAGCCTCGCGGCGTTCAACGAGGCGCTCAAAGAGTTTTCTCACGAGCGGGAGCCAATGATGTGGGCCGCCGTGCAGAATGGCATGGGCCTCGTCTATCGGGAGATGGGCGACAAGGCGATCGACCACCGCGAGGCTGTTACGCGCCTTGCCGACGCCGTTGCGGACTTCCGGCGCGCGCTCGAGGTGTTTACGCCCGAGGCGGCGCCGCACGATCACGAGACTGTCGCGAAGAACCTCGCGCAGGCGGAAGGGCAGTTGGCGCTGCGACGCAAGATGGCGGGCATGTGAGCGGGAGCTTTTTTATTTCTCCCCCGCCATCGCCATCACAACCGCCCATTCCTCGTCCGACACCGGCTGCACGGACAGCCGCGAATTATTCACGAGCACCATCTCCGCCAGGCGCGGCTCGGCCTTGATGTCGGCGAGCGTCACCGCCTTTTTCAAAGCCTTCACCGCCTTCACGTCGACCATGCCGAATTTGCCGGTCTCGTCCGTGTGGTCGGGGTAATATTCCTTGATGATCTCGACGACGCCGACGATCGCGCGCTCTTCGTTCGAGTGGTAGAAGAAGCCGCGCTCGCCTTTCTTCATCGCCATCAGATGCTTCTTGGCGAGATGGTTGCGCACGCCGTTCCAGAACGTGCCCTTGGCCCCCGCGGCGACCTGCTGGTCCCAGGACCATGTCGAGGGTTCGCTTTTCAGGAGCCAATGGGCCATCAGATGTCCGCTCCGACAACGCGCTTCCAGGCGCGCAGCTCCACCCGCTCGAACAGGCCGGCCTTGGCGTAGGGGTCTTGCGCGAGAAGATCGCGCGCCTCGGCGTAATCGGCGCAATCGAGGATGAGCATGGAGCCCACGGGCTTCTCGCCGTCGAGGAACGGGCCGCCGAGTTTTACTTTCGACGCATGCTCCTCGAGGAAGGCGAGATGGTCGGCGCGGGTGGCCATGCGCAGATCGACCTGACCAGGTTTGTCGAAACAAAGAGCGACGAAAAACACGCTTGCACCCTCATGGAATGAATTGAAGATGCGCACTTTTCCCAAAGCGTGGGCGCAGGGTCAAGCGCTCGTCATTCAGCGCGTGCGGGCTCCGCCAGCCGCGTCACGCGCTCGCCGAAATCGATCAGCGTCTGGCGTAAGGCGTCGACATCCGCCGGCGACGTATCGGCCGCGGCCGCCCCTGCGCCCTCGCGGCGCCGGTTCGCGCGTTCGGCGCGCAGGACTTCCACCGCGCCATGCAGCATCGAGTTGTCGGCGCGCGCGACTTCCAGCTTGTCGGCGTTGTCGCGCGCCTCCGCCCGGGCGTTGCGCAGCGCATTTTCGAGATGATCGACCTCGTTGCGACGGCGCTCCTGTTCGGCCGAGAGAGCGGCGCGCGTCTCGTCCCGGTCGTTCGCCGCCTCCCGCTCATGCTCGAGCGCGCGCTGAAGCTTCTCGAAGGTCTCGTTATAGTCCTTGATGAGCCCGGGCACCTTGGCGGCCTCCGTCGAGGCGTGCGCGAATTTTTCCTTCAGCTCCTCCAGCTCTCGCTGGAGCTGCGTGTTCTGCTCGTGCAGGGCGCCGATCTTGGCTTCATGCGCGACGACGCGGCTATATTGCGCCTCCTTCTCCCGCCCGAGCTCTTCCTTGTCGGATTCGAGCAGGCGCAGGCGCTCGACGTCGCGGTCGGCGCGCTCGGTCATTTCGTGAAGCGCGAGCTCGGTGGAGCGCAAGAGATCGGTGCGCTCCGCGAGGGTCTTCTGGCTCTCGCGCAGCGCGAGCTCCATGTCGCGATTGTCGGCCTCGGCCTTCTTGAGCCGCGTTTCCGCTTCCGCGACGCGCGCGGCGTGGCGCCCGATCGCGGCGAGATCATAGGCCTTGGAGGCCTTCACCGCCTCCATCTCCTGCTCGAGCCGCCGCTCGCGCACGGCGAATTCCGCGCGCAGCAGGTCGCGCTCGGCGATGACCTCCTCCATGGACATGGGCGCGAGCATTTGCAGCCGCCGCATGGAGAGCCGCAGCGCGCGCCGCCAGAAAGCGGGCAAAAACAGAAGCGTAACGAGCCCGGCGACGAGAACGCCGAGCGCGAAATACATCGCCTGTTCGATCAAGACGCCAACCTCGCGCCGCCAAGGGATTTTTCGGGCGGAATGGGCGAGAGAGTGCCACGTTCGCCGACCGAAATCAAAAATGACGCGGCCGCGAGCGAGAGCTTGTCAGAAAGGATTCCAGGTCGAATCCGGCGTGAACTTCAGATAGCCGAGCGCGAGGCCGAGGCGGGCGCCGAGGCCCGAGCGCACAGGCATCACCACGACTTCCTCATTGTTGAGGGCCGTGAAGCCGAGGCCGCCCACGAGATAGGCCGAGCCGTTGACGCCCGCGAAGCGACGGTAGATCGCCTCGACGTCGGGCAGGTTGTAGACGAGCATCATGGTGCGGTCGCCGTCGGCGCCCGCGTCGAGACCGATCGACGGGCCCTGCCAGAAAATGCGCTTCTGGCCGGCGTTGCGGGTGTACATCGAGCCCTCGCCGTAACGCACGCCGCCGACAAAGGCGCCGCCCGCCTCCTGGCCGAGAATATAGGCGTTGGGACGCCCCCACTGCTTGTTGGCCTTCTCCAGCCCTTCCGCGAGTCCGCGCGAAATGGAGCCGAAGAAGCGATGGCCGTTCTCGACGATCTCGCCGCTCGAATAGGCCTCGGGACGGGCGGCGTGGGCCGCGCCGGGCAAAGCGACGCTCGCCGCCGCGCCGGCTGCGAGACGAAAGAGATCGCGGCGAGAGGAAAGATGCGAAGCGCTCATGACGCACGAACTCCAAAACGCAAACTGACGACATGCGACGGTTCGGTCTCGATTGCGGCCGCCGCGCGGCGCCGCCGCGTCATGGTTGCGGCGGCGTTGTCACATTGCGTAAGAGTCGCGCGACGTCGTTAAGAAACCGTTGCCGATGAGGGGTCGCCCCAGGCGACGAAGGCGCCGTTCTTATAGTTCTGCGCGGCCTTGTTGTAGCGGAACGGCGCGCCCTTCGGGTCGAGCACGACGCCGCCCGCCGCGCGCAAAATGGCGTCGCCCGCCGCCGTGTCCCACTCCATGGTGGGTCCGAAGCGCGGATAGACGTCGGCGCGTCCTTCCGCGATGGCGCAGAATTTCAGCGACGACCCGGCCGAGATGCGCTCCGCGATGTTGAGACGCGCGACGAAGGCGGCGGTCGCTTCGTCGAGATGGGATTTGGAGACGAGCGCCGTCATGCCGTGGGCCGGAGCCTTGCGCGTGCGCAAGAGGCGGCAATCCTGCGGGGCGGGCAGGGGGCCGCCCGGGGCCGCGTCGGCCATGAAGCTTTCGGTCGCGCCGAACCAGACGCGGCCCATCGCGGGCGCCGAGATCGCGCCGGCGACCGGCGTCTCGCCGATGATAAGCGCGAGATTGACAGTGAACTCCGGGCTGCGCGCAAGGAATTCGCGCGTGCCGTCGATGGGATCGATGAGCAGGAACGCCGCGCCATGCGGCGCCGTCACGCCGCGCGACGCCGCCTCCTCGGCGATGATCGGCACGCCGGGAAGCTCGCGCGCGAGCGCCTCGAACAGATATTCCTCCACGCGCTCGTCGGCTTCGGTGACGGGCGATTTATCATTTTTGAGCTGCGTCTCGATCTGCGGCCGCGCCAGCACCTCCATCGCCAGGGCGCCTGCGCGAACAACAAGATCGCCGAAAAGCCGCGCGAGTTCCTGTCGGTCGGATCCCGCATGTAGAGGCTCAGCTTGCGTGGCGGTCATGAAACGGTCCTTTAGGTTTTGTTTACGACTAATGGGCGCTTAATTTGCAATCCGCACAGTCGCGGTTACCTTTCGCACTGACTAAGTGCAGTGATTCGCGCGCCGCGTCCGCGAGTTTGCGTTTGACTAGCGAATAACCGACGCGCCTCCTAACCAGATCGCGCCATCGCGCGCCACCGGGATTGCATCATGACCCAGTTCTCGCTCGACGCACTCGATCTCGCGGCCCTGCTGTCGTCGCGAGTTTGTCACGACGTCATCTCTCCGGTCGGCGCGATCGTCAACGGCCTCGAGGTGCTGGAGGAGGAGAAGGACGCGGAGATGCGCGGCCACGCGCTGGCGCTCATCAAATCCAGCGCCAATGAGGCGTCGGCCCGTCTGCAGTTCTGCCGCCTGGCTTTCGGTGCCGCCGGCTCGAAGGGCGCGTCGATCGACACGGGCGACGCGGAGCTCGTCACGCGCCAGCTTCTCGCCGACGAACGCACGCAGCTCAATTGGAGCGTGCCGCGCGTGCTGATGTCGAAGAACAAGGTGAAGCTGCTGCTCAATCTTTGCCTGCTCGCCGACGCCACCATCCCGCGCGGCGGCGTGATCTCGGTGTCCTCGACTGGCGAAGACGAGAAGATCGCCTTCAAGATCGAGGCGAAGGGCACCAACGCCCGCATCGCCGCGACCATCCCGGCGCTGCTCGCCGGCGAGGCCGAGGACGCCTCGATGGACGCCCGCGCCATCCAGCCTTATTACGCCGGCCTCGTCGCCAAGGCTTGCGGCCTCGACGTCACCGTGACGGCGGAGCCGGAGCTCGTGACGATCGAAGCCAAGCCCGCGGAAGCCGCCGCCGCCGCGCCTGTCGACGAGCCGCAAAGCGCAGTGGCCTGAAGCGCCCAATAACGCATCAGGCTTAAAGCTGGCGAGATGGGATTTCGCTTCTTTTAACCCGTCTTGCCCATAATCCGCGCGTTCGCCGCTTTTTGTGGCGAGGGGCGCGGCATGGACGATCTGCTCAAGGAATTTCTTCAGGAGGCGACAGAGCACATCGACGCGACGTCGGTGGAGCTGTTGCGCTTCGAGAAGGACCAGGCCGATCCCGCGCTGATCGCCAGCCTTTTCCGGCACATTCACACCATCAAAGGGTCGAGCGGCTTTCTCAGCCTCCCGCGCGTCGCGCGCCTGACCCACGCGACCGAGACGTTGATCGGCCGCTTGCGCGACGGCGCGCGGGCGACCCCGGCCCATGTGTCGCTGATTCTCGCCGCCGTCGACCGCCTCTCGGCGCTGCTCATCGACATCGCCTGCAACGAGGCCGAGCCGGAGGGCGACGACTCCGCCCTGCTGCGGGAGTTGGAGCTCGGCGCCGCAAGCCTGCGCGCGGCGCCTCCCGAGCCCAGCCCGGCGCCTGCCGTGGACCCCGCCGAAGCGCCCCCGCCGCTCAATAATTCGCATCTCGCCACGCTGCCCGAGCATGTCCACGCGCCGGGCGCGCGCATGGGCGAGACCGTGCGCGTCTCGGTCGGCGTGCTCGACCGACTTATGGGGATCGTCTCCGAGCTGGTGCTCACGCGCAACCAGCTGCTCGAGATTTCCAGCGCCGTGGGCGACGAGACGGTTAAGGCGTCTGTCCAGAATCTCTCAAGCGTCACGAGCGATCTTCAGGACGCCGTGATGCGCGTGCGCATGCAGCCCGTCGATCGGCTCTTCGCGACTCTGCCGCGTCTGGTGCGCGATCTCTCGATCGATCTCGGCAAGAAGATCGAGCTCGTGACCTTCGGCGCGGAGACCGAGCTCGACCGGCAGGTGATCGAGCTCATCCGCGCGCCGCTCACCCATATCATCCGCAACGCCGCCGACCATGGGCTCGAGACGGTTCCCGAACGTCTCGCGCTGGGAAAGCCGGAGGCCGGAATCATCCGAGTCAGCGCCACTTATGACGCCGGCCAGATCACGATCGACGTGAAGGACGACGGGCGGGGGCTCGATCTCGCCGGCATCAAGGCGAAGGCTGTTGCGCGCGGCCTCGCGACGGAAGAAGCGCTCGCGCGCATGAGCGACGTGGAAATCTTCCACTTCGTGATGCTGCCCGGCTTCTCCACGGCGCCGAGCGTCACGAGAGTTTCCGGCCGCGGAGTCGGCATGGACGTCGTGCGCGAAAATATTCAGTCCATCGGCGGCACCGTCTCGCTCAACTCCAAGCCCGGCAAGGGCACGACGGTCACGCTCCGCATTCCGCTCACCCTCGCCATCGCCCCGGCCTTGATCCTGTCGAGCGGCGGCGCGCGCTTCGCCATTCCACAAATGGCGGTGGTTGAGGTCGTCGGCGTGGGCGAGGGGTTCGACCATCACATCCAGCTCATCCACGACGCCCCGGTGCTCCGCCTTCGCGGCGACGCTTTGTCCCTCGTCGATCTTTGCGAGTCGCTCGACCTCGAAAAGCCGGACGATGCGCCCTTGCGCGACGGCTACGCCGTCATTCTGCGCGTCGGCGGCGTGCGCTTCGGCCTGCTTGTCGAAACCATCGCCGACGTTCAGGAAGTCGTGATCGAGCCGCTCGTGGCGCCGCTGACGCGCATCGGCGTCTTTTCGGGCCAGACCATTCTCGGCGACGGCGGCGTGGTGCTGATCCTCGACCCCGCAGCGATCGCCGAGCGCGCCGGGATCGACAATTTCGCCGAGCTGCAGCGGCCGGTCGCGCAGGCGGCTGCGACGACGCCCGAGCGCGAGAAGACGCGCGTCGTTCTGATGCGCGCGGGGCCGGGGCCGCTGAAGGCCCTGCCGCTGTCGCTGATCATGCGGATCGAGGAAGCGGAGGCCGCGGCCTTCTCGCCATCGGGCGATAGTTTCCTGATGCTGCATGAGGGCAGGCTGATGCCCATCATTCCCGCCGCGCGGGACATGCGTCTGGAGCGGGCCTCTTATCCCATCCTCATTCTCGCCGGCGCGGGCCAGGCGATCGCGCTGATCGCGGAGGAGATCGTCGACGTCGCGGAGGAAGCGCTCGTCTTCCAGAAGAAGAGCGACGACCCGAGCGTTCTCGGCACGGTCAATATCGCCGAGCAGATCGTCGACATTCTCGACATCGCCTATTTCATCGAAAGCGTCGACCCGAGCGTGGTGACGCGCGGCGTCAACCAGCGTCCGCGCATTCTGCTCGTCGACGACAAGCAGTTTTTCCGCGACATGCTGGCCCCGGTTCTTCTCGCGGCGGGCTATGAGGTGACGACGGCCGTCTCGGGCCGGGAGGCGCTCTCGCTCCTGGAGCGCGGCCTGCGCATTCATCTCGCCGTGACCGACATCGACATGCCGGACATGGACGGTTACGCGCTGGCGCGCGCACTGAGACAGGCGCCGGGGCTCGAAGGTCTGCCGGTCGTCGCGCTCGCCCCGCAACGGACCGCGAGCGCCATGGAAGCGGCCGCTCTTTGCGGCGTGCGCGCGGTCGTCGGCAAATTCGATCGGCGCGCTCTCGTCGAAGCGGTCGGGGATCTGCTCAAGGACGTCTCGCCGTCGGGCGACGACATCGAGCGGCGCATCATGTCGGAGATCGCCGCATGACCTTTGACATCGCCGATTACAGCTACAGTCGCAAGCGCGCGCCGGCCGCCGTCGAGCAGAGCCGCCATTTCACCATCAAGGTGCGCGGCCAGACGATCGGCATTCCGGTCGATTGCGTGAAGACGATCTTCCATCTCGACAATCTGACGCGCGTGCCGCTGGCGCCGCGGGAGGTCGCGGGCCTGACCAATCTGCGGGGACGCATCGTGACGGCCCTCTATCTCGACAGGTGTCTTTGGCTCGACGAGGCGGCGTCCCGCGCGCACGGGCTCGCGGTCGGCATCGAGCATGGCGGCGAGGAATATGCGCTGCTCGTCGACGAGACGCAGGACGTCGTCGCCTGCAACGAGCATGACCGCGTCCCCTGTCCGGGCCATATCGACCCGCATCTCTCCGAGCTCATGGCCGGTTGTTATCGATACGATGACGGATTTCTGTCCATTCTCGACGTCGACGCGATGTTGAGGCGCGTCGGGCGGCTGAGCGATGCGTCGCTGCGCGACGGAAGATCGAGCAATTCTAATAGAGGAGCAAGCTCATGAAACAGGTTCTCGTCGTCGACGACTCGGCCGTGATCCGCAAGGTTGCGCGCCGCATTCTGGAAGGCCTGCACTTCCGCACCAGCGAGGCGCCGGACGGCAAGGCCGCGCTGGCCGAATGCGAGAAGGGCATGCCCGACGCCATTCTGCTCGACTGGAACATGCCGGAGATGGATGGTTTCGAATTCCTGTGCGCGCTGCGCAGAATGCCGGGCGGCGCCGCGCCGAAGGTCGTTTTCTGCACGACCGAGAACGAGGTCGGCCACATCGCTCGCGCCATGCACGCCGGCGCGGACGAATACATCATGAAGCCCTTCGACCAGAACATCGTTCGCTCCAAGTTCGAGGAAATCGGCCTCGTCTGAGGCCGGTCTCCCCGCGGGGAGCGCGTTTCGAGTCGACGCCCTGTTTTAGAAGGCGTTTGTGCATGAGTCAGTCATTCGCGTCGCGGCGGATCGGTCCGTCACGTCAGGCGCCGCGTTCTTCCACCGGGAGGACGGGCGAATGAATTTCATATTCGCGCGTTTTCGTCGCCAGCTCGCGGCCCTGACGGGCATCGCGCTCGACGCCGACAAACTTTATCTCGCCGAGAGCCGGCTTGCGCCCGTGATGCGCGCGCACGGCCTCGCGGATCTTGCCGAACTCGTCGACGCTTTCGAGCGTCAGGAAAATTCAACCCTGGTGCGGGACGCAATCGACGCCATGACGACCAATGAGACGCTCTTTTTCCGTGATCGGACGCCTTTCGAAAATTTCCGCAAGCAGATCCTGCCGGATTTGATCGCCTCGCGCGCCAATGAGCGCCGCCTGCGCTTCTGGTGCGCCGCCTGCTCGACGGGGCAGGAGGCTTATTCGCTCGCGATGACGCTCGATCAGGACGCCGTCGCGCTTCGCGGCTGGACGCTCGAAGTGCTCGCCACCGATCTGTCGACGGCGGCGGTCGAGGCGGCCCGCTCCGGCAGCTACAGCCAGTTCGAAGTGCAGCGCGGTCTCTCGACGAGCCAGCTTCTGCGCTATTTCCACCGCGAGGACGAAAGCTGGCGCGTCAACGAACACTTGCGCGCGCGCATCGATTTCCGCGACTTCAATCTGCTCTCGGACTACACCGAGCTCGGGACCTTCGACGTCATTTTCTGCCGGAACGTGCTGATGTATTTCGAGCCGGAGATGAAGCGCGCCGTCCTGGCGCGTCTGAGCCAGGCGCTGAACGATAGCGGCTATCTCTTCCTCGGCGCCGCGGAGCCCACCAACGAGGCCAACGCGCATTTTACGCAGGTGACGCAGGATGGCGTGTGGCGCGCCCGCCGCCGCACGGCGCCACAGTTGCGGCTCGCGTAAATGCGATTACGAGAAGCAATCCGAAGCTGCAGCATCGCCGCTGGATTGCTTCGTCGCTTCGTTTTTTGCAACGCCGAAGCGGACAAAAAGAAAAGGCCACGTCGCTCGGACGTGGCCTTTTTCGTAGGTCTTTGAAGCGTCCTTACGCCGTGATGCGCTCGTCGGCTTCGTTGGGCTCGCGCAGCACATAGCCGCGGCCCCAGACCGTCTCGATATAGTTGCGGCCGTCGCTGGCGTTGGCGAGCTTCTTGCGCAGCTTGCAGATGAAGACGTCGATGATCTTGAGTTCGGGCTCGTCCATGCCGCCATAGAGATGGTTGAGGAACATCTCCTTGGTGAGCGTCGTGCCCTTGCGCAGGGAGAGCAGCTCCAGCATCTGATATTCCTTGCCGGTCAGATGCACGCGAACGCCGCCGACTTCGACCGTCTTCTGGTCGAGATTGACGACGAGATCGCCGGTGGTGATGACCGACTGCGCATGGCCCTTGGAGCGGCGGACGATGGCGTGGATGCGGGCGACGAGCTCGTCCTTGTGGAAGGGCTTCGTCAGATAATCGTCGGCGCCGAAGCCGAGGCCCTTCACCTTGTCTTCGATGCCGGCGAGGCCCGAGAGAATGAGGATCGGTGTCTTGACCTTCGCGACGCGCAGCGTGCGCAGCACCTCATAGCCCGACATGTCGGGGAGGTTTAGGTCGAGAAGGATGATGTCGTAGTCATAGAGCTTGCCGAGGTCGATGCCTTCCTCGCCGAGATCCGTCGTATAGACGTTGAAATTCTCGGATTTGAGCATGAGCTCGATGCTCTGAGCCGTCGCGCTGTCGTCTTCGATCAATAAAACGCGCATGTTGGTTCCCCACCGAGCTCCATCGAATCATCCGTAGGACGACGCGCGCCGCATCGGCTCGCATCCGCCGCGAACCCTCGCTGGTCCCGCGACTCTTCCCGTCTAGTTTCGACGGTAAGCGGAATTGGTTAATAAACCTTCACTTGCGCCCGCAATGCGGCCCAAAATCTTAATTCGGGCTGGAGCGGGAACGCGCGACGCAACATCAGAAGGCGTAGAGACTTGTGCACGCGAATCACGCGCCTTTCCCAATCTATACGATTTCGCGACTCCAGGGCGCAAAGCCAAAAATTTGCAATCGAACGCAAATTTGAGTTGCGTTCGCGCGTAGCCGCGATCCGCCGCGCCGCATGAAAAAAAAGGCGCGCGAGCGGCTGGTCGCGGCCGGTTCGCAAATTTGGCAAAAAAATGATGCAATTAGGATTGTTTCGGTCCTTTTGAGCGCGCGAATTTTCTGATTCGCCGCAAGTCTCGTTCGGCGCACGCAGCGCTCCGGCCGCCCAAGCTCGCGGAGACTTCTTCCCGCCACAGTGCTTCGTCATCTGACGATGGGCGTTCTTGCATTTGCGAGCCTGTATCCCAGCGCGCTTTTCCCGTAAAAAGGGGCGAAGCCGCTCCTTTGCGAAGACGGGTTGACCATGGATTTTCGGACTCTCAGCAGGCCGCTGGTTCTGGCCTGCCTCGCCGCCGGCCTTGCCGGATGCAACACCACGCAGAACGTTCAGAATGTCGTGGCGCTCGCCGCGCCGCCCGAGCGCCAGCCGATTGCGCCGCCGATGGTCGAGCCGGAGCCCGACCCCGTCGGACGCGCGCCCGTCGAGACGACGCCGCTGGAGCCGCCTTCCCGGAGCGCCTCGCTCGGCTCGGATGCCGTCGAGCCGCGATACGGCTCCGTTTACGGTGAGATGCGAGACGGCGAGCATGTCGTCCCGGCGGTGAAGCTCAGCCAGATCAGCCCGCAATTCCTGCGCAAGAACGTGGCCTACGCCACCAAGGAGCCGCCGGGCACGGTCGTGGTCGATCCGGCAAACCACTTTCTTTATTTCATCGAGGGCGGCGGCCGGGCGACGCGCTACGGCGTCGGGGTCGGGCGCGAAGGCTTCGTCTGGTCGGGCGACGCCACGATCAAGAACAAGCAGGAATGGCCGGACTGGTATCCGCCCAAGGAGATGGTCGCGCGCCGCCCGGACCTTCAGGGCAAGATGGTGAAGCTGCAAAGCGGCGAGGGCATGCATGGCGGCCCGTCGAACCCGCTCGGCGCCCGCGCCATGTATCTCTGGCAGGGCGACAAGGACACGCTGTTCCGCATCCACGGCACCAACGAGCCCTGGACCATCGGCCACAGCGAATCCTCCGGCTGCATCCGCATGATCAATCAGGACGCGATCGACCTTTATAATAAGGCCCAGCCCGGCGCCCGGGTGGTGGTGCTGGGCTCGCGCGGCGCGCAGCCGGTGGAGGTCATGGCTCAGCGGCCGGATGAGAAGAAGCAGAAGGCGGTGGTGACGCGGTGAGGGGGCAGGGGCGTCTCAGCGCGGGATAGATAATCCTCGGCGCGATCATGGACCGCGCCTCTGCGGGGCGGGTTCCCTTCCGTCGATCGGGCCGTCGGTCGGCTCGACCGGCGAGGCCTGTTTGCCGACCGGGAACTTGTGTTCGCATAGATCGAGGGACAGCGATGTCGGCCAGGCGTCCGGTTCCGTCGCGTCGCCGATTCGTTTGCGCAAACGCGCGAATGTCGGCCTGTCCCCGGCTCTGCAGGCGAACATGGCGTAGGCGTTCAAGTTCCAGGCGCTGTAGGGAAAGTCCGACATTATCTTCTCGAAGCCTTCCCGCATATGCGTCCAATCTGCGGGCGTGTCCCGGAAGACGTTGACGTCAAGGCCTCCGTAAACGCTGGCGCGCCAATAGACGCGCGCATACATCCCGGCGCCCTCGCGGTCTTTGTTGTTCTCTTCGGCTTCTCGGGCAATCAGCTCCACGAGGCGCCAGTCGCCTCCCCATCGCGGAAGAAAATATTGCGCCATAGCAAAGTAATAGCCGTAAAAATTCTTGTGCTTCGCGATCAGCTTTCGATAGAGCCGCATCTGCTCCGCATGGGACCAGCCGAGTCCAGGCGACGCCTGAAGGTAAATGAGGCCCCATAACGGATTGTCGGAGGCGTAGGACTCTGACGCGAGCAGGGCCTGCTGCGCTTTTTGCGCCCGCTCGTGGAAAAGGCGCCAGCCGTCCTTATCGACGCTGTCGCTGTAGCCTGCGCCCCGGGCATTCAAGCTGTAGTCCAACCAATACTCCGCCTCGGCGAGCGCGGCGCCGACGGACTTGGGAGACTTCGCTTTCCAGCGATTGATGCGGTCGAGCTCGCGCGCCCAGCCGTCGCGCCATTTGAATTGGGCGTCGAGAGCTTTCGGAAAGGTCGTGAGCAGCCATCTACCGTCGGCGGCCCGCGCCTCCTGCTTCGTCCAGTCGTCGAGAAGCCTGTCGAGATCGTCGAATTTCTCCGTCACGAAGAGTAGGCTTGGGAGTTCCTCGAGCGCATCGAGGGCGCTACCGTCCCACCAGAAGGGACGCCCCTCCGCGTCGTGCTCGGCGAGGGTTGGGTCGATTTCGACCGGCTGGTAGGCTCCGTCCTTGAACGCCATCGGGACGCCCGCATGGTATCGCGCAAAATATTCCTTCTTGTGCAAAAGGAATTCGCTGAAGGAGGCGTCGGTTCGTCGCGCCGGAAACTGCGCCTGTGGCGGTTTAGGGTCCGCCAGGGATTCTCCCTCAAGGAGTAGACAAAGAGCAGCGGCCGCAATCTGGGTCGGAAAGAATATACGCATTCGCCCATTGAAGGCGTTTCGAGTGAAGAAAGCGTCAAAAGGCAAAGGTCAAGCTGAGCGCTCCCCGCCCGTCCATGGGGCGTCGCCAGGCGAGGGCCTTTTCCAGCCCTTCGGCCGAAAACCCCCGGCCCATAACATTGACTTGAGCCGCGGCTTTCTCCTATATGCCTGCGACCGGCGCCGCTCCTTTTGGGGCGGCGAATGCTTTGTGGCGGCCCCTTCGGCGGACGCCGGAGCGCCGTCCCCTTTCCCGCCAAGGCGCAAGCCGCGGCAAATAATTGAAAAGAAGAGCGGCCGCGGCCTTTGCGCCGACGTCGCGCGGAGAAGAACGGTGAAAAGAACTTATCAGCCCTCGAAAATCGTGCGCAAGCGTCGTCACGGCTTCCGCGCCCGCATGGCCACGGTCGGCGGCCGCAACGTGATCGCGGCGCGCCGCGCCCGCGGCCGCAAGCGCCTTTCGGCCTAAGGCGGCTTCTCGCGATTCGACGGACAAGGCGGACGCCCCCATGACGACGGACGCCCCCGCCGAACAGCCGAGAGCCAATAAAAAGTCGGCGCGCCTGCGTCGGCGGCAGGATTTTGTGCGTGCGTCGAAAACCGGCGCGCGCTTTTCCGCGCGCCTGTTCACCGTCCAGATGGCCGGGCAAAGCGCGCCGGAAGAGGCGGCGGACGCCCGTTTCGGATTCACCGTCACCAAGAAGGTTGCGGGGGCCGTGGGGCGCAATCGCATCCGACGCCGTCTGAAAGAGGCGCTGCGCGTAAGCGGAGCCCTTGGCGCGCGGCCTGGCCGCGACTACGTGTTTGTCGCCCGGCGGGGGGCGCTCAACGCGCCCTTTGCTGAAATTGTCACACAAATGGCCGAAGGCTTCGCGCGGCTCGACGAGCGCCACGCCGCGAATCCCCGGCGCAAACCAAAAGACAGGCCTGCTGCGTCATGAACGAAAATACCAAAAACATGCTCATGGCCGCGGCGATGTCGCTGATTTTCATCGGCCTGTGGGACTACTTCTACGCCTTCCCCGAGATGGAGCGGCAGAAGCAGGCTCAGGTCGAGCAGCAGCGCATGGCGAAGATCCCCAAGCTCGGGGCCCCAGAGCAGGCCGGCGCCGCCGCGCCCGCGAAGCCGCTCGTCCGCACCCGCGCCGAAGCGCTGGCGATGAGCCCGCGCATCGCGATCGACACGCGCTCGATCGCCGGCTCGATCGCGCTGAAGGGCGGCCGCGTCGACGACGTGTCGCTCAAGGCCTATCACCAGACCGTCGACCCCTCGAGCCCGATCATCACGCTGCTTTCGCCCGAGGACGCGCCCGGCGCCTATTACGCCGAGATGGGCTATCTCAGCGGTGAAACCGAGAACGCCCCGGCGCTCCCGACGACAGAGACGCTCTGGACCGCCGATTCCGACAAGCTCACGCCCGCCAAGCCGGTGACGCTGAGCTGGGACAACGGCCAGGGCCTCGTCTTCAAGCGCGTGATCTCCGTCGACGACGAATATCTCTTCACGGTCAAGGAGAGCGTCGAGAACAAGTCCGGCAAGCCCGTGACGCTCTACACCTTCTCGCGCGTCACGCGCATCGGCCATCCGCCGTCGGCTGGCTACGCGGCCCTCCATGAGGGCTTCGTCGGCACGATCGGCGACGTCAGCCAGGAAGTGACCTACGACAAGATCGAGAAGGAGCCGAACTTCACCAAGACCTTCAAGGGGGTCGGCGGCTGGGTGGGCTTCACCGACAAATATTGGGGCGCCGTCGTCGCGCCCGAGCAGAACGCCGCTTTTGAAGCGCGCTACATCGCCATGGGCGGCGGCGCGACCAAGACCTATCAGGCCGACACGGTCAGCGAGCCAAAGACGGTCGAAGCCGGCGCGACGGCCGAGACGACGAATTACGTCTTCGCCGGCGCCAAGGAAGTCGACCTCCTCAACGCCTACGCCGCCAATCCGGGCCTGAAGCGCTTCGGCTATCTCATCGATTGGGGATGGTTCTACTTCATCACCCAGCCGATGTTTAAGCTGATCGACTTCCTCTACAAGCTCTTCGGAAATTTCGGCGTCGCTATCCTGGCGGTCACGGTCATCGTGAAGCTCGCCTTCCTGCCGCTCGCCAACAAGAGCTATCAGTCGATCGCCAAGATGAAGGAGATTCAGCCCAAGATCAAAGAGCTGAAGGAGAAATACGGTGACGACAAGCACGGCTTCAACATGGCGCAGATGGAGCTCTACAAGCGGGAGAAGGTGAACCCCGCGAGCGGCTGTCTGCCGGTGCTGCTGCAGATCCCGGTCTTCTTCTCGCTCTACAAGGTGCTCGTGGTGACGATCGAAATGCGTCACGCGCCCTTCTTCGGCTGGATCAAGGACCTCTCGGCGCCCGATCCGACCAACGTGTTCAATCTCTTTGGCGTGCTGCCCTTCGATCCGACCCATGTGGCCATCTTCGGTCCTTATCTCGCGCTCGGCGTCTGGCCGCTCGTGATGGGCGTGACGATGTGGCTGCAGATGAAGATGAATCCGGAGCCGACGGACGAGATCCAGAAGACCATGTTCGCCTGGATGCCGGTGATGTTCACCTTCACCATGGGCAGCTTCGCTTCGGGCCTGATCATCTACTGGTCGTGGAACAATCTTCTCTCCATCATCCAGCAGGGCATCATCATGAAGCGCGCCGGGGTGAAGTTCGAATTGTGGGACAATCTGCGCAAGTCCTTCGGCCTTGCCTAAAGGTTTCGGCGGCCGGGGCGGAAACGCTCCGGCCGCTGGCTTTATGAGATCATGACAGAGCCAGACTTCCTCGAAGACGGCCGCCTTCTCTTCGCCGGCCCGTGCGACTTCATCTTCGCGAGCGCCAAGGCGGGCGACCTGCCGCCGCTCGGCCCGCCCGAGGTCGCCTTCGCCGGCCGCTCCAATGTCGGCAAATCCTCGCTCCTCAACGCGCTGACCAATCGCAAGACGCTCGCCCGCGTCTCGCACACGCCCGGCCGTACGCAGCAGCTCAATTTCTTCGCGCTCGGCGGCCAGCCTGGCGACGAACGGCTTCGCCTCGTCGACATGCCCGGCTACGGCTATGCCGCGGTCGGCAAGGAGAAGGTCGCGAGCTGGGGCGTGCTGATGCGCGACTATCTGCGCGGTCGCGCCGCGCTCGCCCGGGTCTTCGTGCTGGTGGACGGGCGCCGCGGCGTGAAGCCGGTCGACGAGGAGATGTTCGATCTCCTCGACCAATCGGCCGTTTCCTATCAGGTCGTGCTGACGAAGCATGACGAGCTAAAGGTCTCCGAACGCGCCGGCGTTGTCGACGCGACGCTGGCGGCGCTGGCGAAGCGCCCGGCCGCCTATCCGGAGATCATTTTCACCTCCTCCCATTCGGGGGAGGGGATTCCCGCTCTGCGCGCGGCGGTGGCGCGGCTGCTCACGGAGCGCGGGGCTTGAAAGCGACAGTAGGACAGGTGTAGCTGGCGCAACCCTCAAAGCTTTCCTCATCCTGAGGAGCCTGCGCAGCAGGCGTCTCGAAGGAGGAGGGAAGCGGCGCCGGTGGAGAGCAGCCCTCGTGCTTCGAGACGTCGGCTGCGCCGCCTCCTCAGCATGAGGGCTATGAACAGAACTCCTCGTTGAAGGACGTTTGAGATGACCGACCCCGCCGAAAGCGCGCTCGCCCAAGCCCGCATCCTCATGCAGGCGCTGCCGCATATGCTGCGCTACGACGACGCCATCGTCGTGGTGAAATATGGCGGCCACGCGATGGGCGATGACGAGGTCGCGCGCAATTTTTCGCGCGACATGGTGCTGCTCGAACAGTCCGGCGTGAATCCGGTTGTGGTGCATGGCGGCGGGCCGCAGATCGGCTCCATGCTCAAGCGCCTCGGCGTCGAATCGAAATTTGCCGACGGCCTGCGCATCACCGACGGCGAGACCATGGGCATCGTCGAAATGGTGCTTGCCGGCTCGATCAACAAGCAGATTGTCGGCTACATCAATTCCGAAGGCGGCCGCGCCATCGGCCTCACCGGCAAGGACGGCCGCATGTTGACGGCCCGGAAGCTCGAGCGCTCCGACGGCGTCGATCTCGGCTATGTCGGCGAGCCGGACAAGGTCGACACCACCGTGCTCGATCAGGTGCTCGGCCGCGAACTGATCCCCGTGCTGGCGCCCGTCGCGCAGGGGCCGGGCGGCGCGAGCTTCAACATCAACGCCGACACTTTCGCGGGCGCCATCGCGGGCGCGCTCGGGGCCAAGCGCCTCCTGTTCCTGACCGACGTGCCGGGCGTGCTCGACAAGAACAAGGAGCTGATCCGCGAATTGAAGGTCGCCGACATTCCCGGCCTCATCGCCGACGGCACGATCACCGGCGGCATGATCCCCAAGGTCGAGACCTGCATGTATGCGCCATCGAACGCGGCGTCGAAGGCGTCGTCATCCTCGACGGCAAGCTGCCGCACGCGGTGCTCATCGAGCTGCTGACCGACCACGGCGCGGGCACGCTGATTACGCGGTAGTAAGGCGCGCGCCTCGTCCCCTCTCCCGGTAAAACGGGGAGAGGGCTAGGGTGAGGGGCGAGCCTCAGCGACAATGCTGGGCAAATAAGAGGGATTTAGCAGCGTCCGTGACCGAAGGCTTTGCCCCTCACCCCAACCCTCTCCCCGCAAGCGGGAAGAGGGAGATTCACGCCCGCTTCTCCCATATCGACACCTGGGTGTTCGATCTCGACAACACCCTTTATCCGCAGACCGCCGATCTCTGGCCCAAGATCGACGCGCGCATCACGCTCTTCATGATGCGCCTCTTCGGCCTCGACGCCATCTCGTTGCGCGCCCTGCAGAAGCACTACTATCTGCGCTACGGCACGACGCTGCGCGGGCTGATGATCGAGCATCAGATCAACGCCGAACATTATCTCGAATTCGTCCACGACATCGACCGGTCGTCCCTCGCGCATAATCATTCGCTGGCGGAAGCGATCGCCGCCTTGCCGGGCCGCAAGCTCATCCTGACCAACGGCTCGCGACATCACGCCCTCGCCACCGCGAAGCAGCTTGGGATCGACCATCTTTTCGAAGACGTCTTCGACATCATCGCAGCCGATTTCATCGCCAAGCCGGAGGCGGCGGCTTACGAGAGCTTCTTCCGTCATCTCAGGGTCGACCCCGCGCGCGCCGCGCTGTTCGAGGATTTGCCGCGCAATCTCGTCGTGCCGCACGCGCGCGGCATGACGACCGTGCTGGTGCTGCCGGGGGCGGGGGAGAACGTCGAGCGCGAGGCTTGGGAGATCGCGAGCGGCGAGGAGCCGCATATCGATTTCGTGACGGATGATCTCGTGGGATTTTTGGAGGGGTTGGCTCTTTAAGGAGGCCCGCCGCCGGCGCGCCCGGTTGACTCCCCTCGCCAGACCCCTACAACCCGGCTCAGCCTTCACACAGCACCGGGACCTTCATGCCGCACACGGGACTCGAGACCCTCATCACCGCCGCCTTCGAGGATCGCGCCAATATCAACGCCGAGACGCAGGGCGACGTTCGCCGCGCGGTCGATAGCGCGCTGCGCCTGCTCGACTCGGGCAAGCTTCGCGTCGCCGAGAAGATCGAGGGGCAGGAGGGGCCGGAATCCTGGAAGGTCAATCAGTGGCTCAAAAAGGCCGTGCTGCTCTCCTTCCGACTCAACGACATGGCCGTGATCGCGGGCGGTCCCGGCGGCGCGACCTGGTGGGACAAGGTACCCTCCAAATTCGTCGGCTGGGGCGCAGGCGAACACACGAAAGCGGGCTTCCGCTCGGTGCCGGGCGCCATTGTGCGCCATTCGGCCTTCGTCGCGCCGGGCGCGATTCTCATGCCGTCCTTCGTGAACCTCGGCGCCTATGTCGACGCCGGCACGATGGTCGACACCTGGGTGACGGTCGGCTCCTGCGCGCAGATCGGCAAGAATGTGCACCTCTCGGGCGGCGTCGGCATTGGCGGCGTGCTGGAGCCGCTGCAGGCGAATCCGACCATCATCGAGGACGACTGCTTCATCGGCGCGCGCTCGGAAGTCGTCGAGGGCGTCGTCGTCGGCAAGGGTTCGGTGCTCTCCATGGGCGTCTTCATCGGCGCCTCGACCAAGATCATCGACCGCGCCACGGGCAAGGTCCATGTCGGCTATGTGCCGCCTTATTCCGTCGTCGTTTCCGGCAGCCTCCCCGGCAAGCCTCTGCCGGACGGAACGCCCGGCCCCTCGCTCTATTGCGCCGTGATCGTCAAGACGGTCGACGCGCAGACGCGCTCCAAGACGGGCATCAACGAGTTGCTGAGGGACTGATGGCCGTCGACGCCGAGCGCATCCGCTTCCTTTACCGCACCGAGCAGGGGCGCATCGACCGCGCCACTTGGGCGAGGGGCGCGGGCGCGCTCGCCTGGATCATCGCGCCCTTTGCGTTGATCTGGCTGTTTCTCTCGCCCTATACGGCGCACGACCTCGCGAAGGACCCGTTCTTCGTGCCGATGACGGCGGTGGCCTACGCCTTCGTCCTTCTCTACGCCTTCGTGATCCTGCTCGTCGCGGTGAGCTATGTGAATCTCTCCGCCAAGCGCTTCCGCGACATTGGCCGGGAATGGCCGGTGGCGCTTGCCGGCCTCGCGCCGCTCGTCGCGCTTATCGACGGCGCCACGCATTGGCTGCAGCCGCGCGTCGCGGAGGTGATGCCGATCTACTGGGTGTGGGGCGTGGACGCGGTCCTGCTCGCCGTGATCGGGTGGACGGTTTACGAATTGGGGTTCAAGGACTCCCATGGCTGAGTTCTCTCCCGCCGTCACGTTCACGCGTGATCTCATCCGCTGCCCTTCGGTCACGCCCGCCGACGCCGGCGCGCTCGATGTCGTGGAGCGTACGTTGAAGGCCGCGGGCTTCACGACGCATCGCCTGCTCTTCACCGAGCCCGGCACGCCGGATGTCGACAATCTCTTCGCGACCATTGGCTCGGGCGCGCCGCATCTGGTCTTCGCGGGCCATACCGATGTGGTGCCGACGGGCGACGTCGCGCGCTGGCGCTGCGATCCCTTCGAGACCGAGATTGCGGACGGCGTGCTCTATGGCCGCGGCGCGAGCGACATGAAGGGCGCCATCGGCGCCTTCATGGCGGCGACGCTCAGCTATATCGAGCGTCACGGCGCGCCGAAGGGGACGCTCTCCTTCCTGATCACCGGCGACGAAGAGGGCCCCTCGATCAACGGCACGGTGAAGATGCTGGACTGGGCGCGCGAGAGGGGCGTGAAATTCGATCACGCCATCGTCGGAGAGCCGACCAATGTCGACGCGCTCGGCGACACGATCAAGATCGGAAGGCGCGGCTCGCTCAACGGCAAGATCCGCGTCATCGGCAAGCAGGGCCATGTCGCCTATCCGCATCGCGCGGACAATCCTGTGCCAGTGATTGCGCGCATCGCTGCGGCGCTTTCCGACTATGTGTTTGACCGTGGCACGGCGCATTTCGACGCCACCAATCTTGAAGTTTCCTCCATCGACGTCGGGAATCCCGCTGTGAACGTCATCCCGGGGGAAGCGCGCGCGCAGTTCAATGTGCGCTTCAACGACGCCTGGACGCTGGAGACGCTGCGCGAGCGCATCGCCGCCATCGTGACGGAGGCGGCGGGCGCGGCGAGGGTGGAACTGGAGTTTCTGCCGAGCAACGCCGTGTCCTTCCTCACGCAGCCCGGGGATTTCACGTCGCTCGTGGCGAATGCCGTGAAAGAAATCACTGGCCTGACGCCGGAACTGTCGACCAGCGGCGGCACATCCGACGCGCGCTTCATCACGCGCGATTGTCCGGTGGTGGAGTTCGGGCTGACGAACGAGACGATCCACGCCGTCGACGAGAACGCGCGCATCGCCGACATCGACGCGCTGGCGGCGGTGTATGAGCGGATTTTGCAGAGTTATTTCGCTTAGGCGAGAGAGCCCTTATCCGACCCCTGCTCACGCGGGCCTCACTCCACGATCACCCGAACAGGCCGCGACATCACAGGCGCCAAAGCGAGCCGCGCCTGTATGCGATGCGCGCCCGGGGTCATCGGCCAGAACACGGTTTCGTCCGCCTGCGCGACAGTGAAAGGCGCCCCGTCGACGGTCCAGACGATCTGCACGTCCTTCCCGCCATTCACGAGCTTTAAAGCTAGCTTGTTGAGATGCGCCGGCTGCTCTGGGTTGCGCCAGATATGCATATTATGTTCGGGCGTCGCGACCACGAGCGGGCCATCCGATAAGGCGGCCTCGATCTGCGTAGGAGCGGACGCAACGGCGGGAGTCGCCGCTTCGCCTGGCTTCACCCATTCCCGCAACGTTTGCGCGCAAGTTGGGCCCGCATCCGCGCGACAAAGGTCGATCGCGATGAGATCGGGCGGCGGCGGGAATGTCTCCGGCGCGATCTCGCCGGGCTTTGCGCCATGCAGCTTCGCCATCACGGCATGGGCGAGACGCGCGGCGGAATTGGCGCCCGCGAGTCCGCGCATGCCATTGGCGTCGCCGCGCCCGAGCCACACGCCGACGACGTATTTGTTCGAGAAAGCCAGCGTCCAGGCGTCGCGATAATTCTGGGACGTGCCCGTCTTCACCGCGACGGCGAAGGGATATTCGAGCGGGCCGTAGCGCGGGAAGGAGGGAAGCCGCGCCTGCGGATCGGAGAGGAACGAGGTGACGAGCCGCGCCGTATCGAGCGACAGGACGCGGCGGGGCGGCTCCGGCGCCTCGTCGCGCGCGAAGGAGAGACCGCGCATGACGCCGTCATCGGCCAGCGCCGCATAGGCGCGCATCAGATCTTCGAGCCGCGTCGGCAGGGCGCCGATCGCCATGGAGACGCCGAAGCTTTCGGGCGCTGTTTCGAGATTATGCAAGCCGAGTTCGTGGAGGAAGGCGAAATTCGCATCCAGCCCCACACGGCGCAGCAGGTTCGTCGCCGGCACGTTGCGCGAATTGGCGAGCGCCTGTCGCGGCGTCATCGGTCCGAGATAGAGCCCGTCCGCGTTGGCGACGCCCGAGGCGCCTTCGGGAATGTCGTCGAGAAGATCAGTGGCCTTTATCGCGCCGCGCTCCAGCGCAAGGGCGTAAATGAAGGGCTTGAGCGTCGAGCCGGGAGAGCGCATGACGCGCGTGAAATCGAAGGCGCCCGCGCGCGGATCGTTGTAATCGGCCGAGCCCACATCGGCGATCACGGCGTTCGTTCCGCGCTCGGCGACCATCACCGCGACCTGCCTTGCGCCGGCGTTGCGGAAGATGGAGAGGTAACGTCGCGCGAGCTGCGCCGCGTCGCGCTCGATGGAAAGATCGATCGTCGCCTGAATGCGCTGATCATAGGGAGACGCCGCATGCACGCGGCCCTCGCGTGCGAGGCGCTCATAGCGCAAGGCGAGATGCAGCATGTCCGGACGGCGCTTCGCCTCGAAAGGCTTCATCGCCGCAAGCTCGCGACGGGCCATCTCGGCTTGCGTCGCGTCCAGCGCGGCGCTTTGCTCAAGCTGTGCGATGGCGTAGCGCGCCCGCTCCTTTGCGAGTCGTAGCCCGCTCTCGCGCGTGATGTTCATGCGCCCCGGCGATTGCGGGATGGCGGCGAGGAGCGCAACTTGCGCCCAGGAGAGATCGTCGACAGGCTTGTCGAAATAGAAGCGCGCGGCGTGCGCGATGCCGTGACTGCCGAGCCCATAGGGCGCGAGGCGCAGATAATGGGCGAGCGTCGCGTCATGTCCGTTGCGCTCGACGAGCGAAAGCGCCGTGGCGGCTTCCCAGAACTTGTTGACATAGCTGCGCGCCCCCGGCGCCTGCATCCGCGCGACCTGCATGGCGATGGTCGAGGCGCCTTCCATGCGCCGGCGATGGGAAAGATTGTCCCACAGCGCGCGCAACACGGCGCGGGCGTCTATGCCCGGATGCGAATAGAATCGTCTGTCCTCGAGCGCGAGCGTCGCGGCCGCGACGCGATCGGGGATGCGTTCGAGCGGCCAATAGCCGTAATCGATACGCTTCTCGCCCGTTTCGTCACGCGTCGTGCGGGCGATTTGCGTGAGGAAGGCCCCATTGCGGTCATAGACGATCTGGCTCGCGGGCGGCGCGACGAGATCGGCGTCGGTCGCCGCCGCTTCCATGATCATCGTCCCGCCGCGCAGCGCCGTCAGGGCGACGGCGAGCGCGGCGAGAAGCGCGAACCTGCTCATGGCTGCTTGGCGATTTCCACGCGGGCGCCGGCGCTCTCGCCCCGCACGCCCTTCTTGTACATCGTCTCGACCAGCGCCGGCGGCTGCGTGTAAGCGCCCGCCGTCTGCGCTTTCAGGCGGAAGGCGAAGCGGTAATTGCCCTTGGGCAGGGAGTCGTAGGCGTAGAGCACGCGGTCGTCGCCATAGGACACCCATGTCGGCGCGAGCGTCGGCGCGCTGGAGGGCTGCGCTTCGGCAGGCGCCGTGGCGATGTTGGGGTTGAGCGGCTCATAGCCCGCCGCGAGCGGCAGGGAGATCGCAACATAGGTGCGATCCTCCGGGTTCACGACCTCCGCCGTCTCCTCGATGACGTCGCCCTGATTGACGCGCAGCGCGCCATCTGTTGCGTCGAGCTTCTCGGGCGCCTGGCCGCTTTTCACGCGCCAGCTCTGGCGGGTGATGACGAAGCCCTCGCTTTCCGGTTTTGCCTTCGCGCCCGTCTCGACGGGCATGTAGCTGGTTTCGACCAAAGCGACGAGCGGCGCGTTCGATGTGTTGGAGATCGTCAGCGGCGCATCCTTGTCCGTGACGTGACGCGCGACGGGGTTGTTCGCGTCGATCGTCATATTCGCCGGCGCGCCGCCTTGCGCGAAGGCGACCGCGATCGGCGCCACCGGGCGCCGCCAGCCTTCGGCGAGCGCCTCGATCGCACTGGCGTTGGCGTTCGTCGTCCCCCAGCCGTCACCCTCGCCGAGGCGCAAGAGCGCATCGCGCAGAACCGGCGCACGCGGATCGGAAGGCGCCGCAAGCGCCGCCGCGCGCAGCATCTCCGCAAGGCTGCGCGTCTCGGAGGGCAGGATGAGATCGGATGCGTTTTCGCCTGCCTGGCCCGCATAGACCTGCACGCCGCCGCGGCTCGCAAATTTTACGCGGCCCCACATGGTCTCCATGAGCGAGGCGAGAATGCGCTGGTCGACATTGGGCATGCGCGAAGCCGCGGCCGCCATTTCGGCAACGCTCTCATTGGGCAGGAAATCCGCGCGGCGCGACAGCTCGGCGACATAGGACTCGTCGAGCTTGCCGCCTTCGGCAAGAGCTGCGAGCGCCGCCGCGCGTTCGCGCATTTCCTCGCCGCCCAGCAGGCGCGAATAGTCGGAGCGAAGCGAGAGCTTCAAAATATTGGCGAGGCGCTCCATCAGCGTCTTGTCGACAGGCTCGCCTGCACGATCCGCCCGCGCAAGGAAAGCATACGCCCAGGCGGTGAGCGAGACATTGCCGCGCGCGCGCGGCCAGAAGGCCACGAGCCCGTCGCTGTCGACCGATTGCTCGATCTGCGTCGCCGCGCTCTTTACGCTCGACGAAACGCGATCCTGCAAGCCCGCCGCCGAAAGGATCGGCGCGAAGCCCTTGAGCGACAGGCTCGCGCGGGCGAGCGCCAGCCGCTGCTCGGTGCAGCCATAAGGATAGTCGACGAGCATGTTGAGGCCAGCGACGAGCTTCACCAGCGCGGGATCCGCCGCGACGACGATACTGCGGGAGAAGGTCTTCGCGCGCGCTTCGTCGCCGGTCGCGGCGAGCGTCCTGGTATCGCCCGGCGCGATTTCAATCACCTCATATTTGCGCGTCGGCTCGCGGTCCGGCTTCACAGGAAGATCGATTTCGACCGCGTCCTTGGCGCGGTCTGCGTCGCGATCGATGCGGAAGTTGAGCTTCACGCTATCCTCAAGCGAGGACGGCGTCTCGGCGCGCACATCGACGCGCACCGGCTTGTTCTGCGCCCAGTCGATCTTGCGGGCGGCGTCGCCCGCGAGTTTCAGCGCCGGCGCCGCGATAGCCGCCTTGCCCGCGCCGCCGGGGCCTTCCACGATGCGCGCGACGAGGCCGATGTCGAAGGCGTCGCCGGGGCGGATGAAGCGCGGCAGAGCGGGCTGCGCGACGAGTTCCTGGCGGATGAGCATTTCGCCGCCCGCCGCGCCGAAGCGGTCCGGCCCGCTCACCGCCTTGGCGCGCAGCTTGAACACGGTGAGCGTGTCGGGCAGCGCGACCTTGATCTTCGCGACGCCGTCGTCCCCGACCTTCACGCTCGGCAGATAGATCGGCACGGGCGTGAAATTCTTGCGCACGGATATGTTGTTCTCCGCGCCCCACTCGGAGAGGTCCGCTTCGCCATCGCCGCCCGAAATCTCTTCGAGCGGAATGACGCCGAACGCCATGTTGCGCGTATCGCGGGCCGCCATGTTTGTCGGGCGGGGCACGATGAAGCTCGGCAGCGGATCGAGCGGCCGTTCGGTAGCGAGCGACAGCACCGCCTGATCAACCATCCAGAAGGTCGCTTCGCCGGCAATCGGCTTGCCCGTATCGTCCGTGAGCTTCAGCGTCACCTCCACATCCTGGCCGGGCCGCGCCTTGCCGGGCGCGTCGAGCTTCACATTCACGATGTTCTTTGCCGGCGTCACCTCGACCCACTTGGTCGCGGCGATGGTGACCGGCTTGCCCTGGTCGAAATTGGCTGAGGGCTGCGGCGCGCTGTCCTTCAAGCGCCCGCGCATGATCAGGAAATGAACGGCGAGTTTCGGCGTCTGCTCTTTCTTCACCGGCAGCGCAAAGCGGCCGAAGCCGTTGGCGATGTCGACGAAGCTGTAATCATAGACGCCGTTCGGCTGTTCGACGATGGCGAGCGCGCGCGCGGTCTGGAAAGGCGACTGGATGACCAACGTCCCGGTTTCGCCGGGCGCATATTTTTCCTTGTCGGTCGTGACCGTCGCGGAAGCCGCCGGCGGGCGCGCGAAAGTGACGGGCGTGTCGCCGCCGACGAAGAAGTCGACGCTGACCTGCTGGCGGCGCTTCAGTTTGTCGTACGCTTCCAACTGCACGACATAGACGCCCGCGTCTCTGGTCGTGAGTTCAATCTTCTGGGCTTCCTTGGCGCTCGTCACCTTTCGTTCGAGAACCGTCTCGTCCTGAACCTGCGTGACATATTTCGCGGCGCCCTGCGCGAAGTCGCTCGCCTGCAGCGTCGAGATCCAGTTGCGCTTGATGAGGCGCAGGGTCATCTCGACGCCAGCGACGTTCTCGCCCTTCCCGTCGACGGCGATGAGCTCAGGCGTCACGGCGCCGGGCTTCTCGACATAGCGCGGCGTCTTTACGCCGAGCACGAAGGGCGGCAGCGCGATGACGTTCTGCACGTTGCGCACTTCAATGCCGTCGTCGCCCGTCACCGTCGCCTCGATGGAATAACGCGCGGCTGCGCGGTGGGCTCGATCGTCGTGTCGAAGGTCATGCGCGCCGCGCCGCCGGCGTCGGTGCGCGCGTCGCGCTCCAGAATGGCGTTCGATTTGAACTTGCCGTCGCCCGAGAAGCGCGCATCGGTCGAGAAGAGGAAACCCTCGCGGTTCGGCGGCGTGAAGACGTGCGGGAATTGCGCCGCGCGCCATTTGACGGGACGATCCGCCGCGAGCCCGCCCGCGAAATAGCGTGCGAGCAGATCGACGTCGAAGGTTCCGTCGAGCGCCACCGTCTGCGGCGCGCTGAGCACGACTTCGAAAGTCGGGAGACGATAAGCTTCCTTCTTGAAGGAGAACTGGCCGCAGGACGTATCCTGCGCGGCCGCATCGGCGCTCTCGCCCTCGGCCTCCGCGTCGCTTTCCTCTTTCTTCGCGTCCTTCTTTGGCGCGTCGGGTTCGAATTTCACCTGATAGTCGCCCGTCGCGGGCGTCTGGGCGTCGAACTTGTGATAGAAGCTCCCGCTCGCGTCGAGCTTCACGGGGATGCGCCATTCCTGATTGTTCGGCCCCGTCACGACGAGCGCGCCGCCGGTCTTGGTCAGCTTCAACGCGCCGCCAATGTAGGTGCGAACATAGCCCTTGATATGCGCAGGCTCTTCGGGGCGGTAAATCGGCCGCTCCGAGAAGACATGGCAGAGCGTGCGCGGTTTCTCCGCACGGGGCGAGTCGCTTTCCGTCACCCAGGAGAGCCATTGCGCTTCGGGCTTCGACCAGAGTTCCTTGGAATATTCCGACGGCGCGCTGTCGGGGTCGATCACGAGCGTGTCGAGCCCCTTGCTCACGACGACGCGGCGCAACTCGCCATCGCCGCGCTTCGACGGCGTCCATGAGAAGAAGCCGCTGGCGTCGGTGGTTCCCGTGGCGAGCGTGATGAATTTGTCGTCCTTCACGCCCTCGACGCGAATCTGCGCGCCGCCCACCGGCTGCGCCGTGGCGAGCGACGTCACGGCGAAGCGCACGCGCGTCGGCTCCTCGATGGCGGAGAGCGAGAGGTCCGTCACCTGCACGCGCAGCCATTTGCGCTTGCTTTCGTCAACGGTGCGCAGCCCCACGAGATAGGTTCCCGGTTGCTCCTTGCCGCCTATGCGCGCGAAGTCGTTCTTCAGGTCCACGCCGAATTTGGCGTCGGCGCCATTGCGCTTGATCGGGAGATCGACGAGGCGCGAGACCGGCGGCGAGCCGAGCGTCTTGATACGATCTTTGATCGCGTCGGCTTCGATATTCCCGCTCTCGCTCCAGCGCTTGGGTTCGTTGCCGGGCAAAGGCGGGGCGTCGTCGTCGCTGGTCTCGACGCCCTTTTCCGGGAAGGGCCAGAAGTCGCGCGCGAGCGGATCGATGGCGTGTATGCGGATGTCGGCGCGGTCATAGCCGCGCCCGCGCAGCGGCAGGAGCTGCGCGCCGAAGCGCTCGACGACGCCATAGCCCGCGTCCCATTGCAAGGCGGGCGTATCGCGCGTGAAGGCGAAGCGCTGCGAGAAGGCGGAAGCGAAGGGCCGGCCGCGCTTGTCCTTCAAGGCGCCGGGGGCGATGGCGAGTTCGTAGACTTTGTCCGTGAGGAACTTGCCGGTGAATTTGAGATGGTTCGATTCAGTCTCGACAGCGAGATCGTCGACCGGCGGCGTGATGCGTAGCGCTTCTCTCGCGCGAAGTATATCGAGTGACTCAGCCTCGGCGTTGAGGGTCAGCGTGAGGCGGCGCTTCGCCGTCGGGATATAGGTCGACGCCGCGTCGCTTTCCTCGTCGTTTTCAGGCGCGGGCGCGTCGCCATTCGCCGCGCAGCGCAGCACGCCGCCGAGATTGTCGTCGCTCCAACCGCGCCCGCAGGTGGCTTCCGTCACGGCGAAGGGCAGGGCGGTGCGGATGCGCAGTTCGTAAGTCTCGTCGTCGAGGCCCGGTTCGTCTGAAAGCCTGAGGCGCAGAATGGCGACACGGCCATCGCTGATGCTGTCGCGCAGGCGCAGCACATAGGTCTGCTCCGCGCCGGATTCCTTTCGCTCCAGCGCGCGAATGTCATAGGCGGAAGGGCTCAGAATCTGCCCGCCCTGCGGCGACACGCCGGGCGCGGGACGCAGTTCGACCGTGATCAGCCGCGTGAGCGCCGCGACGTCGACGGGCTGCGCGAAGGTCAGCGCGATCTGAGTGAGTTCGGGTGTGGGGTCGGCGCCGTCGGCCGGATTGGTTGAACTCGGCGTCGGCAGCAGCGCGACGAGCTTCTGCTCCGCGCTGCCGCTTTTCACGGTGATGCGCGCCAAGGGTTTCCAAGGCTCGGCGGGTCGGAACTGCAAGGCGCGGGCGCCGATCCAGCGCCATTCGCCCGCCGGCTGCGGCGTAATGGCCGCGTAGCGCGCGGCGTTGTCCTCCGGTCCGCCATTCTTCGGCCCGGTATCGCCGGGGAAGAAAATCGTCAGCGGATCATAGGCGCGCAGAAAGCGATCCGGCGCGATGCGGGCGCCGTCGGCGCGTTGGGCGCGGTCGAAGAGGGGCGGCGCTTCGGCGCGCGCGGGCTGCGCGAAAGAGATGGCCGCGCAGAGGCAAAGGAAAAAGGACTTTTTCATCGCTGCGACTTTCATGGCTAAATCACTTGCTTTTTTTCATGCCGGCCTTGTCGAGGAGATCGGCGACGACCTCCTCCGGCGGGCGCGCGGGGGGCGGCGATATGCCGACGATCGCCGTGCGGATGGTGGCGGCCGTCGCGTCCGCAGGCACGCGCGCTTCGAGGAAGTAGCGGCCAGGCGCGAGCTTGACGACCTGGCCCACGCCTTCGCCGAGCGGCTTGCCGCTTGCGTCGATAAGGCGCGCGGTGACGCGATCCGGCTCGGCGCGCACGCCGATGCCAATGTCGCCGTCGCGCTTCGTTTCGAAGGCGAAGAGGACGCTCGCGCCGGGCGCGACGGCGATGGCGTCGTTGACGCCTTCATGCGCCTCGATCACCTTCTGCGCGCCGATATCGAGCGCGCCGGACAACGCGCCGTCATGCGGGGCGTAGATGTCGAGCGTCGCGTCGCCCGCCGCCATGTAGTGGCGGAATTCGACGCCGGCGGGGTAGGCGAAGGTTTCGCGCTTGCCGTTCTGCGTGAACGAGACGAGCGCGGGCGCGCCGCTCGACGCGGTGAGCATGACCGGCGCGTCGCGCTTGATGGCGAAGCGCATGGCCGGACCTTCGAGCGCGACGCGCTGCGGAAGCTCCGCCGCCCGCGCCGCCGGCTGCTGCCAGGGCGCCGCGCCGTTTCTTTCGATCCACGCGGCGACGAGGCCGGGTTTGTAATCGAGTGCGAGTTCGCCTTCGGCGTCCAGCGCGATGTCGCTGCCCCGCGCGATGCGGCCGCTCTTCGAGATGAAGGTCGCGTTCGCGCCGACGACGATCAGGCGATCGCCACGCTCGGCTGCGACGGGAAGCGAGAGCTGACCGGCGGCGCCGAAGAAGCGCTTGAGCGCCGTCTTCGCGTTCAGCGAAAGGGGCGCATCCGGCGTTCGCGAAATGCGGGCCGGAATCGGCGCGTCCGTCAGATTGACGAGAAGCACGCGCTCTCCGGCGCCGTGAATGACGCGCGTGATCGTGGCGCCGTCGCCGAAGACCGCGGATTTGTCGATGAAGGCCGCAAGCCCGCCGGCGAGATCGAGCGCTAGCGGCGCGGCCGATTTCTCCATGTCAACGGGCAGAGCGCTCATGGGCGGAACGAGGCCGGCATAGAGCGCGCCGCCATTGACGGCCGGGCGCGTTTCCACGTCGAGCGCCGAGAGCGTCGCGCGCATGGCGGCGAGGCTTTCGGCGTTCCACAATTGCGGCGCGGCGTCGCTTGCGAGCGCGATGGCCGCGCCTTGCGCGACGCCCATGCCATGGCCTGCGTCGATCGCCGGCTGCGCGAAAGTCGAGCGCGCCAGCCACAGGCGCGTCTTGCCGCGCGGTGCGCCGAGCGGCGGCAGATAAGCGCGCTCGCTCTCGCCAATGTCGAGCGCGATTTCCTGTCCGAGCCATTCGAACGCCGCGACATTCGCCTTGGCCTTGCAGTCGCGCGTCATGAGCCAAAGCGCCTGCGACTGCGGCGCGAGCGCGCCGGATCGCGTCGCGCGCAGCGGGCGGCCCGGCGCGGAGCCCACGGCGATGGCGTCCGACGTCGTCATTTCGACGAGCGCGGCGTCGGGCGTGTCGACCTTGGCGACGCAGACCGCCGGCGCGCCGTTCACCGGGTCAAAGGAGACGTCGCCAGCGCGGCGCGCGCGCTGTTCGATGGCGCGGGCGGCGACAGAGATAGGCTCCTTGGCGCCGTCGACAGGCCAGATGGTCGCGCGCCATTCGCCTTTCGCGTCGGCAGGCCAGGCGATCACGGGCGAGAGGCCGCGCTCGGCGCCGACGACGCGCCAGGCGGCTCCGTCGCGTTTTTCGATCGAGACAGCAATCTCAGTTGCGGAACGCGCCGCGACGATCACAAGCGAACCCGCAGGCGCCGCCGGCAAAGCGAGGCGCTGCGCACCGCCGCTCGTGAGCGTCGCTTCATCGGCGAAGGCGAGCGGGGCTCCGTCTTTTTCATCAAGAAGAGAGAGACGCGCCTCGACGCCGGTTAGGTTTTCTTCCGTTTCCGCGGCGTCGGCCGTTGCGCTTTCATCCGCGCCGCCTTCATCGCTCGCGCTCTCTGTTTCGTCGCGGGACGACTCGTCTGTCGCTTCCTCGCTGGGCGGATTGCGCGTCGCGCCGAGTTCCTCCAGCTCCAGCCGATAGGCGCCTGCGGGAAGACGCCGCGACAAAGCCACGTTCCAGTCATTGGCGCGCGGCTCCAGACGCTCGATCGCCTCGCCGGAAGCGGTCTTCAGCGCGCCGATCGTCTCCTTGTCGCCGAAGGTCGAGAGATCCACGACGCCTTCTTTGGCGAGATTGAAGTCGAGCCGCGCCGGTAGATCGACGCGTTGCGGGGCGCCCGGCTGCAATTGGGTCGAGGTCAGCGCAATCTCGTAATCGAGACGGTCGTCATGGGAGAGGCTCCGCGCCTCGACGCGATAGTCGCCCGCCGCGAGCTTGCCCTTGAACGGGCGGTCGCCGGCCACCTTGCCGATATTCTCATTCTCGCCCTTGATGATCTCGCCGATCATGCCTTCGCCGATCGACAGCTCGATGTCGCTGTCGCCCGCGAGCGTGAAGCGCCAGACGTCCGGCGTGCGCGGGGCGCCCAATGCCTGCGGCTCGCGCCATTGCAGCTTCTGCGTCTTCTCGAAGGGCAGGGGATGCGGGCCGTGTCCCTCGAGCGCGACCTCGGGGACGATCGGCTTGATGCGCGCAACAAGACGCGCTTCGACATCGGAGGGGCTCACGACGAGGCGATAGGCGCCGGGCTCTAAACGGCGGGTCTCGCGCTTGAACGAGCCGGGCTTCGTCAGCGGCCAGCCTTCGCCGTCTTCGAGCCGCGCCTGCCAATCCTGCGCAAGGCTCGCAAGCTCGATGCGATAATCGCCCGCGCGGGTGATCTCGATGGGAATGACGGCGCCTTTGCCCGGTGCGAGCGTCGCGCGCGCTTCGCCTTTGTCTGCGATCTTCGCGGTTGGCGTCAAAGTCGCGGGGGCGACGGAGAGGCCGAGATGGCCATCGGATTCCTTCGCGGTCACGGCGGCGCGATAGGCGCCGGCGCGCAGATAGGTCGTGACGAGCGCATTATTGCCCGGCCCATTGGCTTCGCCTTCGCCGAGCTTAGGGGAAACGGCCGCGCCGACGCGCAACGCGGTCTTCAGGCGACCCAGGGTCTCGACGCGGTAAAGCCCGCCTTGCCCGACGTCGAACTGCAGGTTTTTCGTCTCGTCGCGTTTCAGGTCGAAGAAGGCGGGGCGGCCGGCGGCGGCGCGCGTCTTGGCGTTTATCGCGCCCTCGGGCTCCGGCGTCGCGGCGGGCGCCTCGGGGAGATAGATGAGGCCGAGAGCGCGCTCCTTCTCGGACGCGGCGATTTTCACGGTCACGAGGCGCTGGTCGTTCTCCGTCTTTTCTTCCGCGAAGACGAGCGTGACGTCGGCGCCGGACGTATCGCGCGCGACGACTTTGCCGTCCTTGGGAAGGCGCAGAGGGATCGTCAGCGCCTGTCCCTGCGCCTGATGCAAGGCGAGCGGCGCCTTGGCGAGATCGGCGGGCAGGGCGACGACGCGGGGGCCGGTGAGTAGCTGCGGCGCCGTGTTTGTCAGGATGATATAGGAGCCGTTGGATTCGAGCTGGCGCTCGCCAAAGGAGAGAGACGCCCGCGAGGGCGCTTGCATCGGCGAGGCGACCGCGAGGCCAGGCGGGCCGAGAGTGACGTCCACAACGCCGCCCGCGCCGTTCAGCGGCTCCAGCGTGAGAAGATAGTAGCCCGCGACGAGGTCGTAGCGCGTCGAATCCTTGCCGTCGGCGCGCGCCGGCGCGAGATTGCCGAGCGCCGGCTCGACCGTCGTGCGCAGCTTTACGCCCTTGGCGTCGACGCCGATCTGTCCGTCGCGCGTCGCCTCGAAGAGAAGCGAGACAGGGCCGAGCAGATTGAACTTGCCGCGCCACGCCTTCCCGGCGCCGATGCGCGGAAGGTCCGACGCCAGCACTTGCGTCTTGCCGTCCTTCTCGATGCGCGCGAAGAGCGCGGTCAGCGGCGCCTCGTCGCCGCCTTCGCCCGCGACGTCGACCGAGACGAGGTGCGGGCCGGCGGCTTCGAAAGTTTCGCGATTGGACTGATGCACGGCGCGCACGCTGTAGGCCTGGCCTTCGAAGCCCGAGACTTCGACCCGGGCGGTCGCGGCCCCGTCGCCGGGGAGGCGCAGTGAGGCGACCGGGGCGCGACTCGTCTTGTCGATGACGGCGACATCGTGCGCATTGCCGCGCTTCGCTTCGAGACGCGCCGCCGCCTGCTGCGGCAATCCGAGCCGGAAGGAGTCGTAGGTCGCCGGCGCCTCGAAACGCGCCGCGCCGAAGGGGCCGATGACGCCTTCCGCCACGCCCGCCGCAAGAAGCGCGGGCTCGGCGAGCCGCAGCATGAAGGGCTGAGCGCTCGCGCCGTCCGACCAGACGAGCTTTTCGCCGCCATAGGCCGTCACCGTGTAGCGCCCGGCAGGGAGCTTCCCCTCGAGGCGCAGCCGGTTCATGAAGCGGCCCGGCTTCGTCTCGACGGTAGTCCGCTCGAACGCGATGTCGACAAGCGCGCCGTCCGCCTGCCACACCCGCAAATCCTGCAGCGCGCGGCCGACGGCTTCGATAAAGACAGGGTTGTCGTTCTTGACCTCGAGCGTGAAGGAGCGCTGCTGGAGGTCTCCAAGCTCGCCGCTCTGCACGGCGCCGGGAGCCAGCGGCGGCCGCGCCGATTCGGCTTCGGCGAAAGGCTCGACGCTCACGCTCGCCTTGCCCTTTGCGTCCTTCACCGCGCCGATGCGCAGCTTGTAGACGCCCTTGTCCAACAGCGCGTCGATGCGGCCGTCGCGCAAGCCGGCGGCGCCGGCGGAATCGAGCGGTCCCGCAATCATGTCGACAAGCTCGATGCGCGCGCCGGTCGGAGTCTTCGTTCGGATCGCGTAGCGGCCGGGCGTGGGAATGGTCAGCAGGCTCGCACCGTCTTTGTCGAGCGTGACTTCCCTGGGCGCGATGGCGACGGCTGCGGCTTTCGGCTTCGCCTCGACGATTGCGTCCTTGAGCGGATCCCTGGCCTTGGAAGGGAAGGCCGAAAAAAGATAGGCCGCGCCGGCGGCCAGGAGAGAAAAAGCGATGCGCCGCATGAGGCCACCATAAAAAGCGTGAGCGGCGCGAGAGCCGCGCAGCGAGGATAGGGTCCGTTTCGTTGGAAAGTCGAGGCTTTGAGCCTTTTTCTCACAGACCGCCATCGACACCCTCCCATACGAATTTGAGACAAGCCGATTTTGTCCTAAACTGGCGACGACAAATTAGATTTGCGCTGGCGCACAGTCGGCGCGCCTTTCCGGGAGAACCCATGCGACGGTCCATTTGCGCATTGACGACGGCTCTCGCGCTCCTGGCTTCAGGCGCATCCCTTGCGGAAGTCGTGACGCTGCGTTCGCCGGTCGATTTGCGCGCAAAGCCAGGGCGGAATCGACCGGTCCTCTTCACCGTCGCGACGGGAGGCGAGGTCGACGTTCTCAAGGACGGCCGGGAATGGGTGCTCGTCGCCTTCCGCGGGGAGCCGTTCTACGCCTCCGCCGCGCAGTTGACGAATGCGACGCCGAGCGATCTGCCGTCGGCTGATCCGACCTGCGACTACGGCTATCCCTATTCGGGCAGCGGCGCGTTTTTCGCGCGCCCGCTGGCGCAATTGCGCCATAGCGAGCCCCTCGGATTCTTCCTGGGATATCACCGCTACTATCCGTGTTGAGAGCGCTGGATTTTGTTCTGACGAGCTGCGACAAAATCGCGCGAAGGCGCGTTTGAGCGCGTCATCTGATTGTCGAGATTTTGATCGACGCGCGTCGAAACCTAGGCGGCGCCTAGCGCGATCCATGTTCCAATTATTTGATCTGTGACAATTGCGCGCAGAAGCCTGTTAGGTCTGGGTTTTTTGATCTCTGTCAAAAACGAGTAGTTGTTGCGCTGTACAATGCGCCTGTATCTCGAGTTCGCGCGCAACGAGACTTTGTCACGCTTTTCGGGCCGTGACGGGAAGCTCGCATGCGCAAGAAGTCCGCGGAAACCTCCAGAGGAAAGACATCATGGAGCGCCCCCCTCTCATCGCGAAACAAATGACGTTCGGCGAGAAATCGCTGAGCGCCATTTTCCTCGCCTTGGCAATCGCGACCGCCTTCATCGCGACCAAGGCCCATACCCCTGCTTACGGTTTCCACGCCGCGCTTTTCGCGCTGGGGTCCATCGGGGCCGTCGTTGCGATTTTCCTGCGCTATCGCGCGCGCGACGCGCAATTGCCGCCGCTGACGATCGACGGGCGGCCCAACTATAATTACGGGCCGATCAAATTCGCGTCCATCGCGGGCCTTTTCTGGGGCATGGCCGGTTTTATCGTCGGCCTCTACATCGCCCTGGAGCTCGCCTACCCGGCTCTCAATCTCGATATGCCCTGGACGAACTTTGGGCGCTTGCGTCCACTCCATACGTCGGCCGTCATTTTTGCATTCGGCGGCAATGCACTGATTGCGACGTCCCTCTACGTCGTCCAGAGAACGTGCCGGGCGCGACTCCCCGGAAAATGGGCGCCGTGGTTCATCGTTTGGGGATATCAACTTTTCATCTTGATAGCGGCGTCAGGCTATGTGCTCGGCATCACTCAGGCGAAGGAATATGCAGAACCAGAATGGTATGCAGACATCTGGCTGACCATCGTTTGGGTCACGTATTTACTGGTGTTTCTCGGCACACTTAGAAAACGCGAAGAGCCGCATATCTACGTCGCCAATTGGTTCTATTTGGCGTTCATCGTGACGATTGCGATGCTTCACATCGTCAATAATCTTTCACTACCCGTGTCGTTGGTGGGCTCGGAGAGCTATTCGCTATTCGCCGGCGTTCAAGGGGCGATGACCCAATGGTGGTACGGGCATAACGCGGTCGGATTCCTGCTCACCGCCGGCTTCCTCGGGATCATGTACTATTTCATTCCGAAGCGCGCTGAACGTCCGATCTATTCATATCGCCTGTCGATCGTGCACTTCTGGTCGCTGATCTTCCTCTATATCTGGGCTGGCCCGCATCATCTCCACTATACGGCGCTGCCGGACTGGGCGCAGACGCTCGGCATGACGTTCTCGATCATGCTGTGGATGCCGTCGTGGGGCGGCATGATCAACGGCCTGATGACGCTCTCAGGCGCTTGGGATCGTCTCAGGACTGACGCCGTGATCCGGCTGCTTGTTGTGTCGGTCGCATTTTACGGTATGTCGACGTTCGAGGGGCCTCTGATGTCGATTAAGGCCGTGAACTCGCTGTCGCATTATACGGATTGGACGATTGGCCACGTGCATTCCGGTGCGCTGGGGTGGGTCGGCTTCGTCTCCTTCGGCGCGCTCTATTGCATGGTTCCGTGGCTGTGGAAGCGAGAAGGCCTCTACTCAATGCGCCTCGTCGAATGGCATTTCTGGCTCGCGATGATCGGCATCGTTCTCTATATATCGTCGATGTGGGTCGCAGGTATCACGCAGGGCTTGATGTGGCGCGCCTACGATCACCTCGGCTTCCTCAAGTATTCCTTCATCGAGACCACCGAGGCGCTTCACTGGCCATACGTGATCCGCGCGACGGGAGGGCTTCTGTTTCTGCTCGGCGGCGTGATCATGGCCTATAACGTTTGGCGCACGGTCAGAGGCGACCAACCCGTCGATCTTAAAGATCAGCCGCGTGGCGCTGCGGCTCCCGAACTCCGTCCCGGCGTCGTTGCCGTTCCGGCCGAATAGGGAGCATACCATGAACCACGCAATTTTTGAGAAGAACTCCCTCATCCTTCTAATCGGCACACTGATCGTCGTCTCGATCGGCGGTATCGTCGAAATCGCGCCGCTCTTCATGATCCAGTCGACGATCGAAAAAGTCGAAGGCATGCGGCCTTATTCGCCGCTGGAACTCGCTGGACGTGATATTTATGTGCGCGAAGGGTGCTACAACTGTCATAGCCAGATGATCCGGTCGCTGCGGGACGAAATCGAGCGCTATGGTCATTACTCGCTCGCCGCGGAGAGCATGTACGATCATCCATTCCAGTGGGGCTCGAAGCGCACCGGACCGGATCTCGCGCGCGTGGGCGGAAAATATTCGAACGACTGGCATGTCGAGCATATGCGCAGTCCGCGCGCCGTGGTGTCCGCTTCGATCATGCCCGGCTATCCCTTCCTCGCGCAGACGCCGCTGAAGGCCGAGCACATTGAGGAGCAGATGCGGACCCTGCGCATCGTCGGCGTGCCCTACACCGACGAGCAGATCGAGAACGCGCAGGCCGACCTTCTGGCGCAGGTCTCGCCCGAGGCGCCGGGCGGCGCGGAGATGCAGAAACGCTATCCGAACGCCGTCTTCGCCGACTCGCCGTCGAAAGCGGGCGTGACCGAGGAGGACGCGCTCGTCGCCTATCTGCAGCACCTCGGCGTTTCGGTCGACTTCAAGCTCTACGACGACAAGGCCAACATCAGGTGACGCCATGAGCCCTCAAGCAGCCGAAGCGGCGGCAGCCTACGAAAGCTGGCGAGCGTTCGCCGGCTATTGGGGCCTGATCTTCTTCGGCCTGATCTTCCTGGGCGTCATCGCCTACGTCTTCTGGCCATCGCGCCGGAAGCAGTTCGAGCAGGACGCCCAAATCCCTTTCCGAGAGGACGAAAGCGATGTCTGACGACATTGACAAAGGCAAAGTCAGAATTGACCCGGTCAGCGGGACGCCGACCACTGGACACGAGTGGGACGGCATCGAGGAATTGAACACGCCGTTGCCGCGTTGGTGGGTGTGGACATTCTGGATCACCGTGATCTGGGGCATTGGCTACACGATCGTCTATCCCGCCTGGCCGACGGCCGGCGGCGGCACGCAGGGGCTCTTCGCCTGGAGTTCGCGCACGCAGGTCGCGAATGAGGTGGCGGACCTGCAGACGACGCGCGGTCCCGTGCTCGACAAAATCAAGGCCGCGCCGCTCGACAAGATCGAATCGGATCCCGAACTGCTCGCCGCGGCGCGCATGATCGGCAAGACGGCCTTTGCGACGAACTGCGCCGCCTGCCACGGCGCGGGCGGGCAGGGCGCCAAGGGCTACGCCAACCTCAATGACGACGACTGGATCTGGGGCGGCAAGCTGTCCGACATCAAGCAGACGATCGAGCATGGGGTGCGCTGGGACGCCGACAAGGCGACCCATGCCTCCGCCATGCCCGCTTTCGGCCGCGACGGCATTCTGACGCCCGAGCAGATCTCGATCGTCGCGGATCACGTGCGCACCTACGCCGAGACGCCGGACTCCGACGCGCCGACGGTGGAGGGCGAGAAGCTCTACGCCGAGAATTGCGCGGCGTGCCATGGCGTCGACGGCAAGGGCAATCCGGAAATGGGCGCGCCCGCGCTTTACGACCAGGTGTGGCTCTACGGCTCCGACAAGCCGAGCGTCGTCGCGCGCATCGTCAATGGCGGCGGCGCCGTGATGCCGGCCTGGAAGGACAGGCTGGACGACACGACGATCAAGGCGCTCACCGTCTATGTGCATTCGCTGGGCGGCGGGCAGTAAGGCTGCCCCCTCCCTGTCCCTCCCCCGCTAAAGCGGGAGAGGGGACGGTCACGATCGGCATTCTCGATGAAGGCGCCCCCCGGCTCCCTCTCCCGCTTGCGGGGGAGGGGTGGGGAGGGGGCCATGCCGCAAGCAGAGTTCCATAAGATGTCCAGCGCCGACGCCCAGAACCACCTTCTCGACGAACCCTTCGTCGAAGCCGCGCACAAGGTCTACAACAAGAAAGTCGACGGACATTTCCGCCGCATCAAATGGGGCATCCAGTTCGCGACGCTCGCGATCTACTATTTCCTTCCCTTCGTTCGCTGGCACCGTGGTCCCGACGCGCCGAGCCAGGCGGTGCTCGTCGACTTCCCGCATCGCCGCTTTTATTTCTTCTTCATCGAGATCTGGCCGCAGGAAGTCTATTACATCACGGGCCTGCTGATCCTCGCCTCGCTGACGTTGTTTCTCATGAACGCGGTCGCGGGCCGCATCTGGTGCGGCTATATGTGCCCGCAGACCGTGTGGACCGATTTCTACATGACGACCGAGCGCTGGATCGAGGGCGACGCCCGCGACCGGATGAAGCTCGACGAAGGTCCTTGGACGGCTGAGAAAATCCGCAAAAAGGTTTCCAAGCATTTCGTCTGGCTGCTCATCGCCTGGTGGACCGGCGGCGCCTGGGTGCTCTATTTCGCCGACGCGCCGACGCTCGTCTATAATCTCGCGACCTTCCAGCCGGGCGTGGGCGAAGCCTATCTCTGGATCGGCATCCTCACCTTCACGACCTATGTCTTCGCAGGCTGGATGCGCGAGAAGCTCTGCCTGCACGCCTGTCCGTGGCCGCGCATTCAGGCGGCGCTGACCGACGAATACGCGCTGAACGTCACCTATCGCTACGATCGCGGCGAGCCGCGCATGTCGTTGAAGCAGGCGAACGCCGCCCGCGCCGCGCATGAGCCTTCCGGCGATTGCGTCGATTGCGGCCAGTGCGTCGCCGTTTGCCCGACGGGCGTCGACATTCGCAAGGGCGCGCAACTCGGCTGCATCCAATGCGGCCTCTGCATCGACGCCTGCGACGCGGTCATGGAGAAGATCCATCGCCCGCCGCGCCTCATCGGCTACGACACGGAGATGAACGTCAAGCGCCGCGAATGCGGCGAGGAGGCGATTTACAAGCCGTTTCGCGTGCGCACCGTTTTCTACGCCGTGCTCATCGCCGCCATTGGCGGCTTCATGTCGATCACGCTCATGACGCGCGGCGACATGCATGTGAGCGTGCTGCACGACCGCAACCCGCTCGCCGTGCGGCTTAAGGATGGCGGCGTGCGCAACGGCTACACGATCCGCTTCGCCAACAAGAAGCCGGAGACGCGGCGCTTCGTCATCGCCGTCGCGGGCCTTTCCGGCGCGCAAACCGAGATCGTGGGCGTGACGCCGGACGACAAGGGCCAGGAGGTGATCGAGGTGGGGCCGGATCAAACCCGCGAAACGCGCGTTCTTCTCTCGACCCACGGCGTGTCCTCCAGCAAGGGACAGACTCCCATCGTCTTCACCGCGACCGACGCCGAGACAGGCGCGTCGACCGCCGTGAAGGACGTCTTCATCTGGCCGTGAGGGCAAGACATGAGCATGATAATGAGCACGCGCAAACCTCTCCCGGAAGCCGAGCGCTTTTCAGACTACGAAGCAGGTGGCAAGCCGCTCAATGGCTGGAAGGTGCTGGCGATGATCGTCGGCTTCTTTCTCTGCGTCGGCGCCGTCAACGGCGTGATGATCTACAAGGCCGTGAAGACCTTCTCCGGCGAGGTCGTGGCGCATCCTTACGAGCGGGGCCTCGCCTATAACAGCGACATCGCCCGCGCCCGCGAGCAGGCGGTGCGCGACTGGAAGGTCGACGCCCGCCTGACGCGCCTGCCGACCGGCGAGACGGAAATCCTCGTGACCGCGCGCGACGCCGACGGCCTCGACATCTCCGGCGTCCAGATGAACGCCGTGCTCGTCGCGCCGGCGGATTTGTCGAAGGACGTGCAGGCGCCGCTCGCGGAGACCGCGCCGGGCCGGTTCGCCGGCAAGGCCAAGGTTCCGGCGGGCCAGCGCGACCTCGTCTTGTCCGCTTTACGCGGCGGCGAGGAAGTGTTTCGCTCCAGGAACCGCATCGACGTGGAATAAGCGAGAGGGCCGCAGATGACCGCCGCTTTCGATTTCGAGTCCTTAGTTACGCGCAGCGAGGACGGCGCGCGGCGGTTCGAGGCGGCGGTGGACGGCATGACCTGCGCCGCCTGCATCGGCGAGATCGAGCAGGGCCTCGCCGATCTGCCCGGCCTCGACCATGCGCGGGTGAATTACACCAACAGAAGGCTCGCGCTCGAGTGGCGCGACGAGTCCTTCGATCTTGCGGCGGCCTTCGAGCGCCTGCGCCGCATGGGCTATAAGCTGCATCCTTTCGAACTCGCCGAGAGCGAGCGCGAGGAGATCGAGACGTCGCGCTGGCTGCTGCGCTGCCTCGCCATCGCCGGCTTTGCGGCGATGAACATCATGCTGCTGTCGGTAGGCGTCTGGTTCGGCGTGGACATCGAACCCTCGACCCGCGATCTCTTCCACGGCGTCTCCGCGCTCATCGCGCTTCCGGCGGCGGCCTTCGCCGGGCAGCCCTTCTTCAAGAGCGCTTTCGCGGCGTTGCGCGCCGGCCGTCTCAATATGGACGTGCCGATTTCGCTCGGCGTTCTGCTGGCGCTTGGCATGTCGGTCTATGAGACGCTGACCCACGCCGAGCACGCTTATTTCGACAGCGCGACCATGCTGCTCACCTTTCTGCTGCTCGGGCGCTTTCTCGATCACGCCATGCGCCGCAAGACGCGCGCGGTCGCCGCGAATCTCGCTGCGCTGCGCGCGCCGCTCGCCTGTCGTCTGTCGGCGGACGGCGCCGAGACGCTGACGCCGCTGGCGAAGATCGCCCCCGGCGACATCGTGCGGGTGCGGCCGGGCGAGCGTCTGCCGGTGGACGGCATAGTTGCGACCGGCGCGTCGCAACTCGATGAGAGCCTCATCACCGGCGAGACGAAAAGGAGGGGCGTGGCGAGCGGCGATTTGGTCTATGCCGGCAGCCTGAATTACGACGGCGCGTTGACGATCCGCGTCGAGGCGGCGAGCGGCGCGACGCTGCTCGACGATATCGAGCGTCTTCTGGAAAAAGCGACCAACGCCCGCTCGCGCTATGTGCGCCTCGCCGATCGCGTGTCGCGGCTTTATGCGCCCATGGTGCATCTCGCGGCGCTGTCCACGGCGCTGTTCTGGATGTGGCGCGGCGCGACCTTCCACGACGCGCTCATCACCGCGATCTGCGTGCTCATCATCACCTGCCCTTGCGCGCTCGCGCTCGCCGTGCCGGCGGTGCAGGTGGTGGCGAGCGGCGCGCTGTTCCGCGCCGGCGTGCTGCTCAACAGCGCCGACGCCATCGAACGTCTCGCCGACGCCGACACCGTCGTCTTCGACAAGACCGGCACGCTGACGGCGCCGGAGCCGCGCGTCGTCAACGCTTCAAAGGTCGATGCGAGCCTGATGGACCTCGCCGCCCGGCTCGCTCGCGCGAGCAGCCATCCCCTGGCGCGCGCCGTCGCGCGGCAGCGCCCCAATGCGGCCGCGCTGGAGGCGCGCGAAGAGCATGGCCTCGGCGTTTCGGCGATGGTCGACGGCGTCGAGGCGCGGCTCGGCTCGGCGCGTTTTTGCGGCCTCGAGGGGGAGGCCGCCAATCTCGGCGCGCTCGATGCGGATGTGTCGCTGGTCGCCTTCCGCCATGGCGACATGGCGGCGCTCTTTCAGGTCCGTCAGACCCTTCGCAGCGATGCGGTCGAGACGATCGAGGCGCTCAAGGCGCTTGGGGTTTCGATCGAAATTCTCTCCGGCGATCGCGTGGAGGCGGTCGAGGGAATCGCAAAGGCGCTCGGCGTCGAACAATGGTCCGGCGCGCTCAAGCCCGCCGACAAGGTGGCGCGGCTCGACTCGTTGCGCGCGGCGGGCCGCAAGACGCTGATGGTCGGCGACGGCCTCAATGACGCGCCGGCGCTCGCCTCCGCCTATGTCTCCATCTCGCCGATCGAGGCGACGCAGATCACGCAGGCCGCGGCCGACGCGGTGTTCCTCGGCGAGCGTCTTGCGCCCGTCGTGACGACGCTCGAACTCGCCCGCAAGGCGCGCGCGCTGATGCGCGAGAATCTCGGGCTGTCGGTGATCTACAATGTTTTCGCCGTGCCGCTCGCAATGGCGGGCTGGCTCACGCCGCTCATCGCGGCGGCGGCGATGTCGGGTTCGTCCATCCTCGTGACGGTGAACGCATTGCGGGCGGGCGGGCTTCGCGGCGCGTCGCAGGAAAGCGAGCGGGATTCAGCTCTCGGCGACGCGCGAGGCGCGCCGAATCTGGAGGCGGCGGAATGACCGTCCTGCTCTTTCTTATTCCGCTCGCGCTGCTTCTTGGTCTCGGCGCGCTCGCCGCCTTCATGTGGTCATTGAGGAGCGGCCAGTTCGACGATCTCGACGGCGCCGCGCATCGCGTGTTGATGGATGACGATGTGGAGGACGAGAAGTGAGCCTTCGCATGGAGCGCGGCTTTGTCGATGTGCTTGCAAAAGACGCGTCCGAGGGCGACGACGCCATGCGCATGGGCCAGATCGTCTGCGCCTGTCCCGCCTCCCTGCCGCGCGCGCAAATCACCGACAACCGGCTGACGCTCGCCGCCGGTTTCGGCCTCGCCGTGCTGGCGCAGGCGCTCGTTCTCACCGTGTTGCCCGAGCAGAGCCGCCTCATCGCGCCGACGATCGAGCGCGTCGGCTGGCCTTTCGCGCTGCTGCTTGTCGGCGCGGCGCTGGCGAGCTTTCCGGCGGCGCTGCTCGTCGACAGCTTCGGCCGACGCGCGGCTTTCGGCCTCGGGGCCTCGCTCGGCGTCGCAGGCGGGGCGCTCGCGGCCTTCTCCATTGCAAAGGGCAATTTCTTCGGTCTTTGCCTCGGCGCCCTCTGGCTCGGATTCGCGCAGGGCTTTGCGCTGTTCTATCGGCACATCGCCGCGCAGGGCGCGCCGCGCGATGGACTTGTTGTGCTCGCGGGCGGGGCGGGCGCGGCGTTGCTGGCGCCGCTTTTCGTCTCGCTTGCGGCGTCTCCGGGCGCGACGCTGCTGGCCGCTTCCGGCCTTCATATCGGCGCGCTCGCGCTCTCGGTGCGCATGCCGCATGTCATTGCGGGCGCGGCAAGCAAGAGCGAATGGCGGCTGACGGGGCGTTTCATTCTTGCGACTGTCGCCGGCGCGCTCGCCTGGTTCATCATGTCCGCAGGCATGCTCCACGGGCCGCTCACGCTCGCCGTCTGCGCCGCGACGCCAGCCTTCATCGGCGGAGCCATGGGCTGGCATCTGTTCTCGATGTATGGGCCGGCGGCGCTCGCCGCGCGTTGGCCGGCCTTCTTCCCGCCCTTCGCCGCTTTAGCGGGCGGCCTCGCCGTCATGCTCGCCGGCTGGGGCGCGGTTCATGCCGGCGCGTCCACAGTGAACGTCGCCGCCGGTCTTCTCGCGATCGGCGTCGGCTGGGGCGCGGCCAATATCGGCGCGATTCGCCTGCTGCATGAGGGCGCGCGCCCGTCGCGCGCGGCCCTCGCTTTTCACGATCTTTGCCTGCTCGGCGCGGCGGCGGCCGGGGCGCTGATCGTCTGACTATTTGTCGTGATGGTGGTCGTGCTCCTCGGGCGCGGCCATGATCGAGCCCTTGCCTTCCGGCAGCGAGGCGGGCAGCAATTCAAAATTCAGCAGCACGACCGGCGCATTTCCGACGACGCTGGATTCATGTGTCACGGCGCCCGTCTCGCTGAAGCAGTCGCCCGGCTTGTAGATCGTCGTCTTCCCTTCGATCTCATACTTCAACTCGCCGGATTGCATGCAGCGCAGGCCGGGGCCGACATGGTGGTGCGCATGCATGTAGCCGCCAGGGTCCATCGTCACTTCGGTGACGCGGATGCGGTATTTGCCGTTGAGCTCGGAAAGATGGCCGAGCTCGGCCAGCTCGGCTTTCAGCTTGGCGTGGAAGCCTTTGAGTTCGACGCTGTCGGCGCGGGCGCCGGGCGCGAGAAGGCAGAGCAGGGCAAGGGCGACGTGAAATTGGCGCATGGCGGTTCCTCTCTATGATGGCGCAATCTATCGCGGCGCCGCCAGTTGGAGAAAGCGACCTTGTCACTCGCGGCGGAGCAGGAAGGCGTGCATCGAGGAAAATTTGGCTGGGCCGTCAGGCGGGACGGTCAGGCTGAGCTGCTGGACGAGAAAGACGAACCTGTCATTGCCGCCCGTCGGCGTCAACAGCGGCCCGTCGCCGAGGTTCGACGCCTTCACATCCTGCCGCTTGGCGATGTCGGCCATATCGAAGACCGCGGGCTCCTCGCCGCGCCAAGCGACCGCAAGGCGACCGTCCATCGCCGTGATTTCAAAATCCGCGGCGTGAATATTGGCGGTGAGCGACATGGAGAAGCCGCCGAATAGATGTTCCGCGCTGAAAAGCGTCGCCGCCGCAGCGCCCCAGCCGGGAAGGGCGGCCATATAGGCGAAGCCGCCCGCGACGCACAGGCGCTCTGCCCAGATCCAATAGGCGCCCACATCCTTGATGCGGGCGGCGGGCGCGGCGAAGCAGGCCGCGACGACGCCGGGGAAGAAATAGATGAGCGAGACGGGCGCGTAACGCTCCATCCAGACCAGCGCCGCCGCGCCGCCCGCGGCGGCGGCTTGCAGCAGGAAACCCGCCAGGGGGCGCGCGCCTTGCGCCTGGGCGAAAAGGCTCGTCGCAAAGGAGGCGAGCCAGGCCGCCGCGAGCGCCGCGAAAACGCGCGTCTCATCGCGTGGATGGATGTCGGATACGATCAGGGCCGCCGCCGCCAGCGCGATCGCCCCGGGACGCCCAACCAGTTGGCGAGGCGAGGCAAATCAGGGGTCAGCCAGCCGGCGCACGCGGAAAAGCGTATGAAAAACCTCGAGCGTCGCCTTGAAAGCCATTTTTCCCGTCGCCCCGACAGACGGAATTGAGGCGGCGCATACGACAAGGGAGGCCCGGCGCCCCCTTCACTCTCGGGCCCCGCTGGCCTAAGAGAGGCCCCATGCGCGACACGCCCCAGCCTACCCTCGCCGTCGATGCGCTCGCCGAATTACGCGGCGAGATCGACCGCATTGATCTCGAAATGCATCGGCTGCTCATGCAGCGCGGAGAGATCATCGATCGGCTGATCGCCGTGAAGCGCGCGCAGGGTGGGGGCTGCGCCTTCCGGCCCGACCGCGAGGCGCAAATGATGCGGGCGCTGGTCGAGCGCCACAGCGGCCTGTTGCCGGTCGACGCCGTCGAAGGCGTCTGGCGCGTCATCGTCTCGACCTTCACCTATGTCCAGAACAATTATTCGGTCCACTCCGACGACTCTGGCGGCGACGCGCAGATGCGCGACAGCGCGCGCTTCCATTTCGGTTTTACGGTGCCCTACGTGCCGCACCACGGCGCGGGCGCCGTGATCGAGGCCGTCGCCGCGTCGTGCGGCGATCTCGGCATGTTGCGCGCGACGGGCGCGCTCGCGGACGGCGCCTGGTGGGTCCGGCTCATCGGCGAGGATAAGCCGAAGATCATCGCCCGGCTGCCCTTCGTCGAGCGCCCCGACCATCCGGCCGGCCTGCCGGTCTTCATCGTTGCGCGCCTCGCGGCGGACGCGGCCTCGCAGGACATCATGCTCTATGCGATCAACCTGCCGCGCTGGTCGCACTCCGTTCCCGCTGTCGTGTCTGGACTGGAAGGGGAAATTCTGGCGAGCGCGCCGCATGCCGGCGGCCTGTCGGTAATGGTCGCCGCGCCGGGCCGGATCGAGGCTGCACGCTTTGCGCAGGAGCTGGCGGCGGCAGGCGCCAGCGACGCCAGGGTCGATCTCATCGGCAGCCACGCCGAGCGTTATCAACTCACCGAAGCCCGCAGCGGCGTGTTCGCGCCAAGGAGCTAATGACTATGACGCGTCCCGTTCCGCGCCCCAGCGTGCTGGCGATCGACGCCTATGTGCCCGGCAAGAGCGCCGCGCCCGGCTCCGGCCGCGTATTCAAGCTCTCCGCCAATGAAACGCCGCTCGGCCCGTCCCCCGCCGCCGTGCAGGCTTTGCGCGACATGGCGCATGAGATCGCGATCTATCCAGAGGGCTCCTCGCACAAGCTGCGCGATGCGATCGGCGCGCGCTTCGGGCTCGATCCGGCGCGGATCATCATGGGCGCGGGCTCTGACAATATTCTGGAGCTTCTGGCGCTCGCTTACATCGGGCCGGGCGACGAGGGCCTCTACAGCCAATATGGCTTCCTCGAATACAAGATCGTGACGCTCGCCGCCGGCGGCGTGCCGGTCGTGGCGCCGGAGACGAATTACACGGCGAGCGTCGACGCGATGCTCGAGCGCGTGACCGACAGGACGAAGATCGTCTTTCTGGCGAATCCCAACAACCCGACCGGCAGCTATCTGCCGGCTTCTGAAATTGCGCGCCTCGCGAAGAGCCTGCCGCCGCAGACGCTCCTCGTGCTCGACGCCGCTTACGCGGAATATGTGACCAACGCCGACTACGAAGCGGGTGTCGCGATGGTGAACGCGCATGAGAATGTCGTCATGACGCGCACCTTTTCGAAGATCTACGGTCTTGCGGGCTTGCGTCTCGGCTGGGGCTATGGGCCGTCGCATGTCATCGACGCGCTCAACCGCATCCGCTCGCCCTTCAACGTGTCGACTGCGGCCTCGGCCGCCGGGATCGCCGCCATCAATGACGTCGCTCATATCGACGCGGCGATTGCACATAATTCCAGATGGCTTCCCTGGCTGACGCGAGAGATTTCCGCGCTGGGGCTCGAGGTGTTGCCGAGCGTCTGCAATTTCATCGCCATCCGCTTCCCCAATACGCCCGGTCGCACGGCCGCCGACGCGGACCGTTTCCTGACCTCGCGCGGGCTCGTGCTGCGCGCCATCGGCGCCTATGGCATGGGCGAATTCCTGCGCCTCACCATCGGGCCGCAGGAGGCGAACGAGCTGGTCGTCGCCGCGCTCGCCGAATTCATGCAGGACGCGAAAGCCGCCGCGAATGGCTGATGCGATCTTCAATCGCGTCGCGCTGATCGGCGCGGGGCTCATTGGCTCGTCCATCGCTCGCGCCGCGCGCGAATATGACGCGGCGCGCGAGATCGCCATTCTCGACGCTTCGCCCGCCGTCATGGCGCGGGTGCGAGAGATCCGCATCGCGGACGAAGCGAGCGGCGAGCCCGCGCTGGCGCTGAAGGGCGCCGATCTCGTTATCATCTGCACGCCGGTCGGCGTCTGCGGAGCGGTCGCGCAAGCCATCGCGCCGCATCTCGAAGCCGGGGCCGTTCTTTCCGACGTCGGCTCGGTGAAGAGCGCCGTGGTCTCGCAGGTCGCGCCGCATGTGCCCGCGGGCGTGCAATTCATCCCGGCGCACCCGATTGCGGGCACGGAATATTCCGGTCCCGACGCCGGCTTCGCGACGCTCTTTCAGAATCGCTGGTGCATCCTGACGCCTCCCGAGGGCGCGGACCCCGCGGCGCTCGCGAAGCTCGACGCCTTCTGGACGCGCATCGGCGCGAAGGTCGAGACGATGAGCGCCGATCATCACGACAAGGTGCTGGCGCTCACCAGCCACCTGCCGCACCTCATCGCCTACAATATCGTCGGCACGGCGGATGATTTCGGCGAGCAGACGCGCTCGGAGGTCATCAAATTCTCGGCCTCCGGCTTTCGAGATTTCACGCGCATCGCGGCGTCGGACCCGACCATGTGGCGGGACATCTTCCTTAACAACCGCGAGGCGGTGCTCGAAATGCTCGGTCGCTTCAACGAGGATCTGAGCGCTCTCCAGCGCATGATCCGGCGCGGCGACGGGCAGGGGCTCTTCGATTTCTTCAGCCGCACCCGCGCCATCCGGCGCTCGATCATCGAGCAGGGACAGGATACGGCCGCTCCCGATTTCGGCCGGCGGGAGAAGCCGAATTAAGTTTGCTGTCAGATTCTGAAAAATTCTGTTCAACCAGAGCGGGAGCGTGTGCTAGAACGTTGTCATTCGGATGCGGCGTTCAAGGTTATCGATAATGCCGACTCTTTATCTCGTAGCGCAGGATAAGCGGCAGCAGGAAGCTCTCGCGGAGCCGCTGGCCGGAGAAAGCCTGCAAACGGTTGTTTTTTCATGCGTCTCTGACTTTGTCAGTCATGAGGGCTTCGACGAGGTAGGCTGCGTGGTCATCGACCTTCCCGGCCCGCCGACCTTCCTCAAGTCGATCCTGCGGCTGCGCGCCGCGCTGCCCGAGCACTTGCCGGTGATCGTCATTACGGAGAAGGCGGACGTGACGCTCGCCGTCCAGGCGATGAAGCAAGGGGCGTTCGATCTCCTTGAACAACCGGTGGAAGGCGCGCGCCTGGTCGCCTCGGTCCTTTCGGCGATGAAGGTGAGCCGCGCGCGGGCCGCGCGCGTGCGGCGCAAACGCGAGCTGATCGCGCGCTATCAAACCTTGAGCCCGCGGGAAAAGGACGTCGTCGACGCCGTGCTCGGCGGGCGCGGCAATCGCGAGGTCGCATCGAAGCTCGGGATCAAGCCGCGCACGGTCGAGACGCATCGCTCCAACGCCATGAACAAACTGGGCGCGCGCACGCTCCCCGATCTCGTCCGAATCTGGCTCGATCTCGATGCGGGTCACGCGTCCTGATCGGCCCGGTCCCGCGCAATTTGTTTCGCGCTGAAATCACTGGGCGAAAGTGCGATTCGCAAGAGATTAGGTATATTCCCCGAATTGAGCCAAATCCCCCCGGAGTCTAGCTTTTCCGCCAGTTTCGCGGCGTCGCCGTGACGAAGCGTTCCAAGCGTTTTGGGGGAATCCGAATGACCGAACTTGGCAGATTTGAGATCGCTCTCGCGCCAGAGAGCATCTCGCTCAGCGCATCGGTGACCCCCGCTCACCGTACCCTTCTCGTGAGCTATCGGATGAACGCGCACCGTGGGGAGGATTCCGCCCGGAACCTCATCATCCGCGATCTGCGTAATTTTCTCGACCTCGGCGCGCTCGACCGGGCGACGGATCTTCTGATCGTGCTGGCGCTCTACATGCGGGAAACGGCGCGCTGCGACCGTCGGCTGCTCTTCGCGACGCGGGTCCACCGGGACGCAATTGCGCTTCGCCGCGGACGCGCCGCTCATGCGCACTACGCCGTGGCAAAGGCGAGGGGCGAGCTGCCGGCGCTGCGGACTTCAGCGCCCGACAGCGCGACAACGGTCGAGGGCGAGGAGATGCTGTAAAGCCTTCAGCTCTTCTTGGAGCCGATGCGGAGCACGTCGCTCGCGTTCTGCGAAATGAAGCCTTGCAAGGCGCCGGAGAGTTTCGCGAGAAGCCAGGGCAACTGGACCTCGATCCGCACCAGATCGGCGAGCACCGTCATCTGAGCCGTCGCGGTCTGCCCGATCGCGGCGACGCGGATGGTGGCGACGTCTCCCGCCCACGTCACTTCCGATTTCGCAATCTTGTCGACATATTCGCGCTGGAGCGCCTCGATGCGTTCGGCGAGTCGCTTCTTGGCGGTTTCGATCCCGAGATCATGCGGCATGGTGATCGTTATCGTGTTCGACATGGCTTGCTCTCCGCTCAAGGGCTGATGTAGGCGCCCTCGGCGGCGAAATAAAGCGGCGAGGGAGACGGCCCGCGCCGTGGTTGCGGTCGCAACTGCCTAAGATCGTCGCGCTGCGATTTACCCCGGTTTAGCCGCATGAACCGCTTTCACAGCGATGTTGGCTGCTAAGTCATTTACGTTCAACGTCTTTTTCAGCACAGTCTTCGCCATCGCGCCCGATTCGCGGAGCAGATCCATGCGCTTGTTCAGAGAGCTTTTTCAGTTCGGCTTGCTCGGTTTCGCCGTCGCCCTTTCCGGCGCAGCCGCGGCCCAAAGCTCCGCCGGCGGCGCCTATTCGCCTGCGCCGAACATTCTGATGATCCTCACCGACGATGTGGGCATCGACCAGATCCGCACCATGGGCTATGGCGGCGTCACGGCGCCGCCGACGCCCAACATCGACTCCATCGCAAATGCGGGCGTGCGCTTCCGCGACATGTGGGCGATGCCGGCCTGCTCGACCAGCCGCGGCGTCCTCTACACCGGCCGATATCCGTTGCGGACGAATCTCTACGCCGCTTTGGGGCCGGCCGACCTCGCCAACGCGATGATCTCCCCCTGGGAGGAGACGCTTCCCAAGCTGATGAAGCGCGCCGGCTATACGAGCGCGCTTTTCGGCAAGTTCCATGTGGGCCTGCAGGGCAACAACCCCTTCAAGCTCGCAATGCCCAATGCGCTCGGCTGGGACTATTTTTCCGGCTGGCTGGACGAGACGGGCGATCCGTCATCCATAGACACCACCGCCGGCGGAGTGGGCGCGCAGGGGCAATTCGTCTGGGGCTATGTGCCGGGCGCAAAGGATGGCGGCGCGGATTACGGCGCCTGCTATGCGGCCAACATGGCCTGCCGGGCGATGAGCGCGCCCTATGGCGACAAGAACCCCCCGGGTCGCGCTTGTCGCGACAGTGGCGGCCTTTTCCTTCCCAACCAGAGCTGCACCAATTCCGCTACGCCGAGGACGCTCGATTTCTCGACGCTGAGCGCGCATTACGTTTCGCCTCTAGTCATCAATCGTGGTCAGGCGGTGGAGCAGCCGTCGAGCGCCGATCCGAGGGCGCGCACCTATCGAAATATCGAAGCGACGAACGACGCAATCGCCTGGATCCGCCAGCAGCAGGGGACGGGGCGCCCCTGGATGGCGACCGTGGCCGTCGCGACCGTTCACACGCCGCTGCAGGCGCCGCCCATTTCGAGCCTGCCGGCGGACGCGCTGGACACGAACGGTCTCGACCCGAGCAATCCGACGACTGGCTTCATTCTCTCCAACCAGATGATCGAGGCGATGGACGCCGATGTCGGCCGGCTGCTCACGGAGACAGGGCTGGCGTTCAGGGACGCGACCGGCGCGCTGCATTTCCAGCTCGACCTCGCGAACACCATGCTCGTCTATGTGAACGACAATGGCTCGCTCGGCTCCACCGTCAGACTGCCCTTCGATGCGACGCGCGCCAAGGGCACGCCCTATCAGACGGGCGTATGGACGCCCCTCGCGATCGCCGGGCCGCTCGTCAATCAGCCTGGCCGGTCCGTGTCATCCATGGTGAACATCGCGGATCTCTACGAGCTTTTCGGAGAGATCGCCGGGCTCAACGTCCATTCCATCGTGACGCGCAAGCTCGACTCGCGGCCCATGCTCGCCTATCTGCGCAATCCGCAGCAGGCGGAAATCCGTCGATCCAATTTCACGCAGGTCGGGCCGAACGTCCAGGCGAACGGCGCGATGAACGGCCCGTGCCAGTTCGCCAACAGCTGCTCGCAGATTCCCGTCACGAAGAGCGTGTGCGAGGACAATGGCGGCACATGGTTCGGCCAGGGCGCGACCGGAACCTATGGCGGCAAGTCGATCCCGTCGGACGGCTTCACCTATTGCTGCCAGGTGCAGATCTGGCTGCACGACAACGGCATGCCGGCCACCAATGTCAATCCGGAGGTCGGCGTCGCCGTCCGCAACGCGCTCGGCTACAAGCTCGTGCGCAACAGCATGAACGACTATATCCCCGAGACGAACAGTTGCCGTCAGCGTACGACCGACGAGCTTTACGTCGTGGACGAGGCGATGCCGATTCCTCAGCTGGATACGTCGGAACGTCTGATTGGAAGGCCGTATAACGCGCTGCAGCAGCAGATGCACGACGCCCTTTCGACGGAGCTCGGCGCCATCCTCGAATACATGTCGAACTCGACCGGATGCGGCGTCATCTCGTAACGCATCAGCTCGGTGTATTTGAGGTCGATCCAGGCCTGGATGAAGTCTTCGGTGAAGACGCCGCCGTCGAGCAGATAGGCGTGGTCGGCCTTGAGCGAGTCGAGCGCTTCGCGCAGCGAGCCGCAAACCGTCGGGATCGCCTTCAGCTCTTCCGGCGGCAGGTCGTAGAGGTCCTTGTCGGCCGGCGCGCCCGGATCGATCTTGTTCTTGATGCCGTCGAGGCCGGCCATCAGCATCGCCGCGAAGGCGAGATAGGGGTTGGCGTCGGATCGGGGAAGCGAACCTCGATGCGCTTCGCCTTCGGGCTCGTTCACGTAGGGGATGCGGCAGGAGGCCGAACGGTTGCGCGACGAATAGGCGAGCAGCACGGGCGCCTCGAAGCCCGGGACCAGACGCTTGTAGGAGTTGGTCGAGCGGGTTGGTGAAGGCGTTGAGCGCCTTGGCGTGCTTGATGATGCCGCCGATATAGTGCAGGCACTCCTGGAGAGGTCGGCATATTTGTCGCCAGCGAACACCGGCTTGCCACCCTTCCAGATCGACTGGTGGACGTGCATGCCCGAGCCGTTGTCGCCGAAACCGGCTTCGGCATGAAGGTGGCCGTCTTGCCGTAGGAATGCGCGACCTGATGGATGCAGTATTTGTAGATCTGCAGATGGTCGGCGACGCGGACGAGCGTGTCGAACTTCAGGCCGAGTTCGTGCTGCGCCGAGCGACCTCGTGGTGGTGCTTTTCGACGGAGACGCCCATCTCGCCATGGCGGCGAGCATTTCCGAGCGCATGTCCTGCGCCGAGTCGACCGGCGGAACCGGGAAATAGCCGCCCTTGGTGCGGACGCGGTGGCCGAGGTTGCCGCCCTCATAGGCGGTGTCCGAGTTCGACGGCAGTTCCGACGAGTCGAGCTGGAAGCCCGTATTGTACGGATCGGCGGAGAAGCGGACGTCGTCGAAGACGAAGAATTCGGCTTCTGGTCCGAAATAGGCGACGTCGCCGATACCGAGTGACATCATGATAGTGCTTCGGCCTTCTTGGCGATCGAGCGCGGATCGCGCGGATAGGGCTGGCCGGTCGTGGGCTCGACGACGTCGCAGACGATGACCGTCGTCTAGGCGGCGAAGAACGGATCCATCGTGACGGTGGCGAGGTCCGGGATCAGCGTCATGTCGGACTCGTTGATCGCCTTCCAGCCGGCGATCGAGGAGCCGTCGAAGGCGATGCCTTCATTCAGGGCGTCTTCGTCTACGATCGACACGTCAAACGTGACGTGCTGCCACTTGCCGCGCGGATCGGTGAAACGGAAGTCGACGTATTTTACGTCGTTGTCCTTGATCTGCTTGATTACGTCGTTTGCATTTTCATGTCGATCCCATGCCTCTTCCGTTGGTCTTTGGCACGCGTGCCAAGTTTGTTTGGCCGTTCGGGCGCGCGAAACAGTCTCTCGAGAAAGCTCATGATGGTTTTTACAGTCGCTTATCGATCAGATGGCATCGCGGCCGGTTTCACCGGTGCGGATGCGATCGCGCCTTCGATTGACGAGATAAAAATCTTGCCGTCGCCGATGCGGCCCGTTCTGGCGGCCTTGCGAATGGCCTCGACAGCGCGCTCCACGTGCCTCGTCCGCAAGAACGATCTCGATTTTCACCTTCGGAAGGAAATCGACGACGTATTCAGCCCCGCGGTAAAGCTTCGGTGTGACCCTTCTGCGCCGAAGCCCTTCGCCTCGGTGACTGTGATGCCTTGCAGTCCGATTGCAGCGCTTCCTTCACTTCATCGAGCTTGAAAGGCTTGATGATCGCCTCGACCTTTTTCATCCCATTCGGACCAGGAGCCGTCGTAAACGGCCGATATTGGATGGCCTGCGGCGGCGAAGGCGAGGCTGAGGATGCAGGCCGTCATGCCGGAGCCGCAGCTCGCAATGGTCGGTTTGGCGGGGTCGAGGCCCGCTTCCGCGAAGGCGGCGTCGAGGCCTGCCTTGTCTTTCATCTTCCCGCCCTCGATCACGCTTTGAAACGGCAGGCTGTAGGCGCCCGGCATATGCCCGCTGCGCAGGCCCGGACGCGGCTCGGCGGCGCGGCCCATGAAGCGCTCCGCCGAGCGGGCGTCGACGACCTGCGGCGCGCCGCTCTCCAGCGCGGCGTTCACCTTCTTCCAGTCCGCCACAAGCGCCGGGTCGAATTTCGGCGTGAAGGGGCGTGGCTCGCGGGCGAATTCCCCTTTTCCGAGCGGCCGGCCTTCGGCCTTCCAGGCCGGGAGGCCGCCGGCGAGGATCGAGACCTTCTCGACGCCGAAGACCTTCATCGTCCACCACAGGCGCGGCGCCGAGAAGAGGCCGACGCTGTCATAAATGATCGCGTGCATGCCGTCGCCGAAGCTGACGCGCCGCATCTCCTCCGCGAACGCCTCGGGGGAGGGGAGCATATGCGGCAGGCCTGTCGATTGATCCGCGACAGCGTCGATGTCGAAGAAAACGGCGCCGGGGATGTGTCCGGCTTCATATTCGGCGCGCGGATCGCGGCCCGTCGCCGGCATGTGCCAGGAAGCGTCGAAGAGGAGGATGTTCGGAGAGGCGAGATTTTCGGAGAGCCACTGCGTGGAGACGAACAGCGTAGCGGGGTCGATGGTCTGGGGCATGGCGTCTGTTGCTCTTGTCCTTGAATTCCGCTCGCGCTTGCCGCGCGATTGTCGTTGATACGACGTCGTCGCCGTCATCTCCGCGCACATGGACGCGGCAGCGATTGTCGGCGCGGGACGTTTGCGTTGATGTGCGCTCCTGTCGGGGTCGGGCGCAGCGATGTGGCCCGTCGCCGTGAACGAAGCTCGTTCGCTCAGGCGCTGCTTGCATCCAACGCCGTCGCGGTCACAATACGCCGATTCGATTCTCACTGTCTCGCGCTCAAGGTCGTCATGCTCGAAATCCCCGGCAAAGCCTGCGGCACGTGTTACTTCTGCTGCAAGGTGCTCGAAATCGAGGAGATGAAGAAGACCGCGGGCAAGCTCTGCGAGCATTGCGTGACGACGGGCGGCTGCGGGATCTATTCGACGCGCCCGCAGGTCTGTCGCGACTATCATTGTCAATGGAAGGAAGATCGCGGTCTGCCCGCGACCATGCGGCCCGACAAGGTGGGAACGCTCCTGATGGACGATCCCGACAGCGACGAGTACCACGCCGTATGCGACCCGGAAAAGCCGTTTTCCTGGCGCAATCCTCTCGTATTCAAGCATCTGGTCGCGGAAGCGAAGGCTGGCCGGATGGTCGTCGCGAAGGCGGGACTTCGCGCCTGGCGCATTTACGCGGACGGACACTGGCAGGAGTCGGCGTGAGGCTCCTTTTCGCGCCGCGCGGCGCAACCAGGCATCGGCATGCAGAGAAGATGAGCCCGACCCCAGCGCGTAACCTGCCGAAGATCGCGTCAGCCGCAGCGCTCCTTCTGTGCGCGGGCGGCGCGCGCGCCGAGACGATCAAGGCGCATTATGGCTTGAGCCTGATGGGACTCTCCATCGGCAGCGCCTACGCCTCAGGCGTCGTCGAGCCGCAGAATTATCGCGTCGACATCACGATGCGGACGTCGGGCCTCGCCAATCTCGTCAACAACACCAAGGGCGCCGCGACGGCGAGCGGCGGCCTGACGCCGGTGGGGCCGTCGCCGAGCGCCTACGCCAACACGACGACGAATAGCGACGAGACGCGCACCGTGCGGATGGCGCTCGCCAGCAACTCGGTTCGCGCCGTCGAAGTGAAGCCGGAGCCTTGGGACGCCGAGCAGCGCGTTCCGGTGACGGACGGCGCCAAGAAGCGCGTCGTCGATCCTGTGAGCGCCTTGATCATGAGCGTGCCGCAGGGCCAGGATCTTGCGGGTCCGGCCGCCTGCAACCGCACCATCGCCGTTTTCGACGGCGTGACGCGCTTCGACGTGGCGCTGTCCTATGCGGGCGCGCATACGGCGCAGACGCGCGGCTACGCCGGCCCCGTCGCCGTCTGCTCGGCGCGCTACACGCCGATCGCCGGGCATAGGCCCGACAGCAAGTCGACGCGCTACATGGCCGAAAACCGCGACATGAATGTCTGGCTCGCGCCGCTGCCCGAAGCCCATGTCGTGGTGCCGATCCATATCGACATCAAGACAGGCGCCGGGGAGCTTGTGATCGAGGCGTCCGATTTTCAGATCGGCTCCAAGCACGCGGATTCCGCGCGCTGATCGCCCGAGGGCGGCGTGGCCTAGTCGATCCGCACTTCCTTCGTCTTCTTCCGGTTGCGGCGATCCGCCTCATATTCGAGGTAACGGACTTCCTTCGGCTCGCCGTCCTTGCTCAGGCAGAAGGAGGGACGCGGCGAGAAGCCGCCGGCGGGATTTTCGAAGCATTCCGTGAAACGCAGTTCGCACTGGAACATGGTTTCCGTCTTCGGCGCGGCGCGCGCGGCGACGGCGCGCGCTTTTTCAACCGCCTGCTTGCAGGTGGCGGCGTCGACGCCCCAGGTCTGGCAGTCGGCGAGGGTCGACATGTATTTGCCGTCTTCCGAGCAAGCGGGCGCCGTGCGTCGCGCGTAAAAGAACGAAAAGCCGGCGGCCGCCAGCGCAACGATGACGACGATCATTTTCAGGGGCGTATTTGCCATGTCCGCTCGCTTGGCGCGCTTGCCTCGGAACAGCGTTGTTCGAGCGACGCAAGTTGCGCAAATTCAGAGATTGACGCGCGTTTCGCAGAAGGCCGCCAGCGACTTCGAAACGCCCGTTTTAACCGGACGGACATTAGTCGCCGGCAATGTGGCGCGGCAAGCGCAATCTCGGCCAATCCGCATCGCTCCGCGACAACTCGTCGCCGGGGGGCTCCGCGTCGCTACCCGTATGTCGCTTGACAAGGATCAGCGACTACAATAGTTCGTTGGCTCACCGCATTTCGGAACCACAGACGACAAGCTGTGGAAGCAATATGGCTCACCGGGCGCGGACAGGGCCGAACAGATATGCGCCCACCCTTTCGAGGATCGCGGTCATACGCGATGGGAACATGTCCGCGATGCGATCCTAAATCGTGAATCTGACAAATCCGTCGGCGACGGCGGATCAGATGACAGCATGTCGGCTTGAAACTTAGAACCGACAGTATGTGTGACAGAAGGAGGAGATAATGGGCGCTATTCTCGAACTGACCAGCTATGCGGCGACTCCGGTTGGCATGATCGCGATCATCGTGATCGGCGCGGCTGCTTACTTCGCTGCTCGCTGGGTCTTCACCGACCAGTGATCTGACAAAGATCGCAGCCTTTCAAGGCGCGGCGCGTCGGCATAAGCCGGTGCGACGCGCCTAATTTTTTTGTCTTTTCACAAGCTGATCATTCCCCTCGCGGGAGAAGGTTTGCATCGCCGCCTGCCTCCTGCGTATTCTAGCGCCTGATCCACCACAACGGGTAGGTGGACTCTCGACATCCTTGCAAGTCCAGACTGCTGCAATATAAGCGCGGACGACGATATCGAGCGATTTTTCGGCTTTCGCGGACAGGTCGTGCAAGCCCGGAGGACATGATGGCGCCTACCTCTTCGATCAGGGCTAACGACGATCGAATGGACGTCGAACGGGCGAGCGCCGAGGCGGAAGCCCCGAAGGCGCGGCCCCGGCCCCAGAATGACGACGGCGCTGCAGGCAAAGAGGCGGGGCGCATCGACGTCGCCATCGCCGACAAGAGCCCGCTGATCCTCGCCGGGCTCGACAAGCTGCTGTCGGACGACAAGCGCTTCCATCTCGTCCTCAAGGTCACGGACGGCGAAGAATTTCTCGAAGCCGCGCGTCAGCAGAAATTCGCCATCGCCGTCATCGGCTGGCAATTGCCGACGCTGCATGCGCGCGATGTTCTGCGCGCTCTCTCGCGCCAGGTTTCCGCGCCAAAGATCGTCGTCTATAGCGGCACCAACGATCCCGCGGCCCCGGCCGAGACGCTGCAGCTCGGCGGCGCCGGCTTCGTCTCCAAGCGCGCCCCGCCGGAGCGTCTGCTCGACGTGCTCGCGGCCGTCGCCGCGGGCGACATGGTGTTTCCCTTCGTCGACATCCGCAAGATGCGCAGCGATCCTTTGGAGAATCTGACGCTGCGCGAAAGAAGCCTGTTGTCGGCGCTCGGCTCTGGCCACACCAACAGCCAGCTCGCCAAGGATTTCGGCGTCTCGATCAACACGATCAAGTTCCACCTGCGCAACCTCTTCGAGAAGCTCGAAGTGCGCAACCGCGCACAGGCGATCGCGCTGTTTCTCGAGATGAAGCATGGCAGCTGGCCGGGCGGCTCGGGCGGCCGCAGCATGGAGCCGACGACCACGACGCGCGGGCGCCGACGTTCGGAGTAGGGCTACGGCGCGGGGAAAAGCGCGTCGGTCTTGCCCGTCAGCCGATAGGCGACGAGGCCGGCCCATTCATGCGCCGCGAATTCCGCCAGCGTGAAGTTCCGTGACGCGTGGCGGGGGACGCCAAAGCCGCGAAAGTCTCCGGTGGTGCGGAAATCCACCGGATACGCCACGACCGGAAATCCCGCCTTGCGAAAGATGCCGACCGAGCGCGGCATATGCATCGCGGAGGTGACGAGCAGCCAGCGTTCGCCGGGCTTCGGCTGCACGAGGTCGCGCGTGAAGACGGCGTTCTCGAAAGTGTTGCGCGACTTGTCTTCGTAGAGGATGTCGCCCTGGTCGAGCCCGACCTCCTGCCAGAATTTCCGCACCGTTCCAGCTTCCGTATATTGCGAGCCACGCAGCGCCGCCGTCCCGCCGGTGAAGACGATGCGCGCCTTGGGATAAAGGCGGCGTAGCGCGATGGGCGCGGTGAGGCGCTCCGCCGCGTCGGCCAGCGTGACGCGGCCCAGCACGCCGCTGAGATTCTCATCGACGGAGCCGCCGAGCACGATAACGCCGTCGGGCGCCGGCGCGTCGTCAGGGGGCGGCGGAAAGCGCGCCTCGAGCGGCACGGCGATGAGGGCGGGAAGCGGCGAGAAGCCCAGGATAAGCAGCAGAAAAATCCCGCCGCCGGAAAGGGCGCAGCCTGCGCGCCTGTATCGCGTGAAGGAGAGAACAACGCCCAGCGCGCCGATGAAGAGCGCGAGATGGGTGGGCGTCGCCAGGAATTCAAAGATTTTTGAAAGAATGAAGAACATTGACGGCTCGCGGGGCTTGCGATCGCTCCCTCTCTCCGCGTGTGAGGAGAGGGGCGAGCCGCATTACGGATGTCGAAAGAACACCCGCATGCGTTAACGTCGCCTTGCCCCCTCCCTGTCCCTCCCCCGCAAGCGGGAGAGGGGACGCTCGCGATCAGCGCTGCTGATGACGGCGACGACCTGCTCCCTCTCCCGCGTGAGCGGGGGAGGGTTGGGGAGGGGGTCTCACATCACATGTTCGGATAATTCGGCCCGCCCGAGCCTTCCGGCGGGACCCAGGTGATGTTCTGCGCAGGGTCCTTGATGTCGCAGGTCTTGCAGTGCACGCAGTTCTGCGCGTTGATCACGAAGCGCGGATCGCTCTTCGCCTCTTCGTCGCCATAGACGACCTCATAGACGCCCGCCGGGCAATAGAGCCGCGCCGGCTCGCCATAGATCGGCAGGTTTCTCTCGATCGGAATGGACGGATCGGTCAGGCGCAGATGCACCGGCTGGTCTTCCTCATGGTTCGTGTTCGAGACGAAGACCGAGGAGAGCTTGTCGAAGGCCGGCTTCTGCGTGAGCTTCGGATAGACGATCGGCGTCACTTCGGAGAGCGGCTTCAGGCAGGCGTAATCCGGCTTGCCATGGGACTGCGTGCCGAAGAAGGAGAAGCCGAAAAGCGAGTTCGTCCACATGTCGAGCCCGCCGAGCGCGGCGCCGAGATAGGTGCCGTATTTCGACCAGAGCGGCTTGACGTTGCGAACGGGCTTGAGGTCGCGGCCGATCTCGGAGGCGCGCCAGGCGGCGTCATACGCCGTCACCTCGTCATAGGAGCGCCCTTCCGCCAGCGCCGCCGCGACATGGTCGGCGGCGAGAATGCCGGAGAGGATCGCGTTGTGCGAACCCTTGATGCGCGGCACGTTCATGAAGCCGGCCGCGCAGCCGAGGAGGGCGCCGCCCGGGAAAACGAGCTTCGGCACGCTCTGCCAGCCGCCTTCGGTCAGCGCGCGCGCGCCATAGGCGAGGCGCTCGCCGCCTTCCAGCGTCGGGGCGATCATCGGATGGCATTTGAAGCGCTGGAACTCGTCGAAGGGCGACAGTGTCGGGTTCGAATAGTTGAGATGCACGACGAAGCCGATCGACACGAGACCGTCTTCGAAGTGATAGAGGAAGGAGCCGCCGCCCGTGTCGGATTGCAGCGGCCAGCCGAAGGAGTGCTGCACGAGACCCGGCTTGTGCTTCTCCTTCGGAATGCGCCACAGCTCCTTGAAGCCGATGCCGAACTTCTGCACGTCGCTCGACGCGCAGAGATCGTATTTCGCGAGGACCTGCTTGGTCAGCGAGCCGCGCGCGCCTTCCGCGAAGAGCGTGTATTTGCCGCGCAGCTCCATGCCGCGGGTGAAGGAATCCTTCGGCTTGCCGTCACGGCCGACGCCCATGTCGCCCGTGGCGACGCCCGTCACTTCGCCATTCTCGCCATAAAGAATTTCGGCGCCGGCGAAGCCCGGATAGATTTCGACGCCAAGATTCTCGGCTTCCGACGCGAGGAAGCGCACGACATTGGCGAGCGAGCCGATGAAGTTGCCGTGATTGTTCATCAGCTTCGGCATCAGGACGTTGGGCAGGCGCGTGCCGCCCTTTTCGTTCAGCAGATAGAACTGGTCGTCATGGACCTGCGTCTTCAGGGGCGCGTCGTCTTGCGTGCGCCAGGCCGGGAGCAGCTTGTCGAGGCCGATGGGGTCGATGACGGCGCCGGAGAGAATATGGGCGCCGGGTTCGGAGCCCTTTTCGATGACGACCACGGAAAGGTCGGGCGCGACCTGTTTGAGGCGAATCGCGGCGGCGAGGCCGGCGGGGCCTGCGCCGACGACCACCACGTCGTAGTCCATACCTTCGCGCTCGGGCAATTCCGTAATCTCTTCAGACATTTCCGATCCCTTTTCGCGTCCTCTTCGCGAGTGCGTCATTCCACTGTAGCCTGTTTGCGTGCGGCGCGCCAAAAGGAGTTTGGCGCCGCATGACGGCAGGCGGGCTGCGCGCGAAGGAGACGGCGGGAGATGCGACGCGTAGCCGCTTTGGCGGCGATCTTTCTTGCGCTCGCCGGCTTTTTCGCCTGGCGCATGACGGGCGCCAAGAACCCCGCCGACGCGCCCTTTCTCGGCTATGTGGAAGGCGAAACGCTTTACATCGGGCCGAATGAGGGGGAGCGGCTCGCCTCGCTCAACGTCGCGGCTGGCTCGGTCGTCAAGGCGGGCGATCCGCTCTTCACCATGGCGACGCCGCTTCTCGACCGCAGCCGCGCAGAGGCGTCAGCGCGCATCGGGCAGCTCGAGGCGCAGGTGAAGAATCTCGAGGCGGCGACGAGCCGGCCCGAACAAGTCGCGGTGCTGCAGGCGGGGCTGGAGCGCGCCGAGGCGGCGCTCGTCCTGTCGCGAAACGACTATCAGCGCCAGAGCAAGCTCTTCAAGGAGGGCCATGTCGCCAAAGCCGCGCTCGATCGCGCCGAAATGGCGCTGAAGCGCGACGAGGCGACGGTGAAGGAGGCGCGCCGGCAGGTGGAGGCCGCGCGCATCCCCGGGCGCTCGCAAGAAATTCAGGCGGCCGAGGCGGCGCTCAATCAGGCGCGCGCGCAATTGCAGGCGATCGACATCCGCATCGCCCGCCAGGCCGTCAAAGCCCCCGCCGCCGGCGTCGTGCAGGACGTGTTCTTCCGCCCCGGCGAGGTCGTCAAGGAAGGCCAGCCGGTCGTCGCGCTGCTGCCGCCCGAAAACCGCAAGGTGCGCTTTTACGTGCCCGAGCCGCGGCTCGCGAGCCTGCGTCTCGGGGGTAAGGCGCGCATCGGCTGCGACGGCTGCCCGAGCGACCTCTTCGGCCGGATTTCATTCGTCTCGAGCCGTGAGGAATATACGCCGCCCGTGATCTTCAGCGACGTCGAGCGCGCCAAGCTCGTCTTCAAGGTGGAGGCGCGGCTAGAAGGCAAGGCGCGGGAACTGCCGCTCGGCATGCCGGTTTCCGTGACGCCGGTGGGCGAGGGGGAGGCGGCGAAGTGATCTGGCGCTCACTCAACCATTGCCCCCGTCATGCTCGCGCTGGTCGCGGGCGTCCACGCCAGAACGGCCGGGACGCCATGAAGGTTGAGAGAGGCGCTGCTCATGGCGGCTGAACTGGCCCCCGCGGCGCCCGACATCGCTATCGACGTCAAGGGCTTGACCAAAATCTTCGGAACGAAAAAGGTCGTCGACGATCTCACCCTCACTGTCGCGCGCGGACATATCCAGGGCTTTCTCGGACCGAACGGCAGCGGCAAGACCACGACGATCCGCATGCTGTGCGGCCTGCTCACGCCCGATGCGGGAGAGGGGCGGTGCCTCGGCTACGACATCAAGACGCAACAGGACGAGATCAAGCGGCATGTCGGCTACATGACGCAGGGCTTCTCGCTCTATCGCGATCTCACCATCCGCGAGAATCTGGAATTCGTCGCGCGCATCTACGGGCTGGCGGCCCCGGAAGACGCGGCGCAGGGCGCGCTGGAGCGGCTTGGCCTCACGGCCCGCGCGGGCCAGCTCGCGGGCGAGCTTTCCGGCGGCTGGAAGCAGAGGCTCGCGCTCGGCGCCTGCATCCTGCCGGGCCCGTCGCTGCTCTTGCTCGACGAACCCACGGCGGGCGTCGATCCCAAGGCGCGGCGCGATTTCTGGGACGAGATCCACCATCTCGCCAATGAGGGTCTGACCGTCCTCGTCTCGACGCATTACATGGACGAGGCCGAGCGCTGTCACGAGATCGCCTACATTCTCGATGGCAAGCTGCTTGTCTCCGGCTCGATCGAGGAGATCATCGCCAACGCCAATCTTTCGACCTGGGTGGTCACGGGGACGGATCTCGATGCGCTCGCCAGCGAACTTAAACACGCGCCCGGCGTCGATATGGTCGCGCGTTTCGGTTCGGCGCTGCATGTCGGCGGCCGCGACCGCGCCGCGATGGAAGCGATCGCCCAGCGCCATATGAGCCCCACGCAGCGCTGGGCGCATGACGAGGCGACGCTGGAAGACGTCTTCATCGACCTGATGACGCGCAACCATCGGAGCGGCCAATGACGGATGCGTCGCGACATTCCGACGTTCGGCCCGCGCGCCTTGGCCGCCTTGCGCAGTCATGGCAGCGTCTCGTCGCGATGTTCGTCAAGGAGTTCATCCAGCTGCGCCGCGATCGTCCGACGCTGGGCATGATCGTCGGCATTCCGCTCATCCAGCTTCTGCTCTTTGGTTATGCGATCAACACCGATCCGAAGCACTTGCCGACGGCGGCGCTCGTCTCCGACGACAGCCCCATCGCCCGCGCAGTCTTGGGCGCGCTGCGGGCGACCGACTATTTCAACATCAAATATGTTGCAAAGGGAGAGGCGGAGGCGGACGATCTGATCCTTTCCAACAAGGCGCAATTCATCATCCAGATCCCCCCCGATTTTTCCCGGCGGCTGGTGCGCGGCGAGCGTCCCGCCGTTCTTCTCGTCGCGGACGCCACTGATCCCACGGCGACCGGCGGCGCCGTCGCGGCGGCGCTCGGCGCGGTCAATCAGGCGCTCGACCGCGAACTGACAGGGCCGCTCGCCTCGCTCGCGCAGAACCGGCCGCCCTTCGATCTGCAAGTGCAGCGCCGCTACAATCCGGCGGCCGAGGCGCGGCGCAACATCGTGCCGGGCCTCATCGGCACGATCCTCACCATGACCATGCTGATCTACACGGCGCTTTCCGTCACCCGCGAAATCGAGCGCGGGACGATGGAGGCGCTGCTCGCCATGCCGGTGAAACCCGTCGAGATCATGCTCGGCAAGATCACGCCTTATGTGCTCGTCGGCGGCGTGCAAATGGCGACGATCCTGATCGTCGCGCGCTTTCTTTTCGGCGTCCCGGTCGTCGGCTCGCTCTTCGTGCTCGTGCCGCTGACGCTTCTCTTCATCGTCGCCAATCTGTCCATGGGCTATACGCTCTCGACCATCGCCGCGAACCAGCTTCAGGCGATCCAGATGACGTTCTTTTTCTTCCTGCCGAGCATGCTGCTCTCGGGCTTTCTCTTTCCTTTCTACGGCATGCCGGTCTGGGCGCAATATTTCGGCGAGTGCCTGCCGCTGACGCACTATCTGCGAATCGTGCGCTCGGTGATGCTGAAAGGCTCCGGCTTCGCCGATCTGGCGGCGGACGCCGGCGCCTTGGCGTTATTCGCGCTTGTCGCCATGTCCGTGGCGGTTATGCGTTTCCGCCAGACGCTCGATTGAGCCGCGGCGTTGACGGAACGACTTCAATGCCTAACATTGACGAAAGTGGAGGCAGTCATGTCCGAGCCGGACTCCGACCCGATTACGCGCTTCAATAATATCCTGAAGGTCGTCGCCGTACTGGCGCTGGTGCTGATGAGCTACAATCTCTGGTCCTTTTTCAACAGCAGCCGCTATCAGGCTTTGTGCAACGCCTCCTATTGGGAGATGAACAAGAGCCAGCTCGACTCCTGTCTGGATCAGAAGCGCGCTCTCGAAGGTAAGTGAGCGGGCGGAGGACGAAATGAGGAAAGCGCTTTCCCTGATCGTCCTCCCCGCCCTCCTCGCGCCGCCGGCGCTCGCGACCGAAATCCATCTCGACTGCGCGCGCGCCAATCAGACGGCGACGGTCGATGTCGACACCGACCGGCAATTTCTGCAGATCATGTGGAGCGAAGGCGTCGCCGAGGAATACAAGCAGGGCGACTCATACATCTCCGGGCCGGACAAAAACGGCGGCAAGGAGAAGGTCGTTTATGTGATGAGCGTCGACAAGAGTCTCATCACTTTCGGCACGGACCGCATCTGCATGGACGACGGCGCCAGAAAATGCGCCGAGCAGCATATGCGCAACACGCTCGATGTCGGCCGCGGCGAGTTGAAATATAACAATGGCGACGAGATCGCCGTATTGGCGTGCCATCCCGCGCCGCCGGGGCGGCGTTTTTAAAGAGCCGCGTGAACGCCCACCCGCCTCTAGCGGGAGAGGAGCGCTGCGGCGCCCGGGTTCAAAACAGACTTGTCAGACTCTGCAAGAAGAACCCGCCGAACAGCAGCAGCCCCGCATCGCGATTCGAGCGAAACAGCATCAGCGCCGTCCCGGGCGTCGCGTCCTCGCGCGTGAGCGAGACCTGCCAGGCGAGATGCGCCGCATAGGCGGCGACGCCGAGCCAGGAGAACAATCCGCCGCCAATCCCATATGCCGCGAGCGCCGCGCAGAGCACTGAGCCCGCATAGAGACCGCCGACCGCGCGCTTCACCTGCGCGCCGAAGAGACGCGCCGTGGAGCGCACGCCGGCGATGGCGTCGTCGCGCACATCCTGCAGCGCATAGATCGTGTCGAAGCCGATCGTCCAGAGGATGCAGCTTGCATAAAGCAGCAAAGCAGGCGCGGCGAGCGAGCCGGCGATCGCCGTCCAGCCGAGCATCGCGCCATAGGCGAAGGCGAAGCCGAGGATCGCCTGCGGCCAGGAGGTGAAGCGCTTGGCGAAGGGATAGACCAGCACGATCAGCGGCGACAGGAATCCGAGCGCGATCGTGTAGCCGTTGAAGGAGAGCAGCACGAAGAGGCCGACGAGGCATTGCGCGACGATGAACCACCACGCGGCGCGGGGACTGACCCTGCCACTCGCCAGCGGTCGATTGCGCGTGCGCTCGACCTTCGCGTCGATTTCGCGATCGACATAGTCGTTATAGGTCGAGCCCGCGCCGCGCATCACGACGGCGCCGATGAAGAAGAGCGTCAGATGCCAGAGATTCGGCGCCTGATGCTGCGCCGCCGAAGCGAGGGCGCTCGACTCCCAGCAGGGTAGCAGAAGCAGCCACCAGCCGACAGGACGGTCGAGACGGGCGAGCTGGACATAAGGGCGCAACCCCTCCGGCGCGTGGCGCCAGAGCGGGTGGTCTCTTTGCGCATCCGGGAGGGCGGCGTCCTCGCCGCGTTCCTGGGTGAGGCTCACAGCGGTCCGGAGGGGAGCTTCGGCGGGGCGCCCATGCCGCCGCCATTCGCCGCCTGCTCGCGCTGCTGCTGCTGCATCTGCTTCATCTTGGCGGCGACGGTGCAAGCCTGACTGGCGAAGGTCCGGGTCTTGCCGCCCGCCTGCTTGAAGCCGTCGATGACGTTGTCGGGAATGGCGCACCATTCCTTGTTCTTGGTCATGTAGGCGAGCATCTCGCCCTCTATGCTGACCAGCTTCTTGGCGGCCGGGCAGGCGGCGTTCGGGTCCATCTTGCCCTTGCCCGCCTTGCCGAGGCTGTTGAGAACCTGGATTTGCGCCATGCGGCGCTGCGTCAGCTTCTGGAAGTCCTCCTGACAGGACTGCGCATGCGCCGCGCCTGCGCCGGCGACGATCGCCAGGAACGACAGGCGCGCGATGGCGCGCGAGAAGGAGACGGCGCTGATCATCATTCGCTACGACCCGCTTTCAAACGTTGCTCATCTGTTAACAGCAGGCTTGCCGCTCGCGCAAGTTTTGGCCAACCTGTCCGCTCGCCGGCAGAGCGACGGTTCGATACGGCCAAAATGAGGCGGACCCGAGGTCCGACCCGTCAGACTAAGGCTACATCTTGTCACATTATGATTTTTCCGCACAGCGGCTCTTTGTCGAGGACGCGCTCGCGCCGGGGCTCGCCTTCGTCCCCCCGCCCGAGGCGCTCAATTATCTCCTGAACGTCCTGCGGCTGCGCGAGGGCGACGCGATTCTCCTCTTCAACGGTCGCGACGGCGAGTTTCTCGCCCATATCGCTGAGACCACCAAGCGTTCGGCAAAATTGCGCGTCGAGAAACAGTTGCGCGCGCAAACGCCTGCCGCCGATCTCGACTATTGCTTCGCGCCGCTGAAACAGGCGCGGCTCGATTACATGGCGCAGAAGGCGACCGAGATGGGGGCGGGGCGCCTCGTTCCAGTCATCACCCGCCGCACGCAGGTGCGCCGCGTCAATTCGGCGCGGCTGAGGGCCAACGCTGTCGAAGCGGCGGAGCAGTGCGGCGTTTTGTCTGTGCCGGAAGCGCCCGAGGCGGTTGAATTGCCCGATTTTCTCGCCGCCTTTCCCGCCGAGCGTCTCCTCGTCTTTTGCGACGAGGACGCGCCCATCGCCAACCCGTTCGAGGCGCTCGCGGGCCGCAAGGGCGCAGGCGTAAGTCTTCTTATTGGACCTGAGGGCGGCTTCGACGACGCCGAACGCGCATCCATCGCACGGATTGCAAATGTGGCGAGGATTTCCCTGGGGCCGCGCGTGCTGCGCGCAGATACGGCGGCCGTGGCGGCGCTCGCCATCCTGCAGGCGGCGATCGGAGACTGGGGCGGTAACTCTTTGTAAGGGCTACTTAACCAACCCTTGCTCGTTTACCGAAAATAAATTTGTATGTGTGACTATTCCACAACACCGGATGCAGTCCCGACGAGGGGACACGATCCTGCCACGATGTTTGGGTCTAGTGCCCAAATCGCAGAGACGAGTCGGACGACGTGTCGCCTGACGCTTTTTCTGCAAAAGAATTGGGTTCGAGATTCGGCGCCCCCACGCGGCGTCGCAATTGGAACAGAGGCTGACCGCCACATGATGTTTGCCGATTTCCGCCCCCTCGCCCTGACGGGAGCCGTCGCGTTCGCGGCGTCTCTCTCCATGTCCGCCGCCAATGCCGAGACGCCGAACCACTGCGCGCGTTACGGCTCGGACTATGTGGCCGTCGCGGGGTCGAATGGTTGTGTGAAGATCGGCGGCCATGTGCGCGTCGACAATATTGCGCGCGCCCCGGCTGCGCCGATGGGATACGCCTCGCTGACGGACGGCGTGCAGCGCACCTCCCATCTGCAACCGATGGCGCCCTTCGGGCTGAACGACCTCTTCCCGCGCTGAGCGCGACAAGAACACGAGACAAAAAAATCCCGCCGAATTCGGCGGGATTTTTGTTTGCGGGCCTCGGCGCTAAAGCGGGATGACGCAGTCGCGGAAGGCGCCGTCCACCGAACCGCCCCAGGCGCCGTGATAGAGATCGAGCCGCCGCTCGGCCAGCGTGCGGCCCTCGCTCACGATCTTCTCCAAAGGCGCGAGATAGATCGTCTCGTCCTCGCCCTGCGCATTGCGATAGGCGCGGCGCTTCAACCCCGCGCTGGCGAGGTCGAGCACGTCGCGCGCGATCTCCCGCAGGCTGCGACCCTCGATCGAAGCATTCAGCGCGAGCGCCGGAACGTCCTCGCGCAGCTTCTGCCGCGTCGCCGAGTCCCATCCCTTTGTGAGCTGGCGCGCCTGATCCAGCGCGGCCGAATCGTAAAACAACCCGGCGAAGAGCGCGGGCAGGGCGGTCATGTGCGAACGCGGACCGCCATCGGCGCCGCGCATTTCGAGATAGGTCTTGAGTCGCACTTCAGGGAAGATTGTCGAGAGGTGGTTCGCCCAGTCCGACATCACCGCGCGCTCGCCGGGAAGTTGCGGCAGGCGCCCGTCCAGCAGGTCCTTGAAGCTCGCGCCAGCGACGTCGTGATAGACGTCGCCGCGCTTGACGAAATACATGGGCACGTCGAGCGCATAATCCACGTAACGCTCGAAGCCGAAGCCGTCCTCGAAGGCGAAGGGCAACATGCCCGTGCGATCGGCGTCCGTGTCGAGCCAGATGTAGGAGCGCTGCGACAGGCGCCCGGTCGGCTTGCCGTCGAGGAAGGGCGAATTGGCGAACAGCGCCGTAACGAGCGGCTGCAAAGCGAGGCCGACCCGTACCTTCTGGACCATGTCGGCTTCGCTCGTGAAGTCGAGATTCGCCTGGATGGTGGCGGTGCGGAACATCATGTCGAGACCGAGCGCGCCGACCTTGGGCATATAGGCCGCCATGATCGTGTAGCGCTGCTTGGGCATCACCGGCGTCTGGGCGCGCGACCATTTCGGGCTGGAGCCGAGATCGAGAAACTGGACGCCGAGCGAATGGGCGACGCCAGCGAGGGCCGACAGATGCGCCCCGAGCTCGGCGGCCGTGGCGTGGATGTCGATGAGCGGCGCGCCGGAGAGCTCGAACTGCCCGCCGGGCTCGATCGAAATGGCGCCGCCGCCGTCCGTTTGCGCGAGGCCGATCAGCGCGTCGCGGTCCATGATCGGCTCCCAGCCGGTCGCTTCCTGCACGCCTTCCAGCAGGCGGCCGACGCCGCAACGCCCGTCGACGCAGGAATAGGGAACCGGGGTGAGCGTGTCCGAATAGAAGGGGATCTTTTCGTGTTCCGTGCCGATGCGCAGCGGCGCGCCCGCAGTCTTGCATCCGGCTGCGAGCCATTCGACGAGCGCGTCCCGAGACGCGATCGGAGTCGTATCTGTTACGTCGCGAGCCATCTAATCCGATTTTTCCATAAGATAGGGTCGAAATGACCGAGGCGGGCGCTGGGCGGGAGCGCGGCGTGCGCCGGGCGTTCTTCGCGGCGCCGGCGCCGCTCCCTTGCAAACGGCGACGATGGATTGCCGGAAAAGCCGCCCGGACGCAAGAGCGCGCCAAAAGGCGCAACGACGCTTACGCTCTACGTCCCGTAAAGGCGGTCCCGGCGGAACTGCGAAAAACGGGAACGTCGCTCTTAAAGCTTTGCATAACTTTCTCTTTTATTCTTGGGAGATGGAGGCTCAATGCGCTGCTCAGTTCGTAAATTCATGGCCGACACGCGCGGGGCGACCGCGGTCGAATACGCGCTGATGGCGATTATGATATCGGTCATGATCGTCGCGGGAGCCAAGGCGACCGGCACGACGCTTTCCACAATGTATTTCGGCAAGCTGATCGGAAACTTCTGACCGCCGCGAAAGCGATCAGGCTTTCGCGGCGCAGCTAATCAGGCGGCGTCAACGCTTGCCGAGAATCTGACCGAGTATGCTCTCCAGATCCGTCGGCGTCTGCCCAGCCGGGCGGCCCCCGGCGTTCTGGCCCACCTGCAACGTCTTCTTGATCTGCTCGATCGCGTCCTGAATGGCGGCCTGATCCAGACCGGCGGGCAGGCCGGCCGGGCCGGAGCCGCTCTGGCCGGCGTCCACGTCGAGCGGGCTGCCGCGATCGGGACCGCGCGGCGCCATGCCGCCGCCGGGCGGGGCGCGACGGCCGCCGAGGAGCGAGCCGAGAATGCCGCCGAGCAGACCGCCGAGGCCGCCGCCGGCCGCGCCGCCGCGAGGCGCCGGCCCGGGGGCCGGTTGCGGAGCGGCCTGACCGCCGCCGAGAATCTGCTCGAGGATCGGCCCGAGCGCGCCGGAATTCGCGAGCTGCCCGAGAATGCCGCCGAGACCCTTCTCATTGATCGACTTGGTGAGCCCGCTGAGGAGAACGGAGGCGAGAATCGGGAGAAGCTGGCTGAGAATATCGGGGCGGACGCCCGATTCGCGCGCCGCAGCCTGCAGGACCTGCCCCGTCGCGGCCGGCGAGCCGAAAAGCTCGGTGAGAAGGTCGCGGCCGAGCTCGACCGAATCCTGGCTATGGGCGGCGTCGGCTTCGTCGAAGAAGGAGTAACGGGTCGTCGTCGCCAGCGCGCCGACGGTCTTCTCGAAGACCTGCGGCTCCTCGGCGGCGCGGTTCAGGCCGATGGCCAGCGCCGGCGCAAGCGCCTTGATCGCGGCGTCGATCTGCTCGTCGGTGAGGCCGAAACGCTGGGCGAGATTGGCCACGAGCTGGCCCCCCTGCGCTGAAGACAGAATGGACTCGAGATCGGACATGCCGCTCATGCTAGCGCAAGGCTCCGCGAATCGGTAGCCCCGCGCCTGAACGTCCCGCAGGCGGCCGCGCCCGCGTCTGCCGGCTTGACAGAGTCCGGCCGCCGCGACATTGCTTCCTGCCAATCGACGCCACAAATGGCGGATCGTGCGCGCCATAGACGCGGTCGAGCGGGCGCTGGCGGTCTACGGCGCGCCGGTCTACGTGCGCCACGAGATCGTCCACAACCGTTATGTCGTCGAAGCGTTGAAGGCGAAGGGCGCGATCTTCGTCGAGGAGCTGGAAGAAATTCCGACGACCGACGCGCCGGTGATCTTTTCCGCCCATGGCGTCGCGAAATCCGTTTCCGCAGAGGCGCAGGAGCGCAATCTGCTCGCCATCGACGCGACCTGTCCGCTCGTCACCAAGGTGCATCGCGAGGCGGAAATCCATTGGAAGCGCGGTCGCCGCGTGCTGCTCGTCGGCCATTCCGGCCATCCCGAAGTCGTCGGCACGATGGGCCAGTTGCCCGAGGGCGCCGTCGTTCTGGTCGAGTCCATCGAGGACATCAAGACGCTGAACCTGCCGGACGAGAGCAATCTCGCTTATGTGACGCAGACCACGCTTTCGCTCGACGACTCGCAGGAGATCGTCAACGCGCTCACCAAGCGTTTCCCGGCCATCGTCGGGCCGCACAAGGAAGACATCTGCTACGCGACGACCAATCGCCAGGCGGCGGTGAAGGCGTCGCGCCGCATGTCGACGCGGTGATCGTCGTCGGCTCGCCCAATTCCTCGAACTCGCAGCGCCTGCGCGAGGTCGCGGAGCGCGCCGGCGCGCCGGCGCGGCTCGTGCAGGGCAAAAGCGAGATCGACTGGAAAGCTTTTCGGCAATCTCGGGTCGCTCGGCATCACCGCCGGCGCCTCCGCGCCCGGAAGTGCTCGTCGAGGAGATCATGGACGCCTTCGCCGAGCGCTTTCGAGATCACCGTCGAGACCGTCTCGACTGCGGACGAGAACGTTTCCTTCCCGCTGCCGCGCGAGCTGCGGGCCATCGCCTAAAAGGGCGTTGTCGCCGGAAAAACGCCCATGGCCGTTTACACTCAGGTCGACGATGCGGAGCTGATCGCTTTCCTCGCGACATACCAAATCGGCGACCTCCTCTCCTGCAAGGGCATTGCGGAGGGGGTCGAGAATTCCAACTACTACCTGCATACAAGCGCCGGAAGTTACATCCTCACGCTCTACGAGAAGCGCGTGGCTGCGACCGACCTGCCGTTCTTTCTCGGCCTGATGGAGCATCTGGCGCGGCGCGGCGTCACCTGTCCGCAGCCGGTGCGCAATCGCGCCGGCGTCGCGCTGGGACGGCTCGCGGGCCGGCCTGCGGTCATCGTCACCTTTCTCGACGGCTATTCTGTCCATCATCCCGAGGTCGCGCATTGCTCGGCGCTCGGCGAGACGCTGGCGCGCCTGCATCTCGCCAGTGCGGATTTCGATATGCAGCGCGCCAATGCGCTGTCCGTCGGCGCGTGGCGCGCGCTCTTTGCGCCCTCGGCCGCGCGCGCCGACGAGGTCGAGGCCGGGCTGCGCGAGACGGTCGAGGCCGAACTCGACTATCTGGAAGAGAACTGGCCGCGCGATTTGCCGAGCGGCGTGATCCATGCCGATCTCTTCCCCGACAACGCCTTCTTCCTCGGCGACAGAATGTCGGGGGTGATCGATTTCTATTTCGCCTGCAACGACGCCTACGCCTACGATCTCGCCATCTGCCTCAACGCCTGGTGCTTCGACGACGCGCATCGCTTCCAGCTGGAGAAAGGCCGCGCGCTGCGTGCAGCCTATCGGCGCGTGCGTCCGCTGACGGCCGCTGAACTCGACGCCTTTCCGACGCTCGCGCGCGGCGCGGCGATCCGTTTTCTGCTCACGCGCTATGTCGACTGGCTGAACGTGCCCGAGGGCGCGCTGGTGAAGCCGAAGGACCCGCGCGAATATCTCGCCAAGCTGCGTTTTCACCAGACCGCCGGCGCAGGCCGTGACGAAGCGCGTGTCGATCTGGACCGATGGGGCCTGTTCGGGAAATCCCGGCCCCGGCGGCTGGGGCGCCATTCTGCGTTTCGGTGAAGTGGAGAAGGAACTCTCGGGCGGCGAGGCGGCGACCACGAATAATCGCATGGAGCTGATGGCCGCGATCATGGCGCTCGAGGCGCTGACGCGGCCCTGCGCCATCGATCTTTACACAGACTCGCAATATGTGCGCGGCGGCGTCACCTCATGGATCAAAGGCTGGAAGACGCGGGGCTGGAAGACGGCCGACCGCAAGCCGGTCAAGAATGTCGAGCTTTGGCAAAGGTTGGAAACAGCTGAGGAGCGCCATGACGTCGCCTGGCATTGGGTGCGCGGCCATTCGGGCGACGAGATGAACGAGCGCGCGGACGCTCTGGCGCGTGCGCGCGCCTTTATTGATTCTAAATTGAAAGGGGCGGGACGTTCATGCACCAGCCCAGGAAATGGTGGATCGGATTGCCGGTCCTGGCTGCGCTCGTCTATTTCGCGGGACAATCGCTGACGGCTCAGATCGAAGCCTCGTTGAAGGCGGATCTCGCCGCGCGGCTTTCCATCGATCCTGCGCGGATTGCCGTTGCAGGGCGGGATGTGACGATTTCCGGCGCGCTTTCGCAAAAGGAAATCGCAGCGTTACGGGCCGAGGCCGGCGCGCGTAAGATCGTCGCCGTGGGCGACGCCGGTCCTTCCGCTCCGTCCGCAGCGTCGGCGCCCACCGCAGCCGCTCCGTCGCCGCCGCCGCGCGAGCCTTATGTTTTCACTGCAACGCTCGGCGAGAGCTTTGTCGCGCTGGACGGCAAACTGCCGAGCGACGCGCTGCAAAAGCGCGCCGTGGCGCTCGCGGCCGCAGCCGGCGCGGGCCTTGCAGTCAGCGACGGCACGAAGATCGACGCCGCGCCGCCCCAAGGCGACTACGCCGCCGCGTTGGACGTCACGCTCGACGCCTTGCGCCGACTCGCGAGCGGCAAGGTGTCTCTCGCCGACGGCAGGCTCGCCATCGAAGGGCAAGGGCGCGAGAATGTGCGCGCCGAGTCGCTTTCGACCGAGCTCAAGTCGCGCCTGCCGCAGGGCTTCGAGCTTGCAAAAGTCGAGATCGCGCCGGGGCCGGTCTCTCCTTACGTGTTTCAGGCGCTCCGCGAAGGTTACAAGACGGTCCTCGCCGGCTACGTCCCGGACGAGGCGACGCGCAACCGCATCCTCGACAATGCGCGCCGGCGCTTCTTCGACTCCATCGTTGAGGATCAGCTATCGGTCGCCAAAGGCGCGCCCGACAAATTCATGGAAGCCGCCGGCGCGGGGCTCGCGGCCCTCGCGCGCATGGACAGCGGCAATCTCCTGATCAGCGGCGGCGACATGTCGCTCTCAGGCGCCGCGCGTCACGACGGCGCGCGTGAAGAGATTGCGAAGAGCTTCGAAAACGGCCTGCCGAAAGGCTTCAAGGGCGAAACGCGCCTCGTCGCGCGAACGCTCGGCGTTCCGCTCGATGCGGCGGGCTGCCGCGCGGCTTTCGCCGAATTGTCGAAGACCCCGATCCGCTTCGACGGCGACGAGGCGATATCGGAGGAGTCGGCGGCGCTGCTCGACGCGCTGACCATCGCGGCCCTGCGCTGCAAAACCGTGCCCATCGAAGTGGCGGGGCATACGGACGACAAGGGCCTCGCCGAACTCAATCGTGATCGCAGCAAGCGCCGCGCTCGGCTCGTCGTCGACCGATTTCTGCAGGCGGGCGCCGATTCCTTTCATGTCTGGCCGATCGGCTATGGCGGCGAACGTCCCATCGCGCCCAATGACAGCGACGACAACCGCGCGCGCAACTGGCGCATCGAATTCAACGTAAAGTGACGGCGAGCGAAGGAGACGCAAAGATGATCCATCTGCTCACGCTCGGCGGGCCATGGTTTGTTGGCGCGCTGGCGCTCGGCGCGCTCATCGGCTTTCTCACCTTCACGCGGGCGCGGGACGCGACGTTCGGCGGCGGCTGGATCATTGCGCTCGGGGTCCTCGCGCTCTCAGTCGGCGCCGCTATCTCCTACGTCGAGATTCTGCAGGGCAGGGACGCGGCGCTCTTCGACATCGGTTACTTGGCCACGCTCGCTTATGCCGCGGGGCTTCCGCTTGGCGGCTTCATCAAATCGCTTGGCGGGGAGGGCGAAAACCGGCCAACGCCGGCCCCCATCATTGTAGCGCCCGCGCCTGTGATCGAACCCGAACCCGTCATTATTCCGCCACAGCCTGTCGCGGAAGCGGAGCGGCCGATTGCAGCGCCCGAGACTCGCACAGTCGCAGAAACGCGCCGGCCGCCCAACGCGGCGCCAGCGCCTGCCCGCGCAAAGACGCCGCGCGGCGCCAAGCCAGAGACGCTCGGCGCGCCGCGCAATGGAGCGCCCGACGATCTCTCGCGCATCAAGGGCGTCGGGCCGAAAAGCCTCGAAAAGCTCAACGCTCTGGGCGTCTTCCATTACGATCAGATCGCGGAGTGGGATCTCGAGAACGCCAGATGGATCGGCGCCGCCATCGGCGCGCCGGGCCGCGTCGAGCGCGACAAATGGATACAACAGGCGCGAGCTTTGGCCGGCGCCGGAGGGGAAGGGAAATGAAAAAGCGTCTTCTCGCGCGCGTTGCGCTCGGCGCGCTGCTGGTGTTGCCCGCCGCGCTTCGCGCCCAGGACATGCTGCAGGGCGTCGATCTCTCGCAACCGTCCTATTCGCAATCGGAGATGAGCCGCGCCGATGTGGAGGGCGCGCTCAAGGCCGGCAAGCGCGATTTTTCCGGCAAGAGCCTCAACGGGCTTGACCTTTCCGGCCTCGATTTCTCGGGCGCGAACTTCCGCGCGGCCCGGCTCAACAAGACGCGGCTGTCGGGCGCCGTTCTCGACGGCGTCATTCTCGATCAGGCCTGGCTACTGCAGGCCGATCTCACCGGCGCCTCGCTCAAGGGCGTTCACGCCTTCGCCGCGCAGATGCAGAAAATGCGCGCCGACGGGGCCGATTTCACGGGCGCGCGCGTCGCTGGCGATCTTTCCGGCGCCTCGCTGCGCGGCGCGAAATTCAACGACGCCAATCTCTCGGCGGACATGAAGAACCAATCGATGGGATTGATGCGCGCCGTGCTGCGGTCCGCCGTGCTCGAAGGCGCGCAGTTTCGCAGCGCCAATCTCATGAGCGCCGACCTGCGCTTCGCTCGCGCGTCCGGCGCCGATTTTTCCAGGGCCAATCTGATGAACGCGGATGCGTCGGGCGCTGACTTTGTTGGCGCCGTCTTCACCAAGGCGATGACGAAGGACCTCGATCTTGATTCGGCGCAGATCGATGCTTCCGCCGAACAGGCGCTCGAAAGCGCGCAGCACCTCGACCGCGCCCGACGCCAATGAGCCGGGACTCTATCCGCATCGGGATCGATCTTGGCGGCACCAAGATCGAGGCCGTCGCGCTCGATCGCGGCGGCGCCGTTCTCGCGCGCCGTCGCGTCCCAACCCCGACGCATGATTACGAAGCGATCCTGCGCGCGATCGGCGGGCTCGTGGATGAGCTGGAAGCCGGGACAGGGCGTCGCGGCACGGTCGGCGTCGGTTCGCCGGGATCGCTCTCCACGCATACCGGATTCATCAAGGGCTCCAATACGCAGGTCGTGAACGGCAAGCCGCTCGACGCCGACCTTGCGAGGCTGCTCGACCGGCACGTTCGCGTCGAGAACGACGCCAATTGCTTCGCCCTGTCCGAGGCGGTCGACGGCGCGGGGCAGGGCGCGCGCGTCGTGTTCGGCGTCATCCTCGGAACGGGGGTCGGCGGCGGCGTCGTGGTGGACGGCAAGGTCTTGTCCGGCCGAAACCACGTCGGCGGCGAGTGGGGCCATACGCCGCTGCCCTGGATGACGCGGGACGAATTTCCGGGCCTGCGCTGCTTCTGCGGCCATGACGGCTGCATCGAGACCTTCCTGTGCGGCGGTGGGCTCGCGCGAGAATATCAGCGGCGCACCGGCAAGGAAGTGAAGGGGCAGGAAATCGTCGCGCGCGCCGAGGAAGGCGAGGGCGCCGCGCTCGCAACGCTCGACGCCTATCAGGATCGACTCGCCCGCGCGCTCGCCATGATCGTCGACATTCTCGACCCCGACGTCATCGCGCTCGGCGGCGGCGTGTCGAACATATTGCGGATCTATGAGGGGCTGACGGCGCGCGTGGCCAAGCACGCCTTCACGGATGCGCTGGACACAAAAATCCTGCGCAATGTGCATGGGGATTCGGGCGGCGTCCGCGGCGCCGCCTGGCTATGGCGCGACGAGGATCAGTGACGCATGAGACGCATGATCTGCGTCTGCGCCGCATGCGCCGTCAGGTTCAGGCCTTCCCAAACCGTGCGCGTCGTCTCGCCGTGGAAAAAATGGCCGTCCATGGTCATGAAGGCGGCCAGAAAGCTCGCGATGAAACCTAGTTTAGCCATGCCGGATCAGGCGGTGAACCCCCTCCTGGGATGATCAATTGGACTCATAGGGGATCAGGTTTTCGAGTGTTTTTTGGATTTGCTTAAAATTGCGTGGATGAACCGAAAAATGTCTGCCGGCGTTTCCCGGGCCGCCGAGGCGGTGTATGCGAAAGGGCGGCGCGTTTGCGACGGGAGGGGTGGGTTCGCCCCGCCGCTGAAAACGTGTTCGGATCGACGAGAGAGCGCGCTTTTCGCGAGAACAGGATCTTCCTCAGATGGGCGCCGCCGGCGATTCGTCTTACGCATTGAAGAAGCTGGCGTTCATCTCCTCCGGCACGCCGGAGGCGGAGGAAGCGCGGCTACGTCTCGTCGAGAAATATGGCGACGCTCCTCCCGAGGAGGCGGACTGCATCGTCGCGCTGGGCGGCGACGGGCTGATGCTGCGCACGCTCCACAATTACATGGATTCCCGCAAGCCGATTTACGGCATGAATCGCGGCTCCATCGGCTTTCTGATGAACCAGTATCGCGAGACGGGGCTGCGCAAGCGCATCGCCGAGTCTAAGGCGTCGATCATCCATCCGCTGCTCATGAACGCCACAAATGTCCATGGCGACGAGTTTTCGGCCCATGCGATCAACGAAGTCTCGCTGCTCCGCCAGACTTCGCAGGTCGCGAAGCTCCGCATCCTCATCAACGGCCATGAGCGGTTGCCCGAGCTGATCACGGACGGCGTGCTGGTTTCCACCCCGGCGGGCTCGACCGCCTATAACCTCTCCGCCAACGGCCCGATCCTGCCGCTGGATTCGCCGCTGATGGCGCTCACCCCGATCTCGGCCTTCCGCCCCCGCCGCTGGCGTGGCGCCTTGCTGCCCGACGCGGCGAAGGTGCGGATCGAGGTTCTCGAAGCCGCCAAGCGTCCCGTCTCCGTCGTGGCCGACCACGATGAATTCCGCGACCTCGCTTTCGTGGACATCGAGATGGACCACGCCGCCGATCTCGTGCTGCTTCACGATCCGGGACATTCGCTGGAAGAGCGGATTTTGCGGGAGCAGTTCGGGTATTAGCGGCCCCACCCCCGCCGCTTGCCGTCCCTGCGAGGAGCGTCGCGACGACCCCATCCAGAGGCGTAATGACGCTCCTGGATGGCTTCGCTGCGCTCGCAATGACGTCGGCGGACGATCCTGCGTGTCGCTACGCCGCGTACTGCATCAGTTCCGCTTCGAACGCCGCCATGTCGATGATGGGGGCGGTGTCGATGACGACGCTTGTCGCCGGGGCCGCGACGGCCGGCGTTTGCGCTTCCGCCGCCATGCGCGCGGCCTCGGCGCGGGCCTCCTCCAGCGCGGCTTCCATCTCGAAGCGCCGCAGCAAGGCCATCAGCTTGTCGAGTTCGCCCCCATTGATCTCCTCGCAGGCCGTCAGCACGCGTTCGATCATGACGAGCGAGAGGCGCGCTTCGCCGCCCTGCACGCCGCCATATTCACGCTGCGCCTCGAGCGCGGCGCGGAAGGCCGGCAGGAATTTTTCAGGCAGTCCCGCGCGATTGTAGAGAGCCGCGAAGCCGGCGCCGCGGAAGTCGCGCAGCAGGCCGGCGACCTTGTCTTCCCGCAGTCCCGAAAGCTCGACCAGCGCCGCCTCGAAGAGATCGAGATTGGCGGAGAGCAGCGCGCGCAGCGCGAGGCTCGCCGTGAGCTGGCCGGACGCGCGCAGATGCGCGACGAGCTCGCGCAGGCCGTGGCGGCCATCATGCGCGGCGGTTTCCGCCACGATGATGACATTCGCCTTGTCGCGCTCTTCGCGCGAGAGGCGCTCCGCGCGCTCGTTCGTCAGCCAGCCGCAATCGATGACGAAGGCGGAAAGAGCGGCCGCTGTGGCGTTGACGAGATCGTTCTTCACCGTGGCGGGCAGCCAGGGGCGCGAGAGCAGGGCTTCGCGCATTTCGCCGTCGTCGCCGAAGCGCTCGATCATGCGGCGCATGGAAAATTCGGGAAGGTCCGCGCCCGGATTGACGGCGAGAGAGATCGCCGCCTCGCGCACGCCTACCTCCGCGAGCGCGGCGCAGACCCCGGCGGGAACGCGCGCCCGCAGCGCGATGGCGCTTTGCGCGAAGGCGTCGCCAATGGCGGCGCAATCGATCAGTTCGGCCTCGGTGAGCAGCGGCGAACGGGACAGGACAGGCGCCGCGACGTCGGACTGGTCGCTCGCAAGGGCGGAGACGAGAGCGTGCGGCGCGTCGGCGGCGCTGGCGAAGTTGTCGGCGAGGGCGCGTCGCACGAGCGGCGACGGATCGTCGAGAAGCGACATCAGCGCAATTTCGGTTTCGCGCCGCTCATGCGCCTCGAGATCGGAATAGAGATAAGCGCGCGCAAGCGCGCCGGCGCCTTCCGCGCGTTGCGCCGCGTTGGCCGTCTGCGCCCAGGACAGGAAATGACGCACGATCATGGGACGACTCGACCTCCGTTAACGCACCGGCTTACCTGAAAGGATTATGGCGATTTATGGTAAATTCCGCCTTAAGGCCGCGCGACTGCGCTCAAGAGACGTTCCCGAGATGCGCTCTATCCTGATCCTAGCCGCCGACGCGCCCGGCATGGCGACGCAAGCGCTGACGAGCGGAGCCTCGACGCTTTTGTTGCGCCTCGGGGGAGACGACGCGGCCGAGAGAGAGGCGGCTCGGGCTTTCGCGCGCGAATTCATTGAAGGGACGCGCGAACGCGAAAATGCTCCCCGCATTTTTGTGCAAGTCGCGCCGGCGCCGGGCGAGCTGATCGACGCAGACCTCGCGGCGGTCGTCGCCCGTGGGATTGACGGCGTGTTTCTGGAAGCCTGCGACGGACGCGCGCATGTTCAGCAGCTCGCGGCAAAGCTCTCCGTCCGCGAGGCGGCCGCAGGGCTTCCTGCCGGCTCTGTAAAGATCGTCGCGCTCGCGGCGCAGACGCCGTCCGCCATTTTCGCGCTTGGAGGGTATCGGGGAGCGTCGGGGCGCCTTGTCGGACTCGCAATGGACGAGACATCGCCGCCGAGCGGCGACGTAGCGCGGGGAACCGCCCGCGCGCTTCTCCGTCTCGGCGCCGCCGCGGCGGGCGTCGCCGCCATCGATCTTGCGCCCGATCTCGAGGGCGCGGCGCTGGACGCCGCCTGCGCGGCGGCTCGGCGGGAGGGGTTCGCCGGCTTCATCGCCCGCTCGGTCGATCAGCTCGGCGCCATAGAACGCGCCTTTGCCGGAGCGTGATCGACAAATGGCCATGATCGGCGCCATAGAACGTGACGATGACCAAGACCAATTTCCGCAAGGCGGGCTCTCTTCTCGTCGCCGCCTTATTGATCCCCGGGGCGGCGGATCAGGCCCATGCGCGCCGGGGGCATCCGGCGCCGCCGCAGACCGGGCCTGCGCAGCCCGGGCCGACGCCCGCAGCCCCCGCCAATACGGAGGGCATGTCGACCCTGCGGCTCAGCGCGACGCTCGCCGTCAATGATTCGCAGCCGGTTCGCTCGGGCCTTGTCTGGCGCGTCTTCGAAGAAGCGGCGCAACCGGATGGTTCGCACAAGCTGGTGGCGCAATCGGACGAGCCCACTCCGACCCTGCCGCTGCCCGACGGCGCCTATATCGTGCATGCGGCCTATGGGCTCGCAGGGGCGACGCGCCGCGTTCTGGTCGAGGGGCACAGCGTCTCGGAGCGCCTGCCGCTCAACGCCGGAGGCCTCAAGCTCATCGACATGCTGGGCGAGAGCAAGATTCCGCCGCAGCGCCTGTCGATCTCGATCTACGTTCCCGAGCGCGGCAATGCGGAGGCGAAACTGGTGCTGGCCGGCGCCAAGGGCGACGAGATCATCTGCCTGCCGGAGGGCGCCTATCACATCGTCTCGACGCTGCTCGACACCACGCAGGGCGCGCAGGGCGGAAACAACGCGACCAACTCGGTCGTCACCGCCGACCTGAAAGTCCCGGCAGGCAAGCTGATCGAGGCGACGCTGAAGCATCACGCGGCGACCATGACGTTGAAGCTCGTGAAAGCCCCGGGCGGCGAGGCGCTCGCCAATACGAGTTTCTCGGTTCTGACGCCGGGCGGCGACGTCATTCGCGAATTGATCGGCGCCTTCCCCTCGCTCGTTTTGGCGGAGGGCGAATATGTCGCCATCGCCCGCCACGAGGGGAAGACGTATCAGAACACGTTCCGCGTCCAGTCCACAAAGGACGCCGACGTAGAGATCGTGATGAAGGAAGACGCGCCGCCCGAGGAGCGGCCGCAGTAATTAAATCGTTGTTTTTCCTTGGCTGGGACAGCCTGGAATTATTGCCAAATTATTTCTGGACTATTTCTGGCTCCCCGTGGCGAAGCTGGTTGGTTCTAGCGTGGCTGCCGTTCGTGGCTCCCGGTGGCTCTTTTTGACTGGACCGAATCTGTCTATAAAATGAGCATTGTGATTGCGAAGCAGGCTTTCGCTGCACAAAACAGCGGCCCTTTGGCTGCTCAATAATCATATTCGCCAAGGGACCTCGCTCATGACCTCGATCGTTTGCCGCGCCGCGTTTGCCGCCCTCGCCGTCTCCCTCACCTTCGCTTCGTTCGGCGCCGCTCAGGCGCGGGACCACGGCGTCAGGCCCGCCGTTCATCGCGCCGACGATTTCTACGCCTATTCGAACGCTCCCGAGCCCGCGGCTCCCGCTCCGGCGGTCGAGAACCGCAATTGCTTCACGACCAACAGCCCGATGGAGGCCACCAAGGGCATCCGCCACTGGAGCGGCCGTTGCTGAACTGGCGAGCGATCGCCAAAAAAGAAGCCGGCGACCAAGGTCGCCGGCTTCTGCTTTTTCAGATCCCGATCGCTCAGAGCAGCGAGAAGGGGATGATCACGTCCATGTTGAACATGCCCTGCGACCTGCTCTGGCCGTTGCCGCCGCCATTGACGCCGCGGAAGAAGGGGGTCGTGCCATTGACGGCCGTATCCCAGCGGAATTCCGGACGGATGATCAGGCCGGTGATGATCGGCATCTTCGGCAGCTCCGGCGTGATGGTCACGCCGGCGGTCAGGCCCAGATAGCTCGTGCCCTGGCCGCCCGGACGGAAGATGCAGGAGTAGCAGGGGAAGCCGTGGAAGGCGTTGACCGCGTCATAGTAGCCCGGGAAGGCCGCCACGAAGAAGTTCTTGTTGTCGCGGTAATATTCGACGCGGCCATTGATCTTGAAGATGTCGTTGACCTTGTAGGACGCGTATTGCGCGATCGCGTACGAGTCTGCGCCCTGCGGCTTGAGCGGCACGCCGGCGAGGTTGGTGCCGAAGGTTCCGTCGAGGAGGCCGATCGTCGTCGCCGACAGGCCGGTCTGCGAAATCGGGTTCGAGCCGCTCTCGCGATTATAGGCCATGTCCGTGATGAGCGTCAGATTATCCGTCACCTTCCACGTCGTGGTGAGGTTGGCGAAGGTGCGGTTCGCGGAGTTCGGATCGCAGACGCACGCCAGCGGCGTGTTCGGCCAGGTGAGCGCCAGAGCGCCCGGGAACGGCGCGAACGGCACGAACGGATTGCCGCGCTGGACGGGGTTTTCCGGACCATGGTGGACAATGCCCATGATGGTCAGGTTCCCGTCGAGCAGGTTGAGGCCGAAGCCGCCGTGGAAGGAGGGTGAGTTGTTGTTGTCGCCCGGCCAGCCGGGGAAGCCGGTGTTCACGCCGGTGGTGACGCCCGTATAGATATCCAGCCAGTCGCGCACGTGGGTCGTGAACATCGCGCCCGTGTGAATGAAGGGCCCGAAGTTGAAGATGTAGGAGTGGCTGTAGAAGAGGTTGTCCTTCGCGTACATGACTTCAGCGCCATTGTACGTCGGGAACTGACCGACCTTCACGTCGATGCCGCCCTGCGAGATGAAGCTCGTCCAGGGAAGGTGCGCCTGAAGGTTCGCTTCCAGGAAGCCGATCTGCGTGCGGTCCGCGATCGCATATTCGAGGGTGCCGGTATAATGATTATACCGCATGTCCTCGCCGATCTGGAGCTGCGCCTTGAAGCCGAAGTCATAGGTGGTCGACTTCGAGTCCAGCGGACGCTGCACCGTCAGCACCGCGCCGTTGAAGGTCGGCCAGTTGGCGCGGTCGGTATAGAGGTGACCCCAGTTCAGCTTGTTGAAGGGCTGATTGAAGTTCACGGCGACGCCGCCCTCGACGTAACCATCGACGGTGACCGTATCCAGCCAAGCCGGCGGCGGCGGCGGGGCCGCCGGCGCCTTCTTGGCGGCGATGTCGGCCGCCATTGCCATGTTGGCCGCGAGAGACGCAGCAGTTACGACGGGGAGGTAGTACCACTTCATGCCAGGAACTCCGGTTAGGAGACGAAACCTGTAGCGATAACAATCTCAGGACCGCGTGCATTCAAGCTCAAGTGCAACGCAAATGCCTATTCAATAGGCAAAATTGGCCGTTCTGAATATTTGTGTCAGCGTATGTGGCGCTAATGTCACAATTTGCGGAGGTCTGATCTGGAGGTTTTTTCCGAATTGTTAACCATCCAGCGCGGAAAGCACCGGCTGCGGCGGGGCCGAGCTTGAGGCGCCCGAGTGTTGATTCGCCACGCCGTCTAATGCCTCCAGGCGCTTGCCAGCCCGATTTCGGGGCCCACCTTCTCAGTGACGGTCGTGTTTCGCGGACGTCCAATAAGGAGGGGTAGCCAGTATGTCGGGAAACGAACAGGAAACAGGGCCGGACTTCGCCCAGGGAATCTCGCTCGACGCTCTCTCGCCGGGCGCGCCGTTGCGGGGGCAGGTGGGCGGCAAGGCCGCGATCATGGTCCGCGTGGGGGAGGACGTCTTCGTCGTCGGCGCTTTCTGCACGCATTACCACGGGCCGCTGGATGAGGGCCTTGTCGTTGGAGAGACGGTTCGTTGCCCCTGGCATCACGCCTGTTTCAGCCTGCGCTCCGGCGAGGCTCTGCGCGCCCCGGCTTTCGACGCGCTGCCGAGATGGCGTGTCGAGCGAATCGGCGGGCAAATTTTCGCCCGCGAAAGGATCAGGGAATCCGAGCCGCGGCCCGCGCCGGCGCGGGCGCCTCGGTCAGTCACCATTGTCGGCGCCGGCGCTGCTGCTTTTGCGGCGGCTCATGCGCTTCGCGCCGATGGCTATGACGGCGTCATCGAGATGATCGGCGCCGATCCGGCGCAGCCCTACGACCGCCCGAACCTCTCCAAGGATTATCTCGCCGGAACGGCCCAGCCCGAATGGCTGCCTTTGCGCGACCCCGCCTGGTATCGAGAGAATGGCGTACTCCTGCGCCTGGGCCGCAAGGTCGACTCTCTCGATGTCGCAGCCAAGCGGCTGACGCTCGACGGCGGAGAGGCGGTCTCATACGACGCGCTGCTGCTCGCGACTGGGGCGGAACCGGTTCGCCTGCCCATACCCGGCGCGGACGGGCCGAAGGTTCATTACCTGCGCAGCATCGCCGACGCCGACCGCATTATCGCCGCCAGCGCGGGGGCGAAGCGTGTCGCCGTCATCGGCGCGAGCTTCATCGGGCTCGAAGTGGCGGCGTCGCTGCGCGGGCGGGGGCTGGAGGTTCACGTCGTCGCGCCGGAGGCCGTCCCCATGGCCCGTATTCTGGGGCCGGAGCTCGGCGCGCATGTGAGAAGGCTCCATGAGAATCACGGCGTCGTTTTCCATCTCGAGGATACGGCGACGCAGATCGGGGAGGGGGGCCTGTCGCTCGAGAAAGGCGGCGCCCTCGCGGCGGATTTCGTCGTGATCGGCGTCGGCGTGCGGCCCAATCTCGCGCTGGCCGAGGCCGCCGGACTCGCGACCGACAAGGGCGTGCTCGTCGACGAATATCTTATGACGAGCGCGGCGGACGTCTACGCGGCGGGAGACATCGCCCGCTGGCCCGACAAGATCACCGGCGAAAATATTCGTGTCGAGCATTGGGTCGTGGCGGAGCGGCAGGGACAGACGGCCGCGCGCAACATGCTCGGCGCAAAGGAGCGCTTCGACGCGGCGCCCTTCTTCTGGAGCCAGCATTACGACCAGGTCGTTTCCTATGTCGGCCATGCGCCGGGGTGGGATCGCCACGAGATTGCGGGCGATCCGGCCGCGGGCGACTGCACCGTGTCCTACTACAAAGGGGATCGGAAACTTGCTGTCGCGACGCTGGGGCGGGACCTTGAAAGTCTGAAAGCCGAAGAGGCCTTCGAGAAGGCGATGGCTTCGCTGGCGTGAACGAAAAGGGCGCGGGAATGTCCCGCGCCCGTGAATCCTTCCTGAGCGCCTTTACGCTCAGTCGAAGCGGCCTCCCGCGTGGCCGAGCATGGTGTAGACCTTGCCCGCGTCGCCCGTGAGCAGGTCGAGCGCCTTGGAGCCGTCGCGATCGCCACGGCTCGTTTCGACGAGCAGATCCTCGAAGTGGCGCACATAGTGGTCGACGGTCGCCCGGAATTCAGGATCGATCCGGTAGCGGCGGCGAATCTCCTCAAAGGTCTGATGGCCCTGCGCCGTGTAGAGGCGACGGCCGAAGAGTCCGCCCTTCTCGCCCCGTTGATAGCGGCGCCACAGCTCCGCGACCGCGGCGTTGTCGACCATGCGGGCGATGTCGAGCGTGAGGCTGTCCAGCGCGCCGGCGTTGCCCTGACGCGGCGCGCGCCCGGGCGGAACCTGCGGCGCCGGCTGCTGCGCGGCGGGCGCGGCCCGTTGCGGCGCCTCGTCGCGCGAGGCGCGGGCGAGGAGATCGCTCAGCCAGCCGCCCTGGGGTTCGCGCGGGGGCTCGGCGGCGCGCGGCGCGGGGGCAGGGGCGGGCGGAGGCGGAGCCGCGGCGAGGCGCGGCTTCGGCTGCTCGGCGCGCGGGGCCGCCTCGAAGACGCGGCGCGCAACGGGCGGGGCCTGTTCCGCGACGTCATAGACGCGGCCCGAGCGCGCGACGATGTCGGTGAGCTCGTTCAGCGCCTTCACCTGATCGCCCACGACCCGGCGCAGCGCCGCGGCCTGCTCGGCTGTCTCGCGCGGCAATTCGGTCGCGCCGCGACGCACCTCTTCGCGGGTTTCCTCCAGTTCGCGATGGATGCTGCGCGAAAGGCCGCGGATTTCCTCGGCCGTGGACTGGAAGCGCGCGCTCGCCTCGTTGAAAAGGCGGTTGATCTCGTCATTCGCCTGGGTGAAGGCGGCGCGCAGCGCTTCTTCGGTTTCCGCGCGCTGGCCCTCGGCGGCGGAGCGGATATGGGCGAAGCGGGACTCGACGAGATTGGCGGTCTCCTCGGTGGTCGCCGAGAGGGCGCCGCCAATGTCGTGAGAGCGGCTTTCGATCGCGCGGAAGGTATCCTCCATCCGCTGCGCGAAGCTCGCCAGCACGCCCTCGACTTCGGAGCGCTTGCCTTCGACGAGCGTGACGAGGTTCTCGAGCGTGTGGCGGCGGGATTCGAAGACGGAGTCGAGCGCCTGCTGGCTTTCTGCGAGCTGCGCGGCGCTTTGCGCCAGAGCCTGCTGGCGTTCGCCCAGCGCGTCGGCGATGGTGTGGGCGTTGCTGATCGTGCCGCCCGCGACGTCGCTGATCTGCTGCACCTGACCGGAAACGACGCGGATCGCCTCCTGGAACTCGGTGAGGCGCGTTCCCAGCTCCCGCTCCAGATTGACGAGATTGCCGCCGGTCTTGTCGATGATGGCGTGCAGAGAGGTGTTGGTCTGGCCGAGCTTGTCGAGCAGGGTGGGCAGCTCGGCGCGGATCTTGTCGTTCATCGCGACAAGGGCGCCGATCGACGTCTGCGCTCCGGCGTCGAGCGCCTGGGCGAGCGATGCGGTCGACTCTTCGATCGACTGCGACAGCTCTTCGCGCTTGTCGCCGAGATGGCGGACGATCGCGGCGCCGCGCGTCTCGATCGTCTTGGCGATCAATTCGCCGACGCTCGCAAGCTCGTTCGTCACGGCGCCGCCGCGTTCGCCGAAGGTCATCTCGATATGCGCCAGACGCTCGTCGAGCGCGGTCTGCAGCTGAGATAGACGCGCGTCCAGCGCGCCGCTGATTTCGCCGACGCGCTCGGTGAGCGCCTGGCCGAGATCGCCGGTGCGGGCGTGCATCGTCGTGTCCAGCTCGCGGCGCGCTTCGGCCAGCGTGTGGTTGATGTCCTGGAGGCGCGCGCTGATCGACTCGATGACGTTGCGGCTGCGGTCGTCGATTTCGTTCGAAACGGAGCCCAGGCGCTCGACGACGTTCTTCTCGAAGAGCTCGATGCGCCCGTCCAGCGTTTCCGCGAGATCCCTGGCGCGGCCGCCCAGCGTTTCGTTGATCTCCGCCGCCTTGGAGGCGAGCGTCGCGGCCAGCTCCGAGGAGCGGTTGAGCAGCACGGAGTCGACGTCCTTGAGCTTGGCGTCAAGCGTCTGCACGACCTCGCGGCCGCCTTCGCCCATGACGCGGGCGACCTCGAGCGCGTGGCTCGCGAGAGACTCCTGCAGCTTCTGGCCGCCGGCGCCGAGGCCCGCGTCCATGTGCTTGACGAGATCCTCGATGCGCTGCGCCGCTTCCCGCGTGCGGGCGTCGCTGACATTCTCGAAGGCTTCGATCTTGCTCGACATGACGGCGGCGATGTTGTCCGCGCGCGCGCCGAGCTTTTCGACGAGCTGCTCGCCCTTCGTGCCGATCGTGTGGTCGATGGCGTCGAGCTTGGAGCTGACCTCGGTCGCGAGCTTGCCGACCTGTTCGCTCAGGCGCGTGAAGGCCGAGACGGTGGTCGCGTCGAGTTCGCTCACGAGCTTGCCGCCGCGCACCGAGATCGCGTCGTCGATCGTTTCGAGGCGCGTGTCGATCTCATGCGCGAAGTGCCGCGAATTGTCGCCGATGCGCGCGGCGAACTGATCCACCTGCTCGGCGAGCTTGTCGACGAAGGCGCCGCCCTGCGCGCCCATCGTCTGGTCGATGGCGTCGAGCTTGGCGTCGAGCGACGAATAAAGCTGCTGAGAGCGCTCGTCGATGCGGGCCGCGATGCGGTCCGCCTGCTCGGCGAGCTTGCCGACCAGCGCGCCGCCCTGCGCGTTCACCGTATGATCGATGGCGCCCAGGCGGGTTTCGAGTTCGGCGGAGAGCTGCTGCGCGCTTGCGCCGACGCGGTCCGCGAACTGGTTGGTCTGCGCCGCGATCTGCTCCACGAGCGCCGCGCCGCGCAGCGACACCGCGTCGTCCAGCGCGGAGAGGCGCGCGTCGATCTCCTGCGAGAAATGGCGCGAATTGTCGCCGATGCGCGAGACGATCTGATCCGCCTGCGCGGCGATGCGGTCGACGAGCGCGCCGCCTTGAGAGGCGAAAGACTGGTCGATGGCGTTGATGCGGTCGTCGACGCTCGCGACGAAACGCTCGGTCTGCGCGCCGATGCGCGCGTCGGCGTCTTCGGTGCGCTGGGCGAGGTGCTGCACCAGTTCGCCGCCGCGTCCGCCGATCACCTCTTCGATGACGTTCAGGCGCTGGGCGACCTCGTTGCTGAGCTGCGAGGCATGCTCGGCGACTCGATCCGCAATGGCCGAGCCGTCGCGAAGCAGCGCGTTCTCGAACTGTCCGAGCTGCGCGCCGAGAGTCGTGGCGATGCGTTCGCCGTGCTCGGCGAGCGAGACGACGACTTCCTTGCCCTGTTCGAGCACGGCGCTCTCAAACGCGACGAGACGCTCGCCAAGCGCTTCGTTGAGGCGCTCGCCCTGCGTCGCGAGGGCGACCACGGCGTCGCTGGCCGTGGCGGCGAAGCGGTCCTGCATCGTTTCCGAATTCTGGGCGAGGGCCGAGGTGGCTTCTGCGACGCTGCGCTGCAGGGTCTCGCGAAGCGCCACGCTGCTCGTCTCCAGCTCCTGGAGGGCGCGCTCGCGCGTCTCCTCCATGGTGTGGGCGACGGCCATTCCAGCGTTTTCGAGCGCGGCCATGCGCTCGCCCAGCAGTTCGTCGACGCGCCTGGCGTGGTCGGCGACGAGCGCGGAGACGTTTTCGCTGTGGCGGCGAACCGAGGATTCGAAGGCGCCGACGCCGTTCGTAAGCGTGCCGGCCATGCGGGCGCTCTCTTCCTCGATCCGGCGCGCGGTCTCGGCGTTGAGCTGCTGTATGGCGTTCTCGAAGGCCTGCAGGCGCACGGCGAGATCCTCGCCCGCGCTCGTCGTCTGCTCGAGCACCTTCTGTGCGATTTCGTCGCCCTGGCGCAGGAAGGTGTCCTCAAACGAAGCGAGGCCATGCGCGAAGGCGGCGTTGACTTCCTCGCTCTTTGAGGCGACGCGCGCGGCCGCCTCGCTGCTGTGGCGGGCGACGGCCTCCGCGAATGCGGCGAGGCCTTCCGTGACGGAAGTCATCGCCTGCTCGCCATGCTGCGCGACGCGCGCGGTGACGGCTTCGCTCTGGCGCAGAATGGCGTCCTCGAAGGAGGCGAGGCCGAGCGAGAGATTGTTGAGAGCCCGGTCGCCCTGTTCGGCGACCCGGGACGTCGCTTCCTCGCTCTTCTTCGCGACTGTGTCTTCGAACGTGGCGATGTGGCGCGTGATTTCGCTCGTCGCGCGTTCGCCATGCGAGGAGACGAGATGCGCGACTTCCTCGGCGCCGCGCGAGATGGTTTCCTCGAGCGCCGCGATCTGGCGCGCGAGTTCGGTCGTGGCGCGCTCGCCATGCGTCGAAACGAGATTGGCGACGTCCTCGCCGCTGCGCGCGACGGTCTCTTCGAGCGTGGCGATCTGGCGCGAGAGCTCGCTCGTCGCGCGTTCGCCATGGGTCGCGACGAGATTGGCGACCTCTTCGCTGCTGCGCGAGACGGTCTCTTCCAGGGCCGCCATCTGACGCGTGAGTTCGGCGGTCGCGCGATCGCCATGGGTGGCGACCAGCGTGGCGATCTCGTCGCGGCTGCGGGCGACGGTCTCCACGAAGGAGGCGATCTGCTGGGTGAGGTCCGCGGTCGCGGCGTCGCCATGGAGCGCGACCATGTCCGCGACGTCCTTGGCGTGGCGCGCGACGTTCTCGTCGAAGGCCGCAAGCTGTTCGGCGAGCAGGGCGCGGGCGCGCTCGGCCTGTTCGGAAACGCGGTTCGAGAGTTCTTCGCCATGCTCCGAGACGGCGCCTTCGAACGCCGCAAGGCGGTCCGAAACCAGCGCGGCGGCGCGCTCGCCCTCGGTGACGACGCGGGCCGCGACGTCGGCGCCCCGCTGCGTGAAGGTCGACTCGAAGGCCGCGAGTCGGTCCGTAAGGATCGTCGTGGCGCGCTCGCCATGTTCGGCGACGCGGGCGGCGACGTCCGCGCTATGGCGCGCGACCGCGGCCTCGAAGGCGCCGATCTGCTCCACGACGTTGGTGGAAGCGCGGTCGCCCTGCTCGGTGAGGCGCGCCGCTACGGTTTCGCTGCGCTGGAGGATGGCGTCCTCGAAGGAGGCGAGGCCGGCCGAGAGGTTCGTCAGCGCCCGGTCGCCATGTTCCGCGACGCGCGCGGCGATTTCCTCCCCGCGCAACGCGATGGCCGCCTCGAAGGCCTCGACATGATTCGCCAATGCGCCGGTCGCCTTCACGCTCTCTTCCGCGACGCGGCTTGCGACCTGCTCGGTCTGCGACGTGACCGCCTCCTGGAAGGAAGCGAGCTGTTCGGTGAGTCTCGTCGACGAGCGGTAGCCATGTTCGGCGACCCGCGAGGTCAGTTCTTCGCTGCGCTGCGCGACCGTCGCCTCGAAACTGGCGAGTTGTTCGGCGAGCGTCGCCGTCGCGCGTTCGCTATGCTCGGTGAGCCGCGCCGCGACGTCCTCGCTCTTCGCCGCGACCGCGGATTCGAACGCCGCGACCTGCTCGGCGATGCCGCCGGCGGCGCGTTCGCCCGTCTCGGCGACGCGGGCCGCGACGCCCTCGGTCTGCGACAGCAGGGCGTCTTCGAAGGCGGCGATGCGCTCAGCGAGAGTGGCGCTGGCGCGGTCGCTGTGCTCCGACACGCGCTCGCTTGTTTCGGCGACTCGCGCCGCGACGCCCTCGGTCTGCGACAGCAACGCGTCTTCGAAAGCGGCGATGCGCTCTGCGAGAGTGGCGCTGGCGCGCTCGCTGTGCTCCGACACGCGCTCGCTTGTCTCGGCGACCCGCGCCGCGACGCTCTCCGTGTGCGAATGCATCGCCTCTTCAAACGCGGCGATGCGCTCGGCGAGCGTTGCGCTAGCGCGCTCGCTATGCTCGGCCACGCGCGCGGCGATGTCGTCACTGCGTTGCGCGACCGTGTCCTCGAAGGCCGCCAGACGGCCGGAGACGGTGGTCGTGGCGAAATCCGCCTGCTCTGCGACGCGGGACGCGACTTCTTCCGTGCTGCGCGCCAGCGCTTGCTGGAACTCGGCGAGGCGCGAGGTCAGCGTGTTGGTGGCGCGATAGCCATGCTCCGTGACGCGGGCCGCGAGTTCCTCGCCGCGCGTCGCAAAGACCTTTTCGAAATCCGAGAGGCGGCCGGTAAGCTCGGCCGACGTTTTTTGCGTGTGGTCCGCGATGCGGCCCGCCATCTCTTCGCCCTGCCGGGTGAAGGTCTCCTCGAAGACGGCGAGGCCTTCGTTCAGCGCAGTGGTCACGCGGTCGCCATGTTCGGCGACGCGCAGCGCAGCGTCGGCGCTGTTCTTCACGACCGCGTCCTCGAAGGCCGCGAGCCGTTCGGAAAGCGTCGTTTCGAGCTGGCCGCCGCGCTCGCTCACCCGGTCGATCATGTCTTCGCCGCGCTTGAGCACCATGCGCTCGAAATTGTCGAGGCGCTCGGCGAGCGTTTCGTTCACGCGGTCGCTATGCGAGCCAAGCGCCGAAACCGCGTCGCTCGCGACGCTGACAAAGCGGTTCTGCAGCGTGTCGGCCTGTTCGACGAGAGAGGAGGCCGTCTCGCTGAGGCTGCGCGTGAGAGAGCCGTGGATCGCCTTGCCGCGCGCCTCGAACTCCTGATGCGCCTTGATGTTGGTTTCCTCCATCAGTCCCAGCAGGCGGGTCTCGGCGCTCTCGAAAGTGGACTTCGCCGTCTCGACCTGCTCGGCGACGCTCGCCGTCAGACGGTTGGCGGTTTCCGCGAGCGACTTGTCCAGCGCGCCGCCATGGGTGGAAATCGCTTCGTTGATGACGCCGCCGGTCTCGGCGAGGCGCACGATCAGACGGTCGCCCTGGCCGCCGATGGAGTCGGCGAAGCTGGTTCCAAGCTGCTCGAAGCGCTCGAGGATCGTCGCGCCGCGCACGCCGAAATCGACGGAAAGCGCTTCGCCCGCGGTCTGCAGCTTGGTTCCGACCTCGGCCACGCCGTCGGTGAAGCGACGCGAAACGTCCTCGGTCGCGCCGGCGATCTGCTGCGCGACGACGTCGCCGGTCTGCGTGAGGACGCCCACGACCCGGTCGCCATGAGAAGCCAGGGTGGATTCGAAATTATCGCCCGCCTTCTCCAGCGCGAGCTTGATTTCCTCGCCCTTCGTGCCGAGCGACGAGGTGACGCGCGAACCCGCTTCGCTCACGGCTTCCGCAAGATGGGCGGAGGTCGCGGCGAGTTCCTGAGACAGCGCGTCGCGCGCGCCAAAGAGCGCCGAGCGGGCGTTGTCGGCGTTGACGACGATCGCCTCGCGCTCGCGGGTCAGTTCGTCAATGAGAAGGCGGATGCGGCGCTCGTTCTCCGTGTAGGAGCGCTCGAGATTCGTAACCTCGGTGCGCACGATGACCTCGAGCTCGCCGGCGCGGGCGAGCGCGCGCTCGATGCCGTCGCCCATCGAGGCGGCCTCGCGGCGGATCGCCTGGGAAAGCGAAACGACCTGCTCGGTCGCAATCGTCTCGGGCTCGATGAGGCGGATGGCGACCTCGGTCATCGAATTGGCGATGAGGCGCATCTCGTGGGCGCGGCGCGCCATCAAGCCCGTGATGAAGAGAAAGATCGTGGGGCCGACAAGCGCGGCGATCGTGAGGACAGGCTTGGGCGCGAGGAAGGAGCCGTCGGCTTCGACAATCTCGCCCTGATGGAAAAACACATAAAGAATCCAGCAGACCGCCCAGAGCGCGATCGACGCGAAGGTCATCGCCATGATGCTGCGGTTCGGCGCTATCTGCAGCGCGGCGCGCAATTCGCCCACGGTGCGGCGGTCGTCATTCGCGGGCGCGATCGTCGGCGGCATGAGCGGCGGCTTCGGCGGCTCCCGCGTCTCGACCTTGCGAGACATGGCCTGGCTCATGCTCATTGCGCCCGCCGCGGTCGAGGTCGCGGACTCGGGATGCGGCTCCTCCGTCGTCGGAGCGCCGCTTTCCGTCGCGGGAGGCGCGCCAAGGTCGAGCGCCTCCTCGATAGCGGAAAGAGCGGCGGAGGCCGCGTCCTGAATCTTGCCAGATTTCGACATCGCGTAACTCTCCGAGCGGCGACAAGGCGCACCGCTCCCAATGCGCCCGAAGGTGCGGGCGCCCAAAGGATTAACCAAATCTTACAGCCCATGCCCTGCAATTGAAACACAGGCTCACGCCGTAATCCGAAACTTCGTTAACGCGACCTTCAGAAGTGGGCGCGAGTCTTGTCGGGAGGAAGGCTGGACGGCGCGCAGACCTCAGCCACATAGCCTTGTAAGCGCGGCGATTTCAGAGGCGGCAGGCTTCCTTGCGCGAGACTGGAGACGTGATGGCGAAGATTGCGCCTGTTTACGAAGACTGGGGCGGGGCGGAGCCAGGCGATGGTCCCGCTTCCCCCATTCTCGACCTCGTTCACCTTTCGCGCCAGACCTTCGGCGATCATGCGCTCGAGATGGAGCTTTTGTCGCTTTTCGACCGGCAGGCGGAGCATTTCTCGGCGAGGCTGTCCGGGGACGACGCCCATGCGGGCGGCTCCCGGGCCGATCTCGCGCATACGCTGAAAGGCTCAGCGCGGGCGGTCGGCGCCTTCGCCCTGGGCGACGCGGCGGAGGCCTATGAGGGGGCCTTGCGCGTCGGCAGGGACGATCGCGCGCTGCGAGAGCCGCTGGTCGCGGCGATCGCGACGGTTCGCGCGGCGATCTCCGAGCTTTTCGAACGGGCCTAAAACGGCCCGATCGGGAAATATTTGAGATAGAGCTCCGCGAACGCGCCCTTTCGGTCGAGCCTCGCCAGCGCGTAATCGAGCGCCCGCCGCAAGGGCTCGTTGCCCTTCTTCACGGCGACGCCGACGCCCTCGCCAAAATAGCGCGGATCGGTGAACGGCCCGTCCTTGAAGCTGCAGCAACCCGCAGCCTCGGCGCCGTTGAGCCAGAAGGAGAGGCTGACGGCGTCGCCGAAATGCGCCGACACCTTGCCGTTCCTTAGCGCGTTGCGCGCGAGGGCCGGCGTCTCGAAGGTCACGAGCTCCGCTCGCGGATAAAACGCCTTGAGAAAGGCCTCGTGGCGCGAGCCCGCCACGACGGCGATCTTGCGGTCGGCGATGACCTCCGGCGTCGCGGCGGGCAGGGTCGTATCCTTGAGCATGACGAAGCGGCCGGGCGTCAGGAAGTAAGGCGCCGTGAAATCGGCTTTTCCGCGCGTCTCGTCATTGATCGCGAGCGACGCGATGACGGCGTCGCCGCTATTGTCGTCGAGGGAGGGGATCAGCAGCTCCCAGCTGCGACGCTGAATGCTGCAGGGCGCGTCGAGCTCCGCGCAGATGGCGCGCGCGAGATCGACGTTGAAGCCGGCGAGCTGCCCGTCCCCCAGAAGAAAATTGAAGGGCGGAAAATCGTCCTCGGTCAGGAAGCGGATCTGCTTTATGCGCAAGAGATCGGGCTTCTGCAGCGAATGCTGGGGATCGAAAAAAGACGGAGGGGCCGAGGCTTGCGCTCCCGCCGGCGCGGCAGGCGTCGAGGCGCTCGAAATGAGCAGGGCGAGGCCGGCGGCGAGGGCGCTCAGGTGAAATCGACGCAAGGGCGCTCCCGATGGCTGAACGGGCGGGCGGGAAGATGTTGCGAAATCGCCGCCGAGGGTGAATAGTCAAGCTCGAGTAAATTCGTTCATAGAGTTTTAGTTCATGAGCATGGCGTCGGTCGACCCTTTTCCTGTCGATCCCTTCTCCCGGGCGCGGGAGGAGGCGCGCAGCCGACAGCGCGGCCCCGCGGACCCGGCTCCCTCCACACGCCGCTTCGCGGCTGTCCGGGACAGCGTTCCGCGCCCGCCGCCGGTCGAGATCGCTTTTCTCCTGAACTACGGCGTCCCCGTCGAGGCTTTGCATTATGCGGCCTCTGTCGCGCGCCGACAGGGCGTCTCGGCCGATGCGGTGCTGCTCGCGGAGGGCATCGTCGCCGAGGAGGTGTTCTATCGCGCGCTCGCCGATCATTTGCGCGTGCGTTTCATTGCAGAGGCTTTCGATCTCGCGCCCGGCGCCTTTGGGACGGCGGGCCAGGGCTACGCGCCGCTGCGCGTGGGCAAGGACGGGTTACGCTGGCTCTTCGCGCCGGCGGGCACGGAAATCTTCCGCCTGATGAGCGTCGCCCGCGCGGCCAAGGGGCGTCCGCTCTTCGCGGTGACGACGCGCACGCGCTTTCTTTCGGCGCTTCGCGACGCCTATCCGCCGGAGGCGGCGCGCGCCGCGAGCTTCTCCGCCGAGCGGGTCGACAAGGATCTCTGCGTGCGCGGCTCCCTGAAACGGGCTCCGCTCGCGTTGGCCTCGGCGGTTCTCTTCGGGCTCGTCGCCTGTCTCTTCCTGCCATTCGAAGCGGCGAGCCTTCCCGCGGCCTTCATCCTCGCGGCGGCGTTTCTGTCCAGCGTCTTTCTTCGCCTCGGCGCCTGCGCCGCGAGTTTCAGGGAGGAGCCGGCGCCGCCTTTCATCGAGGATGCGCGACTGCCGGTCTACACCGTCGTGATCGCGCTCTACAAGGAGGCGGCCGTCGCGCGCCAGCTTGCGCGCGCGATCGATCGCTTCGACTATCCGCGCGCCAAGCTCGACGTGAAATTCGTCGTCGAATGCGACGACGACGAGACGGCGGCGGCCTTGCGCGCCCATCCGCCCCGCTCGCCACACGAGATCGTCGTGGCGCCGGACGGTGAACCGCGCACCAAGCCGCGCGCGCTCAATATCGCCATGCCGCTGGCGCGCGGTTCGCTCGTCGCCGTTTATGATGCGGAGGATATTCCCGACGGTCGCCAGTTGCGGCGCGCGGCCTCGCTTTTCGCCGCCGCGCCGAAGGAGGTCGCCTGCCTTCAGGCGAGCCTCGTGATCGACAATGGCGGGCTGAACTGGATGACAGGGATGTTCGCGCTGGAATACGCCGCGTTGTTCGACGCCTACAACAAGGGTCTTGCGACGCTCGGCCTGCCGCTTTTTCTCGGGGGCACGTCAAACCATTTTCGCTTCGAGGCGCTGCGGGAGATCGGCTTCTGGGACGCCTATAACGTCACCGAAGACGCAGATCTCGGCCTGCGCCTCGCGCGCGCCGGCTATGCCGTGCGCACTTTCGATTCTCACACATTCGAGGAAGCGCCCGCTGTTTTCCGCGCCCTGGTGAAGCAGCGCACGCGCTGGCTTAAAGGGTGGATGCAGACGGCGATCGTGCATTGCCGCCATCCCGCCCGCCTCGTCGCCGATCTCGGCGCGAAGCGCGCCCTCGCCGTCCTCGCCATGTTTGTCGGCGGCGTGCTCGGCCCGCTGTTGGGTCCACTGCTTGTGAGCAGGCTCGTTTATGATGCGCTCTTCGGCGCGCTGCTGGCGCCGAAGACGCCCTTCGAGACGGCTTGCAGCGCGCTCTGGTGCTTGGTCGCGATCTCTGGAGTCGCAGCGTTGATCTTGCCGCTTCTGGTCGGCATGCGACGGCGCAAGCTCGCGGCCCATCGAGCGGCGCTGTTATGGCTGCCGCTCTGGCTCCTCATGCTCAGCATCGCCTGTTGGCGCGCCTTTTTCGAACTCTGGCGCAAGCCCTTTCATTGGGAAAAGACGGAGCATGGCCTCACCATGCGCGGCCATTCCCAATCAGGCGAAGAGCCATTGCTTGAGGGTGAAGCCGGCGCTTAGCGCCTTGCTGTAATGCTCGTGCAGAACGATGTGAGTCATGCCCGCGCGCGGCAGGTCGCTCTTCTTGAGGCGGCGGAAGAAGGGGATGAGAACTTCCTCGAAATTGCCCACCGTATATTTGCCGGCATGGCGATCCGCGACGCGCTCGGCCACATTGGTGAAGAGCAGCATCAGCGCCTTGAACAAGGCGGGATTGGCGATGTTCTCGTCGATGGCGTGCAGACCGAGGCCATGGCGGCAGGCGCGCAGATAAGCGTTGAGCACGGCATAGACTTCATCTGCCGGCGCGCCGACGAATGCGCCCTTGATCGAGCGCAGTCCGGCGTTGAAAGTCACGCGCGAGATCATGTTCTTCTTGCGCTCGGCCGGGCTCAGATAGCCCGCAAGCGCACTGTCCTTGCGGTTGTGAAAGAGGTCGAAGACATTGTGCAGAAGCGCTTCCGTCTCCGTCTCCACCTCGGAAAGGCGGCGGATGTCGAGCAGCAGCTCGTTGGGCACGGGCCGCTGCTTGGTGTTGATGTCCATGAACAGGCGACATTCCTGCGCGCGCGTCAGCCGATTGTAAATCACAACCGGAACATTCACCGAGCTTTTGGCCAGCTTGAAGCCGAAGACGCGGTGTTGTCCGTCGATGATGAGGAAGGCCTTCGGATCCTTGCGGAAGGTGAGCGCGCACGTTTCCTTGTCGAAAGCGAGGTGCGCGCGAGTCTGCGCAGAAAGCACCACGGCGCTAGGCACCGTTCCGAAACCGGCGTCGATGTAGCGCGCGATGGATTTGGCGCGCTTTTGATCGAGAAGGCGTTGGAAGCCGTCGATCGGGTTCTCCGAGCGGGCTTCCACCGTGCAGGTCTGCGCAAGGAGGTCGCTCGGCAGCACGAGGGAATAAAAGCGATGCTTGCCCTGCGTGACGACGAAGGCGCGTTCGCTCACCGTCTTGGCTTTTGAGGCGTCCGGCCGGCGGGTGGAAAAGTCGGCGTCGTCGGCAAGGGGGGTGGAGTCGGCGATATCGCCAATCGTGTCCCGATCCATTGTCGTGATCCCATCAAGCGCGAACTTGACAGCGTTCGCGATAGCTGACTCGACGAATCAAAATCGGCACTCGCGGCGAGGCTAGGCGGGAATGGCGACGAGAACAAGACGGGAAAAGCCCGGATTTCAGGCTTCCGGGCGCGGTTATTCAGGGGCGGGGCGCCAAATCCAGCCGATCGCCGCCCCCAGGAGGCTCAGAGCCATGACGTAATGGAAGGGCGCCAGGACGAAGCCCGGTTGCGTCACGAGCGCCGCCATGGCGGGCGGCGCCGTTCCGCCGACGATGGCGTAGGCGGTGTTGTAGGAGAGAGCGAAGCCGGTGAAGCGCACCTGCGGCGGGAAGCTGCGGATGATCATGTAGGGGCTGAGCGTGATCGTCCCGATCAGGAACCCGCCAAGCGCATAGAGTTGCAGGAAGCGCGGGTCGCCGTCTCTCAATGTGGAGGCGAGCGCCGCCGCGAGGAGAAACATCAGCGCGCCGCCTGCCGCATAGGCGCGCTTCGCCCCGACGAAATCGGCAAGCCAGCCGGCGGCGACGCTGCCGAGGATCAGCAGAAAGATGGCCCAGCAATTGGCGGTGAAGACCTCCGCCGCGGGAAGTTTCCACTGGGCCTGAAGATAGGTCGGCAGATAGAGGAAATAGACGACGAAGACCCCGGAGAAGACCCATGTCGCCGCGAGGGAGACGGCGACCCGGCTCTTGAAGCGCGCGAAAACTTGGGAAATGGGCAGATGCGGGTCGTGCTCCCGCCTTTCGCGAAGCGCCTCGAAGACCGGCGTCTCCTGCAGATATTTGCGCAAGTAAACGGAGATCAGGCCGAAGACGCCGCCGACGAGAAAGGGGAGCCGCCAGCCCCAGGCGACGAGATCCTCGGCGCTCATGGCGGCGGAGAGAATTTTCGCCGTGAGCGCGCCGATGAGGATGCCGACGCAAAGGCCCGCCATCAGCAGTCCGGCCGCGAAGCCCACGCGGTTTTTGGGAACATGTTCGGCGCAGAAAATCCATGCGCCCGGAACCTCGCCGCCGACGGAGAGGCCCTGCATCAGCCGGCACGCCAGAAACAGGAGCGGCGCCGCGACGCCGGCCGCGCCGTAATCGGGCAGGAGGCCGATCAGGAGCGTGGGGAAGGCCATCAGGAACAGCCCGAGCGAAAACATTTTCTTTCGGCCGATCCGGTCGCCGAAATGCGCGAAGACCACGCCGCCGATCGGGCGGACGAGATAGCCGGCGGCGAAAATGCAGAAGACCTGAAGCTGCGTCAGCCATTCGGGGCTGTCATGGGGGAAGAAGACGGCCGCGAGGGTCTTGGTGAAGAACACCGCCACGATGAAGTCGTAAAACTCCAGCGCGCCGCCCAGCGACGCGAGCGCCAGTGTTTTCATGTCGCTGCGCGAAAGGGGCGTCCGCGCCATGGCGTCGCCCGCGGAGAGTTCGATCGTCATTTTCCTCGCCCCGTCACAAGAGGCGGGGCTATAGCCTATTTCTGGTCTCGGGCTAAGCCGCGGCGCGGCGGGCCTTCCTTTGCCGCGCCGGGGGCTGTATTATTTTTCTCAAAACGGCCCGGCGGGTTGGAGGCGTTTCGCCCATGAGGTCGATCATCTCGTCGATCAGACGATGGACAGGACAGCCGCTCTCGCGGCGCTTCAACAGAAGATTTCGCATGAACCGCTATGAACGCACACCGCAGCCGACCGGCGAGGCGGAGATCGAATTTCTCGACGGCGAATATCGTATCCGCAAGCCCGGCGCCTATGTGCGCTGCGCCGTCACGGGCGAGCCGATCCCGCTCGAGGATCTGCGATACTGGAACGTGGACCTGCAGGAAGCCTATGCGGGCCCGGACGCCAAGCTGATGAAGCTCGGCCTGCTCAAGAAACCCTGAGCCGGGCGCGTTCGAGCGCCTCGGCCAAAGTCGTCCACGGTTCGTCCGCCTGCTCGAAGACGAGGCGGATCGGCAGGACGCCGAAGGGCAGGGCGGTTCCGCGCAGGCGCATGGCGTCTTTTTCGGTGGTGATCAGCCGCGCGCCATAGCGCTCCCGCAGGGCGGCGAGGCTGGCAATGTCCGCCCCGCTGAAGCGGTGATGATCCGGGAAATTGCGCGCCACGACGATATCGGCTCCGGTCTCTTTCAGCGTCTGGAAAAATTTCCCGGGCCGTCCGATCCCCCCAAAGGCGACGACGCGCGCTCCCTTCAGGTTCTCGGCGATCTGTCTGTCTGGATTGACCCGCGCCTGGAAGATCGGCTTCCCGCATCCAGCCGTAACCGCTAGCCCCGCCGCGTCCCGTCCTATGAGCACAATCGCGTCGGCGGCGGCGAATTGCGCCTCGAGCGGCGCGCGCAGCGGGCCCGCCGGAAGGCAGCGGCCATTGCCGGCGCCGTAGCCGGCGTCTACCACAAGCAGCGACAGATCGGCCGAGAGGCGGCGGCTGTGAAAGCCGTCGTCGAGGATCAAAACCGTGGCGCCTAGCGCGCGGGCGCGTTCTGCGCTGGCGGCGCGGTCGGGGCCGACGATGGTGAGCGCATGACGCGCGAGAAGCAGGGCTTCGTCGCCGGCTGCCTCGACGCCATGTATTGCCGGGTCGACGGCGAAGGATTCACAAGAGACGCCGGCCCCGCGCGCGTAACCGCGCGTCAGCAATGCCGGGGTGTCGCCATTGGCGGCGAGCATCTGCGCAAGCGCGATGGCGACCGGCGTCTTGCCGTCTCCGCCCGCCGTCAATCCGCCGATGACAATCGTCGGCAAAGCGGCGCGCCGGGCGTCGCGACGCAGCCGTCTTGCGGCGACCGCGCCGTACAGAGCCCCCAATGGCGAGAGCAGACGCGGCGACATCCCATCCGCACGCCAGAAGTCGGGCGCGCGCATTTACCGCTCCGTGACGGCGATCTGCGCGAGGAAGGGCTCGACCGCCGTCATGATGCCGCGCGAGGCGCCGCCGAGCTTCTCGACGACTTCCGCGCCGGCGCGGCCCATGCGGCGCATGCGCGAGGGCTCGGCTAGAAGATATTGCACCGCGCGCGTGAGCGCGGCGCCGTCGGCGACGCGGGCGGCCGCCTTCGCGGCGGCCAGTTCGCCATAGACCTCGTTGAAATTGTCGATATGCGGCCCGTAGAGGACCGCGCAGCCGAGCTTTGCGGGTTCGATCGGGTTCTGCCCGCCGCCGGGGATGAGCGACTTGCCCATGAAGACGACGCCGACGCTGCGGAAAACGAGGCCGAGCTCGCCGATCGTATCGGCGACATAAACGCCCATATCGCGTCGCGGGTCGCCGTCGCGCGTGCGCAAGCCCACGGCGAGGCCGCCGGCGTCGGCCAGCGCCGCGACTTCCGCGCCGCGCTCGCGGTGGCGCGGCACGATGACGGTCAGAAGCGAAGGGATCTGCTTTACGAGTTCGGCGTGAACGCCGAGGATGATCTCCTCCTCGCCCGCATGCGTGGAGACGGCGGCCCAGACCGGGCGATTGCCGATCGCGCCGTTGAACTCCGCAAGGCGCGCCGCGTCGACCGGAGGCGGCGGCACGTCGAATTTCAGATTGCCCGCGATGCGCACACAGGGCGCGCCCAGCGCCAGGAAACGCGCGGCGTTTTCGGAATCCTGCGCGAGGCAGAGGTCGATCGAGCCGAAGACCCCGCGCGCAAGGCCCGGGACGCTGCTCCAGCGCTCGGTGGACTTGCGGGAGATTCGGGCGTTGGCGAGAACGAGCGCGATCCCGCGCGAGCGCACCGCCGCGACCATATTGGGCCAGAGTTCGGATTCGGCGAAGATGGCGATGTCGGGTCGCCAGTAATCCAGGAAGCGATCGACGAATTTGGGCGCGTCGAGCGGCATGTATTGGTGGAAGGAGCCGGCGGGCAGGCGCGCCTGCAGCAACCGCGCCGACGACACCGTGCCGCTCGTGACCAGCACCTCCGCGCCGCGCTGGATGAAGCGGTCGATCAGCGGCAGCAAGGACATGGTTTCGCCGAGGCTGGCGCCATGGAGCCAGACGAGCCGTCCCTCGGGCCGCTCGCGCGAGGGGACGCCTAGCCGCTCTTCGAGGCGCGCCGGGTCTTCCTTGCCTTCCGACGCGCGCCAATGCAGCAGCGCGCCCGCAAAGGGCGTCGCCATGATTGTCGCCAGTCGATAGAGCGTCAGAAGCGGCATGTTTCCTTGGGCTCTGAAAGCCGCCGCGCTTTGCTCCGGGCGGCGCCGAATGCGATGCGCAGCGATGCCGCGCGTCGCGAGACGGGACGATTTATTCTTCTCGAAACGGGCGAATTTTGGAAGGCGTCGAAACGCCTGCTCGCCTTACAGCTTGTCGTGATCGGGATCGAGCAGCTTGTAGAGATGCACGACGAAATAGCGCATGTGAGCGTTGTCCACGGTCGACTGCGCTTTCGCCTTCCACGCCGCGAGCGCGCTGTCATTGTCCGGATAGATGCCGACAATGTCGAGCTTGGAGGGATCGCGGAAGGCCACGCCGTCCAGCGCCTGGAGTTCGCCGCCGAAGACGAGATGCAGCAGTTGCTTTTCAGTTTTCGCGGACGACGCGTGCTTTGTCATGACCAGTCAATTCCTTCCGAAATGGTCCGGGCGATATTGCGGGTTTCCTCGATGAGGGATTTCGGCGCCGCGACGAGCATACCCCGCTTGGACGAACTGCGATTGTAGGTGAGTTCGCCGTTTTCGACTTCCTCCAGCGCGACGCCCGCCTCGCGCAGGATGGCGTCGGCGGCGGCTATGTCCCAATCACAAGCGTTGGGCGAGGAGATGACGAGGTCGTGGCGGCCGGCGGCGATGTCCACGAGCCGCAATGCGAGGGAAGGCGTGCGCGGCGCGATGGCGATGTTCTGGGGCAGGGCGGCGATGCGCGAATGCAGCGGGCGCGGCGCGATGACGAGGGAGCCGGCGATTGCGGCGCGCGTCGCAGCCGCGAGACGCTCGCCGTTGAGGAAAGCGCCGTGGCCGTGCGCGGCGGTGAAGGTCTCTCCGCGCGCCGGCGCGTGGACGACGCCCGCCATCGGCTGTCCGCCCTCGATGAGCGCGATGCAGACCGCCCAGCGCTCGTCGCCGCGAGTGAAGGCGTGGGTGCCGTCGATTGGATCGACGATGATGAGGCTCTCGCGCGACAGGCGCTCGTCCGAGTCGGCTGTCTCCTCGGAGAGCCAGCCGGCCTCGGGCGCCATCCGTCGCATCTGCTCGAAGAGGAACCGGTCGACGGCGAAATCCGCCTCGGTGACCGGCGAGCCGCCGCCTTTATAGCTGACAGCGGCGGCGGTGCGCGCGCCCGGCCGGAAATAGGCCATGGCGATGTCGCCCGCCTCGCGCGCGACGGCTTCGAGGCGCGTCAGAAAGGCAGGGAGGTCGGATTCGGCGAGGGGCATCGCTCAAAGCAGTAGGGGACGCGCCGCTCGCCCGCAAGACGTTCGCAGATGCGAAACGCCGACAATTTGAACATTTCCGTTTCCAGCCATTTACCCTGTGGGCGCAATTATGGCGCAAAGCCAATGGTTTACGCCGGATTCACCAGGCTTGTTAGCGCTTTCGCCGGCGCCCCCGCGCCAGAGTCGCCCGGACGAAAGAGTTCGAGCCCGATTTTCTGGGAGGGGTCCATGTTCGAAGCCAACAAAGCGCGCAAAACCGAGGAAGCGCTTCTCGTGCAACGCGACTGGCGGGCGGACGGCGGGGCGCGCCGGGTGCGGGTCACGAGCAGCGACATTCTGATCTCCCGCCGTTTCAGTGGCGTGGACATGATGATTTCCGTGCCGGTTCCCGCCTATGACGGCGTCGCGCTCGACGTGGTGGAAGGCCGCGACGGCGCGCCCTGCTACCGCCTGTCGCTCGCCCATCGCGACCGCGATCTCGACGTGGTGCTGGCCGAGACGCAGGATAGCGGCGACGCCGCCGCGGACTGGAAATATTGGGCGAGCTATCTCGGCCTGCCGCGCCTGTCGACGGAGAATGGCGTGCTTGCGGAAGTGGACGCGATCAGCGGCGCGCTCGTCTTTTATCCGCGCCGGGGCCACGCCGCCCTCCGCCAGCGCCGTCCGCGTTTCCTGATGCGCCGCAAGCCCGGCGTCACCGCGCGCATGGCGGAGGTCTTCGCCGGCGAGCGCGAGATCATCTGCTACGAGTGATCGCTCATACTCGCCGGCTTGGCGAGGGGCTTGGCGAGGGGCTTGGCGAGGCCCAGGAGCTTTAATCGCGTTCGCCCGCCTCTCCTTTGGGCGTCTCGTCGCTTCTCTTCTCGACCTGGCCTGAGATCGTGACGCGATCCGAGAAGGCGAAAAGGACGGTCGAGACCACGAATGTCAGATGGATCGCGATGTAGTAATTGAGGTCGCGGTCGTCGATTTTGGGAATGTCCATGAAGGCTTCCAGCAGCTTGATCGCCGAGATGGCGACGATGGTCGTGAGAAGCTTCAGTTTGAGCTGCGTGAAATCGATCCCGCCCATCCAGTTCGGCAGGCCGTCGCGCCGCGTCGCCGGGACGCTGGAGACGAAATTCTCATAAAGCGAAAACGTGACGAGCAGGACGAGCGCGCCGGTGAGCGTGCTGTCGATGAGGCCGAGAAGGCCGAGAATGACCCTGTCTTCGGTGTTCGAGCCGATCGACGTCAGAATCGACAACAGATGCCGGGCGGCGTTCACCATCAGGACGAAGAGCCCAAGCGTCAGCATGACGAAAAAGGGCGCGAGCAGCCAGCGCGACAGGAACAGGTAATGCTCCAGCAGGCGCTTCAGCATGGCGGCCTCGCAGGCGGCCGGCGCGCCGCTCGCGACAGGATTTAGGCCTGGGAAGCAGGGCGGCAATCTTGTCGGCCTCCCGGAACAAAGGCCCGGAGGCGCGGTTCCTCTTCACCGAGGTGACGCCATGAAGAAAACCGCCATTCTTCTTTCCGCGCTATTGTTTATTGCGCTGCCGCCGGCCGTCGCCGAGGCGAAGGGCTGCATCAAGGGAACTCTCGTGGGCGGCGTGCTGGGACATTATGCCGGCCATCACAGCGTGTTGGGCGCGATTGGCGGTTGCCTTTACGGCCGGCATGAAGCGAACAAGAGCCATGCGCGCGTGACCCAACAGCGCCAGGGGTGGGGCGGAACCTACGCTCACGCCCCCAAATCCTGGCGAATCCAGTTGTAGCGGTTCAGGGCGCGACGACGCTTTCAAACCCCTTGCGGATCAGGTCTTCCTTCAGCTTGCGGCCGATGAAGACGAGTCGGGACTCGCGCTTTTCGCCGTCCTTCCACTCGTGCTGCAGATCCCCGTCGAGAATCATGTGAACGCCCTGGAAGACGAAGCGGCGCGGCTCGTTCTTGAAGGCGACGATGCCTTTGCAACGCAGGATGTCCGGCCCTTCCTTCTGAACAAGTTCGTTCAGCCAGGGCACAAAACGCTCTGGATCGACCTCGCCGGGATGACGCAGCGAGATCGACTGCATCTCGGTGTCGTGGATCGCCTTCAGATGGCCATGTGCGTCATGGTCGTGGTGATCATGGTGATGAGGGTCATGCCCGCACTCCGGGCCGCATTCGTGATCGTGCTCATGACGATGCTCATGCTCATGCGCGTGATCGTGATGGTGATGCTCCGGGTTGTCGCAGCCGGGACCGCATTCGTGGTCATGATCGTGATGCGCATGGCCATGATGGTGGTGATCATGGTCATGGTCGTGATCATGTTCCTCGACGGTGAGGAAATTCGGCTCGATCTGGAGAATGCGGTCGAGATCGAAGGCGTTGCGCCCCAGCACGGCGTCGAGCGGCACATTGGCCTTCACGGCGCGATGCAGCGTGGCGTAGGGATTGATGCCGCGAATGCGGGCCTCGACTTCCTCGAGTTCCTCCTTGGAGACAAGGTCGGTCTTGTTGAGAATGACGACGTCGGCGAAGGCGATCTGCGTCTTGGCTTCCGGCGCGTCCTTGAGACGATCGCTCAGCCATTTGGCGTCGGCGACGGTCACGACGGCGTCGAGCGTCGCAGCGTCCTTGACGTCGGCGTCGACGAAGAAGGTCTGCGCGACGGGGGCGGGGTCGGCGAGGCCCGTTGTCTCGACGATGATCGCGTCGAACTTGCCGCGGCGGCGCATGAGCCCTTCGATGATGCGAATGAGGTCGCCGCGCACCGTGCAGCAGATGCAGCCATTGTTCATCTCGAACACTTCCTCGTCCGCGCCCACGACGAGGTCATTGTCTATGCCGATCTCGCCGAACTCGTTGACGATGACGGCGTAGCGGCGGCCGTGCTGCTCGGTGAGGAGGCGGTTGAGAAGGGTCGTTTTTCCGGCGCCGAGATAGCCGGTGATAACGGTCACGGGAATTTTTTCGGTCACGCGTGCTTCCTTGCAAATATCCCAACCTCATCCTGAGGAGGCGCTGCAAGCGCCCTCTCGAAGGATGTGCAGCGGGCGCAGCCCTCGCTTTTCGAGACGGCGGCTCTCGCCGCCTCCTCAGGGTGAGGGCACATCGGAGGCGCTCATTACGGCGCCAGGGCTTTCGTCAATTCTCTAACATTGTGGCGCATCATGTCGATATAATTCGCGCCGCCTTCCTTGAGCTCCGACAGCGCGTCGGAATAGAGCGTGCCGCCGACGCGGGCGCCGGTTTCGGCCGCGATGCGCTTGGCGAGGCGGGGGTCCGAGATGTTCTCCAGAAACACCGCGCCGACCTTGTTCGCCTTCACCGACACGATAATGCGGGCGATGTCGCGGGCGCTGGCCTCGGCTTCGGTCGAGACGCCCTGGGGCGCGATGAACTCGACGCCGTAGCGCGCCGAGAAATAGCCGAAGGCGTCGTGGGTCGAGACGACGCGGCGGCGATCTTTCGGGATGGCGTCCAGCGTCTTGACGATCTCCGCGTCGAGCGCGTCGAGCTTCGCAAGATAGGCGGCCGCATTTGCGCGGTAGGCGTCAGCGCCCTGCGGATCTGCGGAGATCAGCGCATCGCGGATTTCCGCGACGTAGATCTTGGCGTTGGCGACGTCCTGCCAGGCGTGCGGGTCGGTCCCTTCCTCGCCGGGCCTGGCCGCGACGCCCTTGCCGAGCGTGACGATCGTTCCCTTGCTCCTGGCGGCGGCGATCAGGCGCTCCAGCCAGCCCTCGAAGCCGAGCCCGTTGACGAAGATGAGCTTCGCTTGGGCGATCTTGCGGCCGTCGGCGGGCGTCGGCTGATAGACGTGAGCGTCGCCATCAGGCCCCACAAGCGTCGTGATGGAAATGCGGTCCCCGCCAACCTCCTTCACGAGGTCGCCGATGATGGAGAAGCTCGCGACGACGGGGAGCTTGTCGTCGGCGATGGCGGGCGCGGCGAGGATAGCGGCGGCGAAGGCCATGAAAAGGCGGCGTGTGATCATCATCCCTCCAAATGCCGGCGCGGCCGCTTGAGCCGCAGGACGCCGCCGGCGCGGCCGAATATCAGCGAAGCGAAATAGCAAAGGCCGGCCGCAAGGATGATGGCGGGGCCGGTGGGCGCTCCCGTCTCGTTGGAAAAGACGAGGCCCGCATAGACGCAGAGCGCCGCGACTGCCGCCGAAAGAGGAAGCGCGACGGAAAGTTCATGCGTCCAGAGTCGCGCGGCGGCGGCGGGCAGCATGATGAGGCCCACGGCCATCAGCGTGCCGAGCGCCTGAAAGCCCGCGACGAGATTGAGAACGACGAGGCCGAGGAAGAGGAAGGGAACGATTTCGCCCATCCCGCTCGTCTGGCGCAGAAATAGCGGATCGAGCGTGTCCATCACCAACGCGCGATAGAAGATTGTGAGCGTGACGAGCGTCAGCGTCGAGACGCCGGCGAGCATGATCAGCGCGGCGTCGTCGAGGCCGAAGACGGAGCCGAAAAGCACATGCAGCAAGTCGACGCTCGATCCCTTGAGGGAAACGAGGGTAACGCCGAGCGCGAGGGAAACCAGATAGAAGGCGGCGAGAGACGCGTCTTCGCGCAAGGTCGTGAAGCGCGACGCGGCGCCTGTCGCCAGTGCGACCACGAGCCCCGCGACGAGGCCGCCGAAGGTCATCGCCGGAAGGGAAAGGCCCGCAACGAGATAGCCGACCGCCGCGCCGGGCAGAACGGCGTGAGACAGCGCGTCGCCCGCGAGCGACATGCGCCGCAGGATCAGGAACACGCCGAGCGGCGCGCCGGAGAGCGCGAGCGCCAGCGAGCCGACAAGCGCGCGGCGCATGAATTCATAGTCGAGAAAAGGCGAGATGAAGACGTCAGTGAGCATGTTCGGCTTCTTCGTCGCGCAGGCATTCGCGCGCCGCGCGATCATAGGCTTCGGACATTGCCCGCGCCCTCGCGAGATTTTCCGCGCAGAGCGTCGCGCGCGTCTCGCCCCAGGCGATGCGCTCGCGGGCGAGCAGCAGCGTCTCCGGAAAGGCGCGGCGCGCGAGATCCAGCTCGTGCAGGACGGCGACAACAGTTCGGCCTTCACTGCGCCACTGGGCGACGAGGGCGAGCAGGTCCTGCGTCGTCGCCTCGTCGATCGAGCCGAAAGGTTCGTCGAGAAGGATCACGCGCTGGTCCTGGACGATGAGGCGCGCAAAGAGCACGCGCTGCATTTGCCCGCCGGACAGCGTCTCTATCGGCCGGTCGTCCATGCCGGCGAGGCCGACGCGGGCGATGGCCTGCGCAGTCCGATCCCGCTCCTCGGCGCCGATGCGGCCAAAGAGGCCAACGCGGCGCATGGCGCCCATGGCGATGAAGTCGCGCACATTGATGGGGAAGGAGCGGTCGACCTCGACGAGTTGCGGCAGATAGGCGATGTCCCGCGCAGCGCCCGCGCGCTCGATCCGCCCGCCAAGCGGCGGCAGGAGGCCAGCCAGAGCCTTCAGCAACGTGGATTTGCCGGCCCCGTTGGGGCCGCAGACGGCTAGCGCGGCGCCCGGCGCGATCTCGCCTTCGAGATGGTGCACGGCCGGCCGCCGGTCATAGCCCAGCGTCAGATTGACGAGGCGGATCGGCCCTGGCGTCGCGACTGTCCTCAATGCAGCGCCCAATACACGCCGGCCCAAAGTGCGACGAGAACGAGACAGACCCCCGTGACGCGGGCGGCCGCGGAGGCCTCGAGCAGCGAAGCGCGGGCTGGGGCGATGCGGCCGTGATCATGCGCGCCGATGACGCTTTCCGAGGCGTGGTCGTGCGCGTGACGATGAGTGGTCGCGTCGGTCATGCCGGACGTTATAATATAACGCAGCGCGGGAGCAAGCGTCTCCGGCCTGTGCGGCCGCGCCGCATTTTTCCGCGCCCTCGACCATGGACAGGGCCCCCCGACTCTGCTATCTCCCCAACTCACGGGTCAGGCGCTCCGTCAGCGCCCGGCGACCTATTCCCAATTCGGACAGACTCACGGGAAGCAATCCCGCTGGGCCGCCACAGACAGGCAGGATGGTTTCGTGCAAGTTCTCGTTCGCGACAACAATGTCGATCAGGCTCTGAAGGCGCTGAAGAAGAAGATGCAGCGTGAAGGCATCTTCCGCGAAATGAAGCTGCGCGGACACTACGAGAAGCCGTCCGAGAAGCGCGCCCGCGAGAAGGCCGAAGCCGTCCGCCGCGCCCGCAAGCTGGCCCGCAAGAAGCTGCAGCGTGAAGGTCTGCTGCCGGTCAAGGCCAAGGCTACGGGCCGCTGATCACGTCCGAGGGGCGCTGATTCCGTCGAATTCCTGCCATATGGAGACGCTTTTTTAACCGCGTCCGGCAAGGAATGAGCTGGCTCCAAAATAATGTCGAGAGGGTTTCAGGCATGGGCTTCCGCCTAGCGGCGTCGTCGTTTCGCTTGTCTCTTCTCTCGCCACGTGCATGGCTCCTGAGCGGCGCGGCGCTGTCCGCGCTCTTGCTCGCGGGCTGCGAGACGGCGAGCGGCATTCGCCCGCCGGGCCGCGGCATCGCCGAGATCACGGACACCGACCCAAAGGCCGCCTCCGCCAATCTCGATTCGCTGACCGAAGTCATCCGGCGCAATCCCAACAGCGCCGAGGCCTATAATACGCGCGGCGTCGCTTACGCCCGCGTGGGTCGATTCGGCGAGGCCATCGGCGACTTCTCCCAGGCGATCAAAATCGATCCCAATAACGCCGCCGCCTACACGAATCGCGCGCTGGCGAGCCGTCAGGCCGGACAGAACGACACGGCCCGCGCCGATTTCGACCGCGCCATCCAGGCCAATCCCAATCACGCGCCCGCCTATATCGGCCGCGCCAATCTGCTTCGCGCGCAGGGCAATCTCGACCAGGCGCTCGAGGACCTGAACAACGCCATCCGCTTGAATCCCGAAAATGCGCAGGCTTTCCATGCGCGCGGGTTGATCCATCAGAAGCGCGGCGACAACGCCAAGGCCGTCAGCGATTTCGACAACGCCATCGACCGCGATCCTTTCGCGGCGGCGCCGTATCAGGCGCGTGGCGAGAGCCTCGTTGCGCTCGGCAAATATGACAAGGCGATCGAGGACTTCAACGCCGCTCTGAACGTCGACAACAAGAGCGCGCTCGCCTGGGCGTGGCTCGGTCTCGCCTATGACAAGAACGGCAGCAAGCAGAAGGCGCAGGAATCCTATCAGCGCGCCTTGCAGCTCGATCCGCAGCAGCCGGTCGCGAAACAAGGCCTGCGCGGCTGAGGCCAAAGCTCGCGCGAGGCTGACTTCGCGACGAACGCCTCCCGGCTTTTCCTTTATGCGGGCGCCTTTTCACGCAGCGATGGCCGCGCCCGGCGTTATTTTTCCCGCCGCTCTTCATCGCTGCGGTCTTCTCGCCACTGGCGATAGACCTTGATGGCGAAGGCGACGAGCAGCACGAACGCCGCGCCGCCACCCGACAAAATACGCTCCAGCATGGCGTGATCGACGCCGTGCAGACGTTCGAGCACGGCGGGGTCCGACCCCGCCATATCGCCCGCGACCCAGCCCAGCAGCCCCGCGCCCGCCCAGACCAGCGCCGGGAAGCGCTCCAGGACCTTGAGCAGGAAGCCCGCGCCGAACATCACGATGGGCACGGAAAGCGCGAGACCGAAGACGATGAGATAGGTGGAGCCGCGCGCGGCGGCCGCGATTGCGAGCACATTGTCGAGCGACATCACGGCGTCCGCCATGATGATCGCGATGACCGCGCCCATGAGGTCCGGCTTCGCCTTCACGTCGGAGTGTTCGGTCTCGTCGATCAGCAGCTTCACGGCGACAAGCAGGAGCAGCAGCGAGCCGAGGGCCTTGAGATAGGGAATGCTCATCATCTGGACGACGAGCAGCGTGAAGATCACGCGCAGGATCACGCCGCCCAGCGCGCCGAGGAACACGCCCCAGCGCCGTTGCTTGACCGGCAATCCGCGGCAGGCGAGGGCGATGAGGATGGCGTTGTCGCCGGAAAGCAGGATGTTGATCCAGATGATCTCCAGCACTTCCCAGCTGACCGCGATTTCCGAGCCCATACTTCCCTTTCCTGCGCGCCTCTTGGGGCCGTCGGCGCTGCAATAGACTGTTTTCGTTCCCCGCGAAAGCCGCACGGCTGCCGTGGGCCGGGCATCTGTCGCCAGATACGGCGCCGCCGGACTGTCCGCCGTCCGGGAACATTTGCTGCGAAGATTTGTTCTCTGGGCTCAGCGGGCCTGTGAAAAGGTTCGCAACGCGCTTTTAGGAGGCGACGATGGGAATGGCGACGCAGAGCGGCAATCTGATCTCGAGCGAGAATGTCGAGGGGACGGCCGTGTATGACCCTTCGGGCAACAAGATCGGTCAGATCGACCACCTGATGATCGACAAGGTTTCGGGCGTCATTCGCTATGCGATCATGACCTTTGGCGGCTTCCTTGGCATTGGCGAGGGCGAGCACCCGCTGCCGTGGAAGGCGTTCAAATACGACACGAATCTCGGCGGCTATGTGACGAACGTCACCGAGGATCAGTTGAAGAATGCGCCGGAATACGACGAGTCGAGCTGGTCGAATCGCGATTGGGAATCGCGCCTGCATCAGCACTTCGGTTCGAAGCCCTATTGGGAAGAGGGCGGCGCGTCCGGCATGGGCTCGTCCACGTCGTCGCAGAATCGCGGCACGGATCAGACCGCGGGCTTCTGATAGCCGACTAAAGAAGCAAGGCCGCGGTCGCGGCCTTGCTTCACGTTTGGATTGCTGCATTCTTCCTGGGCAGAGGCGAATTTCGAGCGGTTGCGATGAAAAGACTTTTCCGGCTGGCGCTTCTGTTGCTGTTTGCCGCGATGGGCGCCTACGCGCTCGCGGGACGCGCTCCCGACCCGGAAGCGCAGCGGCGCGAGATCGAGCGCGTTCTCTCGCAAGTCAGGCTGCCCGACGGCTTTTCCATCTCGCTTTACGCGCTGGCGCCCAATGCGCGAACGCTGGCCGTCGGACGCGACGGCAAGGCCATCTTCGTCGGCACGGACGAGAAGCGCGCTTATGTGATCACGCCCGGCGACGGCGGGGCGACGTCCGTCGATCTGTTGGCGCCCGCCGCAAGCCTCGTCATGCCGCATGGCGTGTGCCTGTCGAAGGAGGGCGCGCTCTTCCTCGTCGAGCGCAACCGCGTGACGCGCATCGACGACGCTGAGAATAAATGGCGCGAAGCCGCCTCTGTCGCCAAGACCATCGTGAAGGCTGGCGAGCTCATTCCGCGCAGCGAGGAGAGCAGAGGCCATTCCGCCCGCGTCTGCAAGGTTGGCCCGGATGGGAAGCTCTATATCGCGCTCGGCCAGCCCCATAACGTCGCCCCGCGCGACAAGCTGCCGCTTTACGAAAAGACTGGCATTGGCGGGATCATCCGCATGAATCAGGACGGCTCCGGCCGCGAGGTCTTCGCGACCGGCATCCGCAATTCGGTCGGGATGGCGTTCGACGACAAGGGCCGGCTCTGGTTCACCGACAATCAGGTCGACAGCATGGGCGACGACATTCCGCCCGGCGAAATCAACCGCGCCGACAGGCCCGGCCTTAATTTCGGCTTTCCCTGGTATGGCGGCGGCCATGTGCGCACGCATGAATATGCGAAGGATGCGCCGCCGAAGGACGTCGTCTTTCCGCAGGTCGAGGAAGCCGCGCACGCCGCGGATCTCGGCCTGACATTCTATGGCGGCGCGATGTTTCCCGAAAAATATCGCGGTGGGATTTTCTCCGCGCAGCACGGTTCGTGGGACCGTAGCGTTCCCGTTGGCGCGCGGGTGATGTTCACGACGCCCGGTCCCAATGGAGACGGCGGCGAGAGCGCGCCTTTCGCAGAGGGCTGGAACACGGGACGGGGCGGCTATCTCGGCCGGCCCGTGGATGTCGCCGAACTTCCCGACGGATCGCTGCTGGTCACGGACGACCAGAACGGCGCGATTTATCGCATCGTCTATCGCGGCAAGTAGAGTTCACAGCCGGTCGTCCCACCATATAACGCGCCCCAGCGGCTTCAGGCGCTTGGCATCGGTGGCCCTGTGAAATTCCGGATCGTAAGCCGGATTGTCGCTGCCGATGATGACGTCGCCATTGGGCTTCAGGCGCAGCCGTTTCACGCGCAGCGCGCCGTCCTGCTGGAAGACATAGACATCTGGCCGCGCGCCGGCGTCCTGCTTGAGCCGCGCGTCGCTCTCATTGACGAGAAGCAGCGCGCCGTCGTTGAAGAGCGGGCTCATGCTGTCGCCTTTTGCGCGCATGAAGGAGAGCTTGGCGCCGGGCGGGGCGAGCTTGCGTAGCATCCACTGCGGGAAAGCAAGCATGTTTTCGATCGCGACGGCCGACGTTTCGACGCCATCGCCGGCGGCGGCTTCGGCGTCGAGGCTCGGGACGCGCGCGAACTCGAATTGAGGCGATGGCTTCATGCCCGGAGACGCGGATATGACAGGGTCGTCGGAGAGACCCAGCAGATAGCTCATCGACACGTTGAGCTTCTGGGAAAGCGCAATGAGCAGGGGCGCTTGCGGTTCGTTGCGGCCGGCGCAGGCGCGGCGCAGCGTGTTCTCCGGAATCTCCAGAGCCTTTGCGGCCTTCGCGATCGAGCCGAATGGCGCGATCAATGCGCGCACGCGCTCCGCGAAATCCTGGAGGTGGCTTTGCGGCGAATCCGGCACGTCATCCACCATGAATGGTTGACATTCGCTCTGTCATGGTTAAGCTCAATCACCTGTGGCGGATTGGAGGGCCGCAGTTCGTCTTTGCGGAGCGCTCTCCAATTAACCGCCGCCACAGTAACGGAATTTCCAATCGAGGCCATGGCTGCCCGCGCGAATCCGCAGGAGCAGTCGCGTTTTACGTCACCAATTTCACGGGGAATTTCATGGGAGCCTCTGTCGAGGAAACCGCGATCGGCATGTTGAGCGCGGTGATGAATCTCTATGGAGCCGAGGCCTATGCGGAGATCGTGGCGGCCTTTCGCTGCGCGCTCTCGCAGCAAAATGACGAAGCCGTCGCCGCGACTTTGTGCGAGGCGCTGCTCGAAGTGATCCGCAACCGCACCAACGCGCTCACCAAGACGCGATAGGCGCGACCGTCAGGGCGCGTCCGTCATGCCCGGTTACGCGCGCGTCGATCATGCGCCCGGCCTCGACGCCGGGAGTGCGCGCCAGCGTGAAATCAGCCGCGCGAGCGCCGCCGCCGCGTTCGGTGAGAAGGCGCAGCGTTTTTCCCGCTTGCGCGTCGAGATGACGGACAAGCGAGCGATCGCCCGCTTCGCGTAGCCGTGCGCTGCGCTCCTTGGCGATGTCGCGCGAAAGTTGCGGCATGCGCGCCGCCGGCGTGCCGGGTCGCGCGGAAAAGGGGAAGACATGCAGATGCGTCAGCTTGCATTCCTCGACGAGCGCGAGCGTGCGGTCGAACATCTCTTCCGTCTCGGTCGGAAAGCCGGTGATGAAATCGGCGCCGAAGACGATGTCGGGCCGCGCTTCTCGCAACGCCGCGCAGAAGCGGATGGCGTCGCCGCGCAGATGGCGCCGCTTCATGCGCTTGAGGATCAGGTCGTCACCCGCCTGCAACGATAGATGTAGGTGAGGGCAGAGGCGCTCTTCTTCGGCGAGCGCCGCGACGAGATCGTCGTCCGCCTCGATGCAGTCGATAGAGGAGAGGCGCAGCCGCGCAAGCGTCGGCAATTCCCGTAAAAGGAGACGCACGAGCCCGCCGAGCCTCATGCCGTCGGCGTCGTAGCTGGTGAGATCGACGCCGGTGAGAACGATCTCCTGCTTGCCGCTCTCGACCAGCGCGCGCGCCTGCGTGACCGCCTCCTGCGGCGAGACGGAGCGCGAGGCGCCGCGACCCGCGGGGATGATGCAGAATGTGCAGCTATGGTCGCAGCCGTTCTGCACGGCGAGAAAGCCGCGCGTGCCTTCTTCCGCCGCGCGCGCGCGATTGGTCTGTTCCTCGGCGACGACGCGCGTCACGCCGTCCATCGTCGCGAAGCTTTGTGGGTCGATCCGCGCCGCGCAGCCGGCGACGACGATTTGCGCCTCTGGGCGCTCGCGATGCAGGCGGCGGATCGCCTGGCGGGCCTGCCGAGTCGCTTCATTGGTGACGGCGCAGGTGTTGACGACGACCGCGCCGGGATGCTGGCGCGCCAGCTCCTCGCTGTCCACCATGTTCAGGCGGCAGCCGAAGGTGAGAACTTCCGCCTTTGGCGCAAGCTCTCCCGTCCGCGCGCTCACGCCGCCGCGCCTTCGAAAAGGCTCGGGCTCAACCGCGTCTCGAACTCGAATTCGACGGGCCCCGTCATCATCACATGATCGTCGGCGCGCCACTCGATGTGGAGGTCGCCGCCCGGCAAACGCACGCGCGCCCGCCGCTCCGTTAGATCCGCACGGACTGCCGCGACGAGGGTCGCGCAGGCGGCGGAGCCGCAGGCCTTCGTCGCGCCCGTGCCGCGCTCCCAGACCCGCAGAAGAATGTCGTCGCGCGAGAGGATTTGCGCGAAGGAGACATTGGCGCGCTCGGGAAAGAGCGGGTGACGCTCGATCTTCCGCCCGAGGTCTTCGAGCGCAATCGCCATGGCGTCGGCGACGAAGAAGACCGCGTGCGGATTGCCCATGCTGACGGCGGAAAACTGCGCCGGCGCGCCGGCGACGGGCGGGTCGAGGTTTACGGCGCGCGTGTCGGCTTCGCGCGCCAGCGGAATGTCGCGCCAGTCGAGACGCGGGCGGCCCATGTCGACGGTGAAGAGCGTCTCCGCCTCGCGCCGCGTTTCGATGCGTCCGGCGTCGGTCGCGAGCGAGAGCCGCTCCTTGCCTTCGCGCGCCAGGGCCCAGGCCACGCAGCGCGTGCCGTTGCCGCAGGCGCCGGAGAGCGAGCCGTCGATATTGTAGATGCGCATGAAGGCGTCGTCTCCCGGCGCGGCCGGATCGTGCAGCGCCATGAGCTGGTCGAAGCGCAGCCGGGGCGCCGCCGCGATGGCGCGCGCCTCTTCCGGGGCGAGCACATGCGCCGTCCCGCGCAGGTCGAGCACCAATATTTCGTTGCCCGCGCCGTTCATGCGCAGGATCGGATGATTGTCGAGCGGATGCGCCATTCGTCTTTCCATTGAGACGCGGTCGTATATAGAGACTGCGTCGCTTCAGCGCTACTTCGAGGGCGCGCGACCGCGTCGCCCGACGCCTGTCGCAATTGCGCGCCAAGAGTGGCTCACGAATCGCTTTCGCCGAAAAGGGACGCAGCAGGAATGGACGAGGAACCGGGTCTGATCGACGCCCTGAAGACCCATTGGCGGGCGCTGGCCATTTTCACGCTTCTCGTGGCCTCTGCGGCGATCATCGCCGAACGCCGCATGTTCCCCGGCCCGTCCGAGGAGGACGACAAGCCCGCCAAGACCGCCGCGACGCAGGCGCCCGCCGCGCCCGAGGCCGCCAAGCCCGGCGAAAAGCCCGACGCCGCCAAGCCCGGGACGCCCGACGCGGCGCCATCCGTGATGAGCGAGACCGTTACCGTCGATGCGCGCCCGGCTGCGGTGTTGAAGGGGCAGGGGAAATGGGAAGGCGCAGCCAAGACGCTTTCCGAGGCGATGAAAAAGCTCAACGCCGCCGTCGCCAAGGCCGGATTGACGGTGAACGGCCGCCCCGTCGCGGTCTTCACCAAGACGGACGACACGGGGTTCGCCTTCGAGGCCATGGCGCCGCTCGCCGCCGCGCCCGAGGGGAAGCCCAAGCTCTCGGACGGTGTCGAGATCGGCGCGTCGCCGGCGGGCAAGGCGCTGAAATTCCAGCATCGCGGCTCTTACGACGAAATCGACGCCACCTATGAGGCGATCGCCGCCTATCTCGACGAGAAGGGCCTCGACACCAAGGATCTCATCATCGAGGAATATCTCACTGATTTCAAAGGCGAAGACGCTAGCGTCGACGTCGATATCTACGTCTTCCTGAAGTAAGCGACAAAATGCGGCAAGGGCGGAGCCATTGCTAAGGCCGCGCGGAATCGGCTAATCGGCGGGACTTGAGCCCATCCGGGCGGCTGCGGGTCGACTCATGAAGCTGTTCCGTTTTTTGGGCGCCTGCGCCCTCGCGACATTCGCCTGCGACCCGGCATCGGCCCATGCGCTGGTGCTGGGCTCGACGCCCCATCCCCAGGACACCGTCAAGACCGACGAGCTCGGGATCGAGATCCGCTTCAACAGCCGGATCGACGCCGCGCGCTCCTATCTGAAGCTCTTCAAGATCGACGGCGACGCCGTCCTTCTTCCCGTTCTCGACGGGGACAACGCCGATACGCTGAAGGCCAGGGCGACGGGCCTGACACAGGGGCGCTACCGCCTGCATTGGCAGACGCTGAGCCCGGACGGCCACATCACCCAGGGAGACATTCCCTTCACCGTGAGCCGCTGAATGCAGCTCTTCGTCGATATTTACGGTTTTCTGGCCGTCGTGCTGCGGGGATTCATCCTTGCGGCGCAGAGCGTCACGGTCGGCGGCCTCGCCTTTCTGCTGATGCTGGTCTGGCCGCTCGCGCCGCGGCTTGCGGGGGCGGGCGAGGCGCTGGAGCGCCGGGCGCTGCGGCTCGTCTTCATGGCGTCCTGCGCGCTTGCCGGCTCCGAGGCGCTCGCCGCCGCCGCGCTCACCGTCATGCTCATGGGCACGCTCGAAATCCCGGTCCATGAGGCCGCCGGCGCCCGCGCCGTCGCGGTCGATCTCATGGCGGGCGTCCTCGCGGGCGTCATCGCGCTCGCGGCCTGGCGCGCGCGGCGCGGCGGCGTCGCCATCCGCTCGGCGGCGCCGGTGCTGTCGGCGCTGCTGCTCGGCGTGCAGGCGGGTTCGACCCACGCCGTCAGCCAGTTCGACGGCGCCGTCGCGCTCTCGGCGGCCGAGTTCCTGCACATGATCGGCGCCGCCGTCTGGATCGGCGGGATCCCCTTTTTTCTGATGGCGCTGACAGACGTCGCCGATCCCGGCGCGCGCGCGCTCGTCGCGCGGCGGTTCTCCCATATGTCCGTTGGCGCGGTGGCGGCGCTGCTTCTAGGCGGCGTGCTGATGGCCGTCTTCTATGTCGGCGCGCCCCCCGCCATGTACGGCACGTCCTACGGCCTGATGCTCAGCGCCAAGATCATCCTGCTGCTGGGCCTGCTGCTGCTCGGCGGGCTGAACTTTCTCGCCGTCCGCAAGCTCAAGAACGACCCCGCCGGCCCGCTGCTGCGCACGCGCCGTTTCGCGGAGACGGAGATCGGCGTCGGCCTCACCGTGATCTTCTGCGCGGCCTCGCTCGCCTCTCTGCCGCCGGCGCGCGATCTGCCGAACGACCGCGCCAGCTTCGCCGAGATCGTCGATCGGCTGGAGCCGCGCTTCCCGATCCGGCTTGAAAGCCCCGATTTCGAAGCTCTCTCGGCCGCTTTGCCGCCGGAGGCGCTGAAAGAGCTGCCGCCCGGCGCCTATCCGCCGCGCACGCCGGCCGACATCGCCTGGTCGGAATATAACCACCATTGGGCGGGGATTTTCGTCTTCGTCATGGGCGTGATGGCGCTGCTGGAGCGCGCCAGCAAGCGGCTTGCGCCAATCATGCAGCATTGGCCGCTCGTCTTTCTCGGGCTCGCCGGCTTCCTCTTCCTGCGCGCGGACGAATCCGTCTGGCCGCTGGGGCGCCTCGGCCTCATCGAGAGCCTGCGCGATCCGGAGATCGCGCAGCACCGGTTGCTGACGCTGCTCATCGTCGCCTTCGGCCTCTTCGAATGGCAGGTGCGGCTCGGCCGCATCAAGGCGTGGTGGGCGGCTTATGTCTTCCCGATCAGCGTGGCGACGGCAGGGGCTTTCCTGCTCACTCATTCCCACGCGCTCGCCAATCTCAAGGAAGAGACCTTAATCGAGATCACCCACACGCCGCTCGCGCTTGCGGGCGTCGCGGCGGGCTGGTCGCGCTGGCTGGAATTGCGGCTCGACGGCGGGGCGAAGAAGATCGCCGGCTATGTCTGGCCGGTGGCGTTCATGATCGTCGGCCTGTCGCTGATTTTTTATCGCGAGGCCTGAAGCGTCGCGGTGAAATCCTTCCAGCGCTCCGCCGGAGTTGCGCCATAGGCCGCCCGGAAGGCCGGGTCGAAATCCGCGCCGCCCTCCAGCGCCCGCATCAGCCGCGAGAAGCCGTCAGGGTCGCTCCTGCGCAGCCATGCGACGAAGATCGCCGCCTGCCGATAGGCGAGCCGCTGCCGGAAGCTTCTCACGACGCAGCCCTTGCCGCAGGGCGGCTCGGCGGCGAAGGGGATCGCGAGGAAATCGGACCAGGGCGTCGCGTCGAGAATGACGCCATAGCCGTCGCGGATCGCCTGCGCCGCCTGCGCGTCGGTCACGCTCTCGGCCGCGCCGCCGTCAGAGGCCATGACGGCGAGGCCTTCGGTGAACCATTGCGGAGGGCGCGGCGTCCCGCGCGGGCGCCAGCCAAAGAAATGGACATGCGACAATTCGTGGGCGAGCACGCTGCCGAGCCGGTAGCGCTCATGGGCGCAGAAATAGGGCGAGAGCATCGCCCGGCCGGCGCGCGAGACGCCCGCGACATCCGCGTCGCCCAGACCGTTGGCGCGCGCATAGGCGTCCTCATCCGCGAAAACGGCGACGATGGGCGGCCTGGCGAAGGGGCGGCCATGCGCAGCCTCGATTTTGGCGATGGCGTCGGGAAGGGCGTCCGCGACGGCCTCCGCGCAGGCGCGCGCTTCCGGCTCGGAATGAACGCGCGGGTCGTCCTCAAGCGTAGGAAGGCCGGCGGGGTCGTTCAGCTCCGCGATCAGCTCCGCGCGGAGCTGAGGTCGGGCGACAAGCGAGGCGGCGACGGCCGCGACGGCGGCGAGCGCGCCGAGGCCAAGGAATTTGACGACGCTCCTGACGCTCGCCAACGCCGCCTCCTTCGCGCGTTGCGCGCGGTTGGAAGACGGCTACGCCGCCTTCGCCTTCTCCATCATCTCCACGAAACGCCGGAACAGATAGTGGCTGTCCTGCGGGCCGGGCGAAGCCTCGGGATGGTGCTGCACCGAGAAGGCCGGGCGATCGGTCAGCGCGATGCCGCAATTGGAGCCGTCGAAGAGCGAGCGATGCGTCTCGACGGCGTTTGACGGCAGGCTGTCGCGATCGACCGCGAAGCCGTGATTCATCGACACGATCTCGACCTTGCCGGTGGTGAAGTCCTTTACCGGATGGTTCGCGCCGTGATGACCCTGCGGCATCTTCTTCGTCTTCGCGCCGACGGCGAGCGCCATCATCTGATGGCCGAGGCAAATGCCGAAGGTGGGGATCTTCTTCGCGAGCAGGTCGCGGATGACCGGCGCGGCGTATTTGCCCGTCTCGGCCGGATCGCCGGGGCCGTTGGAGAGGAACACGCCGTCGGGCTTCAGCGCCAGAATCTCGGCGCTGGTCGCGGTGGCGGGGGCGACGATCACCTCGCAGCCCTGATCGGCGAGGAGGCGCAGAATGTTGCGCTTCACGCCGTAATCGATGGCGACGACGCGGAATTTCGCCTGCCCGTCGCGGGCGCCATAGCCGGCGCCGAGCTTCCAGGGCGTCTCCTTCCAGTCGTAGCGCTCCCTGGCGCCGACGCTGGGGACAAGGTCCATGCCGTCGATGCCCGGCCAGCCCGCGGCCTTCGCCTTGAGCGCCGGAATGTCGAACTTGCCCTCGGGCGAAAAAGCGATGACGGCGTTCTGCATGCCGCGCTCGCGGATCAGCGCGGTGAGCGCGCGCGTGTCGATCCCGTAGAGGGCGACGATCCCGCGCCTGGCGAGCCAGTCGGTCAGCGTCGTCTCGGCGCGGAAATTGGAGGGCTCGGTCACTTTCTGGCCGAAGATGGCGCCCACGGCGCCGGCGCTCTTTGCGAGGTCGACCGTCTCGATGTCTTCCTCGTTCACGCCGACATTGCCGATATGCGGGAAGGTGAAGGTGACGATCTGCGCGGCGTAGGAGGGGTCGGTCAGGATCTCCTGATAGCCCGTCATGGCGGTGTTGAAGCAGACTTCGCCCACGGCCTCGCCGACGGCGCCGAGGCCATAGCCCTCGATCACTTCGCCGCTTGCGAGCACCAGCACGCCGGTGTGCACGGGTTTGGTCCAGCCATTGTCTTGGGTCATCTACCGTCCATTTGCGTTCGGGCGGGGCAAGCCGTTATGACAGCGCCTCGCCGCGCGTCATGGCCGCGCCGAGCCGTCGGGGACGGCGTCGGCTTGCTTGCCGGGACCAGCCCGGCCATGGCGCGAGAAATTCTGTCGGACGGATGTAATCCATCCGCCCCCAAAATGGAAACCCCAAGTCACATGCGCGACAAGATCAACCAGGACCTCAAGGACGCCATGAAGGCCCGCGACAGCGCCAAGGTCGACGCCCTGCGCATGATCAACGCGGCCCTCAAGGACAAGGACATCGAGGCGCGCGGCGCGGGGAAGACCCTGACCGAGGACGACATCCTCGCTCTGCTCCAGAAGATGATCAAGAGCCGTCAGGAATCGCTGGATATCTACGAGAAGGCCGGCCGCGCCGACCTTGCCGACAAGGAGAAGGGCGAGATCGCCGTCATCTCCGCCTATCTGCCGCAGCAGCTCTCCGAGGCCGAGGTGGCGGAAGCCGTGAAGGCGGCGATCGCCGAGACCGGCGCCGCCTCCATCAAGGACATGGGCAAGGTCGTCGCCGCGCTGAAGGCGAAATATACCGGCCGCATGGATTTCGCGAAGGCGAGCGCGGCGGTGAAGGCGGCGCTGAACGGGTAATACTTCCCTCTCCCCGTGCGAACGGGGAGAGGGTCAGGGTGAGGGGCAGAGCGACATCCGCTCGGATTGGGCCCTTGCCCCTCACCCCGGCCCTCTCCCCGCTTTGCGGGGAGAGGGGGCGCATCACCCCTTCAGCCAATCCCCAAAGGCCAGCCACCAGGGCGTCGTCGAGACGACGATCCGCATGGGCTGCATCGCCAGAATGAACAGTCCGCCGAAGAGATAGGCAGGGTGGATTCGCCGGCGCGAGAGGAAGTCGTAGCCGATGCAGGCGATGATGAAGAGGTCCTGAAGCCCGAAGGAGGCGAGGGGGCCGCCGACCGCGAAGACGCCGGGAATGCGGGCGATCGGCGCGTCCAGCATGGCGATGCTGGCCAGCAGCATCAGCCGCTTGTGCGTCTCCGGCCGCTTGCGCATCAGAAATCCGGCGCCAGCGAGGGTCGCGAATACGCCGATGCCGAAGAAAGGCAGCACGAGGAAGGATCGCGGGTCGAGGCCCGGCGGCGTGTGATTGGTGCGGATGGCGTGCGCCGCCGCCATGACGCCGAGAACCACCATGACGGCGACGAGGAACGCGCCCGCATAGCCGAGCTTGCGATGGATGTCGGGCCTGCCGTTGGAGATCAGCGTCGCCTGCGTGAAGAAGAGCGCATACCAGGCCGCGAAGGCGGCGCCGTGGAGATGCAACAGCGGCGCAAGCGGCGGGGACTGAGAGAAAAGCTTGAAGAAGAAGGTCGGCCCGAAACCGATGAAGACGGTCGTCGCCATGGCGACGGCCATCGAGACATAGAAAACCCTATCCTTGTTGCCCGCGCGAAGGCCGAGCGTCGGCGTCGCCAAAGTCATGTCGCCCCCAAGCCGTTAAACATAAACTGGCCGGAGACAATACGAATTCAGCCCTTTCCCTCCAAGCTGGGCCTTACGGTTCAGCGCCAGAGGGCGTAAAAATGATGTGGGGGGCCGCGCCCGTCGCCCATGTCGAGCGCATCGGCCGCTTCGAGTGCGCCCTCCAGCCAGATCTTGGCGGCGGCGATGGCGTCGATGAGCGATTCGCCTTTGGCCAGCCCCGCGGCGATGGCGGAAGAGAGCGCGCAGCCCGTGCCATGGGTGTGGCGCGTGGCGATCCGGCGACCGTGAAAGAGACGCGTCTCGCCATCCGCGACGAGCACGTCGACCGGGTCGCCCGAGAGGTCGCCGCCCTTGACCAGCACCGCCTTGGCGCCGGCCTCGACAAGCAGCAGCCCCTGCGCGGCGAGCTCGTCAACCGACTTGGCCTGCGGCGTCTCGGTCAGGGCGGCGGCCTCGAAGACGTTGGGCGTCACCAGACGGGCGAGGGGCAGCAGCGTCGCGATCAGCGCGCGCTCCAGCCCCGCGCTCGCGAGGCTCGCGCCCTGGGTCGGCACGAGCACGGGGTCGAGGACGAGATTTCGTGGCGTCTTGCCCAGCGCGCCGGCGATGGCGGCGGCGATCTCGGGCGTCGCCACCATGCCGATCTTGATCGCGTCCGGCGGAATGTCGGAGACGACCGCCTCGATCTGCGCCGCGACAATGTCGGGCGCGAGCGGATAGGCGGCGGTCACGCCCCGCGTGTTCTGCGCGGTGAGCGCGGTCAGCGCCGCCATGCCGTAGCAGCCGAAGGCGGAGAAGGTCTTCAAATCCGCCTGCGCGCCCGCGCCGCCCGAAGGATCGGAGCCCGCGATGGAAAGGAGCTTGGGGATTTTCCGGCTGATCCGCTCTCTCCTCAGCTATGCAGCTCGCGACCGCCGGGCCAGGCCGGCTCCTTCTTCTCGTCGTAGTCGCTATAGGCCTTTTTGAGGCCGCTCAACACTTCGGCCGATGTCTCGAACATGGCCTTGAGCTGCGGCTCGTCGACCTGCTCGATGTCCTCGCGCAGGCGATTGATCGTCTCCTGAAGATAGGCCGCCATCTTCTGGATATGCTGGTGGGGGTCGCTTTCGGCTTTGTTGGTCATGGCTTGGCTCGCGCCTGTCCGGGTGGAGGGGATAAGCTTCAAACGTCAGCCCTCTGCCGCCGTTCCAGCGGCGCGGGCGTTTTCGCTTCTTCTCTCCGCTATCCGCGGTTATCGTCGTCGAAGCGGCCCGGCGTGGATGCCCGCGACGAGCGCGGGTATGACGAGGGCAAACGGATACGATATGAGCCACGCGCCGCGCAGCGCCTGCTCTTTCGAGACGATCGAACGCGCCGACCTTCATAGGCTCGCGGAATTAGCCCTCGCGCGCATCGACGTTGCCTTCGACAAGCATCCGCAGAAGCGCGCGCTCTATGAGGAGCGCCTGCTCGGCCTCTGCCTCTGTCAGGGCGCGGCGGACCATTTTCTCGACCCGTCCCAAAGCCGAGGCGTCCACGACTTCGACGTCTGGGCTTTCTTTGCGCGCCGCCCCGAGGCGCGGCTATGGAATCGCAAGCCCTTCACGGCGGATTTCGGCCCCTCGAAATTCGGCAGGAGCCCGGTCGATCCCTCTCGATATGAAGGGCGGCGGGTCGACGTGTTGTGGCGCTGCATTCCTGCCGAGGACGATGGGGGCGAAGCCATGCACCGCTATTTCGCCGACGGGCGGACGGCGAGCGCAAGGGCGTTGCGGCTGAAGGCGGCGGTGAGCATTTGGCCGCCCAAGGCGACGGGCGAGATCGTCTGGCGCCCTTAAGCCTTCGGCAGCGTCAGCGTTCCAGCATCGCCATTCTCGGCGCCAAAGAGCAGCCGCGCTCCCTTGGCGTCCCAGGCCAGCGCGCTGATGCGGGCGTTCTTCGGGTCTTCCGCCGGGCGGCGCACCAAAATTTCGGAACCGTCGGTGACGCGGGCGAGCATGACGAGGCCGTCGTCGAATCCCATCGCAACCACCATGGCGCCGGGGTGAAAAGCCACGCGCGTCAGGGGCACGTTGACCCGAACGCCGCATTCGCGCGGCTGTTGGCCCATCGGCCCATCCTTGCCGGAGAAGGGCCAGATGATGCAGGCGTCGGCGCCGGAGGTCGCGAGCCATTTGCCGTCGAAGGACCAGGAGAAGCTGCGCGTCTTGCCGGGATAGCCGGCCATGCGCATGTGCTTGCCGTCGGCGATGCGCCAGCCATGCAGGGTGTTCTCCTGCATGGAGGTGATGAGGAAGCGCCCGTCCGGCGAGATCGTCGCGTCGAGATGCGAGCCCGTCCAGCTCAGAATTTCCGGCTTGCCGGCGTTGGGAAACCAGAGCGTCGCGCCGTTGTAATGGGCGGCGGCGAGGCGGTAGCCTTTGGGGAAGAAGGCGAGGCCGCGGCAGGTCGATGGCAGGTCGACCGACTTGACCTCGCCCTTGGCTGAGCGGGCGCGCGCGTTGCGGCCGGCCGACCAGGCGATGGCGCCCTCATGGAGCGCGACCGCGTCGATCCATTTGCCCTTTTCGTCGGCGACAGTCTCCATCTCGCCCGTTGCGTCCGTCGCGACGACGCGGCCGTCGTCGCCGCCGGTGACGAGGCGCCCGCCGTCGCTCGCCGCCACGAGAATGGCGGCGTCGGGATGTGCGGCGATGCGGCGCTGCTCGCTGTCGCCAAGCGATATCGAACCGTCCGCGAGGGCGAAGGCCGGCGTATCGCCGAGCCAGGCGCCGGCGACGACGGCGTCGCCAAGGGAGAGCGGCTCGACCGCATTGGTGAGCGTCGGATATTCGGCCAAGGAAGCCTCTTTCGTCAGGCGGGGTCGTCCGCCGGGGCGGCGCCGAAGCCGATCGGCAGAACCGGGCGGCGCTTGCGGAACTGACCGCGCATTACCAGAGCGAAGGCGATGGCGTCGAGCCCCGCCAGCGTCAGCCACCAAAGCTGTTCTGCGGCGGGGCCGAGCAGGCAGATGACGAAGCCCGCCGCAATGCCGCCCAGAAGGAAGGGCGCGAGGGCAGGGCGCGATTCGCCGACCGCGAGGCTCGCGCGGGCGAGGACCAGGGCGAGCGCCGCCGCGCCCAGCGCGCCGAGATCGAACCAGATCTGGAAGACGAGGCTGCGGGGCGTCGCGGTCGGCAGATAGCCTTGCAGCACGCTCCAGGTGGCGGAGCCAAAACCATGGCCAAGCAGCGTCCGCAGTCCGTCGGCCGCGATCATGTGGCCCCAGAAGGCGAGGTGTCGGAAGAAGTCCGGCGCGCGTTCGGGCCAGATGACGTGCGCAGCCAGCGCCACGGCCGGCGCCAGCAAAATGACCGCCGCCATCAAGCCTGCCAGCGCTTTCGACGCCGTGCGAACCCCGCCGAAGGAGACGGCGAAGACAAAAGCGCCGCCGAGCAGCGCCGGAAGGGCGTTCGGCGCGTTGGCGAGGATGCAGGCGAAGTAGGTCGTGAGCCCGAGCGCGGCCGCCATGATCCAGCGCCCGCGCACGGCGAGCGCGCCCATAGCCGGCCAAACGAGAAGCGCGAGGCCGAGGCCGGCGCGGCCGAGCGGGCCGACGTCGAGAATGTCCTCGACCGTGTATTTCGGCGCCATCAGCAGCGTGATCGCCGCGAGCGCCACGGCGGCCACGCCCACGCCGATGGGGAGCAGATTGAGGTTGGACGTCTTCGTCCGTAGCGGCATCACGCCCGCGGCCGCAGCGACGAGCGCCATGGTGGCCGCCGCCTTTGCGAAGCGCTCGGCCGGTCCCTCGAAGGGCGTCCAGATGAGCGACACGCCGGCCCAGAGACCGAGCAGGAGCGCGGCCCAGACGAGCGGCGACACGACGAGCGCCCGCAGCGAGCCGCTCGCGCGCCCATTCTCGGAGAGGCCGGCCGAGGCGAGAAGAAGCGCCGCGCCGACAGGCAGAAGGATATAGACCGTCTGCCGCGCGAGTATCGGCGCCAGGAGGGAGATCACGAAGAGCATGAACACGCCGAGCCGCAGCAGGAGGCGGGCGGCCTCTTCGGCGGGGTCGTCGGCGGGTCGTCTCGAAAAGTTGATCATTCCAGTGGATCGGCGGCGGGGCTGAGTCGGGTCTTCCACGTTCAGATTAGATCGAAACCGCGCAGGGCAAGCGTGTTGCGGCGCACGAATTGCCGCGACTCGCTAAATTTTCCCTTGGTGTGTCTCTTTTGCCCACTCCTCCCGCACGGTTTCGTCGGGGTCCGAAGCGAAAAGTGGTTGCAATGCAACGAGCCGTTGTGGCGCGAGCCGCGCCAGCGCCCAGACGGCGGCTCCGCGCACCAGCGGGTCGTCGTCCCGAAGCAGCCGCTCCGCTTCGGCGGCGAGCGCCGGGTCGCCGCTATTGCCGATGGCGACGAGGACATTGCGGATAAAGCGCGCGCGGCCGATTCGCTTGATGGGGGAGCCCGAGAAGAGCGCACGGAAACCGGCGTCGTCGAGCCGCACGAGTTCCGCCAGTGGAGGGTTTTCGAGGTCCGGCCGCGCTGCGAGCTTCGCCTCACGGGTCGTTTGCGCGAACTTGTTCCAGGGGCAGACGGCGAGACAGTCGTCGCAGCCGTAGATGCGGTTGCCGATGGCGGCGCGGAAGTCGCGCGGGATCGGCCCCTTGTTCTCGATGGTGAGGTAGGAAATGCAGCGGCGCGCGTCGAGCCGATACGGACCGATGAAGGCGTCCGTCGGACAGGCGTCGAGGCAGTTACGGCAGGAGCCGCAATGGTCCGGCTCCGGCGGGTCGGGGTCGAGGTCGATGTCGGTGAAGATCGCTCCGAGGAACAGCCAGGAACCAAACTCGCGCGAGACGAGATTTGTGTGCTTGCCCTGCCAGCCGAGCCCCGACGACTGCGCGAGCGGCTTCTCCATCACAGGGGCGGTGTCGACGAAGACCTTCACCTCGCCGCCGCCCACGCGCTTGATGATGAAGGCGGCGAGTTGTTTCAGCCGGCCCTTGATGACGTCGTGATAATCACGATGACGGGCATAGACCGAAATCGTCCCGAGGTCGCGGTTTCGGAGCGTCGCGAGCGGGTTCGAAGCGGGGCCGTAATTGAGGCCGAGCATGACGACGCTGCGCGCCGCCGGCCAAAGCGCCGTCGGGGACGCTCGGCGCTCGGCGGTCTCCGCCATCCAGTCCATATCGCCATGGGCGCCCTCGGCCAGCCATTCGCGCAACCGATCGGCCAGAGCAGGGTTCGTCTCGGCTGACGCGAAGCGGCAGGCGTCGAAGCCGAGCGAAAGGGCGTGGGCGCGGATCGCGCCTTTGATGTCCATGGGGCCGCATTATAGCGACCCCGGAGCGTCAGCGAACGTCGAACGACGAGGGCGGCGGGGGTGTCGTGAGGGGGTTCAACGAGAAGCCCGCCGCCAAAAAGACGTTCTGCGCCTGCGTATTTGGCGAGGCGCCGATTCCCCAATTCACGTTGGTCGCGTCAGCCGCCAGGCAGCCCGGGGCGCCAAGTCCCGACCGGTACCACTGGCCGCCGCTGTAGGGCGGGATGGTTTTTGTCCCAAATGGCTGAGGCGTCGAATAGACCGACGTCACCGTGTTGCGGCACTGCGCTTTGGGGTCGGTGGCGGCGCGGAACAGATACATGATTGAATACTGGTAGAGATTGAAGGTCGGCCACACCGGCGTCACGCCGCCGCCCGGCGTGACCATGTTGAACGGCTTCACCGTGATCTTGGTGGCGGAGGGTTGTGACAGATGGCCGATTCCGAAGGTCATCGGAGGAGCTGTTTGTATATCCTGGCTCTGAATGAACGTGAACAGAGCCGCGTTCCGGGTTTCCGGGTGGTTCTGGAAAGAGGCCGCCGGCGCGGGCAATAGCGCCATGTCCTTCGCCGTATTGAAGGCGTTCATCACCCCGTATTTCTGCTCCGCTTCCCGAGCGCCGGGCGGATTGGGCTTCGGCCCCGCCGGCCCTTTCGTCGCCTGATCGTAGGCTTCAAAGATCAGCGCCGGCACCGAGCAGGCCTGCAGATAGGGATACAGAAGCTGGAAATAGGCCTTCGCGTCGGCGAGCGTTCCGACGCGGGTGGCGGCGTCGTAATTCGCGTCCTGGCCATTCGTCCACCAGCCCGTTTCGCCGATCATGGCGGGCCGCTGCGCGGTCATGTACTGGCTCTGCAATGCGTTGATGCGTTTCCGCAGGAAGTCGAGGGCGTCCGCCGGAGTCTTCACTTTTGAGAACTGCGCGCCGTAGATGTTCTCGATCACCGGCGCGCCGGGCGTGAAAGCAGAGGCGAGCAGGATGCCGGGCGTCGACGTCATCTGGCCGATCACAGTCGCGGAGCTCAAATCGACGCCTGCCGCCAAGGAGCTATGAACGGCGACCTTGTCCTTGATCAGTTTGTCGCGCGTTCTATTGATCGCGGTGATGAGATCCTGGGTGTTGTAGCTCGTGTGATCGGTCGGCGAAATGATCAGATCCTCATTGCCGACGATGATCAGCTTTACGACGTTCTCGAAGATCCTCGGCGTCACCTCGGTCACAACCTGGTGAAGTTGCTGGATCGAAAAGGTGAGCGTGCTGTCGAATGTCGAGCCAGGGACGTTGACGCAAGGATGGTTGGGTAAGGCGGCGTCGCTCTTGCAGGTGGAAACCTGGTAGACGACCTGCATATTCGCGGCGTTGGCCGCGTTGATCATCGCGATCCACACTTTGGACGGATCGCCATAGGCGCGCACCGACTTGAATCCGGCGAGCTGCAATTGCGACACATCCAGCGGAACGCTCGCCTGCATCTCGTTGTTTTTCGCGTCCGGGAGATTAGCGGTAGGCGAGCCGTCATTATTGTAGCACTGCGCGATCGCGCCGCTGCTGTCGTAGCAGGGATAATGCGGGCCGTAGTCGGCTCCGACTCCGACCTTCGAGAAGTAGGAGGCTTGAAACGCCGGGACCGGCGCGCCGCAATCCACCGCGCCCGCGCCGGCGGCAAAGCTGACATTCGCCGTCGCGCCGATCAGCGCCGCGCAGAAGAAACGATAGTAGCGCGGGCCCATCCTTGTGATCCTTTCAAGAGCGAGGCAGTCCCTCCGCAGCGAGAATCGCTCCATCGGCCTGCGCGCCGCCGCCGCTGATCTCGTGCGGGGAATTTTCTTCGACGCCACTGGGGCTTTTCGCGCGCAGCAGCGCGAGGGCGCTCCAGGCGGCGGGCGTCATGAATGTAAAGAACGCAAGGACGTAGCCCCCGAAGGCGAAGGCTTCGAGCATGGCGTAGTCGACGACGCCGACATAGGCGCCGTTCTTCGTCCAGCCGACGCGCAGGTCCCGCGCGTGCCAATGGCGCGCGCTCGTTTCCACGAGGCTGTAATGCCCTGCCTTGACGATCGATTGCCGGTAAGAGGCGTCCATCTGGCGCATGCCGGCGGTGGCGATGGCGAAGAAGCAAAGGCCCGTCAGCGCCGCGCGCCCCGAAAAGGACGTGGACGCTGCAAAAACCACGGAGTGTCTAATGACCCGGCGCGCGCCGGAGAGAAAATCAGGGAACCGCTTCATGCCGCCCCTCGTCGAGCTAATGCTTTATTATTGAAATTAGCGCTCGACGGTTAACGCCTCGTAAGGAAGCGTGCGCAAAGGATTTTAGAAGTCCAGTTCCGCGTAATAGGGCCCCGGCGTCATGCCCGGGGCGCGGTCGGCGAGAAGCGGACGGAAGGCCGGGCGCGACTTGATGCGCTGATACCAGTGCTTCGCCGCCTCGTCCTCGTCCCAAGGCACGTCGCCGAGATAATCCGCGCAGGAGAGATGGGCCGCCGCCGCGAAATCGGCGTAAGAGAGCTTGTCGCCCGCCAGCCAGTTCCGGGTGCTGGTCAGATAGCCGATATAGCGCATGTGATGGCGGATATTGGCGCGCCCGACGCGCACGAGGTCCATGTCCGGCGCGCCCCCTTGCGGGGAAAAGCGCTTATAGACCTTCTCCGTCACCAGCCAGCTCGTGACTTCCTCGAAAAACTTCACGTTGAACCAGTCGACGAGGCGGCGCGTCTCGACGCGGGGGCGCTTCTCCAGCGGCAACAGGCGCTGCACGCCGCGGGTCGGGCCATAGGTTTCGTCGAGATATTCCGCGATGACGGAACTCTGCACGACCGTGCCGTCGTCGTCGATGAAGACGGGGGTGCGTCCCGCCGGATCGAGCGCGAGGAAATCAGGCCGGCGGTCCGCAGCGCGCTCTTCGACCAGCTCGGCCGCGATTCCGTATTCGGAGAGGATCAGCCGAACGAAGCGGGAGTGGGGGCAAAGCGGGTAGTGGTAAAGAAGGGGCATGTGGCCTGTTCGCGGCGCGCGCGACGACCGCGCGTGGTGCTTGTATGGTTGAACTCGGCTAAAGCCGCAAGCGGGCGCTTTTGCGGCTCAGCCGCACAGGTTTAAGGATATGCCATGATTCGTCTCATGCTCGCACTGTCTCTCTTGTTTTGCGGCGCCGCCCGCGCCGAGTCGCTCAAGGACTCCATCTCGAACGTCGCCGTAACCGGAGAGGCTGTCGAAGAGGTCGCCCCCGACCGGGCGACACTTCGCTTCGGCGTTGTGACCGAGCGCCCCACGGCCGCCGCCGCTTCCGCCGACAACGCCCGGACGATGGAGGCCATTCTCGCCGAGCTGAAGGCGATGGGCGTTGCCGACGCCGACATGCAGACTCAGGGCGTTTCGCTGGCGCCCGTCTCGACCGAGGAGCGCGACGCCAAGGGCAAGCCGAAGACGGTTCAGACCTTTCGCGCCAGCAACAGTCTGGCGGTCGTCGTGAGCCCGCCGGAAAAGGCCGGGGACATTATCGGGCGCGTTATCGACAAGGGCGCCAACAGCCTGGACGGGGTCGACTACGATCATTCCGACCTGACGAAGAAAAGGGACGAGCTGCGCGCCAAGGCCGTCAAGGACGCGGAGCGCCGGGCGCGCATCTACGCCGAGGCGGCCGGGCTGCGCCTCGCCCGGGTCATCGAGATCAGGCCTCTGGACGAGGCGGCGCCCGTTCCGATGATGGAGGCGCGTGTTGCAGCCGCGCCGGCGGCCAACGCCGTTCCGCTGCGGCCGGGGACGCAGCGCGTCTCGGAGCGCGTCTCGGTCACATGGGCCCTGTCGCGCTGAGGCGCACGGTTTTCAGGCGCGCTTCGGGCAAACTGCGTGAATTTACAGCGAGGCGCCTAGCGCCTTGCATGTCATTCGGGCGCCGCGCTGCACAATTACGTCGTAAAATGCGTAAGGCGATAGGCAAGCGCCATATTGTCGCGTAAGAGAGGCTCCCATGGCGAACGTCATTTTTTATGAAAAGCCTGGCTGCGCCAGCAATGCGAAGCAAAAGGCCCTTCTGATCGCCTCCGGGCATCAGGTCGAGGCTCGAGACCTTCTCAACGAACCCTGGTCCGCTCCCAGCTTGCGGCCCTATTTCGGCGCGAAGCCGGTGCGCGAATGGTTCAACGCAGCGTCGCCGCGCGTGAAATCGGGCGAGGTGAAGCCCGACGTGGTCAATCCGCAGGAAGCGATCATGATGATGATCATGGACCCCGGATTGATCCGCCGGCCGCTGATGCGCATCGGCGATCATTGCGAAGCCGGGTTCGACCGGGCGTCGGTTAGCCGCTGGATCGGCCTGACGCCCGAAGCGGACGACGTCTCGCTCCTCAACGTTGTCTTCATCGACGATCCGACGCGCGAGCTATTCTAGCAAGACTTTCTAGGTCTATAATCAGCGCGCTGATCGTCTCGGGCGTCGCTTTTGGGCTTGTTCTGGAATCCGACGCCAAGACCGGTGGCCGACTGGAAGGCCAAGACGGGCGAAACCATCGAGGTTCAGGCGTCCCATGGCGGTTCCGGCGCGCAGGCGCGCGCGGTCATCGACGGCCTCTCCGCGGACGTGGTGACGCTGGCGCTCGCGGCGGACATCGACGCGATTTCGAGCAAGACGGGCAAGATCCCGGCCGACTGGCAGAAGCGCCTGCCGAACAATTCGTCGCCCTACACCTCGACGATCGTCTTCCTCGTCCGAAAGGGCAATCCCAAGGGTATCAAGGACTGGGACGATCTCGCCAAGCCTGGCGTCGCCGTCGTCACGCCGAATCCCAAGACCTCGGGCGGCGCGCGCTGGAACTTTCTCGCCGCTTGGGGTTACGGCCTGAAGAAATTCGGCGGGGACGAGGCGAAGACGAAGGACTTCGTCAAGGCGATTTACAAGAACGCGCCGGTTCTCGACACGGGCGCGCGCGGCGCCACCATCACCTTCGCGCAGCGCGGCCTCGGCGACGTGCTGATCGCCTGGGAGAACGAGGCGTTTCTTGCGCTCAAGGAGTTCGGCGCCGACAAGTTCGAGATCGTCGCCCCCAAACTTTCGATTCTGGCCGAACCGCCTGTTGCGCTGGTCGATGGGAATGCAGACGCCAAAGCCTCGAAAAAGCTCGCCGAAGCCTATCTGAACTTCCTTTATTCGCCCGAAGCGCAGGGCATCATCGCCAGGAACTTCTACCGCCCGGCGCACCCTGAATACGCCGCCAAGGAAGATTTGAAGAAACTCCCGAAGATCGAGTTCGTCACCGTGGACAAGTCCTTCGGCGGCTGGGCCGCGGCGCAGAAGAAGTTCTTCGCCGATGGCGGCGTCTTCGACGACATTCAGAAACAAGAGCCCGCGAAGTGATCTCCCCGACATTCGCGAGCCGGAACGCTCGGCGCTTCAAAGCGCCGAGCGTTATCCCGGGTTTCGGCCTGACATTCGGCTACACGCTGCTTTATCTCGGGCTCGTCGTGCTCTTTCCCCTGGCGACGCTCATCTGGCGTTCGTCGGGGCTCGGTCTTTCCGGCCTTTATGACATTGCGATGGAGCCGCGCGTCGCCGCCGCTTTGCGCACGACGTTTCTGCTCTCCTTCGCCGCGGCGATCGTCGATCTCGTCTTCGGACTCGCGGTCGCCTGGACGCTGACGCGTTATGAATTCCCAGGCCGCCGTCTGCTCGACGCCTTCGTCGATCTGCCTTTCGCGTTGCCCACGGCCGTCGCCGGCATCTCGCTCGCCGCGCTTTATGCGCCCAATGGCTGGTTCGGCGAGCCTCTTGCCGACATCGACGTGAAGATCGCCTTCACGCGCTGGGGCATTCTCGTCGCGCTCGTCTTCATCGGACTGCCCTTTGTCGTGAGAACCGTGCAGCCGATCATCTCGGAACTCGAAGTCGAACTCGAGGAGGCGTCGGCGACTCTCGGCGCGGCCCGCCTTCAAACGGTCATCCGTGTGCTTCTGCCGCCGCTCGCGCCCGCACTGCTCACCGGCTTCGCGCTCGCCTTCGCGCGCGCGATCGGCGAGTACGGCTCCGTCATCTTCATCTCCGGCAACATCGCCTATGTGTCGGAAATCGCGCCGCTGCTCATCGTCGTGAAGCTCGAACAATACGACGTCGCGGGCGCGACCGGCATTGCGACCATCATGCTCGCGATTTCCTTCGTTGCGCTGCTCGTCATCAACCTAATTCAGGCGTGGAGCCGGAAGAGGTTCGGTCATGTCTGAGGCCGCTATCGGTTTGCCGCGCGCGCCTGCGCGCAAGAAAGTACGCCCCGTAACGCAGGATACGCCTCTGGCGCGTTTTGCGCTCATTGCAGTGTCGGTGATCTTCCTGTTGCTCTTCTTGTTCGCGCCGCTTGCGATCGTCTTCACCGAGGCGATCAGCAAGGGATGGAGCGCTTTTGCGGAAGTCTTCACCGAACCTGACGCCGTGGCTGCGATAAAGCTGACGCTGTTCGTCGCCGCTGTCGTGGTGCCGGCCAATCTTGTCTTCGGACTCGCCGCCGCCTGGTCGATTGCGAAGTTCTCTTTCCCCGGAAAGAGCCTTCTGATCACGCTGATCGATCTGCCCTTCTCCGTGTCGCCAGTGGTCGCGGGCCTTGTCTATGTGCTCGTCTTCGGCGCGCAGGGCGTCTTCGGCAATTGGCTTACCGCGCATGGCGTCCAGGTGATCTTCGCCGTGCCGGGCATCGTGCTGGCGACGATTTTCGTCACTTTCCCTTTCATCGCGCGCGAACTCATCCCGTTGATGCAGGAGCAGGGGACGGTGGAGGAGGAGGCCGCGCTGACGCTCGGCGCCTCGGGCTTCACGACCTTCGTCACCGTGACGCTGCCCAACATCAAATGGGGCCTGCTTTACGGCGTGCTCCTTTGCAACGCGCGCGCAATGGGCGAGTTCGGCGCCGTTTCCGTCGTCTCGGGCCACATTCGCGGCCTCACCAACACGATCCCACTCCAGGTGGAGATTCTCTACAATGAGTACAACAACGTCGCCGCTTTCACTCTCTCGGTTCTTCTGGCGGGGCTTGCGCTCGTCACCCTCGGAATCAAGACTTTCCTCGAATGGCGCCACGCGGACGCGCTCGCCGCACGCGGTCGGAGACACTGAGATGCATGGTTCCGTGAGGAAGCACGGCTTCGCCATTCGCGTCGAGAATGTCGCGCAGGATTTCGGCGCCTTCGCCGCGCTGCGCGACGTGTCGCTCGACATTCAGCCGGGCGAACTCGTCGCGCTGCTCGGGCCATCGGGCTCCGGCAAGACGACACTGCTGCGCGTGATCGCCGGTCTGAACAACCCGGATCGCGGCCATGTCTATTTCGACGGGCAGGACGCGACGGATCTGCCGGTGCAGGATCGCCGCGTCGGCTTCGTCTTCCAGAACTACGCGCTCTTCAAGCACATGACCGTCGCGGACAATATCGCCTACGGCCTCAATGTGCGGCCGCGCCGCTCGCGGCCGTCGCGCGACGACATCGCGGCGCGCGTCGGGGAGCTGCTACGATTTGTGCAGCTCGAAGGACTTGGCAAGCGCTATCCGGCGCAACTGTCCGGCGGCCAGCGCCAGCGCGTGGCGCTTGCGCGCGCGCTTGCGATCGAACCGCGCGTCCTGCTTCTCGACGAGCCTTTCGGCGCGCTCGACGCGCGCGTGCGGAAGGATCTGCGTCGCTGGCTGCGCGAAGTGCACAAGGAGACGGGGCTCACCACCGTTTTCGTCACGCATGATCAGGACGAGGCGATGGAGCTGGCGGACCGCGTCGTGGTCCTCAACGAAGGGCGCATCGAGCAGGTCGGCACGCCTGCCCAGCTTTACGATCAGCCGGCCTCGCCATTCGTCATCTCCTTCGTCGGCGAAGCGGTCGCGCTGCCCGTCACGATCGGCGAAGGCCATGTGCGGTTCGGCGGGCGGGAGCTTCATATCGACACGCACGGGCTGCGCAACGGCCCCGCCAAAGTGTTCTTCCGTCCCGCCGACATCGCCGTCGCGTCGGAGGGCGCGGGCGAAATCGAGGGGCGTGTCGAAAGCCTGCGCCGCACGCCCGGCGGCGTGCGCGCGACCATCGCCATCGACGGTTATGACCAGACGCTCGAAATCGACTCCCCGCTCGATCGCGCCGCCGCGCTCGGCGACCGCGTGCCGCTGTCGCTCGCCAAGGCGCGCATCTTTCCGACGGATGAAAAGCAGGGCGACTATGTCGACGCGGGGGAGGGGATTTGACCATCGCCGCCGATCTCGCGCCCCGCGCGGCGCGCGACTGGAATTCGGATCTTTATCTGAAGTTCGAAGAGGAGCGCACGCGCGCCGCGCGCGACCTTCTCGCACGGATTCCTTATTGCGAGACGCGCCGCGTCTATGATCTCGGCTGCGGCCCTGGAAACAGCACGGAGCTTCTCACGCGCAGCTTTACGGGCGCCAAGGTTGTCGGGATCGACAAGTCCGACAACATGCTGGCGGTGGCGCGCGCCCGCGTGCCGGCGGCCGAGTTCGTGAAGGCGGATGTCGAAGATTGGGAGCCAGAGGCGGCCGACGTCATCTTCGCGAACGCCACGCTGCATTTCCTTCCCGATCACCGCAAACTGATCGAGCGCCTCCTCGCGTCTCTGCGCCCCGGCGGGAGATTGGCGGTGCAGATGCCCGACAACACATATGAGCCTTCGCATGCGGCCATGCGCATGGTGGCGGCGGACGGTCCCTGGGCGGATCGACTCGTCCCCGTCGCGAAATCGCTCACGGTCATCGGCCAGCCCGAGGAATATTACGATCTCTTCGCGCCGCGCTGTTGCGGGATTGATATCTGGAAGACGGTTTATATCCATCCGCTCGACGGGCCAGACGACGTCGTGGCGTGGTTCGAGGGTTCGGGTCTGCGACCGTTTCTTGATTTGTTGAATCCCGAGGAAACGGCCGATTTCCTCTCGCGCTATCGCGAGCGGCTCCAGCAAGCCTATCCGCGCCAGCCCGACGGGAAGGTCTTGCTGCGCTACCCGCGCCTCTTCTTCGTTCTACAGAAATAAAATCCTGGCGCGCCGCGCGCCGCGCTTCGCCAGAGGCGCATGTGTGACATGACTGCAACGATCCGGCGACAAAATAAAGTTAGTCTATTAAGTCGCTAGACAAAAAGCCTGGATTGCGGTTGATTTGTCTCGGATCAAATCGACGTTCCGGTCGAATTTGAGAGCAATCCGCGCCGCATCCGCGTCGCGAGGGACACGGAGACGCGACGGGGAACGGGACCAGGCGAAGGCGGAATTTGCAGGAGAGCATATGTGTTTTTTCTGCAACAAATTGAGCAAAAGCAAGAACTGCTCATAAATTCGTCTTGAGCGGCGTCGCTTGTCTCCCTTAGCGTAATGTAACGAGCTTACATATCGAGGACTGGGGATGATTTCTCGAACGAACACACGCTGGATGAGTTCGGTGGCGCTTGGGGCGCTTTTCGTGGCCTCCGCCGCGGCGCCCGCCATTGCGCAGGGCGCGGCGAAAAGCGCCCCGTCAGTGGCGGCGAAGCCCGACCCGGCAAAGGCCGGAAAGGACGCCAAGGGCGCTCCGGCGGCGAAGCCCGCGGCCGGCAAGGGCGCCGACGACAAGGCGGCGGACGCGAAGCCCGAAGAGAAAAAGAGCTACTACGTGCCGACGCGCGGCTATCGTCTCGAGCCGCAGCCGGAGATTCCACCTTACGTTCGCAACCTCGGCAAGACCTACAAGGAGTTCGAGGGGATCGACTGGCTCAATGTCGGCCTCGACTCGCGCGTCCGCTTCGAATATCGCAACAATGACCTGCGTCCCTGGACCGATACGGCCTCTCGGCCGGGCAATTCGATCTCGCAGCGGAAATACTTCCCCAACTCGCTCTGGCTGTCGCGCACACGCGTCTATCTCGGCATTCAGAACATTCTCGACCCTTTCCGCGCCGTGGTCGAGTTCCAGGACTCGCGCGCCCTCAACAGCATCTATCAGTATCAGGGTCAGGAAATTAACGAGACCGAGCTGATCTCCGCCTATGGCGAACTCTATTTCAAGGACGCTTTCGGCAAGGACCCGCGCGGCAATGACCGTCCGCTGATGGTGCGCGCTGGCCGCTTCCACTTCGAACTGCTGGATCGTCGCCTGATCGCGGAGAACGAATTCCGCAACACGACGAACAATTTCGAGGGCTTCCGCGTCAAGGTCGGCAAGAAGGACAATGACTGGGACATCGACTCCTTCGTCATGCGCCCGGTCATCCGCTACCCCTATCAGTTCGACAGGCCCGACTGGCAGACCTGGATCTATGGCAGCGTGTTCAGCGTCCGCCGCTGGTCGGAATATGCGACGATCCAGCCTTATTTCATTGGTCGCCACCAATTCCCGGATTGGACCAACCCATCCAACGCGCTGAAGGTGGGGCGCGAGACGAATGCGCCGGGCCTGCGCGTCTACGGCGTGCTCGGCAATTTCGACTACGACTTCGACATCAACAAGCAGTTCGGCTACACGGGCGAATTCGCGACGATCGGCACGAATACCGCAGCCGTCCAGCGGACGGTCGCTCTCGACGCCATCGCATACGGCATCGAGGCGGGCTACACCTTCTCGGATCATCCCTGGAAGCCGCGCATCAGCGGCGTCTATACTTACGGGTCCGGCAATAAGAGCCCGTTCGACAGCGTCAGCCAGAACTTCGATATCTTCTACGGCTTCAACCAACCCTTCTCACGCAACGACTATATGGCGTGGAACAATATGAAGGCGCCGAAGGTGCGTCTCGAATTCACGCCGGAGAAAAACCTGCGGATCGACACGGCCTTCAGCGCCTATTGGCTGGCGAGCGCGGCGAACGCCTGGGAGCGCGCCAATCTGTTCGCTCCGCTCGGCAACAGAGGCACGTTCATGGGCACGGAGTTCGACATCCGGGCCCGCTACAAGCTCTCGCAATTCATCAATCTTACCGCAAGCTACGCGCGATTCTGGCCCGGCAGCTTCACGTCGAGCTTCGCGCCGCCGGTGGCGCTCCAGCCCTATTTCCCGCAATCCTTCCCGGGACAGACCACGACGACAAACTGGCTCTCGTCCAAGCCCACCGACTTCTTCTACCTCGAAGTGACGGCGAACGCCTTTGGCGACGGCCAGCCGATCACGAAGAACCCGGCCTCCGAGCTTTGGGCTGCGGCCGGTCCGGAAGCGAAGGAATGGAAGGCGCCGAGCTGGCGGGACGTCTATGTCGGCCTGAACGGGGGCGGCTCCTGGTCGAGCCCGACCACGCAGGTGGCGGCCTATCCAATTGGAACGGCGGCGCCGAGCCTGCCCATCGTGCGCGGCGCGACGCCGCCCGGCGGCGTGGTCCACGCCAATCTGGCCGGCTTCATCGGAGGTCTGCAGGTCGGCACGAACTACAAGTTCTACAACAACTTCGTCGCCGGCCTCGAAGCCGACTTGCACGGCGTCTCGGGCAATACGGATGGCGCTATCCTGGCGTCATGGGTTCCATCCGGCGCCAATACCTATGTGACCTACGGCCAGACCAACACCACGCTAAATTATCTTGGCACGCTGCGCGGGCGCCTCGGCTATCTCGCGACGCCCAAGCTGCAAATCTACGGCACGGGCGGCATGGCCTATGGCGGCGTGACGACGAATACCGCCTATCTCACGCAGCGCGCCGCCGGCACGAGCTTCACCAACCTGACGGCGACCTATGGCGACTCGCTGATCGGCTGGTCGGCGGGCGGCGGCGTGGAATGGGCGTTCATGCCGAACTGGTCGGTCAAGGCGGAATATCTGCACTACGACCTAGGCTCCGCCAACGCGAAGTCCTACGTTTTCAACACCAACGGCTTCTACGCCTACGGCGCCAGCACGAGAACCAACTTCAGCGGCAATCTCGTGCAGGGCGGCATCAATCGCCACTTCGACATGCTGGCGTCGGACTGATTAAACGCGTGACCCCAAGCAGGGCCGGGAGCGAGAGCTTCCGGCCTTTTTTATTTATCGCTCGTCTCCAGCGCTCAGCTTCGTAGCGAAATAGACGATCGTTCTGGCGTAAACCTGCGCCTTGTTCCATTCGAGGAAGACAGCGAAATTGGGTTCGCCTTCCTCCCACCCGACGCCCGTGCGCCAGCCATTGCCGCGCAGGAAATTAGCGGTCGACGCCAGCGCGTCAGGCCCGGACCTGATCAGGTCGCGTCGACCGTCGCCGTCGAAATCAACGGCGTATTTGAGATAGGAGGACGGCATGAATTGCGTCTGTCCGATCTCGCCGGCCCAGTCGCCGCGCATTTGCGACGGGGCCATGTCGCCCTGCTGAACGATGCGGAGCGCTTGCGCGAGTTCGTCCGTGAATTGCGCCGAGCGACGACAATCATAAGCGAGCGTCGCGAGGGCCTGCATCGTGCGAAAATTGCCGTTGTCCGCCCCGTAGCCGGTCTCCAGCCCCCATATGGCCACGAGCACCGGCCCCGGGACGCCATAGCGCGCTTCGAGCTGTCGGAAGAGTCCGGCGTGGCGCTGCAACAGCGCGCGCCCGCGGGCGAGGCGCGTCGGCGTGACGAGGCGCGCCGCAAATTTCTCGAAGCTCAGTTTGAAGACCCTCTGGCTCCTGTCCCGGGAGATGATCGCGCGGTCGTAGGCGACGCCCGAGAGCGACGCATCGAGCGTGCGTTCGGAGATCCCCTGGGCGACAGCTTCCCGCTTGAAATCGTCGAGCCAGGCGCCGAAGCCCTCGGCTGTATGTCCGCAAGCGGCGGCGTTGGCAGCGCTCGTGGACGCCGCTAGAACAAGCGCGCTCAAAACCATTCGAATGTTCATTCGCAAAAGACCCTCGCCTGCGTCGCTTGGAGCGCAATTTAAAGCGGCGGCAAGCGACGCGGCAAGGCGCGGATCCGTCAGACGCGGCGGTTGGCGCCAGGCTTCACCAATATGTCCATGTCAGGCTCGCCGCACAGTGCGAGGACGGCGTCGCGCGCCGTGTCGCGCAGCTTCAAAATGTCGGCGAAACCCGTTCCTTCCGGCCGTATCGGGGCGCCCATTTCAACGGCGAGCGGAGCCCAGCGCGGATACCATTGTTCGCCGCGCAGTATGGAGCGCGTCCCCCGCAGCGCGCCGGGGACGACGACGAGGTCGGCTTCGGCGGCGATCTTGAAGGCGCCGAGATAGAAGCCGGAGAGGCCCGCGCGCCTGGTGAAGGTGCCTTCCGGGAAGAGGACAAGATTGCGCCCGCTCCGCGCCGCCGCCACGAGCGCCTCGACATCCGAGATGCTTCCTGCAACGTCGAAGCGCTCGACGAACTGGACGCCGAGCCGGCGCAGGAACGGCCCCGCGAATATCTGCTTGGCGAGCTCCTTCTTGGCGATGAAGACCGGCTCGCCGGGGAGGGTCGCCGTGAGCAGAATAGCGTCCGCATAGCTCGAATGGTTGAAGACGAGCACGGCGCCGTCCTTGGGCAGCGAATCCAGTCCCGCCGTCGAGACAGGGATGCGCATAGCGGCGAGCGTCGCGCGGGCGACGCTTCTGACGAACGCCCAGCGGCGCGCGAGTCCCGGCAACGTCATGACGCCGATCCACGCCGCGGCGTAAGCGAGCGCCGCCACGAGCCACCACCACACGGCATAAAACGCGCTACCCGCTTGCGTCAGCAGACGGCGGAGCAGGGGAACAAATCCCGACAGCGCCAATCGCGACAATTGCAACCATACGGCTTGCCGGCGCGCGCCGAGCGCGCCTTGCTCGTAGAGCGCCTTCGCCGCGCTTCTGCGGATTTTGCCGCTGGAGGTTTTCGGCACGGCGCGAGGCGGCGCGAGCACGATCTCGTCCGCCACCGCGCCGCTGATGTCGCGCACCGCCTCCTGCGCCTTCGCCTCCAAAGCGGCGCGGGCGTTGGCGTCTGTCTCGCTCGTCTCCGCGACGACGATCACCCGTTCCGTCGCCGAGCGCGGGTCCGCCGCGCCGAAGACGGCGACGCAGCCTTTGCGAATGCCAGGAATGCGCGCGATGGCTTCTTCTATCTCCTGCGGATAGAGATGCTGGCCGGCGCGAATGATGATGTCCTTGATGCGCCCGGTGATGAAAATGTCGCCATTGGCCATATAGGCGCGGTCGCCGCTGTCCAGCCAGCCACCATGCAGAAGCTGGCGGGTTTTCAGCTCGTTGCGGAAATAGCCGGCGGTGGCGGAAGGGCCGCGAAACTCCAGTCGCCCTTCGCGCCTTTCGCCGACCTCGCGGCCGGCGTCATCGACGATTCGGATCTCATGGCCAGGCAAGGGTTGCCCGCTTGCGACGAACGCCATCGCGTGAGGATCGCCTTCGGCAGCAGGCTGCGCCGCGCCGCGCTTCATCAGCGCGTCCCGGTCGACGTGGTCGATGACGGGCGCGCGGCCTGCCGGCGGAAAAGCGAGGCCGACAGCGCTTTCGGCCAGTCCGTAAACCGGCGCCATCGCCTCGCGCCTGAAGCCGTAGCGCGCGAACTTGTCGCAGAAACGTTGCAGCGTGAAGACGCTGATCGGCTCCGCGCCATTCGCCACGAGACGCAGCGCGCCAAGATCGACGCCTTCCAGGCTCGCTTCGTCGGTCTTCGTCACGCAGAGCTCGAAACCGAAATTTGGCGATGCGCTCAGCGTCGCGCGAAAGCGGCTCAATGTGCGCAGCCAGTTGGCGGGACGGGCGAGGAAGCTCAGCGGCGACATGACATAAAGCGGAGCGGCGTAATAAAGGCTCCCAAGCCAGGCGCCGATCAGACCCATGTCGTGATAGAGCGGCAGCCAGCTCACGAAAACATCGGACGAGTTCGCGCCGATCGAGGCGCCCATGGCGCGGATATTGGCGAGGAGGTTGGCGTGGCTGAGCACGACGCCTTTCGGATCGCCCGTGCTGCCGGAGGTGTATTGAATGAGCGCCGTGCGCTTTTCGTCCTGGAGCGCGGGCAGTGAGCTCTCGGCGCTCGCGGCCAGCCTGGCGTAGCTTTCGACCGATTCAAGCGAATCGACCTGTGTCCGCAAAAGCGCGGCGAGGCTCAAACCTTCCGGCATGGTGATCAGGATGCGCGCGCCGGCGTTTTGCAGAATGCCCGCCTGCCGGCGCAGATGATCCTCGATCTGCGAGAGCCGCATCGGCGGATAGATCGGGACGGGCGCGGCGCCGGCGTATAGAATGCCGAAGAAGCTCGCGAAGAAATCGAGGCTCGTCGGCAGCATGATTGCAACGCGATCGCCAGGCTCGATGTCGCGTGCAATCAGACCAGCCGCGACGCGCCGCGCCTTGGCGGCAAGTTCGTCATAGGTGAAGGCGCCGATGACGGTGCGATCGTCTTCCAGAACGGTGAGATGAAGCCGCTCAGGGTGATGGTCGACATGCCATTCGAGCACATCGACAAGCGTGCGCGCTTGCGCGGGAGCGTCGGCTTTTGGCAATTGCGGCGCGGTCGGCGCGGCGCCGCCCATGTCTCGGATGACGCCGGCGGGCGTCCGTGCAAGCGCCGTCAGCAAATCCTTCACTGTTTCGGCCTGGCTCACGGCGTCGAAGGGGAGCCGCGTCGAGAAATTACGCTCGATGCGCGCGCTCAGTTCCGTGCGCGCCAGACTGTCGATGCCAAGATCCTGTTCGAGCCGGCTTTCGAGCGAAATCAGGAACGCGCCTCCCTGCTTTGGGCGAAGCTCCCGCAAGAGCCCTTCGATCAATGCGAGGAGAACGGCTTCCTTCGATGGGCCGCCCGACGATGCCTGCGCGTTGGGGCTCGTGTCCATCTCGCCGTGCGCCATTTATTCCGGCGCGCTTTCGGCGAGCGGCGTCACACGGCTCGCCTGCGGTCCCTTGTCTCCTTCTTCCTCGACAAAGTTCACGCGGCGCCCGGGTTGCAAATCGTCGAAGCCCGGCGCCGAGACGCTGTTGCGATGAAAATAGATTTCGCGACCGTCCTCGCTTTCGAGAAACCCGTAACCGTCCTCGCGCATCATTTGCGTCACGACGCCCGTCGGCGGCGACGCATGTTGCTTGATCTTGCCGCGCATGCGGCCGACCTCGTCCTGCAATTGCCGCTCGGCGCGGTTGAAGGCGTCGTTGAGCGCGAATTCGAAACGCTGAAAGCGCTCGTCCATGTGCGGCGTGTGCTCGACCGAGACGTCGCGACTGTCGGGCAGGCTGAGATAAATATGCACCTCGTAAAGCCCGCCCGTCTGATGGCGCCCGCTCGGCGCCTTGATCGCAACGCGGCACGCGGTCAACCGCCCGTAGCGCTCTTCGAGGCGCCCGATGTGCCGCTGGATCTCATCTCGAACGTTGTCGGAGGGCTCCATGCCCTGGAAATCGACTTGTGGCGCTGTTTCCATGTCGGCCGCTCCCTCGCTGTGGTCGGATGCCGCCTGATGTAAACTTAGGCCCCGTCGCGCCCCGGGACCAGCGCGGCGCTCGGTCGCGCTTGTGAGAGCCAGCTTCGCTTTCGGTTTCACTCATATAGAAACGCGACGACGCGCGCCGGCGCGGCGGACGCGCCTTTCAGCCGTAGTGGGAAAATTGCCACGTCGAAGCCATGACTGGGCAATTGATCGAGCCCGCGCAATTGCTCCATCTGCCAATAGGGCTTGCGGCGCCCGACGAGATGACCTTGCCAGAAAAGCGTTGCGTCGTTCGTCTCCTTGGCCGTCTTGATCTGGCGATGAAAGGGAAGATCCCAACCCCATTGATCCACGCCCATGACAAGAACGCCGCGATCGATCAGCCACTCGGTTGCGGCGGCGCTCATGCCTGTTCCGCTCTTCCAATATTCTCGCGTGCCCTGCAGCCTGTCGCGTCCGGTCCGGATGAGCGCGATTGCGCCTTTCTCCAGAACTGCTCCGCTCGCGGCGACGTTCGCCTCCATATCGGCGGCCGTGATTTCTTCGCCTTCTTCCTTGTGGCGCATGTCGAATACGACGCCGGGGCCGAAGCACAAATCGAGCGGCATTTCGTCGACGGTCGCGGGGCGGCTCCCATCCGCAAGGGTCGGGCCGTAATGCCATGGGGCGTCGATATGGGTGGTCGAGTGAACGCCCATTTTCGTGATCGTGTCGTCGCCCCATCCCGCGAAATCTTTCGGGAAGAGGCGGAAGGGCAGGCCCAGCGCGCGCACTAGCCACCTCGCTGTTCCATGCGCATGATGTTTGATCTTCACCCGCATGAAAAACGGATCTTCGCGGTTATAGGCGATCTCCTTGGAGAGATCGACGATCCGGCTGGGTCGAATCCGATTCATGCGCTATCCTCGCTGTCCGAATTGCTCGTCGTTTAATAAAGGCGGCGCGAATGAATGCAATGCATAAGCTCTTCCTGGCGGTCGCGCTGGTCGTGCTGGCGACCGCGCCGGCGGCCCTCGCCGCCGACAAGGCGGGCGGCCGCATCGCCGCGCGCGAAACGGTCTGGAAGCGTGTGGACTGCGGCCCCTATGGTCATCGCGGCCCTTGGGGCGGCTGTATTCCCGGCGGCGAATTCGGAGCCGGGAATTACTGGCTTCTGGGCCCAAATTATGTCGCCTCGCGGCCCTTCCTCGGTCCGCGTTTCTATGGCGCGCCGCCGACCGAAGCAGCCGCGCAGCGCGATTACGGGCCGGCCTATTGGGGCGCGCGGGACTATGGAATTCCAGCCTTTTGGTGAGCGGCTGCGGACGAGGTTCTTGGGAGATGGATGAAAGCTACGGCGGCTCCGCCGACGTCATCATGGTGCCAGCGCCGCGCGGCGGCGTCCGGCGGGGCGACCTTATTGTGATCGGCAAGCTATGCGGCGTCGCCGTCACGGCGGCGGAGGAGGGAGAGGAGGTCGAAGTCCTTTCGCAGGGATGTTTCGACCTCCCCAAGGACCGCTCAAAGCTCTCGCTCGGCGATCCCGCGCATTGGGACGCGGCGGCGCGGAAAATCACCGCCGCCGCGCCTGAACGCCCTCGGGTCGGCGTCGCCGTCGGCGATGCGCCCGAGACGGCAGAGATCGTGCGCGTGCGTCTCGACGGCGTTATTTTCTAAGGCTCGACGCAGGGCGCGTCAGCCAATGTCCACGCGGCAACCTTCATCGCTTTTCGTCAGCCGGACTTTGTCGCCGAGAAACGCTTCAAGCACGACGACATTCGTAAGAAAATGTTGTGTGGGCGCTCCCGTGACAAAGGCCCCGCCCGCGCCGAGCGCCATGGGCAGAAGCAACTGATCGGCAAGGTGCGCTCCGACCGGATGCGTGGCGCTTAGATAGGCATTCGCCTCGTCCGCGCATTCGGACGCGACGGTTTCCGCGCTCGCGCCGATGCGACCAAAGGCGACGCACACCTCCGTCACATGCTCATGCGCAATCGTCACGACGACGACGTTGCCCGGGCCTGTCGCGCGCGTCTCAGTCATGGCCTGAAGGCAATCCGCCGGCCAATCGAGCGCTGCGCGCAGGCGTGCGACTTCGCGTTGGGCGATCAGATAGGAAAGGTTGGACACGATGGCTTCGCCTTTCCGCGAGACGAGAGCGCCGCGCTCCGTCAAATGCAGAGCGCGCCTTTCTTGCGCCGCGTCTATCACAACCACGATCTCGCCGCCGCCCGCTGGATAATATCCGGGGCGCAATAGCGTCGCCTCGACGGCGAAGCCCATGCGCCGCAGCAACGGCAGAAAGGCGCGATCGATGAATTCGAAGGGCGGCGCCGCGAGATTGTTCGTGCCGCCCTGGATCGTCACGCGTGACGGCGCGCCTGCGAGCGCCAGCGGAACGAGCACGGTCTGCAGGACGAGGCTCGTCGAACCAGCCGAGCCGATATTGAAGCCATACTCGCCCGCGCGCACGGGGCCGGGCTCGAAAGACAAAGCCGTCGAGCCGACCTCCGCGCCTTGCGTCCGCGCGCCGCAGATTTCCGTCGCCGCGCGCACCGCCGCGAGATGCTGGCGCATCAGGCCCGGCTTCTTGCGGCCTGCGCGAATTTTATCGATGGCGAAAGGTTTCCCTGTCGCCATCGACAGGCTCAAGGCCGAGCGCAGGATTTGGCCGCCGCCCTCGCCGAGGGCGCCGTCGATCTTGATCATGTCGACACGCTCACCCCTTCACGCAAACGATCTGACGCAGCGTATGCACGATCTCGACGAGATCGGCCTGCGCCGCCATCACGGCGTCGATGTCCTTATAGGCCTTGGGCGTCTCGTCGATCACCTCGGCGTCCTTGCGGCATTCGACGCCGAGCGTCGCTGCCGCATGATCTTCCACAGTGAAGCGACGCTTCGCCTCGGCGCGCGACATCACGCGACCCGCGCCATGCGAACAGGAGCAGAAGCTTTCAACGTTGCCCCTTCCGCGCACGATGAAGGACTTCGCGCCCATCGAGCCGGGAATGATCCCCATCACGCCCTCCGCCGCGCGCACCGCGCCCTTGCGGGTCACGAGCACTTTCTCGCCGAAGTGACGCTCGCGCGCGACATAGTTGTGATGGCAGTTCACCGCCTCGAGATGCGCCTCGAACGGCTTTGCGATCACCTTGCGCGCCGCGTCGATCGCGTGGCGCATCATCACCTCGCGGTTGGCCATTGCGAAATGCTGCGCCCACTCCACCGCCTCGACATAATCGTCGAAGCTCTCCGTCCCCTCCGGCAAATAAGCCAGATCCTGGTCCGGCAGGTTGATGAAGTAGCGGCGCATCTCCTCCTTGGCGCGCTCGATGAAATAGGAGCCGATCGCGTTGCCGACGCCGCGCGAACCCGAATGCAGCATGAACCACACGCGGTCCTCCTCATCGAGGCAGACCTCGATGAAGTGGTTGCCCGTGCCGAGCGTGCCGAGATGGTTCGCCGTGTTCGCCTTCGCGAGCTTCGGGTGCTTGTCCACGATGCGCTTGAACCCTTCGTCGAGCGCCGACCACGCCTCGACCGTCGCCTCGGGCAATTCGCCCCAGGCGCCCTTGTCGCGCTTGTCGCGGCCGACCGTGCGGCCATGCGGCACGGCCTTTTCCAAGGCAGCGCGCAAAGGCGCGAGCGTATCGGGCAGGTCCGACGCCGTCAGCGACGTGCGCACCGCCATCATCCCGCAGCCGAGATCCACGCCGACCGCCGCAGGTATGATCGCGCCCTTCGTCGGGATCACCGAGCCGATGGTCGAGCCCTTGCCGTAATGCACGTCAGGCATAACAGCGAGCCATTTGTAGATGAAGGGCATACGCGCCGTGTTCAGGAGCTGCTCCTTGGACGAGTCGTCCACCGGCACGCCGCGCGTCCACATCTTCACCGGCGCGGCCTTGTGCGCCTTGGCCGCGTCGAACGTCTCGGCGAGAAAATCATAGGCGCGATCCGCAATCGTCTCCATCGGTCTATTCCTTTCTGAAAGCGCCTTCAGTTTGCCACGCTTTCGATTTCGCTTTTGTGCGCGAGCGCGCATGTTTCAACGGTGCGGCGACAAGGAGGAGCGAGACATGAGCTTCACCGCATCTTTTGACGCGCGGGCGGGGTCGAACCGCCTACCTCCCGGTTAAGGGCGCTCTAACCAATGTAGTCCCGCAGGCATTCGCCGCGTTGTTTGTTCCGTTGTTAGGGCTCGTGACGACAAGTCTTGACGAAACTTCCTTTTCGGTCGGCTCACGCCGCCCTTCATGGATCTGCTCTAACCGCTGAGCTACGGGCTTGCGCCCGGCGGGACTTGAACCCGCGACAAGATGTAGTTCCGTCGGCATTCGCCGCGATTGCATTCTCCTTCGATATCGGGGCGGCAAGGCCGCGACGACAAGTTTTGAACGAAACATTGCTCTTCGATAAGCGGCTTGCGCCGCTTTTCTCCGAGCCCCGCTCTACCACTGAGCTACAGGCTTTCGCCTGACGGGAGTCGAACCCGCGACCTGGTCGTTAACAGCGATGTAGTTTCATTCGGCATTCGTCGCGGCCAATTCCTTTCAAGCTGACGAGCCATGACGACAAGAGGCTTGCGCCCGATTGTCGAGAGGGGATTTGCGTTCCAGGCAATGTACTCCCGACCGCATTCGCCATGGCTCCTTTTCATCCGAGATCGATCTTCTCGATCTCGCCCACCCAATGCTCTGGATCGAGCTCGCCTTTCGCGAAGGCTGCGATCATGTCGAACACGGCGTCAGAGAAGCCGCCAATGTTCAAAATGTCCGCTCGCTCCGCCGCCTGCGTCGTGCCGTAAGGCTGGATGTCGATGCAGACGAGCTTGGCGTCGGGGTTCCGGCGCTTCAGCTTTTGCCACATCTCCATCGTCGCCGTTCCGCAGCCGCCCTCGCATGCGTCGACCCAGGACTCGTTGTCCGAGACATAGATCACGAGATCGACCTTCGCGCTCTCCTCGACGAGCTTCGTCAGCGGCGCCGAACAATTGGTTCCGCCGCCCCCAATCGAGGCGAGCTTCTGCGCGTTCGTCATCACGCTGTCGCGTGCGTTGAGACGCACGTCGACCACGTCGAAGTCGAAGGGCAGCACGCGCGTATCGGTGTTCGACCGCAGAAACGCCGCCGCTACGAGGCCGGCCACGTCGATGCAGCGCACCTTCGAGGTCGCGCCCTTGCGGTAGCCCGTCACGGACGACGACATCGAACCGGACACGTCCGGGCACACGACAACCTTCCCCTTCACGCGGGGAACGTTCGAGACCGCGGTTTCCATCGCATCCTGCAACGCCTCCTGCACCATGCGCGGAACCTTCTCATCCGCGGCGGCGTAAGCCGCCATCAGCTGATAGGGGAACACGCGCGCACGCTTGATCTCCGCAGGGTCGCGCAATCGCGCCGCCGCCTTGCGCGGGAACCACTTGACCTCGAACGCGTCGTGACGCGCGAAGGTGTTGAGGTTCATGCGCAGCATCTGCCAGCCCGCCTTCGACCCGATCGCCGCCCAATGCTCCTTCGTGAGAGGGAGCGCGGTCAGCATCTGGAACGGCACGTTCGGCGGCGCCTTTCCCGGATCGCGCTTGAACGCCTCGAATTCCTGCACGATCCGCGGCAGGATCGAAACGTCGTGGGGCTTCCCGATCAGATAGCCATAGAGCGCCTCGCGTTCCTTCGACTTCGGCTTGGGATGGACCATCTTGATCACATCGACGAGCGAGGGGTCCTGGCCCACCGCCGCGCGCATGATCTCGATATCCAACGCCGTTTCGAGCCAGTTGGCGACGAAACGCTTGGGTCGCGAGCCGAGAGACTTACGTCCCACGGCGCCCGAACGCATGATCTGCACGAAGCTGCGCAGCATCTTGCCGTTGTCGATCACGCGCGGGAACGCCTTCGAGAAGTCGTCCGTCTGCATGGTCGACAAGAGCGCGACGAGCAGCGCCGGCATGTCCTTCATGTGCCCGCGACGGCGCGCATAGACCGCCGTCTTGGCGATGAAGGCCGGATCCACGTCGAGCGCCGTCAGCAGCACGTCGTCGAGCTGGGTCCGCGCTTCCGCGTAGAAAGTGCGGTTCAGCGTTCCCGTCGCGGCGAGCTGCGCCAGCTTGTGGCGCGGCGTCAGCGCATAGGCGGGGCCGCCCGCTTCGTTTCGCGCATCCGTCTGGGGAAGCAGCATTCCGGCGATGGATGCGAACAGGGATTTGTTCGCCATGGTTCCGTTCCTTCTCGTTTTGACGGAACCTGTATTGCGACAGGCGTGCCAGAGCGGATGTCGTGCAGGAAAGAATATGTAACCATATGAAATAAAAAGATAAAAAAATTTCGCGGCTTCCCGCCATGGGCTTGTCGGCTCCGATAAAGCGAGATAAAAATATCTGAACTTATAAAAATGGATAAAACAGATGGCGCGGCCCCGGGTCGTCATCGGCTTCCTCGGCACCACCATGGACGCCGGCAAGGAAAATCGCTGGGAGCGTTGGCGGCCGACCGTCGCGCTCTGCCAGCATGAGGATTTTCTGGTCGACCGGCTGGAGCTCATTCACGACAACCACGCGACCGCGCTCGCCGAGCGCGTGACGGCGGATATTGCGCAGGTCTCCCCCGAGACGCGGGTGCGGCCGCATGTGATGAATTTCAAAGACCCCTGGGACCTCCAGGAGGTCTATGGCGCGATGCGCGATTTCGCCGACGCCTTTCCCTTCGACGCGGAAGCGGAGGACTACCTCGTCAACATCACCACCGGCACGCATGTCGCGCAGATTTGCTGGTTCCTGCTGGTCGAGGCGCATTACGCGCCCGCCAAGATCCTGCAACTCACGCCGCCAAAGCGCTGGCGACAGGGCGGGCCGGGCAAATACGACATCATCGATCTCGATCTGGCGCGCTACGACAGGATCGCAACGCGTTTTGCAGCCGAAAAAGCCGAGGCGACATCCTTCCTCAAATCCGGCATCGCGACGCGCAACGGCGCCTTCAACCGGATGATCGAGCGCATCGAGCAGGTGGCCGCGCTCTCCAAGGCGCCGCTGCTGCTCACCGGGCCGACGGGCGCGGGCAAGTCGCAGCTCGCGAGCCGCATCTATGAGTTGAAGAAGACGCGGCATCGCCTGAAGGGGCCGTTTGTTGAGGTGAACTGCGCGACGCTGCGCGGCGACGGCGCGATGTCTGCGCTTTTCGGTCACGCCAAGGGCGCCTTCACCGGCGCGCTTGCAGATCGGCCGGGTCTTTTGCGCAAGGCGGACGGCGGCATTTTGTTTCTCGACGAAATTGGAGAGCTGGGCCTCGACGAGCAGGCGATGATCCTGCGCGCCATAGAGGAGAAGCGCTTCCTGCCGCTCGGCTCCGACAAGGAGGCGATGAGCGATTTTCAGCTTATCGCCGGCACCAATCGCGATCTTTCGATCGACGTGGCGAAGGGCAAGTTTCGCGAGGATTTGCTCGCGCGCCTCAATCTCTGGACTTTCGAGCTGCCTGCGCTGAAGGACCGGCGCGAGGATATCGAGCCCAATCTCGATTTCGAGCTCGCGCGCTTCTCGGAACGCGAAGGCGCGCGCGCGACCTTCAACCGCGAGGCGCGCGAGCGCTATCTCGCCTTCGCCCGCTCCGACCGCGCGACGTGGCGCGCAAATTTCCGCGATCTGGGCGCCTCGGTGACGCGCATGGCGACATTGGCTCCGGCGCGGCGCATTACAGAAGAGATCGTCGTGGAGGAAATCGCGCGGCTTGAAGCGTCGTGGCGCCGTGGCGGAGTGGACGAGCCCGACGCGGCCTTGCGTGAACTGCTCGGCGATGACGCATTGGCCGACATCGACCTTTTCGACCGTGTCCAACTCGCGGCGGTCATCCGCCTTTGTCGCGCCCATTCCTCGCTCAGCGCGGCGGGGCGAGCGCTCTTCTCAGCGTCGCGCGCGCAACGCGCGAGCGTCAACGACGCGGACCGGCTGCGCAAATATCTTGCGCGCTTCGAACTGGACTGGAAGACGGTTTCCGGCAAATGACGCCGGCGCCTTATAATGGCGCGTCATGAGCGAGCGCGATCCGGCGAGCGGGGGCAGCGAGAAGGCGGGCGAGGGCGCGCGTTCGCGCAAGATCATTCATATCGACATGGACGCCTTCTACGCCTCGGTCGAGCAGCGTGACAATCCCGAGCTGCGTGGCAAGCCCGTGGCGGTGGGCGGCGCGAGAGAGCGCGGCGTCGTGGCGGCGGCGAGCTATGAGGCGCGCAAATTTGGCGTGAGATCCGCCATGCCGTCCGTGACGGCGCGGCGCAAATGTCCGGAACTCGTCTTCGTGAAGCCGCGCTTCGATGTCTATCGGCAAGTGTCGATGCAGATACGCGCGATCTTCGCCGAATATACGCCGGTCATCGAACCGCTGGCGCTGGACGAAGCCTATCTGGATGTGACTGACAATCTGAAGGGCATTTCCTCCGCGACGCAAATCGCCGAGGAAATCCGTGCGAAGATCAAGGCGGCGACGAGCCTGACCGCCTCGGCGGGCGTTTCCTACAACAAGTTTCTCGCCAAGATCGCCTCTGATTACAAAAAGCCCGACGGCCTCTTCGTCATCACGCCGAAGATGGGGCCGGTCTTTGTCGAGACGCTGGAGGTTGGGCGCTTCCACGGCGTCGGTCCGGCGACGCGCGAGAAGATGAATCGGCTTGGCATCGAGACGGGACGCGATCTCAAGGCGCAGACGCTTGCTTTTCTGCAAGAGCATTTCGGGAAGGCTGGCGCTTACTATTTCTCGATTGCGCGTGGCGTCGACGAGCGACCCGTGCGCGCCAACCGCATCCGCAAATCCATTGGCGCGGAGAACACTTTTTTCGAGGATTTGTTCACCTACGACGCGGCGCGCGCCGCTCTGGAGCCGATCCTCGCGAAGGTTTGGCGCGCGATCGAGAACGGGCCGGTGCGCGGTCGCACCGTGACTCTCAAGGTGAAATATTCGGATTTCCGCCAGATCACCCGCGCCCGCACATGCGAGGCGCCCATCTCATCGCTGCAGCAATTCGAGGAGGCGGCCTTCTCGCTGCTTGGCCCGGTGTTTCCGGTGGAGAAGGGAATCAGGCTTCTGGGCGTGAGCCTGTCGTCGCTCAGCGAAGAGACGGCGAAAACGCAAGAGCAGTTGACGTTGGAAATATGAGAGCGGCGGCGCGCGGAAGCGCCGCCGTCCGACAATCAATCAATCGTCGAACACGCCTTCCAGCGCGTAATGCGAAATCGTCTTGCGGTTGGCGATGAGCTGGTCAACCGTCGGCTCGCCCTTGATGGCGCGCGAGATGGCGAGCTTGGTGGCTTCGTAATTGGTGCGGTAGAGATCCTTGCGGTCGAGATTCTCGTCCGTGGCGCAGCGCGGATCGAGCCAGATCATGATGACCATGCACAGCTCGTTGGCCTGATCCTTCGGAATGATCCCCTCGGCCACGCAGTCGACAATGGCGTCGGCGGTCGCCGCCTGCACAACGCCGCCGAGCAGTTCCACATAGGCTTCCGACTTCACCGTCATCTTGGTGGTCATCATCGTCGCCGGGCGAACCTGCTGATTCAGATCGCGGATGACGAACATGCGCGGATGGCCGGCGACCTGGCCGGTCATGGACGCGAAGGCGTGACCGACCGGACCCTTGACGTTGCCGATCAGAACTTCCGGCATCGCATCCGTATATTGCCCGTCGGCCGCGAGAACCGTCGCCTCGCCGGTGGCCAGCCAGATATGTTCGCTCATGGGATTTCCTCTTAAGTTGGATGGGCGCTCGCATAGCATCGCGCGCGGCCGCAGGAAAGCCGCGCGCCGGCTGCGTCAGACGAGCATGTTGGCGTCGCGGGCGAGGCGCCAGGCGCCGTCGGCGCCCTTGCGCAGGAGCGTCAGCGTCTGGCCGGCGCGGCGCAGCGTCTTGCCGCCGGGCGGCGTGACGCCGACCTGCAGGCGGCTGCGGAAAAAGGCCCAGTCGCCCAGGACTTTGATCTCGAGAATGTCGCTCTGCATGTCGAGGCGCATATGCTTCATCTGCGCGGCCATCGCCTTGAAGGCGTCGCGGCCGAAGGGCTCCGCGCCCGGCGACATGAAGACGGCGTCGTCTTCCATGAGGGCGACGATGGCGTCGATGTCGCCGCTCTTGCTCGCCTCGAACCAGTTCTGGACGAAGGCGCGAATGGCTTTCTCGTCGTCGCTCACGTCGCGTCTCCCTGCGCCCATTGCGCCGCCTTTCGGCCGACGAGCGCAGCGAGCGTGACGTTCTCGCTTTGAAGCGCATCGAACAGGCCGCCTTTGATGCGCGAGACGAGGCCGGGGCCTTCATAGATGAGCGCGGAATAGAGCTGCACCAGCGTTGCGCCGGCTTCGATCTTGGCGAGCGCCGTCTCGGCGCTGTCGACGCCGCCCACGCCGATCAGCGGAAACTGCCCTTCGACGCGCAGATAGGTCTGCGCGAGCATATAGGTGGAAAGCGGGAAGAGCGGCTTGCCGGAAAGGCCGCCGCTTTCCTTGCCCAGCGGCGAGCGCAACGTCTCGGGCCGCGAAATCGTCGTGTTGGAAACGATCATGCCGTCGATGCGCCGATCGAGCGCGACGCGGACGATGCCGTCGAGTTGATCGAGGGCAAGGTCGGGCGCGATCTTCAACAGGACGGGCCTTTGCACGGGCGCGGCGTCACGCGCGTCGATCACGCGGGCGAGGAGTTCGGAGAGCGCTTCGGGCGCCTGAAGATCGCGCAGGCCCGGCGTATTGGGCGAACTGACATTGATGGTGAAGTAATCCGCGACCTCGGCGAAAGCGCCGACGCCCTCGACATAATCGGCGATGCGGTCTTCCGCGTCCTTGTTGGCGCCGACATTGACTCCCACCACCCCCGCGCCGTCATGCGCGCCGCGGTAGGGGCCGGCGCCGTAATGGCGACGCTCCTTTGTTTCGGCGAGATGGGCGAGGCGACGCGTCAGACGCTCCAGAGCTGGCGCGTGGCCGTCATTGTTGAAGCCGTAGCGATTGACGACGCCGCGATCCTCGAGCAGCCGGAATGCGCGGGGGCGGTCGTTGCCGGGCTGGGCGCGCGGCGTCAGCGTGCCGACCTCCACGAAACCGAAGCCGAAACCGAGCATCGCGCCCGGAACCTCGGCGTTCTTGTCGAAGCCGGCCGCGAGGCCGATGGGGTTCGGGAAGTCAAGCCCGAAGGCGGAGACGGCGAGGCGGCGGTCATCCTTTTGAGGCGTCTGAGCAGGCAGGCGTTTCAGCCCCGCAATCGTCGCGCGGTGCGCATTCTCGGCGTCGAGCAGGCGCAGTAAGGGCAAAGCGAGCTTGAAAGGGTCGATCATAAGAGGCCCGTGAAATCATGGCGCCCATCGGCGCGCAAGGGCAGGGGCGCGACGCGCGTCACTGCGTCCATGGAAAGCGGCGCGTAGAGATGAGGAAAGAGCGCGCCCCCGCGCGAGACTTCCCATTTCAGCGCGTCGCCGAGCTTGGCGGCGTCGATCGAGACGAGCAGCAGGTCGGGCGCGCCGGCGAAGTGCTTGGCCGCCGTTTCCTCCACCTGCTCGGCCGAGGAGAAATGGATGTAGCCGTCAGTAAGGTCGATGGCCGCGCCGCGGAAAACGCCCTCCGCCTCGGCTCTGCGCCATTCGGGAACGGAGACGATCTTGTAAACCGTGGTCACTCTTGCTTGCCCCCTCCCGCGCTCCCCGCCTTGCGGGCGAGGGAGCGGACGCCAGCCTTCGTCGACATCGCTGATCGCGAGCGTCCCCTTCCCCCATCAACGGGGAGGGGACAGGGAGCTGCTTACTCCGCCGCCCGCGCTTCCTGCTTCTCGGCCTTGTTTGGCAGCCGCGCTATCATGCCGATCAGCGCGCGATCGGAAAGGGCCACGAGACGCTCGCCGCGATTGAGCCACTGCAACACGTCTTCGATCGTCTCTGCGTCGGCGATCTTGGCTTCCGCGACGGCGCGGTCGGCCGTGATGACGCCGCGCTGGCGCGGCTTGCGGTTCGGCAGCCAGGCTTCATGCAAAACGCGCAACTCGGGGTCGGCGTGAATCGCCGCCACGCCGTTCATCTCATCCTCGTCCGAGCGCCCGAGCGCCTTTGAGAGCGCCTTGCCGCGTTTGGCGATGGGCGGCGTCGTCGTCTCTTCCGGCGTCACCAGCACCCCGGCGCGGCGGAAGACGAGACCGAGCCAGCGCTGGCTCGTGAGCCAGGATATTGGAATGGCGAGGATGAGGCCGGCGATCGTCGGCGACATCCAGGCGACGAGCGAGGGCGAGATCATGAGGCCGGCGAATAGGCTGAGCGCGCCCAGCGCCACATGCGAACGGTGGCGTCGCACAATGTCCATGAGCGGGACGGAGCCATCGTCGCGCCGCTGCGGGTCCCAGCCCGTGTCGAAGCCGAAGACGATGTGCACGACATGGCCGGTCTGGATCAACATCATGATCGGGGCGAGGAGCGCCGACAGGATGATCTCGAACAGCGTCGAAATGAGCAGCATGATGACCCCGCCCGAGCCCTTGCGCGTCTCCGGCTCGTAGATCGCGACGAGCAGGCCGAAGAATTTCGGCGCGAGCAGAATGCCCATGGTCAGCGCGAAGAGCTCCAGCGAGCGCTGCGCATCGAAGCGCGGGAAGGTGGGGAAGAGCGCGAATTCGCCCGTGAAATATTCCGGCTTGAAGTAGCTCGCCTGGAAGACGATCACGATACCGATCAAGAGCTGCATCAGCCAGAGCGGCGAGGTGAGATAGCCGAAAATCCCGGTCAGGAAGTGCTGGCGCGAGGCCCAGCTCAAGCCGCTCGCGACGAGCACGCGCGAATGCTGCAAATTGCCCTGGCACCAGCGCCGGTCGCGGATGGAAAGGTCGATGAGCGAGGGCGGGCTTTCTTCATATGAGCCGCCGAGCGTCGGCAGCATATAGACGGAGTATCCCGCGCGGCGGATCAGCGCCGCCTCGACGAAATCGTGCGACAGGATGTGGCCGCCCCACGGCGGACGTCCGCGCAGGTCGGGCAGGCCGCAATGGCGCGCGAACGCCTCTGTGCGGATGATTGCGTTGTGACCCCAATAATTGCCGTCGCGGCCCATCCAGCAGGCGAGGCCAGTGGCGATGACCGGGCCGTATATGCGCGCCGCGAATTGCTGAACGCGGGCGAAGAGCGTGTTGCGGTTGATGATGAGGGGCAGCGTCTGGATGATGCCGGAATCCGGGTCCGCTTCCATGGCGGCGGCAAGCTTTACGATGGTCGGGCCGGTCATGAGGCTGTCGGCGTCGAGCACCACCATATGCGCATAGGAGCCGCCCCAGCGCGAGACGAAGTCCTCGATATTGCCCGCCTTGCGGCCGACATTCTTCTCGCGCCGGCGATAGAAGACGCGGGCGTTCGGCCCGAGACGGCGCCTTATGGCGATGAAGGCGCGCTCCTCCGCGATCCACACGTCGGGATTCGTCGTGTCGGAGAGGAAGAACCAATCGAAATGGCTTCCCAGCCCGGTCGCCTGCACATCCTCGAAGATGGTCTGCAGCGCCGCGAAGACGCGGCTCGGCGACTCATTGTAGATCGGCATGACGACCGCGGTCTTTTCGCGCAGCGTCTCGGGAAGACGCGGCGCGGGCCGCTTCGAGAGCAGCGCGACGAAGCCGACGACGGAGGCCGCGAAGCTGAGCGCGATCCAGGAGAAGTTGAGCACGAAGAGGGCGAGCAGCGCCCATTTCAAGGCCGTCACGCCGCCGACGTCGATGACCTTGTACATCTGCCAACCGCCATAGACGGTGAGCGCGAGCCCGCCGCCGAACGTGACGAGACGAGCGAGCCAGGGCGTCTGCCATAGATCGGGCGCGAGCGGCTTGCGCAACTGCTTGCGGTCGAACTTGAAAAGGTTCTGCGCCGGCATCGAGAGCCGGTTTTCAACTGGCGTCGGCGGCGCTTCGGCTGGGTCTTTGAACGCCGTCGCCGCGTTGGCGGAGTCGACTGGCGCGATTGTCAGGGAGTCCATCTATACAGCCAGGTTTCGCTGATCGGCTCCTCGTCCGCGCGCAGGACGAGGCGCAATTCGCAGAAGTTTTCGCCGGCGGGATCGACGTCGAAGACGACGCGGCACGTTTTCGCCTGCGCATTGGTAAACGTGCGGACGTTGGTGGCCGATCCGGGAGACGTGGTCAAGGCGGCGGAAAGACGCGCTGTCTTATCTTTGTCGGCCAGAACGTCGCCGGAAAAAACGACAACAAAACGGCGAAGTTTCGAGCCGGGGATGCGCCCGGAACGCGAATGCATGGCGACGGCCATGGGCGGGCGGCTCGGCGGCTGCCAGCACCAGAACTGGCGATAAGCGAAAGTTGCGGAGGCGCCGCCGACCAGGGGCGCCTTGGGGCGCCAGTAAGCGACGATATTCTCGTTGTTTTCCGACTCGGAGGGGATCTCGACGAGCTGGATCGCCCCTTCGCCCCATTCGCCGAGGGGCTCGGACCAAAGAGAGGGCCTGCGCTCCCAATGCTGGTCGTCGTCCTGATAGTCGGCGACGTCCCGGTTTCGGATCAAGGCGCCGAAGCCCTTGGGATTGACGTCCACGAAGGAGGAGAATTGCAGCTCCTCGCGGTTGGAGACCGGCCGCCACAGCCATTCCCCCGCGCCCGTCAGCATCTGCAACCCGTTCGCCGCGCTGACCATGGCGCGCAGATCGTCCGGCCGGCGCCGGTCGAGCGGCGTGAGGAGCGAGGCGGCGGCGAAGCCCGCGAGACCGTAATGATCGACGGTCGTGCGCGGGAAGAGCGTCAGCTCGGTGTCGATGATCGTCGCCTCGCCCGGGCGCAGCGTGAAGTGATAGACGCCCGCGACGCTCGGCGAGTCGAGAAGGGCGTGGATGACGAGCGCGTTTGCGCCGGCGCTCGGCTTTTCGATCCAGAAGCTGCGGAAGGCGGGGAATTCCTCGCCGCGCGGGTCGGCGGTGCGGATAGAGAGTCCGCGCGCCGTGACGCCGAGATTTTGGCCCGCCGCGACCGCGCGATAGAAACTCGCGCCCTGAAAAATGGCGAGCTCGGATTCCGCGCCGCTGGGCGGCGAGAGGATCACCCGGAAGCCGGAATAGCCGATGTCCGGGAGCTTCTCCGCCACTTTCAAGCCGTTATAGTCGAAACGATTTTGGTCGTAGGCGATCCGCGTTGCAGCGCCGTTTTCGATCACAAAAAGGTCGACGGCCGTTGTGAAGATATTGCCCCGATGCAGCGGCTCGACGGAGAAACCCTTGTTTTCTCCCGCCCAGATGGCCGAGCCAGGTTTCGTCTTGATGCCGACGAACTGCTCATAAGTCAGGTTGGCGAAAGGCGCGGGAAGTTCAGCCGGCGGCGGCGCATAGGGTTTGGCGGCGAGCGCGCGCGCCAGTTCAACGATCATATCGCGGGAAAAAGGCGATGGCGCAGGGGGTTGCGGCGCTGCGGCCGGCGGAGCCTCCGCATGCGCTGCGGGCGCCAGCCCGGAGGCGATGGCGCCGAGCGCCGCTTTCAAAACGTCTCTGCGTTCAAACATTGAGCAACCGGAAGGATGTCGGAAGGGTTCGTCGGGGTGGCGCGTCGTTCCTCTATAGAAGAAATTTGGGGAACAAAAAGGAATTATTGCGACGCGGCTTTTCCGCGCATCCTGTCCTCCGCTTGCCCTTCGTGGTTCGAATCTGCAACAAACAGATAAAAGAGCGCGACCGTTTTTCGTCACGCTCAAGCAAAGGATCGCCGCCGCGCATGTCATCCTTGGAAGAGCGCCGCGCTTGCGATCGTCCTCGCCGCCGGCGAGGGCACGCGCATGAAATCGGATAAGCCCAAGGTTCTGCATCAGGTCGCCGGGCGCTCCATGCTGGCCCATGTTCTTTGCGCCGTCGCGGAAGCGGGCGTCGAGACCGTCGCGGTCGTTGTCGGACCGGGACGAGAGGACGTGCGCGCCGAAGCGCTGCGCGCATGGCCTCAGTCGCAGGTTTTTGTGTGCAGACGGAGCGTCTCGGCACGGCGCACGCCGTTCTGGCGGCGCGCGAGGCGATTGCGGCTGGATACGACGATCTTCTGATCCTCTTCGCAGACACGCCGCTCGTCTCCGGCGCGACGATCCGCGCGTTGCGCGATGCGCTCGCCGAAGGCGCCGGCGTCGCGGCGCTGGGATTCGTCGCCGCCGATCCCTTCGGCTACGGCCGTCTGTTGCAGGACGAAGCGGGGCGGCTCGTCGCCATCCGCGAGGAGAAGGAAGCGAGCGACGCGGAGCGCGCGGTCGACCTCTGCAACGCCGGCCTCATGGCCTCGACGGGCGGACGCGCGCTCGAGCGCGTCGACAACGACGATCGCAACGCGAAGGGCGAGTTCTATCTCACCGACGTCGTCGAGATGGCGCGCGCCGCGGCCGCGCGCAAGGCGCAAGTCGTGCTCGCTCAGGAAACCGAGGTTCTCGGCGTCAACGACCGCATCCAGCTCGCGCAGGCTGAAGCCGTCGCGCAAGAGCGCCTGCGCCGGGCCGCCATGGCCGCCGGCGTCACCATGATCGCGCCGGAAACAGTGTTTCTTTCCGCCGACGCCAAGATCGCGCGCGACGTGACGATCGAGCCCAACGTCGTGATCGGCCCCCGCGTCGAGATCGGCGATCGCGCGGTCATCCACGCTTTTTCGCATCTCGAAGGCGCGAGCGTGGGCGCCGGCGCGAATGTCGGGCCATTTGCGCGTCTGCGCCCCGGCGCGGCGCTCGCCGAAGAGGCGAAGGTCGGCAATTTCGTCGAGATCAAGAACGCCAGTCTCGGCCTTGGCGCGAAGGTCAGCCACCTGACCTATATCGGCGACGCCGACATCGGCGCGAACGCCAATATCGGCGCGGGCACGATCACCTGCAATTACGACGGCTTCTTCAAATATCGCACCGTGATCGGCGAGAACGCCTTCATCGGCTCCAACTCCGCGCTCGTGGCCCCGGTCACGGTTGGGCCCGGCGCCTATGTCGGCTCCGGCTCCGTCGTCACAAAGGACGTGACCGCCGATGCGCTCGCCGTCGCGCGCGGCCGGCAGGTGGAAAAGGCCGGCTGGGCGTCCAGCTTCAGGTCCACGCAGTCGGCAAAGAAGAAAAAATAGCGGCCGCGCGCGCCTTTTTAACCTTCATCCTCAGACGACGCGCCCCGGCCTCCGTTTGGCGGCGCATTTGCTACAATCGCTTTCGGAGGCGGTGCTATGTGCGGAATCGTTGGAATACTGGGAAATGGTCCCGTTGCGGGACATCTTGTCGACGCTCTGAAGCGACTTGAATATCGCGGCTACGACTCGGCCGGGATCGCGACGCTCGAGAAGGGGCGGCTGACCCGCCTGCGCGCGTCGGGCAAATTGAAAAATCTGGAAGAAAAGCTCGCCGGCGCGGGGATGACGGGCGCCGTCGGCATCGGCCATACGCGCTGGGCGACCCATGGCAAGCCCAATGAAACCAACGCCCATCCGCACGCCAATGGCGGCGTGGCGGTGGTTCATAATGGGATCATCGAGAATTTCCGCGAACTGCGCGAAGATCTTATGGCGAAAGGCCACGCCTTCGATTCGGAAACCGACTCTGAGGTCGTCGCCCATCTCGTCGCCCAGGAGATAAAGGCGGGCGCGGCGCCGGAGGCCGCCGTCGCCGCGGCGCTCAAGCGCCTCAAGGGCGCCTTCGCCCTGGCCTTTCTCTTCGACGGCCAGCCCGATCTCCTCATTGGCGCGCGGCGCGGCTCGCCGCTCGCCGTCGGCTGGAGCGATGAGGGCGCCTTTCTCGGTTCGGACGCTCTGGCCCTTGCGCCTTTCGCCACGTCCATCGCCTATCTCGACGAGGGCGACTGGGTCGTTCTGCGTCGCGACGGCACGCAATTTTACGACGCGAAGGACACCAAGGTCGAACGACGCCGCCAGCCGCTTCAGGCCGGCTCCTTCATGGTCGACAAGGGCAATTACCGCCATTACATGGCGAAGGAAATCCACGAGCAGCCCGAGGTCGTCGGCCGCGCGCTCGCGCATTATCTCGACCTCGCCGAAGGCGTCGTGCGCCTGCCATTCGAGCTGAACATCGACGCCAAGGCGCTGACGCGCGTAACGATTTCGGCCTGCGGCACCGCCTATTACGCCGGCCTCGTCGCGCGCTACTGGTTCGAGCGCTTCGCGCGCCTCTCGTCGAAATCGACATCGCCTCCGAGTTCCGCTACCGCGATCCGCCGCTGCCCGAGAATGGGCTGATGATCGTCGTGTCGCAGTCCGGCGAGACCGCGGATACGCTCGCGGCGCTGCGCTACGCCAAGGCCGAGGGTCAGCACATTCTCTCGATCGTGAACGTCGAGACCTCAACCATCGCGCGCGAGAGCGACACGGTCGCCAAGACCTCGCCGGCCCCGAGATCGGCGTCGCCTCGACCAAGGCCTTCACCTGCCAGCTCGCGGTCTTCGCCTGCCTTGCTCTGGCTCTGGGCCGTGCGCGCGGCGTTTTGAGCAAGGAGCGCGAGCGCGAACTCGTCTCGGAGCTGATCGCAGCCCCCGGCCAGATGGCGCAGGCTCTGACGCGGGAGGCGCAGATCGAGCCCGTCGCGCGCGATGTCGCGCGCGCCTCCAGCGCGCTTTATCTCGGCCGCGGCCCGTCCTTCCCGCTGGCGATGGAGGGCGCGCTGAAGCTCAAGGAATTGTCCTATATCCACGCCGAGGGCTATGCGGCGGGCGAGCTGAAGCATGGTCCCATCGCGCTGATCGACTACGCCATGCCGGTGATCGTCCTGGCGCCCCCGGACGCCTCCCTGGAAAAGACGGTGTCCAACCTTCAGGAAGTCGCGGCGCGCGGCGGCCACCTCATCCTGATCGGCTCGCCCCGGGCCAAGCACGAAGCGGCTGCGGAGCTTTCGGGCTACATCGAGATGGCAGAGGCGGTCGCCGGTCCCTTCGCGCCGCTCGTCTACGCCGTGCCGGCCCAGCTTCTGGCCTATCATGTTGCGACCTTCATGGGTAAGGACGTGGACCAGCCGCGCAATCTCGCAAAGAGCGTCACGGTGGAATAGCGGCGGGGGGCGCCTTTCCCCCGCCATTGACAGCGCAGGGCCTGAACTGGTCTATGCGGAGCGGTCCGCGCCGCCCCAGCGCGCTGTTTCGGAAAGGACGACCGACTGTTGCTCGCCTCGATCCCGCCCGCCTATGTCGCCCCGTTCGATCGGGCCTGGCGCAATCGGGAACTCATCCGCGCCGTCGTGCGGCGCGAGTTCATCTCGCGCTTTCGCGGCTCTTTCCTCGGCCCGGCCTGGGCGGTGCTGTCGCCGCTCGTCATGCTGCTCACCTATACGACGCTTTTCTCAATCACCGTGCCGCAGCTGTCCGCCGGCATGAGCGTGACCGACTATGCGAGCGGCATCTTCATCGGTCTGATCGTCTTCAACCTGTTCAGCGAACTCGCCTATCGCGCGCCGGTCCTGCTCCATGAGCATGTGAATTTCGTGAAGCGCTCGATTTTCCCGAGCGAAACGATCGCCTGGACCGCGACCATCCGCGCCTTCACCTATGCGGGCGTCGCCTTCGGCGTCTATATCGTCTTCCGGCTGCTGACGGCGGGGACGATCCCGCTCACCATCGTGCTGACGCCGTTCCTCGTCGTCCCCTTCTTTCTCTTCATCCTCGGGGTCGTCTGGTTCCTGATGGCGCTTGGCGCCTTCACCCGCGACGTGGCGCATATCATGGCGTCGATCGTGCCCGTGCTGATGTTCGCGACGCCCATTTTCTACCGCCTCGACCAGATCGCGGCGATGTCGTCCTCCACGGCCATGTGGCTGCGGCTCAACATCGTTGGCGATTATATCGAGATGCTGCGCGCCGTCGCTCTCGACGGCTATGTGCCGAATGTCTTCGGCTATCTCATCGTGGTCGCCGTGTCCTATGCCGTGTTCCTTGGCGGCTACCAGTTCTTCATGCGCTACAAGTCGGTCATCGTCGATGTCATCTGAGCCCGCCATTCGCTGTAGCGGCATCGGAAAAGCCTTCCAGCTCTACGCGCATCAGAACGATCAGCTCAAGCAGATCCTCTTTGGCCTGTGGAAGAAATTCTACAAGGAAAAGTGGGTCCTGCACGACATGACCTTCACCGTCGAGAAGGGCGAGCGCGTCGGCATTATCGGTCGCAACGGCGCCGGCAAGACCACGCTGTTGCAAATTCTCTGCGGCATCACCATGCCGACGAAGGGCGACTTCAAGGTGCAGGGGCGCATCGCCCCGATCCTGGCGCTCGGCTCCGGCTTCGACGGTCTCCTGACCGGCCGAGAGAACGCCCGCATCGGCGCAGCGATTCTCGGCCTGTCCAAGAAAGAGGTCGACGAACGCATCGAAAGCATCGCCGCCTTCGCCGATGTCGGCCCCTTCTTCGAGCAGCCCATGCGGACCTATTCCATGGGCATGATCGCGCGCGTCGCCTTCGCCATCTGCGCCCATGCCGACGCGGACGTGCTGATCGTGGACGAGGCGCTGTCTGTCGGCGACCAGATTTTTCAGCACAAATGCGAGAAATACATTCAGGATTTCGCCAATCACGGGACGATCCTGATGGTCTCGCACGATCTCGATTTCGTCGAGAACCTCTGCGATCGCGTGCTCTGGCTGGAGAACGGCGTCGTTAAGGAGATCGGCGAGCCCGCGCGCATCATCGCCGACTACCGCGCGGCGATGGACGCGGAGGAAAATCAGGCGACCGGCGCGGCGTAAGTCACTGGCGTCGCCGGCAGGGCGGCGTCATAGGGCCTGGGCTTCGGGCTGTAATTCACCCTCGCGATGAGCCAGAGCGAGCCCAGCACTTCGGCCGCAAAGGCCGCGAGCAGCAGGATCGCAAACCAGCCGCTGATGCGCAGAAGCGATTCCAGCGCCACCAGAAAGCCGATATGCGCCGCCGGAATGGCGATGATCGTCAGGCTCCCCGCGGCGCCGCGACGGCCGGTGATGTTGCCGAAGGTGAGCGTCAGCGCCATGGCGAGCAGCGTGTGGCCGATGGCGAGGGCCGGCACGCCGAAACGCTTCGCCGCCTCCGCCATCCATTCGCCGGCCTGCCGATGGTCGAGCTTGGCCGTATTCCAGCTGGAGACGAAGGCTCCGGCGGGGAGCTCATAGACGCCCTTCCAGCCGCGATCGGGCAGGGAGGCGCTGCCCTGCATGGGGAGCGCCATGGCGTATTCATCGAAATTGGCGATCCGCACCTCGTTGCTCGTGATCGAGCGCGTCTGGATGCTGCCGTTGGAGAGCGCGACGATGACGCCGGATTCGTTGCGGCGGAACTCTGCGCGCGCCGCGGTGATCGTCTCCTCCTGCATCTTCTCGGGTGAAATCTGCCGCACATAGAGATTGGCGGCGATGTCCGGCGTGATCCAGCGCTCGATGTAGAGCGTCTTGACGCCATTGGAGAAGGTGTAGAAATGCGCCGCGTCGAGCATGCGGTGATTGAGCGAATTGCGGATGACGTTCAGCACGTCCTGCATGTTGCTCGTATAGTGCGGCGCGATGAAATTCGCGAGAACGTAGCCGAGCAGGACAATGCCGGCGGCGAGCGACAGGGCCGGCCGGCAGATCGACCACGCCGAGAGCCGCAGGGCATAAAGCACCGCGATCATGCCCTCGCTCGCCATGCGCGAAAATTCGAGCGCCGTGGCGACGCCGACGGCCATGGGCAGCGTCACATAGGCGACCGTCGGCGAGACGCCGACCAGCGCCGGAAAGACCAGCCCGCCGCGCACGGCGGCCGGCGGCAATTGATAGAGCAGGTAGGAAAGGACGACCGGCACCGACAGCGCGAACTGCACGACGAGGACGTTGAAGCCCACGCGTTTGAAGAGATACCAGTAAAGGAGATGGGGCATCGCTTATCGCCCGCCGTCGGTCCCGCTCGTCATTGCGAGCGCAGCGAAGCAATCCAGCCGCCGGATCGTGGCCCTGGATTGTTTCGTCGCTGGCGCTCCTCGCAATGACGGGGTCACGGCCGTCACTTCTTGAACCGCGCCCAGGCGGCCTTGGAATATTCCGTCCATGCCGGATCGAAGACGCCGCGCGAGGGCAGGCCGACCGCGCCGGCCCAGTGGGCGAAGTAGATTTCCTTGCCGTCGACGTCGATCGGCTTGCCGTCCCGGAAAGCCACGCCCGGCGCCTTGTAGAAGCTCTCATGCGAGGAGCCCGGCACGACATTGGGCAGGAGCTCGATCTTGAGGCCCCGGCGATGCGTCACGAAATTGACGAGGGGCTGGGCGAAGAGCTGCCCGCGCTTGCGCACGTCATGGAAGATCTCCGAATCGACCTTCATCGTCTCGATGAAGTCCGAGAGCTTGAGAAACTTGTTCGACGTGACCCAGAAGCCGTCGTTGAACAGCAGCACGTCCTTCAGGAACGGATATTTGCTGCGTTTGTCGTTGTAGACATATTCAAAGCTCGGCGAGGCGACGATGAACTCCGTCTTGCCGGCTTCGAGCTTGCCGAAGATCGGCGTGAAGTCGCGGAAGAGGATGACGTCCACGTCGACATAGGCGACTTCGTCGAGCGGCAGAGCGAGGGCCTGGAGCTTGCGCAGGCGTCGGCGGTTATTGTTGAAGAGGCCCGGGTAAAGCTCGTGCGAGAGCTTGTCGATCTCGACCGGCTCCTCCGACACATAGGTCGCGCCGTAAATGTCGGCCGCCCGCTTCGTCATCTCCACATTGTCATCATAGGGGATGAGATAGATCGGCAGCGACGAATTGGTGTCGCGATAGCTCTCGAGAAAGGGCAGCAGCCAGTCGATGATCTTGTCGTTGCCGACAATGGCGATGCCGTAGCGCTTGGCCGGGGCGGAAGCGCCAGCCTCGGAGTCCGGCGCGCGAAGGGGTGGATTTGGGAGACGAAGGCTCATATACGGGGGTGTACTGATAAAATTCGGGCAAAAGCAAGGGGGCGGCAGCTTGGACGACATTTCCCGGGCGCAAGCGAGCGCCGCGCCGCCGCTCGGAAAGCCCTTGGCCGGGAAAACCGTCGCCGTCGTCCACGCCGCCTGGCACAGCTGCGGCAGCTATCAGGTCAATGTCAGCCAGGTCGCGGCCTATCGGGCGCTGGGGGCGCGCGTCGTCTCGGTCGCCATGATGGACGCGCTCGGCCCCGCCGCCACCGAGGGGCCCCGCTGGGACGCCTATCTGAACGCCTCCCGCAATATCGGCGCGAACCGCTGCTATTATTCGGGGGCGTCGACCTCGGCCTTCCTGTCTCCCGTTTTCCTCGCGAAGGGCTATTGGCGCCTCATTCACGGCGATCAGGCCTCCTGGCTGATCGAAATTGCGAAGCGGTCGCCGCTGCCGGAGGATTTCGACCGCGAATCGGTTGACCTCATTCACGCGAATCACTTCTTCACAATGCCCTTCGTGGAGAAGCTGAAGAAGGGACGGCGGGTCCCGGTCATCCTCGAGACGCAGGATATTCAGGCGCGGCAATTCACGCTGCGCAACCAGGGCGGGTTTTTTATCCCGCCGCACGCCGACTATTCCGACATGTTGATGGTCGAGCTCGACTGGATGCGCCGGGCCGACCTCTGCACCCATCTCAACGAGGAAGAGCATCGCGACTTCCGCAACCTCCTGCCGGAGGCGCGCCATGCGCTGATCTATCCGGCCGTTCCGGAGGTGCCGCGCTCGGTCGGCACGCAGATCGTCATCGTGGCGAGCGACAATTACGCCAATTACAAGAGCCTGCGCTGGTTCCTCAACGAGGTCGTCCCCAAGGCCGGCGGCGCGAAAGTCTCGATCTACGGCAATATCGACGAGGGCCTGAAAAAGCGCGACGCCGCGCTTTACGAGGCGCACGCCCATCTCTTCATGGGCCGGGTCGACAATATCGCGCTCGTCTACAAGCGGGCCGGCTGCATCCTGCTGCCGACCGTCGAGGGGCATGGTCTGTCCATCAAGGCGGTGGAGGCGCTCGCCTGCGGCGCCCCGATCATCGCCACGCCGCTCGCCTTCCGGGGCATGCAGATCGACCCGTCGACTCTCACCAACGTAAACGTGGCGCATGATGCGACCGAGTTCGCCCAGTTCTGGCGCCGGGCGCAGGCGCGCGCGGATCGCGGCGATACGGCCGGGGCGATGAGCGACACGCGCATGCTGTACGACCGGGCATTCAGCCTCGACGCCTATGCGCGCGCGCTGGCCGGAGCGCTGGAGACGCTCCGGGCGCGGGCCTAGCAGGCGCGCGGATCATGAGCGAAGCGAGCCTTTCGGGCCGGCGCGTCGCGCTCGTTCATCCCGCCTGGCACTCCTGCGGCACTTATCGCGTGGTGGTCGGACAGATCGAGGCCTATCGCGCGCTCGGCGCCGAGGTCTCGCCCATCGCCGTCAGCTCCGATCCCGGCTTCGTTCCGGGCCGCGACTGGATATGGAAGTCCTTCACGGCGGCCACGCCGGAGCTCGACGCCGGCCCTCGTTATTACGGCGGCGCGCCCTTTCACGCAGTGCTCGGCCCGCGCTTTCTCACGCAGACGCTCTGGCCCTATATTCACGGCGATCAGGCGGCGATCAGGCTCGGCATGGCCGAACGCGCCAAGCTTTCGCCGCAGGTCGAGGGGCGGGAATACGACCTCGTCCATTGCAATCACTTTTTCCTGATGCCCATCGCCCGCCGCCTCGCCCGCGGACGCGCGCCCATCATGCTCGACACGCATGATCTGCAGGCGCGTCAGTTCGTCCTCTTCAACGAAGGCATGCCCTGGCTCTCGCCGCGCGCGACCTATGAAGCCATGTTGGCGCAGGAACTGGACGCGATGCGAGGCGCGGACCTGCTGCTCCATCTCAATTCGCAGGAGGCCGAGGATTTTCGCGCGCTTCTCCCGGAGAAGCGACACGCGTTGCTCTATCCGCCGACCCCCGCCGCGCCGACGGGTCCCGGCGGGCCGGACATCATCATCGTCTCCAGCAACAACCCCGCGAATGTCGAGAGCGTCATCTGGTTCCTGCGCGAGGTCGCGCCCAAGGCGCCCGGCGTGAAGGTGAAGATCGCCGGCAATGTCGACGCCGGCGTGCGCGCCCGCGCGCCCGAACTCCATGAAGCCCGCAAGGACTGGTTTCTCGGCCGCGTCGAGGACCCCGGCGCGATCTACGCCCAGGCCAGGCTGGTCCTGCTGCCGACGATCAGCGGCACGGGGCTCTCCATCAAGACCGTGGAGGCTATGTCGAGCGGCCTGCCGATTATCGCCACGCCTCAGGCGCTGCGCGGCATGGATGCGGATGCCTTCCATATTCCGGGCGTGACTGTGGTCGAGATGGCCGACGATTTCGCAAAAGCGCTTTGCGCCGCTGCGGGGGAACCGGCGCCGAGCGATTCGGACCGCCGCGAGAGCGCCGCGCTGTCCTATTATGAATCACGCTTTTCCCTGGCGGCCTATCGGCGAAACCTTTCGGCGCGCGCGGAGCCGCTCCTCGCGGCTTATGCTTAATTCATTGTGTATGGAAAACAGATAATTACGCCTCAGTGTGACGCGCGCGCAACGCCGCGGCTAAATTCGCGGGGGCGGGGCGGGCGATAATTTCTTCGTGCATAGCGGGATGTTACTTTCTTGATCATCCCGCTGCGCCGAACGACCGGGCGGCCTTGTGATTGGAGAACACTGTAATGACTTTCAAGGCTACGGTTTTCGGCGCTTTGGCGTCGACCCTGGCGATCGGCGCGGCCTCGGCCGCCGACCTGCCCAGCTACAAGGCGCCGCCGCCGCCGCCCGCGCCCATCGGCTTCGACTGGACGGGCTATCATGTCGGCATCAACGGCGGATATGGCGGCGGCTCGGCCAGCTACCTGTCCAACGTGACCTTCCTCGGGGGAGCCGTTCCCGGCGCCGTGTGGACCAATGCGCCGTCTTCCCACGGCACCACGGGATTCGTGGTCGGCGTTCAGAGCGGCGCGACCTGGCAGCTCCCGAACAATATCGTCTTCGGCTATGAGTCGGACTTCAACTATGCCGACGTGACCAGCGGCAGCCCGGGCTCCGCCTGGGGTTGGGGCGGCGGCGCGCTGCAGAGCCGCCTGCGCTGGTACGGCACCGAGCGCCTGCGCTTCGGCTACGCCTTCGGCCGCTTCCTGCCCTACATCACGGGCGGCCTGACCTATGGCCAGCTCCACACCAACGGCTTCGACAATGTCGGCGGCATCTCCTTCCCGACCAATACGTCGAAGTGGCAGGCCGGTTGGAACGTCGGCGCCGGCATCGAATGGGCTGTCTATGACAAGATCTCGGTCAAGGCCGAATATCTCTACACGAGCCTCGCGGGCACGAACGGCCAAGGCCTCGCCTTCCCGGTCGCCTATCGCACCTTCGTGGGCAACGGCTTCGACACGCATATGGCCCGCGTCGGCGTGAACTACAACTTCAAGAGCTTCGGCGCGCTTCTCGGGATCGCCGGCCTCGGCATCTGATTCCCCGATCGCCCCAAGTCACGAAGCCCGGCCCCTGCGGCCGGGCTTTTTCATTGCGCGATCCGGTCTCGACGCGCGGCCCCGATGCGTTATTCTTCCGCCCATGATCCGACCGTCGCCGATCATTCCGCCAGCCGCCAACCTGTCGACGCTCACTGACCGCTCCCGGGAAATCTTCCGGCTGCTGGTCGACAGCTACCTCACGACCGGGGAGCCCGTCGGCTCGCGTCAATTGTCGCGGCTCCTGCCGATGACTTTGTCGCCGGCCTCGGTGCGCAATGTCATGCAGGACCTCGAGGAGCTGGGCCTCATCTATTCGCCCCATACGAGCGCCGGGCGTCTCCCGACCGAACTCGGCCTGCGATTTTTCGTCGATTCGCTCCTGCAGATCGGCGACATCGAGGAGACCGAGCGCGCCCGCATCGCGGCGGAGGTCGAGGCCGCCTCCAAGGACAATGACCTCGAGGGCGTTCTGTCTGAGGCGACGAGCTTGCTTTCCGGCCTGACGCGAGTCGCGGGCGTCGTGGTCGCCTCGAAGGAAAATGTGCGGCTCAAGCAGATTGATTTCGTGCGGCTCGAACCGGAGCGCGCGCTCGCGATTCTCGTCGCGGACGACGGCACGGTGGAGAATCGGGTCATCCCCGTCTCGCGGGACCTCCCGGCCTCGGCGCTTATCGAGGCCGCGAATTATCTCAATGCGCGCATTACGGGCCGCACGCTGGCCGAAGCGCGCGAGGGCATCGAGGCTTCCCGCCGCGCCGCGCAGACGGAGCTCGACGAATTGACGGCCCGGCTGGTCGAGGCGGGCTATGCGAGCTGGGCGGGCGCGACGAGCGAAAGCCGCCAGCTCATCGTGCGGGGCCAGGCGCATCTCCTCGAGGATCTGACCGCCACGGCCGATCTTGAGCGCGTGCGGCTGCTCTTCGCCGATCTCGAAACCAAGACGGAAGTGATCGATCTTCTGGAGCGTGCGGAGCAGGGGGAAGGCGTTCGGATTTTCATCGGTTCCGAGAACAAGCTTTTCTCGCTCTCGGGCTCCTCGATGATCGCGGCGCCGCTGCGCGATAGCGAGCGTCGCATCATCGGCGCGCTCGGCGTCATCGGACCCACGCGGCTCAATTACGCCCGCATCGTTCCGATGGTGGATTACACCGCGAAGGTCGTCGCGCGGGTCGTGCGCGGCGTGTGAGGCGAGCCGCGCGAAGCGGCTCGCTGGAGTCTTTTTACTTCTTTTTCTCACCCTGCTCGCCGCGCTCTTTCATTCCCTGATCGGCGCGGTAGTCCTTGTCTCGATCCTTGTCGTCCATGCCATGGTGCTCGCGCTCGGAGCTGCGGCCCCATTCGCCGCGCTCGCGATCCTTGTCCATTTTCCCGTGACGTTCGTGATCGCGGTCATAGTCCCGGTCGTTCCAGTCGCGGCCATGACGCGGCGCCCGGCCGTAATGATCGTCGTCATAATCGCGATAGCCATGCCGCCAGCCGCGATCGTGGTCGTCATCCCAATCGCCGCGATGGCGATGACGCGTCGTCCACCAGCAGTCGCCGTCGTCGTCGCAAATGCGAACGGCATGCGCCTGAACGACGCCCCTTTCGATTGATGGCGTCGCGACCGGCGTCGCTTTCGACAAGGGTGCGCCGAGCGCAAGCGCGCCGGCGGCTGCGGATGCGAACAAGAGCCACGTCCTCTTCATCGTTTTCATCCTTTCCTCTTCAGGGAAAGCTGCGCCGCTCGACCTTCGGGCGTTCGCATGGTCCGTCGTATCTGTCGCGTGCTTGCGCGCTTTCAACGCGCGATCGGGCGTTGCGAACAAAAGCATCGAAATGAAAAAGGCCCGCAGGAGCTGCGGGCCTTTTCACGCACGATCGGATCGGCGTCACCAGCGACGCCAGTCCTGATCCCAGTCGCGTTCGCGATGCCAGCGATCTCGACGGCGCCAGTTGTCGTCATGGCCCCAGCGGCCGCCGCTATAGCCCCATCTATCGCCGCGATAACCATGGCGGTGGTCGTCGCTCCACCAGCAGCGCCCGTGGTCGCAGATGCGCACTGAATGCGCCTGCTGCGCATCGACGCCCGCCTGCCGAGGCGCGACCGGCATGGCGGTTGCGGTCGCGGCGAGGCCGCCAGCCACAAGCGTGGCGAAGAGGATCGACTTGATCTTCATTTCTGACCCTTCCCGTGCAGAGAATTACACAGCGCGTAAGCGCTTCAAGATCAGCCTTACCTATCGCGGACGAAGACTGCTTCAACCGCCGACCGTTTCGCCGGCGCTACCGAGACGTCACATGAAGTTCTGAGGATCGACGTCGATCTGTACGCGTATGCCGCCGCGTTCTTTTGGCCCATTCGCAATGAGGTCACGCAAAAAGCTTTGCACATCGGCGTTGCGCGGCGCCTTTACGAGCAAGCGGTAACGGAATCGGCCGCGAATGAGGCCGATCGGCGCCTCGGCGGGGCCGAGCATCATGATCTCGTCGGCTTCCGCCAAGCCGCCGAGCGCGGCGACGCGATAGCGCGGCGATGGCGGCAATTCATGAGCTGTGCGCACCAGCGCGCGCGCATGCGTTTCAGCTGCCGCCGCATCCTTGCCGGAGACGATGAGCGCCGCGAGGCGCCCGAAGGGCGGCAGTCCCGCGCGCTCGCGCAGCGCAATTTCCTGCGTATAGAATTTCTCCGCGTCGCCAGACAGCAACGCGGCGATGACGGGATGCTCGGGCTGGAAGGTCTGGATCAGCGCGCGGCCGGGCTTGTCGCCGCGGCCGGCGCGGCCCGTCACCTGATTGAGCAATTGAAAGGTGCGCTCAGCCGCGCGGGGGTCGCCGCTGCCCAAGCCAAGATCTGCGTCGACGACGCCGACAAGCGTGAGATGCGGAAAGTTATGGCCCTTCGCCACGAGCTGCGTGCCGATCACGATGTCGAATGCGCCTTTGGCGATTTCGTCGAGCTCGCGGCGCAGACGCTCTGCGCCGCCGGGAAAATCGGAGGAGAGCACAAGAATGCGCGCGTCGGGAAAGAGCGTCGCCGCTTCCTCCGCAAGGCGTTCGACGCCGGGGCCGCAGGCCGCGAGCGAATCCTCGGCGCCACATTCGGGACACGTATCGGGACGGCGCTCCGTATGTCCGCAATGATGGCAGACGAGCGCGCGTCGGAAGCGATGTTCGACGAGCCACGCGTCGCATTGCGCGCAGCGGAAGCGATGGCCGCAATCGCGGCAGAGCGTCAGCGGCGCATAGCCGCGGCGGTTGAGAAAGAGAAGCGCCTGTTCGCCACGCGCAATGGTCTCGCCGACGGCGAGCGCAAGACGCGGCGCAATCCAGCGTCCGCGTTGCGGGCCCTCCACGCGCATGTCGATGGGTTCCAGCACCGGCATGGGACGTGAACCCGCGCGCGCATGCAAGCGCAGATGGCCGTAGCGCCCGCGTTCAGCGTTGACGCGCGTTTCGATCGAGGGCGTCGCAGAGGCGAGGACGATCGTCGCATTCTCGAAACGCGCCCGCACAACGGCCATGTCGCGCGCATGATAGGAGGCGCCGTCATCCTGCTTGTAGGCGCCTTCATGCTCTTCATCGACGATGATGAGACGCAGATCGCGAAACGGAAGAAACAGCGCGGAGCGCGCGCCCGCGACGACGGAGAGTTCGCCCGTCGCCGCCGCGCGCCAGATGCGCGCGCGCTTGCGTTCCGAAACGCCCGAATGCCATTCGGCGGGTTTCTCGCCGAAGCGCGCGGCGAAACGTTCGAGAAACTGCGCGGTGAGCGCGATCTCCGGCATCATCACCAGCGCCTGTCCGCCGTCCCTCAACGCGGCGGCGATCGCTTCGAAATAGACTTCGGTCTTGCCGGAGCCGGTGACGCCTTCGAGGAGGAATGGCTTGAACGCGCGCGTCTGGACCGCCTCGGTCAATGCGTCTGCGGCGGCGCTTTGCGCGGGCTCCAATACGGGCGCGGCGAAATCCGCATCGAGCGCACGGGCGACAGGCTCCGGCGGCGCCGTGACTGCTTCGAGGGAGCCGTCGTCGACCAGCGCGTCGATCACGCCGGAAGAGCAGGCGGCGGCTTCGGCGAGCGCTTTCTTGGCGAAGACCATGCCGCCTTCCGCGGCTTCCAGCACGCGCGCGCGCGTGGGCGTCAGGCGCTCGGGCTTCGAACCTGTCGCGCGATAGAGAAGGCGCTGCGCCTCCGGCGCGGCTTCCTCGGCCGCGCGGGTCGCGAGACGCAACGCCATGCCGCGGGGCGTCAGCGTGTAGCGGGCGAGCCAGTCGATGAAATCGCGCAATTTGTGAGACAGCGGGGGCCGGTCGAGACGCGCTGCGACCGCCTTGAGGTTGCTGCGCGACGCGGCGCCTTCCTCCACGCCCCAGACGACGCCATAGGCTTCGCGCGTCCCCAGCGGAATTTTGACGCTGTCGCCCGGCTGCAGGTCGAGCGCAGGCGGCGCGACATAGGAATAGGTCCCATCGACGGCGACAGGCGCCAGCACGTCGACGACCTGCGCTCCTTTCGACTTATCCTGCGCCGCGCTCATGCCGCGGGATTAAAGCATATCGTCCGCCGCGAGAAGCGCTGGAACGAAGCGCGCCTCCTGCGGTTGCACATGCCGAGACGCACGGAGGAGGCTCGCATGAAGATGACGACGGAAAACAAATGGTCGCAGCTCGGCCTGTCGGCGGCGGTGACGGGGACGGTCGCCGCTTTGGTGTCGGCGGCGGCGCTGGCGGCGCTCGCCAGGGCGGAAGGGAAGGGCGCGTTGCAGCCGCTCAATGCGACGAGCCACTGGGCGCAGGGAGATGCGGCGGCGAAGGTCGAACTGCCGAGCGCGAGCCATACGCTTGTCGGTTTCGCCACGCATCACCTGTCGACCATCTTCTGGGCGGCGCCCTTCGAAGCCTGGCTCGCGCTCAATCCGCCGCGCACCTTCATCAACCTGCTGCGCGACGCCTTCGTCATGTCGGGGATCGCCTTTGCGGTCGATTACGGCGCGACGCCCAAGCGCTTCACGCCCGGATGGGAACTCGTGCTCTCCAAGAAGTCGATGTTCGCCTCTTACGTTTGGCTCGCTTTCGGCCTCGCCGCGGGCGCGCTCGTGTCGGATCAAGTGCGCGAATCGACGCGCGGGACGTGGCGGGACGCGATCCCGCAACGTCTCGCGCGCCTGACCCGGGCTTAGGGGCAGTTGTCCCAGAAACCCGTCTGGTAGGTGTAGTCGGTATAGTACCAGCAGAGACCCGCCGCCGGCGCCGCGCTCGTGGCGTAGGCCGCCGCGGCGGCCGCGCTCAGGAAGCCGATCGCCGCGCCGGCCGCGATGGCGCCGCCGGGACGCCAGCCATAATAAGGGCGGCGCCAACCGCCATAGACCGGAGGCCGCGCCACCGGGCGCCCGTGGTAATAGCCGCCGTGCCAGCCCCCCGTCGGCGGGCGGTAGTGCCCGCCGCCCCAACCGGGACGGACGCCGGCGGACCCGCCGTGCCAGCCGCCGCCTGCGTGAAATCCGCCATGGCCGCCACGCGCTTGAATGACGCCGGTCCCCGTTTCTGGCAAGGACGGCTGCGGCATGGCGAGAGCGGCGGGGGCGCCGAAGGCTGCGCCGGTCATCAAAACCATTCGAAAATACTTTTTCATTCAGGATCTCCGAGGACTGTATCTCAGTGCTGATCTCGCTGTGGCCTTCAAAGTTATCATTGTCCGTCTGGCGTGGCGATTCCGGGCCATCGCCGCCTGGCCCCTCTGGCGTAAATGGATGATCGCCGTTTCGACGCGCCGGCGATTGAAGCAGGCCGCGCGTGGCGCGGGCGGAACGGGTTCCGCCCGGCTCGATTGATCAGGGCATCGCCTTGAGGCGGCTCATCGCCTGCTCGGCCCGGCGAACGCCGCGATCAATGCGGCTGCATAGCGCGACGGCCTCAGTGATTGGCCGCGACCTTGAGATGAATGAGCGCGCGCTCGGCGTGTCGGATGCCCGCCTCAAGTCGATGGACATGATGCGTCCGCTTGGCGATCTTGATGGCGTCACGCAGGTGCTTGACGGCCATGCTCACATGGCCGCGGGGATCGAAACCCGCGGCGACAGCCTCCCGCGCGTGATCCAGCGCGTTGTGCGTATGCTCCGCGAAGGACGCGAACATATGCTGCTTCCCCTCGTGAATCGCTTCCCTCGTCTCGCGGACCGCCGCATCGATATGGCGATTTTCCGCCATCGCCGCGCCCGGCGCGGAGAATAGGGCGAGCCCCAGTCCCAGCGCGGCCAGGGCGGTTCGTCGATTCATCATTCTAATCTCCCCATTGATTTCAGTTTCGCGCGTCGGCGTTTCCAGGTCGCCGCCGCGCGCTATAAAAGATAGGCTGTCCCTATGGTCGGCCCAGAGGCTGCGCTTTCGATCGGAATGCAGCAAAACGTCGCGCCTTGACCTTGCTTCCGCCACTCCCTATCCAAAAGGAAGCCAGTCGGCCGGACGGCCGCTGCGTCACGCAGAGGAAAGTCCGGGCTCCACGGAGACACGGCGCCGGATAACGTCCGGCGGGGGCGACCCCAGGGAAAGCGCCACAGAAAGCAAACCGCCGGGCCTCGCGCCCGGTAAGGGTGAAAGGGTGCGGTAAGAGCGCACCGCCTCGACGGTAACGCCGAGGGCATGGCAAGCCCCGCCGGGAGCAAAACCGAATAGGGGCGACCGAAGGCGTCAAAACCTTCAACCCGTCTCCGGGATGTCGCCCGGGTTGGTTGCTCGAGGCGGTCGGCGACGACCGTCCCAGAGGAATGGCCGTCACGTCGCGTCGGGCAACCGGCGCGGCCATACAGAACCCGGCTTACAGGCCGACTGGCTTTTTCAACTTTGAATGAGGCTCGGACGCTGCCTCTCTCAGCTTCAAGTGACGCCGGGGAATGGCGGCATTTCAAGCAGCTTGGCGGGCTCGATTTCCGTCCGGCGCAGGCGCAGCGAATTGGCGATGACGCTGACAGAAGACAGCGCCATGGCCGCCGCAGCGATCGTGGGCGAGAGCAGCAGGCCGAAAGTGGGGTAGAGGGCTCCCGCCGCCAGCGGCACCCCCGCCGCATTGTAGATGAAGGCGAAGAACAGGTTCTGGCGGATGTTCCGCATGGTGGCGCGCGACAGGCGGCGCCCGCGCACAATGCCGCGAAGGTCGCCCTTGAGAAGCGTCACGCCGGCGCTCTCGATGGCGACGTCCGTTCCTGTTCCCATTGCGATGCCGACATCCGCCGCGGCGAGGGCCGGCGCATCATTCACGCCGTCCCCCGCCATGGCGACGATGCGGCCCGCCTCGCGTAGACGGGCGACGACCTTGCTCTTGTCTTCGGGCAGGATCTCGGCTTCGACTTCGCTGATGCCCAGCCGTTTCGCGACGGCGCGCGCCGAGGTCCAATTGTCGCCGGTGAGCATGACGACAGAGACGCCCTCCTCATAGAGCGCTTGCAGCGCGTCCGGCGTCGTCTCCTTGATCGGGTCCGCGATGGCGATGATCCCCGCCGCCCGTCGGTCGATCGCGACGAAGATCGCCGTGGCCCCGTCTTCCCGCAGCCGCTCCGCCTCGGCGTCGAGCGCGCTCGTCTCGATGCCGGTTTCCGCCAGAAAGCGCTGATTCCCGATAATGACGGATTGGGCGCCAATGCGCCCGCTGACGCCTTTGCCGACGGGGGAGTCGAATTCCGACGCCTCGCTCAGCGTAAGGCCCCTCGAAAGGGCCGCCTCGACGATGGCGTGCGCCAACGGGTGCTCGCTCGATCGCTCCAGACCGGCCGCGACCGTCAACAGATCTTCCTCGCTCACGCCGGCAGCCGGGCGAATGGCGGTGACTTTCGGCTTTCCCTCCGTCAGCGTCCCGGTCTTGTCCACGACGAGCGTGTCGATCTTTTCAAAGCGCTCCAGCGCCTCGGCGTTCTTGATGAGCACGCCATGCTGCGCGCCGCGCCCGACGCCGACCATGACGGACATGGGCGTGGCGAGGCCGAGCGCGCAGGGGCAGGCGATGATGAGCACCGAAACGGCGGCGACGAGGCCGTAGCTCATGCGGGGCTCGGGCCCCCAAACCGCCCAGGCGGCGAAGGCGAGAAGGGCCACGAGGATCACGAGCGGAACGAACCAGCCGGAAACCTGATCGGCGAGCCGCTGAATGGGCGCGCGACTGCGCTGGGCCGAGGCGACCATGTCGACGATGCGCGAGAGCATGGTGTCGGCGCCCACGCGCTCCGCCCGCATGATGAAGCCGCCGGTCTGGTTGAGCGTGCCGCCGATGAGCTTGTCGCCGACATTCTTCGTCACGGGCATGGATTCGCCGGTGACCAGGGACTCGTCGACCGAGCTGCGGCCTTCGAGAAGCGCGCCGTCGACCGGAACCTTCTCGCCCGGACGCACGCGGAGCCGGTCTCCGACATGGACCTCTTCGAGCGCCACCTCTTCGTCGGACCCATCTTCCCTGACGCGCTTCGCCGTCACGGGAGCCAGATCAAGGAGCGCGCGGATCGCCCCGCCGGTCTGTTCGCGGGCGCGCAGTTCGAGGACCTGGCCGAGGAGGACGAGGACGGTGATGACCGCCGCGGCTTCGAAATAGATGGGAACGGAACCATCCGCGCCGCGGAACGCCGGCGGAAACAGCGAGGGGACGAAGGTGGCCACGACGCTGTAGGCCCAGGCGACGCCGGTCCCCATGGCGATCAGCGTGAACATGTTGAGATTACGGGTGACGAGCGATTGCGCGCCGCGCACGAAGAACGGCCAGCCGGCCCACAGCACGACCGGAGTGGCGAGGAGAAACTGCGCCCAATTGGAGAGTTGCGGCTGGATGTAGTGGTGGAGACCGAGGAAATGGCCGCCCATTTCCAGGATGAAAACCGGAACCGCCAGCGCCAATCCGATCCAGAAGCGCCTAGTCATGTCGATGAGCTCGGCGCTCGGCGCCTCCTCCGTCGTCGTGACGAGAGGCTCCAGCGCCATCCCGCAGATCGGGCAATTGCCTGGGCCAAGCTGGCGGATCTGTGGGTGCATCGGACAGGTGTAGATAACGCCTTCCGCCGTCGGGCGAGCTGGAGTCGGCGCTTCCGCGATGGGCGCATGCTGGCGGCCTTGATGCTCGCGCAGGCTCCCATGCCCCGGATGATGATGGTGGCGTTCGTCACTCATGGTCATTCCTTCCAGGCTGGGGCGTGCATAAGCTCAACGAGCGACCGCAGGAACGAACCAGAGTGTAACACCTAGCGCACGGGGAGGCGCGAGCGTCTGGTCCATCCGGTAGCGTCTGCAAGCGGCGGCGTCGGGCAGGCGGCTTGGAGCGCGGGCGCCGCCGGCGCCGGCGGGCGCGTGCAGACCGGCGGGCCTTTCTTTATGGCGCAGTTTGCGGCCCTGGCGGGCTTTGCAGTAACCCTCCCTTAACACTAACAAAGCTTAATGCTGTTTGGCGCCGGAGGAGGCGCTGCGGCTCGCCGCCGCTTCGCCGACGCCTTGAAAAACCGATGGCCCGCCAACTGATTTCGCCGCGACGCTCCGGGACCGCGAGCCGGCCTTTCAAAGGCCCGGCGGCGCATGGCCGGCGAGCATCGGCGGCGGCGCGGGCGAATGCGAGGGCGAGCGTGATGGGGAAGGACCGCGGCGCGGATCAACTCCCGGCGGATGGGGGTCCGGTCCGGCATGTGCCCGTGCTGTTGCGCGAGGCGGTCGAGGCGCTGCGCCCCCGCGACGGCGGGCGCTATCTCGACGGAACCTTCGGCGCGGGCGGCTATACGCGCGCCCTTCTCGCCGCAGCCGACACCAGCGTTCTCGCGCTCGACCGCGATCCGGCCGCTGTTCGCGATGGCGCTGGGCTCGTCGAAGCGGCGCGCGGTCGGCTCACGCTCGTTGAAGCGCGCTTCTCGCAGCTCGAAGACGTGGCGCGCGCGCAGAATTTCGCCCGTTGCGACGGCGCGGTCTTCGACATTGGCGTTTCGTCGATGCAGTTCGACCAGATGGAACGCGGCTTTTCCTTTCGCGGCGACGGCCCGCTCGACATGCGCATGGAGGGCAGGGGCCTTTCCGCCGCCGACATCGTCAATGAGGCGGACGAGGAGACGCTCGCCGACATCCTCTATTTCTACGGCGAGGAGCGCGCCTCCCGCCGCATTGCGCGCGCCATCGCGCATGACCGCAAGATCGCGCCCTTCACCTCGACCAAGCCGCTTGCCGAGATGATCGCGCGCGTCGCGCCGCAGCGCCACAGCGACATTCATCCGGCGACGAAGAGCTTCCAGGCGCTGCGCATCGCGGTGAACGACGAACTGGGCGAACTGCTCGACGGCCTCGCGGCCGCCGAGCGCGTGCTCCCGGAAGACGGACGCCTGGTCGTCGTGACCTTTCATTCGCTCGAAGATCGCATGGTCAAGCAGTTCCTGGCGGCGCGCTCGGGGCGCGGCGAGACGCGCTCGCGCCGCCTGCCGGGCGAAGCCGCGCCGCCGCCGACGAGCTTCGTCTGCGAAGGCCGCCAGCCCATCGCGCCGACGCGCGAGGAAACCGCCGACAATCCCCGCGCCCGCTCCGCCAAGCTGCGTCACGCGACCCGCACCGCCGCGCCGCCCATGCCGCTCGGCGACAAGCTCATGCGGCTCGCGCGTCTGCCTGTCCGCGACAAAGGAAAAGTCTGATGCTCCGGCTTCTCAACATCGTCGCGATCTGCGCGCTGATCGGCTCGGCGGTCTACGCCTATTCGATCAAATATCAGACGGCCTATCGCGCCGAGCAAATCGCCAAGACCAAGATCGAGATCAAGCAGGAGCGCGACGCCATCGCCGTCCTGCGCGCCGAATGGGCCTATATGACGCGGCCCGAACGCATCCAGAAACTGGCGGACAAATACCTCGATTTGAAGCCGCTGTCGCTTGCTCAGATCGCCGCCGCCACGTCTCTGCCGCAGAAGAGCCGTAACGACTCCATCGGCGACAAGCTCGGCGAGATCGGCCTCAGCCTGCCCGCGACGCCGGCCGCCGCGCCCGCGACGCCGACCACGCCGAAATCCGACACGCCCAAGGCCAAGGCGGCGACGCCGAAGGTCGTGGCGACGACCAAGGCGCCGAGCGCCAGCCAGCAGAGCCCGAGCCGCGAGCAGAAGAAACGACGGCGATCGCAAGATGCCGGACATGATCGAAACCTCTCCTCGACCAACCGCCAAGGCCCAGTCGAAATATGGCGCGGCATGATCCGGCGCGCGCCTTCACGACGAGCCTTGACTCGAGCGCGCCGCGCATGCGCCTCGTCGCGCTGCTTTTTTCTCGCGATCTACGGCGTCATCTGCGGCCGGCTCGTCTATCTCGGCCTGAAGCCGGAGCCGGCGACGATCCGCGTCGCGCCGCCGCCGAAGCGGTGGCGGCGGCGCGTCCCGACATGCTCGACCGCAATGGCGAGGTCCTGGCGACCGACGTGAAGACCATGTCGGTGTTCGCCGAGCCGCGCCGCCTCATCGACAAGGACGAAGCGACCGAGCTCCTGACCGCGTCCTTCCCGGTCGACGCCAAGCAGTTGCGCGAGCGTCTCGGTTCGAAGAAGGGCTTCGTCTGGGTCAAGCGCGAGGTCACGCCGCATCAGCGCGACGAGGTCTTCCATTTGGGGCTCGCCGGGCGTCGGCCTCATCGCCGAGAACAAGCGCGTCTATCCCAACGGGCCGATTGGCGCGCATGTGCTGGGCTTCGCCAATGTCGACAATCAGGGCATCGCCGGCATCGAGAAGTTCATCGACGGGCAGGGCCTCGCCGATCTCCATGGCGCGGGCTTCGGCGCGACGCCGAAACGCTGCAGCCAATCACGCTGTCTCTCGACATTCGCGCGACGCACGCCGCTGCGCGACGAGCTCGAGAAGGGCGTGGCGCGCTTCAAGGCCAAGGCCGGCGCGGCTGCGATCATGGATGTCAACACCGGCGAGGTCGTCGCGATGGCGTCGCTGCCCGACTACGACCCCAACGGCTCGCCGAATATCCGCGACAAGGAGCTGATCAACCGGCTCAACGTCGGCATCTATGAAATGGGCTCGACCTTCAAGGCGCTGACGATCGCGATGGCGCTCGATTCGGGCAAGGTCAATCTGAACTCGCGCCTGGACGCCCGCGGCGCGCTTAGCCTCGGCCGTTTCAAGATCCACGATTATCACGCGCAGAACCGCGCGCTCACCGTGCCGGAGGTCTTCGTTCATTCGTCGAATATCGGCACGGCGCGCATGGCGATCGGGCAGGGCGTCGAGAAGCACAAGGCGTTCCTGCGCAAGATGGGCCAGCTCACGCGCATGCACACGGAACTGCCCGAGAGCGCCGAGCCGATGTGGCCGAGAAAGAACTGGAGCGAGCTGAACACGGCGACGATCGCCTTCGGCCACGGCATCGCCGTCGCGCCCCTGCAGGCGATGATGGGCGTCGGCGCGCTGATGAACGGCGGCTATCTGATGAGCCCCACCTTCATCAAGCGCAGCGAGGAAGAGGCGATGAAGGACGCCGTTCAGGTCATCAAGCCGGAAACCAGCGAGGCGATGCGCTGTTTGATGCGCCTCAACGCGGAGATCGGCACGGCGAAAAAAGTCGACATCAACGGCTATTACGTCGGCGGCAAGACGGGCACGGCCGAGAAGGTGATCCACGGACATTATTGAAGAACAGGCTGTTCACGACCTTCATGGCGGTCGCGCCCGCGGACAAGCCGAAATATCTCTTCCTCACGCTGATGGACGAGCCGCAGGGCTTGCCGGAAACGCACGGCGACGCGACGGCGGCGTTCAATTCCGGCATTGTGACCGGCGAGATCATCGAGCGCGTCGCGCCGGTTCTGGGAATCGCGCCGCGCTTCGATCCGCCGCACACGCCCTTCCCGCTGCTCGCGAAGCTCGGCTACGGCATGGCCAATGTCCCGCGCCCACCGTGGCCACGGCCTCTGATGCATTAACTCCTCGGGGACTCCTCGCCCGGCGCGGACCTCGCGCCCTCCTTGCGCGACCTGGAGATTTCCGGGCTGAGCGCCGACAGCCGCGCAATCGGCGAGGGCTTCGCTTTCTTCGCGATTCCGGGACATGCCGGCGACGGCCTTTCCTTCGTGAACGACGCGCGCGTCAAGGGGGCGGTCGTCGTGTCGCGCAGCGCGTCGCGGCGAGCGCTCCGCCGCTGATCCTCGTCCCCGACGCGCGCCGGGCTCTCGCGCTCGCAGCCGCCCGCTTTCACCCCCGCCAACCGACAACGATCGTCGCCGTCACGGGCACGAGCGGCAAGACCTCCGTCGTCGCCTTTCTGCGCCAGATTTGGGCAGGCGCTCGGTCATGAGGCGGCGTCTCTCGGGCACGATCGGGATCGTCGATTCAAAGGGCGCGCATTACGGCTCGCTGACGACGCCGGGGCCGGTCGAACTCGCCAGGACGCTCGACGAACTCGCGGCGCGCGGGATCACGCATCTCGCGATGGAAGCCTCGTCGCTCGGCATCGACCAGCGCCGCCTCGACGGCGTGCGGCTGACTGCGGCGGGGTTCACGAACTTCTCGCGCGACCATCTCGATCACCACCGCGACATGGAAGAATATTTCGCGGCGAAGATGCGTCTCTTCGATACGCTTTTGCAGCCGGGCCAGCCGACTGTGCTCGACGCGGACAGCGACGTGGCCGGACGGGTGGCGGGCGTCTGCAAGGCGCGCGGTCTCAACCTTATGGCGGTCGGCGCGAAGGGCGAGACGATCGCCCTGCTCGAGATGCGACCGCGCGCGCTCTCGACCGCGTTGCGCCTGCGTCACGAGAACCAAGAATACGAGATCGAGCTGCCGCTCGCGGGGGCCTTCCAGACCTCCAACGCGCTTGTCGCCGCGGGGCTCGCCATCGCCTCCGGCGACGATCCCGCGCGTGTCTTCGCGCGCTGAACGGCTGCGAGGCGCGCCGGGACGCCTCGAACTCATCGGCGAGAAGAACGGCGCGCCGATCTTCGTCGATTACGCGCACAAGCCCGACGCGCTGGAGAAGGTCCTCGCGACTTCGACCGCTGGCGACAGGGCGGCTCATCGTCGTCTTCGGCTGCGGCGGCGACCGCGACAAGGGCAAGCGCCCGCTGATGGGCGCGATCGCCGCGCGCGGGCCGATGTCGTCATCGTCACGGACGACAATCCGCGCAGCGAGGACGCCGCGCTGATCCGCAAGGCCATTCATCGGGCGCGCGCGGTCGGGTCCCGCCAAATCGGCGAGATCGCCGATCGCGGCGAGGCGATTTCCCACGCGCCGTCGCCGGATTGGGACTTGGAGATGTCGCTCGTCGTCGCCGGCAAGGGGCACGAGACAGGCCAGATTGTCGGCAATCGCATATTGCCATTTTCCGATCACGAGGCGGTCGCGAAGGCGCTGCAACGGTTGATGAAGCAGAACCCTCTGGTCGCTCTGGAGCTCGCTTTCGGCGGCATTGCAGGCGCGCGTCAGCGGCGCGCTGGCGCGCGGCGTCGACGGGGTGTCGATCGATACGCGGACCCTGCAGCCCGGCGACCTGTTCGTCGCGATCAAGGGCGAGGCGCGCGACGGACATGAATTCATTCGCGCGGCCTTCGAGCAAGGCGCCGCCGCCGCGGTGATCGACGAGGCGCATGCGCAGGAACTCGCCGGCGCCGGCCCGCTCTTCGTCGTGAAGGACGTGCAGCGCTCGCTCGAACTCATGGGCATGCGCGCGCGCGACCGCACGGCGGCGCTCATCGCCGCGATCACCGGCTCGGTCGGCAAGACCTCGACCAAGGACATGACGCGGCTGATGCTCTCGCATTTCGGCCCCACGCACGCATCGACCGCCTCCTACAACAATCATTGGGGCGTGCCGCTGACGCTTGCGCGCATGCCGGCCGACACGCGGTTCGGCGTCTTCGAGCTCGGCATGAACCATGCCGGCGAGATCGCCGGGCTCGTCGCGCAAGTGCGCCCGCACGTCGCCGTCGTGACGAAAGTCGCGGCCGTGCATCTCGAGCATTTCGACTCCGTCGAAGGCATCGCCGACGCCAAGGCGGAGATCTTCTCCGGCCTCGAAGGAGGCGTGGCGATCCTCAATCGCGACGACGAACACTACCAGCGCCTCGCCGATGCGGCTTCGGCCTATGCCGGGCATATTCTTGATTTCGGCGAGATCGAAGGCGCGCAGGCGCGGCTTCTCTCCTACAAACAGACTGACGACGGCTGCGAGGTCGAGGCCGACATTCTCGGCCGGCATATGTCCTATCGCATCGGCGCGCCGGGCAAGCATATCGCGCTCAATTCGCTCGCCACGCTGCTGATCGCCGTGGCCATTCGGCGTCGACCTCGACGCGGCCGCCGCTAGCGATGGCTTCCAGCTCCGGCCGCGGCGCGGCCAGCGCGCGAAGATCGCTCAACGCCGATTGGCGGCGGAGATCACGCTGATCGACGAGAGCTACAACGCCAATCCGGCCTCCATGCGCGCCGCGCTGGATCTTCTCGGCGCGACGGCACCGGGCGTGGGCGGCCGACGCATCGCCGTGCTCGGGGACATGCTGGAGCTCGGACCGCAGGGCGCGGAGCTTCACGCGGAACTCGCGGACGATCTCAAGCGCGCGAAGTCGATTTGCTGTTCACCGCGGGCCGCAGATGCAAGCGCCTTCTGATGCCGCTACCCGCGAAGCGATGCGCGGTTACTCATCCGACGGCGCGGAGCTCGAAGAAGCCCTGCTTGCAGATCGCTTGAGGGCAGGAGACGTCGTCATGGTCAAAGGCTCGAACGGGACGCGCATGGTCTGTGGTGGCGCATGAAATCACAGTCGCGAAAGACGCCAATTCTGCGCCCGAAAAGACGAGCCGCAGGGGGAAGGCGCGGATATGCTCTACGAGCTTGTCAATTTCAGCGACCAGATCAGCGCGCTCAACGTCTTTCGCTATATCACCTTCCGCGCGGCCATGGCGCGGCGACGGCGCTGTTCTTCGTGTTCTTCTTCGGCCCGCAAGTCATCATCTCTGCGCGTCAAGCAGGGCAAGGGCCAGCCGATCCGCGAGGACGGACCGCAATCGCACCTGCTGACCAAGAAGGGCACGCCTACGATGGGCGGGCTGATGATCCTCGCGGGCTCGTCGCCGCGACGCTGCTCTGGGCGAATTTGCGCAATTATTACGTCTGGATCGTGCTCTTCGTCACCTGTCCTTCGGCGCGATCGGCTTCTATGACGACTATCTGAAGGTGACGAAGCAGTCGCACGCCGGGTTCTCCGGCAAGGCGCGCCTCGCTTTGGAGTTCATCGTCGCGGGCATCGCCTGCTATTTCCTGATGAAGGTCGGCGGCGACAACATGTCGAAAATCGCCATCCCCATGGTCAAGGGATATATCGGCTCGCTCGGGACTTTCTTCATCGTCTTTGGCGGCTTCGTCATCGTCGCGGCGGGCAATTGCGTCAATCTGACGGACGGCCTCGACGGCCTCGCGATCGTGCCCTCCATGATCGCGGTCGGCGACTTCGCGATCATCGCCTATCTCGTCGGCAACGCGATCTTCTCGAACTATCTCGGCATCAACCATGTCGCCGGCGTCGGCGAGCTGACGATTATCTGCTCGGCCTTGATCGGCGCGGGCCTCGGCTTCCTGTGGTTCAACGCGCCGCCGGCGCATGATCTTCATGGGCGACACGGGCTCGCTGGCGCTCGGCGGCCTGCTCGGCACGATCGCGGTGGCGATGAAGCAGGAATTCGTGCTGCGGTCGTCGGCGGTTTCTTCGTGCTCGAAGGCGCTCTCGGTCATCATCCAGGTCGGCTATCGTTCAAGGGACCGGCAAAGCGCATCTTCCTGATGGCGCCGCTCCATCACCACTTCGAGCAAAAGGGCTGGAAGGAGCCGCAGATCGTGATCCGGTTCTGGATCATCGCCTTCGTTTTGGCGCTCATCGGCCTTTCGTCCTTGACGCTGAAGCCAAACAACGTGACTTGCTGATGACCTCCGATTACGACTTCCTTTAAGAAAATCGGTGGCGGTGTTCGGGCTCGGTGCGTCGGGTCTCGCCACCGCCAAGCGCGCTGATGCGGGATGGCGCGCTATCGTCATCGGCCTGGGACGACGCCGAGAGCGCGCGCCTCCAGGCGATCGCCAAGGATGATTCCGCTCGCGATCTTGAGCAGGCGGACTGGTCGCGCTTGTCGGCGCTGGTCCTGGCGCCGGGCGTGCCGCTGACGCATCCCGAGCCGCATTGGACCGTGAAACGCGCCAGGCGAACGGCGTCGAGATCATCGGCGACATCGAGCTTTTCGCGCGCGAGCGGGCACTCGACGCGCCGGGCGCGCCCTTCATCGCCATCACCGGCACAAACGGCAAGTCGACGACGACGGCGCTCATCGCGCATATTCTGCGTCAGGCCGGTCTCGACGTGCAGCTCGGCGGCAACATCGGCGTGCCGATCCTCGATCTCGAGCCGCCGGAGCCGAAGCCGGTTTCACGTCATCGAGATGCTCGTCCTTCCAGATCGACCTCACGCCGACTCTGAGGCCGACGATCGGCGTTCTCCTCAATCTCACGCCCGACCATATCGACCGCCACGGCACGATGGAGAATTACGCGGCGATCAAGGAGCGGCTCGTCGCGGGCGCCGAAGTCGCGCTCGTGGGCGTCGACGACGCCTATACCCACGCCATCGGGGCGCGCCTTTCCGCCGACGCGCGGGAGGGCCAGCGAGTCATGCCGGTTTCGGCCGCGCGCCCGCTGGACTGGGGTTTCTATGTCGAAAATGGCGAAATCTATTTTCGCGAAAAGGAGCATCTGCCGGAAGAGGCGGAGCTTCTCGCAGCGATCAAGAATGCGCGTGCGCTGCGCGGGGCGCATAACGCCCAGAACGCCGCTTTCGCCGCCGCCGCCGCCTGGGAATGCGGACTGGAGGACGAGGAGATCGCTGCTGGGATAGCGAGCTTCCCGGCCTTCCGCATCGCATGGAAGAGGTTGGCCGCATCGAGCGCGCGCTCTTCGTCAACGACTCGAAAGCGACCAACGCCGATGCGGCGGAAAAGGCGTTGGCGAGCTTTTCCGATATCTACTGGATCATCGGCGGCAAGGCGAAGGAAGGCGGCATCGAGCCGCTGCGTCCGTTCTTCCCGCGCGTCGCCAAAGCCTATCTCATCGGCGAGGCGACCGAGGAATTCGCCGAAACCCTTGAAGGCTACGTCCCCTTCGAGCGCTGCTGCGCGCTCACCGTCGCGACGGACCGGGCGGCGACCGACGGGGACGCGCGCGATCCTATCGTGCTGCTCTCGCCGGCTTGCGCGTCCTACGACCAGTTCGCTGACTTCGAAGCGCGCGGCGAGGCCTTTCGCGAAATCGTTCAAAGAATCGCCGCTCTCGATCCCGCAAGGAGACGCCTCATGATGTCGCGCGCGCATCGTTCGCCGATCGGCGAATGGGCGTGGACGATCGATCGCTGGCTGCTCGCGGCGATCGGCGTGTTGATCGTCGTCGGGCCTCGTTTTCTCGATGGCTGGCGGTCCGCCCGTCGCGGAGCGGCTGCATCTTCCGACCTTCCATTTCGTCAATCGCCAGGTCGCCTATCTCCTGCCGGCGCTGGCGGTGATGATCGGGACGTCGTTCCTCTCGCCGCGCCATGTGCGTCGAGTGGCGCTCGTGATCTTCGTCGTCTCGCTCGCGCTCGTCGTCGCGACGCTGTTCTTCGGGCAGGAGGTGAAGGGCGCTCGCCGCTGGATCTTCGGCATTCAGCCGTCCGAATTCGTGAAGCCCAACGTCGTCGTGGTCGCCTGGGCCTTCGCGGAGGGCGCGCAGCGCAAGGACGTTCCGGGCAATTGATCGCTCTTGCTGCTTTTCCCGCTCACCGTCGGGCCGCTCGTCCTGCAGCCGGACTTCGGCCAGACCATGCTGATCTCGATCGTCTGGGCGCGCTGTTCTTCATGGCGGGGCTGCATGTGATCTGGGTCGTCGGCCTTGGCGGCCTCGCAGTGGTCGCGGCGCGGCTCGCCTATAAGTTCGTGCCGCACGTTCATGCGCGCATCGAGGCGTTCCTCGAACCGCCGCCGCCGGTCGCGGGCGTGCCGACGAATTTCCAGTCCGAGACGGCGCTCGAGAGCTTCATCGCCGGCTCGTGGTTCGGCAAGGGCCCCGGCGAAGGCACGATCAAGCGCATCTTGCCGGACTCGCACACCGACTTCATCTTCGCGGTCATCGGCGAGGAGTTCGGCGTGATCGTCTGCATCCTGCTCGCTTCTCTTCGCCTTCATCGTCGTGCGCGCCTGTTGTCGGCGGCGCGCAACGAAGATCCGTTCTGCCGCTTCGCGACGGCGGGTCTCGCCATGCTGTTCGGCCTGCAAGGCGCGATCAACATGATGGTCAATCTGCAACTGATGCCGGCGAAGGGCATGACGCTGCCCTTCGTCTCCTATGGCGGATCGTCGCTCATCTCGCTCGCGCTCGGCATGGGCTTCCTGCTCGCCGTCACCCGCAAGCGTCCGCGCACCCGCGTCCTGACGCAGGTCGCGAAGAGCCAGCAGGCCGATCCTCAGCGCGGCCGCGTAATGAACGATCGTCCGGCGCTATGAGCGCGGTCCCCGCGCTTCTCGCCGCCGGCGGCACCGGCGGTCATCTCTTCCCGCCGAAGCGCTCGCGCATGCGCTCGGCGCGCGCGGCGTTCCGGTGGAGCTCGTCACCGAGGAGCGCGCGCTGCGATATGGCGACGCTTTTCCCGCGCGCGCCATGCATTGCGTCGCCTCCGCGACGCCGCGCGGCGGTTCCTTCATCGCCAGGGCCCAGGCGCTCGCGAGCCTCGCTTACGGAACGGCGCAGGCGGCGAAGGTCTTCCGTCATTTGCAGCCGCGCGCCGTGATCGGCTTCGGCGGCTATCCGACCGTGCCGCCGCTCCTCGCCGCCGCTCCTCAAGATCCCGACGATCATCCATGAAGCCAATGGCGATGATGGGCAAGGCCAACCGCTTTCTCTCTGCCGCGCGCCAAGATTGCAGCGGGCCTGCCCAATCTCAACGTGCCCGCGCCGTTGCAGACCAAGGTCGTCGTCACCGGCAATCCGGTCCGTCCGGCGGTGCTCGAAGCGGCGAAGCTCGCCTATCCGGGATTTGAGGATGGCGCCTTTCGCCTTCTCGTCACCGGCGGTTCGCAGGGCGCGCGCGTGATGGCGGATATCGTGCCGGAAGCGATCGCGGCTCTTCCAGAGCATCTGCGCGCGCGCATCCGTCTCGTGCAGCAGACGCGCGCCGAAGATATTCCGCGCGTCGAGGCGATCTATCAGGGCGCTGGCGTCGACGCCGAGATCGCGCCCTTCTTCGACGATCTGCCGGCGCGGATCGCGGCGGCGCATTTCGTCATCGCGCGCTCCGGCGCCTCCACCGTGTCGGAGCTTGCCGTCATCGGCCGGCCCGCGCTTTTCGTGCCGCTGCCGGGATCGCTCGACGGCGATCAGGCCGCGAACGCCGCTTTCATCGAGCAGGCCGGCGCGGCGGAGACGGTGAAGCAGAGCGATTTCTCGCCGGCCTTTCTCGCCTGCGCGGCTTGCGCAGCTTGTGGAAAGCCCCGGAGAGTTGCGCCGCGCCGCGCAAAAAGCGAAAAGCGTTGGCGTCGTCGACGCGGCCGAACGCCTCGCCGATCTGGCGCAGCAAGTGGCCGACGCGATTGCGCGAACGATGCTTGCGGATCTGATTTTGAGCGTAGCGCAAAGCCGCGCTTCCGAGGTAGACTTTCTCAAGATGAAACTGCCGCGCGCGATCTCGGCCCCATTCACTTCGTCGGCATCGGCGGCATCGGCATGTCGGGCATCGCCGAGGTGCTGGTCAATCTCGGTTATAAGGTGCAGGGCTCGGACGCCGCCGAAAACGCCAACGTCAAGCGTCTCTCGGAGAAGGGCGCGACTGTCTTCATCGGCCACGACGCCCGCGCGCTGGGCGAGGCGCCGTCGTCGTCGTCTCGACCGCGATCAAGCGCGACAATCCGAGCTCGTCGCCGCGCGCGAAAAGCGCCTGCCGGTCGTGCGCCGCGCCGAAATGCTCGCCGAGCTGATGCGCCTCAAGCAATGCGTCGCCATCGCCGGCACGCATGGCAAGACGACGACGACGTCGCTCGTCGCGACGCTGCTCGACGCCGGCGACTCGATCCGACCGTCATCAATGGCGGCATCATCAACGCCTATGGCACCAACGCCCGGCTCGGCGGCGGCGAATGGATGGTGGTCGAGGCCGACGAGAGCGACGGCACGTTCCTCAAGCTGCCGGCCGACGTCGCGATCGTCACCAATATCGATCCCGAGCATCTCGATCACTTTCACACCTTCGACGCCATCAAGGATGCGTTCCGCCACTTCATCGAAAATCTGCCCTTCTACGGCTTCGCGGTGATGTGCCTCGATCATCCGACCGTGCAGGAGCTCGTCGGCAAGATCGAGGACCGCCGCGTCATCACCTATGGCGAGAACCCGCAGGCCGACGTTCGGCTGCTCGACGTCAATCTCGAAGGCGGCGTGTCGCGTTTCAATGTGCTGCTGCGCGACCGCAAGACGGCGCAGGCGACCTATCTCGACAATCTCGTATTGCCGATGCCGGGCCATCACAACGCGCTCAACGCGACGGCGGCGATCACCGTGGCCTATCAGCTCGGCCTGTCGCCGGATCAGATCCGCAAGGCGCTGGCGGGCTTTGGCGGCGTCAAGCGCCGCTTCACGCAAGCACGGGCGAGTGGAACGGCGTCGCAGATCTTCGACGATTACGGCCACCATCCGGTCGAGATCTCGGCCGTGCTGCGCGCGCGCGCGCGCCTCCACCAAGGGCAAGGTCGTCGCCGTGATGCAGCCGCATCGCTATACGCGCCTGCAATCGCTCTTCGACGGCTTCTCGACCTGCTTCAACGACGCCGACGTCGTGATCGTCGCGGATGTTTACGCGGCGGGTGAGCAGCCCATTCCAGGCGTCGATCGCGACGCGCTGGTCAACGCTATCCGCGCGCATGGTCATCGCCGCGCCGTGGGTCTCCCCTCGCCAGAAGTGTTGCCGGCCATGGTGCGCGAGATTGTTGCGCCTGGCGATTATGTCGTGTGCCTCGGCGCCGGCAACATCACGCAATGGGCCTATGCGCTGCCGGAGCAGCTCGCGGCTGGCGGGCAGGGGTGATTATGAGTTCAGCCCCCTCCCTGTCCCTCCCCCGCTTTCGCGGGAGAGGGGACGCTCGTGATCAGCGCGCGCCGTTAGCGGCGACTTTCTGCTCCCTCTCCCGCGAAGCGGGGGAGGGTTGGGGAGGGGGCCGATGACCTTCCTCGACCTCACGCCCGGCCTCAACGAGCTGATGCCCGAGCTGCGCGGCAAGCTCTCGGCGAACGAGCCGCTTGCGCCTTACACCTGGTTTCGCGTCGGCGGACCGGCGCAGCTTCTCTTCATGCCGGCCGACGAAGCGGACCTCGCTTATTTCCTCGCGCGCCTTCCCAAGGAAATCCCGGTCACCGTCATCGGCCTCGGCTCGAACCTCATCGTGCGCGACGGCGGCGTGATGGGCGTCGTCATCCGCCTTTCAGCGAAAGGGTTCGGCGATGTGACGGTCGAAGACGGCCACCGCCTGCGCATCGGCGCCGCCGTGCCGGACGTCAAGGCCGCGCGCGCCGCCGCCGACGCGGGCATTGATGGACTTGCCTTCTATCGCGGCATCCCCGGCGGCATTGGCGGCGCGCTGCGGATGAACGCCGGGGCGCATGGCGGCGAGACCAAGGACACGCTGATCGAAGCGCGCGGCGTCGACCGCGACGGCGATATCCATGTCTTCTCCAACGCCGACATGGGTTACACCTACAGGCATTGCTCGGCGCCAGATGACGTGATCTTCACGCAAGCGCTCTATCAGGGCCGCCCCGGCGACCCGGCGGCGATCCTCGCCGAGATGGACCGCATCACCGCCGCGCGAGAAGCGTCGCAGCCGATCAAGGAAAAGACCGGCGGCTCCACCTTCAAGAATCCCGAGGGCCACAAGGCCTGGCAGTTGATCGACGCCGCCGGCTGTCGCGGCCTCGTCGTCGGCGACGCTCAGGTGAGCGAGATGCACTGCAACTTCCTCATCAATCGCGGCAAGGCGACGGCGGCGGACATCGAGAATCTGGGCGAGGAAGTGCGTCGCCGCGTCCGGGAAACGAGCGGCGTCGAGCTGCATTGGGAAATCAAACGGATCGGCGTCCCCTGAGATGAGCTCCATCGCGTCGCGCGGTTTTGCCTTGCGTCAGCCCGCGCGGCTGACGGCGTCCCTCGCCAGCCCGTTCACGACGCTGGCGCTCATTCTCATCGCGATTGGCCAGCAACTCGCCGGCCATCTCGATTGCGACGTCTCGTGGTTCATCACCTTCGCCGAGAAGTTTCTCGACGGCGCCGTTCCCTATGTCGACGTGACGGACCCCAATCCGCCCGCGTCTTTCCTCGCCATGGCGCCGGCCGCGCTCATCGCGCGCGCCTGGCATGTCGCGGCAGAGCCGGTCGTCGCCGGGCTCGTCTTCCTCTTCGGCGTGCTGTCCATCGCCCTGAGCGTCGTTATTTTCCGCTATGGCGCGCCGCGCTCTCGCGAGGATTGGGGGCTCGTCCTCAACGCGTCGGTCTTCACGCTGCTCGTCGCGCCGGCGCTGTCCTTCGCCGAGCGCGAACATATCGCGCTGCTGGCGCTCGCGCCGATGCTGGCGACACTTGCCGCGTCGGCTGAAGGCGGTCGGGTTCCCAAGCCTCTGCGCTTCCTCGCCGGTCTCGGCGCTGGAGTCGCTGTCTGCTTCAAGCCCTTCTTCGCCCTCGCCGTCGCATTGCCGGCGCTGGCGCTCGGCTTTCGCGAACGCTCGCCGCGTCTGCTCCTGACGGCGGAAATGGCGGCGGCGGTCCTGTTGTGCGCGTTCTACGGCGTCGCGACGCTGCTGTTCTTCCCGGCCTATGCGCAATATGCGCTGCCCGTGATCGCCGATGTCTATCAGCCGGCGCGCGACACGCTCGCCAATCTCGCACTGTTCACGCTCGCGCCGTTCAACGTCGCGCTGCTGGCGGCGCTCATGGTCGCGGCGGCGAAGGGTTTCGAGCATCCGCCGGTGGCGCCCGGCTTCGTGGCGCCGGCCTCGGCGCAGGTCTGCGCCTTCGCCTCCATCGGCTTTCTCGTCAGCTTCTTCCTTCAGGGAAAAGGCTGGAGCAATCACGCTTATCCGGGCATCGTTCTGGCGCTTCTCGCCTGGTGTTTCTTCGCGCTGGACGGCCATCCGCGCGCCCGCGCGGCGCGCGAGGGCCATCTCTTCAAATATGTCTTCCTGCCCGCCCTTCTCGCCGCGCCGTTCCTCTTCGGCGCCTTCAAGGTGCTGGCGGATGTGGAGGAGCATCCGGGCCTGCGCGCCGAGATCGCGCGCGTGGCGCCCGCGCATCCGCGCCTCATCGTGATGGCGCGCCAGCTCGACTACGGGCATCCGGTGACGCGCCAACTCGAGGGAAGCTGGGTTGGCCGCCCCAATGCGCTCTGGACGGCGAGTCTCGCCGCCTATCTGCTGCGCGACGCGAAGGACCCGGCCTGGCGCGCGCGGCTCGAAGACTATCGCCGCCGCGACCTCGCAGGCTTCGTCGAGGACGTTCGCGCCGGAAAGCCGGACGTCATTGTCGTCGAGGACAAGGACACGCGCGAATGGGTCTTGAAGCAGCCCGAAAGCGCGGGAGCGCTCGACGGCTACGAGAAGGCTGGCGCGGCTCGGGAAATCGAGATCTGGACGCGCAGGTCGCCCTGACGCGTTGCGCGGTCGCCGGGGCGGACGTAGCCTCTGCGCCCAGAGATTCGCGTGAACCGCCCAGCGACGCAAGCGCGTTCAACCCACTCAGCGGGGCGCAGGCCCCACCGCAATCAAGAGACCGAAATGACCAAACACGTCGCCGTGCTGATGGGCGGGCTTTCCGCCGAACGCGAAATCTCGCTGCGCTCCGGAACGGCCTGCGCCAAGGCGCTGGGAGAGCAGGGCTATCGCGTCACGCCGGTCGATGTGGGCCATGACGTCGCGAGCGTGCTGGCGTCGCTCAAGCCGGACGTCGCCTTCAACGCGCTGCACGGCAAATTCGGCGAGGACGGCTGCGTGCAGGGCGTGCTGGAGATGCTACGCATCCCCTATACGCATTCCGGCGTGCTGGCCTCGTCGGTCGCCATGAAGAAGGACGTCGCCAAGGTCGTGATGGCGGCGGCGGGCGTGCCGGTTCCCAAGGGCCGCGTCGTGCACCGGCTCGAGGCCGCGAAGGCCCATGTGCTGCCGATCCCCTATGTGCTGAAACCGGTCTCCGAGGGCTCCTCCTTCGGCGTCTTCATCGTCAAGGACGCCGGCGCTCCGCCGCCGAACGAGCTCGCGGCCGAGGACTGGTCGCATGGAGATCTGATGCTGGCCGAGCAGTTCGTCGACGGGCGTGAGCTGACCTGTGCGGTGATGGGCGACCGGGCGCTCGACGTCATCGAAATCCTCGCCGCGGACGGCGGTTGGTACGACTATCACGCAAAATACGCGAAAGGCGGCTCGAAGCACGTTCTTCCTGCGAATCTTAAACAGAATATTTACCAAGAGGTTCAACATTTAGCTATCGAGGCTCACAAAGCTCTCGGCTGCCGCGGCGTCAGTCGCGCCGATTTCCGATTCGACGACCGGCCCGGCGGAACGGGCGAGCTCGTCGTTCTGGAAGTGAACACGCAGCCGGGAATGACGGAGACCTCGCTCGTGCCAGAAATGGCGGCTTATGCAGGTTTTTCGTTCGGCGAGCTTGTCAAATGGATGGTGGAAGACGCTTCTTGCGATCGCTGAGGGAGTCGGTTCCGACTTCCCTTCCGCTTGTTCATTATCCTGTCGCTCAGCCCCGAACCGCCGTCGCCGGCGCGCCCTTTTCCGGCGCCGCTCCCGTTAACCCTAATCCTTCCCGACCGGCGCCGCGTCGCCGCTCGGAGGAGACCGCTGCGCGCGCGCGCTTCGGCTTCCTCGGCAAGCCGGGGGTCGGGTTCGTCGCGATCGTCCTGCTCTTTGGCGGCGTCGGCTTCGCCGGCCTCGTCCAGAATGGCGGCTACGACCAGATTGTCGCACATGAAGGCCAGCCCTGGGACATCGTCGCCCGCGCGGTCGGCTTCGACATCGCCGCGGTGACGATCACGGGGCAGTCGCGCCTCTCCGAGAAGGAGCTGCTCGACGCCTGCGGGGTGAGCTCGAAAAATTCGCTGCCGTTTCTCGACGTGAACGCCGTGCGGGACCGCCTCATGACCGTCCCGCTCGTCAAGTCCGCGCGCGTCATGAAGCTCTATCCCAACCGCCTCGTCGTCGCGATCGAGGAGCGTCAGCCCCATGCGCTCTGGCAGCGTGAGGGCCGCGTGTCGGTCATCGCCGAGGACGGCGTCGCGATCGACGAACTTCGTGACGAACGCTACCTCGGCCTGCCCTTCGTCGTGGGCGAGGGGGCGCAGACGCGTCTGCCGGAATTCCTTCAGCTCCTGAAGGCATTGGAAGACCTCGCCCAGCGGGTGAAGGCGGGCGTGCTGGTCGCCGGCCGTCGCTGGGACATCGAGATGACGAACGGCGTCATCGTGAAGCTGCCGGAAGAAGATCCCGGCCCCGCGGTCGATACGCTCAAGCGCCTCCAGCGCGAGGCGCGCATTCTCGACAAGGACGTCATGTCCCTCGATTTGCGCGCCGGCGATCGCGCCATCGTTCGCCTGACCGAGGAAGCCGCAGCTGCGCGCGAAGCGACGCTTCCGCACAAGACCAAGAAAACGGGTGGTTAGCGTTATGAAGTCACAGCTTGTTCCGCCGCGTTTGAAGCCCCTCTCGCCGCGCCGCTCCGCGACGCTCGCGGTTCTCGACATCGGCACGTCGAAGATCGCCTGCCTCATTGCGCGCCTCACCCCCATGGGCGAGACCGCCCCCGGCGACTGGCGCACGCATCGCATCCGCGTGCTCGGGATCGGCCATCAGCGCTCGCTGGGCGTGAAGCACGGGCTCGTCATCGACATGGACGAGGCCGAGCGCGCCATTCGCCACACGGTCGACGCCGCCGAGCGCATGGCGGGCGTCCAGGTCGATCACGTCATCGTCACAGCCTCGGGCGGTCGTTTCGCCTCCGAGCATTTCGCCGCGAAGCGCGCGATCGGCGGCCGCGAGGTCGCCGAGGCCGACATCCATCGCGTGCTCGAAGCCTCGGCCGCGCATCATCTGCATCGCGGTCGCGTCGCCGTACATTCGCTGCCGACGGGTTTCTCGCTCGACGGCGTCCACGGCATTCGCGAGCCCAAGGACATGATCGGCGACGAACTCGGCGTCGATCTTCACGTCGCGACCTGCGATCAGGCGGCCGCGCGCAATCTCATTCTCGCCGCCGAGCGCGGCCATCTCGGCGTGGAAGGCATGGCCGCCGCGCCTTACGCCGCCGGTCTCTCGGTGCTCGAGCCCGACGAAGCGGAGATGGGCGTCATCGTCATCGACATGGGCGCCGGCTCGACCTCGCTCGCGGTTTTCGCGCGGGGCGAGATGGCGCATCTCGACGCGGTGACGCTGGGCGGCAACCACGTCACCATGGACATCGCCCGCGGCCTCGACGCCCGCCTCGCCGACGCCGAGCGCCTCAAGACGTTCCACGGCTCGGCGATCTCGTCCTCCTCCGACGAGCGCGAGACGGTTTCCTTCGACCATGTGGGAGAGCGCGGCCATCACAAGGCGCACGCGCCGAAGTCCCACCTCGTGCGCATCATCCGCCCGCGCATCGAGGAGACTTTCGAATTCCTGCGCGACCGCATGGCGCGCGCCGGTTATCGCGGCGAGCCCGAGCCGCCGCATTGTTCTCACGGGCGGCGCCAGCCAGCTCACCGGCGCCGCGGAATGCGCGCGCCGCATTCTCGGCGGTCAGGTGCGCGTCGGTCGCCCGATCGGCGTGGAGGGCCTTCCCGATCCCGCGCGCAGCCCCGCTTTCGCGGCGGCGGCGGGATTGCTCGTCTATCCGCAGGTCGCGGGGCGCGAATATTTCGAACCCCATCGCGGCGAGCGTCTGGCGACGGGAACCGACGGCTACATGACGCGAGTGGGTAGATGGTTAAAGGAAAGCTTCTAGAATCGGGAGCAAGTGATTCTCTCAACTGAGGCGATCCGGCCGCCGAGGGCGGGCCTCAACAGGAAATACCGAGGACGACGCGTTCGGCGACGGGGCGTCCAAGGATTGGGACAACCGACGCCGATGAGCAGTGTAAATTTCGAGAGGCCTGGCAAATGACGATCAATCTCAAAGCTCCCGAACTGCGCGAATTGAAGCCGCGCATCATGGTGTGCGGCGTCGGCGGCGGCGGCTGCAACGCGGTCAACAACATGATCGCGTCGGGCCTCTCCGGCGTCGACTTCCTGGTCGCCAATACCGACGCCCAGGCCCTGGCCTCGTCTCCGGCCGAGCGCGTCATTCAGATGGGCCTGCAGGTGACCGAGGGTCTCGGCGCCGGCGCCCAGCCGGAAGTCGGCCGCGCCGCGGCTGAAGAAGCGCGCGAGGAGATTCGCGAGCATCTGCAAGGCGCGCATATGTGCTTCGTCACCGCCGGCATGGGCGGCGGCACTGGCACCGGCGCAGCGCCGGTCATCGCGCAGATTGCGCGCGAGATGGGCATTCTCACTGTCGGCGTCGTCACCAAGCCGTTCTTCTTCGAGGGCCAGCGCCGGCTGCGCATCGCCGACACCGGCATCGGCGAGCTTCAGAAGTGCGTCGACACGCTGATCGTCATCCCGAACCAGAACCTCTTCCGCATCGCGACGGAGAAGACGACCTTCGCCGACGCCTTCGCCATGGCGGACCAGGTGCTCTATTCGGGCGTCGCTTCCGTGACCGACCTGATGGTCAAGGAAGGCCTCATCAATCTCGACTTCGCCGACGTGCGCTCGATCATGCGCGGCATGGGCAAGGCGATGATGGGCACGGGCGAAGCCACCGGCGAGCGCCGCGCCAATCTCTCGGCGGAAGCCGCGATCGCCAACCCGCTGCTCGACGAAGTGTCGATGAAGGGCGCGCGCGGCCTGCTGATCTCGATCACCGGCGGCCACGATCTCACGCTTTACGAAGTCGACGAGGCGCGAGCCGCATCCGTCAGGAAGTCGACGAGGACGCCAACATCATCCTCGGGGCCACCTTCGATTCGTCTCTCGAAGGCGTGATCCGCGTGTCCGTCGTCGCGACCGGCATCGACCTCGCCTCGATCACCGCCGACGATCCGACGAGCCAGGCCCGCATGGCCGAAGCCGCTGAGCGCATGCGCGCCCAGATGCAGGCCCAGGCCAAGCCGCAGCCGGCCCCCGCGCCGGCCGCCGAGGTCCCGACTGCGCAGATCTACGCGATGCCCGAGCGCGCCCCGGCGCCGGTCTATCAGCCGGAGATTCGCGAAGCCGCTCCGGCCCCGGCCTATTACGCCGAGCCGGCTCCGGTCGCGCCCGCCCAGATGACGACCAACGGCGTCTATCTGGAGCAGGTCGCCGCGCCGCGCCCGACTTACGCCGAGCCGATGCCGGAGCCCGCGCCGCGTATGGTCGCCGAGCCCGCCCATGCGCCTTACGTGCCGCCGGCGCCGGAAATGCCGCGCGCCCCGCGCATGCCGTCGATCGAGGATTTCCCGAAGCCGGTGCAGGATCAGATCCGTCAGCAGCGCGCCGACGCGGCTCACGATCCGCGCCGCAAGTCGATCTTCGAGCGTCTCGCTTCCTTCGGCGCCAGCCGTCAGGAAGACGCCATGCAGGGCGGCGCCGCTCCGGCCCCGATGCCCCCGCGCGCGCCCCAGCCGTCGCCGGCGCATGTGGAATATGGCAAGCGCCCCGTCGCGGCTCCCGCCCCGCAGCCGGCGCCGTCCCATGCGGCCCTCGACCCGCACGGCCGCCGCGCCCCGCAGCCGCGCCCGGTGGAGGAGGATCACCTGGAGATTCCGGCCTTCCTGCGCCGGCAGTCGAACCACTAAGGTTCGAATGACCCGAACGACAAAGGCCCGCCTCGCGTGGGCCTTTGTTTTTTTGGGGCTTTGGGGTCTTGTAACAAACTGTAAAAAACCGTTACTGGAGCCTGACCGGGCCGATGGGATAGGATAGGGCTCGTAAGTCGCTCAAAGTTCGGCTTGTTCAAGCCCTCGCCGGGAGGATCGTCTTATTCGCCCGAAGTCCCGCGCCCAGGAGTTTCTCCGAGAGGCCCATCGAGCCGCGTCTGCACGACTTGGAACCGCCGCGCAAACCACGCTTGCCCGAGCCGCGACGCTCTCCGGCCTCGGGGTTCATAGCGGCAAGCCTGCGCGGCTGACCCTGGCGCCGGCGACAGCGGATTCCGGCGTCGTCTTCAACGTCGCGGGCGCCGACATCGTCGCGGATTGGCGCGGCGTGGACGCGACGCAATTGCGCACGCGGCTTTCCGCGGAGGGCGCCAGCGTCTCTACGGTGGAGCATCTTCTGGCCGCGCTCGCCGGCCTTGGCGTGGACAATGCGCTCGTCGAGGTCGAGGGGGGCGAAATCCCCGCCATGGACGGCTCGGCGGAAGCCTTCGTATCGGCGATCGACGAGGCGGGAATCGTGTCGCTCGCCGCGCCGCGCGCCTATCTGCGTGTGGTCTCGCCGGTGCGGGTCTCCGACGGCGCCTGTTGGGCGGAGCTGATCCCGGCCGCGTCCGGCCTGCGGCTCGACGTCGAAATCGCCTTCGATGGCCGAATCGGCCGTCAGCGGCGCGCGCTGGAGCTCACGCCGGAAAGCTTCCGTTTCGAACTTGCTCGGGCGCGCACCTTCGGCTTTCTGCGCGACGCCGAGCGCCTTTGGCGAGACGGGCTCGCGCTCGGCGCTTCGCTCGACAATACGGTTGTGCTCGACGGCGAATCCGTCCTCAATCCGCAGGGCCTGCGCTTCGCCGACGAATTCGTCCGCCACAAAATGCTGGACGTCGTCGGGGATCTGGCGCTCGCGGGCGCGCCGATCATCGGCGCCTTCCGGTCCTATCGCGGCGGGCATGCGCTCAATCTGGCGCTGATTCAGGCGGCCATGCGCGAAGGCGCTTTCGTCCTTACGGGCGCGCAAGCCCCGGCCGAGGCGCAGGCGCTGCGAACCTCGCCATAATCTCGCCAGAAGGAAGTCTTTCTTTATCGTCGTTGTCCGTCGCCGCGCGCCGTCAGCGCCGCGATGACGCAGGTCGGCCGTGATGCGGTCTGCCTTGCGAGTGGCGGGGATAGGCGGATTAGGCTAATAGGCTCGCGAGCACGGCTTGACCGGGGCTCTTTGCCGCAAGGGGCGCTTCATATGTCGGTTTTCGCTGTTTCCTTCCGCTCGTCCGCCGCGATTGTCGCGGCCGCGGCTCTGGCCCTCTCGGTCGCGCCGGCCCGCGCGGACATCATGGATTCGCTTACCAGCGGCTTCGGCCTCTTCGGCGGCGGCGAGAAATACAAGACCGAAATCACCCCCGACGTTCCGCCGGAGACGCTCTATAATCAGGGCCTCGCACGGCTCCACACCAAGGATTACGAAGGCGCTTCGAAACGCTTCGGCGAGGTGGACAAGAATTACCCGCGTTCCGAATGGGCGCGGAAGGCGCTGCTCATGACGGTTTTCTCGAATTACGAGAAGCCGAATTATGAGGAGGCCGTCACCTCGGCCCAGCGCTACATCGGACTTTATCCGAACTCGCCCGACACGCCTTACGTCTACTATCTGGCTGGCATGTCCTACTACAATCAAGTGCCGGACGTGATGCGCGACCAGTCCGCGGCCGAGAAGGCGCTGGGCATTTTCGGAGAGCTTGTTCAGAAATATCCCAACTCCGAATACGTCCCCGACGCGAAATACAAGATTGGCGTCGCCCGCGACCAGCTCGCCGCCAAGGAAATGCAGGTCGGCCGCTTCTATCTGACGCGCAAGAATTATCCTGCGGCGATCAACCGCTTCCACGACGTGCTCGGCAAATATCAGACGACCCGCCACACGGAAGAGGCGCTCTACCGTCTCACCGAAGCCTATATGGCGATGGGCGTCACCAACGAGGCGCAGACGGCGGCGGCGATCCTCGGCCACAACTACCCCGACTCGCAGTGGTACAAGGACGCCCACTCGCTGCTGCAGACGGGCGGGCTGGAGCCCCACGAATATACCGACTCGTGGATTTCCAAGGTCGGCAAGACCCTCCACGCGATCTGACGACGTCAGGCGCCGGTCTGCGCCTGAATGAAGCGTCCCGCATGTTCCAGCGCGCGCCTTCCGTCGGCGAGGCGCGCGTTCCACATCATCCAGGCATGGATCATGTGCGGCCAGACTTCGAGCGTGACGGGGATGTCCGCCGCGCCGGCCGCCGCGGCGAAGCGGGTCGAATCCGCCAATAGCGTCTCATCCGAGCCGACCTGAATCAGCATGGGCGGCAGGCCCTTCAAGTCCGCGTAGAGCGGAGAGACGCGCGGGTCCTTGCGGTCAACCCCCGTCGGGACGTAGGCGCTCGCCAGCTCCTCCAGATATGCCTTGTGGATCAGCGGATCGACCGCGTCCTTCGAGGCCAGCGTTTCGCCAGACATTGTGAGATCGGTCCAGGGCGAGCACAGCCACAGGCAGTCGGGCAGGGGTTCGCCCAAGTCGCGCAGCCGCAAGGCGAGCGCGATCGAAAGCCCGCCGCCGGCGCTGTCCCCGCCAACTGCGATTCGCTCGGCCGCGATTCCCTGCGCGCGCAGAAAGCGCCAGGCCGCGAGCGCGTCGTCATAGGCTGCGGGGAAGGGGAATTCCGGCGCCAGGCGAAAGGCGACGGCGAGCGTGCGGGCGCTCGCGGCGCGACCGGCTTCCGTGACCATCCGCCGATGGCTGACGATGGAGCCCGAGCAATAGCCGCCGCCGTGGAAGAAGAGCAGGACGCGGGACGGATCTGCGCCCGGCGCGAGCGACCATTCGGCGGCAAGTCCGTCGATCTCGGCGGGCGCCAGAAGGATGTCCGCCGCAACAGGCCAGACGGCGCCGACCTCCTCGATTCGCGCCCGCCGCTCGGCCCAGCCCACCGGGCGCGGCTTTGAACCCAGAAGCGCGCGAATCTCATTGATTTCGTCATCCGCCATGCCAACCTCCGCGTGAGCGGCGAATCGCCGCTCGTCCACAGGATAACGGCGCAGCCGCTCAGCCGTTGCATGCGGCCGACGCGCCGGAGCGGTAAAGTCACGCGTATGCTGGTTCGTCTGTCCATTCGCGACATCGTGCTCATCGACGCGCTCGATCTCGATTTCGGGCAGGGGCTCACGACGCTCACCGGCGAGACGGGCGCCGGCAAATCCATCCTGCTCGATTCATTCGTGCTGGCGCTCGGCGGGCGCGGCGACGCCTCGCTCGTGCGCGCGGGCTGCGAGCAGGGGCAGGTGACGGCGGTTTTCGACCTCGCGCCCGATCACCCGGCCCATCTCGCCGCGCGCGAATTCGGCCTCTCCAGCGAAGACGAGATGGTGCTTCGCCGCGTGCAGGCGTCCGACGGGCGCACGCGCGCCTTCGTCAACGACCAGCCCGCCACGGCGCAGGCGCTACGCGCCATTGGCCGCGAGCTTGTCGAAATCCATTGCCAGCACGACGACCGCGCGCTGGTCGATCCTTCCGCCCATCGCGCTCTGGTGGACGCTCATGGCGGGCTCCTCCCGCAGGCAAATGAGGTGCGCACAAAATACGCTGCGTGGCAGGCCGCGCGCCGCGCTTTGGCCGATGAGGAGGCGCGCATCGCCAAGGCGCGCGCGGATGCCGATTATCTGCGGCACGCGCATGAGGAATTGACCAAACTCGCGCCGGAAGCGGGCGAGGAGGAGACCCTCGCGGAGCGCCGCCTCTTCATGCAGCGCGCCGAAAAGGTTGCGACAGACATACGCGACGCGCTGGCTATTTTTGCGGACGACCGCGCGCCCGGCGTCGAAATCGGCCATGCGGCGCGACGTTTCGAGCGGCGCCTGACGCAGGCGCCGCAAATCATGGAGCCGCCGGCCAAGGCGCTGGCGCAAGCGGTGGATGCGCTCTCGCTCGCCGAGCAGGCGCTGGAGCAGGCGCTGGCCGAGACGCGCTTCGACCCAGCCGAACTGGAGCGGGTCGAGGAACGGCTCTTCGCGCTGCGCGGCGCCGCCCGCAAATATCAGGTGGCGGTGCCTGAGCTGCCCAAGCTCGCGGAGAAATTCGCGGACGACATCGCCGCGCTCGACGCCTCGGAGGCGCGGCTCGTGAAGCTCGGGCAGGAACTGGACGCCGCCAAGGCCGCCTATGACGCCGCCGCCCGCGCGCTGTCGGAAGCGCGCAAGAAGGCGGCGAAGAAGCTCGACGCGCTGGTGGACGGCGAGTTGAAGCCCCTTAAGCTCGAAGGCGCGCATTTCTCGACGCAGGTGACGAGCGATCCCGAAAATGGCGGCGCCGACGGGATCGACCGCGTCGAATTCTGGGTGCAGACCAATCCCGGCTCGCGCCCCGGCCCGCTGACCAAGGTCGCTTCGGGCGGCGAACTCGCGCGTTTCATGCTGGCCCTGAAGGTGGTGCTCGCGGATCGCGGCTCGGCGCCGACGCTGGTCTTCGACGAGATCGACACGGGCGTCGGCGGCGCCGTGGCGGACGCCATCGGCCAGCGCCTCGCGCGTTTGGCAAAGCGCGCTCAGGTGCTCGCCGTGACCCACGCCCCACAGGTCGCCGCCCGCGCGACGCGTCATCTGCGAATCAGCAAGGGCGCGTCCGCCAGGGGCAAGGACAAGCGCGTCGCAACGAGCGTCGCCGTGCTGGCGGAGGCAGAGCGCCGCGAGGAGATCGCGCGGATGCTGTCGGGCGCCGCGATCACGGATGAGGCGCGCGCGGCGGCGATGCGGCTGTTGGAGGGGGCGGGGTAAAAGCGGAGATTTGGCGTGACCTATCCCTCTCCGTAAACGGGAGGGTGGCCCCGCGAGGCGGGGTCGGGTGGGGCAGCCGTCCACAGAAAAGGGGGTACGGAGAGAACCCCACCCGGCGGCCAATGGCCGCCGACCTCCCCGTAAAGGGGAGGTATGGGGCGCGGATTTAAGGCGTCACGCCGTCTTCTCCTTGAACTTGCACAGCTCATACAAAATGCACCGCCCGCATTCCGGCTTCCTCGCCTTGCACACATAGCGCCCGTGCAGGATCAGCCAGTGATGGGCGTGCAGGAGGTATTTCTCCGGCACCACGGCTTCGAGCCCCTTTTCCACCGCGTCCGGCGTCGCGCCCTTGGCGAGGGGCAGGCGGTTGGAGACGCGGAAGATGTGCGTGTCGACCGCGATGGTCGGCTGGTGGAAGGCGATGTTGAGGACGACATTCGCCGTCTTGCGGCCGACGCCGGGCAGGGCGGTCAGCGCGTCGCGGTCCTGGGGCACCGTCCCGCCATGGCGCTCGATCATCAATTGCGAGAGCGCGACGACGTTCTTCGCCTTGGTGCGGAAGAGGCCGATGGTCTTGATCGCCTCGCGCACGCGGTCCTCACCCAGCGCGACCATTTTTTCCGGCGTGTCGGCGATGGCGAAGAGAGCCGGCGTCGCCTTGTTGACGCCAGCGTCCGTCGCCTGCGCGGACAGCACGACGGCGACCAGCAGCGTAAAAGGGTTCGTGTAGAAAAGCTCGCCCTTGGGCTCGGGATTGGCCTCGGAAAGACGCGCGAAGATCGCCTCGATGCGCGCCGCCTCCGCGGCCGGCAGGCGCTTCCTCGAGACGGGCTTGGCTAGCTTTGTGCTGTTCCCTGAGGCCATTTGGGCGTTATATCTTTCGGATCGCAGGGACGAAAGCGCTGTTCAGCCCATGGCGGAAAACTTGCCGGATACTTCGCCGGAACCGTTTGACGAACCGATCTATACGACGCGCCTCTCGCCGCATCGCTCCATGTCGCCGCGCGCCTTTTATCTCTTCATCGGCGGCTTCTGCGTCGCGCAGGGCATCTTCGCGATTCCCTTCTTCATCATGGGCGCCTGGCCGATCGCGGGCTTCATGGGCCTCGATGCGCTGGCGCTCTATATCGCCTTTCTCGTCAATTTCCGCGACGCGCGCGCCTATGAGACGCTGAACGTCACGCCCATTGAACTGGTCTTCGCCAAGGTCGGCGCCGGCGGGCGGCGGCGCGAATGGCGGTTCAATCCATCCTGGGTTCGGCTGGAGCAGAAGGTGCATGAGGAATTCGGCGTGATGAGCGTCGCGCTCGTCTTTCGCGGCGAGGCGATCGAGGTCGGCTCCTTCCTCGGGCCGGATCAGAAGGCCGAGCTTGTCAAAGAGTTGGCGCGCGCGCTCGCCATTGCCCGCATGGGACCGCGCTTTTCCTGACTACATCTTTCTTTGCGAAAGCACGTCGTCCGCCTCGCGCAGCAGCCGCGATTCATTGGCCTTGTAGTAGCGCCAAAGCAGAAACGCGACGCCGAGGCCGCACAGCGCGCCGATCGTGCCGATTGGGCCTTCGACCTTCTGAAAGGTCGCGGTGAGCCAATAGGCGCCCAGCCCGAACACAAGCGCCCACACGATCCCGCCTGCTGCGTTGAAAAAGAAAAAGCGTCCCGCCGGCAGGCGATTGGCGCCGGCGAGCAGCGCCGCGAGAATGCGCAGCAGCGCGATGAAGCGGCCGAAGAAGACGATGGCGCCGCCCCATTTGTAGAAAAGATATTGCCCGAGCCGCAGCTTCTCCGGCCCGAGACCGACGCGCCAGCCATGCCGCTCGAGGGCGCGGTAGCCGAATTCGCGGCCGATCCAATAACCGATATTGTCGCCGACGATCGCGCCTGCGGCCGCGGCGAAGATGATCGTCTCGATGGAGAGGGCGCCAGAGAGCCTCGCATAGATCGAGGCGCCGACCAGCATCGACTCGCCTGGCAGCGGTAGTCCCGAACTTTCCAGAGCCACGACGATAAAGATGGCCCAATAGCCATAGGCGGCAAGCAGGGACGCGATCTGCGCCTGATCGAAGAAATGGACCATCCGTTCCGACCTCGCTTTATCGGAACATAAGTGCGGACAAGAAAAAAGCGACACCGCGTCGCGATGTCGCTTCCTCTGCGTAAAGCAATGGGAGCTTATTGGTAGTGAAGGCCCGCGCAGCTCAGTTCAGCCGGGAAGCGACCAAGCACGATCTCGTCGTCCACGAAAACCGTGTTGTCTTCCAGCGCGGGCTCGAGCACCGCGCGCAAGCCCTTCAGCAGGGGCTGGTCGTCGCCCGTAATCCTCTCGCGCAACGCATCGCGGACATTGTCGTCCGCGCGCCGTGCGAAGTCGCGGACAACGACCGCTACGAACCTGCCGACACTCATGCCCTTTTCTTGAGCGGCCACACGGACGCGCTCGGCGAAGCGGCCCCCGATGCACATAAGCGCAGCCTGGGCGACCATCTCATTGGAGCAGGAATGGATCAGATCCGTAACCAGCATGGTGTCCTCCGCTTTTCGTTTTTGTCTCAGCCCGTTTTTCCTCTTTGTCTGTTGCGCCGCCTCCATCCTTCGGGCGGGCGCCTTTGTAACCACGAAACGGCGACAGCGCCGCCGCTCGGGGTTGCACGACGGGTCTTGCGACCCCGGACGCGTCGAACGCGCTGCGATCCGTCGAAAGACCGACACATCGCGGCAACTGACGCACACTTGCCGTTCTACAATGCGACCATGACGAGGTTGCGACGAACGGCTCAAATTTTTACGTGAACGATGCGTCGCGCGCCCATGCAACGCCCCCGTATCCTCCCAACGCGCCAAAGCGGCTAGAGTTTCAGGGGCAAGGGAAAATTTCTTCGCTGCGTCTGCACAGTCAAGACGCAGCAATGCAAGTTTTGCGGCGCAGCGGAACGGGGAGTTTGGGCGCCTACCAGACGCCCACATTCTGGGCCGAGGCCCAGGGCTCCGCCGGCTCGAGCGGCTTGCCGTTCTGCAGCAGCTCGATGGAGATGGCGTCGGGCGTGCGCACGAAGGCCATGTGTCCGTCGCGCGGCGGCCGGTTGATCGTCACGCCCGCTTTTTGCAGGCGTTCACAGACCTCGTAGATATTGTCCACGCCGAAGGCGAGATGGCCGAAATTGCGGCCGCCCGCATATTCATGCTCGTCCCAATTATAGGTCAGCTCGATCGTCGGCGCGCCATTGCGCTGCGCCGCATCCACATCCGCGGGCGCCGCAAGATAAACCAGGGTGTAGCGGCCCTTTTCATTCTCTGTGCGGCGCACTTCCGCGAGCCCGAGAATGTCGCAGAAAAAATGCAGCGAACGGTCGAGGTCCCCTACGCGGATCATTGTATGCAGATATTTCACGTCAAATGCTCCCCTTCGAGCGCTTTCGCCCGGAACCCGAATGTAGCGTATTCGCGGCGGAGTTGGAGGGACCAACGCGTCCACAGAGACCGCTAGCGGCCCTCCGCCCCGCTCCCGGCATTGCCGCCCGACCCGCCTCTTGCTAGCAACGCCCGTCATCCGTTCCGGACACAGGCCACATGACCGAGACGCGCGCGCTGGACGCCGAGGGCGCCAGCCGTAAAATCACCGCCGCCAAGGCCTCCATTGCCGCCAGCGCCTTCCTGGCCGCCGCCAAGCTCGTCGCGGGGCTCTGGTCCGGGTCGCTGGCGCTTCTCTCGGAGGCAGGCCACGCCTTTGTCGACACGGGCGCGACGGCGCTGACCTATTATGCGGTGCGCGAGGCGGAGAAGCCGGCGGACGCCGAGCATCATTACGGTCATGGAAAATATGAGGCGCTCGCCGCGCTTGTCGAGACCGGCCTGCTCTTCGGCCTCGCCATCGTCGTCGTGGGCGAGGCCTTCCGGCGGCTGGGCGAACCGCATGTGGAGATCGACGCCGGCTGGCTGGCCTATGGCGTGCTCGGCGTTTCGATTGTGATCGATTTCGTTCGCGCGCGGCAACTGGGCGAAATCGCGCGAGAGGAACGCAGCGACGCGCTCGCCGCGGACGCGATGCATTTCGCGAGCGACCTCGTCTCCTCCGTGCTGGCGCTGATCGGCGTCGCGGCGGCGCATTACGGCTTTCCGCAGGGCGACGCGCTCGCCTCCTTCGGCGTCGCGGCCTTCATCGCCATCGCCGGCTACAGGCTGGGGCGCCGAACCATTGACACGCTGCTCGACGCCGCGCCGGGCGATCTGACGCCGCAGATCGAGCACGCGATCCGCGACGTGCCGGGCGTCATCACGCTCGACGAATTGCGGCTGCGCAGCGCCGGCGCCGAGGTCATCGGCGACGCGACGATCGGAGTCGCCCGCACGCTGCGCGTCGAGCAGGCGGCGCGCATCAAGGCGGCTGTGTCCGAAGCGATCCTATCCGTCGCGCCCCATGCGCGCATCACGATAACGGCCGATGCGCGCGCGCTGGACGACGAGACGGTGGTGGAGCGCATCATGCTCGTCGGCGCGCGGCGCCACGTCACCGCGCACCACATCATCGCGCAGCAGATCGGCGAGCGGCTTTCCATCGGACTCGATATCGAACTCGACGGCGCGATGCCGATCGGCCGCGCCCACGCCATCGCGACGGATTTCGAGGGCGCGATCCGCGACGAGTTCGGCGCCGACGTCGAGATCGAAACGCATATCGAGCCGCTCTCGCCGCATGTGCTCATCGGCCGCGACGTCGACAGTGCGCTGACTCATGAGATTGCGGCGGCGCTGGACCGTTACAGCGGGCAGGTCGGCTACATCGCCAACATCCACGATCTGCGGGTGCGCGAAACGTCGGGCGGGCTCGTGGTCAATTATCACTGTGCAGTCGATCCGAGCGTGCCCGTCGAGACGGTCCATGAGGCGGTGGACGCTCTGGAGCGCCGCGTGCGCGAAGAGTATCCGGAAATCTTGCGAATCGTCGGCCACGCCGAGCCCGAGGATCACTAAAAAGCGCTCGAATTGCGCGGCGATAGCCAACAGCCGGAGGCTGGGATACAAATAAACGATGACACAGACAGAACAGAGCATTGGCGACGTCTCGACCATGCCTTTCGAAAAGGCCATGGCGGAGCTCGAGCGCATCGTCGGCGATCTGGAGAAGGGCTCCGTCTCGCTCGACGATTCGGTTCGTCTCTACGCGCGCGGCAAGGCGTTGCAGGAGCGCTGCGAGAGGTTGCTTGCGGAGGCCGAAGCGCGCGTTGAAAAGATCACCGTGGGAGAAAACGGCGCGCCCAAGGGGGTCGCGCCACTCGAGACCTGAATGAGATTTTGCGGCGGATTTTCCAGAGATTTTATTCGAGGGAGGAGTAGATGCCGAAGAAGCTCGTCATTTTCTGCGACGGCACATGGAACGAGCCGACGGAGCGCGGCACCAATGTCCTGCGGATGCTTCAGGCGACCGCCAATGAGGACAATGAGGGCAACCCCCAGGTCCTTCATTACATTGCCGGCGTCGGCACGCGCAAAGGAGAGAAGTTCATCGGCGGCGTCTTTGGCCGCGGCGTCTCCGAGAACATCATCGACGCCTATTCCTTTATCGTCAGCAACTACGAAGAAGACGACGAGATTTATCTCTTCGGCTTCAGCCGCGGCGCCTACACGGCGCGCAGCCTTGCGGGCTTCATTCACAATTTCGGCATTCTGAAGCCCTACCGCCTGCCGCTCGTCAACGAGATGTACGACCTCTACAAGGCGTCTGACTGGACGCCCGGCAGCCCGAGCGCCGCACAATACAGGGAGGCGAACTGCCATCCCTATCCGGCGAAGATCCGCTTTCTCGGGGTGTGGGATACGGTCGGCGCGCTCGGCGCGCCGTATGGGGAGTTTCTCGGCTATTTCGTCGACAAGGTTTTCAAATGCAGCTTCCATGACGTGAAGCTGAGCAACAGCGTTCAGAGCGCCTATCACGCCGTCGCGGCGGATGAGCGCCGTTGGCCCTTCCGTCTTACGCCGATCGAACTGTCCGAGGCGCATCTCGACAGGAACGCGAAAAATCTCGCTGATAAGGGCTTCCCGCTTTATTTGCAGAAATGGTTCCCGGGCGTGCATTCGGACGTCGGCGGGGGCTACAGCCAATATGGCTTGTCGGATGGCGCGCTGGCGTGGATGGCCGAACGCGCCAGAGAAAACGGGCTCAAGGTGCTGCCGCTCGAAACGATCGAGTTCGCGCCGGACCGGCCCTTCCGCACGAACATCGCCGAGCCGATCCACAACAGTCAGAAGCTATATTATCAGGTTCTCACGCTCATCACCGTGAAGATCCTCTCGCTCGTCTATCCGTGGAAGGACAGGCCGCTGCGGAAGAACGTGACCTGGAAGGGCGAATATATCCGGCCCATCCCGCCCGGCGCCGATGTGGCCGCGGTCAAGGAAAAGCAGGCGGCCGATCCCAAATACAAGCCGGAAAACGTCTGATCTGTTTCAGGGAGCAGGTCAGTCGACCTGCTCCTCCTTCGCCGCGCGATTGGACAGGACGCGCACGCGCGCCATGAAAGCCCAGGACGCAAGCAGCGCGAAGGGCACCGCAATCGCTTCGACCATTTCGGCCGAGAGATTCGACGGGATCACGCCTGCCTCCTTCAGCCCCTTCGCGACGAAGGCGAAGAGCCCGACGAGATAATAAGCGAGGCCGGCGGCGGTGATGCCTTGCACCATGCGATTTAGTCGCATTTGCAGGCGCGTTCGCCGGACCATGTCGTCGAGCAGCGAGCCGTTTTGGCGCTCCATCTCCAGCGTGATGCCCGTGCGCATCAGATTGGTCGTGCGCGCAACGTCGGTCGAGAAGCGCGTCTGCCGCGCCTGCACGGCGTTGCAGGTCTCGATCGCTGGATCGAGGCGGGCGTTCAGGAAGTTGGAGATCGTCGGATATTGCGCTTCCTTGGTCTCCTGCAAGAGTTCGAGCCGGCTTCGCACGAGCTTGTGATAGGCGCGGCTTGCGCCGAAGCGGAACGCCGTGCGCGTGGAAAGCGCTTCATTGGCCGCGAGCAGGTCGGAGAGGCGTTTCAGCAGGTCGTGATTGTTGTTCAGCTCGCCGACGCAGAGCGCATGCGTGATTTCGGAGAGCTCTTCCTCCATTGTCGTGAGATCTGGCGAGACGGCGCGGGCGAGCGGCAGGCCGAGCAGGGCCATGGTGCGATAGGTCTCGACCTCCAGCAGGCGCTGCGCAAGGCGGCCCGCCTCCAGCGGCGGCGCATGCAATATGCGGATCGCCATGCGTGTGAAGCCATGGGCGTCGACCGCGAAGTCGGTGAGCGCATGGCCTGCGTCCTTGCCAAGCCCGATGACGCACAGGCTCTGTGAATTGAACAAGCCGGCGAGGTCGTCGAGAGGGATTGCGCGGTCGACCACGCATAGATGCGTCGCGACGATCAGCCTGCCGGGCGGTCGAAACTCGATCTCGTCGCTGGCCAGCGGATCCGCGTGGGCAAAAGGCGTCTCCGCGTTGAGGCCTGTCGCCCAGGTGTAGGTCGTGAATTCGGTATGCTGCTCCCAGCGCAGGCGCCAGTCGCCGAAGTCGAAATAATGAAACTTGGCGTCCAGCGCCGGCGCCTCGAGGCCGGCGATCGTCGCCAGCGTCTCGATGGCGGCGCGATCGGCCGCCGCCTCCTCATGGTTCGTCGCGAAGGCGAAATGATAGATACGCCGGGGAACCTGGAGGGGCAGGAAGGGGCGCGCGTGCAATTCCGCCAGAATGGCCGCGCGCGACTCGTGCTCCACCATATGCGCGCCCGCGCTCGCTTCGTTCATCGTCCCCTCCCAGCCCAGCGATTCTTATAGCCTCGCCGGGGGCGGGAAGGCGAGGGGCGGCTATTTATGGAACTGGGCGCGGCAGTCCGCGGTCAGCGCACGCATGTATTTGCGCAGGCAAGCCTCCACCTTTTGCGGGTTCGGCACGTCATAAGGGCAGAATTTATAAGCATCGTCCTTGCAGGCGCGATTTTGTTCGGGCGTCCCTACCGCGAAGGCGGAACCGACGGCGAAGGCCTGAAACGCGACGATGAGAAGAAGTGTTTTTTGCATGACGCAGGCTCCCGGAGAAAGGCCAAGTTAGCGTAAATCCGCGCGGGACTTTGTCAATTGCGGCGTGACCTTCAGATTTCGCGGCTCTTCTCCGGATCCTTTTTCGAGGCGCGGATCTGGAAGAGCTCGCCGCGGTTGAGCTTCTTGCCCTCTGGCCAGGCGCTCATCATGCGCTTGCCGGAATGGGTGCGATTGTCGACCGGCGAGACATATTCATATTCGAGGCTGATTTTCGACTTGACCGTAAAGCCCTGCCATTTGGGATGATTTTTCACCGCATATTGCGCGACGTCGCAGGCGATCACGTCAGACGTGGTCGTGGTGCGGCCAACCTTCTTCTCCATGTAGCAGAGTTCTTCCACCTTGGAGATGCGCGCCTGCACCGGGATGTAGTTCGCCTTCTTGTCGTATTGGTCGAAGACATAGAAGCCGCCGACGCCTATGGCGACGATGCCGAGCCCCATCAGTCGATTTGCGCCATAATTGATGAGCGAATTGATCATTGGCGTTTTCCCCCGAAATTAAATTCCCTTGATGATATCCGGCTCAGATTTGGACGCGCGGATCGACAGGACATCGCCTTTGCGCACGCGCTTGCCGCTCGGCCAGGCGGTCAAATCGCGCGAGGCGGCATGCAACGCGCCGTCCGCCGGCGAGACGAACTGAAGGTCGATATGGATGTCGTAAACGATGGAAGCGCCGCGCCAGATGGCGTTGTTCTCGACGGCGCTTTCGACGCTGGCGCAGTCATATTCATTGGACTTCACCATCTCGCCGCCGCTGCGCTTTTGCATGTAGCAGCGGTCTCGCACGCTGGTGACGCGCGCTTCGACGGATCGGAAGTCGGTGAAATTGATATATTGCTCGTAGCCGGCGGAAACCGCGAGCGTCATGCCCATCCCCAGCAGGCGGCCCGCGCTGTAATTCGACAATCCCTTGAGCATCGCCCGATCCGTCGCCGTAACTTGAGCGGATCTTCGAACGGCAATGCTTGAGGCCAGGCTAAAGGACGCGCTTTCCGTGGCGCGTCCTTAAGCGTCTCTTTTCAGGAACTCAGGTCATCACGCTCGGCTCTTTACGCTGCGTAAACCGTTCGATCCCGGCGATGTCGCGTGACAGCGCGATCAGATCGGCGAGCGCCGCTTGGGTTTCGACGAATTGCTTCGCCGGATCGGCCTCGTAGCGTTCGATGTAGACGCGCAGCGTCGCGCCGGCCGTGCCGGTGCCGGAGAGGCGATAGACGATGCGCGAACCGTCCGCGAACATCACGCGTATGCCCTGGTTCTTCGAGTCCGAACCGTCGACGGGGTCGTGATAGGCGAAGTCGTCGGCGTCCTTCACATTGAGCGCGCCGAATGCCTTGCCCCTTAGCGACGGGAGATTGTCGCGCAGCACCTTGATGAGCGCATTGGCGCCGTCGGCGTCGACTTCTTCATAATCATGGCGAGAATAATAATTGCGGCCATAGGTCGCCCAGTGTTCGCGCACGATCGTATCGACGCTCTGCCTGCGCGCGGCGAGCACGTCGAGCCACAGCAGCACGGCCCAGAGCCCGTCCTTCTCGCGCACATGGTTCGAGCCCGTGCCCGCGCTCTCCTCCCCGCAAATCGTGACGAGCCCGGCGTCGAGCAGATTGCCGAAGAACTTCCAGCCCGTCGGCGTCTCGTAAATGCCGATGCCGAGTTTCTCCGCGACGCGATCGGCGGCGGCGCTCGTCGGCATGGAGCGGGCGATGCCGGTGATGCCTCCTCTGTAACCGGGCGCGAGATGCGCGTTGGCGGCGAGAATGGCGAGGCTGTCGGAAGGCGTGACGAAACGGTTGCGGCCAATGATGAGGTTGCGGTCGCCGTCGCCGTCCGAGGCCGCGCAAATGTCGGGCGCGTTCGCCGACATTGCGAGATCGTAGAGATGCGCGGCGTGGACGAGGTTGGGGTCGGGATGATGGCCGCCGAAATCGGGCAGGGGCGCGCCGTTCATGACGGTGCCGGGCGCGGCGCCGAGCATGCCTTCGAGGATCGCTGTCGCATAGGGGCCGGTGACCGCCGACATGGCGTCGAACTTCATGGTGAAGCCGGAACGGAAAGCGTCGCGGATGCGGTCGAAGTCGAATAGCGTCTGCATCAGCGCAGCGTAATTCTCGACGCTGTCGACGATCTCCACGCGCATGGCGCCGATCTGCCCCACGCCCAGCTTGTCGATGTCGACGTCCGGCCCTTCTTCGATCCTGAAGGACGTGATCTCCTTCGTGCGCGCGTAGATCGCGTCCGTCACCTTCTCGGGCGCCGGGCCGCCATTGGCGACGTTGTATTTGATGCCGAAATCGCCATCCGGGCCGCCGGGATTGTGGCTTGCGGAAAGCACGATGCCGCCAAAGGCCTTTATGGAGCGGATGAGCGCGGAAACAGCGGGCGTCGAGAGAATGCCGCCGCGTCCGACAACCGCGCGGCCGAAGCCGTTCGCCGCGGCGATCTTCAGGATTGTCTGAATGGCCTCGCGATTATAGTAGCGGCCGTCGCCGCCGACGACGAGCGTCTGACCCTCGAAGCCTTCGAGGCAATCGAAGATCGACTGCACGAAATTCTCGACATAATGGCGCTGCCGGAAGACCGGAACCTTCTTGCGCAGCCCCGAGGTGCCGGGGCGCTGGTCCGAATAGGGGGTCGTCGCGATCTCTTTCGCCATTCCTGCCTCTGCGCGCGGGGCGCCTTTCGGCGCCGGATATGGCGGCATCTATAAGCGAGAAGGCGTTAAAAAAAACGGCGGCGCATGGTCGCGCCGCCGTCTGAAAGCTTTTCCGAGAGGGCGGTTTACCAGCCGTAATAGCCGTAGCCCGGATAGGCGTATCCATAGCCGTACGACGGATAGTAACCGCCGCCGTAATAGGGGTAATAGCCCCCGTAATAGCCGCCGCTCGAAGCGGCGAGGCCGGCGCCCAGCAGACCGAGACCTACGCCCGCCGCGACGGCGGCGCCGGGATTGTAACCGCGCCGGTAATAGCCGCCGCGATAGCCGTATCCGCCACCCCAACGGCGATACCACACCTTGTCGACCGGGGCCGACAGGCCGACAGTTGAGGGCGGAGCCACGCCCATCGGACCGGCCAGAACTTCGGTCGGAACCGCCGTCGCCGTCATGGCGCCGAGCAGCGCGCCGGTCAGCGCCAGTTTCAGGCTTTTACGCATAATCACCTCCCGTTTGCGGGCAAATCCAGGACGCAACGCAATTGGCCCGCGAAGACCCGTGAATAAAAAGTAATCTAAACCTCTATCGGTGGGAGTCGAGAGGGCGGGCGGCATTTCGCCGCGTAGCGTGAATCTACTCGCCCGGCGCGAGGCCGGCGACCGCATGACGCGCGAAATCGACGAGCCTTTCGCGAAAGAAGTCGCGGGCGCGCGCCGCCGTCGCCGGGTGCTGCTCCAGGATCTGATGAAAAATTGAGCGGCTGATCTTGAGGACCGTCGTCGGCTCCAGCGCCAGAGCGGTCACGGGCCGCATTGACGGCGCGACGAGGGCCATTTCCCCGATCAGCGCCCAGGGATGAAGGATGTGGTTCGCCGGTCGCCCGTCGTCATGGGTCGTCAGCGCGACCGACCCCATGGTGAGAATATAACCGCCATCGGACTCCTCGCCCCGCCGAAACAGAGTGTCGCCCGCCCGCAGCAGCCGCGTCTCCGAGGCGAAGGCGAGGTTACGCAAAGCCCCGGCTTCGAAGATCGCGAAAAGCGGAATGCGCGTGAGATTGTCGATATCGTCGTCGAGGGTCATTTGGAGTTCACAAACTGCGGATGTGCCGCTTTTTTATGGCGAAATGAGCTTTGTCAAAAATTCTTCGCTCATATTCGCGAGGCGGTAGCCGCCATCTTCCGTCAACAACTTCAGCGGGCGCCGCGGGTCGGCTTCTATCTTGCGCCGCAGGCGGTGGATATGGGTCTCCAGCGTGCGCGTCGAGACATTGGGCCCATAGCCCCACACATCGGCGAGCAAGTCCGCCTTGGGAATGATCGCGCCTCTGGCTAGCGCGAGGCGATGCAGGATCGCCGCCTCTTTTTCGGTCAGCCGAGCGTCGACGCCGGCCGGGGCGGAGCCGGCCGGGGCGGCGTCGAGCAGCGTGAGGAGTTCCGCAAAACGAAAAGGACGGGGCAGGGCGGCGTCCGCCTCTGGGATGTCTGCGCCGATCGAGATGATGGGGCCTGCAAAGCCGCTGGCGCGCAGTCTCCGAGCGAGGGCGAGCGCGTCGCAGACCTCCGCGTCGAGAATCGCCGCCTGCGGCCAGGGCGCGGAAAAATCCCCGGCGTCGCCGATCGCGCGCAGCTCAGCATACCCAAGCGCGTCGAACTGCTCGGAAAGACTCGCCATGAGCCCCGGACTTGCGGCGACGAACAGGCTGCGGGTCATCGCTTGCGGCGAACTCTGCTACAGATGCGGGAGCGTCGAGAGAGTATCTTCTTCCATGGCGAAATTGCGCGCAACGGGCGTTTCCCTCCTTCGGGTCGCAAAGCGGATCGGCGGCAAGCCGCATGAGGCGCGGATGATGGCGGGCGGCCTTGTCTTCCCCTGCGCCATCGGGCGCGCGGGCGTGACCCATGACAAGCGCGAAGGCGACGGCGCAACGCCCGCCGGGCGCTGGCGGCTGCTGCGCTTCTATCTTCGCGAGCCGAAGCCGCTGCGCGCCCCCTGGCGCCTCACGCGCCGCGACGACATCTGGTGCGACGACGCGCGAAGCCTTCTTTACAATCGCCCGCTGCGCGCGCCGTCGCGCCTCAGCCATGAGGAAATGTGGCGGAAGGACCGGCTCTACGACGTCGTGGGCGTGATGGACTACAATATTCGCCCGCGCGTCCGGGGGCGCGGAAGCGCGATTTTCTTTCATATCGCCACGGAGGATCTGGGGCCGACCGCGGGCTGCGTGGCGCTCAGGGCGCGGGATATGGCGAGGCTGGCGCCGAGCCTGTCGCGGGGGGCGATGATCGAGGTGAGATAAGGGCCCCCTCCCCAACCCTCCCGCGCTTCGCGGGAGAGGGAGCGCGCGGGCCTTCATCGGGTGAGGTGGTCGTGAGCGTCCCCTCTCCCGCGTCAGCGGGGGAGGGACAGGGAGGGGGCTTTACGCCGGATACTCCCGCGCCCCCATGATCGCCGACCCCACGCGCACATAGGTCGCCCCGAGCTGGATCGCGAGCTCGAAATCCGAGCTCATGCCCATTGAGAGCTCCTTCAGCCCGTTGCGCGCGGCGATGTCCGCGAGCAGGGCGAAATGCGGCGACGCCTGTTCGTCGACCGGCGGCACGCACATAAGCCCGGCGATCTCCAGCCCGTATTTCTCCCGGCAGAGGGCGATGAAGGCGTCCGCGTCTTCAGGCAGGATTCCTGCCTTTTGCGGCTCGGCGCCGGTGTTCACCTGAACGAAGAGGCGCGGGCGCTTGCCCTGCTTCCTCATTTCCTCCGCCAGCGCGGCGGCGATCTTCTCGCGGTCGACGCTCTGGATCGCGTCGAAGGTTTCGACCGCTTCCTTTGTCTTGTTGGATTGGAGCGGGCCGATGAGATGCAGTTCGATGCCGGCGAACTTCTCGCGCAGCCCCGGCCATTTGCCCATGGCCTCCTGAACCCGGTTTTCGCCGAAGACGCGATGGCCGGCCTCCAGCAGCGGAACCACGTCCTCGGCCGGGAAGGTCTTCGTCACGCAGACGAGCGTAATGGTCGCGGGGTCGCGGTCGCAATCCGTCGCGGCCCGGGCAATGGCGGCTTTGGCGTCGTTGTAGCGGTCGATGATGGTCATGGGGGCTGGTTAAGCCCGCAGGCGCGCGAGGGCAAGAAGGCGGATCGAGCCTCAGCGCGGGAACCATCGCTACCGGCGGCGGTTAGCTTGCCGACATCTTCCGCCGTCGTCGGGCGGCGGCGCCGGGAGGTTGACCATGACCAGCAGCGAGGCTTTTCCCACTTATCCCTTCGGCGTCCACACGGCGCACTGCCGCAGGAAATGGGGCTGGATCGTCGCCATGGGCGTCCTGTTCATCATTGGCGGCGTCGTCGCGCTCTTCAACACGCTCGCGGCGACGCTCGTCACGATCATCTATATCGCCGCCGCCATGGTCGTGGCGGGAGGCTGGGAAATCTTCACCGCCTTTCAGATTCGGCCATGGGGCCGCGCGGCGGTTTGGGCCGTGGTCGGAGCAATCACCGTCGCGGCGGGCGTGGCGACGGCGCGCTTTCCATTCCTCGCCGCCATGTCGCTGACGGCGCTGGTCGGCGCGCTGCTGATCGCCGGGGGCGCGATGAAGCTCGTGCTGGCATGGCAATTACGCGATCTCAGCCGCTGGGAGCTGATCGCGGTCGCCGGCGCCCTGAGCTTCATTCTCGGCCTGTTGATCCTCGCGGAATGGCCGGTGTCGGGGCTTTACGTCCTCGGGCTGTTTCTGGGCGTGAACCTGCTGTTCGAGGGCGTGAGCTGGGTGGCGATGGGGCTTGCGGCCAAGCCGGCGGAGAGGCGGGCGGCGTAGGGCGTCATGTCGCCCAGAATTTCCACCACGGGCGGGGCGCGAAGCCAAGCATGGTGACCCGGCCCAGGGCTTCGTCCGTCAGCAACGCCATTCCGGTGAAACGCCTGTAGATCTCTGAGACGAAGTTCTCGCCGAGCTGATCTTCCTCCAGTTCCTCGTCCGGAAATTCCGGGAGGCGATAGACCCGCCTCCCATCTTCGGCGAGGGTCGAGCGGGCGAGCAGATCGGCCTCCTCGCGGAGCGGGTCGCCTAAGCCCAACGCCGCTCTCCAGTATGTCCGATTTCTCGAGATGTTTGCCATAGCGCCGTCGGGGCGCATCCACATGGGCCGCGTCCGCAGTGCGCAATTACTGCGATGGGCGAAAACCGTCGAGAAAGCGAAGCGGGTGGCGCGCTGAAAATCGAAGCGCGCAAATCCAAGGGCTTGTGGAGCTTAGCAGACGTTTTTCTGCATCCCCCGTCCCGCCCGGCATGGGCTGGGACGCCTTCGGCATGCCGGCGGAAGAACGCCGCGATGGCGGGGACGAAGCGGAAATATTACGTCCATCCTGGGCCATGTGCGCAACTATGGACCTACGCGCAACATCGCATCCCATGGGCCATGCGCGCGACAGCTGGAACGCCAATATCGCGCGCCCAGCTGGGGCCTCTCGCTCGACTGGTCGCGCGAGATCGCGACTTGCGACCCGGAATATTACAAGCACCAGCAGAAGCTGTTTCTCGACTTTCTGAAGGCCGGCATTGTCGACCGCAAGAAATCCAAGGTGAACTGGGACCCGGTCGACATGACCGTGCTCGCCAATGAGCAGGTGATCGACGGGCGCGGCTGGCGCTCCGGCGCGCTCGTCGAGCAGCGCGAGCTGACGCAGTGGTTCTTCAAGATCACCGACTATTCCGTCGAGCTGCTCGAAGCGCTCGAGACGCTGGAGCGCTGGCCCGACAAGGTGCGCCTGATGCAGCGCAACTGGATCGGCCGCTCCGAGGGCATGCTGGTGCGCTTCGCCCTCGCGGAGCGGCTGGACGACGCGCGCGAGGTCGAGGTCTTCACGACGCGCCGACACGCTTTTCGGCGCGAAGTTCGTCGCGCTCGCCGCCGACCATCCGCTGGCCAAGGCCGCCGCGGAGAAGAACCCGGCGCTCGCCGCGTTCGCCGATGAATGCCGTCGCGGCGGCACGTCGGCCGAGGCGATCGAGACGGCCGAAAAGCAGGGCTTCGATACGGGGCTTCGCGTCGTCCATCCGTTCGATCCGTCATGGACGCTCCCGTCTACGTCGCGAACTTCGTGCTGATGGATTACGGCACGGGCGCGATCTTCGGCTGCCCCGCGCATGACCAGCGCGATCTGGATTTCGCGACGAAATACGGGCTCGGCTTCAAGGTCGTCGTCAGCCCCGAGGGCGTCGACGCCTCCGAACTCGAAGCGAAAATTGCGAAAAGCGGCGAAGCCTTCGACGCGGACGGCAAGCTCGTCAACTCGGATTTCCTCGACGGCTTCACCGTGGAGCAGGCGAAGGACGAGGTCGCCAAGCGCCTCGAAACCACGGCGCTGTTCAACGCGCCGCAGGGCGTTCGCAAGGTCAATTACAAGCTCCGCGACTGGGGCGTCTCGCGCCAGCGCTATTGGGGCTGCCCGATCCCGATCATCCATTGCGAGACCTGCGGCCCCGTGCCGGTGCCGGACGCCGACCTGCCGGTGAGGCTCCCGGAGGATGTGAGCTTCGACCAGCCGGGCAATCCGCTCGACCGCCATCCGACCTGGAAGCACGTCCCCTGCCCTCCTGCGGCAAGCCCGCGCGCGCGAGACCGACACGATGGACACTTTCGTCGATTCGTCCTGGTATTACGCGCGCTTCACCGACCCGCTGAACGCCGACGCTCCCGCGAGTCCGGAAGCGCTGAAGCGCTGGCTGCCGGTCGATCAATATATCGGCGGCATCGAGCACGCGATCCTGCATCTGCTCTATTCGCGCTTCTTCGCCCGCGCGATGCGCGACACGGGGCATGCGGCGGTGGCCGAGCCTTTCGCCGGCCTGTTCACGCAGGGCATGGTCGTTCACGAGACCTACAAGGGTCCGGACGGCTGGGTCTCTCCGGCCTCGATCCGCATTGAAAGCGGGGAGGGCGGCCGCCGCGCCTTCCTGCTCGACAGCGGCGCCGAGGTCGAGATCGGCCCGATCGAGAAGATGTCGAAGTCGAAGAAGAACACGGTCGACCCCGACGACATCATCGAGCTACGGCGCCGACACGGCCCGCCTCTTCGTGATTTCCGACAGCCCGCCCGATCGCGACGTGATCTGGTCGGACGAAGGCGCTCAAGGAGCGTGGCGCTTCGTGCAGCGCCTGTGGCGCATCACCGGGGAGCTGGGCCGCGTGGCCGCGCCCATGGGCGCTGAGGCGCCCGCCGAGATCGGCGTTGAGGCGCTGAAAATCCGCAAGGCGACGCACAAGACCGTCGCGCAGGTCTCCGAAAATATCGAGCGCCTGCGCTTCAACAGCGCCATCGCCCGCATTCGCGAATACGTCAACGAGGTGACGGCGGCGCTCGACGCCGTGACGGAAACGCCGGTTGGCGCCGATCTCGCCTTCGCCTTCCGCGAGGCGGCCGACGCGCTGGCCCGTCTCGTCGCGCCCATGACGCCGCATGTCGCGGAGGAATGCTGGGCCGATCTTGGCCACAAAGTGCTGGTATCGGAAGCGCCGTGGCCGGCGGCCGATCCCGCGCTCGTCGCGCAGGACATGATCGTCCTGCCGGTGCAGGTGAACGGCAAGAAGCGCGCGGAGATCACCGTGGCGCACGACGCCGACGAGGAAACGATTCGCAAAGAGGCTTTGTCGCAAGATGGCGTGATGCGCGCCCTGGAAGGCAAGCCGCTCAAGAAGTTCATTCTCGTGCCGAAGAGGATCGTCAATGTGGTCGTTTAGCAAGGCGAGCCGCGCGGCAAAGGATTTCCTCACCCTGAGGAGCTCGCGCAGCGAGCGTCTCGAAGGGCGAGGTAATCCGTCGAGATGCTTCGAGACGCAGCCTGCGGCTGCTCCTCAGCATGAGGGGTTGAGAGTTTTGCGGCTCCTTCCGGCGCTGCTCGCCTTCTCCGCCGCCGTCCCGCTCGCGGGTTGCATCGAGCCGCTCTACGGCGCGAGCGGCGGTCTCGACACATCGCCGCTCGCCTCGGAGCTGCAGGCCATCGAGGTGGACGAAATCCCCGGCCGCATGGGGCACTACGTCCACAACGAGCTGATTTACGGCTTCAACGGCACAGGCTCCACCGTGCAGCCGCGCTATCGCCTGACCGTCGCACTGCGCGAGCGCGTGCAGACGCCGATCCTCGACACGGTGACGGGCCGCGCGACCTCCGCGACGGTCATCGCCGACGCCGACTACAGGCTCGTCACCCTGCCGCAGAATGTGGAAGTGACCAAGGGCACGGCCTTCAACATCGCCAGCTATGACCGCTTCTCCAACCGCTTCGCGAATGTGCGCGCCGCGCGCGACGCCGAGATCCGCGACGCCAAGGTGATTGCGGACTCGATTCGCACGCGTGTCGCGACGGAGATGGCGACGCGGGCGCCGGCTTCCGCCCCAGCCCTTCCCCGCTGACGCGGGAGAAGGAGCGAGGTCCGGGCCTTTCTCAACCGTGCTGATCGTGAGCGTCCCCTCTCCCGCAAAGCGGGGGAGGGACAGGGAGGGGGCTAAATGGTCGCTGTCCCGCACAAGGACGCCGAAAAGTTCGTCGCCTCGCCGCCGGAGAGCGTCTTTCTTTTCCTCGTTTACGGCGCCGACGCCGGGATGGTGCGCGAGCGCGCGCTCGCCATCGTCAACAAGCGCGTGGACGACCGTCACGATCCCTTCCAGTTCGTGGAGCTTTCGGGCGACGCTGTTTCCGCCGACCCGCTGACGCTGCTCGACGAGGCCAACACCCAGCCGCTCTTTGGCGGCCGGCGGGCGATTCTCGTTGAGACCGGCGCGAAGTCGGTCATCCCCGCGGTCACCTCCCTCATCTCGGCGCCGCCGGGCGATTGCACGGTGGTGCTGACGGCGAGCGCGCTGAAGAAGGACGCGCCGCTGCGCAAGCTCGTCGAGGGCGCCAAGCAGGGCGCCGGCATCGAGTGCCAGCCCGACACCGAGCAGGACGTTCACGCCCTCGTCGACCGCACGCTGAAGGAAGCCAATCTCGTCGCGAGCCCCGAAGCGCGCGCATTGCTGCTCGCCGCCCTCGGCGAGGACCGGCTGATGAGCCGCGCGGAGCTCTCCAAGCTCATTCTCTACATGCATGGCCGCGAGCATGTGGAGGCGGCCGACGTCGAGGCCATCGTCGCGCACGCCTCCAGCATCGCCTCGGACCGCGTGGTCGCGGCGGCCTTCGCGGGCGACGCCGGCGAGACGCTCGACGCCTATTTCGCGCAAGGCGGCGACGCCGGCTCGGTGCTCTTCGGCGCGCTGCGTTACGCCGTGGCGCTGCACCGGGCGCGGTCGTCGATGGAGCGCGAAGGCGGGCGCACGGATGTGGGAATCAACATGCTGTTTCGCGCCGGCTTCGGCTTCATGCATCGCGCCTTGATGGAGGAGCAGCTCAAGGCCTGGACGTCGGCGCGTTTGCAGGCGCTGATCGAGCCGCTGCGCGAGGCCCAGACCCGCGCCCGCGCCAGCGCCGCGAGCGCGCAGATGGAGGCCGAGCGGGCGTTGTGGCGCGTCGCGAAGGCGGCGCGGCGGCGATAGGGCGCGCTGCTTGGCGCGGCGCCGCCAGTCGCGTTAGATGAGCGGGCTCGACAGGGACGCTCATGACACCTTCTCCGCTTACCGGCCCATTTCTCTGGACGCTGACGTTCGATGGAAGCAGGCTGGCGTCCGCGCAGGCCGGCGAGGAGCCGCGTTTTGGCGGCGGCCGCGTCGTCTGGGCGCATATCGACGCCGACGATGCGCGCGGGCGCGCATGGATCGAGTCGTTGCGGCAGATCCCGGCGGAAGCGCGCGACCTGCTGACCAGCCCATCCAGCGCGCAGCGGCTCTATGCGAGCGGCGATGCGCTATGGGGCGCGCTTGTCGATTATGCGCAGGATTTCGGGCAGGACATCGATCAGGACGCGCCCTCGGCGCAGGACCTTACGCAATTGCGTTTCGCGGCCGGCCCCGGCTACCTCGTCACGACGCGGCGCCGGCCGTCGCGTTCGGCGGCGGCGGCGCGGCGCGCGGTCATGGAGGGCAAGCGCTTCGCGACCTCCTTCGATATCGTCGACGCGATCGTCGATCGGTCGTTCGCAGCGATGGACGAAGCGATCGAACAGCTCGCCGAAGATCTCAACGATGTCGAGGATCGCGTGCTGGACGATGAGACCCGCGACGAGCGCCAGCGGCTCGGCGTGCTCCGTCGCGCGCTGATCCGCGTCCATCGGGAGATCAACGGCGCCATGCGCATGGTCTCCCGCTTTGAACCGGTTGGCCAGATTTCGCCGGAGGCGCAGGCTGTCGTTCAGCGCCTGTCGCTGCGTCTGGACGGCTGCAATCAGGAGGTGCAATCGACCGAGCAGCGGGCGCGCCTGCTGCAGGACGAGATCGTGTCCAAGCTGACGACGGACACCAACCGTCAGCTCTATATCCTCACCATCCTCAGCACGCTGCTGCTGCCGCCGACGTTGATCTCGGGCATTTTCGGCATGAACGTGAAGGGGGTCCCCTTCGCCGACGAACCTGGGCGCGGATTTGTCTACGCGCTCGCCGTCTGCGGCGTTTCGGCTCTGTCGGCCTGGGTTCTGCTGTGGGTCCTGGACCGCCGCCAGCCGCCGCGCGTTGAGCCGACCCCGCGTCGGCGCAAGCGCAAGACGCAACCCGCGCCGGCGGAGGAGGGTTGATCAGGCCGGTCGCGCCCTTACGCCGCGCTGGCGAGACTCTCGAACAGCGCTCGGCCATCCACGCCGCCGACCAGCGGGTCGATGAGATTTTCCGGGTGCGGCATAAGGCCGAGGACGTTGCGCTTCTCGGAGAAGACGCCGGCGATGTCGTTGCGCGAGCCGTTCGGGTTGGCCGCGCCGCCCACGACGCCATTGGCGTCGCAATAGCGGAACGCGACGAGCCCTTCGCCCTCGATGCGCTCGATGGTCGCGTCGTCGGCTTCGTAATTGCCCTCGCCATGGGCGATGCAGACTTCGATCGCCTGGCCCTTCGCGTATTGGCGCGTGAAGGCCGTGTCGTTCCGCTCGACGCGCAGATGCTGCATCTTGCAGACAAAGCGCAGATTCGCGTTTCGCATCAGGACGCCCGGCAGCAGGCCGCTCTCGCAGAGGATCTGGAAGCCGTTGCAGACGCCGAGCACGAGTCCGCCGCGCGCGGCGTGGGCGCGCACCGCGTCCATGATGGTCGCGCGGCCGGCGATGGCGCCGCAGCGCAGATAATCGCCATAGGAGAAACCGCCCGGCAGCACGACGAGATCCGTGCCGGCCGGCAGTTCATGGTCGGCGTGCCATAGCATGGCCGGCCTATGGCCCGTCGCCTGCTCGAGCGCGCGCGCCATGTCGCCTTCGCGATTGGAGCCGGGGAAGACGATGACGGCGGCTTTCATCTGCGTAACCCTTGGGCGTGATTTCAGAGGTCGATCTGGTAGTTCTCGATGACGGTGTTGGCGAGCAGCTTCTCGCAGGCGGCGGTGAGCTGCGCCTTGGCGGCGACCGGGTCGCCGCCCGCCATTTCCACGTCGAACACCTTGCCCTGACGCACGCTCGCGACGCCTTCGACGCCGAGCGACTTCAGCGCGCCTTCGATCGCCTTGCCTTGCGGATCGAGGACGCCGTTTTTCAGGGTGACGACGACACGTGCTTTCATGGGGCTCAAGTTCCGATTGGGATTGGCCCCACGGTTAGCGGCCTTGGGCGCAAAGGGCAAGCGGCGCGTAACCCATGCTTCGCATATGGGCGTAAGGCTCCTCTCGCGCAAAGGGCGGTTCCCGGACCGGTAACAATTATCGCCGCACGGCTCAATAGAAGCGCGCCGCCGCGCCGATGATCAGGCAGGCGACGACAATCACGGTCAATGGGCGGCGCAACTGCGGATACCAGGCGGGCAGGCGGCCCGCGCGCGTCTCCTGCTCGTCATAAACGAGAAGACCGCCAAAGCCCGCCGCAAGCAGGGCGAGCCCGGCGGGGCCGCCGATGAGGGGCGCCGGCAGCGCGACAAGTGACGAAATGACGCTGCGGCCGAGCGGTCCCAGGCCATTGTCGTTTCGGAGCATCGCCGCGCCCCAATGAACGCCGCCCATGAAGGAGAGGATGATCGCCCCGTAATCGAGCAGCAGCGCCAAGCCGTACGGCCGAAGCGGCTCGGCGACGGGGAGGGAGGCGAGCGCGCCCGCGACGAAGGGAATCGCCCCGGCGAAGCCCAGCCATTTTGCGGCATGCGGGACGGTCGTTTCGATGCTCATTATCGCCTCCTCCTGCGCGCCAAGTTGTTGCGGGGGAGGGAGCGGAACAAGCGAGGCTTCGGACAAAGGGCGGCCGCGTTTCGCCACCATCGGTCACTTCCGGCGATCGCGTTTGCCCGTATGGCTTTTGCTCTCGGTGACGATTCTCGTCAGCTCCTCCTGCAACTCGGCCCCGGCTTTGGTCATGTTGTCGCTCCAGGCTTTGCCGTCGCCAATCAGGATTTCGTTCGTCACCTGCGCCGTGACCGCCACCTCCTTCTTCCCCAGGTCGGATTTGTACTGCTCGAGGAGGCGGTCGAGCTCCTGCTCCGTAAAATGCGCGCTGAAGCCCTTGCTGAAGCGCGCCGCCATGTCTTCGGCGCTTTGCGGGGGCAGCGTCTTTTCCTGATAGCGCCGGATGGCCTGGTCGAGACGGTTACGCAGCGCTTCGTCCTTCAAATTCGCCGGCCTCCCGACGATGTCGTCTATAAGGCTCTGCCTGAAGGAGCCATTCTGCTCCTCCAGAGTTTTTCTTGCGCTTTCGAAGCTCTTTTCGAGACCGAGCGCGTGCATCAGTTCGACGGCCTTGGCCTCCTTGGACGCGTCGTCTGCGCGCGCGGCGCCCAAAAGCATGGCCGAAATGGCGAAGATCGCCGCGATCCTGGACATGAAATCCTCCCACCTGAGACGCGCATAAAAAAACCCGCCCTGGAGGGGCGGGTCTGTGCGTTCCAGTACGGGGCGGGACTTTTTACTGCACCAGCTTCGGCGCGCCGACGCGGACGTTTTCGCCTTCCTGCATGATGCCGAGCCGGCGGGCGACCTCGGTATAGGCCTCCACCAGCCCGCCGAGATCGCGGCGGAAGCGGTCCTTGTCCAGCTTGTCGTTGGACTTGATGTCCCACAGGCGGCAGCTATCCGGGGAAATCTCGTCGGCGACGACGATGCGCATCATGTCGCCTTCCCACAGACGGCCGCACTCCATCTTGAAGTCGACGAGGCGGATGCCGACGCCGAGGAACAGGCCGGACAGGAAGTCGTTGACGCGGATGGCGAGCGCCATGATGTCGTCGATCTCCTGAGGCGTGGCCCAGCCGAAGGCGGTGATGTGCTCTTCCGAGACCATCGGATCGTCGAGCGCGTCGTTCTTGTAGTAGAACTCGATGATCGAGCGCGGCAGCTGCGTGCCTTCCTCGAGACCGAGGCGCTTGGCGAGCGAGCCGGCGGCGACGTTGCGCACCACGACTTCCAGCGGAACGATCTCCACCTCGCGGATGAGCTGCTCGCGCATGTTCAGCCGGCGGATGAAATGCGTCGGCACCCCGATATTGTTGAGGTGCTGGAAGATATATTCCGAGATGCGGTTGTTCAGGACGCCCTTGCCATCGATCACTTCATGCTTCTTGGCGTTGAAGGCGGTGGCGTCGTCCTTGAAATGCTGAATCAACGTGCCAGGCTCCGGGCCCTCGTAAAGGACCTTGGCCTTGCCTTCGTAGATGCGGCGACGGCGGTTCATTGGGATCAACCGGGGCTTGAGAAAATCCATGGGGTCGGCCGCGGCTCCTCCGATATGGTCCCGCGCCGGGCGTTCGACCAGGGAGCGGGGTTCAGGATGACCGACCGCAACGAGCGCGGTCGTAGCGTCTTTGAGGGCCAGTGACAAGCCAGCGGTCGCCTTTGTAGGCGACGCCTCATTTTAGCCGAATCCCGGTTTAGACACAACGCGCTCTTTTTAGCCGCGTTTCAGCTTTTTCCGCCGTCGGTGCGGGAATGTCGCACCGACGCTGCTTGGCATTGGCGCCGCGCCCGGTTTTCGCCTATATGCGTGCGGCGCATCAAATATGCGGCGCGCGGCGGTTCCGCCGCCAGGATTTCCGACACGTCAAACCCGGCCGAGGATGGACATGAGCACTTTCGATCAGCGCGAAGATTCCTTCGAAAAACGCTACGTCCACGACGAAGAACTGCGTTTCAAGGCCGAAGCGCGCCGCAACAAGCTGGTCGGTCTCTGGGCCGCGGAGAAGCTCGGCAAGTCGGGCGCGGACGCCCAGGCCTACGCCGACGCCCTTGTGGCCGCTGAAGTTTCCGCCGACGCCGACGAGCGCGTCGTCGCCACGGTGAAGAAGGATTTCGAGGCCGCCGGCGTCGATCAGTCCGAGCACCAGATCCGCCGCACCATGGACGAGATGCTTTCCAAGGCGAAGGCCGAGATCAAGGCGGGCGAGTAAGAAAGCCTGCGGCCGAGCGGAGCGGAAGGCTGCAATTTTAAGCTTTCCGCGTCAGGCTGGGCCCATGCGCGAATCGATCCCGTCACGACGCCAGCCGGCTTCGAAAAAGCCGCCGGACGCGGCGCTGTTCAGCGCCGCGCCGCAGATTGCGGGAGAGGCCCTGCTTTGGCTCCGGGCCCTCGCCGGCGAGAAGCGCGCCTCCGCCCATACGATCGACGGCTATGGGCGGGACGTCGCCGGCTTTCTGCGCTTTCTCACCGACCATCTTGGCGAAAAGCCCGACTCGGCGGCGCTGATCGCGTTGCAGCCCGCCGATCTGCGCGCTTATCTGGCGAAGCGGCGCAATGAGGGTCTGGAGAGCCGCTCCCTGCTGCGGGCGCTGGCCGCGATCCGCAATTTTCTGCGGTTTCTCGAAAAACGAGGGCTCGCCAAGACCGATTTCTTCGGCGCCGTTCGCCCCCCGAAAAAGCCGCACAGCCTGCCCAAGGCGCTCACCGTCGCCGACGCCCGCGACCTGATCGACCCCGAGCAGCGGGCGGGCGAGGCGCGGGAGCCCTGGGTGCTCGCCCGCGACGCCGCCGTTCTGGCGCTGCTTTACGGCGTGGGGCTCCGTATTTCGGAGGCGCTGTCGATTCCCTTTGCCCAGGCGCCGGTGGGGCGGGTCGACCGCGTCACCATCACCGGCAAGGGCGGCAAGACGCGCACGCTGCCCGTGATCGAGCCGGTGCGACAGGCAATCGAGTCCTATCTCGCGCTATGCCCCTACGATCTCACGGGCGGGCCGCTTTTCGTCGGCGCCAAGGGTGGGCCGCTCTCGCCGCGAATCGTACAGCTTGCGGTGCAGCGTCTGCGCGGCGCATTGGGCCTGCCCGACAGCGCCACGCCCCACGCGCTGCGGCACTCCTTCGCGACGCATCTTCTCGGACGGGGCGGCGATTTGCGGACGATTCAGGAGCTGCTCGGCCACGCCTCGCTGTCGACGACGCAGATCTACACCGCGGTCGACAAAAAGCGCCTGCTCGACGCCTATAAGTCCGCGCATCCGCGGGCAGGGTGATTATTCCACCGGCTCTACAGCCGTAATCTCGATCCCGAAGCCCGACAGCCCGACAAAGGCCCGCGGCTTGGCCGTGGACGAGCGGAGCCGGATCGAGGACACCCCCAGATCCTTCAGGATCTGCGCGCCCAGCCCGACGTCGAGCCATTGCCGCTTGCGGGTTTCCTCGGCGTTCTCCGGCGCGCGGCCGACGACATTGGTCGGCACGCCAGCGGCGCCGTCGCGGAGATAGACGAGCACGCCGTGGCCCTCGCGGGCGAAGCGGGCGAGCGTCTTCTTGATGGTCGGGGCGCCGCCCATCACGTCGGCGAGAATGTCGGCGCGGTGCAGGCGGGTCGGCACGTCGCGGCCGTCGCCGACGGAGCCCATGACGAAGGCGAAATGCTGCACGCTGTCGAAGGGCGTCACATAGGCGTGGCCGTGCAGTTCGCCGAATTCCGTCTGCACCGGGAAGGTCGCGACGCGCTCGATGAGCTTCTCGCGCGCCTGTCGATAGGCGATGAGGTCGGCGACCGAGACGAGTTTCAGATTGTGCTTCTCGGCGAAGGCGGTGATCTGCGCGCCGGTCATCACCGTGCCGTCGTCATTGGCGAGCTCGCAAATGACGCCGACGGGCGGCAGGCCGGCGAGCCGGCAGAGATCCACCGACGCTTCCGTATGGCCGGAGCGCATCAGCACGCCGCCATCCTTGGCGATGAGCGGGAAGACATGGCCCGGCCGAACGAAATCGGCGGCGCCCATATTGCCGTTGGCGAGCGCGCGCACGGTGTTGCAGCGCTGTTCGGCGGAAATGCCGGTCGTCAGGCCATGCCGCACGTCGACGGACACGGTGAAGGCCGTGCCGAGCGGCGCGTCGTTCTCCGCGACCATGGGCGCAAGATGCAGCCGCCGCGCCTCCTCCAGCGTGATCGGCGCGCAGACGATGCCGCAGCAATTGCGGATGATGAAGGCCATTTTCTCGGGCGTGCAGAGCGACGCCGCAATGACGAGATCGCCTTCGTTCTCGCGGTCGTCGTCATCCGTGACGACCACGATCTCGCCGCGCGCGATGGCCTCGATGGCCTCTGTGATGGAGTGGGACAAGCGGGTCTCCGGGACGCGCCTCCTCGGCGCCGATCCCGCCTATCTAGCCGCGCCGGCGCGCCGTTTCAAATCGGGCTCATTCGGGCGTATGCGCCAGGCCGGTCTGAAGGCGCGGGGCGCCGCAGGTCGTGCAGGGGACGAAGCGCAGCCCCGCCGCGGCGGAGGCGAGGCCGTCGGTCGGCTCGCGGCGGACGGGCGCGTCGAGTTCCGGCGTCGAGACGAGCTTGATCTGGATGTCGTCGCCGAGCCGCAGCGCATTGTCCTCGATCCACTCGACGCTCTGCTCGCTCATCGGATCAGCGGCGTCGATGCCGCCGACCCGCAGGTCGAGCCCCTCGATCTCGACCCCCTCGGCGATGCGCGACGAAGCCCCGGGGCCCTTGCCGACCCAGGTCAGCATCAGCGAGATCGCGCCGCTGTCGGTCAGCCCCGCCGTTGCGAGTTTCTTGCCGTTCTTCCAGATTTCGAAGCCGAGCAAACCGAGCCTCCTGCGCGTCGCGTTCGATTTTCGAAATGAATAGATCGCGAACTTGTTGCCAATTCGAAGCGGTATTTCCTATCAATTGTAACGGATCCGCTCGAACGCATTGCGTTTGACCGGAAACCTTGCGTCAAATGCAGGCGTTCGAGCCGGAAGCGACTCTAGATGCGTATGGCTAACAGATGGCTAATTGCGGCAGCGCTCCTTATGAGCTGGCCACCTCCTCTCTTCGCCGCGCCGGCGTCCTGCGTGGACATCGAGGAGGCGGGGGCCGCCTACACGATCTGCGAATTCGACGCCCGCAAATCGACGATGCGACTGTTCCTTCAGGATGAGAAGGGCGCGATTTTCGGCGGTTTCGCGCCGCTTGCGGACGCGCTCGCGGCGAAGGGCCAGACGCTCGTCTTCGCGATGAACGCCGGAATGTACGACCCGGCCTTCTTCCCGGTGGGCCTTTATGTCGAGGGCGGGGCGACGCTGCGCGCCGCCAATACGGCCGCCGGAGAAGGTAATTTCCACATGAAGCCCAATGGCGTCTTCTGGATCGACGGCGCCCGGGCCGGGGTGATCGAGACAGTCCGCTTCCTGAAGTCGCGCGCCCGTCCCGCCTATGCGACGCAGTCGGGCCCCATGCTCGTCATCGGCGGGCGCATCAATCCGCGCATTCACGACAATGGAACCTCGGAGAAGTTCCGCAACGGCGTCGGCGTCGCCGACGGCCATGTCGTTCGCTTCGCCATCTCCAACCAGCCGGTGACGTTCCACCAGTTCGCGCATCTCTTCCGCGAGCGTCTCAAATGTCCCGACGCGCTTTTCCTCGACGGCGGCTCCGCTTCGGCGCTCTATGCGCCGTCGATCTCGCGCCACGATCGCTTTCACCCGATGGGGCCGTTGATCGGCGTCGTGGAGCGCGCGGATCACAAGTGAGGCCCGGCGCGCCGGTAGTAGATCATGGCGAGGCCAATGACCCCCGCCCATGCGCCGAGGGGAAAGACGACTGACCTTGCGAGCGAAATATATTGCGCCCGCGACGCCGCGGCGATCGACTCCACGCGCATGACGACGAGCGGCTCTTCGGACGTCTTCAGACCGAATTGTGCGGCCGCGCGCTGCGCCTGAAGCTGCGCGCCGGAGACGTGTTCGCCGACGAGCCGCACATATTCGCCGCCGGGCTCGCGCCAGAACTTGGGATGCCAGAGCGGCGTGCGTCCCGAGTCGCGCGTCTCGCCCATGACCCAGACTTCCACCGGATGCGCCGGCGTCCAGCCGTCGCCGACGAGCGGCGCCATCCGCCGGAGCCCGTAAGGCGTGCTTTTCCGACCGGCCGTCAGCCGCTCTTGCATCGAGCGATCCTCGTCGATGCGCCAGCCGGGCGCCGCATAGCCCGCGATGTTCCAGCTCGAAGGGATGTCGTCGACCTGTCGCAGGTTCACGATCTCACCGAAGAGAGGAACATTCACGACGAAGACCGGCGCGACGCCGGACAGCGCGAACAGGCAAATGGCGGGGAAAGCAAGCCCCCGCGCCGAGCGCGTCGCGAATATGCCGAGCGGGACGCCGAGCAGGAACAGGGCGGCGATCCAGTAAGGCGCTCCGGAATAGGCCATCATGGCCGCGCCGAGCGCGAATTGCAGCAGAATGGCCGCTGTGCCGATGAAGAAAGCGCGAGGAAGGTCGGGATAAGGCATGGCTGCGCCTGCTGTGGCGCGGTTACTGGTGTTTCGAACGCGCCAGGAGTTTGGATGACGCTTTATACGCGGATTGCTGAATTAGGCCCAATCGCGCGTCATTTCTTCTTCGGTTCGGTGACGCAATGGCGCGCTTCGCAGGCGGCGACCGTGTCGTCCAGCGACGAGCCGAGACAAAAGTAATAATGATGGTTCAGCAGGTCCTGCGCTTCTTCCTTATGGCTGGCGTTCACGGCAAGGCCGGACTGGCAGGGCACGGAAACCAGGTCGCAGTCATCCGTCTTCCGGCAATCAAACCATGCGGCGGGAAGGCTGGCCTCGGCGCGAATGCGGGCGTCATATTCATCGAGATGGTGGGCGACGGCCGGCTGAACGAAGCCGACGAAAGCAGCGAGCGAGATGATTTGCAGCTGTCTCATCTTCCTCCGCTCAAGCGCCTCTCAGCGCATCGATATGCGTCGCGACGGATGACGCCAGATCCTGCGGATTATAGCCGCCCTCGAGCAGCGAGACGATCCGACCATCACAGCGCCGCGCCGCTGTCTCCATGAGGCGGAGCGTGACGTCGCGATAGTCCTCCTCGACGAGCCGCAGCCCGCCGAGCGGATCGTGAATATGCGCGTCGAAGCCTGCGCATATTATGACAAGATCTGGCGCGAAGCCGTCGAGGCGGGGCAGGATGCGGGTCTTGAGCGCCTCCCGAAAGATTTCGCCGCCATCTCCCTTGCGCAAGGGCGCGTTGACGATGTTGTCATGCGCGCCTGTTTCGGTGACGGCGCCCGTGCCGGGATAATGCGGCGACTGGTGCGTGGAGCAATAGAGAACCTTTTTTTCGTTCCAGAAAATTTCCTGCACGCCATTACCATGATGCACGTCGAAATCGACGATCGCGACGCGCTGGGCGCCATGTGCGGCGATCGCATGTCGCGCGGCGATGGCGGCGTTATTGAAGAAGCAGAAGCCCATGACGCCGTCTTCGCGCGCATGGTGGCCCGGCGGCCGCGACGCGACGAAGGCGTTGCGCGCTTCCTTGCGCATCACGGCGTCGACCGCGGCGACGGCGCCGCCCGCCGCGCGGCGGGCGGCCTCCAGCGTGCCGGCGCTCATGATGACGTCGGCGCCGAGATGGCTGCGGCCTTCTTTCGGCGCCGCCTGTTCGATGCGGGCGATATGCTCGGGGGTATGAACGCGCAGCAGGGCCTCGCGCGCAGCGGATGGCGCCTCGACGCGGCCGAGGGTCGCGAAGCGCGCCTGATCCAGCGCGGCGAAGATCGCGCGAAGCCGTTCGGGGCTATCCGGCCAGCCGGGACCGGGGTCGTGCTCGAGCGCCGCCGGATGCGAGACGAAGAGAGTCGCGGGAGTCTCCGCGCGTGCGCCGAAAGCGGCGAGGCTCGCAGCGCCCGCGAGCGCGGCTCGGCGGGTGACTCGGAGCTCGGGCCAGGCGCCCGGGATAAATTGCTCGGCGCCGCTCATTGCAAGGCTCCCGACCACGCGACATGACTGCTAAGCTCATTATAGGATGCGCGGGCCAAACAGGGCCAGAAGCGCCGAAAGAAGATCGGAACTAGTCGTGCTTAAGAAGATCGTCGCAGCCACATCCATTCTTGTCGCGGCTTTCGTCGCGGCCGACGCAGCCTCGGCGAAGGACGCGCCAAAGACCCTGATCGGCGTCATCACGAAATTCGAGTGCGGCGACAACTGCTATTTGACGATCCGCACCGCAACCGGCGAAGAGACCGGCCTCTGCGAAGCCAAGCAATGTGTCCCTTGGTTTGAGAACCAGGCGATGCCGAAGAAATTCATCGGCAAGCGCGTGACGGTGACGACCGGGATCGGCAAGCAGTTCGACGGGAATTACGACGTCGTGGGGCATACGACGTCGTTCAAGACGATGACGTTCGAGAAGTAGCGCCTCAGCCGATCTGCCCCCGGTGGCGCAGGAAGTGATCGGCCAGCACGCAGGCCATCATCGCTTCGCCCACCGGGACGGCGCGGATGCCGACGCAGGGGTCGTGGCGGCCCTTGGTGACGATCTCCGTCTCATTGCCGTCGCGGTCGATCGTGCGGCGCGGCGTGAGGATGGAAGAGGTCGGCTTCACGGCGAAGCGCATGACGATGGGCTGGCCCGTCGAGAGGCCGCCCAGAACGCCGCCGGCATGGTTCGAGAGGAAAGTCGGGCCCGCGCGCATTTCGTCGGCGTTTTCCTCGCCCGATAGCTCGGCGGCCGCGAAGCCGTCGCCGATCTCGACGCCCTTCACAGCGTTGATCGACATCATGGCGGCGGCCAGATCGGCGTCGAGCTTGCCGTAGAGCGGCGCGCCCCAACCAGCCGGCGCGCCTTCTGCCACGACCTCCACGACGGCGCCGATGGAGGAGCCCGCCTTGCGCACGCCGTCGAGATAATCCGCCCATTGCGCGGCCATGACGGCGTCGGGGCAGAAGAGCGGGTTCCTGTCGACTTCTTCCCAGTCGAAGCGGGCGCGGTCGATCTTGTGCGGGCCGATCTGCACCAGTGCGCCGCGAATGGTCACGCCCGGAACCACCTTGCGCGCCACGGCGCCGGCGGCGACGCGCGCCGCCGTCTCGCGCGCCGAGGAGCGTCCGCCGCCGCGATAGTCCCGCACGCCATATTTGGCGTCATAGACGTAGTCGGCGTGGCCGGGTCGGTATTTGCTGGCGATGTCGCCATAATCCTTCGAGCGCTGGTCGGTGTTCTCGATCATCAGCGCGATGGGCGTGCCGGTCGTCACCTGCACGCCGTCGCCGCGCGTGAACACGCCCGAGAGGATCTTCACCTCGTCAGCCTCGCGGCGCTGGGTCGTGAAGCGCGACTGGCCGGGTTTGCGCTTGTCGAGAAAGCCCTGAATGTCGGCCTCCGTCAGCGCGATCCCTGGCGGGCAGCCGTCAACAATCGCGCCGAGCGCGATGCCGTGGCTTTCGCCGAAAGTCGTGACGCGGAAGAGGTGGCCGAAGGAATTATGCGACATGCGAGGCTTTTAGGGTCGGCGTCGGCGCGGGTCAAATTGCTCCGCCGGCGCGCTCTGCCATCCGTTGGTTGGTTATGTTAAGCTTTACGCTCACATCGTGAATTTCAACTTTGAGCTTGTCGGTTTGTTCTCGTTAAAACTATGCATTATTTGCAATGACCGCTGCGGCTAACCTTGTCGAGGGTGTGAAATGTAGCCATTCTTGCATTTGGGCTGGAGGGCGTCTGCCGGTTTGATCGGAGACTGTGATGAAACCCATTTTCAAAGTTGCAGCCGCCTCTTTCCTCTGCCTCGCTCCAAACTTCGCCGTCGCTCAAGCACGGCTCCCCAACAGCATATTCTGGGATGGTTTCAATGAAGCGTGGTTCGGGGACAATTACGGCAACTGGCTCGCATCCAATCCAGTTTACAATCAGAGCTCCCAATATACCGACGTTGTCTATTCTTTTCAGCGGAACATGATCGCGGGGATGTCGAACGCGAATTCAAGGGCTAAGATCGTAAGAGTTTGGCTGTTCCCCGCATTACAAGGGATTCAAAGTCCAGTCCTCCCGCAAACGCCTCATATCGCCGATTACAGCCCGACCTATCATGGCTTGACTCCCGACTTTCTGAAAAATCTGACGACCTTCATCGCGCGGACAAAGAAGAAAGGTCTTTCCGCATACCTTACGCTCTGGAACTGCGGGGACGCGAGGCAAGTGATAGGCTACGCGCCTCTCCAGACGTTTTTTTCAAATCTGTTTCTGAACAGGAATGGCGAGTTCGATAATTTCAAGAATTACGTTCTGCGACCGCTCCTCACGACGCTCAATCAGATTCGCGCCAATGATCTTCCCGGCGATCCGACGCCCGCGATCTATGCGCTGGATATGTGCAATGAAATAGACACGGCGCTCAATTATTTTCCGAATGGTTGGGCGGGCGCAAGAGCCTTTCTTGCAAATTATTCAGCTTTCGTGAGGTCGATCAGCCCTTGGCTACCAGTAACGTCATCGGTTAGTTCTCCCTATGGCGTACAGGAGATTACATTTGGACTTTTGTCGGGGATCGGTCTCACAATCTATGACGACCATAACTACTCAGATACAGGGACCTATTCCGGACAGAGCGCGTTGTGTCAAAAAGTGAGAAGCGACAAAGCCCAGATCATTTTGGGAGAGTTCGCCCAGAGGTCTTCGATCTATAGCGATTCTCTCCAGGCGACGGTGGCCGCGAATTATCTCTATGGAGCCAAGTCGACCTGTTTCTCATCCGCACTTGCGTGGAAATTCGAATCCACGAACCAGCCGTGGTTCACCTATCTGAAAACAGATGGGACATGCTGTCGTCCAGCCTATTCCGTCATCCAGAGCTTTGGAACGTCTCCGTAAAAGTAGATCTTGCCCAAAATTGTGACCGGGGAAGGCTTTAAAGTTCTGGAGACACACAATGCCACACTTCACTAAACTGGCGTTCGCCTGCGCTTTCTCGATATTCGGCTTGGCAGCGATTGCGCAAGACACGGTCGGCGCGCTCTCGGACCCTGAGATCGCGCACATCGTCGGAACCGCTTTGAAGGAAGAGATTGCGACCGCGGACCTTGCCTCCAAAACAACGACGGACCCGACGATAAGGGTTTTTGCCCAGGCGACGTCGCGCGCGGCCAGTCGGGCGCACAGGACAGTCGACGACATGCTGACGACGCGCGATCTCCAGGCGACGGACGACCCGCTCAGCCAGTCCTTGAGCGGCGCCGCGGCCGATCAGCGGGGCCAACTGACCAGGCTGACCGATGCAGCGTTCGACAAGGCCTATGCGAATAACGAGATGCTTTATGATCAAATGGTCATCGGCATCCTTGACGTGACGCTCTCGCCGTCCGCGAAAGGAGGCCGTCTCAAAGCGGCGCTCGAGACATGCCGCGCGTTCTTCAAGCTCCAGTTGGCCGGAACCGAGGCGCTCGCGAGGCGGCTAAAATAGCCAGGCCACTGGCTTGCGACGCCAGCGCCCGCAAATGCGGGCGGAGGCTCGCCGGGCGAATATGTCCGGTCACTCGCTTTGCGCGGTTCGCAAAACAACGTAAAGCGGAGGCGGAGCCTAGTTGAGAGGAGAGATTTGATGTCCAAGAAAGCGGCGATGCTGGGCGTGGCGGTGGTTCTGATGGCGACGCCCGTTCTCGCCCGCGACAGGTTCGACGTCGATTACGGCCGCAACGACAACCGCCATTATCACAGCAGCCAAAGGCATCGCAGCGGGGCCTGGATCGACAATAATCGCGGCCATGTCGGCGGGTCGCACGGCAGACATTGGGGCGCCAGCCACGATCATTTCAGCCCACGCGGGCAGGGCGGTTATCACTGGGGCTGGTAAGCGCGAGAAACGACGCCGCCCGCGAAGACGGGCGGCGCCCGATTGTCACTTCTTGACGCCGAGCACTTTCTCGGCGGCGGTTCCAAGGCTGAGGTCCTTGTTGGCGCCGCAGAATTTGCCGAGCTTCCCGGCGTTGGCCTGCATCTTGTCGAAGTCGATCACCGGCGGATCGTTTTCGTCTTTGTAGTAGCCGTCGAGCCAGGCCATCGTGGCCCCGATATTCTCCTTGCCGCTCGCGATCCACTCGCCGCATGTCACGGTGTTGAGGTCGAGCCGATCCGCGGCTTTAGCGGGCGCAAGGACGCTGGAGGCAGCGACGAGCGAGAAAGCGGCGATCAAAAATTTTTTCATTTGATTTCCCCAAGCTGACGCTCAAGGATCGTGGCGATTATTGGAAAAGACAATCATCTCCATATCTTACCTGCGCTAATTCGCCCGTCTCGATGAAATTTCGATTAATTTGAGCGCGGCGTCGCAGGCGTGTTGGCGGAGGTTCCTTCGATCCTCGACTTGACCGGCGCCGGCGCCGGATCGGCCGCCGCGGCGGTCGCCGCCGCCGGGTCCGCCAGCAACCGCCGCAATTGCGCGACAGCCGTCGCGACGAGGCTCATGCGCGGTCGCGCGGGGCCGATTTCCACCGCCGACATATTGGCCAACACCTTTTCGAGGTTGCCTGTCGGCTGACCGGCGTCCGTGAAGAGCATCAGGTCGTCATTCGGAGATGCGACGACGCCCTCGGCGACATGGGCCGCGTAATTGGAGATTCGCGCCAGTTCGGCCGAGCAATCCACGACGCCCAGGGGACCGCCGAGCGGCGGCGAGGATCCTGCAGGCTCCAGCGAGCCGAGAGAGGCCCTGGCGCCGAGGTCCGTCTCCATCGGAACGGGGCGCGGGGGCTTTACGGTCTTTCCGGCGCGGTTGGGCCGCGCTTCGGCGACGCCTTCCATGATCGAGGGAGCGGGCATCAGCTCCGAGGCGCTGGCCTGCATGCTTCGCACCGGCGCAGGACCGACGCCGCCCCGGCCGTGCGCCGCGAGCCAGCGGGCGCGCAAGGTGTTCTCGATCCCGCGCGGGGCGAGGCCCATGGGCACCACGCGCTGCGGCAACATGCGGGCCATGCCGGCGCGCGAGGCGGGCGCGCCCGAGGTCGGCCGCGCGATCATGGGAGAACATTGCGCGGGCGCCCAGCGCTCGACGATGGCGCGGGCGCTGCGGCGCTTGTAGTCGACGTAATAGCGGCGCAGCAGCAGCGCGGCCACGGCGGCGCCCTCCTCGGCCGAGGCGAAGGCGACATGGCCGTCGGCGTCCGAAGCGATCTCGCCATTCCAGCCGGCCCGCTTCACGCACCAATAGTTATTGAGCTTCACGCAGCGCGCCGGGTCGTTGTCCCCGGCGTCGAGCGCGCGGCGCAGGGCGGCCATGGGAGTCATGTCCAGCCAGCCCGCGCTCTCAAGGCGCCAATTGTCGACGGCGCGCTTATCGGCCGCATAGGCGGGCGCCGGCGTGCGCCAGACGACCGAGGCCGGCGCAATGAGGACCGCAGGCGGCTTGGCGGGCGCGGCGGCGGTCAGAAAGGCGATGAGCGTTTCGAGCAGCATGCGCCGAGGCGCTCCCGGGTTGATTTCAGTCCGGGTCGTCGACGACGTCGCCGCGAAGCGCCGCCGGCGTCACGAAGCGATGAAGCCGCGCCGTCCCTTTCCGGACCTCGGCCCAATGTTCTGTTTCGAAATCGAGAATGGCAAGCGCGGCGGTGGGATAACTCGAACGCATATGGTCGAGGTCTTCTGATTCCCCGCTGCCCGCGAGCCACTCGGCGAGTTCCGCGAAGCCCGGATTATGGCCGACGGCGAGCAGCGTCTGCACCTTGTCCGGCGTCTGCCGCAGCACCTCCACGAGATGTTCGCGCGTCGCGAGATAGATCGTATTCTCGATGAGATGCGTCACATGGCCCGGAAAGGCTTCGAGCGCGCGCTCGAGCGTCTGCTTGGCGCGGCGCGCATTGGAGGCGACGGCGAGATCCGGCGTCATGCCCGCTTCGTGCAGAAATTCGCCCATGCGCCGGGCGTCCGCCTCGCCGCGACCCGTCAGGGGCCTTTCGCGATCGCCGCCCGCCGAGTGTCGATCCGCTTTGCCGTGGCGCAGAAGAAGTAGTCGTCGCATGGGGCCTCTCTAGCATGCAAAGCGGAACGGCCGCCATCCGGCGAACCGCATCTGTTCTGCGGCTGCGACGAAACGTATCGGGTCTTTACCGGGACGAGCCGCCCGTGCAAGCTCGCCGCAAGCCCCTTCCAACGCAGCATGAAAAGTTTCGATAATGCAACAACTTGTGCATAGGAGCGCGGCTTCGGCGCGCCTGTTTTGGTTCGCCGCCTGCGCAGCCGCGCTTTTCACGGCTGCCGCGGCGCCCGCCTCTGAGAGCAATATCGCGCTCGACAATCTGACGCTCACAGTCGGCCAGACGACCTATCGCATCCCTCATCTGGAGCTTTCCGGCTCGACCCTGACGGCCGCCGAACTCGCGGATCTCTTCAAGGGCGACGAGAAAGCTGTGGATGGACGGATCGCGCGATTCTCTGCGAAGAGCCTCGTCATTCCCTCCGTAACGACCGAGAGCGCCTCTACCGGAGCGACGGAACGCAGGCAGTATCGCGACGTTCGCGCCGAGGATATCCGCGCCGGACGTATCGGCGCCGTTCGGATCGCCGGCGTCGAACAAACAGTGGAAAGGGCGAATGGCGGCAGCGTGGAGCGTTGGGGCCCAACGCTCGCAAAAGGCGTGGATCTGCGCCAGCTCGCCCATATCGCGCTCGCGGTCCGCGTCGATCCGCAGGAGGCGCTGAAGCCGCTCGCCGAGGAGGAAAGCGTCGACTCGGTTACGTTCGAGGACAAGGCCGAGCGTCTCACCATTACGACCGGCCGCATCACAATGACTGGCGTGAAGGGGCGCGCGCTGGCGTCGCCGGCGACGCAGCTATTGGAGCGGCTCGAGAAATACGATCCCGACAAGCCGGGATCCGATCCGACGCTCCCGAAGGACCTCGTCGACGCGATGTCGTCCTTCGACATCGACTCCTTCGACATCCGGGACATAGCGGCGATCGGCAAGGGCGAGCCTGTCGAGAAGCCCTATTCGACGAAGATCGCGCGAATCGCGGCGAGCCGCATCGCCGGCGCGACGGTGGGCGACCTCTCGCTCGACGGTCTCTCCATGCAGTCGTCCGACGGCGGCGTGATCGCGCTCAAGCATTTCGGCCTGCGCGACGCGCGGCTGGCGTCATTCGTGGACAATCCGATACCGCTCATCGGCCATATCGAAGCGAAGGGGCTTGAAGGCGATCTGCCCGACCCCCGCATGGGGGAGGCTTCGCGCATGAAATTCAGCCTCGCCGGCGTGGAGGCAGACTGCAAGGATGTTCGCGAGATCGCGCCGACGAAGTTTTCCGCGCGCATGGACGGCCTGTCGATCGACCTCGCCGCGCGTGGCGAAGCGCCCTCGACCGCGCAGTTTCTTGCGCTCGGCTATCGCAATCTCGATTTTTCCGCCGCGCTTGCCGGCGAATGGCGCGAGAAGACGCAGGAGGCCGTCTTCGCGCCGCTGCGTCTTGAAGGCAAGGATATGGGCGCCGCGACGTTCGGCGTGACGTTTGGCGACGTGTCGAGCGCGGTCTTCTCCACCATGCCGATCGTCGCCAAGGCGGCGGCGCTGGCGTCGTCATTGAAATCGGTGTCCGTCACCGTCGAAGGCGGCGGCCTCGTCGATCGCGTGCTGGCGCTGGAGGCGAAGCAGGACAAAAAGCCCATGGAGAAAGCGCGCGCCGATTACGCCAGATCGGCCGCGGCCGTGGCGACGGCGCTTCTCGGGGGCGGAGAGAAGGCGCGGAAAGTCGGGGACGCATTGTCGGCCTACATCATGAATCCCAAACGGCTGCATGTGCGTCTCGTCTCGGCGAAGGGGATCAACGCGCTGGACGTGATGGGCAAGAACTTCTCCGATCTTTTCGAGGGCGTCGAGGTCGAGGCGACGGCGGACAAATAAGGTCGCGAACGCGCGCGTGCGCCAGCGCACGGAAATGACTCGCGAAGCGTCCTTTGCTGACGGCGAGCCCGCGCAATTTTGCGACGGGCGCCGTAACAGCGATGGAGCGGCGACATGCGCAGATTCACGATCTCCTGTTCAGCATTGCTGGCGCTCGGCGCCAACGCCAGAGCGGAGCAGACGCCGGCCGACAGCACCATCGGCGCCGCAGCCTCGATTGAAAAGCTCGTCGAAGGGCTCACGGCCGACCGCAACATGCGGCTGAAGGCGGGCGACGCGGTGTTTTTCAATGAGCTGTTGACGACGGGGCAGGAGTCGAAAGGCAAATTCGTCTTTGACGATCGCGCGACGCTGCAAATGGGGCCGCAATCGCAGGTGCGGCTCGACAATTTCGTCTACGCCAAAACAGGCGGCGCGCCGGGAGTGGCGTTCAACGTCACGAAGGGCGCGCTGCGTTTCATCAGCGCCGCGGGCGCCCATAAGCCTTATGAGGTGCGTACGAACCGCACGACCATCGGCGTGCGCGGCACCGCCTTTGCGGTGCGCTCCAACGATCTGCGCACCGACGCCGTGCTGTATGACGGCGCCATCGAGGTCTGTCTGCCGAAGGGCGGCGAATGCCGCACGCTCGACAAGCCCTGCACCACGGTCTCCGTCACGGACGCCGGCTTTGAGGAGACGCGGTCGGTCGGCGCGCGGGACTGGACCTTTGACGAACAGTGCCGGCCGAAGCCCGCACCCATCCAGAAGCGCCGTCACGGCGCGGCCGAGCCGCCCGCGAACCCGCCCCCGGTAATCCCGCCCCGGCGGACCGCGCGGGCCGAGCCCCCGCGCAGCGAGCCGCCGCGCCATGCGGCCGTTCGGCCGGCGGAGCAGCCGCCGCAACGGCGCGCCGCCGCCGAGCCTGTCCGGCCGCGCTGGCCCCGCCGGCCCCCCCGCACGACGACGGTGGTCTATGAACCGGCGGACGACGCGCCCGTCTATGCGCCCCCGCGGTTTCCGGTTCGGCCGCCGATCGTCTTCGGCGGCGGACCCTTCTATCCGCGCTTTCCGGGCGGCGGCTGGGGCGGCCATTATCCGCAGCGGCCCTGGGGTGGGGGAATGACGGGCGGTCGCCCCGGTTATGGCGGCATGGCGCAGCGTTGGGGTCGATATTGAGCGGCGACAAATCGCCGCCCCGCGCACGCGCCGATTTGTGAGAAAGTCCCTTGTCTTCTGCCGCCAGGGCGAATTACCGAGGGATTTCTCGGCGTAGAAACAAGGGTTTGTTGATGAAACACGATAGCGTGCCACAAAGGCTCGGCGGCTTGCTGCTCGCACTTGCGCTGTTACAGGGCGCGGCGCATGCGATGGGCGGCGGCGCGGCGCCGAAAGCGACGGATGGCGGCGGCGCGACCCCGCCGACGAAATTGATGGGCGGCGGGCTCGCTTCGTCCGGCACGAATATGGAGATCACATACAGCGCCGACGGCAAGACCGCGCTCTTCACCTCGACGCGGCACGGCAGCGTGAAGTCTGGCACGCCCTATAATTTCGACATCTGGATGTCCCGCAATGTCGATGGCGTCTGGCAGGAGCCTGTTCAATTGGGCCCCGACATCAACCCGACCGTGGGGCCCAATCTCAACACCGCCGATTGGGAGCTCGAGCCGGCCATCTCGGACGACGGGAACGTGATTTACTTCACCCGCTACAAGGCGGGGAATCTCTCGACCGGCGATCTTTGGGTCGTGGAGAAGGTCAATGGCGTCTGGCAGGCGCCGCGCAACTGGAACGACGTGCCGGAACTGCCGCACATCAATACGGAGACGGGCGAGGAGCATTGTCCCATCATCGCCTCGGACAGCCTGATCTATTTCAACTACCAGCAGCCCGGCGTCACGCAGGACAGCGACATCTGGAAGGTCGAGAAGAAGAACGGCGTCTGGCAGAAGCCCGAGAGCCTCGGCGCGCGCATCAATTCGCCCTATCGCGATCATATGCACTGGACGGGGCTCTCAAAGGACGGCAAGGCGCTGATCGTGACCAGCACAAGGCCCGACATGGGTTCGCGCGGCGGGCATGACGAGTGGATTTCCTACCAGAACGCCAAGGGCGAATGGCAGGAGCCGCTGAATCTCGGCGATGGCGTCAACACCAGCGGCGAGGACATGTGCTGGACCTTCACCCCGGACGGCAAAATGTTCACCGGCGGCTGGGGACCGCAGGGCGGGTACGACATGGAGTTGCGGTGGGTGACGAAGGACGACGTGCCGCTCCTGAAGAACTTCGAGCCCATGGGCCCGCCGCCCAATTTGCTGGCGAGCGGTCGAGGGAAGCTGTAGCGCTTCTGGCGGGCGTCTTACCCTCCCCCTCAAGGGGAGGGTGGGATGAAACTCATCCAGAAACAAAACGGGCGCCCTCGAGGCGCCCGTTGTTCTTTGCGGCTGAGGAAGCCGTCAACTCGCGAGGCTCTTCGCCAGCTCGTCCGTATGGGCGTGCATGCGCCGCGCCATCACGTCGATCTCGCGGGCCATGCTCACCATGGCCTCGACCCCGGCGCCGGTCTGCGCCATGGCGTTGGCCACCTGATCGGCGTGGGAGGACATGGCCCCCGCGCTCGTCGCGGCGGAGCGCACGCTGCGGGCGATTTCTTTCGTTGCGGCGTCCTGCTCATGGACCGCATGCGTGATGATCGCGGAGATGTGCTCGACTTCCGCGATCTTCGACTTGATCCGCTCGATCGAGGACACGGACTGGTCCGTCGCCGCCTGGATTTCCGCGATCTGGTCGGCGATGTCCTGCGTCGCCTTTCCGGTCTGGGTGGCGAGGCTCTTCACCTCCTGCGCGACGACCGCGAAGCCGCGGCCCGCCTCGCCGGCGCGGGCGGCTTCGATGGTGGCGTTGAGCGCCAGCAGGTTCGTCTGCGCGGCGATGCGGGAGATGAGGTTCACCACGTCCCCGACGCGGTTGGCGGCGGCGGTGAGGCGCAGCATCTCGGCCGAGGAGCCGTTGGTCTCGACCACGGCCTGGCGCACGACCGCGGTCGATTCGACGGCCTGCTTGCTGATCTCGCCAATTGCGGCGAGGAGCTGTTCCGAGGCGGTGGCGACCGAGCCGACGTCGGCGGCTGCCTGGGTCGAGGCGGTGCGGGCGAAGTCGCTGTCGGCCCGGGCGCGGCGTTCCTGCACGATCATTTCCTCCGAAGAAGCGGCCATGCGCTTGGTCATCTCGCCGAGCTTGGCGGTGGTGGCGGAAAGCTCGACCGAATAGTGCTCCACCTGGTCGCGAATGGCGGCCTCGCGGCGCAGGCGCTCCTCGCGGTCGTCGCGGGCTTTGATTTCGGCCGCCATCTCGTTGTTGGCGCGCACGGCGTCGCGCAGCACGACGAGGGCGCGGGAAATGTCGCCGATCTCGTCCGAGCGGGAGGTGTCCCGCACGTCGATCGTCGTGTCCCCGGCGGCGAGGTCGGTCATCTGGCGGGCGATGTTCTTGATCGGGATGGCGATGGTCTGGTGCATGGTGGGCACCGAGACGCCGACCACCAGAAAGCCTGCGACCAGCGTGCCGACGAAAAGCTCGATGGAGAGGGAGCTCGCCGCCTCATGGGCCGCCCTGGCCAGCGCGACCATCTGGGCGTGGTCGGTCGCCCCGGCGGCCGCGGCGGTGAGGTCGCGGACATTGATGGTGCCGAAATAGGCGGCGGCCCCCATCAGGAGCAGGAGCGCCAGGAACAGGAATTGGCGAAAGACGAGGCCCGCTCCGATGGATAGATTGCGCATTTGCTCGATTGTCCTGCTATTGGATCGGGCACAAGCTAGTTAACAGTCTTTCACGCTTGGTTAACGGTGACGGCTTAGGCGGGGCTAAGGAGCTGAAATGCTGGAAATCGCGGTTCAGATGGACCCGCTGGAGCGAATCAATTTCGCCGGGGATTCGACCTTCGCGCTCATGCTGGAGGCGAAAAGGCGCGGCCATCGGCTTTGGTTCTACACGCCCGACCTGCTGTCGCTCGAAGGCGGCCGCCTGACCGCCCGGGCCCACCACATCGACGTCTTCGACGACCCTTCCCGCTGGTATCACCTCTCCGAGGCGCGGGAGATCGACCTCAGCACGATGGACGTGGTGCTGCTGCGCCAGGACCCGCCTTTCGACCTCGCCTACATCACCTCGACCCATTTTCTGGAGCGCATCCAGTCGCGCGTGCTGGTGGTCAACGACCCCGGCCATGTGCGCAACGCGCCGGAAAAGGTCTTCGTGATGGATTTCGCGGACCTCATGCCGCCGACGCTCATCACGCGCGACCGCGCGGCGATCGAGCGCTTCCGGGCGACGCATGGCGACATCGTCATGAAGCCGCTCTACGGCCATGGCGGCGCGGCGGTCTTCAAGGTGACGCCGAAGGACCCGAATTTCGGCTCGCTCTTCGACATGTTCAGCACGACCTTCCGCGAGCCCTGGGTGGTGCAGCAGTTCCTCCCCGAGGTCGCCAAGGGCGACAAGCGCATCATCTTCGTCGACGGCGAGGCCATGGGCGCGATCAACCGTGTGCCGGCGCAGGACGACATCCGCTCCAACATGGTGCGCGGCGGCGCGGCCGCGGCGACCGATCTCTCGGACCGGGAGCAGGAGATTTGCGCCCGGCTCGGCCCCGAGCTTAAGAAGCGGGGGCTGATCTTCGTCGGCATCGACGTGATCGACGGGCGTTTGACAGAGATCAACGTGACCTCGCCCACCGGCCTGCGGGCCTTAAAGCGCGTCGGCGGGCCCGATCTCGCGGGGCCGCTCTTCGACGCCATCGAGACGCGGCTCGCGGCGCTGCGCGCGGCAGGATGAATTCAATGGATCAAACGGTTTCCGCGGGCGTCTTCGACGGGCTCGATCCCTCGAACTTCAAGGGCCTGCGCGCCGCCCTCGCGGCGCCTGTCGCGGAGCTCTGCAGGACCGAGAAGGGCCATTCGCGGCGCACGGCCGTGGTCGATCTCTTCCGCTCGACGCTCGCCGAGGGGCGCCAGCGCGCCCGTCAGGGGCTCGAGGCGCGGGGCTCGGGCCTCGCCTGCGCGCGGCTCATCTCGCAGCTTCAGGACGAGCTCATCGGCGCCATCTACGACTACGTCGTCAACTACGTCTATCCGGCGGACAATCCCACTTTCGCCGAGCGCCTGACCGTCGTCGCCGTGGGCGGCTATGGGCGCGGCATGCTGGCGCCGGGCTCGGACATCGATCTTCTCTTCCTGCTTCCCTACAAGCAGACTCCCTGGGGCGAGAGCGTCGTGGAGGCGATCCTCTACGTGCTGTGGGATTTGCGCCAGAAGGTGGGCCACGCCACGCGCTCCGTCGCCGAGTGCATGCGCCAGTCGCGCGCGGACATGACGATCCGCACGACCTTGCTGGAGTCGCGTTTCATTCTCGGAAGCCCGGAGCTGTTCGCCGAATTGCAGGAGGCTTTCGACAAGGAGGTCGCGCGTTCGGACGCGCGCGAATTCGTCGCCGCGAAGCTCGCCGAACGCGACACGCGCGTGCGCCGCGCCGGCGCCTCGCGCTATCTTGTCGAGCCGAACGTCAAGGAAGGGAAGGGGGGCTGCGCGACCTCAACACGCTCTTCTGGATTTCAAATATGTCTATCGCGTGCGCGAAGCGCGCGAGCTGGTCGCGGCGGGTCTCTTCACCGCCGCTGAATTTAGCCTCTTCGAGCGTTGCGAGGAGTTTCTCTGGCGCGTGCGCTGCCATCTGCATTTCGAGACGGGGCGCGCGGAGGAGCGGCTGTCCTTCGACATTCAGCCGACCATGGCGCGGCGTCTCGGCTATCACGACCGCGCGGGACTCTCGCGCGTCGAGCGCTTCATGAAGCACTATTTCTCGTCGCGAAGCAGGTTGGCGATCTGACCGCCATCGTCTGCGCCGCGCTGGAGGAAAAGCAGGCGAAGCCGCCCGCGATTTTCGAACGCTTCATGCAGCCCTTCCGCCGCCGCCGCAACAAGGCGCCGAAGGGCGATTTCATCATCGATCACGACCGCATCAGCGTCACCGACGCCGACGCCTTTCACCGCGATCCGGTGAACATCATCCGGCTCTTCTGGATGGCTGATCATCACGGCCTGCCGCTCCATCCGGACGCGCTGCGCGCCGTCACCTTGTCGCTGCGCGAGATCGACGCGGATCTTCGCGCCGACAAGGAGGCGAACCGGCTGTTCCTCGAAATCCTGCTCTCGCGGAACATGACCGAGATCATTCTGCGCCGCATGAACGAGACCGGCGTGCTTGGCCGCTTCATTCCCGATTTCGGCCGCATCGTCGCGATGATGCAGTTCAACATGTATCATCACTATACGGTGGACGAGCATCTGCTGCGCGCCGTTGGCGCGCTCTCCGATCTCGAAGCGGGCCGCCTGCCGGAGCATCAGCAGCTCGTGGGCGAGATTCTGCCCACCATCGTCAATCGCAAGGTGCTGTATCTCGGGCTCTTCCTTCACGACATCGCGAAGGGCCGCAAGGAGGATCACTCCCTCGCCGGCATGGACGTCGCGCGCACGCTCTGCCCGCGTCTGGGCTTCACGCCGGGCGAGACGGAGACGGTCGCCTGGCTGGTCGAGCATCACCTCACCATGTCGAGCTTCGCGCAGAGCCGCGATCTTTCGGACCGCGTGACGATCGAGAGTTTCGCCGCCATCGTGCAGACGATGGAGCGGCTGAAAATGCTCTTCGTCCTTACGGTCTGCGACATCAACGCCGTCGGTCCCGGCGTTCTCGACGCCTGGAAATCCCAGCTTCTGCGCGTGCTCTATTGGGAGACGGAAGTGGTGCTCGGCGGCGGCCATTCCTCCGTCGACCGCAAGAGCCGCGTCGCCGCCGCTGTAGCGGAATTGCGCGCCGCGCTGCCGGATTGGAGCGACGAGACCTTCGACGCCTACGCCAAGCGGCATTATCCCGCCTATTGGCTGAAGGTGGATCTCGCGCGCAAAGAGCGCCACGCGCATATGCTCGAAAAGCTCACCGGCGCCGAAACGCCGCTCGCCACCGCCGTGGAGCTGGATCGCACGCGTGGCGCGGTGGAGCTTACCGTGATCGCGCCGGATCATCGCCGGCTGCTCTCGATCATCGCGGGCGGCTGCGCGGCGAGCGGCGTGAACATTGTCGACGCGCATATCTTTACGACGGCGGACGGACTCGCGCTCGACACGATCTTCGTCTCCCGCGCCTTCGATTTCGACGAGGACGAGCTGCGTCGCGCGCGCCGCATCGCGGAATTCATCGCCAAGGCCCTGCGAGGCGAGGTGATCGTTTCCGACGCGGTGAAGGCGCGCGTCACGCAAAACCAGGCGCCGACCGCCTTCAGCGTCGCGCCGGAGGTCGTGGTCGATAACAGCCTCTCCAACGTCTATACGGTCATCGAGGTCTCGGGCCTCGACCGCGAGGGGCTGCTCTTCGATCTCACCAACGCGATCTCGAAGCTCAATCTGAATATCGCCTCCGCCCATATCGTGACCTTTGGCGAGCGCGCGGTTGACGCCTTCTACGTGACGGACCTCACGGGCGCCAAAATCGTCGGTCCGCAACGCCAGGCGGCGATCAAGCGGACGCTTCTGGAGGTTTTCGCCCCCACGGGCGAGAAGCGCGCCAAAACCAACGGCCACGGGGCGCAGAATGTCGCGGCGACTTGATTTTGCGGCCTCGAACGCAGATATCGTGGCCTTTGAAGAGCGTCCCTTATCCACAAGACGGACATGAGCATGAGCGACCAGAGCAACGCCGAGAACAACGCCGAAACCCCGCCGCCGCAGGGCGCCAAGGGGGAAGAGGCGAACGCGTCCTCGCTGTCGCAACCCTCGGCGGAATCTCCCATTACCGAGCCGGAGCCCTTCACCGAACTCGAGAATCTCTACCAGGAAAACGCCAGCCTCAAGGACAGGGCTCTGCGCGCCATGGCGGAGGTCGAGAACGTCCGCCGCCGCGCCGAGAAGGAGGTCGCCGACGCCAAGATCTACGGCGTTGCGAATCTCGCGCGCGAAATGCTGGCTTTCGCCGACAATCTGCGCCGCGCCGCCGAGAGCGTGCCCGCTGAGGCGCGGCCCAATCTCGATCCCGTGGCCAAGGCTCTGCTCGACGGGCTCGGCGTCACCGAGCGGGACTTCCTGTCGCGGCTCGCGCGTTTCGGGGTCAAGCCGATCGAGGCGCTGGGCGCCAAATTCGACCCCAACCAGCATGAGGCGCTGTACGAAATCCCCGACGAGACGAAGCCCGCCGGCACGGTCGCGCAGGTCGTGGAGCAGGGCTACATGATCGGCGAGCGCGTGCTGCGTCCCGCGAAAGTCGGCGTGACGCGCGGCGGCCCCAAAGCCTGACGGCGTGGCGATGGACGCCCTTGCGCCGGAACAGGCGACCCCGGACGCGGCGATGCGCCCCGGCGTCGTCAACGCATCCGTTTATTGCAAGGGCGTCAAGGTCGCCGACATAGACATTGACGAGGCCGGCGCCTGGGCGGCGCGGGGGGATCATGTCGTCTGGATCGGGCTCTATGAGCCCGACCTCGCCCTGCTGGAGCGGGTCAGGAAGCAGTTCTCCCTGCACCCGCTCGCCATCGAGGACGCCGCCAAGGCGCATCAGTTTCCCAAGCTCGAGGAGTTCGACGACAGCCTCTTCATCGTCGCGCGCACCGCGCAGATGGAGGACGGGCGCGTCGCGTTCGGCGAGACGCATCTTTTCGTCGGCGCCGGCTATGTGGTGAGCGTGCGCCATGGCGCCTCGCAAAGCTATGCGCAGGTGCGGACCCGTTGCGAAGCGCGCGCGCAGCGGCTCTCCGAGGGCGAGGACTTCATCGTCTATGCGCTGCTCGACTTCATCGTCGACAACTATTCTCCGGTGCTCGACTGCATCAACGATCAGGTCGACGACATCGAGGACCACGTTCTCGCGATCACGATGGGACAGGAGGAGATCGAGCAGCTCTATACGTTGCGGCGCGATCTTCTGCGGCTGCGCAACGCCGTCGTGCCTCTCGGGGACGTTTGCCGGCGACTGGAGCGCACGGATATCGTCTTCATCGACCCGCTGATGCGGCCGCATTTTCGCGACGTGCGCGACCATCTGCGCCGCGCGCAGGAGCGCATCGATACGCTGCGCGAGACGCTCGCCTTCGCCTTCGAGGCGAGCCTCATGAACGCGCAGATGCAGCAGACGAACATCTCGCGCCGGCTCGCGGCCTGGGCGGCGATCCTCGCCGTGCCCACCGCCATCGCCGGCATTTACGGCATGAACTTCGAGCACATGCCCGAGCTCAAATGGCAATACGGTTATTACGCCGTTCTCTGCGTAACCTTTGCGATCTGCGCGACGCTGTATTGGCGATTCCGCAAAGCCGGCTGGTTGTGAGGCGGCTTTATCTCGCCGGCCCCGAGGTGTTCCGTCTGGACGCCGCCGCGATCGGCGCCCGGATGAAGGCGCTTTGCGAAAGGTACGGCTTTCTCGGCGTCTATCCGCTTGAAGCCGAGCTGGCGACAGGGAGCGAGCCGCTGTCGCGTCGGATCTACGAGACGAATATCGCTTCCATCCGCGCATGCGACGCCGTTATTGCAAATCTCTCGCCCTTTCGGGTGCCCAGCGCGGATGCGGGAACCATCTTCGAAATCGGCTTTGCGATCGCGCTTGGCAAGCCGGTCTTCGCCTATGCCGAAGCAACGGCGGACTACGCTGCGCGCGTCGCTCGGAGCCACGGTCCCTTACGCGACGAGGACGGACGTTTATTCGCCGCCGATGGCATGAGCGTCGAGGATTTCGGTCTCGCAGACAATCTCATGATCGTCGAGGCCGTGCGCGCGCAGGGGTGGGATATCGTCTCAGCAGAGGCGCGTGAGGCGTTTGAAGAATGCCTGCGACGCGCAGGGGCGTATTTCGAGGCGTGAACCAGGAGTCATTGCGAGCGGAGCGAAGCAATCCAGCGCTGCGACAGCCGGTCTGGTTTGCTTCGTCGCTGCGCTCCTCTCAATGACGGCGGTTCGAAAATCACCGCGTCTTTCGCGTCGCGCGCAGATAAGCGACGAGACTGTCGATTTGATAATCAATCAATTGCGGATTGGGCATTTTCCTTTTGCCGCCGCCATGGGGCGCGGCGAGAAAGGCGCGCAGATAAGTCTCGTCGAGCTTATGCTGGCGCGCGAGGGTCGCGAAGTTCGGCGCCGGCGGCTGCAGCGTCGGCGACCAGGGCCTGTCGCCGCCGATGTCGTGACAGGCCGAGCAGACGTGCCGCGCGAGCATGCGTCCGTCGGCGACTTCCTGGTCTGCGCCAAACGCGGCTGCGGGAGCGCCTAGCGCCAAGGCGAGGAGCAGAGGTCGCGTTCCCTTCCACATTGCGTTTCGCCTTCTATCGCCGGATCAACCACGCGCGCACGCGCTTGCATGCTTAACGCGGGCGGCTGCGTTTCCCCTTACGAAAGTTTCATCCGCCGGCCATTGGACGGCAAGCGCCGAGCCTCCATCTTCCTCATGCAGGCGGCGATGGGGGGCTCCCAAGCTCAACTCCTCCTCCATCGTCGCGCAAATGGAGAGTTTTTGAAATGCATCATCGGATTTACGAGCGTAGCGCCCAGATGCCGCAGCGCCGTCGCGCCTCGCGCCTTGCGCTGATGGGCGCGGCCGCCGCGCTGGCTTTCGGCGTGGGCGCCGGCGCGCCGGTCCGTCCGGCCTTTGCGGAAGCGCCTTCCGTCTCCGTCGGCCCGGCCGCGGGCCCCGCGTCGTTTGCGGATGTCGTGGAGCGCGTGAAGGGCGCCGTCGTCGCCATCAAGGTGAAGGCCGTCGAAGAGTCGCAGAATCCCTTCGAGGGTCAGGGCGAGCTCTCGCCGGACGATCCTATGTATCGCTTCTTCAAGCGCTTCGGCGAGACGCCGCAAAAGCGCATGACGCAGTCGCAGGGGTCGGGCTTCATCATCAGCGCCGACGGCTATGTCGTGACCAATAACCACGTCGTCGAACATGCGAACGACGTCGAAGTCGCGCTGGACGACGGCCGCACGCTTTCCGCCAAGGTGATCGGCACCGACAAGCGCACCGACCTTGCGCTGCTCAAGGTGAATGACGGGAACAAGCTTCCCTATGTCGAATGGGCGAGCGCGCAGCCGCGCGTCGGCGACTGGGTAATCGCGGTCGGCAATCCGTTCGGCCTCGGCGGCTCGGTGACCGCGGGCATCGTCTCGGCGCGCGGCCGCGACATCGGCGCCGGCCCCTATGACGACTTCCTGCAGATCGACGCGCCCGTGAACCGCGGCAATTCCGGCGGCCCGGCCTTCGACTCGCATGGCAATGTCGTCGGCGTGAACACTGCGATCTATTCGCCGTCTGGCGGCTCGGTCGGCATCGGCTTCGCGATCCCCTCCGAGGTCGCCAAGGACGTCGTCGCCGCGCTCAAGGACAAGGGCGTCGTGTCGCGCGGCTGGATCGGCGTGAAGATCCAGCAGGTGACGCCGGAGATCGCCGAGAGCCTCGGTCTGAAGTCCACCAAGGGCGCGCTGATCGCGCAGCCGCAGAGAGGCGCGCCGGCCGAGGCCGCAGGCCTGAAGGCGGGCGACGTGATTACGGCGGTGAATGGCGAGAAGATCGAGACGCCGCGCGAGCTGGCGCGCAAAATCGCCGCCATGGGCCCGAGCAAGTCTGTCGATCTGACATATATCCGCAACGGGTCGGAAAAGAACGCGAAGCTCACTCTGGGCAAGCTGCCCGAAGAGAAGGAGGCGAGGGCGGATGAGGAAGATTTTGGCGGCGCTCCGACGGGGCACGCCAATGTCGCGAGCCTCGGCGTCGAGGTCGCGCCGGCTGCCGAGGTGCGCGGCGCGGGCGGCGAGGGCCTGGTCGTGACCGACATCGATCCGAGCGGCGCGGCGGCCCAGAAGGGCGTGCGCCGGGGCGATGTGATCGTGGAGGCCGGCGGCCAGCCGGTGAGCTCGCGGGGCGATCTCGCCAACGCGATCGACGGCGCCCGTAAGGAAGGCCGCCGCTCGGTTCTGCTTCGGATCAAGTCCGCCGACGGGGCGAAGTTCATCGCCGTGCCGGTGAAGCAGAGCGCCGGGTAAGCGCGCGCGACCAGAGTTCGCGCGGAGTTAAGAGCTTCTTGCGACGTGGACCGCGAGACTGCACCCGCCCGCAGACGGTCCTACGCAAGGAAGAGCGATGGGTTTAGCCAGTCCCCTCCTGGCTCCTGTCGCAGGCGGGCCGGCGCGTTCCCGCGCGCCGGCCCGCCGTCGTTTTGGCGGCAGGCGGGGCAGGGGCTCCGGGCTGCCGTTTTTGGGCAAGGTCGGTTATCATGGCCGGGATGCGCATACTCATCATCGAAGACGACAAAGAGGCGAGCGATTATCTCGTCAAGGCGTTCCGCGAACAGGGGCACGTCGCCGAACATGCGGCGGACGGGCTCGAAGGCTATGCGACGGCTCAGGAGGGCGATTACGACGTCCTGATCGTCGACCGCATGCTGCCGAAAATGGACGGGCTCTCGCTCATTTCCAGCCTGCGCGAGCAGAAGGTGGAGACGCCCGTGCTCATCCTTTCCGCGCTCGGACAGGTGGACGACCGGGTGAAGGGCCTGCGCGCCGGCGGCGACGACTATCTGCCCAAGCCCTACGCCTTCTCGGAATTATTGGCCCGCGTCGAGGCGCTGGTGCGCCGCCGCATCGGGCCGCGGGGGGAGGAGACTCACTATCGCGTCGGCGATCTGGAGCTCGACCGCCTATCGCACAAGGTGACGGTCGGCGGGCAGGAGATCGTGCTGCAGCCGCGAGAGTTCCGCCTGCTCGAATATCTGATGAAACATGCAGGGCAGGTGGTGACGCGAACCATGCTGCTCGAAAATGTTTGGGATTATCACTTCGATCCGCAGACCAACGTCATCGACGTGCATATCTCGCGGCTGCGCTCGAAGATCGACAAAGGCAGGGAGAACCCGCTCCTGCATACGATACGCGGAGCGGGTTACATGATCAGGGACGGCATGCGCTAACCGGGCGACCGGTTCACCACCATCCGCCCCAGCCAAAGCCGGGACCCCATCCGCCGCCCCAGCCCCAACCGGGACCCCATCCGCCGCCCCAGCCGCCCCAGCCATAGCCCCAGCGCGGGGCCGTCGCGGCCGCGATGCCGGCGCCCATCAGGCCGAGCGCGGCGCTCGCGAAAATCGCGCCCGCCGGGTCGTAGCCATAGCCGTACCGCGGATAGCCGTAATAGCCGCCGTAATAGGCCCGCCGGTAATAGGGGCGGTAGTAGCCCCAATGGCGGTGGCGCCAGTGGCGGTGGTAGGGCCGGTACCCCCAGTGGCGGTAGTGTCGATGATAATAGCGCCTGTAGTGCACATCCGTGGTCAACGGATCGAGGCTGACCACTGACGGCGGCGCGACCCCCATAGGCCCTGCGAGCGCTTCAGGTGGGACGGCGCCCAGCGCGGTCGAGCCGCAGAGCGCCGCGAGGATCATGGTTTTCAAATTCTTGCGCATCTCCGTGTCACCTTGGCTGGCCCCTCCTAAACGAACGTCGGTTGCGCCGCGTTGGTTCCGTGGCGGGCAGCCTGGCATGCGGTTCTGGTTAAGCGCGGTTCGGCTCCATGTCGCCGCGCTTGTGTGGATCTAAGAAAATCACGCGAAAAGAGTTAGTTTCTATCCACTCAAGGATGCGCGCCTGGCGGGCGGAGTCCGACGCCGGGCCGCTGACAAACCTTCGGAGGAGTTAATGAAACTGAGCAATGCGCGTAACCTGGCGACGGCGTTGATGGTCGGCTTCGCGGGCGCGGCGATCGCCGACGACATCAAGGCGAAGAGCGACGCGAAAGTCGCCGCCCCCTTCGACATCGTGGAAAGCCGGATCGTGGTCGATAAGGACCACGCGACCTTTCAGACGCGCGTGCGCGGCGACGCAGGCGCGAACAAGCCGGCCGCGACGGGCAAGTTCGAGGGCTCGCAGGTGTACGCCTATGTCTGGCCGACTTCGCTCGACAGCGCCGATGTCGGCTTCGAAAAGGGGCAGGGGATCGTCGCCCTCGCCGTTACCTACCATCCCGACTTCGACGACGGGGCGAAGGGCGCGAAAAACCGCGACCATTGGCACCCGCACTGGGTCGTCCTTGCAAAGGACCAAAGTTGCGGCGGCGGTCTGAAGGTTGTCGACGTCCCCAAGGACGCGAAACCGAAACTACCCGAACACTGGCCCGGCGCGCCGCTCCTGATCGACAGCCCGGACTATCCGACCAAAGTCTCGGGCGACATGGTGGAGGTGCAGGTTCCGCTCTCGGCGCTCGCGGGGCTGAAAAACGCATCCTTCGACGCTGTCGCGGCGGGCCTGAAGGTGAATGCGGACCTCCATGCGCCGCTGCTTTGCGTCGCAGACGTCTTCAAGATCGCATCCGGCGATCTCAGCCTGCCCGGCAAGCCGGCGGCGAAGTAGCGGGGGCAATCGAGGTCTGAACCCAACGCCCGGCGCTGCCCGCGCCGGGCTTTTCTTTTGAGCTATTTTCGACTCTAACTCGCTTTCAAGGCCGAGCTTGGGGATTTCACCCGCGGCATCCCATATCTAGGCCAGGGCCGAAGTCGTCGTCGCAAGCCGCAGCATGTCGCCGCCGGCCGGGGAAAGCGAACCCGGATGTTTTTTTCCAAGCAAAGCAGGGTGAACCAGGTCTCCTTCGGATCGCTGGGCAAGCTCTTCCGCACGACCGCCTTCAAGCTGTCGCTCGCCTATCTCGTCCTCTTCTCCATCGGCGCCGGGCTCGTGCTGACGCGCGTCGGCGCGCGGGTGAAGGAGGTGCTGGACGAGCAGATCCAGCAGACGGTCGACGCCGAAATCCGTGCGCTCTCCGAGCAATATGCGCAGGGCGGCCTGCATCAGCTCACCAGTGCGCTGGAGCGCCGCGTGCGCGCGCCGGGCGGTTCCCTCTATCTGCTCACCACGCATTCGGGCGAGGTGATCGTCGGCAATATCGAGCCGACCACGAGCGTGCCCGTCAGCGGCTCGCAGCTTGTCGAGACGCCCTATCAGCGGCGCGGGGAGCCCGGCGTCGAGCATCCGGCGCTGCTGCGTCTCTTTCTCATCCCCGGCGGCTTCCGCCTGCTCATCGGCCACGATATCGAGGACCATCAGGTGCTGCGCGACATTCTGCGCCGCGCGCTCGGCGTGTCGCTCTTCTGGCTCGCGCTGGTCGGCGCGCTGGGCGGCCTCTTCGTCGCGCACCGCATGCTGGAGCGCGTCGATGTGATGTCGGCCTCGGCGCGGCGGATCATGGCGGGCGATCTGCACGAACGCCTCGCCGTCTCGGGCGCGGGCGACGAGCTCGATCGTCTGGCCGAGAATTTCAACGCCATGCTGGAGCGCATCTCCGAGCTGATGACCGGATTGCGCGAGGTTTCGGACAACATCGCCCACGACCTCAAGACGCCGCTCACGCGCTTGCGCAACCGCGCGGAAGCGGCGCTGCGCGGCTCGTCGGACAATGGCGAGCATCGCGAGGCGCTCAACGCCGTCATCGAGGAGTCCGACAGCCTCATCCGCGTCTTCAACGCGCTGCTCATGATTGCGCGCGCCGAGGCCGGCTATTCGAGCGACAATCTCGCGACCTACGACGTCGACGCCGTGGTGGGCGACATTGTGGAAATGTATGAGCCGGTGGCGGAGGAGCAGGGCGTCCAGCTCGAAGCGACGACCGAGCCGGGCCTCTGCGTGACCGGCAGCCGCGAGCTTCTCGGGCAGGCGGTCGTCAATCTCGTCGACAATGCGCTCAAATATGGCTCCGCGGGCGACGGTCCGCGCATCGACGTCTCAGCGAAGCGCGTCGGCGACCGTATCGAAATCACCGTCGCCGATCACGGCCCGGGCATTGCGCCGCAGGACCGCGATCGCGTCGTCGGACGTTTCGTGCGGCTCGAGAATTCGCGTTCGCGGCCGGGCTCCGGCCTGGGGCTTTCAATGGCCTCGGCGGTCGCCCGCCTGCATCACGGCGCCCTGCGGATCGAGGACAATGCGCCAGGGTTGCGCGTCGTGCTGTCGCTGCCGGCGATGCGCGCGGCGGTCTCGCGCGAGCGCGTGGCGTAGGCGGGGCCTCTTGCGGTGGATTGTTGCGGCTCCGCTTGCTTCGCGACGAGCGGCGTGACGTTCTTGCCGGCGCAATGGGCGCAGGCGAGCCGCATCATCGCCACCGTGCCCATGCCGAGCCGCGAGCGGAAGCGTAGCCCGCCGCCGTGAAGGTCGATGAGCGCGCGGGCGATGGCGAGGCCGAGTCCCGAGCCCTTCATGCCGTTCTCCATCACATTCGCGCTCTGCTCGAACGGGCGACCGAGCTTCGACAGGGCGCGCGGGTCCATGCCCTGGCCCGTATCCTCGACGAAGAAGGCGATCGACTCGCCGTGATGGCGCGCGCGCAGGCGCACGAAACCGCCGGCCTCGGTGAATTTGACGCTGTTGGAAAGCAGAATGCTCAGCGCCTTGACGATCAGCGCATCGTCGCCGACGCAGCGCAGCTTCTCGTCGACTTCGACAATGAGCGTGATCTTCTTTTCCTCGGCGCGCGCCCGCCAGGCGCCGATCGCGCGGCGCGCCGCCTCCGCGACGTCGACCTCGCGCTCGGTCAGGCGCACCAGGCCGGCTTCCAGCCGCGACATGTCAAGAATGTCGGAGAGCACTTCGTTGAGATAGGTTCCGCCCTGCCGGACATTATTGCAATATTCGACATATTTCGGCGAGCCGAGCGAACCAAAGGGTTCCGCCAGCATCATCTCGGTGAAGCCGATGATCGCGTTGAGAGGCGTGCGTAATTCGTGGCTCATATTCGCCAGGAATTCGGACTTGGCGAGGTAAGCGGCCTCGGCTTCGGCCTTCTGGTGGTGATACTGCTCGGCGAGAGTCGCGAGCTGTTGCGCCTGCATTTCGAGCGTCTGGCGCGAGCGCGTGAGATCGGCGACCGTGCCCGTCAGACGGCGCTCGGACTCTATGAGCTGCTCCTGATGACGCTTCAGCGCGGTGATGTCGGCGCCGACCGAGACATAACCGCCGTCGCGCGTGCGGCGCTCGTTGATCTGCAGCCAGCGCCCGTCCGTCAGGCGGGCTTCGTAAGTGCGGGCGTCTCCCGCGCGGCTTTCGGTCGACGAGGTTTCCTGCTGCAACACGAAGGCCGTGCGGCGGGCCATGATCTCGCCATAGGACGCGCCAGGAATCGCGACCTCCGGCGCAAGGCCGTGCAGGTCGAGGAACTTCGAATTACAGACGACGAGGCGGTTCTGGGCGTCCCAAAGCACGAAGGCTTCGGAGATGGCGTTGATGGCGTCGCGCAGGCGCATATTGGCTGTGGCCGTATGTTTCGCGAGCGCCTTTTGTTCGGAGACGTCGACTGCAATGCCGACGAGGTGCAGGCCGGCGTCCTGAGCGTCGTCGACGAGCTGCGCGCGGGCGCGCAGCCAGATCCATTGGCCATTGGCGTGGCGGGCGCGGAACTCGTGGTCGACGCTCTTCGTGCGAGACGCCATTTCGGCGATCATCGAGAGATCGCCGTCTTCGGGATGCAGCAGCGCGTTCAACTCGCCAAAGGAGAGACAGCGGCGCTCCGCCGGCAGGCCGAGCATCTCGTACATCGAGTCGGACCAGTAGATACGTCCGCGCGCAATGTCCCAATCCCACAGGCCGCAGCGGCCGCGTGACAGCGCCGCGTCGAGCCGCGTGCGGATATAGGCGTTGACCTGCTCCGCCGCCTGTCTTTTCCGCGACTGGCGGAAATAGGCGAAGACGACGGCGAGCAGCATCAGCGTCGTGAAAGCGAAGACGACCGCATATTCCGCGGCGATGGTGCGCCACTCGCCGAGGACGTTGTCGAGCGGGTAGATCATCGCCACCTGCCCATAGGGCGCGGGCAGTTTTTGGACCGTCGCGAGCGCGGGCGTGCCGTCCGCGAGCTTGACGCGCATCGCGCCGGCCTTTTCCGCAAACTCCGTCAGCACCTGCTCGGCGCCGAGCACGTCCGACAGCGTGGCGTTCTTCGCGGTGATCGGAGGAAAGGCGGCGGCGACATGGCCCTGGTCGTCAGTGATGAGGATACGGCGCCCGCGCGCCGTGGCGCGGCCGGGCAGGATTTTATTCAAAGGCTCGCCGAGCGACTTCTTGTCGGCCTGAATTTTATCATGCAGATCGTGCCAGACGGCGTGCGCGAAGACCTCGAAGTCGGCCGTGGCCTCCTCAACGAGCTGGTCCTGCATCGAGGTCGTGAGCGTGATGGCGAAGGCGGCGAGCGCGACGAGGCCGATCGCAGACACGATGTAGGCCGCCCGCTTCAGCCAGGGGCTTTCCTTCGGGTCCCTCTCGCCATTGCCGTTAAAACGATAGGCGCCCCATACCGTTTCCGCGTGACTCATCGCACGAGCTGCGGTGACGCGCGCCATTAAAAATCTCCGAAATCTGGCGATCTATCGAGGTGGGCCGAGAGACGCCCGAATCACCCTCATTCGAATCTTTCAGACTCGAATTGTCCAGACCTTAATGAGCGATTAACGCGGGCGCGCTGTTGCGCCCTCCTTACGAGAGCGCGCGCGTCGCGATGTCCTTCGTATCCGGGGAAAGTCCTTTCTGATCAGCAATGTGCCTCAATCTTCCCTCGACCAGCGCCCGCCGGCGCGGCTCCAATGTGCGCCAGGAGCGGAGGGCCGACAGAAGCCTTGCGGCGAGCTGCGGGTTCTTTGGATCGAGCTCCAGCACGATACGCGTCAGAAGGTCGTAGCCCGAGCCGTCGAGCGCATGAAATCGCGTGAGATTGGCGTTCGAAAATGCGCCGACGAGCGCGCGCACGCGGTTGGGATTGGCGAGCGAAAAATCCGGGTGAGACATGAGCTTGACGACTCGGTCCATCGTGGCGGGCTCCGGGATCGTCGCCTGCAGCGAGAACCATTTGTCGAGCACCAGCGCGTCGCCCTTGAACTGCTCGTAGAAGGCGGCGAAGGCCGCCTCGCGGGCGTCGCCGCCGAGGAATGCGAGGAGCCCAAGCGCGGCGAGCCGGTCGGTCATATTGCCGGCCGCGGCAAATTGACTCTGTGCGAGCGCCGCGCCCTTCGCCGGGTCGCCGGCAGCGACGAGATCGAGCGACACCGCCTTGAGGGCGCGCCGTCCGGCGCTCGCGGCGTCGGGCGAGTAGGGGCCGGCGTCGGCGAGGCGCGCATAGACAGCCTCGGCGCCGGGTCCGAGCGCGCGGCCAAGCTCTTCGCGCAGACCGATGCGCGCGGCGAAGAGGACGTCTGGATCGACGTCGTGGCCGGCCTCGCGCGCGAGGTCGATCTCGGAGGGGAGGGAAAGCGCCTGCGCCGCGAAGGCGGGATCGGCGTCCGCGCCTGCGAGAATGCTGCGCAGCGCGCCGACGAAGCCGGGCGCCGGCGGCAGGGGCGCGCCGTCCTTCGCCGCATCGACCCGCGCGAAGATGGCGCGGAGCGCGAGGCTTTGCGCCGCCTGCCAGCGGTTGAAGGGATCGTCGTCGCAGGCGAGCAGCTTTTCGAGATCGGCGCTGGCGGGCGCGGGCTCCAGCCGCACCGGGGCGGAGAAACCGCGCAGCGCCGAGATGACCGGGCGCGACGGAACGCTTGTGAAGGTAAGCGTCCGTTCGGCGTCGCCAAGTTCGATCAGGCCGCGCGAGAGCTCCCCGGCGCTGGCGTCGGGGCTCGCGAGATCGAGCCTTTCGCCATTCTCGCCGAAGAGCGCGAGGGCGACCGGGATGACGACCGGCTTCTTCTCGCTCTGGCCGGGCGTCGGCTGCGTCTCCTGTCGTAGCGTCAGCGAGAAAGTCTTGGCGTCGGCGTCATAGGCGCCCGCAACGGACAACACAGGCGTTCCCGACTGGCTGTACCAACGCGCAAAGTGGGAGAGGTCGCGCCCGGAGGCTTCCGCGAAGCAGGAGAGAAAATCCTCGACCGTCGCCGCCGTGCCGTCGAAGCGCTCGAAATAGAGATCCATGCCGCGGCGGAAGGTCTCCTCGCCGATCAGCGTGCGCAGCATCCGCACGATCTCCGCGCCCTTCTCGTAAACGGTCGCCGTGTAGAAGTTGTTGATCTCGTGATAGACCTCTGGCCGCACCGGATGGGCGAGCGGGCCGCCGTCTTCCGGAAATTGCGCAAGCCGCAGGCCACGCACGTCGCTGATGCGCTCCACGGCGCGCGAGCGCATGTCGGCGGAGAATTCCTGATCGCGGAAGACGGTGAGCCCTTCCTTCAGGCAGAGCTGGAACCAGTCGCGGCAGGTGATGCGGTTGCCGGTCCAGTTGTGGAAATATTCGTGGCGATGACGCCTCGATCGCCGCATAGTCGCCGTCGGTCGCCGTCTCGGGCGAAGCCAGGACATATTTGTCGTTGAAGATGTTGAGGCCCTTGTTCTCCATCGCGCCCATGTTGAAGTCGGAGACGGCGACGATGTTGAACACGTCGAGATCGTATTCTCGGCCGAACTTCTCCTCGTCCCAGCGCATCGCGCGCTTCAGCGCGTCCATGGCGTAGGTCGCGCGCGTCTCCTTGCCGTGCTCGACATAGATCGCGAGCGCGATCTCGCGGCGGGACATGGTCGTGAAGCTATCGCGCACGACGCCGAGATCGCCTCCGACCAGCGCGAAGAGATAAGAGGGCTTGGGGAAGGGGTCATGCCAGACGGCGTAATGGCGACCGCCGGGAAGATCTCCCGTTTCCCCGGGATTGCCATTGGAGAGCAAGAGCGGGGCTTCGCTCTTATCCGCCTCGATTCGCGTCGTGTAGACGCTGAGAACGTCCGGCCGGTCGAGGAAATAAGTGATGCGACGGAAGCCTTCCGCCTCGCATTGCGTGCAATAGGCCGATCCCGAGCGGTAAAGGCCCGAGAGCTGGGTGTTCGCGGTTGGGTTCACCCGCGTCTCAATTTCCAGCGTGAAGGGCGCGTCCGGGACTTTCTCCAGCAGCAGCCGGTCGGGCGCAGCCGTGTATTCTTGCGGGCCGAGCGGGCGGCCGTCGAGCTTGACGCCGACAAGGCTCAGGTCGTCGCCGTCGAGGGAGAGCGGCGCCGCGGGGGAGCCTTTGGGATTGCGGCGCAAGGAGAGCGTGGCGACGACCTTCGTCGCCGTCCGGTCAAGCGAGATGTCGAGCCTGACGGCGTCGATCAAAAAATCGGCAGGGCTGTAATCGACGAGGCGGACGGCGACATTGGCGGGGTGGCGCATGAAATCCTCAAGGGCGGTCAGAATCGGTCATTAGCGTCGAATATAGGCGCCGCCGGGCCGTTTGCGACCAGCCGCGCCCCCGCCCCGGGGCGGCGTCGGTCCATTTTCCATTGGAAAGCGGCATTAACGCCCCGTTAATGCTTGAGTCGCGGCGGCCGGGCGGTCAAGAATGGCGGCAGGCCGCCGGAAAGCGCCCTTCGCCTTGATCGGCGCCGCTCGCGCTCTACCTAGGTGTCATCAATCCTCATGCGGCGAACACTCCTTCTTATCCTTCTCGTCCTCGCGTGCGGCTCTGCGCCCGCCATCGGCGCGCCCGCGAATGGGCAGGCGCGCGACATTCTCGTGCCGCTCACCGACGAGCAGATCCGCGCCGCGGGCGTCGAGACGCAGCCCGTCGAGGCGGAATCGGGCGTCGGCGAAATCGTCGTGCCCGGCGTCGTGGCCGTGCCGCCGCAGCAGTTGCGGATCGTCGCCGCGCCGGCGGCGGGCCTCGTCGAGACGCTGCTCGTCGCTCCCGACGAGGACGTGAAGGAAGGCGATCCGATCGCCACGCTGAAATCCTCCGAACTCGTCGAGGCGCAGCGCGCATTCCTCCTCGCCATGTCCGAAGCGAATCTCGCCATAGAGAAGCTGCGCAGGGACGAGCAGCTCTTCAAGGAGCGCATCATAGCCGAGCGCCGGCTGATCGTGACCCGCGCCGAGGCCGCTCAGGCAAGGGCGACTCTCGACGAACGCGGACAGATTCTCGCGCTTGCGGGCATGACGGAGGGCGAGATCGGGGCGCTGCGCAAGGACCGCAAGCTCGCCCCCTCGCTGCTCGTCCGGGCGCCGATCGGCGGCACGATTTTGCAGCGGCACGGAACGACGGGCGAGCGCGTGGCCGCCTCGGCCCCGCTCGTCACCATCGCCCGCCTCGATCCCATCTGGGTCAATCTGCAAGTGCCGCTCAGCCGCGCCGTCGCCCTGGACAGCGTCGAGCGGGTGCATCTTCCTTCCGCCGGCCTCGACGGCAAGCTGATCCGCGTCGGCCGCACGGTCGACTCCGCGACGCAGTCCGTGACGGCGGTCGCGGAGTTTCGGCCCGGGCGCAGTCCGCTTCGGCCGGGGCAGGCGCTGACGGCCATTCTGCGTGTGAAGGGCGGCGGCGCCTCGCAATGGCGCGTGCCGGCCGACGCGGTGGTGAGCCATCTCAATCATAGCTGGGTGTTCGTGCGCATCCCCGAGGGATTTCGCGCCGTTCCAGTCACCCTGGTCTCGGAAACGCCGCAATTCGCGTCCGTGCAGGGGCGGCTGGCGGCGAGCGAACGCGTCGCGACTCGCGGCCTCCTGACGCTTCTCGCCGAGCTGGCGGAAGCCGAGAGCAAGTGATCGGTCTTATATGCTTGAGCGTCTGATCCACTTCTCGCTGCGGCAGCGGCTCATCACCCTTCTCGGCGCGCTGTTCGTCGCGGCCTGGGGAGCGGTGAGCTATCTAAAGCTGCCCATCGACGCTTTCCCGGATGTCGCCCCCATTCAGGTTCTCGTCGCCATGCGCGCCCCGGGCTTGACGCCGGAGGAGCTGGAAAGCCGCGTCACGGCGCCGATCGAGATCGCCGCCAAGGGCATACCGTCGCTCGTGCGAATGCGCTCCACGACACGATACTCCGTGGCGCTCATCACCTTCGAATTTGCGGAGGGGACCGACATTTATTGGGCGCGCGCGCAGGTCAATGAAAGGCTGGCGCAGGCGCAGGACCAGTTGCCGTCGGGCGTTTCCGGTGGGCTTGCGCCCATCGTGACGCCGCTCGGCGAGATGCTGATGTTCACCATCGTCGGCGACAATCTCACGCCGACCGAGCAGCGCAGCCTCATCGACTGGACGATACGGCCCGCCATTCGCGGCCTGCCGGGCGTCGCCGATCTCAATGTGCTCGGCGGCTTCGTGCGCACTTTCGAGGTGGCGCCGTCGCCTTCCGCCATGGCGGCGCGCGGCGTCACGGTCGAGATGCTGGAGTCGGCGCTCAAGGACAACAACAGAAACGACGGCGCCGGCCGCGTCCGCGACGGCGAGGAGGCGTTGCTCGTTCGCGCGGAAGGCCGCCTGCGCTCTCTGGAAGACATTCGATCGGTCGTCATCGCGGCGCGCGCCACCGGCATCGTGCGCGTCGGCGACGTGGCGGAGGTGCGGTTCGGCTCGCTGCCGCGCAACGGCGTCGTCAGCAGAAACGGTCGGGACGAAGCCGTCTGGGGGCTGGTGCTCGGCCTGCGCGGGGCCGATGCGCGCACGGTGGTGACGGGTGTGAAGGCGCGCCTCGCCGAACTTGAGCCAAACCTGCCGAAAGGCGCGAAAATCGAAATTTTCTACGACCGCAGCGAATTGATCGGGAAGGCGGTCTGGACCGTCCAGAAGGTGCTGATCGAGGCCATCGTCCTCGTTGTCATTCTTCTGGCGCTCTTTCTCGGCAATATGCGCGCCGCGCTCGTGGTGTCCGTCATTCTGCCGCTCGCGGCGCTCGCGACCTTCGGCGTCATGCGCCTCTGGGGCCTGTCCGCCAACATCATGTCGCTTGGCGGCCTCGCCATCGCCATAGGTCTGCTCGTGGACTGCGCCGTCGTGGTGGTGGAGAATGTCGAACACAGGCTCGGAGAGGCGCATGACGCTACGCTTGCCGACCGCATTTTCATGACGCTGGAAGCAACGAGCGAGGTCGCGACGCCGCTGGCCTCGGGCGTCATCATCATCGTGACCGTCTTCCTGCCGCTGCTCTCGCTCGAAGGACTGGAGGGCCGTCTTTTCGCGCCGGTGGCGCTGACTATCGCCTTCGCGCTCGGCTCGGCCCTCATATTGTCGCTCACCGTCGTGCCGGCGCTGAGCGCGACCATCCTGCGGCCCGGCCATGCCGACGAGCCCTGGCTGGTGCGAAAGATCGCGGCGGTCTACGAGCCGGTGCTGGCGCGTGCGCTCGAGCGGCCGCTCGTCGTGGCCGGAATCGCAGTCGCCGGTCTTGTCCTCGCGGGCCTCGCCTATTCGCGCATCGGCCAGACCTTCATGCCCGTGATGAACGAGGGAACGCCCGTCATAACCATCCGCAAGCATCCCACCATCAGCGTCACCGTCGCCGCGGAGACCGACCGGCTCATCCAGCGCGAAATCATGGAGAAGGTTCCGGAGGTGAAGGGCATGATGGCGCGCGCGGGCGCCGACGAGCTTGGCATTGATCCCGTCGGCCTCAATGAGACGGACAACTTCCTGACGCTCGCCCCGGAAAAGGAGTGGCGCGGCCGCGGCGTCGACTGGCTCATGGGCGAGATCCGCAAGGTGCTCGATGAGATCCCCGGGATTTCCTACGCGTTCTCGCAGCCCATCGACATGCGCGTTCAGGAGATGATCATCGGCGCGCGCGGCGATGTGGTCGTGAAGATTTTCGGCGACGACATCAACGAACTGAACCGTCTCACGCGCGAGGTCGCGGCGGAACTGAAGAAGCTCCCGGGCGCGCGCGACGTGTTCGGCCTGCAAAATGACGGCATGCGTTATCTCACTGCGCGCGTCGACCGTCTCGCGGCGGGCCGTTTCGGTCTCAACGCCGGCGACATTCAGGACGCGCTGCGCGTCTGGGTCGACGGCCAGCAGGTCGGCATCGTTCTCGAAGGCCCCATCCGAACGCCGCTCGTCGTGCGCGGTTCGGAGACCTCACGCCGTTCCTCCGTCGATTTCGCGCGGCTTCCGATGGTGTCGAGCGACGGCAACGTCGTGGAGCTGTCGCAGCTCGCCGAGGTTCAGGTGGAGAACGGCCCCATTCAGGTCATTCGCGAAGAAGGGCGCCGCTTCGCCACCGTCCTCGCCAACGTCGAGGGCCGTGATCTCGTGGGCTTCGTCGAGGATGCGAAGAAGGCGGTCGCCAGCCGCGTCACGACGCCGAAGGGCTACACCTATCAATGGGGCGGACAGTTCGAGAACCAGCAACGCGCCTCCGCGCGTCTCGCCGTCGTCGTGCCGATCGCGCTCGCATTGATCTTCATCCTCCTCTATTTCACCTTCGGCTCGTCCCTGCAGGCGACGCTCGTCTTCTGCAACGTGCCTTTCGCGGCGATCGGCGGCGTTCTCGGCCTTTGGCTCTCCGGGAGTTTCTCTCGGTGCCGGCCTCGGTAGGCTTCATCGCGCTCATCGGTATCGCCGTGCTGAACGGCGTCGTGCTCATCTCCTACATCAACAAACTCGTCGCGGAAGGAACCCGAACCACGCGCGAAGCGGTCGTCGAAGGCGCGCGCCGTCGCATGCGGCCCGTGATGCTCACCGCGACCATCGCCGCCTTCGGTCTTATTCCCTTCCTCTTTGCAACTGGCCCCGGCGCAGAGATCCAGCGGCCGCTCGCAATCGTCGTGATCGGCGGGCTGATTTCGGCGACGATCCTCACGCTGATCCTCCTGCCGATCCTCTACGATCGCGCCACGGGCTGGCGTCTGCGCAGCAAGCGGACGCGCCTCGCCGGCCGTAGGATTGCGGTATGATGCTACGCGCTTTCGCTCTTGTCCTGTCAGTCAGCGCGCTTGCGGCGCCGGCTGCTGCCGCGCCCAAAGCGAGCGGCGGGGTTTCCGTGAAGGGCGGCGGCGGGCAGCCTGTGGAGAAGCGTGGAAAGAAGCCGCTCGGCCATCAGCTCGCGCGGCATCTCGATATGGCCGTGGCGATCGACGCGCAGAGCAAGGCGCTCGAAGCGCAATTCGGCGCCGTCTCCGCGCGTTACGCCACGACACGCTCCATCTCGCCCGGTTCGCCGTATGTTGGCGGCGCCCAGCGCAACGCCGTCGCCGGCAATCTGCGCAACTACAACGAGACGGAAGTGGAGGCGGGGTTGCCGCTCTGGTTGCCCGGCCAGCGCGATGCATTGGAGGCGACGGTTTCGAGCGGCGTGATCGAGGTCGAGGAGAAAATAGCCCTCCGCCGGCTCGACGTCGCGGGCCTCCTTCGCGACGCCTGGTGGAATGCGCAGCGCACGGCGCGCGAGGTCGATGTCGCCAAGAGCCGCGTGGCGACGGCCCGCGAGATTGGCTCCGACATGACGCGGCGCGTCGAACTGGGCGACGCGGCGCAGGCCGACGCTCTGCTCGCAAAGAACGAATTGCTCGCCGCCGAGACAGAACTCGCGCAAGCGGAAGGCGCCGAGAAGATTGCGCGCGTGAATTACGGCGCGCTGACCGGCGGCGCGCCGCCCGACGGCGTGCTGGAGACGATAAAGCCCGCCGGCGACATCGAGGATCACCCGGCGTTGCGCACGCCGCTCGCCGCATTGCGCCGCGCCGAAACACAATTGCAGCTTGTCGAGGCGACGCCGATCGACAGCCCGGATGTCGGCGTCTTCGGCCGACAGGAGCATAATCGGCAATATTCGACCGATCCGAGATTCGAAGTATCCGACCAGCTCACCAATGCGACGACGGTCGGCGTGCGCATTCGCATCCCCTTGCCGACCGACGGACGGCAGGAGCCGCGCCGCGCCGAGGCGATGGCGGAGATGGCGCGCGCGAAGGCGGAATATGAGAAAGCGAAGCGCGTGGTGATGGCGGAGGTCAAAGCCGCGCGCGTCAATCTCGCCGCCGCGAAGAAAGCTGCGGGGCTCGCCGCGCAACGCCTCGCCGTGGCGAACGAACAGTTCGATCTCTCGCGAAAATCCTTTGCGCTCGGCGAGATCAACGCCTTCGATCTCTATCGCGTCCGTCAACTGCAGCTCGACGCGCAGCGCGCCCAGGCCACGGCGTCGGTCAATGTCGGGCAAGCGATTTCGCGCGTGAATCAGGCGCAGGGCTACGCGCCGTAATCCCGGCGCTTGCACGCCGGGATTATGACAGCGCCTACGGCTTCGCCAATCCGTTGTCGTTGATGAACTTCACGACCGCTTCCGTCTCCGAGGCCGCACGGCGTGTCGCGGTGGGTTCGAGCGTCCCGCGGAAGAAGGAGGGGAACCAGCCGAAATTACGCACGTTCCATTTCTCTTTCGGCAGGACGGCCGGATCGACGCCAGGGATCGATGCGTTTTTCAGTAGGTCCAGCGTGCGGCGCGTATCCGTGTGGCAGCTGACGCAATCGGTGTTGAAGAAGTGGCTGCGGTCGGCGTCGGCGACGAGGTCGACCGTCTCCTTGATCTTCGCGATTTTCTTCGGGTCGGTCACCGTCGCGTCGCCCATATCGAAAAGCGCGGCTGTGGCGAGTCCCTTGCGCTCCGCGACGGGCAGGGCGGCTTCGCCCGATGGCAGGGCGGCGTGCTTGCAGGTGATGGGGTTGAGATTGTTCGGCGCCGGGGTCGGCATGACCTGATGGGGCGTCTCCAGCACGGCGAGCCCCTGCGCCATCTGCTTGCCGTCGAGGGAGGGACCGCGCACCGGGATGAAGCCGCCATTCGGCAAAGACGGGACGACGCCCGGCGGAACCGGCGCCATCGCCAGGAAGATCCAGGGTTCGGGCGCGTCGACGTCGAGGCCCATCACCGCCATGGCGGTGAGCTTCTCGCCGGAGAGATTGCGTTGCAGCACCTCGACGAGCGCGTCCTTCAACGGCTTGGCAGTGCGCTTGTCGGCCAGCCCGGGATGCACGCCGAGCGGTTTGCCGGCGGTCGTGATCCTGGCGTCGCCGAACTTCCCGGCGGCGAGGTCGTCGCGCAGCGTCGCAAAATCGCGCGCGAGCTTTCGGAAGGCCTCGGTGTCCGGCTTCGGGCGCTTCGAGCAGCCGGGCTGCGCGGGGTCGTCGGCGCCGGTGGCGAATGTGTAGATCACGTGCGCCGCTACATCGTGGACCTGCACGCCGCCGCCGGGCTTGCGCGTCACGGGCTGGAGAATGAAGCGCAATTGCGGGGACTGGCCAAACTGCCCGATGATCTCGCTCGTGAGCCCGGGCGCGCCGGGATCGATGCGCAGGCCCGCGACGCGCCAGGCCTTGATGTCATGGGCGTCGGCCGGAAGCTTGATATGGTGGCTGACGATGGTCGTCGCCGGGCTCTCCGCATTGGCGATGAATTGCGCGAAGGCCGCGGCGGGCCAGATCGGGAGGCGCTTTGTCGGATCTTTTGGATCGGGCGCCGTCAGATCGGCGACGGCGATTGTGTTGTCGAGGTCGGCGGCGCTCTTCGGCGGCGGGAACAGCCAGGACACGTCGTCCGCCGCGAGCAGCGCCGGCGACGAGGCCGCAGGGGCGGGCGCTGCGGGAGCGGGCGCATCGGCCTGGGCCACCGTGCGGGGGGTGGCCGCATGGGCGTGGCGAACCGGCGCGTGGCGGACATGGCGCACATGCGCATTCAGGGAGGACGTCGATGCGACGACGAGAAGCGCGGCGAGCGAGACAGAGAGACGCGGGTTGCGAGGATCCCTAAAAAACATGGCAGGTTCTCCAAACAGTCAAATTTTAGAAAAAGCGTCGATCTGCCCTAAGCTTATTCTCCATGCGCGGTGTCAGGCAAGAGCCGGCGCGCGGCGACATTCGCCGCAGCGCACAGTTCAAAGTCTCGGTTCGCTCAAGGCTGAGCGTTTAGAAAAGCCATCGCCCGGTCGATCGTCGGGTCATCCAGCAGCAAGGGCGCGTGCCCTTGTCCCGGCACGGTATATTGCTCCAGCCTTGGCGCGCGCCGCGCCATCTCGTTGAAGACCTCGACCGAGAGAATGTCCGAGGTCTCGCCGCGCAGCGAAAGGATCGGGACCGCGGACAAGGCGGCGAAGGGCTCCCAGAAATCCGCGACGTCGGCCTCGGGCGTGATGTCGTCCAATGTGTGGTTGAGTTCCGGATCGTAGCGCAGCTGGACCTTGCCGTCCTTCTCTTCGAAGGTCTGGCGGGCGAAGATCTCGAACTGCTCAGGGGTGACCGCCGGAAAGTTCGCGCTCATCGCAAAGCGCATCAGCGCGGCGGCGTCGCTCATCTTTTGGAGCGGCGGCATCTTGCCGACATAGGTCTTGATGCGCAAAAGCCCGCTTTTCTCGATCACCGGCCCGATGTCGTTGAGCACCGCCGCGCGGATGACGCCCGGCCGCGCTTTCGCGATGCGCATCGTATGCAGGCCCCCGCGCGAGGTGCCGAAAAAGACCGCCTCTGAAATCCCCGCGTCGCCAAGGACGGTGAAGATGTCTTCCTCTTCGACGTCAGGGTCGTACCGGCGCCAGTCCTTGTCCCATTCGGAGCGCCCGCGTCCGCGATAGTCGAGCGCCAGCACGCGCCGCCCCGAACGCTGCGCGGCCTGCGCGATCAGAGCAAAGTCGTCGGCCGTGCGCGCGAGGCCCGGAAGGCAGACGAGCGGCAGGCGCGAACGGTCGGGGCAGGGGTAATCGAAGTAGAAAAGGCGCAGACCGTCGCCGGCGGCGACGAAGCGGCTGACGGGCGGGAGTGTCGAGCTCAAGCGAAACCCTCCTTTTCCAAGGCGTTTTACACGTTTGGGGGCCCCGTTCAAAATCCTGCCCGCGCGACGCTTGGCTTCCTTGACTTCCGGCCCGGTTGCAGCGAGGTTCCGCCCGCCCGAGAGGCCGACGGGCGCCGTCTGATTTTGTCAGGAAACACGCCAGCCCATGCGCTCTTATCTCGACTTCGAAAAGCCCGTCGCCGAACTCGAAACAAAGGTGGAGGAGTTGCGCGCGCTGGCCGAGAAAGGCGAGGGCGTCTCGATCGGCGAAGAGCTTTCCAAGCTCGAGGCCAAGGCCGCCAAGGCGCTGGCCGACCTCTACGCCGCCCTTACGCCCTGGCAGAAGATTCAGGTCGCGCGCCATCCGCAGCGGCCGCATTTTTCGGATTACGTGAAGCAGCTCGTCGCCGAATTCACGCCGCTCGCCGGCGACCGCCTGTTCGGCGAGGATTCAGCGATCGTCGGCGGATTCGGCCGCTTCAAGGGCGAGCCGGTCTGCATCATCGGCCAGGAGAAGGGCTCCGACACGGCGAGCCGCCTGCATCATAATTTCGGCATGGCCCGCCCCGAGGGCTATCGCAAGGCCGTGCGTCTGATGGAGCTGGCGGACCGTTTTGGCCTGCCGGTGATTTCGCTCGTCGATACGGCCGGCGCCTTTCCGGGCATCGACGCAGAGGAGCGCGGACAGGCCGAGGCCATCGCCCGCTCGACCGACGCTTCTCTGTCGCTCGGCGTGCCGAATGTCGCGGTGGTCGTGGGCGAGGGCGGTTCCGGCGGCGCCATCGCCATCGCCGCCGCCAACAAGGTGCTCATGCTGGAGCACGCGGTGTACACCGTCGCGTCGCCGGAAGCCTCCGCCTCTATCCTCTGGCGCGATTCGGCGAAGGCGCAGGACGCTGCGACGAGCATGAAGATCACCGCGCAGGACCTGCTGAAATTCGGCATCATCGACGTCATCGTCGCCGAGCCTGCCGGCGGCGCCCATCGCGATCCGGCCGCCGCCATCGCTTCGGTGGGCGAGGCGGTCTCGAGCGAACTCTCCCGGCTCACCAATCTCTCGCGCGAGCAGCTTCGCGCCCAGCGCGCGGACAAGTTTCTCACAATGGGCCGAAAGATCGACGTGAAGGCGTAAGTCTGGCGTTGCGTCTGGAAGTTGGGCGCATCCATGGCGCCAATGACACTTTCTCGTCCCAATCCCGGAGTTAGGTGCGCCGTGGCGGGAGGGGCTCCGAGTTCCTCTGGTAAGATTTAAGTTACGGAACTGTGTTACATTTGTCACAGTTGCGTATGTGTGCGCGGGCGCCGGGGCGCAGAGGGGAGCTGAGCGCATGAAGTATTGGGTCTCGAAGCCGGCGGCCGTGGCGGTTGCCCTTGCCGGACTTTCGCTCGCCGCTTGCCAGGACAGCGGCGTCACTCAGCGTTCGCTGGCCCCCGTTCCTCCGGAAACGCTGGCGAAGATGAGTCAGATCGGCACGACCAAAGAGTCGCCCATGCTGATCCGCGCCTACAAGAAAGAAGCGGAATTCGAAATCTGGAAGATGAATGGGGAGGGCAAATATGTCCACCTCAAGACATTCCCCATGTGCCGTTGGTCGGGCCAGCTTGGGCCCAAGACGCACGAAGGCGACCGCCAGGTGCCGGAGGGCTTCTATTCGATCACCCCGGCGCAGATGAATCCCAACTCCGCTTATTATCTGTCTTTCAACGTCGGCTATCCGAACCAGCTCGATCGCGCCTTGGGCCATAGCGGCGGCACGATCATGGTGCATGGCGCCTGCTCGTCGGCCGGCTGCTTCTCGATGACCGACGCGCAGATTGCGGAGATTTACGCCATTGCCCGCTCGGCCTTCAATGGCGGGCAGCGCGCGATCCAGATGCAGTCCTATCCGTTCCGGATGACGGCGGAAAATCTCGCCAAACACCGGCTCGATCCGAATATCGGCTTCTGGAAGAATCTGAAGGAAGGCAACGACCATTTCGAGGTGACGAAGGAAGAGCCGCAGGTGGCCTTCTGCGGTCGTCGCTACGTCTTCAACGCCCAGGCGAACGGCCATATGGATGCGCTTTCCGCCTGTCCGCCGCTGAAGCACGATCCGGAACTGATTGCGAGCGTCTCCGCAAAGGCCTCGAAGGACGATGAGAAGGTCGCGCAGCTTTCCGAGAGCGTGAAGCCGGTGCGCATCGTCTATCAGGATGGCGGCATGCATCCAAGCTTCCTGGCGCGCGTCGCCGAGACGAGCCGTCCCGAGGCGCTCACCGCGCCAGTTGAAATCGCGCTGGAAGATAAGCCCGTGAAGGCGGGCGCCAAGGCGACGCAGCTCGCCGCGAAGTCGCCTGTCGTCACGGTGGCCGCCGCCAGGGCCGCCGCGCAAACGCGTGAGGCGGAGACGACGAGCGTCGCCCAGTCGCTCGCGCCGGACGAACGTCGAGAGATGTCCGCGCTGGCTCCCGACGACAGCCCGACCGCGTCGATCAAGAAGGCGCTGGGCGTCAAGAAGTAAATCCGCCGGCATCGACCGCTCAGGAGCCGCCGTTTTCGATTCGAAGGCGGCGGCTTTTTTGCGTCCCCATTGCGCAGATGGCGAAGGGCGCTCTTTTTTGCGCGGCCCAATAATCGGCTGTTCGCGGCCAACTCGTCCAATGAGTGGATGCGCGGCGGTCCCAGCTCTTTCAGTTGCGCTCCACTCCAGCAGCCGCCCGGTCTTTGCCGCAAACCCGGCTGGTCAAGTGTTTGAGATATTAGCAGAATCAGTTATCGTCGAAACTTGGGCGACGCTGTTTTGACATTTGGAAGCTGGAGTCTTTCGATTCGGTTAGCGTTTGTGGTGCGCGCAGGCGCACTGCGCTCCTGTTCGTGTCTGCTCCGCGATGTCGAGTTCCGTGTCTAGAGCTCCCTTTTGGCAGAAATCCCTGATGGAGGGGTGGCGAACAATGAGCGGATTTCAGATGGTGCTGTCGGGCATCGAGAGCGTCCCAATCGTCCACTGCCACATACCCCGCACGGGCGGGATGTCCGTCGACTATTATTTTCGCAACGTCTTCGGGGATGAGAACTGCGTTCGCCTTGGCACGGAAGAAGACTTCATTCGCATCAGGGACCCGAACGATCCCTTCCACGCTTTTCGCTGGAAATACCTGTCTGCGCATCTCCCTGCGCGGGACATAATGAACGTCATGGGCGCGCGGAAGTTCTTCATGTTCACGATCGTCCGCGATCCCGTCGAGCGTGAGGTTTCTTCCTTCAAGAATATTGTCGAGCATAGCTACTCCGAGCATGGCCGCGATATTCGGACGTTCGACGATTACCTGGACATGAAAGAGCGCCTCGACGAGTACGATCTTCAGTGCAATTACATTCAGATGAACGAGATGCCGGCGCGATCGGTCTCCGGCGATCTTCTGAAATATATCTCGGCAGGGCATTCGATCATGACGGTCGCCCGAAACTACATGCTCCAGGAATATATGCGGGTCACACTCGGCTCCGTACATGTCATCCGGCCGCACAATGTCAGCGCGTCCCATCTGGACCTGACAAGCGATCAGCGGCGGCGGCTCGAAGGCTTCATCGAGCGGGATCTCGAGCTTTACGAACTCGTGCGCGAGGCGGAGCAGACCGGCGATCTGCTCAATGATTGGCGGATCAGTTGGCGAGCGAGCGCGCCCCCGACTCAGAAACCGAAGCCCGGCGAGCCTGCGCGACGAGAGTTCGATTATCCGCGATACACGCCGGGGCCGCATCCCTGACGCTCGGTCGGGAGTCTGTTGTGAAATGCAAGGCGGAGGCGACGCGGTAGCCTCCGCCTTTTAGTTTTGGGTTGCGATAAGGGAGCTTATAGGGCCGCTCGCCCGCGGCGCGACGGCAGGCGGTCACTAGCCAGAACTGATTTCCGCCCTTGTCGAAATTTGCGACTCCGCGTTCGCCAGCAGAGCGTATCCGCAAGCTTAGCCGTGATGGAATTCAGGAAATTCATGGGCTAAGCGTTTGCAAATGAATACGAATTTTTGTTTGCATACGGATTGTGATTCGCGTATGCATTCGTTCTATAGCAAAGTCTAGGCTTGTCCGGTCAAAAATCTTGAGCGAGGACGATCAGCATGAAAATGCCGAGCTACGCTTTCTTGATGGAAGAACTCAAAAAGAAGAACCCCAAGATGGATGGCGGCTCGAATGTCCTCGTCAACAAGGACCTGTTTAGCTTCCTCTTGAGGAAGGCCGTTTCTCTTTCGAGCTTCAATGAGCGTTTTTATCTCGACAAATATCCAGACGTGAGGGGCGCGCCGACGTCAGTTTCTGGCTTTCGCTGCTGCTAGCCTGACCGGCTGGCCTGCATCATTCTTTTCGGGCTTTTGGAGGTCTGACGCCGCGCTGTTCGGCCTCTCGCGCCGCCGGTTCCGTATGTGCGGGTTTTGAGGAAGGGCAGATGGCTGGTGAGCCTTCGTCGGCGCCAAAGATGAAAGAGGAGCGCGATTTTTCTCCGGGCCTGGCTGCTCGCAGACCTGTCACGGCTGTCGGGGCGCAGGAGGGCGAGGCAGTCCGGCTTTGGGATCGGCCCATCGTCTGGACGGTTCCGGACTCCCGCGACATGCGCGCCCTGATCAGGCGCGCCGTTGCGGATCGTCGTCGCGGGCAGCCCATCTCCCCGGGCGACATGGCCAGCCTCATTTCGGCCGGCCTCTTCGACGTCGAGTGGTATCTTGCCAATTATGGGCGGAGTTTCGGGAGCGCCGCCGAGGCGATCGAGCATTTCAGGACCGTAGGCTGTCACGGATCCTTTCAGCCGAACTACGTGTTCGACAATGAATGGTATCTGTGCATGTATCTGGATGTGGCGAATGCCGGCGTCCCGCCGCTGCTTCACTATTTTCGGGGCGGCGAAAGAGAATCGCGACGGCCGGCGCTCTGGTTTGATACGAACTGGTATCTTTCGCAATACGCTTCCGAGATCGGTGGCGGCGCCTATGCGCTCGCTCATTATCTGCGCAACCGCAAGTCGGCGCGCATAAGTCCCAATCCGCTGTTCGACGTAAGCTACTATCTCGATAGAAACCGGGACGCGATCAGGGCGAGCGGCGGCGATCCCTTCGAGCATTTTCTGCTTCAGGGCCACAGAGAAGGGCGTAACCCCTCAGCCACCTTTGACCTGGCGACGTATAAGAGCCTCAAGCTGTCGGGGAATGAGGGCGTCAATCCCCTGCTGCACGCGATCGCGGGCAGCGTCGGCTACAAGATGGACGCGGAGCCGGGCGTGGCCGATATCGCCTATGACTTGCCGACAGGCTGCGCGCCGCACGCGGGGGGATTTGCCGAAGTCGCGGGTGACGCCTATTCGCTCGCAGACGATACGCTTGTTTTCGAGAAGGCCGTCGAGGCGACGGCGGATATGTCCTCGATCGTCGCCGAGGCGCGGCGGCGCGCGCGCCGCGAATATGATCGCGTTGTTGCAGACGAGGCTGAGCTGGCGGCCTTGTTGGCTGAAGCGCGCAATAATGTTGACGTCGTTCCGACGCCCGAAAATTATGCCGGCGAGTTGAAGACGGCCGCCGCTGAGTTCGACTTCAATTACTATCTACAGGCCTATGACGACGTCCGGGCGAAAAGGCTCGATCCTTTAGCGCATTATTTCGAGAAAGGTTGGAAGGATGGATATGATCCGGCTCCCTGGTTCTCGACGCGTTACTATCTGAACTCCAATCCGGACATTGCGAAAGCTGCGATCAATCCTTTCTGGCATTACATCGTCGCAGGACGGCGCGAAGGGCGTGAGCCCAAAGTGACGGCGCAGATCGGTCGACAGATCCTGAGCGAACTCAAGACGCCGCAGGAGAGGGCGGCGATATATTGCGACCCCGCCCATAAGAAGATCGGCAAGGAATCGTTATGCGAGGCCTTCGCCAAGGCGCTGTCCAACGCTGTGGGCGCAGCGCTTTCGATCAGTCATGACTGCTATCCGCTCATCGTCGGAGGCACGCAAATCTTCATTTCGGACGAGCAGCGCAAGTTCAACGAAAACGGCCACTGCTATTTTCATTTATCACCCCTGAGAGGCGGGCTGACGCTCGAGGACGCGCCGGCTGAAAAGACGATGCTCCGCGTCGTCGTCAATGGCGAGGTCGTTGGCGCGGCGTCGGGCGCGACGGTCATCGAGGCCCTCGAGGCCGCGATGACGGCCTTCGCCGGGTCTCGCGTCTTCATCGTTCATTGCGTGCTGGGTCATTCCCTCAATGTCCTGCTCGACGCGCATACGGCGTTCCGCGCGACCGAGGCTTTCTATTGGCTGCACGACTTCTCATCGGTTTGCACGGGCTTCAATCTGCTACGAAACGACATCGACTACTGCGGAGCGCCGCCGCAAGGGTCCATGGCTTGCGGCGTTTGCGTCTACGGAGAGTCGCGCGGACCTTATCTCCGCTTGGTCCGGCGTCTTTTCGAGGCTTGCGTCTTCCGCGTCGTTTCGCCTTCGGAGGCGACGCGCGAGATGTGGGCGCGCAGCACAAATCTGCCGCACAAGGAAGTGCTGACTGTCCCCCACTGCAGGATTGAACCGGCCGGAATTTGGCGTGACACGAGGCCGGTGGGAATGATCGGCCAGCCGGCGCATCCCGTTCGCGTCGCTTTCATTGGCTACAAGGCGTACGCAAAAGGATGGGGAGCTTTCGAGAGGATCGTCGAGGAAAGTTGCGGCGTCGCCGGCTACGCCTTCTATCATTTCGCCAATAAAGGCGAAGGCGCGCCATTGCGGCGCGTGAAGAAAATCGACGCTTCCGTCACGTCGCAAAATCGGGACGCGATGATTCAGGCATTGATGCGCGAGAATATCGATATCACCGTCAACGCGGCGCTCTGGCCGGAAACTTTTTCCTACACGCTCTATGAGGCTCTGGCGGCGGGTTGCGACGTGGCGACGATCTCGGACAGCGGCAATGTCGCGACCATGGTCCGTGAAACCGGCCGCGGGCTGGTGCTCGAAGACGAAGACGCGCTCGTCGATTTCTTCGTGAGCGGCGCGGCGATCGCCTGGGTTCGCGCCCGCGCCCGGGAGGGCATATGCCGCGGCGCGCTGCGCCACACGGGGACCACCGCTGCGCTCCTCTTCGAAGACAGCCCATGGACGCGCGAACCGTGACGGGCGTTCACCTCTATACGAGCTTCACCTATTCCTATCTGCAACGCGCGCGCGTGCTCGCGAAGACTGTGCGGCGTGCGCATCCGGACTGGAAATTATGGGCCGTTCTGGTCGATGCGCCGCCGCCGACCTTCGACGATGCGGCGTGGCGAGGCGAGTTCGATTTCGTGCTGGACGCGGCGACGCTTTTTCCGAACGAGTGGGCGGCCTGGATATTCAAACACGACATCGTTGAGGCTTGCACGGCTGTGAAGGGCCGTGCGCTGATGCACATTCTCGACCAGGGCGCCGACAAGGCGATTTATCTAGATCCGGACATCGCCGTCTTTCACGGCCTCGATACTGTCGTGGAACGGTTGAACCATTCCTCCATCGTCCTGACCCCCCATCAGATCGAGCCGAACGCCACTCTGGAGGAGATGCGCGACAACGAATTCGCGTCGATGAAATACGGCATTTTCAATCTCGGCTTTCTCGCTGTTCGGAATAATTCCGAGGGTCGCGCAATGGCGCGCTGGTGGGCGGACTGTCTTTATCACGCGTGCTATGACGACGTTCCCAATGGCGTCTTCACAGACCAAAAATACTGCGACCATGTGCCGGGGCTGTTCGACAATGTGTTCATCGACCGCGATCCGGGCTGCAACGTCGCAAGCTGGAATCTCAGCCGGCGCAAGCTGACCATCGACGCAGACGGAAAAATTCGGGTCAACGGAAATCTGCTGCGTTTCTACCATTTCACCAAGATCAACGGCGACGGCGATGTGATGACGAACCGTTACGCCAGAGGAAATCTGGCCGTGTTCGAGGTCTGGAACTGGTACAAGCGCGCGATCGCCGCAATGGAGCTTCCCGGAATTCCGAAGCAGTACTGGGTCTACGCCAAATTCAAGGACGGCGCGCTCGTCGAGCGGACCATGCGGTTGCTTTATCGGTCGCGTCCCGACTTGTGGTCGCGCTTTCGCGATCCGTTCGCCGCGGGGCAGGATTCTTACCGCGCGTGGCTGGCCAGGGAAGGCCGAACTTATCTTGAGCAGATCAAGTAGCTGATAATGCGGAGCTCCAACCGTCATGCAGCATTTCGCAAGAATAGCGACGGTGGCGGATTACAGGAACTGCCGCTACGGGCCCATGTTTGGCTTCGCGTCCGACCCCGTTATCGGACGCGCCTTGAAGCTTTACGGGGAGTGGTCTGAGCACGAGATCGACGTGCTGAGCCGCTTCATCCGCGACGATACGATCGCGCTCGACATCGGCGCGAACATCGGCAACCACACGCTGGCTTTCGCCAAGCGCCATCCAAAGGCCGAGATCTGGGGCTTCGAGCCGCGACCGCTTGTGAGTTCGCTCGCCTGGGCCAATTGCGCCCGTAACGGCGTCAGGAATGCGCTCATCGTTTCGGCCGCCTGCGGCGCGGCGCCGGGCGCGATTTTGCTGGCGCCGCCCCTGGAGGGGGAGGGCAATGTGGGGGCCTTCTCGCTTCGTCAAATCTCGATTGGCGAACAACCGGCCGCCGCGGCGCCGCTTATGTCGCGCATCGAAGTCGTCGCGCTCGACGATTATGATTATGCGAGGCCCATTTCATTGCTGAAGATCGATGTGGAGGGCATGGAATTCGATGTGCTTGCCGGCGCGCGCGAGACGCTCGCCGCGCATCGGCCTGCGGTGTTTTTCGAGACCCTCGACGCTCCGAGCGCCGCCGAGCCATGCGACTTGCTGTCCCGCCTGGGCTACCGTCTCTTCTGGCTCGAGACGCATCAATTCAATCGGCTTAATCATCGGGGGCATGAAGAGAACATCTGGTGGCGCACGGAGATGGGGGTGCTCGCTTTGCCCGAGGGCTGCGAAACGGCGTTGGATCTGCCGCCTGTCCTCGGCTCGGCGGAAGCGCTGCCCTTTCGCGAAGACGCCCGCGCAGGCGTGGAGGTCGCGGGCTATCGTAAGCGCGGGCGCAGGGTGAGGGCGCGCGTAGGAGGCTAGCGCCGTCGCGCGCCGTAGTGGTAGAGAAATAATTATCTGACCGAATTTCGGGATTACGCGGTTTCACCCTGCCTCTCGCGAGCGTGGATCGACGCAGGAGGGCCGGGGCGACCGCGGACGGAATTACTTCCGACGACTTGCCATGTGCCTCACGTGATATCGGTTGATGGCGGATTTGCTCGGCGTCCGCGCGGCCCCGAATTTCTCGACGCAAGCCGCGTGGATCTCCTTCAGAAGCATTCTCCCGAGATTTTTGTTCAGAAATTCAGCCACTTCCTTGTCGCGTTCGATGCGCGAGCGGGTAGGCGGGGGGAGCAGGACTTGCCCGGCCGGGTTGCCGTGCAGCTTTCGCAGCCGAAGGAGTTCCTCGTATTCCGCGAGCGGGATTGTGACGACGGGGACGCCCGCGACTGTGGACGGACCGACCGGGAGAGCGCTTTCAATCGCCTTTTCCGACACCTTCTAACCTCCTTCAAAGCCGCTTTGAGGCCCCATCAAAGGGAGCTAAGCCAAATCGTGGAGCGCACTGTCCCGCGCGTCGCGGATGCGCCGGTCTTGGAGGCGGGCGAGCTTGGTGTGGGCTCCCGCAAGGTCCTTCACCCCGTGGAAGTGAATGGCGTTGGCGTAGATATTCCCGCCCGCGCGCCGGGCCTGCTTGCCGGGCGTCGTGGGCGCTGGCGCGGCCGGCGCGCCTGACCCGGTGGAGCCACCGGCTCCCGGCTTCGCGCCCGTGAGACTCGCCGGCATGCGGACAACGCCGCCACCAGCAGGAGCGCTTATGCCGCGAAGAGAGGAAAGGACGCCCAACGCCTCGCGCCCGGCGGCTGCAATCTGTGCGAGCGGCCCCGTCGCCGCGCCTGCGTCGACCACTGGTTTGACAGTGGTGTTGAGATGCTGAAGGGCGTTGTAGAGATCGTCCGCCTTCGTGGTTACATTTTCCGCGATCGGCGCGAAGGAGCTGGCGTCGAGCATGGTCTTCCCGAAACCCTTCACCTGGGCAAGGTGCGGCGCGCCTCCCTCGATTTGCTGAAAGAACGGCTTTGGAGGCGGGCCGGAAGGCCTGTCTAGCCGCAGCCGGCCCTCGTAGGCTGACATCGACTCGCCAACCGGCTTCGCCAGGGCGCGCGTCTCTTCTGAGCGCTGCTGCGCGTTGCGGAACCGCTCCGCCGCAGCACTCCATTTATCTGCGACTTCTGAGAGCCAGGGCAGCGCGATCGGCTTCGCGGCGGTGGCGGCGATGTCGAGAATGGACTCCTTCAGCTTGTTCAGTTTCGCTTCCGTAGTTCCCAGCTCCAGCGTCATCGCCTTATCCATGGAGCCGCGCCACGCGCCGCCATTGATGTAATCGAGGACGCGAACGATTTCCGGCGCTGCTTGCGCAAGGCGAAGACCTTCATCAAACCACTGTTGCCCGAGTACATCGCGAATGGTGCCCACCGGGTTTTTCGCCTTGGAAACACGGTCCAGAAAATCAAGGATCGTGCCCATCGCATTGGTCTGCATGCCCTGTTCAAGCTGCTTCCCGGTAAGCCCAATTTCCTTAAGCGCCCCGAGCTGGCCCGGTTGGAGCTTTGAGGCGACGCGCAGCGTGGCCGCAAACTGCGTCAGAAAGCGCGAGGCCACTTCGTCTTGCATGCCGACGCCGCGCAGCGCTGTCATCAAGGCAAGAGACTCGTCTTCGCCGACGCCGGCCGCCTGCATTCCGGCAAGCGCGCGCTGCGCCATAGCGCCAATATCTTTTTCCGCGGCCGCCGACACGTCGCCAAGGCCATTGATCTTGTTGGCGAAGGTGTCGAGTTGTGGGATGGTTTTTCCGGTTTGAGCTTTCACCTCCGTGAGCATTTGCGCGGCTTCTCTCGCGCCGATATCCCATGATGTAGCGATCTTCGCGCCGAGCATTGCAAATGCGTCAAGGTCCTTTACGGCGACGTTCCCTTGCCCGCCCTGGGCGAAGATCGCAGCCGCGTCCGCGTAGCTCATACCAATCGAGGTTGAGACTGCCCGAACCTTTCGGTCCAGCATATCCCAGCTTTGACCCGCCTCGAGGCTCACCTTCTTCTGGATATCGACGAAAGCGCTCTGCCGATTGATCGCTTCCTTTGTCGCCACGCCAACCGCCGCGAGGCCTGCGGCCGTCGTCGCGCCGATCGTCGCGCCCGCGACGACAGCGCCACCCGCGCCAAGCAAATAACCCTCGGGCGAGACGCGCGAGGCCGCTTCCAATGCGCCGGCTTTTAGCGCCGCGCCCCGCCTCGACAATGCGCCGCCGATAGCGCCGGCCGCCACAAGGCCTTCGCCGCCGATCGCGCGTGCGCCAGTCCCCGCGAGGCGGCCTATCGCGTTCCGTCCGACCTTTGCTTGCGCGCCGTCGAGCGCCCGCGTCGATTTCGAGAGCTTGTCCACGGCGACGCGAGCGCGATCGATGTCGCGCGCTTCGGCTCCGATGCGATTGAGCGCCCCAGCCGTTCGCGTCGCAGCGCCTGCGGTCTTGTCCAAGGCGCCGCCGAGTTTGGCGCTCGCGCTCCAAGCCTTGGTGAGGTCGCCGCCCAAACGCCCCGTGGCAGCCGCTGAGAGATTGCCGCTCGCCTTGCCGAAAGCCTGGAGGTCGCGCGCGGCGGCCTTGAGCTTTTCGTCCCCGGTGGTGAGAAAGCGAAGCCTTACCGCAACATCGAGATCGGCCATGAGAGCCCCTTACTCAGGCGACGGCGAGCGCATCGGCGACTTTGCGCACAGCCTCGAGATAGGAGAGGGAGCCGCCGCTCGCCGCTGCCATGACGTGGGCCTCCCTCGCGATGCGTTGGGGCGTCGCGTCTTCGGTTTCGCCCGCGTCGGCAAGTTGAACGGCCGCGCACCAATCAAGGCGCCGCCCTGTCTCTTCGGCCTCCGCCATCAAGGCGCTTGCCCTTACGACTAGGTCATTGGCCTCCCGAGCGACCGAGGGCGCCCGCGAGTGGGCACATGTTCCCGAAAGCACTTCAATCGCGTCGAGAAGAGAGACGGGCCGGGGGGCGTTCGCCGTGCGAGCCACCAGCTCGCTGGCGCCCGTCAGAAGTTGCGCTACGTCGCTTGCAAAGCTCCCAGCGCCGGCCGGGGCCGCGTCGGTGGTGGCGAGTTCGACGGCTTCGCACCAATTCAGGGTATAGCCGGCGGCTTCAGCTGACGCCTGCAACGCGTTCGCCCGTTCGACGATGGCGAAAGGATTGCTGCTATCGACTGGCGGCGGGGCGCTCCGAAGGACGGCGTTGCTTGCCAGAGTAGCGGGAGCGCGCGCTGTGATCCCAAGCCGCCTATTGGCCTCGCCGACAGCTCCGCCCTCGGTCATAACATGGCCCGATTGGAGCGCCGCCATGCGGATTTCATGGGCCTTCACCCCGACGATGGTCGCTTGCTCCAATTCGTCGAGATGCTTTCCGCCAAGTGCGCCTTCGGCCATCAATTGCGCCAGTCGCTTCGCGTCGTTGCGGCTGAAGCGAGCGCCGTTTTTCAGCCCCTCGACAACAAGCGCGGAAATCGTCGCTTCGTCCGCGCCATCGCCCGTCTTGACGGCGCCGCCAGACGCCGAGAGCCGCGCGTCCGCGACCGCTACGGCGTCCGAAAAGCTCATCATCAGCCCTTCGGCCGCAGCGTTGGCGACAAGCCGCTGCGCCTCTTCGGCGATAATCCTGCCCTGTCGCTGCGCCTCAATATTTGAGGCGGCTGCCTGACGCCGCTCTTCGTCGAGACGCTGGACAGGATCAAGGGCGCGCGAGGCTTTCGCGCTCTCTGTAGAGGACTGCCCCCATTCCTGAAGCTGTTGGAGCGCATAGGCAGGGTCGCGCCTCACGAGCGCATCTGCATCGGCGCTGGCCCTGCTGGTGGAGAGCCCCGCGCGCTTATACTCGGTTTCGAGCCGAGTCGTCGTGTAAAGCAGCAACTCGCCTTCGCTCAAAGCTCGGCTGCGCGCATATTCGGCCATAATGTCGATTGCGTCGCCGCCTGGCGCTGCCGCCATCTGGCCAGCGTCGTCAGAGAGCTTCGGGGCCTGATAGCCGCGCTCTTGCCGCGCAACGTCATTGCCGAGAGCGCGAGCCTTCACGAAATTTCGAGCCCGACGCACAAGGGAAAGCGATTTCAGCCGCTTCACCTTGCCGCCCGGCTCCACAAAGAAGGCGGGCGACACAGCGGCATAGACTGCGAAAGCGCTTTCCGCTTCTCTTTCCCACTTGATCTTCGCTTCGAGCCGACCTCCGCTGATGCGAAGATCAACCACGTAGCCGAGCGGCGGCTCCGAGAAATCTTCCCCCGCCTCGAATGCCCGTTCGGCGCGGTGATCCAATCCAACGGGGAATTCGCGATAATCTTCGTCCCGGCCTCGCGTCGCCTTCGCGAAATTGTCGACAACCGACTTGCCGTCGATATAGAAAACGTGTTCTTCGAAAGTCTCGACGAAGCCGAGGGCCGGGAACACGTCAACCCAGTCAGGCAAGGAGCGCCCGCGCGGCACAGGCGGGGCTACGACGCCGTAAATCAGCTCTCCTGTCTCCGCTGCCGCGAGCGCCGCGCTACGCGCCGAGCCGTGCACGCCCTGAGCGCTGGCCAACGCCTGCTGCTGTCCAAGTGCCGGCGCGGTAACGAGGGCGACCGCTTTCAGTCGCGTTGTCTTGTTTCCATCGCCCTCAGCGGTATGCCAAAAGGAGGGGGAAACGTAGCGATACTCACGCGCTGCCAGCGCTTCCTTGCCTTTGGCGCCCCAATCGACCTTGCCCCGCAAGGCGCCGCGCTCGATTTTCAGGGCCGTGATCCAGCCGACGGCGGGCGCGCCCATGCCTTGCGCCATGGCCGTATCGGTCGCGTGATTGAGGTCAATGGGAAGCTCGAGCCCATCGGCCTCGAAAGCGCGCATAATGGCTTCCGCATCCACGGTGTAGCTGCGTCCGTCCCGCGTTTTTATCTGTCCGATCTTGGGAAAGATCGTAATCCACTCGGGCGCCGAGCCGTTCTTCGGGAGGGGCGCGTCAATGGCGAAAAGCGAGAGTTCTTCAATCGTGCGAGAGCGCATGTTAGAGGCTTCCTTTTTTCTGCTTCTTCTTCAGCAAGCGCGCGCGATAGCGGTGAACGGTCCTGACGTGGCAGCCGACTTCGCGCGCGATGCTTCTGGCGCTCTCCCCACGGCTCAGCAGTTCCGAAATCCGTAGCTCCCGCGCAAGGCGCGGCATGGGGTCCATCGGGACCAGCATCTTTCCGCCGATCGGAAACAGCTCGCGCGCGATAATGAGTGCTTTCTCGCGCCCAACCACGCTGGCTAACCACCCCCCTCTTCCCGCGCGGATGGTTTCGGCACAGGGAAACGTTACTTCCGTTCCGCCATAAGCGCGTGCGAGGGCGAGAGCGGCTTCGACGCCAGCGACATCCGCGACCTCCCGCAGGAAGTTCGGAAGCTCATGCAAGTATGGGGCATTCTCTCGCCGTGCTTCCTGGGAAAGCGGAACATCGAACGCGCCGCCGCGCGGGAAGACCTTGCGCGCGATGGCGAGCGCAGGACCAGGCCCCACCAGATCGACCAGCCATCCTCCATCCCCGGCACGAACGGCATATTCGCTGGGGAACTCGGCGCGCGTTCCACCTTTGGCGCGCATGATGGCCGTCGCAACGTCCGCGCCCGCTACTTCGGCAATTTTCGCCAGCAATAGATTGCCCACGCGCAGCCCTTCTTGAGGAGAGCGCGCCGCCGTTATGGAGCCCCCGGCGGCGCGCTCAATACGCGAGCAAGCCGGACCCGCGCGAGAAAACGCTACGCGACGGCGTGACACGTGTCCGCCCTGACATTGTCAGGTGGGCCACAACTTCGCAGGAAGGGGGTCGCGCTCGCGCCGCTGACAGTTGTCAGGCATCCGCGGGAAGAGAAGTCACAGGATGCGCGTTTACGCCGAGCCGTCAAGGTAGGCGCGATCCTGGCGGCGCTCAATCCGAGGTTCATCGCGGCGAAGAACTGTTTCGTCTCTCGGATATCCACAGCAAGCATGCGTAGAGATTGTCAGAAGATGCTTGCTGACTCCCTCAGCAAGCATAAGCTGAGTTCCGCAGCAAGCATGGCGGAGTGATTCGGATGGAAGATTTATCGCCTCAGAAGAAGGGCGGCTTGGCTAGATCGGCAAAACTTAGTCCTGAAGAGCGGCGGCGCATAGCTAGCGAGGCGGCCACCAAGCGCTGGGCTGATTCAACACCCGAAGCCGTGTTTGGCGCGCCTGACAAGTCCATCAAGATAGCAGACATCGAAGTGCCGTGTTTTGTGCTGGAGGATAAACGCAGAGTAATCCCAACTAAAGGCATGCTTGTGGCTCTGAATATGGCGCATGGCGGCTCGATGGTGGGGGGTATGAATCGTTTGGAGCTTTTCGTCTCACGAAATCGAATAAAACCATACGTTTCCAATGAGTTATTAGAGAGAATCAAAAGCCCGATCAGGTTTCGTTACAAATCCAATATAACTTACGGTTTTGACTCAGATACTCTTATCGATATAGCAGAGGCGGTTATTAAAGCCGATAACGCCGGCGTTCTAATGACCCAGCAAGCGGCCATTGCTCATCAGTGCCGCGTAATTACTTCTAGCCTCACGAGGCTGGGGTTGATTGCCCTCATTGATGAAGCGACAGGCTATCAAACGAAAAGAGACAGCGACGAACTTCAACAGATTCTCACAGCCTACATTCTGCCGGAGCATCGCCCATGGCTCAAAACGATCCCAGCTGAGTTCACGAGCGAAATTTACAGAGTGTACGGATGGAAGCGCACCTCCGACAACCGAGGCCCGCGCTATGCTGGGAAGCTGATAAGGCAACTCATCTACGCTCAGATGCCTAAGCCTGTCTTGCCTGCTCTCGACAATGCAAATCCGACCAATGAAAAGTATCGACGCAAGCACAAGCATCACCAGTTCCTCACCAAGGAGCAGGGCCTCGATCACTTCCGGACACTGGTTATCACTGTCATGACTTTGCTGCGGGTCTCCCGCAATAAGGAAGAATTCAAGCGCCATTGGCTGACCTATTTCCACGGTCAGGGCGAATTGGATTTGGGCGAATGACCGCGGTAGCTGGCATGTGTGATTGATGGCGGCCCCCGCCATTTTCCGGGCCCTAGCAACTTACCCCTGATCCCTAGCCCGACACACGCGCATCAAGCCCCCATCAAACGCGCTGGGCGCGTTTTTCCGGCCGGCAGGGCTCATGACAGCGGAAATCCGTCGCAACGCATCCATGGGCCATTTCTGAGGCTTTGCCTCTTCGGGTTGGGAGAGCCTGAAAAGCGGCCCCCAAAACGCGCGAAGCCGGCGGCGCCCTGTCGGCGCGGCCGGCTTCATATCTTCCCGCCTTTTGGCGGGCCGTCAGTTGGGGACGGATGCTGCCCCATCAAGGGCCGCGTCGGCGGGGCAGGAGACGCCCAAAGAGAGCGGGAAGGGCTGGCGCCCGGCCACTTCGTCGCCCAGCTCGGCGGCGACGGCGTCAGCGAGGGCGGCGGCGCCCGGAACAGGGCGCATCGGGTCCCCGTTGGCCTCGGGCGTGGCGACGCCGATCAGCCGGCCGTCCAGATCCAGGACAAGCGCGACGTCGACAGGCTCCGCATTCGGGGTCAGCACGCGCACCCGCTCCCCGTGCATCGGTTGCAGCGCATCGCAACTGAAGAACCGCGCGCCGATCAGGACGCCCCCGTGTTCCACATTGGAGGCGATCTCTCGAAAGTCCCTTACCGAGCAAATATGCGGAGGAACGTGGCCGCCTTCCCGCGCCTGAGCCAAAGCGATCTTGGCGAGCGCAAACGCTGTGGCTTCTTTCAGCCCCGGCGCCTCGGAGGCCTCGCTCGCCAGGACCTCGATAGAGCGGCCGAGCGCGGCGGCGCCGCGAAGCAGCTTGCCGGCCCCGTGCGCTCTTTCCGGGATGGCGTCCAGGGCGCCGAGCGCCTGGCCAAGGCGGCCGGCTTCGGAGAGCGCCTGTCCCGCGCCGGCCCCGTCTTCAGGGAGCGAGCCGGAAACCTCTTCAGCCAAAGCGGCGACGCGCCGGCCGATCGCCGCCGCGCCGGGCAAGAGAACGCCCGCGTCGGCGCGGGCGCGGGGAACCGCTTCCAACGCATCGAGAATGGCGCCGAGTGCGCTGATATCGGAGATGGCATTCGAATGAGCATGGGTCATTTTGGGCGCCTCAATTGGCAGGAAGGGAATGGAGAGCCCCGGCGCGACGCCGCGCCGGTCTGATCGTTGGCGGGCCTGCCCGGCGCGGCGCGCGGAGCTGCGGCGGCTTGCGCTTCTTCGGCGGCGCCAGGGCGACGCCGAGAAACTCGGCGCGGCGGATGCGCGCCTGAGCCCAGAAGAAGGAGAGACAGCGCTTGCGGGGCCAATCTTCCGCGCCCTTCGCCCGCATATAGGCGAAGAGCCGATTGGCGCCGACGACGATCGCGGCGCGGTCGTAGTTCCCGTCTGGTCTAAGGAGCGGCTTCATCGGCGCGCGGTCCTCAGCTGTTCCACCCTGGCGACGCCCAAGGCTTCCTCCGCATCCAAAATCCGGTCGGACAGCAGCCTTCCGAACATGCGCAGGCCGCGACTTGCGGCGTCCCGGTCGCACTCTTCCGAGGTGAAATCGACAACCGTCAGAAGCTCCGCCAGTTGCGCTGCCTCCCAAGCCATCCGCCGGGCTTCGTCGACAGGGCTACGCTCTTCATTCTTCTTCATAGCCGCCCCCTCTCAGCGCAGATCCAGCGCGTCTCTACCGCGCATCAGTTTGTCCGCCGCTTCGCAGGCCAGACCGGAAAGAACGCCGCCGAATTCGCGAAGGGCGGCGCTGACCGGCTCCCGCTCTTCGTCGCCCGCCTTGGTCAGGTCGACCACGCGAAGCAGCTCCGGGAGGGCGGCGAGGCGCATCAGAAGAGCGTCAACGTCGTCGAGAAAGGCGAAGTCCTGGCCCGTGAGGTTGTGTCGCGCGGCGCTCGCCGCGTGGTTGAATTCTTTACCTTCTTCCGCAATGGTTTCAGCGGGTCGCTTCGTCATGGGTGCTCAATCCTTTGGTGGTTGCGATCCATGCGAGGCGGGCGTAGCAGCGCCCGTCTCGCGCTCTTCAAGCCGCGAGGCGCGGCCTGATCTCTTCCGCCGAAGAAGCGCAGAGATTGCGCTTTTTTCGGCTCCCGGAAGTGTCGCCGTTTCGCTATTATTCCGGGCTGGCGCGGCGCGCCGTCGTCTTAGGGAGCCTGCCGAACGTCACGCAGCGTCGGACTTCCGCCGCTTGACCATCATCCGCAGGCCGGTGATGGCCTTCGCCGCTACGTCGGAGGGAAGGAACCGCAGCGCCGAGATGCCGTAGCTATGTTCGAGCCAGGCATTCAGAGCGCTCTCGCTGTTTTCTGCAGCCCATTCCGCCCAAAGGTTATGGATCAGGGCGACTTGTCGCGGCGTCGCCATTCCCCGACGCGCGCCAAAGCTGCGTTGCAACGTGAGCTTGAAGCCCTGGCGCTTCGCTTCCGCGAGAAAGGCGTTCAGTCCAATTTCGGTCAAGTCTTTCGCGCTGTCGACGCCGGCCGTCTGGCGCAACAGGTGGCGATAGGTTGCTTCGTCGCCGAGATGCTTCTTGATCGCCTGGACAAGGCGCATTTGCTTCGTCGTCAGCAAGGTTTGCTCTCCCTGTTATGCGCCCCTATTGGAAAGCTGTTTCAGGCCGGCGGTGCCTTTCTTGTAGACAACCGCCTTGCGGATTTCCTCCAGCCCCAACTTGCGGCCTTCGGCGAAGTCACGCGCCGTTTGCAGCAATGAAATGAGGTCGCGAATGGAGTTTTTTGCGCCATAGGCGGCGCAAGCGTTACGTGCGTCAACGCCGAACACGTCGAAATCGATCGCTATCGTCTCAAAATCTTCACGCGTCGGGCGGCTGAGGTGGATACGCTTGCCGATACGGCTGTCGATCTGGTCGAACGCGGCGCCCGACGCCTTCGTGCGCTTCAACAGGTGCTCATTGCCGCAGATAAGCACGGGAACGCCGAAGCGCTGGGGCCAGTCGACAATATCTTTTAGGAAGCCGAGCGGTATGTTCTGGGCTTCGTCGAACATCAAAATCTCGTCCCGCGTGCTTGGGTGCATCAGGTGGGCTTCGATGATCTCCGTGATCTGCCACGCGCTGCGATGCTCTACCCATAGTCGCATGGCATCGGCGATCATCGAAGCGATGGCGCGCGGCGTGCAGCGGGTTGAGCCCACATGGATCAAGGTCGCGGTGGGGCTTCTTTCAGCAAGGTGCGTCATCGCCGTGGTCTTGCCGACACCCGGCGTTCCGAAGACCGCCGCCGCCTCGCACCTCTCAAGCGCGTAATTGAAGCATTGCTCAACGGAAACTAAGGCGGTGGTGCGGCTGATATGAGTCATTTGTTCCCTGCCTTTCTGGTGGCGCGCTTTGCCATGAACTCTTCGTCCAACTGTCTCTGGATTTCGAATTCCCGCTGCCGCTCTGCATCCTCGCGTTCGCGCTGCGCCTTGGGCGTTTCCCTCAGTCCGCGCGAGATGTTTTTTTCGTTGTCCGACGCCGTGACCCGCCCGCCGATCGGCGCCGGGAGCGCCTTTGGCGCGTTGGCGGAGAAGGCGAGAATTTCAGCCGTCACGTCGATAGTGGGGGCGGACTTGTCCAGTACGCGAACCGCGCCCCTTTGAAGCGCCCGACGATGATCGCTCTCCCTAGCGCCGGCCGGATCGAAGGCGCTAAAGCGCTGATCCTCCTGAGCGAAGCCGAGGAAGTTCCCTTGCAGGTCTTCGACCGGAAGCCGCGCCCATTGTTCGTATTTCGGCACGCGGACATTGACGTAATTGCCCTGCACATACTTCACCAACCCGTCGAAATAGAAGGTGCGCCCGTTGACGGTGATTGCGCCCCGGTTGATGGCGACGGCGCGCGTTTCGGCGAAGACCGTTGCGAAGGCGTCTGGGTCGATTTCGGTCTTTTGCCACCCCGCCTCAACCGCGCGGTTGTAAGCCTCGATCGGAGAGAGACCGGCGAGCTGCGACGCCTTGCCCTGCGGCATGGCGTGATACTGCGTCAGTATCCCTGCAATGACCTGAGGGAATAGCTCAATCGAAGGGAAGGGCACGGGCGCCTTGCCGACATTGGCGACCTTGGATTTCATGCGGTCGCCGCCGACATAACCCTGCACTTTCGCGAACAGATGGCGAAGCTGGGCGAAGACGCCTTCTATGGCCTTGGAGCGCGCCGCGTAGGGTCGCGCATGGCGCACGGCCTTATGCTCTCCGCCGCCGCCAACAGCCATTCCACGGCTGTCAAGCGACAGCGCATCCGCGATAAATTCCGCGAAGTTATATTCCTTGCCGTTGTCGAGGTAGAGCGTCCTTGGGAGGCCCCACTCCCCAGCCATCTCCATGAAGCTGGCGATGACATGGGCGTTCCGAATGCCCTTCCCTCGGGGGAGAATGACAACCGTCGCCCAAAGGCGCTTCGTCGCTAAATCCAACCAGCAAATTGCCTTGGCGTAGCGTTGATATCCCTCAATTTCCGGCAGGAAAAAATCGAGCGGATGAACGTCGCCAACGACGGTATCCATGGGCCACAGCCCTTCGATGGTGCGGCGGATGGCGGGAGACTTGTCTTCGAAGGCCTTGCGGTCTTTCTTGAATTCTGCGACTCGCCGGTAGCGGCGCTCTGCTTTGACGACGTTCAAGGGAATGTTGCAGATGCCGTCCGGCGGTTCGAAGCCCCGTTCGCGCGTGAGCTTTTCGAGCCGGGCGATGGCGTGCAACCGGATGGCGGAGACGCTTTCCCATGCCTTGTGCCAGCCCCGAATATAGCCCTTCACGTTCTCGGCGACGGCTTCCAAGTCCATTAATCCAGCCTTTCGCGCCCAAGCGTCGTAGCGCGCGGTCATGACGACGCGCTTGCGACCCTTGTCGCTGCGTCCTCGCCGAGTGAGAGCGGCGAGTCCGGCCGCTTGGTGCTCCCGGTAGAACCTCTTCAATGTCGTGATGCTGTAGCGCCGGGAATGCCCGCTGCCCTTCACGTCGACTATGAGGCGCTCGCTCCAGGCTCGAAAGATGTCGGCGCGCGCCTTCGTGTTCGGCCGGGTGGCGTCGATCTCGGCGAACATTTCGCCGAAGACGGCCAAGATGGCGGAAAGCTTCGCGGCTTTGACCGGGAGTTTAACTGCCGTTGAAAGGGCTTTCGAAGGGGCGTTGATGCGGCTTTGAAGGTCGCTCGGCAGCGAGTCGACGCGGACCTGGTATTGAAGCCCCGCCTTCCCGCCGCGGCCCTTGACGGGAACTATGACGAGCTGTGCCCCTCGCCATGTCGCCGCTTTACCGTCAACGATCTTCGCGGCGGCGATTTCCAGTGCGCGGCGGCTCACGCCTGCTGCGTCGGCAACCAATGACAGCGGAACCACGTCATTCACGCGGCAGCCCCGCGTTGAAAGGCTGCTTCGATCAACCGGTCCCTGAGGGCGCGTGACAACTTCCCGTGCCTTTGGCCCTTTAGGGCTTTGGCCGCCGTTTGCCGGTTGACGCCGTTGGCGATACACCATGCGTTTAGCGTGGTGCCCTGGGCAATAAAGGCCGCCCGAACCGTCAGATACAGGTCTTCTGAGGGAACAACAGTGAGTTCTGCTATGTGCCTGATTTGGTGCATAATGGAACTTATGCACTAAGATAGGTGCGTGTCAATGTCTGAGCTTGAGCGAGGTGCAACGGCTGGATTTTTGAGGGAGGTGCTAAAGCGCCGTGCTCAGAAACTCACATGGCTCGCGGAAACGCTTGAAATTCCATATCGTTCTCTGCAAAACTACTTTGGTAAAACCGACATGCCATTGTGGGTGTACGAGAGGATTTGCAAGCAAGCTGGGCTTGATCCGGCATATGCGGTCAAGAAGGGCCAGGGCTTAGTAGAGCGCGGTTACCTTGCGGAAGCTTTGTATGAGGTTATGGGTGATAAACTTCCCATTTTTAACGAGAATGATTTAAGAATAGATAGCCCTTCCGATCTGGACCGGAGGACTGTTTTTGACCTTCGACGAGACGCGCAAATATTAGCGGTCCTCGTTGCTGGTCGCTATGACCTTGTTGCGGAGAGAGATGTTGCGGCTAAACCGGTGCCGCGGGAGTGAGAGCGTTTCGCCAATTGGCTTTCGCCAATCCCCGAACAGCACCGCTCGGCTTCGCCAAACCGAATTGCGCAAGAGATTGTATTTTCAGCTATTTCGAGCGTCTGCGGGCAACGAGCCTATTTCGCCAATACGTTCGCCAATCGCCAAACTCGTTATGCCATTGATATGATTGGCTTATGCTAGCCTTTAGCGTCAAATTAATTGTTTCCGTGACAGCCAGATAAAAAAAGCCGCTCCACAGTAGGCTTTTTGTTAACCATGCGAGCGATAGAGCTTGCGGAACGCACAGCGAACGTCTATAGATGTTCATGATTTGTTTGTAGCGAGCGGCGTGGCCGGGGGCTGATTATGCTGACGAAAAAGCAGAGCGATCTGCTGCGTTTCATCCATGAGAGGCTCAAGGAATCCGGCGTCCCGCCGTCCTTCGACGAGATGAAGGACGCGCTCGACCTGCGGTCGAAATCAGGCATCCACCGTCTCATACTGGCGCTCGAGGAACGAGGCTTCATCCGCCGGCTGCCCAACCGCGCCCGGGCGCTGGAGGTCCTGCGCCTGCCGGAATCGGTCACGCCCCGTGGCGGGGCCCCGTCGCGCGGGGGCAAATTTGCGCCGGCCGTCATTCAGGGGAATTTGGGTCGGGTCCGCCCGCTTCACGAAAGGGGCGAGGAGGAGGCGAGCCAGCAGGTTGCGATCCCCGTGATGGGACGCATCGCCGCCGGCACGCCCATTTCCGCGATCCAGAGCCGCAGCCACACGATCAGCCTGCCGCCGGAAATGCTCTCGACCGGCGAGCACTTCGCGCTGGAAGTGCGCGGCGACTCGATGATCGAGGCGGGGATTCTCGACGGCGACACAGTCGTCATCAAGAAGCAGGATTACGCCGACACGGGCGATATCGTCGTCGCCCTGATCGAAGACGAAGAGGCGACGCTCAAGCGGCTGCGCAAGCGCGGCGCTTCGATCGCGCTCGAAGCGGCTAACCCTGCCTATGAGACCCGCATCTTCGGTCCCGACAAGGTGCGCATCCAGGGCAAGCTCGTGAGCCTGCTGCGCAAATACTGAGGCGATCGGATTAATTGGCGCGGCGCGTTTTCGCGGCAGAGCATCTCACAGGTTCCGCAGTGGATTGATCGCCGCGCCCCTCGGATCGGCGCCGATTCCGGAACGGCTTCCCCTTTCCCGAAAAAGCGGCGCTTACTCGAGCGGCTCCGCCAGTTCCGCGTTTTCGGTTTCATCTTCATCCGGGAGCGCGGCGCGTTTGGCGTTTTGCGCCGGGCGCGGTGACCAGGGTCGGTCTTCATCAATCCCACGCGCCGTTGTCCAGACGACGGCGCCGTCCTTCAGGAAACTCAGCGAGACCGCGCCCGTTTCGGTCAGCTTGCGACGGTCTATGACGATTGCGGCCCCGCAACCGTCCGGCGCGCGTAGCGGCGTGACGACGACCGACGCCCGGGCGCAATCTTCGAGAAAGGCCGCGCGCGCGGTCACGAGCGCGACGATTCGGCCGTCTGTCGCGCGACCGACGCAGCCTTCTTCGTCACAATTGACGCCGCCCGTCGCTTCCGAGGCCGCGCGCGCGTCCGCGTCGGCGCGCAACCATTGTTCGGTGGCGAAGGCGCTCGCTTTTTTTCCGAGCAGCGTCAGTCGTCCCGAGGGCGTTCGCAGGGCGGCGGCGTCTCCCGTCGCGGGCACGGCGATATCGAAGCTGGGACCGCTCGCCGCGCCGACGAGCCCGATGAGCGCGAGCGGGATGGCGGTCGCGCGCAGCGGCCAGCTGCGCCACAACACGACCGAGAGAACGGCGAGCGCGAGGAACACAATCGCCCAGGGGGCGAAAGCGCGCACGTGCAGGCTTGCCCCCGGGGCATTCGCAATCAACCCCGCGAGCCAGGTGACCAGATGAATGCCCAGTTCGAGATAGCGCCAGATGAAGCCGTCGAGACCGAAAGGGTAGAGCGCGGCGCCGATCAGCGCACAAGGCACGGCGAAGAATTCGATGACGGCGAGCGTCAGCGGATTGCCGATCAGCACATAGGGGCTGATCTCGTGAAAATCGTTCGCCATGAAGGCGGCCGTGGCGGAGGTCGCGCACAACGTCGCGACAAGCGCCGCGCCAGGACCATGCAGCATGCGCTCGAGCAGGGCCTCGCGGAGTTCGGATAAGCGGCTCCTAAGCCCTGGCCCTTGAATTTGCGCGCGGCTCTTTGCGAGATAATCGCTTCGCTGCTCGTAGACGGCGATCAACGCCGCGACCGCCGCGAAGGAGAGCTGGAAGCTCGCGCCGAGAATCGCCTCTGGTTCGAAGGCGATGACGAAGAAGGCCGCGAGCGCCAGATTTCGCATGGAAAGGGAAGGGCGATCGAAAATTACGGCGGCGAGCATGATCAGCGTCATGACCAAGGCGCGCTCTGTGCCGACGCGCGACCCCGTGCCAATGTCGTAAAGAACGGCTCCGACAATCGCGAGCGCCGCCGCCCATTTCTTGATCGGGTAGTTCAGCGCCAGTGTTTGCGACGTCGCCATGAGCCGGCGCAAGCCGACGAAGAAGATGCCCGCGACGAGCGACATCTGCATCCCGGAAATCGTGACGATATGAAAAATGCCGGCGCGGCGGATCAGGTCCTTTACGCCTTCGGACAGATAGTCGCGCTTGCCCGTCACCATCGCGGCGGCGATCGCGCCAGCGTCGCCGCCAATGGTTTTGTAGACGCGCGACGCCAGCGCGTTTCGCACGCGGTCGACCGAGGCGAAGAAACGCAGCGATAGCGGCGCCGGATCGGGTGGCGGCATCGTCTCGATGCGCCCCAGCGCGTTGCCGACGCCGCCGAGCCTCGCGAAGTAAGCGTCTCGCGCGAAATCGTAGCCGCCGGGGAGCGCCGCGCGGGCGGGGGGCATCAACCGCGCCTTGAGGGCGATGAAATCGCCCGCCGCGAACTCCGGCTCGCTGCGGGTCGTGAGCCGCACGCGCGCCGGAACGACATCCCCAGGCAGACCCTCCGCGCTGGCGACGCGCAAAACGAAGCGCGCGCCCGCCGGTCGAAGATCGACCTCCTCGACAAACCCCGTGAGGTCGCCGACGCCGACCCTCGACACGATGGGCGCCGCGACCCGCGCCGTCCGCCACGCGCCCGCGCAAAATCCCGCGGCGACGAAAGCGAGCGCGAGAAAGAGCGCATGCGCGCGCGCATGGCGCTTCGTCACGAAAGCGAGCAGCGCAGCGCAGGCGACGGCGACTGCGCACAAGGTCAGCGACGGCTCGCGGTCGGCGGCGAAATAGAGCGCGACGCCGGCGCCTGCGGCGACCGCCCGCCAGAGAAAGGGGCGACGAAGCTCGGCTTCCTTTGCGTAGGCCCTGCGGAAGCCGTCCGAGGTTGATTGCAGGCGGGGCGCGACCGCGAAGGCGAGGGCCCCCTCCCTGGGGTCGTCATGTTCCGCCGTGCGCGTTGCTTCGCTCACTCCACGCCTCAAACTTTGCGGGGAGTTTAGTGCGTAAAACCAGGGGGCGCTACGGCTACGGCCCAGGCTGTCTAGAAGTTGATGCTGGCTAAGGTCTTAACCCCGCGCGCGGCTCTTTCTCTTCTTGCCGCCGCGGGGGCCGTGGCGGTGGCCGCATCCCTCGTCATGGTCCGGAGAGAGCGATTCGCCTGCGTCTTTCGCCTCGTCCATGCGCGCATAGCGCACGCCGAGGAAGAAGAGGATCTGCGCGTCGCCGTCTGGCGGCGCGATTTCGTTGCGCGAGGACTTCTCTCGCTTCCGGAAGGCGACGACCTCCCCCATTTTCGACCCCTCCGCAACGGCTGCGGCCAAAAGTGAATCGACCGTTACCGAGATTAGGGGTCCGCGAGGGTTAATGTTCCGTCAACATCCTTATGCTAATTTGAAAGCTAAGGTTGCGTAAGCGTTTGAGTGAGTGGCGCGTCGATGCAGACAGAGTGCAGTCAGCGGCGAATCGTGGACATCTCCCTTTTGCGGGCGATCGTCGGTCAATTCGTCGAACGACCTACGCATCCGATCAGCGACATCAAGCAATTCGAGCGGTTGGCGCTCGGCCTGATCGACATCGTCGATGCCGAATCCGCCGCGCAAGTCACGCGCCCGCTGTGCTTTCACGCCGAAACGCCGTCGACGATCTTCATAAGGCTTCTGGAGAAGGGCGGCGCTTGCGCGGAGCTGGCGGTCGAATTCTCGCCCTTGCTGCCGCGCGCCCAGATGCTCGCAGCGGCGCAGCAGGGGGCGCCGTCGCTCGCATGCGCTCTCGCGAGGCGCAAGGATCTCGATCGCGAGGCGGTGGAGGCCCTGGCCCAGCGCAATGAACCGGAAGTGCTGCGGGCGCTCGCGGCGAACTGGTCGGTCCATCTCGACGCGGCGGCGCGCCGCGCGCTCACCCAGGCCGCCCGCGACGACCTCACTCTCGCGAGGATCCTCCTCGACCGCGACGACTGCGCTATCGAACCGGAGGCGCTGTTCCTGGCGGCGTCGCGGCTCGAGCGCACCGGCATCATCCTCAACGCCTGTCGGCGCGCTCTGTCGAGCGGATTGAGCGAGACCAACCGCGCCGACCTGATTTTCATGCTGCGTCTCGAAAACGCAGCCGCCCGGAGGGACCGCGACGCGATGGCCGCGCTGCTTGCGGACGCTCTGGAATGCCGAAAGGAGCGCGCCAGAGCCGTCGCGTCGGACAGCGGCGGCGAGGCGCTCGCTTTGGCGCTGGCGGCGCTTGGGTTCGATCCGGACGCGGCGGTCCGTATTTTCCTGTGCGCCGATCCCGCCATCTCCCACGACACCGACCGCGTGCGCGCGCTTGTCGCGCTGGTGCGCTCGACGCCCCAGCGCGCCGCGATGCAGATCATTTCGGCGGCGACGGGCGCGATGCGCAGCGAGCGCGACGGACAGAGGCGCCTGGTGCGCGATGACGTTCTGGCGGGCGGGCCGGGCTGGCGCCGCGCGGCCCCGCGGATTTCCGGCGAACCTGTTCGAAAGCGCGATCAGTCGGCCTGATTCACGCCGTGAGGTCGACGAAGACGCGGCCTTCCTTGTCCTCGATTTCGACGATCCACAGGTCGGGGTCGAACATGATCTCGCGCTTGAGGCGGGACTCCGCCTCGGCGGGATCCACCCAATCGTCCTTGTGAACCTTGGAGAAGAGCCGGTCGACGCCCTCGGGCGGCTCCTCGCTCTGGGGGGCGGGGCCGTAGACCGCGGCGCGGCCGTCGAGGCGATCCAGCTTGATGAAGAGGGCGCCTGCTTCGGCCGCCCCGCGCCGTCGCAACATGGCGACGGCTCCCTGGGTTTCCGCGCGTCGAATGAGCGCGGCCGCAAAAATATCCGATCGGAGACGCATCGGGCTAACTTAGGGCGAAACGCGCCTCCGGTCTAAGCCTGTTCACTGATGGGGGGCCGCCGCCCGTGTCGCGAGCATCTTGGCGATCTTGGAGGTGAGCTCGCCCTTGGCGGGCAAGCCGTTGTCCCGCTCGAACTTTTCGATGGCCTGCTTCGTGCCGGCGCTCACGACGCCGTCGGGCTTCACCACATAGCCGAGCCGTTGAAGCGCGCGCTGAGCGGAAACGACGCTTTCGGCCGGCGCCTGAGCCTGGGGTTGTTGCGCCTGGGCTTGAGGCTGGGCCTTGGGCGTCTGCAATACGCTCTTCGGAGGGGCCGTCTTGGTCTGGGCGCGGGGCTGCGGCGCCGCCTTCGGCTTCCCCGCCGAATCGCCGCCGCCGATCATCGTCGCGATGGGATCGCGGGAGACGACTTCGCGCCTTTTCTCCGCCTTTGGCGCGGGAGCGGCGTCGGATTTGGTCAGCAGCGCTTTCAGCGCCGCGGCGTCGGATTTGCCGGGCTTGGCGACGGGCGGCGCGATCTCCGCCTTGACGGCGTCGGGCTTTGCGGCGGGTGCTTCGGCGCGGGCGGCTTGCGGCTGGGCGGGTGGCGGGGCCGTCAACTCCTCCGCGACTTCCGCCTTCTGCGGCGCGAGCGTGTGGGCGGAAAAGAGCGGGGCGGGGTGGCGGCCGTCCTGCAGGAAGAGCGCGTTCATCGGCACGCCGACGAAAGCGAGGCCGCCAATGCCAAGCAGCAGCATCATCCCCATGCGCTGGGGCGCGAAAACGCGCGCCATCACGGACGGCTTCCGCTTCGCGCCGCGCGACGGCGTCGGCGCCGGCTGGGCGGATGGGACGGGGGCGGGGCCGCGGCGCCGAGGCGCCGGGCGTTCTTCGGGGAAGTCGTCGAACTCGGAAGCCCGGAGCGATGCGTCACGCAATTTTCTTCACCGTCTCTTTTGCAGTTTCAATCGTCTGGCTGGCCGTCAGGCCGATATCGGCCCCGATGGCGGCGCCCAGCCGCGGGATCGTTTCGATCTTGGCTGAGATGCTGGTTCCGAGCGCGGGTTCGCGACAGTCCAGCGGCAGGCGGATCGTGACCGAGGTGCCTTTCTTCGGCACGCTTTCGATCATGATGGCGCCGCCGTGGAGGCCGACGAGGCCGCGCACCACGGAAAGGCCGAGACCCGTGCCCTCATAGGCGCGGTCATGGGAGGCGCTGGCCTGGAAGAAGGGATCGCCAAGCCGCGTGAGATCGCCCGCCGCGATGCCGATGCCCGTATCTGCGACCGTCACGGCGATGAGATTGCCCTCAGGCGCGATCACGACGCGCACCTTGCCCCCCGCCGGCGTGAATTTCACGGCGTTGGAGAGGAGGTTGAGCAGGATCTGCTTGCAGGCGCGCTTGTCGGCGACGAGTTCCTCGATGTCGCGGCGATAATCGCGCATGAGGTTCACGCCCCCCTGGTCGGCCTTGAGCTGCACCATGTCGCAGCATTGGTCGATCAGCGAGGGAAGCGAGAACGGCTCCGGGAAAATCTGCATCGAGCCGGATTCGATCTTCGACATATCGAGGATCGTATTGACGACTTCGAGCAGGTGATGGCCGGAGTTGCTGATGATCTGGGCGTATTCGCGCTGCTTGGCCGGGTCGGTCGGCGCAAGCTCCGGATTGCCCAGCATCTCCGAGAAACCGATGATGGCGTTGAGCGGCGTGCGCAACTCGTGGCTTACATTGGCGAGGAAGCGGGTCTTGCTCGCGGTCGCGCGCTCGCTCTCGGCGCGCGCCGCGGCGATCGCCTCGTCGGCGCGCTTCTCGGAGGTCACGTCGCGCAGGATGCAGACCACAGGGCGGAAAGCTTCCAAAGGATGGCCGTTCAGTTCATCGACCACAGGCTGGGCGAGGCACATGCGCGCATCGAAATAGTTGAAGACCGGCTCGACATATTTGCCCGAGGCGGAAGGCGAGAGGCTGACCTGCACGCGCAGCAGGGCCGTCAGCGGCGCGTCCTGCTCGAAAGCGTCGGAGACGAGCTTGAGGAAGGCGGGGCGGTCGCCGATGTGGACGCGCTGGAAGAAGCCGCGGCCGATGAGATCGCGACGGTCGAGCCCATAGACCTTGTGGGTGTCACCGATAATGGTCGCGACGGCGCCGGTGCGATCGAGATGCAGGACGATGTCGCCGATCGCGTCCGTGAGAAGGCGCAGGTCGCGGGCGTTGGCCGAGTCGACGAGCGTGCGGGTGTTCTCCGCACGAATGGCGCAAATGGCCAGGAAGGCGATGTAAAGCAGCAGGGGCGCGGCCAGAATGGCGAGCGACGCGGGGCCCTGGATCGAATTGAGATTGGCGCCCGTCACATCGACGCCCGCGGTGAGCGCGATGAGGTCGATGGTCGCCGCCTCGATGACGAAGATCATGACGATCTCGGGAGTCAACGCCGCCTCGACCAGCGCGATGGTCAGCAGCGTGATCGAGATCGTCTCATAGCCCTTGGTGAAAGCGTGGATCGCCACGGCCATGGCGAGCCAGCCGAAGATCGACACGCTCTGCGCGAGCCGCAGTTTTCCGGTCCGGGCGAGAACCCCGACCGAAACGAGCGGCGTTTGCGCGAGAGAGAAAATCAGGAATTCGGTGGGCGTCGGGGCGCCGTAGAAGAAAAGCCAGATGGGCGCGCCGAGCAGGATGCAGGCCGCCACGACGATCCGCGGCAGGATGAAACAGCGGTGACGCGCCGAGTCGAGCGGGCGATCCAGCACGCTTTCATGGACGAGGCTGTCGATCCATTTCGCGGGGCGGTCGAGAGAGGCTGTGTTACTCAAAACATACGCTCCTGATTGAAGCGAGCCTCGCAGACCTATCTTAAGTGACTGCTAAGCGCGCGACAGGACCTGTCAATTTCGGTCATCTGCGGACGCGATGGTTTGCGTTTGGTTTCTGCAAAGCACGGAAACGTAGCGGGCCGCGTTTACTTTCGTGCAACCCATGCGCGCGAAAAGCGGGGAGAGAAACGGAGTCGCTCGTGTTTTTTCTCATCAAGTGTCTGGCCTGCATCGCGCTCGTCATCCTCGCGCTCCACTGGCGCGGCGCCGATGGGCCGGCCTCCGTTCAGGGGTCTGCGGAGGCGCGCGGCCGGGTCGCCGCCCCCAAGCCGCCTCGCCGACCGCAGATCGAGGAAAGCGCGCGCGATCTGGCGCAGGCGGGGGCGGATGCGCTCGTGGCCGCCGCCCGGGACCGCTGCCTCTCCGCCCCGCGCGACTGCGCCGCGGCGTTGCAGCGATTGCAGGGGCAGGGGCGCTAAGCCGCGACAGCCGCGAGAGAAACGGCTAAGCCGTCTCAGAAGAAGACGATTTTTGCGTAATCGAAAAATTAACCGTATTGATGGATTCGGTTGACGAGCGTTTTCGAGGCCGAAGCGCTACTGACGCATTTCGCGCCAAGCTGCGCGCCCCGCATCGAAATCACAAGCTTCTAAGGAGGCGGTATGTCCGACGAAACCGTTTCGCAGCCGGAAGGCAGCGTATCCCGCGACGAATACGAGAATCTCCTGGAGCAGTTGAAGGCCGTCAGGACCGAACGCGACCAGCAGAACTCCGAAAAGGCCCAGATCGTCGCCAAGGCCAATGAATACGCCAAGGAGCGCGACGATCTGAAACAGCAGCTCGCCTCGGTTCTCTCAGAGCGCGACCAGATGATCGGCGACGTCGTCGCGGATCACGAGAAGCGCATCGCCGACATCGCCTCCGAGCGCGACCAGCTCGCCCATGAGAAGGCCGCGCTCGCAGCCTCCCTGCAGGACGCCAGCCGCCGGGCGGAGGAAGCCAACCGGCAGTTCGTCGCCTCCTCGATGGAGATCCAGCGCCTGCGCGAAGCGCTCGACGCCAGTCCGAAGACCGACCCGCTCGATCTGCTTCTGGTCGTTCTCGCCGACCGGACGAAGCAGGCCGTGGCCTGGGTGCGCGGCAAGATCCCGGCGGACAGCCCGATTCTCCCCTATTTCGACAAGACGGTCGAGACGGTGACGAAGGTCGGCTGCATGGCCATCAAGCTCACCCGCGAGTTCATCGCCTGGGCGACGCCGAAGGTCATCGCGCTGTCGAAGCAGGGCGTGGCCAAGGTCGAGGAGCTTCTGGCCAAGAAATAAGGCCCCGGCCCGGAAATCCGGGCGGCCATTTTCCGTTAGCGACGGGCGCGGTTGGTTAACCGCGCCCTTTCTTTTGGGGCGTCTCCCTGCTATCCCCGGCGCCATGAGCGCCCCCCACAAATTCGACAACATCCGAAATTTCTCGATCGTCGCCCATATCGACCACGGCAAGTCGACTCTGGCCGATCGGCTAATCCAGGAAACCGGCACGCTCGCCGCGCGCGAGATGGTCGAGCAGGTGCTCGACTCCATGGACATCGAGCGCGAGCGCGGCATCACCATCAAGGCCCAGACCGTGCGCCTGCATTACCGGGCGAAGGACGGCAAGGATTACATCCTCAACCTGATGGACACGCCCGGCCATGTCGATTTCGCCTATGAGGTTTCGCGCTCGCTGAAAGCCTGCGAGGGCTCGCTGCTCGTGGTCGACGCCTCTCAGGGCGTCGAGGCGCAGACGCTCGCGAATGTCTATCAGGCGATCGACGCCGGGCACGAGATCGTGCCGGTCCTGAACAAGATCGACCTGCCGGCGGCCGAGCCGGACCGCATCAAGGAGCAGATCGAGGAGGTCATCGGCCTCGACGCCTCGGACGCCGTGCTCATCTCGGCCAAGACCGGCATCGGCATTCCCGACGTGCTGGAGGCAATCGTCAAGCGCCTCCCGCCGCCCCAGGGCGACGAAAAGGCGCCGCTCAAGGCGCTGCTGGTCGATAGCTGGTACGACGCCTATCTCGGCGTCGTCGTTCTGGTGCGCATCTTCGACGGCACGCTGAAGAAGGGCCAGAAGATCCAGATGCTGGGCACGGGCGCCCATTACGAGGTCGACAAGATCGGCGTCTTCCGCCCCAAGATGCAGGACGTGGCGTCGCTCGGCCCGGGCGAGGTCGGCTTCATCACCGCGCAGATCAAGCAGGTGGCCGACACACGCGTCGGCGATACGATCACCGACGACCGCAAACCCTGCGACGCGGCGCTGCCGGGCTTCAAGCCGGCGCAGCCCGTGGTGTTCTGCGGCCTCTTTCCGGTCGACGCGGCCGACTTCGAGGATCTACGCGCCGCCATCGGCAAGCTGCGCCTGAACGACGCCAGCTTCTCCTACGAAATGGAGACGTCCGCCGCGCTCGGCTTCGGCTTCCGCTGCGGCTTCCTCGGCCTGCTGCATCTGGAAATCATTCAGGAGCGTCTGTCGCGCGAGTTCAATCTCGACCTCATCGCGACGGCGCCGTCGGTCGTCTACAAGATCCTGCTGACGAATGGCGAGGAGATCGAGCTGCACAATCCGGCCGACATGCCGGACGTCGTGAAGATCGAGGAGATCAAGGAGCCGTGGATTCGCGCGACGATTCTCACGCCCGACGATTATCTCGGCTCGGTGCTGAAGCTCTGTCAGGACCGGCGCGGCGTGCAGGTCGATCTCAACTATGTCGGCAAGCGCGCCATGGCGGTCTATGACCTGCCGCTCAACGAAGTCGTGTTCGACTTCTACGACCGTCTGAAGTCGATTTCGAACGGCTACGCCTCGTTCGACTATCAGCTCACCGACTATCGCGCCGGCGACCTCGTGAAGATGAGCATTCTGGTCAACAGCGAGCCGGTGGACGCGCTCTCCATGCTCGTGCACCGCACCCGCGCCGATGGTCGCGGCCGGCAGATGTGCGAGAAGCTCAAAGAGCTGATCCCGCCGCATATGTTCCAGGTTCCGATTCAGGCCGCCATCGGCGGCAAGATCATCGCCCGCGAAACCGTGCGCGCCTTCCGCAAGGACGTGACCGCCAAATGTTACGGCGGCGACGCGACCCGCAAACGCAAGCTTCTCGAGAAGCAGAAGGAAGGCAAGAAGAAGATGCGCCAGTTCGGGCGGGTGGAGATCCCGCAGGAGGCGTTTATCGCGGCGTTGAAGATGGAGGAGTGAGGCGGCTTTGACGCGCGGGCTAAGGAGCGCTGCGCCGTTCCCGCATTATTTGAGATCGTTTCACCATCACGGACCTGCCCCTCTCCCCGCTTGCGGGGCGAGGTTGGGTGAGGGGCCTGGGGATTATTCAGAGCCTCTCATATGCGCGGCCTCCGCTTCATCGAGACCAGGCGCGCACGCGAATTGCGGCGCAACGCGACCCCCGCCGAAAAGGTCATGTGGGCTCGGCTAAAAAACAGAGGCCTTGGCGGATTTAAATTCGTCCGCCAAGAGCCGATTGGCCCCTTCATTGCGGATTTTGCCTGTCGCGAGCGAAAGCTGGTTATCGAACTCGACGGTGAGACGCATTCGGCAGACGAGGAGCTTGCCGCAGACGCCCGGCGAACGGATTTCCTAAGAGAGCAAGGCTACGAGGTGATCCGCTTCACGAACCAGCAGCTTTACGACAATGCGGATGCTGTAGCGGAAGCGATTCTTGCTGTTCTTGTCTGGCGTTCTGGCTAATCATCCAAGCCCCTCACCCACCCTCTCCCCGCGCGCGGGGAGAGGAGCGCTGCGCCGTTCCCGCATGATTACTGAGATCGTTTCACCATCACGGACCTGCCCCTCTCCCCGCCTGCGGGGAGAGGTTGGGTGAGGGGCCGGGGGATTATTGGCTACCTTCCAAAAAACGCTCACGCCCGCGCAAGCGCGATCATCACCGCCCCCGCCAGCATCACCGCCGCCCCCAAGAGCCGCCCGCCGGTCTCTTCTTTCAGCACGCGCGAACTCGCCAGCACCGTGAAGAGCGCCGACAAGCGCTTGATCGCGATGACATAGGGCGTGAACAGGATCGTCAGCGCCCACATCTGCACCGCGGTGCCGATGGACAACGCGGAGCCGGCAATAACGGCGTAACGCAGCGCCCCAAGTCTTGGGATTTGCCGGGCGCCGACGGCCCAATAGGCGACCGAGCAAAGTGCGATGACGCAGCACAAGGACGCGATCCAGATGAGCGGCGTCGACGCCTTCACGCCGAGCTTGTCGATATTCGCGGTGATGCTCCACACCGCCGCCGTCGCGAGCATGTAGCGCGCGCCCGCGTCTTTCACGAAGACCGAGAAATTGAAGCGCTTGCCGTTCGCCCGGTTGGCGTCGAGAAGACCCACCCCCAGCACGGTGAACAGCACGCCGATCATGCCGAGCGGCGGCGCATGTTCGCCGGTCATGATGGGCGAAGTGACGAGCATCAGCACCGGCGTCAACAACACGAGCGGCGCGACGAGCGAAGCGTCGGATAGGCGGAAGCCGCGAATATAGAAGGCGTAGGCGGTGACGTTCAGCGCGCTGGACCAGGCGAGCAAGGTCCAGAAGCCCGGCTGAGTCAGCGAATGCATCGTCGCGATGGGCGCGTTGAGGAAGTCTGGATAGATCACGCAGCAGGCGATGGCGAGCAGGAGGGCGGCGCTTCCCCATTGCGCGGCGAGAATGGCGCGGTCGTCCGCCATGCGCGTCGCCGCCTTGGTGCCGAGATCGGTGACCGACTGGCACAGCGCGGAGAAAAGCGCGGCGAGGAGGGCGAGAAGCGCGAGGTCCATTCGCTCGCTATAGCGTAGATTTGTGATGGACGCTCAAGCAGCGCGCGGGAGACTTTCGCCCCTCACCCCAACCCTCTGCCCGCAAGCGGGGCGAGGGGGCGTTTGGCGGTCATCACCCTCTCCCCGTGAAACCGGGAGAGGGCAGGGTGAGGGGCAACGCCGCATCACACAGCTTTCACCGCCCGCACAAGCGTATCGACGCCCTCGCGATAATCGACCGTCACCGTAAAGCCCAGCGCCTTCAGCTTCTCCATCGACGGCGTGAAATACATCACATGGTCCGGCGACTCGTCGCTGTAGAAATGCACGACCCAATCCTCCAGCAGATCGAGCCGGTCGATCTCGCGGAACAGCTTGAACCAGCGGCGCACCGTTGCCTGCGTATCGAGCAGATGCGCGGCGCGGTCGTCCATGGCGTAGCGGTCGCCATTCACGAAGAGGCCGCCGGGTTTCAGCACGCGATGGACTTCCGCGAGCACGAGCGAACGATAATCGTCGAGGAAATTGTGGATGGCGTAATTCGAGGCGACGACGTCGATGCTGTCGCTCGGCAGCGCCTTCAAGGCTTCAAGGGCATCCGCCTGTTTGAAATCGGCGCGCCCGGCTTTCACATAATCGGCGAGGCTCTCGCGCGCCTGATCGAGCATGGCGGGGGCGGCGTCGATGGCGGTGAGCGTGAGATTGTCGCGCGCTGCGAGGAGCGGCAGCGTGCTGATGCCGGTGCCGCAGCCGATCTCGAAGCCTTTCAGCGGCGCATCCGGCCTGAAGGCAGCTACCGTCTCACCGAGGCGCCTGGCGAGCAGAGCGTGGTTCGGGCACATGAGCCGCAGGAAGTCGTATTCCGCCCCGATCTTGCCGGTGAAGAGATTGTCTTGCAGGGTTTGGTGGCGTGCGGACATGGCGCTCCTCGAGAATTTGCCGCTGAGATTATGGGCAACGCCGCGCGGAGGCAATTCAGCTCCAGCGTAGCCGGCCGTAGAGACGCGCGCTCCAGTTCTCGACCTTGCCGCTTTCAAGCCGGCGCTGCGCGAGGCTGCGCCAGCTCTCGGCGAGATAAGGAAGCGCGGCCATGGCCGCAAGCCCCTCGCTGTCGCGCGTGTCGCGATAGAGCAGCGCCGACAGGCGCGTGAGCGGCCAGTCCGGGGAAGGCCGGTCAGCGAGTTCCAGTGCATCCCCTTCATCCGCGACGCCTTCCTCAAGGACGCGGGAATACCAGCCGGTTCGCCCGCTCCTTTGCACGCGCAGCGCCATATCCCGCAGGCCGAAGCGGAGATTGAGCTTGAAGCAGGGCTGGCGGCCCTGGCTCACCTGAAGCAGCGCGCCGCCGAAGCGGACGATGTCGCCGAGGCAGACAGTTTCCTCGGTCCATCCGCTCGTCGACAGGTTCTCGCCAAAGGCCCCCGGCGCGTCGAGCGCCGGCGCCGGGCCGATCTCCTCGCGCCAGGCGGCGTAATGATCGAAAGCGTATTGATGCAGCGCCTTCTCGGCGCCGCCATGATGTTTGCGATCCGCCTGCGCGTCCGCCTCAATCCCGGCCTTGCCGATGCGCCATGGTCCGGGCAGGGGATGTTTGTCGATTGCGCTCAAATGGCCCGCGTCGCCCAGAGGCGCGACGGCGCCGGCGAGCACAAGCGGGCGAACCGAAGCGAGCGTCACGGCGACTCCGCCAGCAATGTGCCGATGATGGCGCCGATCGCCATGTCGTCCTCCTGGCCGAACCCGTGATGGCGGATCGTTCCATCGCGGCCGATGAGGATGCAGGTCGGCGTGCCGCGCATTTCGTAGCGGCGCATGGTCACGGGGGCGGGGGAGTCGTCCGAGGCCTGATCGACGCCAATGGGGAAGGTCAGCCGATATTCATGAATGAAGGCTTCGAGCGAGACCGGCGTCATCGCCGCGTGGTGCTCGAAGACGGTGTGAAGGCCGATGACGGTCAGATCCGTGTTGCGGAAGAGCTGGTGCGCGCGTTGGGCCTGCGGCGTTCCGTGCGAGACGCAGCCGGGGCAGAGCATCTGGAATGCGTGGAGCATCACGACGCGACCGCGCAGGCTCTCCAATGTGATCGCCGCCGGCGTGTTGAACCAGCGCGAGACGGAAATTTCGGGTGCGAAGGGAGGCGTCATGCGTTTTTCTCTCGCATTGTTTTTCCGGATAAATGCGCCGCTGCGCGGGCTTGGCAAGAACCACAGCCCAAAATCAGGCTTTACCAGCGTGGAGATTTGTAAAAAGCTCGCAATGGAGCGTGCGTGCGCGAACGGCGACGTCAGGGGAGAGCTTTATGATTAAATTCGTTGGGGTTTTGGCGATTTTTCTGAGCCTGCCCGTCTCGGCGCGGGCGGAGGTGACATGCATTCCGCAGGCGTCCGGCGTCACGGGCGTCATCGCCGATCAGGCCGACGTGATCGCCGCGGTGAATTGCCTCGGCCAGCAGATGGCGCGGCTGCGGAGCGACGCGACCGTCTCCGACCGCAACGAAGCGGCGCGCATCGACGAGCTCGCGCGTCAGATCGCCATGCTGCAAAACGCCGTCGCCTCCCTGTCGCAGCGCGTCGCGGCCATCGAGGCCAATCTCAGAAATGTGGAGCAGCCGCTCGCCAGACAACCCTGGTAGCCGGAGAAGGGCATGCGCTGCCTCGTCGTCTCGGACCTGCATTATGCGCTTCCCCAATTCGACTGGCTGTCGAGCGCGGCGCCGCAATTCGATCTCGTGATCTTCGCCGGCGATGCGCTCGATATCGGCTCGATGGTGGACCCCGGCGCGCAGATACTGGTCGTGCTGAAATATCTTCAACGCATCGCGTCGACGACGAAGGTCATCTTTTGCTCGGGCAATCATGATCTCGATTTCCGATCGCCGGAAGGCGAGAAGGTTGCGCGCTGGACGGAAGAGGTGCGTCAGCTCGGCGTCGTTACGGACGGCGACGCGCTTGTCGTGAATGACACGCTCTTCACTGTCTGCCCATGGTGGGACGGACCGCAGATGCGCGAGCGATTGATCGCCCAGCTCGCGGCGGATGGGCGACGTCGGGAGAATTTGAGGTGGGTATGGGTGCATCATGCGCCGCCGCGAGCGTCGCAGACGAGTTGGGCAGGCAAGCAAAGCTATGGCGACGCCGACCTCGTTTCCTGGATCGAACAATACGCGCCGGATATTGTCATTAGCGGTCATATCCATCAGGCGCCGTTCGTTGCGGAAGGCTCCTGGGCGGATCGTCTCGACAAGACATGGGTGTTCAACGCCGGGCGGCAGTATGGCGCGCCGCCGGCTTATATCGTCATCGATACGACGATCGGCGAAGCGCTCTGGATATCCGCCATGGGCGCCCAATCTGTGCGCCTGGATGCGCCTCTGGAACGGCCGATCGCGCGGCTGCGCGCTTTGCCGGACTGGTTCGAACCGCCCCCGCCGCCGCCATAGCGACGAAGCGCCAGAGATCATTCCTGATAGTCGTCCCGGTCCGAGCCCAGCGCCGAGGCGAGTCTCGGCTGCTCGTGCATCAGCGACTCCAGCACCTCGCCGACCAATTCCAGATGATTGCCGTAGCCAGAGAATTGGCGCCTCAAATCGGCGAGATAGGTGCTCGCCGCGTTGAGCCGGCGCGCGAGGAGGCGGGCGATGAGCCAGGACAGCTCGGGTTTCGTGGCGAGAAATGCGACGCCGTCGGTGACGACGTGAAGGCTTGTTTCGCCCACTGTCCGCACGGTCGCGGTATGGGGCGCATCCAATAAAGCCGACATCTCCCCGACGATGGAGCCGGGTTCATCCATCGTGGCGATCAAAGTCTCGCCGCGCAGGACTTCGAGGCAGCCGTCGGCGAGCGCGTAAAGACGACCGCTTTTTACGCCCTCCGACAGAATGACCGTCTTGTCGGGGAAAAGCTCGATTGGGACGTCGTTAAAATGCTCGAGAATCTGACGCATTTTCGCCTCCGCCGCCGGCGCGCGCATATCTGGGAAGGAGACATTTCGTATCGCGACTTGTCAATTCATTCCTGTGCGAGAGGCGCCGCGATACGGCCATTTTTCTGCTGGATTTTTCGTTTTTCGCCCGCGTGACAAGGGTCGACACATGCGAATTTTCGGACTCCTGGCCGCGCTGGCCATTGGCGTAACGCTGGGGGCCTGCGAGACGACCTCGCCCGCCCAGCAGCGCGCCGCCGACGAGACGCGTTGCAAGTCCTATGGCTTCAGGCGCGGCACCGACGCCTTTTCCAAGTGCCTGCTCGATGTCGATCTCGATCGTTCCGCCGACAGGCGCGCGAGCCGCGAGGCGCTTATGCTTTCCACTGGTCCCCGCTTCTATGGGGCGCCCTATTGGCGCTACTGGTGAGCTACACGCTGCAGCGAATGTGCTCTCGGACCAAGGGATAGATGTGGTTGTCCCAGCGCTTGCCATTGAAGACGCCATAATGCCCAACGCCTGCCTGCATGTGGTGCGACTTCATATAAGGCCGTAGGCCGCCGCACAGATCCTGCGCGGCGAGCGTCTGGCCGATGGCGCAGATGTCGTCCTTTTCGCCTTCCACCGTGAGCAGGAAGGTCTTCTTGATGGCGCGCGGTTCGACCTTTCGCCCCTTGAAGAACAGATTGCCTTCGGGAAGGGCATGTTTCTTGAACACGGCCTCGATCGTGTGGAGGTAAAATTCCGCGTCGAGATCCATGATTGCGAAATATTCCTCGTAGAAGGTGCGGATCTGGTCTGCCTTGGCGTCGTCGCCCTTCGCCCGGTGCTCGAAGAGGTCGATGAAGGCCTTGCGGTGCCGCTCCATATTCATGGACATGAAGGCCGAGAGCTGCACGAAGCCCGGATAGACGCGCCGCCCGACGCCCGGCAGGCCGCGCGGCACGGCGCTGATCATCTTCTCTCGAAACCATTCAATCGGCTTCGACGTCGCGAATTCGTTTACTTTCGTCGGGGAGACGCGCGTGTCGATCGGCCCGGCCATCAAGGTGAGGCTCGCGGGCTGGTCGGGATCGTTGTCCTGCGCCATCAGCGCTACGGCCGCGAGCGCCGGGACGGTCGGCTGGCAGACTGCGACGAGATGCGATTGCGGCCCCATGAATTTCAGAAAGTCGATAATGTGCTGGACGAAATCCTCGAAGCCGAAAGCCCCTTGATCGAGGGGGATGTCGCGCGGGTTATGCCAGTCCGTGACATAGACCTCGTGATCTCGCAGCAGCGTGCGGATCGTGCCGCGCAGCAGCGTCGCGAAATGTCCCGACATGGGCGCGACGAGCAAGACGCGCGGATCCTCCCTCGCGCCTGCGCGGGAAAAGCGAAGCAGCGTGCAAAAGGGCGTGGCCGTCACGGCTTCCTCCCTGATGCGGACCGTCTCGCCATTTTCGGTCGTGACCTCCGCAATTCCGTAATCCGGGCGCTTATGCGTGAAGCCGGCCAGCGCCACGACTTCGTGAAAAGCCTGCACCCCACGCAAGGGCGAAGCGAAGCGCATCGAGCCGACGAGGCTCAAGATGCGTTCATTGCTCGCCGCCGCGAGGCGGAACGGGTCGAGGAGGGCGGCATAGGCCTGATAAGCGTCATACATGCGCTGGAGTAGAACCCCTGGTTTCGCCAAGGGCTTCCGGAGCAAGGCCTGTGCCATGCGCTCAAGATAATGGCACATGACTTGCTGGGCGGCGATTGCACAATGGGGGTCTCATATGCCGGTCGCGACGCTCACCATCAGCAGCAAGAATTACTCTTCCTGGTCGCTTCGCGGCTGGCTGATGATGAAGCTCTCGGGCGTGCCTTTCGAGGAAGTGGTCGTCGATCCCGACGACGCCACGGCGCGCGAGGAAATCCTGCTCCTCTCGCCCTCCATCCTCGTGCCCTGCCTCACCTATGACGGCTTTCGCATCTGGGACACGCTGGCGATCGGCGAGTTCCTCAACGAGACGGCGCCCGAAGCGAAGCTTTTGCCTGAAGACCGCATGCGGCGCGCGCGCTGCCGGTCGATTTGCGGCGAGTTGCATTCGGGCTTCAACTCGCTTCGCTCGGCGCTGCCTATGAATCTCAAGGGACATTTCCCGAACTTCAAGGTCTGGTCCAAAGCGCAGGGCGACATTGCCCGCGTGACGCAAATCTGGCGGGAGTGCCTCGAGACGAGTGGCGGCCCCTGGCTGTTCGGGGAGATCTCGATCGCCGACGCCATGTATGCGCCCGTGGCGACGCGCTTTCGCACCTATGACGTCGCGCTGGACGACGTTTCGCAGGCCTATTGCGACCGCATCTTCGAATGGCCCGCGATGCAGGAGTGGATCGAGGCCGCGAAGATGGAAAAGGACGAGATCGAGGAGTTGGAGGTGGAGTTTTAAGGCTGACGCGGCAACCGTCGAAAACGCTCTCCCTTCGGAACCGCGCCCGATCGCCGTGGTTCTCTCCGCTCCAACGGAGAACCCTCATGGCGATGGAACAGGCTTCAGCCGCGCACGGCAGGGCGGCGCAGGCGCCTTCGGACATACCGACGCCCGGCTGGAAGGACATTTTTTCGCGTGTCTATGAGAACATTTCCGAGCACCGCATTCTCGCCATCGCGGCAGGCGTGACGTTTTACGCATTGCTGGCGATTTTTCCGGCCATCGCGGCTTTTGTCGCGCTGTACGGGCTCTTCGCCGACCCGACGACGATCAGCGCGCATCTGAATGCGCTTGGGGGCTTTATCCCGGCCGAGGGCCTGTCCATCATCAGCGACCAGATTCATCGCGTCGCGGCGCAGGGCGGCGCAAAGCTCGGCGCGGCCTCGATCATCGGCCTGCTCGTCTCGCTCTGGAGCGCCAACGCCGGCATGAAGGCGATCTTCGACGCGCTGAACGTCGTTTATCAAGAGCGGGAGAAGCGCGGCTTCTTCAAGCTCAACGCCGTGTCGCTCGCTTTCACGATCGCGGGCATGGCGCTCATCGCGATTGCGCTCGGGGCCATGGTCGTGCTGCCGCGGGCGCTCGAAGCGCTGAGCCTGCCGGCCGCGATCGAAACATGGGTCGCGTGGCTGCGCTGGCCCATCTTGCTCATTTTCGTTGCGGTCGCGATCTCCGTGGTTTTTCGCTTCGGGCCGAGCCGGGACAAGCCGCAATGGAAGTGGGTGAGCTGGGGCGGCGCGTTTGCGGCGGTGGGCTGGTTGATCGCGTCTTTGCTTTTCTCCTGGTATGCGGCCAATCTCGGCAAATTCAACGAGACCTACGGGTCGCTGGGGGCCGCGATCGGTTTCATGCTGTGGATGTGGGTGTCCGCCATCGTGCTTTTGACCGGCGCCGAGCTCAACGCAGAAATGGAGCATCAGACGGCCAAGGACACGACGACAGGACCGCCGCGCCCGCTGGGCGGACGCGGGGCGACGATGGCGGATACGGTCGGGCCGTCGCGTTCCTGATCAGCCCCACCAGAAGATCGTGGCGATGATGACATAGAGTCCGATCAGCGCGGCGCCGTCGACCATATCCGATTGTCCATCCACGGTGACGACGGTGACGACCATCACCGACAGGAACATGGCGGCGGCGAGGATCGGCGGGATCACGAGCGTGAAGGCGGCGCCGCCGATGCCGTAGCTCACCAGAACGAGGATCGGCACAACGACGACCGCGACCTGAAGCGCGCTGGCCAATACGACACTCACCGCGAGATCCGACTTCCCGGCGGCGGCGAGGCGGATGCCGACGACGTTCTCGATCGCGTTGCCGGCGATGGCGACGACGACGAGGCCCGCGAAAGTCTGGCTGATGCCGGCGGCGTCGATGGCCGGTTCCAGCGCCTCGACGAACCAGTCCGAGACCAGCACCGAGCCGGCGGCGCAGACGACGAGAACGCCGGTCGCCGTCCATAGCGGCCAGGCATGAGCGCGCGCATGCGCTTCTTTTGGAACGGCGCGCTGCCCCTGATCGAGCATCGCCTTGGTGAGGATCGCGAAGACGATGAGGAGAACGACCGCGCAAACGACGGCGAGGTCCTGCTCGTGCGATGCCGCTGGCAGATGCAGTTCGTTGGCGAGCGTCGGCAGCACGAGCGCCGAGACGGCGAGGAGCAACAGCGACGCGATCATACGCGGCGTCTGGCTCTCGAAATGCAGCACGCCATGCTTCCAGCCGCCGACGACGAAGGCGAGGCCGAGCACCAGCAGGACGTTGGCGAGAATGGAGCCGATCAGCGAGGCCTGCACCACCGTGACGAGGCCCGCCTGTAGCGAGAAGATGCAGACGAAGAGTTCGGGCAGGCTGCCGACGGCGGATTGCACCAGGCCGGTCACAGAGGGGCTCAGATGATTGCCGACCTGGTCCGTCGCCTCGCCGATGACATGAGCGACGCCGGCGAGCGCCAGGGCGCAGGCGAAAAAGCTCACGATCGGCCCCGCATGCATGAAATGCGCGCCGCCCGCGGCGCCCACCAGCGCCGCGGCGGCGCCCATGACAATCATTTCCTTACGATCAATCGCCGCCACGGGGTCGGTCCTTTCGAAGAATGAAGAATCATTATAGCCGAGGCGACGGCGCAGCGCGCGCTTCCGGCTCAGGTTGGCGCAGGGAGCCGAATATGTGAGATTCTGCCTGACGTTTGATGAACGACCACGCCCACGGCTAATTTGCCGGGTGGGAGGCGGGGCAGGCCGAGGTGATCTTCATGTTCAAGACCTTGTTTCGAATCGCCGGGCTCATGGCCGCGCTTTCAGCGGCCGCCCCCGCCTTGGCCGGTCCCCAGCCTTTCGCCTGCCGGCTGCGTGAGACCCTGGCGCCCCTGCCGGAACTCGCCACCTTCAGCGGCTATCGATGGATCGAATGCCGCGTGGTCGGCATGGAGGTCGCGGCGGTGGACGGCGTCGCCGTCAATAACGGCAACTGCCAGTCCTTTGATTACTGGTACGCCGGCCGCAGTTTCGTCGCCGGGGACGTCATCAACATTCCCTATGCCTGCATGAGTCCGGTGAGCGTCGCGATTCAGGCGAACGGGATTATCGCGACGATGCGTTTGCGCTAGGATATGGGAGCCGCGGAGAAGAAATGCGCCATCTCATCCTCATTGCCGGCCTGATCGGTCTCGCCGGGTGCAACAGCGCGTCGGGCGCGAAGAAGGCGGCGGAGCAGGAATATGCGGTCGGCTCCTATGAGCAATCCATGAGGGCTTATCAGATCTGCGCCGAACAGAACCCTGGCGACCCTGAAAAATGCAGCGCCCTGTCGCGAATGATGGAAGCCGACAGGAAGCGCTACGACAAGGATTCGCCTCCCCTCTGATCCGGCGCCGGCCTCTTCAGATCACCGCGATGGCCACATAGCAGAATTCGGCGCCCGCCTTTCCTTCGGCGTCGGGGAGGATGCCGAGAAAATCGCCGTTTCCATTCTGCATGGGCGGGACATCCCATTGCATTGTGTGCACGGCCCACTGGACCGTGGCGTCGAACCAGATCCAGCCCGAATTGCCGACGTCGTTGGTCGAATAGGCCAAGGCGAAGCGCGCCTGGTCGGCGTTGGCGGCCCGCGCGACGATCTTGACGACGATCCGGCGTCCGCTCGCCCGCGCTTCGACGGCGTCGGGGAGACGGATGCTGTAACCGCCGGTCGTGCCCCAGGAATGCGCGTCGGCGTCGCCGTTGGACAGGCGCAGGTAAGGGAGGCCGTTAGGCGTCTGGCCCTTGAACGCGACGATCGCCCGCGGGACTGCGAATGGCTTGAAATCTTGGTCGAATGCCCGAAAGTAAGCCGCTGCCTGCTCGAGCCAGGCGCTCTTTGTCGCCCCGCGCGATTCCTGCGCCATTCCCCATGCTCCTCGTCGCGGACATCCACCCTGTCCGGATTCGCCTCGCCGCGGCTGACCATATCCGAGGCTTCGCAAAAAAGCGTTATGATTTAACCACTTGTCATCCCAGGCGCTCGGGGCGGGCGACACTCCCGGCGCTTGAAAATGAACGCCCGCTCGTCGCAGGCGCGGGCGCGTCCGCGCGCGGAAATATTACGTCCTCTGTTGCGCATTGCCGACCTCAACACGGCGTCCGCCCAAGGACCAAAGATGTGAGGAAAGAGCTGAGAACTCTTCCGCTATACTTTCCACCAGGTTTTGGATGGCGTCGTTATGCTGCGCAAAAGCAAATGGAGAATGCGTGTGACGGGCGAAGGGGCGACCGTCTCTGCCCGCGCGTTGGAGGTCGACGGACGCTCGTTGAGGGGATGTTTTCACGAGAGGGGACACGGCCACGGCGCATGGGCAGAATTCGCGCCCGGCTTCGGTTATCCTGTGAACGTCAATCTGCGTGGTAGGTTGAAATTGTCGCGTGGCCTCGGATTGCCCGCCGGTCCATCACGCTCAGAAAGCGCTCGACCTCGACTCAAGTGTAGGCTTGCGTGAAGCGTCCGCACATGGCGAGGAGCGTATCGGTTAAGCTGAGACGCCGCTACGAGAAATCCGCGCGCCTGTCCGCCGCCGTCCGAACGCGCTTATCATGTAAGGTTTGGCGCAGCGCGTTATTGGCTACGCGTGCCGCTCGTAACCTGTTGGCGTTGTTGGCGCTCCCTAGGGGACTCGAACCCCTGTTTTCGCCGTGAGAGGGCGACGTCCTAGACCGCTAGACGAAGGGAGCGGGGAGCCGCTCTATAGACCGGCGGGGGCGTCTCGGCAAGGGGTTAAAACGCTTTCCGCAAACTTCGCCCGACTATTGCTGCGACGGCTGCATACGAAGCCCCGCTTTCGCGCGGCTTTTGGGCGTGATAGCCAACGAGCCGGATTATCGGAAATTCAGGACATGACCCAGACGCTCTCAAAAGAAGCGCCGCAGGCCCAGACGCTCGAAGCCTCGCTCTCCGCGCTCGGCCGCGCCGCCCGCAAGGCTGCACGCTCGGTCGCCCTTGCGCCGAGCAGCGCCAAGGACAAGGCGCTTCGCGCCGCCGCGGCGGAAATCCGGAGCCGGAAAGAGGCCATTCTCGCGGAGAACGCCCTGGATGTGGCGGACGCAAAGGCGCGTGGAACCGTCGGCTCCTTCATCGATCGGCTCACGCTTGATCCGGGGCGCGTGGAGGCCATTGCGCGCGGCGTGGAGGAGATCGCCGATCTTCCCGATCCGGTGGGTCGTCTTCTAGCGCGATTCGAGCGGCCGAACGGCCTCGTCATCGAGCGCGTCTCGACGCCGCTCGGCGTCATCGGGGTCATTTATGAAAGCCGTCCCAATGTGACGGCCGACGCGGGCGCCCTGTGCCTCAAAGCCGGCAACGCAGCGATCCTGCGCGGCGGCTCGGAGAGCCTGCGCTCGTCGCGCGCCATCCATGCGTGCCTCGTCGCCGGGCTGAAGGCGGCGGGGCTGCCCGAGGCGGCGATTTCCCTGATCGACACAGCCGACCGCGCCGCCGTCGGCGCCATGCTATCGGGGCTCGACGGCAATATCGACGTCATCGTGCCGCGTGGGGGCAAGAGTCTCGTCGCGCGCGTGCAGCATGAGGCGCGCGTGCCGGTCTTCGCGCATCTCGAAGGCATCGTGCATGTCTATGTCCACAAGGACGCCGATCTCGACATGGCGAAGCGCCTGCTGCTCAACGCCAAGATGCGCCGCACCGGCATTTGCGGCGCGGCCGAGACGCTGCTTGTCGATCGCGCCTGCGCGGATACGCATCTCGCGCCGCTCGTGGCGACGCTGATAGAGGCGGGTTGCGAGGTGCGCGGCGACGCGGCGACCCGGGCCGCCGACGGGCGCGTGAAGCCCGCGACGGAAGATGACTGGCGCGCTGAATATCTCGACGCCATCATCGCCGCGAAAGTGGTTGACGGGCTGGAGCAAGCGATCGACCATATCGAAACCTACGGCTCCCATCACACCGATTGCATCGTCACGAAGGACGACGCGATCGCGCAGCGCTTCATGAGCGAGGTCGACTCCGCCATCGTGCTGCACAACGCCTCGACGCAATTCGCCGATGGCGGCGAGTTCGGCTTCGGCGCCGAGATCGGCATCGCCACGGGCCGCATGCATGCGCGCGGGCCGGTGGGCGTCGAGCAGCTGACCTCGTTCAAATACAGGGTGCATGGCGCGGGGCAGGTGAGGACGTAGGCGCCGGAAGGCGGGCGGGACCTGGGTTCCCGTCCGGTTGCGTCCCTTCCCCCGTCAATTTTAGCAATCGGAGAGATATTGGCCGCGTCGATCAATATCCCGGTCTATAGCGACGCTCTCGTCGTCCTTGGCGCGGCCGGCGTGGTCGTGCCGCTCGTGCGTTACCTCGGGCTCAACCCCGTACTCGCCTATCTGGGCGCGGGAGCATTGCTGGGTCCGCACGGGCTGGGCGCCTTTATCGGACAAATCCCCGCGCTCTATTGGTTCACGGTGGTCGATGCGGAAAACGTCAGAGGGATCGCCGATCTCGGCGTCGTTTTCCTACTATTTCTCATTGGGCTGGAGTTGTCGTTCGATCGCCTGCTGTCGATGCGTCGGCTCGTGTTCGGTCTGGGCGGCCTGCAATTCGTCGTCACAGCCGCAGCGCTCTCCTTCCTGATCACGACATCGGGATATGTGGCGTCGGCCGCCGTCATCCTCGGATCGTGCCTTGCCCTTTCATCAACGGCGATCGTCCTTGAAATCCTTTCCGGGCAGGGGGCGCTGACGACGGGGACGGGGAGAGTCAGCTTCTCCATTCTGCTCGCGCAGGATTTGGCGGTGATTCCGATCCTGATGTTCATCTCCCTGCTCGGGACGCATACGGACGGCTCCCTGATGGCGAGCGTCGGCCACGCGTTTCTGAACGCGGCGGCCGCAATCGCCATCATTATCCTGGTCGGTCGCATGTTGCTGAGGCCTCTCTTCCGAATCGTGGGGGCCGTGCAATCCGCCGAGCTGCTCCTCGCGGCGACTTTGTTCGTCATCATCGGAACCGGCGTCCTCGCCGCGGTCGCCGGATTGTCCATGGCCCTCGGCGCCTTCCTCGTCGGGCTTTTGCTGGCGGAAACCGAGTATCGCAAAGCGGTCGAGGCGATCGTAGAGCCCTTCAAGGGGTTGTTGCTCGGCATCTTCTTCTTCACGGTAGGGATGGGGCTCGACGCAAGGGACGTCGCGCGCGACCCGCTGCCCATTGTGGCGGTTGTCATTGGCCTGATCGGCCTCAAGGCGGTTTTCATTGTCGTTTTGGCGCGTGCGTTCCGATTGCCCTGGCATGTCGCCATCGAGACCGGGCTTCTCCTGGGCCCAGGGGGCGAGTTCGCGTTTGTGGGCGTCGGAATGGCCGCCTCCATGGGGCTTCTCTCCACGGATATGTCTTCCTTCGCTGAAGTCGTGACGTCGCTGACGATGGTCCTCCTGCCCGCGCTGGCGGCCGTCACGCGTTCTCTCGGTCAGAAAGCCGGGTATTCGCGAAGGACTCATGAGTCTCCAGGGGTCGCGCCGCATCCGCAGCGCGGTCACGCGATTGTTGTTGGACATGGTCGAGTCGGAAAGGTCGTCATCTCCTTTCTCAGGGAACACAAGGTGGCCCATATCGCCACCGACAACGATCCGGACGCCGTGACGGAAGACAGGAACAAAGGGCTGGAGATCTATTTTGGAGACGCGCGACAGGCGGCGTTCTTGAACGCCTGCGGCGTCATGGACGCCTCAGCGGTCATCGTCACGGTAGGGGCTCAAGCGACAATCGATGCGATCGTGCTTCGTATTCGGGAGTTGAGGCCGGACATCCAGATCGTCGCGCGCGCCAGAGACACGGAGCATGCCAGGCATCTCTATGAGATCGGCGTGACCAACGCTGTTCCCGAGACCGTGGAAGCCAGTCTGCAAATATCCGAAGCCGCTTTGGTTGGGCTGGGAATCCCCATGGGGCTCGTGATCGCCTCCGTGCACGAAAAGCGCGACCAGTTCCGGGAGACGCTGAGGCAGGCCGCCAAGACAGCCGCCGAAAGCGTCGAGGTAGAGAAGGCGACGCCTGCGGAAGGGCGGCGCTTCCTTTCGAATTTGCCGATCCCTCGCCGAGCGCTGCTCGGGGTCTGGCGCCGGGTGTTCCTTTTCGGGCGCGCCAATCGCACGGCGAGTTAGGGGCGTCACTGGCGAGGCGCTCTTGATCTCGCCGGGCATTGCCCCGCATATCGGCCGATGACTTCCGCCCCCGTCAAACTCCCGCCCCATGCGCCCGGCATGCGCATCGGGCTTTTCGGCGGCTCTTTCGATCCGCCGCATGAAGGGCATGCGCTGGTTTCGAGCATCGCCTTGCGGCGGCTGCGGCTCGATCGGCTGTGGTGGCTCGTCTCGCCCGGCAATCCCCTGAAGGATACGAGCGGGCTCGCCTCGCTCGACGCGCGGATCGCGGCGGCGCGGCAGATCGCTCAGGATCCACGCATCGTCGTCACGGGGTTCGAGGCGGAGATAGGCTCGCGCTACACGGCGGATACGCTGCGTTTTCTGCACGCGCGCTGCCCGGGGGCGCGTTTCGTCTGGATTATGGGCGCCGACAATCTCCTGCAATTCCATCGCTGGCGGGATTGGGAGGAGATTTTGCGCACGACGCCGGTGGCGGTCATCGACCGGCCGGGCGCGACTTTGAAAGCCGCTAGCGCCAAGGCGGCGCTACGATTTCCGGACTCGCGTCTGGATGAGCGCGCGGCGGGTCTCATCACAAACGCGATTCCGCCTGCGTTGGTCTATCTGCATGGGCCGCGCAGCCCGTCTTCGTCGACGGAACTGCGCCGCAGGGCGGGCGGAAGCGGTCGCCTCGCGCTTACTTCCGGTCGAAAAGCGGAATGATCCAGCGCTTATAGGCCCAGAAGCTCGCGGGGATTCCGATGAAGATCGCGACCCACATCATCATCGAATTGTCGGTCGAGTTTTCGTAGAAGCTGCCGCCTTCCTGAACCGACTGCGTATAGGGGTTGCGCACGAAAAGCGTCAGCAGGAAGGAGCCGACGACGATGGCTCCGACGATGTAGAAGAAGCTCTTGGGGATATACAGCACCGGCTGCTGGTTCTGGCCCGGCTGTTTGTTCTGTTGGCCGTTATCTTTCGGTTCGTCGGTCATTTTTCGCTCCTGAGCGTTTCCTCGTGCCCTAATATGGGGCAGACCGCATGCTCGCGCCATAGACGGCCATCCGGGCCTTTCGTCGCGATTCTGCACCTTATGGGAGCGCCTCCCGGCGCGCAGCGGCGTTTCTCGCCAAAGAGCTGCCTTAAAGCAAAAAGTAACCTCGCTCGCGGCTCGCCTTTTGTTGAAATCTTCCGTGAAGGCTTGGGCTCTACCTTTGCGTTTCCTTTCGGGGCGGAATGGCAGCATGGCCAGATTTCCTTACGATTTCTCGACTTTATTGGAAGGGGCCTTGCAGTCGCTGCTTTGGAGCGCGGTGGGCTTCGCTGTCTGGTGGATCATGTTCCGCGCGCCCCTCGGCCGCCGAACCTTTCGGGCCGCAATCGTCGTCAACGCTCCCGTCGAGCGGGTCTGGTCGGCCTGCCTGCTCGAGCCTTCGCCGCCGGACGGCTGGAGCGGGGCGCTGGAGATCTCGGAGCAGGGATTTCTGGGCGAGCCGCCCGAGCGTCATCGCGCCCTGGTCAGGCATGGCGGCTCCGGTCCTTTCAAGGAGTCCGTCTGGCGGGTGAAGCAGCTGACGCCGGGCGTGTTCTACGAAGGCGAACAGATTTTGATGGAAGGAGCGGCTGTGGAGCCGGGCGACGCGGCGACCGTGACCTTGCGGCTGACGCCCCGCGAGACGTCGGTTCTGGCCGAATATCAGATGCGCCGCCTGGCGCGGGGCGTCTTCGGCCATCTCTATGCGCCCAGGGCAAATCAGCGTTTCCTGGCGCATGTGCGCGCCGAATGCGAGGGCGAAGAAGCCGGCGAGCATCCCGCCGTCGTGAGCCGCGTGGCGAGCTGGTTCATGGCCTTTCTGGCGTTCGCCGCCATTGTGCTGCTCTTCAGCGCCGGCAATTCCGAGCTTGTCGGAATGGCGGCCTTCCTCGGCTTCTTCCTGCAAATCGCGATCTGGTTGCATGAATACGGCCATCTCGCCGCCTTGCGGTGGTTCGGCCACAAGGAGGCGAGCTTCGTGATGGTGCCCCTTCTCGGCGGCGCCGCCATCAATGCGCGCCGGGCCAAGACGCGTTTCGAGGATGCGATGGTGGCGCTGATGGGGCCCGCGCTATCCGGCGCGGTCGTTCTCCTGTTGACGCCGCTCGTCCCCTGGGGGCTGCGTTTCTTCGACGTCGGCTGGGACGCCGTCGCCTTCGACTGGTCGCGGCCGGAAACGATCCGCACATGGGCGGGGCTTTGCGTGATCGCCTTTCTTGCGATGGCGATCCCGATCAATCTTTACAATCTGGTCCCGCTCGGACTGCTGGATGGCGGTCGCGTCGTCGCAGCCTTGGCCCGCGGCCGGCTGTCGGAGGCGTTGCTCACAGCGTCCATTTTCGGGACGCTCGCCTACGCCTTCGCCGGCTCCGCTGGCCCACGAGATCTGGGCGCGGCGCTGGCCTTCGTCGCAGTCGTCTGGGTCGTTGGCGAACTCACTTCTAACGAGGCGCACGACCACCTGCCGCCCATGAATGCAAGGGAGCGCTTCGCGACCGTCGCGCTCCTCGTGGTGACGCTCACCATTTATGTCGAAGCATCCCGCACGCTGACTCCGATGGTGCTGTCCGCGCTGAAGTCCGGGCTGGAGGGCGGCGTCGTGCAGACGCAGCAAGGTTTGGCGGACGCAAGCTGACGCCTTACGCCGCCGTCCCGAACACGTCATAGGCGTCGGCGCGGTCCACCTTGATCGACACGATGTCGCCCGGGCGCAGCGGGCGGCGGCATTCGACGAAGGCCGTGCCGTCGATCTCGGGGGCGTCGGCCTTGGTGCGGCCCTTGGCGAGCGCGCCGGAGAGGCCGCCGCCAGCCTCGTCGATGATGACCTGAAGGCGCTTGCCGACCTTGCGCTTCATCAGCCGCGCGCTGACCTGCTGCTGCTTCTCCATGAAGCGCTTCCAGCGGCTCTCCTTCACTTCGTCCGGGACGAGGGCGAGGCCGAGATCGTTCGCGGGGGCGCCGGCGACGGGCTCATATTTGAAGGCGCCGGCGCGGTCGATTTCCGCCTCATCCAGCCATTGCAGCAGCGTCTCGAAATCTTCCTCCGTCTCGCCGGGGAAGCCGACGATGAAGGTCGAGCGCAATGTGAGGTCGGGGCAGGCGGCGCGCCAGCTCTTGATGCGCGCCAACGTCTTTTCTTCATTGGCGGGGCGCTTCATGGCCTTCAGCACGTTGGGCGCGGCGTGCTGGAAGGGAATGTCGAGATAGGGCAGCACCTTGCCTTCCGCCATCAGCGCCATGACCTCGTCGACATGCGGATAGGGATAGACGTAATGCAGGCGGACCCAGGCGCCGAATTCGCCAAGCTCCCTGGCGAGATCGAGGAAGCGCGTGCGTACGGCGCGGTCCTGGAACTGACTTTCGGCGTAGCGCAGATCGCGGCCATAGGCGCTCGTATCCTGTGAGATGACGAGCAACTCCTTCACGCCGGCGCGCACGAGCTTCTCGGCCTCGCGCAGCACGTCGGCGGCGGGCCGGGAGACCAGTGGTCCGCGCAGATGCGGGATGATGCAGAAGGAGCAACTGTTGTCGCAGCCTTCCGAGATTTTCAGATAGGCGTAATGGCGCGGCGTGAGCTTGACGCCCTGCTCGGGCACGAGGTCGAGGAAGGGATCGTGCGCCGGCGGCACAGCGCGGTGCACGGCTTCGACCACGGTCTCATATTGCTGGGGGCCGGTGATGGCGAGAACGTCGGGGAAGCGCTCCGTTATCGCTTCGGGCTCGGCGCCCATGCAGCCCGTGACGATGACCTTGCCGTTTTCGGCGAGGGCGGCGCCGATGGCCTCCAGCGACTCCGCCTTGGCGCTGTCCAGGAAGCCGCAGGTGTTGACGACGACGACGTCCGCGCCTTCGTGGCGCCGCGCGAGCTCATAACCCTCCGCGCGGAGCCTTGTGACGATGCGCTCGCTGTCGACGAGCGCCTTGGGGCACCCGAGCGACACAAAGGAAACGCGCGGGGCGGTGGTCGGCTTCTGGTCTTCCTGCATCGCGCCGGATTGCCATGGCGCGACGCGGAAGGCAATCGGGACGATGGGGTTAAGCCGTGAGGGCGCCGACCAGGGCGTAGAGGGCGACGGCGGCGAAAACGAGGGCGTGGACCATGGACGCAAAACTCCTACGAACGCGCGGGGGAGGGGCGCGGCGGGACAAGATTTTTTCGGAAGCAGAAGGGCCGTCGGCGTTTGCCGTCGGCCTCCCGTTAATACTTTCCAGCCCCTTAAAAAAAGGTTTCAAAGCTTCGGGATCGAGCGGCTAAAAAAGCGGCGCCGCAGGCCAGCCGGCGCGGTTTCAGACGAATAGGTCCTTTTGAATCATTAGGTTGTGCGGCGCGGAAAAAACGGATTGCGCTTCCGGGGCGCGACACTATGAATAGCCCCGCCGGAGCCAGACCGCGCCAGGCGCGCGCCGCGGCTCGTTAACGCCCGTCTCTGCGTCAAGCCGACGCCGGCCTTTCAGGAAGACCCCGCCTTGCCGAATTCCATTGTTCTCGGAACAGGTTCCTACGCGCCCGAGCGTATTCTCACCAACGCCGATCTCGAGAAAATGGTCGCCACCAACGGCGAATGGATCGTCAGCCGCACCGGCATTCAGGAGCGCCATGTCGCAGCCGACCACGAGGCGACCTCCGACCTCGCCGCCAATGCCGGCCGCAAGGCGCTGGAATCCGCAGGCGTCGATCCGGCGACCGTGGACATGATCGTCGTCTGCACCGTCACGGGCGACACGCCGACGCCGTCCTGCGCGGCCTATGTTCAGCACCTTCTCGGCGCGACCAACGCCTTCTGCTTCGATCTCGGCGCCGCCTGCGCCGGCTCGCTCTATGGGCTGACCGTCGCCGACCAGTTCATCCGCAACGGCATGGCCAAGCGCGCCCTCGTCATCGGCGCGGAGACGCTGACCCGTTTCGTGGACTGGACCAATCGCGAGACCTGCGTGCTCTTCGGCGACGCGGCGGGCGCCATTCTGCTCGGCGCGACCGACGAGCCGGGCCGCGGCCTTCTCGCCACGACGCTGCGCACGGACGGGTCGATGACCGGCATTCTCGGCATTCCCGGCGGCGGCAGCCGGCTGCCGCTCTCGGAAGCGGTGCTGGCGGAAAAGGCCAACAAGATCAAAATGCGCGGCCGCGAGGTCTACAAGGTCGCGACCCGCCTTCTGCCGGAGGTGGTCGCGGATACGCTCGCCAAGGCGGGCCTCGCGCCCGGCGACGTCGATCATGTGATCTGCCATCAGGCCAATCAGCGCATCATCGAGTCCGCGCTCGACAATCTCGGAGTGCCTCGCGAGAAATGCTGGATAAATATCGACCGCTACGGCAACACGTCGAGCGCCTCCATGCCCATCTCGCTGGACGAGGCGAGCCGCGCCGGCAAGCTCAACAAGGGCGACGTCATCGCGATGATGGCGATCGGCGCCGGCATGACGTGGGGCGGGGCGGTCCTGCGCTGGTGACCGCCAAGACGGGGCGCCCGGGCTGCCCCGTCGGGGATCCAATACGGCAATACGCCGCCGCAACGCGGATCCCTTGGCTAAGAGTCTAGGGAGCCCGCAGAGCGAGAAAAGCGTGGCTGGGCGATTATTTGCAGCCAAGTTTCGCATGCTTTCGAGTTAAGTTCGATCAAACCTGCCCTTCCATGCGGACCGCGCTAGCCCTTTAGTTCCGACTAGTGTAGGCATTCTCGCCTATCGAGGGACGCATGAGCACGGACGCAGACGGTAAAAAGCGCGGCATGTTCGCCCGCCTCTTCGGCAAGGGCGGCCAGGAAACCAAGGCGGAGGCGCCGCAGCCGGAGACGGAAGAGGCTCCGAAGCGTTCCTGGTGGCAGCGGCTGACGGGCGGTCTCGCGCGCACCTCGCAGGCGATCAGCCAGGGCGTCGCCGACATTTTCACCAAGCGCAAGCTGGATGCGCTTACCCTCGAGGAGCTCGAGGACGTGCTGCTGCGCGCCGACCTTGGCGTCGGCGCCTCGTCGCGCATCACGCAGGCGGTCGGCAAGGCGCGCTACGACAAGGATATCGAGCCCGACGAAGTCCGCGCCATTCTGGCCCGCGAAGTCGAAGGCGTCCTCGACCCCGTCGCAAAGCCCTTTGAGATCGACGAGACGAAGAAGCCCTTCATCATCCTCGTCGTCGGCGTCAACGGCTCCGGCAAGACAACGACCATCGCCAAGCTCGCCTCCAAATGGACCGGGGAGGGCAAGAAGGTCGTGCTCGCGGCGGGAGACACGTTCCGCGCCGCCGCGGTCGAGCAGCTCAAGATCTGGGGCGCGCGCTTCGATTCCGAGGTCGTCGCCGGCAAGGAGGGGGCGGACGCCGCCGGCCTCGCTTTCGACGCCATCAACCGCGCGCGGGAAACCGGCGCCGACGTTCTGCTGATGGACACCGCCGGCCGCCTCCAGAACCGCGCGGAGCTGATGGCCGAGCTCGAAAAGATCGTCCGCGTGATGAAGAAGGCCGAGGCCGACGCGCCGCACGCCGTGCTGCTGGTGCTCGACGCCACGGTCGGCCAGAATGCGTTGCAGCAGGTCGAGATTTTCGGCCGCGTCGCCGGCGTCACCGGCCTTGTGATGACCAAACTCGACGGCACGGCGCGGGGCGGCATCCTCGTCGCCATCGCCGAGGCTTATGGCCTGCCGATCCACTATATCGGCGTCGGCGAGGGCCAGGACGATCTCGAACCCTTTACCGCCCGCGACTTCGCCCGTGCGATCGCAGGTCTGGGCGAAGACAACGAAACGGAAGCGCCGGAGGCGGCGCCGGAAAGCTGACTGGCATGACGCAGGAACCGACGACCCAGACCAAGCCTTTGGCGCAGCCGGCGGGGCAGAAGAAGAAACTCGATCCCTGGCTGAAAGTCGCCCTGGAACTCGGGCCGCTGATCGTCTTCTTCGTGGTCAACAGCAAATTCGGCATCTTCTACGCCACCGGCGTGCTGATGGCCGGCGTGGTCCTGACGCTCGCGGTCTCCTGGGCGATCACCAAGCACCTCCCGGCCATGCCGGTCGTCACCGCGATACTGGTGCTGGTCTTTGGCGGCCTGACGGTTTTCCTGCAGAACGAGACCTTCATCAAGCTGAAGGTCACGATCCTCTACTCGATGTTCGGCGCGGCGCTCATCGGCGCGCTTTATTTCGGGAAGCTGTTGCTGCCGATCGTCTTCGACATGGCGATCCATATTTCCGACGAAGGCTGGCGAAAGCTGACCTGGCGCTGGGGCCTGTTCTTCTTCTTCCTCGCCGGACTGAACGAAGTCGTCCGCCGCATCCTGACGACCGACGACTGGGTGAACTTCAAGGTCTTCGGCATTCTGCCGCTGACGATCCTCTTCGCCATCGCCCAGGCGCCGCTGATCATGAAACACGAGATTCCGGCGGAGGAAGAGGACGCCGAGTCTCATTTCTAGCATCAGCCGGGCGCTCGACTCGCAACGGCGTCGGATTGTGCTAGCTTCCCTTTATTGATCAAGCCGATCCTTTCGGCCGAAAGGGAGTGAGCCGATGCGTTATTTTCTCGCCGCGATCCTCGTTTGCGCCATCGGCGCGCCGCCTGCGGTTGCGCTGCCGACCGTGAACCCCGGCGCGCTGTCGCTCTCGAAGGGCGGCTCGGTTGTCCAGGTCGCGAAGCGCAGCGCCAGCAAGCCGCAGGCGAAAAAGAGCAAGAGCAGCGGCGGCGGCGACGGCGGGATCCATCCGCTCGTCGGCAGCGGCGGATACTGAGCTTCTTTCCCGAGATAATCCTTTGCCGTCGCGCTTCTGCGCGACGGCTCTCATGCTCGCCCGCGCCTCCGGCGCTCCTCCCGGCGCTTTGCCGCTCTGGCGTCGGCAACCCTTCCTTCATCATTAATATTCACCTGCGCCTAACCAAGTATTCCTTGCCTTTCCTAATTGATAACCACGAGAAATGCTTACGATTTACCGTAAAAATTAGCCGTATATGATGATAACCGTCATCAATCGCGTGGACCCCAAGCAACGTCGCGCGCAGAAGCGGTTTTTCTCATGTCCAAGCCCGTATTTGTCCGTCTCTCGGCCTCGGTCGCCTTTGCAGCGCTTCTTCTCGGTCCGGCGCAGGCCAATCCCGTCATCTCGGCCGCGCCGGGCTATGGCGGCTATTATCCAGAGCAGAGCGCGCTTGGCGGCGGCCTGATCGAGGCGCTCGTCGGCGAGCCGGGGCCGGTGCGCTACGCGACGCCGCCCGCCGCGCATCCGCACCCGGGCGCGCATTACGCCGCCTATGCGCCGCAGCCGGCGGACGTGCAGCGCGCGGTCGATCCGATGTATATGCGCGCCGAGGTCGACTATAGCGGGTCGGAGGGGCCCGGCACGATCGTCGTCGATACGCCGAACAAGTTCCTCTATCTCGTCCATGGCCGGGGCAGGGCCACGCGCTACGGCATCGGCGTGGGCCGGCCTGGCTTTGAGTGGTCGGGCGTGAAGACGATCAGCCGCAAGGCCGAGTGGCCCGATTGGACGCCGCCCTCGGAAATGCTGGCGCGGCGCCCCGATCTGCCGCGTCACATGGAAGGCGGCCCCGCCAATCCGCTCGGCGCCCGCGCGATGTATCTCGGCGGTTCGCTCTATCGCATCCACGGCACGAACGAGCCGCACACGATCGGCCAGAACGTCTCCTCCGGCTGCATCCGCATGATGAACGACGACGTGGTCGATCTTTACAATCGCGTCCCGGTGGGCACGCGAGTCGTTGTCCGTTGACAAGCGCGCGCCGCGCCCGAAGCGCCGGTTGCAAAAGCCGGCGCTTCGGGCGATAGCTGGATCACGGTCTTTGTCGAAGAGTCTCTTCCTTGCCGAGTCTTCTCCGCTTCCTCGCCATCGTGGCGACTATCGTCGCGCTTGTTTACGGCGCAATGCTTGCGGTCGTCTCTTTCGTGACGCCGCAGCCGCGCGAAATGACCTATACGATCCCTGCGCAGCGCCTCAACAAGTGAGGCGCGCGCCATGAGCGCCGCCGCCCATCGCCTGCTCGACGCCTTTCTCGACATGCTTGCGGCCGAGCGGGGCGCCGCGCTTAACACGCAGGACGCCTATCGGCGGGACCTTTCCGACTACGTCTCTTTTCTGAAGAGCATACGCTGTGGCCCGGGCGATGTGACGACCGACGGCCTGCGCGCCTATCTCGCCGATCTCGATACGCGCGGCATGTCGACCGCGACCGTGGCGCGCCGCGTTTCAGCGCTGCGCCAGTTCCACAAATTCCTCTATGTCGACCGCCATCGCGCCGACGACCCCGCCGCCGCGCTCGAAGGGCCGCGCATGGTCAGGAGCGCGCCGGGCGTGATGTCGGTCGACGAGGTGGACCGGCTGCTCGCCACGGCGCGTGAGGGGATCGACGACGAGAAGCGCCCGCTGCGCGAGCGGCTGAAAGCCGCGCGGCTCTATGCGTTGCTGGAGACGCTGTACGCGACCGGCCTGCGCGTCTCGGAACTGGTGTCCTTGCCGAAAAGCGCGGCGCGGGCGCGCGATCCCTTCATCACCGTGAAGGGGAAGGGCGGGCGCGAGCGCCTCACGCCCTTGACCGACGGCGCGCGCCGCGCGCTTGGCGACTATCGCAAGCTGCTCGAAGCGGCTTCTCCCGGCCTTGCCGAAGGGCCCTTTCTTTTCCCGGCGGACAGCGAAAGCGGTCATCTTACCCGCCAGGCCTTCGCACGCGAACTAAAGGCCCTGGCCGTCGCCTCGGGACTTTCGGCGGCGCAGGTCCATCCGCATGCCCTCCGCCACGCCTTTGCGAGCCATCTTCTGCAAAACGGCGCGGATTTGCGCGTGGTGCAGGAACTGCTCGGCCATGCCGACATCTCCACGACGCAAATCTACACCCATGTTCTGGACGAACGGATGCGCGCCATGGTTCGCGACCTGCATCCGTTGTCGGACTCTCGGTAAGCGATAGTTCACCTAAAATATACGCGTATAAGAAGAAAACAGCTTTGTTAAAAGTATTCGGACGCAGATCTCCAAGCATATCCTCCAGTCGTTGAAAATCCCGGCACAGCCTGAGGTTGTCCGCGAATCCTCCATCGGATTCCAAGGAGTAGAGGCGGGAGCTAGACCGCGCGTCGGGGCAGGCGCCCGGCGGCTAACCTCAAGGCCCCATTCTGGAAGTTAAACTTCTCAGCTCTGTTGATAACCTTTTTTTATTGCGGTATGGCATTGGTTAACGTATGGTCCGGGTGGACGTTATTACCAGTGGGGCAAGTAAGGATATGGCCGTTAATACAACTACGGGCTTCAGGCCCGATCAGGAAAATGTTGTTTACATTGGCGCTGGCGTTACGCTGAAGGGCGAGATTTCCGTCCCCGATCTGATCGTCGTCGACGGAACGGTCGAAGGCGACGTCACGGCGCGCGTCGTTTGCGTTGGCCAGTCCGGCGTGATCAGCGGCAATATCGCCGCGACCGAGGCCGACATCAGCGGCTGGATCACCGACCACATTGAAATCAAGCAGCTTCTGATCGTCCGCTCAACCGGCCGCGTCGAAGGCCGCGTCATGTATGGCGAGATCGAGCTGGAGAAGGGCGCGGTCGTAACGGGCGACCTGTCGGCCACCGACGATTACCGCGCCGTCGCCAAGCCGGTCGCGCAGGGCAAGGCCGCCGTGCAGGAGCGCGTCGAGATCGCCGCTCCTGCGGCGCCCGTCGCCAAGAGCGGCAATTCGCTCGACCGCCTCAACGACGCCGTCCGCGCGGCCAAGAGCGGCGCCGCGAAGCCGTCCGTCTATCTCGCCACGGAGAGCGAGCCCCAACGTCGCAACGTCCTGCGCGCCCCGCTATCGAGCCGCCGCGTCTCCGCCTGAGCGGCGACCAGAGCAAACGAATTACGGACGCCCGCCTTCATGGAGAAGGCGGGCGTTTCTTTTTTGCGGCGCCCTGTTTCCTCCTTCCGAGCAATGACCCGGCGCGGACCCTCCGCGCCGTCGCTGCGGCCCTATGTAAATTCGGTCGAGTAATGCGTCGGAGTTCACGTCATGGCCGAGTCGGCGCGCACCTTCTGGAAGGGCCATCTGCGCCTTGCCCTCGTGTCGATCCCCGTCCGGCTGGTCGCGGCCGAGAAGGCCGAGTCCGAGATCCGCTTCCATCAGGTCGACCGCAATTCCAAGCAGCGGATCCGCTATCTCAAGGTCGCGCCGGGCAAGGGCGAGGTGAAGAAAGAGGACATCGTCCTCGGCTATGAGGTCGAGCCGGGCAACTACGTCTTCATGGAAGACGAAGAGCTGGATTCGCTGAAGCTCTCCTCGCGCCACACGATCGAACTTTCGCAATTCGTCGACGCCGACGAAATCGAGCCGCTTTATTTCAACCGGCCCTATTACGTGCTGCCGGACGGGGAGGTCGCGGAGGAAGGCTATCGCGTGCTGCGAGACGCCCTCTGGTCAAAGCATAAGGTCGGCATCGGGCAGCTCACCTTGCGGGGGCGCGAGAATTTGGTTGCGCTTTTCCCCGTCGGCGAAGGGCAGGGGCTCGTGCTCGATACGCTCCGCTACGAGAGCGAATTGAAGAACGCCGACGAGATCTTCTCGTCCATCGGGCGGGAGAAGCCGCGCGAAGACATGGTGCAGATGGCGGAGGATCTCATCGAGCGCCGGAGCGAACCGTTCGACGCCGCGAAGTTCCGCAATCATTATGCCGAGGCGCTGCGCGATCTCGTGAAGGCGAAGCTCGGTCGCGGCGAGACCGTGCCCGTGGAGGAGCAGGCCGAGCCGGGCGCCAAGGTGCTGGACTTCATGGAGGCGCTGAAGCGCTCGGTCGCGGCGAGCGGCGGCGGCGAGGCGCCCCCCGAACCGCCGAAAAAGGGCAGGGCCCCCGCGAAGAAGGCAGCTCCCGCCAAGTCTTCCAAAAGCTCGAAGGCTCCGGCGCGGCGGCGGGCGTAAATCATGCCGACGCGCGCCAGGAAAGACGACGGCGCGCTCGCCGCCTATCGCGCCCGGCGCGATTTCGCCGTCACGCCGGAGCCGCAGGGCGGCGTCTCCCGCGGCGCCGAGCCGCGCCTCGTCGTGCAGCGGCATTTCGCCAGGCGGGAGCATTTCGATCTGCGGCTCGAAATGGACGGCGTGCTGAAGAGCTGGGCGGTCACGCGCGGGCCTTCGGCCAATCCGGCGGACAGGCGCCTCGCCGTGCGCACGGAGGACCACCCCCTCGATTACGGCGATTTCGAAGGTCTCATCCCCAAGGGCGAATATGGCGGCGGCACGGTGATGCTGTGGGAGGATGCGACTTATGCGCCGCAGAACGGCGATCCGCTGGCGGCGCTGGAGAAGGGCGAGATCAAGTTCCTCGCAAATGGCGAGCGCATGAAAGGCGGCTATGTGCTCGTGCGCATGAAGACCAGGGACAAGGGCGAGAACTGGCTGCTGATAAAAGAGCGGGACGCTTACGCGGACGCCGATGAGAATTTGACGGAGCGCTTCCAGACGAGCGCCGCCACCGGCCGCACGCGCGAGGAGATCGAACGCGGGGCCAAGGCCAAGCGCCGCAAGGCGCCGGCCGCGCGCGCCAAGGCCGCCTATTGGTCCGACGAGCCGATCGCCAGCGCGCCGACGCCGAAATTCATCGCGCCGCAGCTCTGCGAAACGGCGGAGACTCCGCCCTCCGGCTCCGACTGGATTTTCGAACTCAAATATGACGGCTATCGCCTCGAGCTGGCGACTGGCGCCGGGGGAGCGGTCGTCTACACCCGCACGGGCCTCGACTGGACGAACCGCTTTCCCGGCCTTGCGCGCGCGGCCTTCGCGCTTCCCTGTCGCAACGCGCTGATCGACGGCGAGGCGGTGGTTTTCGACGAGAAGGGGCTTTCCGATTTCGCGATGCTCGTCGCAGCGCTGGAGGCGGGGCGCAGCGAGCGCGTCGAATTCGTCGCTTTCGATCTGCTGACGCTCGACGAAGAGGATCTGCGCCGCGAGCCGCTGCGTAAACGCAAAGAGCGGCTCAGGAAATTGTTGGCGAAAAGCGGCGGCCCACTTCGCTACGGCGACTATATCGAAGGCGACGGCGCAACGGTCTTTCGCGAGGCGACGCAGGCGGGCGCGGAGGGGATCATCGCCAAGCGCGCCGATCGTCCCTATCGCAGCGGGCGCTTTTCCGACTGGCTGAAGATCAAGGGCGACTTTCGCGAAGATGTGCTGATCGTCGGCTATCGGCCGTCCGAGAAGGGCGAGTCCTTTGCGTCCCTCATCGCCGCAAAGGAAACGCCCGAGGGCCTGCGTTACGTCGGGCGCATCGGCACGGGCTATGATGCGCGAAAGCGTGGCGCGCTCGAACCCTTGCTCGCCAAGCGCGCGACAGAAAAGAATGCGCCGAAGCTTTTGGCCGCCGACAAGATCCCAAAAGGCTCCGTGCTCATTGCGACGCCCTTTCCGGCGGAAGTGCGCTTTGGCGGCTGGACGATGGACGGCCAGTTGCGGCAGGCGCGCTTTCTTGGCGTGCGCGAAGACGTGAGGGCGAAACCAGTGGCCGAGCCGACGCAGGCGCCGAAGCTGTCGCGCATCACGCATGCAAGCCGCGTCGTCTATCCGGCGGACGGGATCACCAAGGGCGAGATTGCGGAATATTACGACGCCATCGCGCCGCGCATGGCGCCGCATCTGCTGGACCGGCCGATCAGCCTGCTACGCGCGCCGGAGAATATCGAGGAGCTGTTTTTCCAGCGTCATCCGCTCAAGGGCATGACGCGCGGCATTCTAACGGTTGCGAACGAAGACGAGCCCTATATCGCGCTCGACGGCGCGCTTGGCCTGCATACGGCGGCGCAATTCGGTGCCATCGAGATTCATGGCTGGATGTCGCTTGCGAGCGATCTCGACCGGCCGGACCGCATGGTCTTCGATCTCGATCCGGACGAAGACCTGCCGTTCAGGGAAGTCAGCAAGGCGGCGGCGGATATTCGCGAATATCTCAAGGAGATCGGCCTGCGATCCTGGCCGCTCGTCACCGGCGGCAAGGGCATTCACATCGTGCTCCCGCTGGATCGCTCGCTCACTTACGCCGACACGGAAGTCTTCGCCGCCGGTTTTGCGCGCGGGCTCGCGCGGCAGGAGCCGAGCCGCTTCGTCGCCAATATGAGCAAGCGCAAGCGCACGGGCCGCATCTATATCGACTGGCTGCGCAACAAGAAGACGGCGACGGCGATCCTGCCATGGTCGCTGCGCGCCCGCAATGGCGCGACGGTGGCGACGCCTTTGTCATGGAAGGCGCTTGGCGCCGTCGACAACGCCGCCGCCTTCGACATTCGCACGGCGGGGAAGGTCGAAGACGGCTGGCGCGATTTCTTTGCGATGAAACAGACGATCGCGCCCGGCGCGCTCGCCTTCATGCGGGAGAATGCTGGCTAGACTTAGCCGACGAACCGCTTTTTTAGCACGTTGTAGAGCATCGTCACGACCGCGCCCGTGATGCCGCCGCCCGCCGCCTGTCCGAGCAGCACGCCCAGATCGAAACTGCCGCCGCCGCTGGCCGCGCTCGCGAGGGATGGGATGATGGCGCTGAGAATCTGTCCGCCGAGCCCGCCGCCAAGGGCGCCGCTGATGAGGTCGCCGAGCGCATTGTCGCTCTTCGTGGCCTTGCCCGCCGCCTTGCCGCCGAGCGCGCCGGCGACGACCTGAACGAGAATATCAGTGATGGACATGAAAACGCTCTCCTAAAAAGGGTGGCCCTTAAGGATAAGCGTTCACCTCGCGTTTTGGTTCCTTGAAGCTTCAGGCCGCGAGGTCCGCCACGACCGCGTCGAGCACGGGGAAGCCCTCGGAACTCACGCGAAGGCGGTTCTCGCGCGTGACCTCGACAAGCCCATCCCCGATCAATTCGCTGATGCGCGACTGCGAGAGCTTCTTGCCGGTCAGCAGGAAATAACGCTGCGGATCAATCCCTTCGCGCAGGCGCAGGCCCATCAGCAGGAACTCGTCGCCCTCCTGCTCCGAATTGAGCAACTCGTCCTCGACGAGGCCATGGCCTTCCGTCTCGACGCAGGTGAGCCACATCTCGGGATGTTTTTCGGTCGCCTGCGCGCGGCGGCCGCGCGTGGTGATGATGCGGCCATGCGCGCCGGGGCCGACGCCGGCATATTCGCCATAGCGCCAGTAAACGAGATTGTGCCGGCACTCCGCGCCGGGGCGGGCGTGGTTGGAGACCTCGTATGAGGGCAGACCGTGGCGGGCCGTGATCTCCTGCGTGACGTCCCAGAGCGCGCGCTGGGTGTCGACGTCTGGGACCGTCATCTTCCCCGTATTGACCATGCGCTCGAACAGCGTGTCGGGCTCGATGGTGAGCTGATAGAGCGAAACATGCTCCGGCGCGCGGGTGAGCGCGAGGTCGAGCTCCTTGCGCCACGCCGCGGGGGTCTGCCCCGTGCGGCCGTAGATCAGGTCGAAACTGACGCGTTCGAAAACGCTCGTCGCCACGTCCAGCGCCATCAGCGACTCGGCGACCGAATGCTGCCGGCCGAGCGCCTTGAGGTCGATGTCGTTCAGAGCCTGGAGGCCGAGCGAGACGCGGTTGACGCCCGCCGCCTTGAAGCCCTTGAAGCGCGACGCCTCGACGCTCGTGGGGTTGGCCTCGAGCGTGATCTCGACGTCCTTGGCCATCGTCCAGTGCTTGGCGATTTGGTCGATAATAGCCGCGGTGGTCGAAGGCGCCATCAGCGAGGGCGTGCCGCCGCCGAAGAACACCGAGCGGACCTCGCGTCCCGGGGCGAGCCTGGCGCGGTGGGCGATCTCCGCGGCGAAGGCTTCGACAAAGCGATCCTCGTCCACGTCGCCGCGGCGGACGTGGCTGTTGAAGTCGCAATAGGGGCATTTCGACAGGCAGAACGGCCAGTGGACGTAAACGCCGAAGCCCGGGTCGAAAGCATTTCGAATCGTCGCCATGCCTCCTTATGGCACGAAAACGCCCGAATTGCAGGGCCGGGAGCCGGCCAAGCTCCTATATGGTTGGCGGCGGAAGTCCCGATTTTACTTGGGGGTCCCTTGGCGCGTATCCTCATTGTCGGCGGAACTGGCTTTATCGGCCGCCACATAGCCGGGCGGCTCTTGGCGGGGGGCCATGCCGTGATGGCGGCCGGGCGCGCCGATGTCGATATCGCCCGCGACGACGCCGAGCGGCTGCGCCGAAAGATTTCGGGCTTCGAGGTTGTCGTCAATTGCGCCGGGCTCGTGCGCGACGAGGGCGCGAACACGATGGACGCCGTGCACGCGGAAGGCGCCATGCGGCTTTTTTCGGCCTGCATCGCCGCCGGCGCCAAGCGTTTTATCCATATTTCGGCCTTGGGCGCGGCGCCGCAGGGAGAGACGGATTACCAGCGCAGCAAGGGCACGGCCGAAGCCTTCTTTCTCGACGCCGACCCGCATGGAACGCGGCTCGACTGGCGGGTGCTGCGGCCCTCTGTCGTCGTTGGCCGGGGCGGGGCGAGCACGACCTGGCTCCTTGCCGCCGCCGCTTTCCCGACGCTCCCCCGCATCGGCCGCGACGACTGGCGCTTCCAGCCTGTCCATGTCGACGATCTCGCGGAGCTCGTCGCCCGCCTCGCGGAGGGCGCGGAGTCGCCCCGGCTGATCGACGTGGTGGGGCCGGAGCCGATGTCGCCCTACGAGCTGACAAGGATTCTTCGGAACTGGCTCGGCTTGCCTCCCACCGGCTCGGTCCGCATTCCCGACCGGCTGTTCGAGATCATGGCCGAGATTGGCGGGCGCTTCACGAGCGGGCCGCTGAACCCCGACGTGATCCGTATGCTCGCCCGTGGCAATGTCTCCGATCCCAGCCCGCTGACCGCGGCGCTCGGGCGCCCGCCGCGCGATCTGCGACAGGCGCTGGCGCAAGAGCCAGCCTCGGAAGCCGACAGGCTCGCCGCGCGGCTCTTTTTCCTGCGTCCTGTCTTGCGCTTCAGCCTCGCTTTCCTCTGGATCGCGAGCGGGCTTTTGTCGCTTGGGCTTTATCCAGTCGCAAAGAGCTATGCGATGCTGGCGTCGCTGGGGCTTTCGGGCGCGCTCGCGTCGATCGCGCTTTATGGCGGCGCCATGCTTGATCTTCTCCTGGGCCTATTGTTGCTGCGCCGCTGGCGGCCGGTCCTCATCGGCGGGCTCCAGCTTGCGAGCATGGCGGCCTTCACGCTGCTTGCGCTCGGCCTGCCCAGCGAATACTGGCTGCATCCTTTCGGTCCCATCCTCAAAAACGTCCCGCTCGCGGCCGCCGTACTCGTCATGATCGCGCTGGAGTCGGACTGATGGACGTGACCGTGCTGAAGTGGATTCACATCATCAGCTCGACGGTGCTCTTCGGCACAGGGCTGGGCACGGCCTTTCATGGGCTCGCGACCAATCTGCGCGGCGATTTGCGCGCCATTGTCGCGGGCAACAAGAATGTGGTTCTGGCCGATTGGATCTTCACGACGCCCGCCGTGATCGTGCAGCCCGTCACGGGCGTCGCGCTCGCCATGGAGGAAGGCTGGCCGCTCGATACGCATTGGATATTGGCGTCCGTCGCGCTCTACATTTTCGTCGGCGCCTGCTGGCTGCCCGTTGTGTGGCTGCAGATGCAGATGGCGCGTATGGCTGAGGCATGCCTTGAAAGCGGCGAGGCGCTGCCGCCGCGTTACAAGCGCTTTTTCTGGTGGTGGTTCGCGCTCGGCTGGCCGGCCTTCATCGCCATGCTCGGCATTTTCTGGCTGATGGTCGACAAGCCGCAATTTTAGCGACGCGCGACGGCGCCGCCGCTATGCGCCGGCAGCTTCGTCCCCTTGTCGAGATTGTAGATGTCGTGGCGGAAAAAGGCCGGGCCGTCTCCCGTCGACCAGCCGGTCATATAGACCCAGGCGACCGGGACGGGCCCACTCAGTTTGATCTTCTCCGTCCTGCCTTGCTCTTCTTCGTCTCTCAGCCTCGACGCGTCCCAGTCGCCGGTATCCTGCAAAAGCCAGTCGGCGAGGTCGTAGACGCCCTCGACGCGAACGCAGCCATGCGAGAGGAAACGAAAATCTCTCTCGAAAAGATCCTTGTGCGGCGTATCGTGCATGAACACGTCGTGGCTGTTCGGCATGGAGATGCGAAGCGAGCCCAACGCGTTTTTCGGCCCCGGCTCCTGACGGAAGGTGAAATGCGCTGCGCGCCGGCTCGATACGCCGCGCAGCTTGCGCGGATCGACCTCACGGCCTCTGCTGTCGAGAATGCGGATGTTCTCGCGTTCGAAATAATGCGGGTTGCGCCTCAATTTCGGCGCGAGCTCCTTCTTGATGATCGAAGCCGGCACGGTCCAGGTCGGGTTGATGTCGATTGAGACGATTTTCGTAACGACCTGCGGCGAGTGGTGGCGGTGCCCGCCGACGACGGCGGTAAAGCGCTTGACCGCCTCGTCGTTCTCGACGGCCTCGACCGAAGCGGCGGGGATGTTCACCGCGACATAGCGATCCCCGAAGCGAAAATGAATTCGAGCGAGACGCGCCGCAGTCGCCGCCAGTGCGCGCGCGCGGGTCGCAGCGGGGACGTTCAATGCGCGCAGCGTTTCGCGGGAGACCTCGCCGGTCTGGTCAAGACCGACATGCGCCTGAAAGCGGCGCACCGCGTCGGACAGCGTATCGTCCCATTTGTCGCCCTCGCTCTCCTCGCGCGAAAGATAGCCTTCGATCGCAAGGCGGCGGCGCAGCGCGGGGAGGGGCTTGCCCTTCGCAAGGCGCGGCCAGCCGCCATTGGCCGCGATGTTGGCGTAGCGGCGCGCGGCTTCGGCGGCGTCGCGTGCGGTTTCCGGGCCGAATTCCGGCGCCGGGCGCGATGGACGTTCAGCCTCGGCGGCGGGCGGCGCAGCTTCCTGCCGCTCATCGGCGGAGGGCGGTTGCTCGTCGCGCTGCGCGCCGGCTGGGCCATGAGCGAAGAAAAATGCAGAGAACGCCATGAGCGCCACGGCGCTGGCGAAGGGTTTGCGTTTCATGAGGCTGCTCGGATCGGCGGCGTCACCCGCGCCGGCTCGTCGCAGCCTTATCTAGCGCGCAGGAGGCGCGCGGAAAAACGGGGCGCCGCTATTTCAGCGTTTTGGCGATCTCGAGCATCAGCTCGTCAATGTCGGGATCGGAGAAGGCGTCGCCCGAAGGTTCGATGCGCACCACCGGATCGCGCGTGCACAGCCGCAGGCATTCGCGCGTAGAGATTTTCAGGCGACCGTCCGCCAGTTCGTCTGGGAAAGCGTCGTGCGTGGCCAGTTGCACCTCGGCCAGCAAGGCGCGCCCACGCCCTTGCGCGTCGCAATTTGGGCCGACGCAGACGAGGAGGCGGGTGGGTTGCGCAGGAGCGGCCATGTGGGAGATCAGGACGAAAGAATGAGCCCATGCACGACGTAAGGCGTCGAAAGCCGATAGTCCGTGCGCATCGCCGTCCAGATTTGCATGAGCGTTTCAGTTGGGAGATCGTCTTCGACAATCCTCGCTTTCACCAGGGCGACGGAAAGGTCGGCGTGCGGGGACGTTTCGTGCTCCAGCGTCACGATGGGCATGCGGGCCATCTGGCGCATTCCCCAGTTCATGAGTTCTGTCTCGACATCCGGATCGTCCGCCAGGGCGACGAGAAGGCAATGGAGCGTGAGAGGAACCTGTCCCGCGAGAGGCGGCGTTGGGCCATGAGACGCCGGGTGGTCGGTTCGGAAGCGGTAGAGATAGAGACCCAGAACCGGGCGCTCCGCCGTCTCGCGCAAGCTCTTGCCGCCCAGACGAGCGACTGTTGCGTTGAAAGGCGGCTCCTTGAGCTCTTCGGGCAGGCTCTCGCTCAATCGGGAGACGATCTCTCGCAACACGGCGGCGGCGGCGAGAGCGTGCGTCATCGCCTAGACGTCCAGATTTGCGACGTTAAGCGCATTCTCGTGGATGAACTCGCGGCGCGGCTCCACCACGTCGCCCATCAGCTTCACGAAAATGTCGTCGGCTTCGGCGGCCTCCTTCACCTTCACCTGCAAGAGCGAACGCGCCTCCCGGTCGAGCGTCGTCTCCCAAAGCTGCTCGGCGTTCATCTCGCCCAAGCCTTTGTAGCGCTGGATGGTGAGGCCCTTGCGGCCGATCTGGCTCATGGCCTCGTAGAGCGCGATGGGGCCGGAGAGCGGCGCCTCGTCGCCGCGGCGGATAAGCGTCGCGGGCGCGGAGAAGACGTCGCGCAGCGAATCCGCGCGCTCCTGCAGCTTGCGCGCTTCTGACGAGTTGAGCATCGCCGCGTCGAGCATGACGGCCTGCGTCACGCCGCGCAGCGTGCGCTTGAAGACGTAACCGCCCTCGAGGGGCTCCCCGGTCCAGCCGCGCTCTGTCTCTTCGGCGATGGCGTCGAGACGGCGCGCGACTTCCGTTGCAAGCCTCTCCGCCTCCGCGTCATCGCCATGCGGCTTGAGCGCGCCCGCCATCGCGGTCTGCTCGACGACGCTGCGGTCGTAGCGCGAATGCAGGCTCGCCATCACGGTGCGGAAGGCGCGCGCGTCCTCCAGCACCTTGCGCAGATCGGCGCCGGCGCGATCCTCGGAGCCGGTGCGGAGCACCGCGCCGTCGAGCAGCGAGTCGATCAGATAATCCTCGAGCGCGCGCTCGTCCTTGAGATATTGCGTCGGACTTGCCCTTGGTCACTTTGTACAGCGGCGGCTGCGCGATGAAGATATGGCCGCGCTCGATCAGCTCCGGCATCTGCCGGTAGAAGAAGGTCAGGATCAGCGTGCGGATGTGTGCGCCGTCGACGTCGGCGTCGGTCATGATGATGATCTTGTGATAGCGCAGCTTGTCGAGCGTTGAACTCGTCGCGGCCGATGCCCGTGCCGAGCGCGGTGATGAGTTCGTGCCGACCTGCTCCGACGACAGCATCTTGTCGAAGCGCGCGCGCTCGACGTTCAGAATCTTGCCGCGCAGCGGCAGCACGGCCTGGAACTCGCGCTCGCGCCCTGCTTCGCGGTGCCGCCGGCCGAGTCACCCTCGACGATGAAAAGTTCGGTCTTCGCCGGGTCGCGCTCCTGGCAGTCGGCGAAGCTTGCCCGGCAGCCGGAGGCGACGTCGAGCGCGCCCTTGCGGCGCGTGAGATCGCGAGCCTTGCGCGCCGCTTCGCGCGCGGCGCAGCCTCGACGACCTTGCCGACGACGACCTTCGCTTCCTCGGCCGGATGCTCTTCGAGCCATTGGCCGAGCTGATCGTTCACCATCGATCTCGACCGCCGGTCGCACTTCCGACGAGACGAGCTTGTCCTTCGTCTGCGATGAGAATTTCGGATCCGGCACCTTCACCGACAGCACGCACGTCAGGCCTCGCGCGCATCGTCGCCGGAAAGATCGACCTTCTCGCGCTTCGTCAGCCCCGACGAATCCGCGTAGCCGGTGATCTGGCGCGTCAGCGCGCCGCGGAAAGCCGGCGAGATGCGTGCCGCCGTCGCGCTGCGGGATGTTGTTGGTGAAGCCAGCACATTCTCGTGTAACTGTCGTTCCACCACAGCGCGACCTCGACGCTGATGCCGTCCTTGTCGCCCTGGATCATGATTGGATCGCCGATCGCCGACGTCTTGGCGCGATCGAGATAGCGCACGAAGGCCTCGAGCCCGCCTTCGTAGAAAACTCCTCCGCTTGACGTCGGCGTGGCGCGCGTCGGTCAGGACGATGCGCACCCCCGAATTCAGGAAGGCGAGCTCGCGCAGGCGATGCTCGATCGTCGCGTAATCGAACTCGACCATGGTGAAGGTCGCGGGCGAGGGCTGGAAGGTGACTTCCGTCCCGCGCTTCGGCGCGCCGTCCTCCACGGGCGCTTCGCCGACGACCTTCAGGTCATCGACGGCGTCGCCATGCCTGAACTCCATGAAGTGCTCTTTGCCTTCGCGCCAGATGCGCAGCTTGAGCCACGTCGACAGCGCGTTGACGACCGAGACGCCGACGCCATGCAGGCCGCCGGAAACCTTGTAGGAGTTCTGGTCGAATTTGCCGCCCGCATGGAGCTGCGTCATGATGACGTTGGCGGCCGACACGCCCTCTTCGGGTGGATGTCGGTCGGAATGCCGCGGCCGTTATCGTGACGGTGCAGGAGCCGTCGGCGTTGAGCGTGACCGTAACGCGCGTCGCATGACCGGCGAGCGCCTCGTCGATGGCGTTGTCGACGACCTCATAGACCATGTGATGCAGGCCGGTGCCGTCGATACCGTTATCGCCGATATACATCGTAAATCGATGTGATGCGCAGAACCTTGATGGATTCCGTCGTCGGTATCGCCGATGTACATGCCGGGGCGGCTCTGGATTTCACTCGCAGCGAGGGAGATGTCGTGGGTGGCCGAGACGGTCCAAAGCCCTGCGGCGCCGAGCGTCAGGAACAGCAGGGCGAGCAGCCATCCATAGCGGCGTATCGTCTGGTTCATTTTTTCTCTCCAACGTCTTCTGGAGAGAATACGAGGGGAAGCGATCGGTCTCCGTGCGATTTCGCACGCGAACGCGGCGAAGCGATCATGATGGAGGCTCAGCGATAGCCTTCTTCCGCCAGCACCTGCCGCACGGCAGGGCGCGCCTTCATGCGCTGGTAATGCGCGGCGCAATTATGGGGCAGGGACATGCCGGTCTTGTCGGCCCAGAACTCGACATAGAACAGCGCGGCGTCGGCGATCGTAAACGGGCCGATGGCGTATTCGCGACCGGCGATTTCGCGGTCGACGGCCTCGAAGGCGGAGGCGGCGATCGCGTGGCCTTCCGAGATCGTCGCATCCGGGTCGGGGCCGTAACGATCGGGCGTGAAAACGCGGCGGAAGGCCTCGCCATGAATGTGGCGCGTGCAGAAATCGAGCATCGCGCGCGCTTCGTCGGCGAGGACGGGATCGTCGGGCAAGAGCTTTCGGCGGGGATAGGTCCGCGCCAGCCATGTCGCAATGCTGACGAAATCGGTCAGCGCGGTCCCGTCATCGAGAACGAGCGTCGGAATCGTGCCATTGGGGTTGATGGCGAGATAATCGGGCCTGAGATGGTCGCCGCGCGGCAGGTTGAGGATATGGGCCTCGAAAACGAGGCCGATTTCCTCGAGAAGGATGTGAATGCCGGTCGAGCAGGAGCCCGGCGTCATATAGAATTTCATGGGTTGGCGCCTTTCGGTCTCCGACATTTGCAACCGGGGCGCCAACGCCCGGCGGCCTCGGAAGGCGTCGCTCAAGCTAGAAGTCTTTCCGCTCGATGTTGTGGACCTTGTCGAGTTCGAAGGCGTAGTGGGCTTTCTTATGGTGGCCGTCCACTTCGCACTTGATCGTGTTCGCCTTCAAATTGAACAGGCATGCGCCTTTGGCGTTCTCGTCCGCGTCCAGCAATTTGTCGCCGTCGAAATATCTTATCGTGTCGATCGGCTGACGATATTCGCCCTCGCTGGGCTGAGCCGTCGTCTCGCCCGAGACCGTGTAGCTGTTATTGTCCTTGAAGAAGGACAGCATCGTTCGGCCGTTCTTGAATTCGGTCCACATGACCGTGCCCTTGCAGGGAATGGCGCCTCCCTGCGCCTGTAGGCGGCAATTGCCGTCCATCAGGGTCATCGCCTGCAGCTTGAACTCTTGCGCACAGAGCGCGGTGGGCGCGAGAAATGCGCCGATGAGGCAGGCGAGCGTTGCTCTGCTTGGAATAGGCGTCGTCATGGTCAATCCCCTTCTGTTCAGGTCGTAGGGGAATGATGACGCCGAACCACTCCAAAGGATGTGTGCGAACACGCATGGCGCAAGCAGGGAAGCGATCCCTCCCCCCGTTGAACGGGGAGAGGGCTAGCGTGAGGGGCAGGCCGCTTCGACAATCTCAGATCGCCTTGCGATTTCTTTTTAAACTCGCAGGCTCGGCTGAGCCCTTCGCCCCTCACCCCAACCCTCTCCCCGCGAGCGGGGAGAGGGAGTAATCACCGCAACGCCTCTTCCAGCGCTTCCAGAAAGGCGTCGCCATAGCGCGCCACTTTGCGCTCGCCGACGCCGTGCACTTCGAGCATTTCGTCCAGCGTCGAGGGGCGTTTCTCCGCCATGTCGATGAGCGTGCGATCGGCGAAGATAACATAGGCGGGCACGCCTTCCTCCTGCGCGAGCTCGCGCCGCTTGCGCTTGAGCGTCGAGAGGATACGGTCCGTCGCTTCGTCGAGATTGGTCGCCTCTTTCTGCCGCTTCTCCCGGCGCGTCAGCGGATCGCTGCGCAGCAGGATCCTTTCGCGGCCGAAGAGAATGTCCTCGCCCTTCGCCGTGAGCGCGAAGCCGCCATGCTCCGCGCTCGCCGTTTGCAGGGCGCCGGCGGCGAAGAGCTGGCGCAGGATCGAGGCCCACTCCTGCTTCGAATGCTCCTTGCCGACGCCGAAGGTCTTGATGGCGTCATGGCCGTGGCGGCGCACGGCGTCGGTCGCTTCGCCCCGCAGCACGTCTGCAATGTGGTTCGCGCCGAAGCGCTGGCCGGTGCGATAGACGGCCGAGAGCGCCTTCTGCGCGGGAATGAGGCCGTCAAAGACCGCGACTTTCCCCTGGCAGACGTCGCAGCGCCCGCAAGGCGGCGCTTCTTCGGCAAAGTAGGCAAGCAGCGTCTGGCGTCGGCAGCGCGGCGTCTCGCAGAGCGTGGCGAGCGCGGAGAAGCGTTCATGCTCGATGCGGCGGCGATCTTCGCCAACTTCCTTTTCGTCGATGCGGCGGCGTCTGAAGGCCATGTCGTCGAGGCCGTAAAGCGTCAGCGTATCGGCGGGCAGACCGTCGCGGCCGGCGCGGCCGATTTCCTGGTAATAGCTCTCGACCGAAGACGGCATGTCGGCATGCGCCACGAAGCGCACGTCGGGCTTGTTGACCCCCATGCCGAAGGCGATGGTGGCGACGGCGACGACGCCATCTTCGCGCAGGAAGCGGTCGCCATTGCGGTTGCGCGTCTCCTGATCGAGGCCAGCGTGATAGGGCAGGGCGTCGTAGCCTTGCTCCTGAAAGTAGGCGGCCAGATCCTCGGTGCGCTGGCGCGAGGAGCAATAGACGATGCCGCTTTCGCCCTTGTGGCGTTCTAGAAAGCGCGACAATTGCCGCCGCGGCTGGTCCTTCAGCGCGAAATTGAGCGCGATGTTCGGCCGGTCGAAGCTGTGCAGGAAGAGCTGCGGCGGCGACGGAAAAAGACGCTTTGCGATGTCATCTCGCGTCGCGGCGTCGGCCGTTGCGGTGAGGCCCACGACCTGAATATTCCCGAGCGCTTCGGCGGCGCGGCCGATTTCGCGATATTCGGGTCGGAAGTCGTGTCCCCATTCCGAGACGCAATGCGCCTCATCTATGGCGAGGCGGCGCGGCTTCGCCCGGCGAAGATCGGCGATGAGGCCGTCCATCATGAGCCGCTCGGGCGAGACATAGAGAAGCCGCAGATCGCCCTCGCGCATGGCGCGGCGGGCTTCGTCGTTCTCCTCCATGCCGTTCATGGAGTTGAGCGTCGCGGCGGAAACGCCGAGCGCCTTCATCTGCCGCACCTGATCGCGCATCAGCGCGATGAGCGGCGAGACCACGACGGTGAGCGCCTCCTCCATGATGGCCGGAAGCTGGTAGCACATGGATTTGCCGCTGCCCGTCGGCATGACGGCGAGGACCGGCCGGCCCTCCAGAACGGCGGCGATGATCTCCGCCTGACCGGAGCGGAAATCGTCATAGCCGAAGACGGATTTGAGCAGCGCGCGGGCTTGCGGGGGGAGGGGCATGACCCGCAGTTAGCATGAACAGGGCCGAGGCGCGACCTGCCCCTCAGGAGGAGCGCGGAGAGGTCGGCGGAACCAACCGACCGGATGCAAGTTCACGGGGGGCGCGCGGGACGGGCCGCCGCCGGCTTCGGGAGCATTGCAATGAAGGCGCTTACCTTTCACGGCAAAGGCGACATTCGCTGCGAAAGCGTCCCCGATCCGTCGATCGAAGACCCGCGCGACGTGGTGATCAAGGTGACGGCCTGCGCCATTTGCGGCTCGGACCTACACATTTACGACGGCGTCATTCCGCAGATGCGTCACGGCGACGTGCTCGGCCACGAGACCATGGGCGAGGTCGTGGAGGTTGGTTCCGACGTGAAGAAGCTGAAGGTCGGCGACCGCGTCGTCGTGCCTTTCACCATTTCATGCGGCGAGTGCTATTTCTGCAAGCGCGGATTTTATTCCGCCTGCGAGCGCACCAATCCTGATCGCGCCAAGGCCGAGACGCTATGGGGCCATTCGCCGGCGGGGCTTTTCGGCTATTCACATCTGCTCGGCGGCTATCGTGGCGGCCAGGCGGAATATCTGCGCGTGCCCTATGCGGATGTCGGTCCGATCAAGGTTCCGGAGTCGATGACCGACGATCAGGCGCTTTTCCTTTCGGATATTTTCCCGACGGGCTACATGGCCGCAGAATTCTGCGACATCAAGGGCGGCGAAACCATCGCCATCTGGGGCTGCGGACCCGTGGGGCAGTTCGCGATCCGCAGCGCCTTCATGCTCGGGGCCGAGCGCGTGATCGCCATCGACCATGTGCCGGAGCGCCTTGCGCTTGCCGAGAAGGCCGGCGCGGAGACGCTCGATTTCCACAAGGTCGATATCTATGACGCAATCAACGCCATGACCGACGGCCGCGGCGCCGACGCCTGCATCGATGCGGTCGGCACGGAGCCGGATCCGACGGGCAGCATCGACTCCTTCATCGACCGCGTGAAAGTCGCGGCGTTTCTCGGCACCGACCAGCCGCATGTGTTGCGGCAGGCCGTGCATTGCTGCCGCAACTTCGGAACCATTTCCGTCGTCGGCGTCTATGGCGGCTTTATCGACAAATTCCCGATGGGCTCGGCGATCAATCGCGGCCTCACCTTCAGGATGGCGCAGACGCCGGTGCAGCGCTACATGCCGAAGTTGCTCGAGCGCATCGAGAAGGGCGACATCGACCCGTCCTTCGTGGTCACGCATCGCGGCAGGCTCGACGAGGGGCCGGATCTCTACAAGACGTTCCGAAACCACAAGGACGGCTGCGTCAAGGTGATGCTGCAGCCGTAACGTCTTCTCTGGACAGCAATCTAGCGGTGGGGCGCCACATACCTCCCCTTTACGGGGAGGTCGGCGGTCGAAGACCGCCGGGTGGGGTTCACTGGCGCATGTTGGGAGCTTTACCCCACCCGACCCCGCATTCGCGGGGCCACCCTCCCCGTAAAGGGGAGGGATTTGCTCGCGACCAGCAATACCGTAGGCGTTTACGCAAGCAATTTATGGATGATCCAACCAATCAGAAGCGCGAACAAGGTCGTCGACAGCGCCATGCCGGCCCAGACCGAAAGTCCGGTGACGGCGCCGCCCTCCTTGAAAGTGTTGCGCAGGCTGGCGTTGAGGATGACCCACGGCGCCGCAACGCCGACGATGATTGCGTACCAGTACCAGTCCATTGAGCTTCTCCCGTATCGACGGCGTCTAGCATACCGCACATTGCTAAGGTCGATCCGCCGCGATATCGCCGTGAAGCAGAGCTAGCATCGGGGAATTGTCTTTGGAATAATTGCAGATGCGATTTCCCGTTTTGCGACGCCCTCTCCAACTTCCACTCCGACGTTTCGCGCTCGGGGTGGTGGCGGTTTTGGCCACGTCCGTTTGCGGCTTTTATTGGTACGCGCAGCGCGACATTCCCGACCTTCAGACAATGAACGAGGCCCTGAAGCAACGCTCATCGGGGCAGGGTGGCTACACTCGGCTCGCTGAAATCCCGCAACAATTCATCTGCGCGTTTATGTCCGACCCCTTCAACGCGAACGGGCTTGAATACTTGCTGGCAGGGAGAATGCTCGAAGCCACGAAGTCGCCAATGCGGCAAATAGATTGGCATGTCAAAAGAGCCATTGTGTCGTGGCGGATCGGAAAGGCGATGGTTCGAAGCGATATCTTGGAGACTTTGCTAAACGGCCAATACTTTGGCCGTGGCGGATATGGCGTTGCAGCCGGCGCGAAGACTCATTTCGGTGTCGACGCAACCCAACTATCTTTGGCGCAGACCGCCTATCTCGTCGGGTTGACGAGGTCTCCTGCGACCTACGACGCCCATCCAGAGCAAGGACGCAAACGGCGGGATTATATACTCGACCGGATGCAGGCGAGCGGGTGCGCGAGCGAGGCGGAGATCGCAAAGGCTAAGCAAGAAGCCCTCTTGGTTCTGCCTCTTTCTGACGATGCGCACTAAGCAGCCTTCACTCTCTCCAGAATTCCCGGCGTCACATGCAGCATCTGCGCGCGACCGGTCAGCGACGTAAAAAGCAGCGGGTCCGCGCCCGTCATCCACACTTGCCCGCCCAGCATATCAAGCTCGTGAAACAGCGCCTCGCGGCGTTTGGGATCGAAATGCGCCGCGACTTCATCGAGCAGCAGCAGCGGCGCCTTGCCGGTCATTTCGCCGACGAGGCGCGCATGGGCGAGAGTCAGTCCCATCAGCAGCGCCTTCTGCTCGCCGGTCGAGCAGTCGCGCGCGGCTTCGTTCTTGGGGCCGTGGCGCACGGCGAGGTCGCTGGTTTGCGGGCCGGTCAGCGTACGACCGGCGGCGGCGTCGCGGCGGCGGGTCTGGCTCAGCGTTTCGCGGAACCGCTCCTCGACGACGAGCGCGGGCGCCTCGGCCAGCATGTTCTCGATCTCGCCTTCGATCGAGATTTCGGCCCACGGAAAGACGCTCTCGCTCGCGACGATGAGCGAGGCGAGCCGCGAGACCGTCTCGCGCCGCGCCGCCGCGACGGCGACGCCGAGCGCAGCGATTTCCTGCTCTGCGGCGTCCAGCCAGCGGCGGTCGGAGACGCCATCCTCGAGCAGTCGGTTGCGATTGCGCAGCGCGCGCTCCAGCTTGTTGACGCGCGCGCCATGATCGGCGTCGACGCCGAGCGCAAGACGATCGAGAAAGCGGCGCCGGTCGCCCGCCGGCCCGTTGAAAAGCCCGTCCATGGCGGGCGTGAGCCACAAAACGCGCAGATGGTCGGCGAAGGCGCGGGCGGAGGAGACCGGCGCGCGCTCGATGCGGAACTGCCTTTCGCCTTCGGGGGTCAGGCCATGACCGAGCTGCGTGGTCGCGTCGTCGCTCTCAAGTTCAATTGAGACCGCGAAGCCCCCAGCCCCGTCGCGCCGGGCGCACTCGCCAATCTCCGCGCGCCGCAGGCCCCGCCCTGGCGAAAAGAGCGACAAGGCTTCGAGCACATTGGTCTTGCCGGCGCCGTTCTCGCCCGTGAGCGCGACGAGACGGGCGTCGATCTCGCAGCGCGCCGATGCGTAGGAGCGATAATCGGAAAGCGTGAGCCGCGTGACGCGGGGCGCGGGCGGGGAATCGGCGCGGATCATTCCCGCCTAGATAGCACTCACGGGCGCGAAACCCGACGGCCCGGCGAGAGGAAGCTGTAACTGCGGGTGCCGACGAAGGCGGCCATGACCGCTTCGACGACGGGCTCATCGCCGCCCGGCGGCGTCGACCAGTCCACCGTAAAGCTCGCGCCTACCCCGGCCCGAACGTCGTCCTGAGCGATGACGACCTGCATCGCGGCGTAGGGCTTAAGATAGACGGGCTCGGGCAGGTAGCTCTCCACGAGCTGGCCGCTTCCGCTGCGATAGTCGATCTTTTCCACCGCCAGCACGTTCGTCGCCGACGTATTGTGGATCGACAGCAGGCCCGAGAAATTCAGCCGCGCGGCTCCTCCCTGGCCGATGAGCGTCGAATGCAGCGGCACGAAAGAGCGCCCCCGCGCGGCAAGTTTCTGCTCGGGCGCGCTAGCGGTCGCTTCGGGGCTGACGATGGTGGAAGGTTGCTCCTTGTCGCGACCATGGGCGGGCAGGGTTGCGGCGAGAAGAATGCCGAGCGCGAGAAGGCGCGATGTCGTCTGCATGGGGCGGCCTGCGGCGGGTGAATGGCGTTCGCCCACCTCTACCAAGCCCGCGCGGCCATTGCGAGCGCCGGACCATGGCCGTTTTGGCCTTGCGCCCAAAATCTGTATTCTCCGCGCGCATCGAGCAGGGGAGCCTTCGGCTTGTCGGGTCAAAACATAGCGCAAAGCCTTGGCGGAAAGAGCATTTTGCTGATCGTCGGCGGCGGGATCGCGGCCTATAAGTCGCTCGACCTCGTGCGCCGCCTGCGCGAGCGCGGGGCGCGGGTTCGCGTCGTCATGACCAGGGCGGCGAAGGAATTCGTCACGCCGCTCGCCTTTACCAGCCTCTCCAACGAGAAGGTCCATGACGATTTGTTCTCCGCGACGGACGAGCAGGAGATGGGGCACATCCAGCTCTCCCGCGACGCGGACCTGATCGTCGTCGCGCCGGCGACCGCGCATCTTCTCGCGCGCGCGGCGCAGGGGCTTTGCGACGATCTCGCCACCACCCTGCTGCTCGCGACCGGCAAGCGCGTGCTCTACGCGCCAGCAATGAATATCCGCATGTGGCTCGCGCCTGCCACGCAGCGCAACGTCGCTCTGTTGAAGCAGGACGGCGCGCTTTTCGTCGGTCCGGCAGACGGCCCCATGGCCTGCGGCGAATATGGCCCCGGCCGCATGAGCGAGCCGCTCGACATCGTCGCGGCGATCGAGGTAGCGCTGAAAGGCGAGACGCGCCTGCCGCTTCCCGGCGCCGTTTCACAAGGCCCGCTCGCCGGCCGCCATGTCGTCGTCACCTCGGGGCCGACGCATGAGGCGATCGACCCCGTGCGCTACATCGCCAATCGCTCATCCGGCAAGCAGGGGCACGCCATCGCCGCGGCCGCCGTAGCGGCGGGGGCGCGCGTGACGCTCGTTTCCGGCCCTGTGACGCTGATCGATCCCCCGGGTTGTGACGTGGTGCGCGTCGAGAGCGCGCGCGAGATGTTCGCGGCTGTCGAGCGCGCCATGCCCGCCGACGTTTTCATCGGCGCGGCGGCGGTGGCGGATTGGCGCGTCGAGGCCGCGGCCGACAAGATAAAGAAAGAGAAGGGCGTGGCGACGCCGACCTTCGCGCTTGTCGAGAACCCCGACATTCTCGCCACCGTTTCCCGCGCGGCGAACCGTCCCAGCCTCGTCGTCGGCTTTGCGGCCGAGACGCGCGACGTAATCGCCCACGCAAAGGAAAAGCTCGTCCGAAAGGGTTGCGATCTCATCGTCGCCAACGACGTCTCCGAAGGCTCGGGCGTTTTTGGCGGCGACGCAAACGAGGCGCATCTCGTCTCGCGCGCCGGCGTCGAGAGCTGGCCGCGCATGAGCAAAGAGGCGGTCGCCGGAGCGCTCGTCGCGCGCCTCGCCGAGATTCTGAACAAGAGCGAGGCCGCCGAATGAAGGTTTCGATCCGACGCCTCGCCAATGGCGAGGGCCTGCCGCTTCCCGCCTATGCCAGCGAAGGCGCCGCGGGGCTCGATCTCTACGCCGCGCTGCCCGCCGGGCAGAAGCTCGTGCTGGAGCCGGGCGCGCGGGATCTGATTCCGACAGGCGTCCAGATCGCGCTGCCGGAGGGCTATGAGGCGCAAGTCCGCCCGCGCTCGGGGCTCGCCGTCGAGCATGGCGTCACCGTGCTCAACGCGCCGGGCACGATCGACTGTGATTATCGCGGCGAGGTGAAGGCGCTGCTCATCAATCATGGCGGCCAGCCTTTCGAGATCACGCGCGGCATGCGCATCGCGCAGCTCGTCGTCGCGCCGGTGACGCGCGCGATTCTCGTCGAGGCCGAGGAGCTCGGCGAGACGGCGCGCGGGGAGGGCGGTTTCGGCTCCACCGGAATCGGCGGAGACGCCGGGAAATGATGCTCCTGCCGAGGCCCGCGCGATTCGCCCTCATGGCGGCGCTCGACGTCGCCCTGCATGCGCGCGGGCGCCCGGTCTCTTCGAAGGAGCTCGCCGCGCGGCACGATCTGCCGCCGCGCCGCCTCGAAACGCTCCTTCAGGCCCTGGTTCGCGCCGGCATACTAAAGAGCGTGCGCGGCCCGGCCGGCGGCTACGAACTGGCGCGCGAACGGCGCCGGCTTTGCGTGGGCGAGATCGTACGGGTCGCCTTGCGCGCCGAAGAGGACGAGGAACAGTCGCCGGCGTTGCTCGTCGCCGTTCTCGAGCCGCTGATCGCCGAGACGGAAGAGGCGGCGCTGTCGCGACTGGACGACATCACGCTCGAAGACCTCTACGCCCGCGCCATCGCGAAGGGCTTCGGCGAGAAGCAGCCGGCGAGCGATTTCGAGATTTAGCGAGCCGCATGCGTCCGAAAACGCGAAGTGGTTTTTGGATTGGCGCATATGCAGAAAAGGAGGCCACAAATGAGCTACGAGACGATCGAAGTCGAAACCCATGGCCGCGTGGGCCTCGTGCGGCTCAATCGCCCGCAGGCGCTCAACGCGCTCAACGCCCTCCTCATCAGCGAGCTCGATTGCGCGCTGGCGGGCTTCGAGAAGGACGACGGGATCGGCTGCGTCGTCATCACCGGCTCCGAGAAGGCCTTCGCGGCGGGCGCCGACATCAAGGAGATGAAGGACAAGAGCTTCGCCGACGCCTTTCTCGGCGACTTCATCGGCCGCTGGGACACGGTGGCGCGCGCGCGCAAGCCGATCATTGCCGCGGTCGCGGGCTTTGCGCTGGGCGGCGGCTGCGAGGTCGCAATGATGTGCGACTTCATCATAGCCGCCGACACGGCCCAGTTCGGCCAGCCCGAGATCAAGATCGGCGTCATCCCCGGCGCGGGCGGCACCCAGCGACTCACCCGCGCGGTCGGCAAGGCCAAGGCGATGGATCTGATTCTGACCGGCCGGATGATGGGGGCGGAAGAGGCCGAGCGGGCCGGCCTCGTGGCGCGGGTGGTCCCCGCCGGCGACCTCCTGGCCGAGGCGCTCAAGGCGGCGGCCGCCGTCGCGTCCATGTCGCTGCCCGCGGCCCTGATGGCCAAGGAGGCGGTTAACGCCGCCTTCGAAACGACGCTGGCCGAGGGCGTCCGCTATGAGCGGCGGGTCTTTTACAGCCTGTTCGCCACGGAGGATCAGAAGGAGGGCATGGCCGCCTTCGTGGAGAAGCGGAAGCCGTTGTTCCGGAACCGCTGAGCGGGGCCGGCGGGCGCTCTTCCCCTCGGCGGCCATTGACGAAACGGGGGGCGGCGCTTATAAGGCGCGCGACGTGGCCGCGAATTCGCGGCCGCAACGTTTTCTGGCGGCCGTGAGTCGCTCTTACAGCTTCGAGGACAGATAGAACATGGCCAATACCGCTTCGGCCAAAAAAGCCGTTCGCAAGATCGAGCGCCGCACCATCGTCAATCGCGCGCGTCGCAGCCGCATGCGCACCTTCGTGCGCAAGGTCGAAGAGGCGATCGCGGCCGGTGACGCCGCTCTCGCGGCGACCGCTCTGCAGAGCGCCGTTCCGGAGATGATGCGCGCCGCTCAGAAGGGCGTCATTCACAAGAACACCGCTTCGCGCAAGGTGTCGCGTCTGAGCAAGAGCGTGAAGGCGCTCTCCGCCAAGGGCTGATGCAGATTGCGCGCTCGGCGTGCAACGCGGCCCGTTTTTCAGACAAACTCTGGAAACAACAAAAGCCCGGCTCAGCCGGGCTTTTTTTTGTTTGCTGCTCCGTGCGTTGTCAGCTCTGACGTCATCCTGTCACAGGATTTAAAAAAAATTTCGTGTGAGAGTTGCGCGCATTCAAATGTCTCCTGATTCAATCTCTTGCAACTAAGCCTTGATTTTGGACGTGTTGGCGACCCACTTGACAGTTTCGCGAGATTCTTTCCGCGCAGTCTTTTTCTCATATTACGAGAATGTGTGAGCTGAATTGGTACTAGCGATGAATCATCGGTTTACAGACGCTACTGCGTCGTTCGTGCTGTTTGGGCGCCACACCCTTGGCGAAACAACGACCGTGGGATGACGACGGTCGTTGCGCGAATTGGGACGCGCGTGTAGGGTCAAGTCCGTCGAACGAAAGTGGTCAACGTCACTACGTCAGCTGCAGGCTGAGTGCGAAAAGGAGCGACGACATGTCGATATCCTGCCTCGGAAAGCCAAGGCTTTTGGCGTCTGATCAGTTTCCTTCCAGTTCGATCTGAAACTCAAAATATCAGTTCGCAGAGCCGTCGCGCTCAATGTTGGTTCTGCGGGGCGTTTGAAGATCCGGGATCGTTCGATCCCGGAAACCGGGGGTTTTGTCATGACGGAACTGCGGCCAGCCAATGTTATTGGAGTGCTGCGTATCGCGCGCGCGAGTTTTGCGCTGCGTTCTTTTGTTTCCGTTCCCGGCGTGATCGATAATGTGAATTCCAGGACAGGCGGCGCGAGTTTCGCCGTGGGGCCACCTCGTTAAAATCGGCGGCGATCCGCCCAACAAGGCATATCAGTTCTTCGTCTCAATAGCGCTTGGCCTGCGTTTTGCGCGGGTGATTGATTGCGCTCGCATTTTTGGAAAAGGCCGCGA